>JAEWLS010000001.1 GCA_023457435.1 Pseudomonadota bacterium
GGCGACAATCTGTCGGTCGACGTGGCGCTGATCGTGCCGATCGCCATGGAGGAGAAGCTGCGCTTCGCAATCCGCGAAGGCGGCCGGACCGTCGGCTCCGGCATCGTCGCCAGCATCACGGAATAACTCCAAGAGCTTTCGGAGTGGCGGCCTTCGGGCCGCCATTTCCATTTCCGCGGCTTGCAGTCCGACGTGGTTCGGACTAGAAGCCGCGACCGATAGGGGTATAGCTCAGTTGGTAGAGCGGCGGTCTCCAAAACCGCAGGTCGCAGGTTCGAGCCCTGCTGCCCCTGCCAGCGCTTCGGTGGCGCTATCCATTTGATGTACAAGCATTTTTTCCGCATTTACAACAGCCTCGCCGGCAGCCCCCAGCCGGCTTCCAAACGGCCGTGTCGGCACCGTGTCGGCACCGACGCATACCGCGCGGCGGGAAAATCGTGAGTCGCCAAGGCTTCACACGGGTCGGCGGAAATGCGAATGGGCCGGACATCAGCCATGCCCGACCCATTCTCAACGTCCTGATTGTTGGCTAGTCGTTCGGGCCAATTGGTGGTTCACCGTTCTTGTTAACCGGCGGAACGTTCACCGACGTCCGGGGTCGTGGGTGCTTGGGGGTGGCATAGGAACCCTGGGCTAGCGGAGCCGTCGTTGACTTGTTGCGTGGCAGGTACTCCGACGTCGAATGGAACCGGCGGCCTGTTCGGTAGGTATCGAGAGCAGGGCGCTCGTACATGATGCGTCGTGGACTCAGACGGATGAATTCCGGACCCTCGCCCGTTCCTCGCCACTTGTGCAGGGTCGATGGAGCTAGCCCCAAATAGTAAGCGGCCTGCGCCGTGTTCATCAGGCGGGTTGCCGGTTCGGTTGCAGAGTTGCTCATGGCACTCCCTTTCTAAGGCATGGTCGTACTGGCTGTGCATGGAAGAGGTCGTGATTCTCGGCTTCGTCGGCCGCACGTCAGGGACCTGCCTCCATTGTAAACCGGCCGTTGGATGCGTCTGCGCCAAAGCAGAGCGAGGTCGCATGCCGGACACGATCGTGGACCGTGCGCACCGTAGTCGCTATTGGCGCTCGGCGGCGAACGTGCGTTAGCCAGACGGCTGGGTGGCCATCTAGCGATGCGACTACGATCTTGGAGCGGCTGTCAGTGGCGCTCGAGGCAAACCCGCTCGACCTGTCTCTTCTCTGCTGGTCGGGAAGGAGAGCCGTCAAGCGGACGACCGAGACGGGTGGCACGGCCGCGCGGCCTGATCGGTGTCCCGCCTCCGTTGTGGGACTGCCGTCCTGCAATGTTCTCTTGCGGCTCATGTGCCTCCCCACCTCTCACTCTTTGACACTAATCTGGTAAGCGGCATCCGCAACGTAAGCGCATAGCGGCGCTTGATTTCAATACCTAAAATATAACGGTATCCCGAAGGGCTGCCTGATGGGGATGTCTTCATCAATGGCCTGTTGATCTCTTACGAGTGACCCAGGTGCGCGCTAGATCAACATTTTGTAGGGGAAGAGTGTATTTATTTCGATTCTAGTCCTTGTAGATCATTGTCTCGAATTCTTGAACGAATGCTTGGGGTGGTATGGATTCAGTCGGCTGCAGGCGAGGCGCGCTGACGGCTTGTGGGGCAGGCCTCCTAAAGGACTCGAGGTCGCTCCGAGATCGCCGTGCGACGACACGGCTCTCCGCCGGCACCTCCTTGAAAGCGCTTAGGATTCGCATGCGAGGCCCCCACCACTAGATCTTGTGGCGGGGAGGCAACCGTGTGAGCAGCAGGGTGGTCGGCTTCCCTCGCCCAATCTCGACGTTAAGCATCACTCACGTTTTCGGCGTCGGGGCTCCTCATCGATGCCGGCGCTGCTTCGGCCGAGGTCTTCCCGCAGCGAATCCAGCATCGTTTCGAGTTCCAGTCCCTCCAGCACCGCGTGTTCGATCACGGCCTTTGCGACCTTTCGGACGGATGGTTCGTGGCTCCGGATCAGCTGTCTTGCTGCCGCATAGGCTGAGTCGAGACGCTCGCTGACGTGGCTCGCGATCTCGGGTCGGGCGATCAGCATCGGGCCGAGCGTCGCGGCGTTTCGATGGAGGAGAGGTGTGTGCGCGCCGAAGCCGAACGACACCTCCATCTGCAGCGCCAGATCGGTGGCGCGGGCGAGGTCGCTGTCAGACCCGCCACCCGACCCTGCGACGCAGGAGCCGAGCAGTACCTCTTCCGCCGCACGCCCGGCGAGCATGGCGACGAGCTGCGAGGACAGGAACGCTTCGGTCTCCGCCACCTCGGCAGGTGCCTCGCTCATCACCATGCCGCCGGTCGGGCCGTCGATCGAGACCGACCTGATCGTTCCGAGGCCGAGCGCGACGCGCGCGACGACATGTCCGGCTTCGTGCAGGGCCATCCGCCATCGCAGGCTCTCTGGTCTGGTGGGGAGTGATGCTGACAGCAATCCGTCCACGTCCGACCAGTGGAGGCCACGGCGCTCCCGCCGTGCCTTCTGTCGCGCCTCGCGCACGATCCTCTCTATATCGGCACCGCTCATGCCAACCGCCTTACGTGCAAGGGCACGCAGCACGGCATCGGTGGCCGAAGCTTCTCCTGTGTAGATGTTCATCTGGCTGCCCTCCATTCGTTCGGGCGTGTCTTTCGGTTGCAGCGTGCTGGTTGGTCAGGGTGTGCGGTCACGGCGCCCGGGACGGGAGAAGGCCGCCCTCGGCCGGTTCTCCGAGGCGATACCAGCGCGACAGGGTGCGCGCCCACGCGCCGTCCGAGGACAACAGCCACAGGTCAGACGTGTGGATCGGCCTGTCATGGCCGGTAAGTTTTGGATGGCCCGTCGACAGCCCTACGAGGCATGGCGCCGGGCGGACGGCAAGCCTCCATTGATCAAGGAGCGGCGGTTCCAGAGCCAGTTCGCCGACGGCCGCGCCATCGCGCAGTAACCGCATGTCTGCGACCAGGCGGGAGAGCCGCTCATAGTGGTAATCGAACCCTGGAGAGCGTGCGACCTCGCGCGGATCGAACGTGATCATCTCAGCGGACCTCTTCCGTGGCAGGCGTTGCGATCTCCGGCATGTTCGCCGGCGATCCACCCCGAGACGGTGCGATGCCTGCAACCGGGGCGTTCGCTACGACGGCCTCGAGATCGTGCTTCAGGTGATGGCGCAGGATGCCGACCAGTGCGTCGGTATCCGGCGGCGGGATCGCGATATGCGTCTCCAGCCGTCCCGAGCGCAGCAGAGCGGGATCAATCATCTCCGGGTGGTTGGTTGCCGCCACGATGATCACGCCGGTGGATCGAGCCGCGCCGTCGAGCAGTTCGAGAGCACGGTTGATCACGCCGTTGGTGTATTCGACCCACTCGCCGCGCTGCCTGCGCGTTCCGATCCCGTCGAGTTCGTCGATGAAGAGGATCGACGGCTTCAACGCCTCTGCCTCGGCGAAGGCAGCCTTCATGCGCTTCAGGACGTCGCCGAAGTAGCCCGGCTCCATCCAGGTCGCGACCGACGTCGCGATCAGCGGCACCTGCAGGCTGTTGCACAGCGCCTTGGCGAACGTCGTCTTTCCCGTGCCGGGCGGCCCTGACAGCAGGAGCTTGGCGCTCATCTCCTCCCAGGCCAGATCGCCGCCGCGCCAGAGGTCGAGATCGGCCTTGAGCGCGAGCGCCCATCGGGTCGCGTCGCCATAGCCCGAGAGCATCTCGACGCGGGGGATGAAGCGATCGCTCTCGGTGCCAGCACCGGTGACCGTGACTGGCGCGGGCCTTATGATTTCGCTGCCCGAGCCGGGATCGCCGCGACCTGCCTTGGTGGTTCGCTTTTCCGTATAAGAGCTCTTGCGAGCCTCCCCGGAACCAGCCGCCACGGTTCGTGCTTCAGCGCCGGCGGTCCTCAATTCTGCGATCTGCATGAGCACGTTGGCGGCCCGGTCGGGGCTGACGCCGGGCCGGATGGCCATCGCCAGGTCGGCGACCGTCAACTGTGCACAGGACACGTCCGACAACGGAGCGGCCGGCCTCTCGCCGAGCACTTCGACGATCAACCTCCGAACAAGGTCGGCGTCGAGCGGTCCGGTCGACAGCTGTAGCTGCGCGGCTGACTTCAATCGTTCAGGCAGTCGATCGGCATCCTCGGCTACGCCCAGGATAGGGCAATCCGCGAACGCCGTCTGGTCGATGAGCCTGTCGACATGATCCGGATCGTCCGAGTCGTGCTTGGTGCCGGCGAACACGGCGACCTGAGAGTGTTGTGGTGCCCGGCCGCTGAAGCGCACCGTGCTCCGGTTGCCAAGCTCGTGGAACGTCGCCAGCGCAACCGCGCCGGAGAGGATTTGTCCTTCCCGCAGCAGATGAAGGAAGCAGCGTTCGAAGCCGGGAACAGATGCAACGATGGAGACTACCGGGCAAGGCGCGCGCAGGCTGGTGATGATGTCCGCCAGCGACATGCCGCTTTCCGTGACGGAGCGGGCGAGCAGCAGCACCGTGGCGACCTCGGCTGCGTGAGGGCGACCGGCGGCGCGACGCACCTCCATCATGAGTTTGGCGGTAAGTCGTCCGTGACGTGCGGCATCCAGCTGAGCCGGCCCCGATCCACGCGAAGCGGCTCGGCTTGCGCGCTTCTTTGGATTAGGAGCAAGTTCGTTATCGCGCTCGATGCGGTAAATGTATTCGTCGTCATCATCGCTGATCGAGGCCGCCGCGGCAGACCCCGGCGCGTGGGTCGATGCGAACCGCCGCATCAACAGCTCGATCTCTCGCCTGGTCTTCGCGAACATGCGCGGGTGTGCGATGAGCCTGCGCGTCTGGACGCCATCGACCTGCGAGACCGTCGGAAGCAGAATCTCGTCATCAACTGCCCGATCGATTGCCTGCTTCTCCAGCCTGCGCCGCAGCCGTCGGATGAGATGCCTGGCAAGGCGCTCGTGATCGGGAGCGCGCTCGGCCGAAGGCGGAGCGATGGGAGTGGCCAACCGCGCGCTCATGTGCCGGACTTCCGGCGCAGCACGCGCTCGTCGATCAGGTCCAGTCCGACCAGCCAGTTGGCGATGACCCTGCAGGCAGGGTCTCCGGCTTCGATCTGACGCGACAGAAGCTCGGTGACCAGGGCCGGCAGCGGGCGCTTGCCGTTGCCGGAGATGCGGACATACTGGACCACGATGCTGATCACCACCGCAGGGTCCTCGATCGGACGCCGTGTGCAATCGCACGACGACAGCGCGCCCTTGCGGCTGAGCGCGATGCAGGTCGCGGAATGACCGAGCACGCTCTGCAGCTCGTCGGATCCTGCCAGCATGCGCGGCTTGACGTTGGGTGCGGGCAAGGCACGGCCATCGAATGTCTTGAAGAGGTCCGGGAGCGGGTTTGCCCGGGCTTCGCTTGTTGAGCGGGTAGGCGGTTGCAGCCGACGCATGGGCGCAGGTCTCCTGCCGGATCGGCCATAGCTGCGCGATCCGTTGGGTGGATGGAGGAGGTGTGGAGTGTGTGGGTGGCCGACGGATGCGCGCTAGTGCACGCCGGTCCTGCGGGCAAAGCCGAACTGGACAGCGGGTGCCGCCATCGGCGCGCGCTCCATGATGGCTGCTCTCGCGCTGGTCACCTGTTCGGCGACGTCGGCGATGGTGCCGGAGTCTGCAACGGGCGTACTCGATGCCAGCACCCCGCAGCGACGGGCGAGCTCGTCCTGCACGCGACGCGAGAACTGTGCGCGCGCGGCGCGGACAAACGCCACCGTGCCTTCCGTCTCGAGCAGGGTATCGATCTCGGACAGGCGGAACACACCACGCTCCGGATCGGATGCCTGGTCTGCCGCATCGACGATGGCAGTCTCCACGCTGACCAGCAGCGGTCCCTGGTGCTCGGCGATCCACTCGGGCGCGATGGCCGCCACCGCCAGCATGCGGAATCGCAACCGGTCGATCTCCTGCGGGCGGTGGGAGTTCAGCGACCGCTTCACGTCGAGGATGAGGGCCGAGTGTCTCGTGCGGTTCACGATGAACAGGTCGGGTCTGTAGGTCTCCGACGCATGCACGCGAGAGGGGAAGCGCACGCCCTGGATTTCTTCCGGGGGCGTGCGCATCAGCATCTCCTGCGCGGCCGGCACGATCGGCAGCGGCTTCGAAGGTACGAGCCTGAGTTCTGGATTGCGGCGGACTGCGGCGGCGATCGCATCCTCGACCAGCCTGCCTTCCTGCATCAGCGCCGCATGACAGAAGCCGTGGAGCGAAGCGTAGGCGCCGAGTGTGCGATCATCGCGGGTCGCTCCGGCGAGCGCGGACTTCATCGCCTCGTCGACCAGCAGGCCGATGTCGTCGTCCTCGCAATTCGACGACGCCCTGCCCAGATTGCGCACACGATGGCGGCGGCCGATCAGCCGTGCCGCGACGGTGCCTCGCGTGATCTGTCGCCGGTTGCCGAGACCTCTGGTGGTGAGCATGGACGCTTTACCCTCCCGTCATGTTGCCAGTTCGGCGCCTTCCAACGGCGCCATCGCACCCGTGGAGGTTGCCTCTGTTCACAACCCTTGCGTGAACGGCCGCAACCGATCGGGATCCTATGGGGATCTCAAGCCGGCGCCCGATCGAATGGTTAATTTGCGGGCGCGAGCGCCAGAACCGGGCGGTTTGAGGGCGCAAAACGGAACACTACCGGGAGGGTGGATCGATCGATCGTCCTGAGCTCGCAGGCCGGAGGCCGATGAGGTCTGGAACTGGCGCTGCTCTCGTTTCTCGCCTGGGCTGTCCGGCGCCGGCATCTGCGGTTGACGCCGCCATTAGTGTCTTGATTGACTGCGCGTCCTGCCAACGTGGCGCGCCACCGGATTAGTCCGCCATGACGTGGGATCGAGCTCGGGAGACAGCCGCGATGGATAGCAAAATGGCCACGTTCTATGGGTCGCTGCGGGACGGCGAACGCAAGGCGTTGCAGGCGGCAGACGCGCGTCTCGACACAGCGCTGGGCAAGGACACCGAGAGCACCTTTCAGAAGGGCGAGGCCCTCATCAGCGCGCGCGACCTGGTGCCGGATCAGACCTTCAGTCGATGGTGTTCGTTGCGCTGGCCAGGCCATCGCACCTACGCCTACGCCCATATGCGGGTCGCGGAGCATCTCGGCTCGTATCGCAAACGTCTGGTCGAGGCGGGCGTCCATCCTTCGACACTGCTCACCTTGGCCTCGCATCCCGATCGGGTCGAAGCGCTGCTTGACCTCTACCTAGGCAACGCAAGGCCGACACACAGGCAGGCGAAAGCCATGATCCTCGGCCAGCAGAATCGGTCGGCAACTGAAGCCGTACGGCCCGCCGATATCGGCGGTCTCGCTGGACTGCGTCTTCTCCACGCTGCCAAGAAGAATCATCTCCCCGAAGTCCGGAACAGGATAGAGCGGATCATCGCGGCGATCGAGGATGCACTTGCTGCACCTCGCCTGCTCAAGGGCAAGCTCGCCGAGACAATCACCATGGAGGCGCGCTGGGCTCAGGTGGAACTCTACAACCTGTGCGCCTTCATCGAGCCAGCGCCATGGGACAGCAGAAAGCCGACACCGGTCCGCTTCTCGAAGGAAAGTGGCTGGGCGCGGGTAATCGAGATGCTCTTCGACCTCGGCGGCGAGGAAAGCTGGCCGAGCCAACGCGACTTGCAGAGTTGGCTCACCGACAAGGCGCTGCCGATTCTCATATGGGCCGCACGCGGGGAAGGCGATGTCGGCTTGGTTGCCGAAGCCCAAGCGGCTTTGACAGAAGCGGAAACCGTTGAGCCTTCGACAGCCGAAGCCGGATCGTCAGATGCCGCAGAAAGCGCAGCTGCGGATCGACGGGAGGACGTCGCGGGTGCCTCCGTAACGGCACCGACAAGGGTGCCGGGTCCAGAAATTGCGCCTGAGCCAGCCGCTATCGAGTCAACTGCCTCGTTCCTGGTGTTTCTCCGCAGCTACTGCCGGGACCGGGGATCGCCGATGTGGAAAACGGAAGCGATCCTGAAGGAGACCGCAACCGTCCTCGGCGAGACTTTGAAGGACGCCCTGGTCGTCGACGGCTGGCCGAGCGACCGTATCGAGCCACATTCCCTTGCAGCCGCAGCATATCTTGCAAGCCTGCACGATCCGTCAAACCCTATGGCGGCGCGACGCTTGCCGACTTCTCCTGTCTAAGCGCTCGTGGCCGGATTGTAGAAACGTTTCGACAGTCCGGAAGGTGCACAAGCGGACAGTGGAGCCTTGGATTGGCCTAAGGCGTGTTTGTCGCAGGCACCCAACGCAGTCACCCATCTTCGCGGAGTGAAGGCATCTCCCGACAAGCGCGGGCGGTTTTGGGCGGTGAGTCGAAGTAGTCCTGTGGCTCCTACGCTGTGAGCTCCATTGGGATGGGGTGGTATTCATAGGCGCCGTCCTTGGCGTCGCCCTCCGGAACCCGTTTGCGTTCCATCGGGGCGGAATACGATGGCGGCTCGCGGGCTCGCAGGTTCGTTAGGATGAGGATCACGCGCTCTGGCCGAGTGATCGAGAATCGGTGACCGCGGGGCCGGGTTTCAGAGGGCATGCAACTCATCCGGCGCGTCAAGGAGGACAGAAAAACGAATCAGCAGGAGCGCCGTCCTAACACGCAGCTCCTGCCGACCGCGTCAGAGCGGCCAAGCGGGCCGGCGCTGTCAGTGCCGGTGGGCTGCCTCCGGCTGGATCGTCACCGACGGCGCGGGGTTCTCCGCCCCCTTGTCGCCACTGATGTCGGTCCAGGCGGCCTCCGCGTCACCGCACGTCTGGATGACTGGGAAGTAGAAGTTGCTGTCTACTTCGAGATCGCCGCCGAAGGTGCCGCGGAAGACGAACTCATCGAACTGGCTGTCTGGCACTTCGCCGCCCGACCAGGTGATTTGCCGCACGCCCTCCGTCATCTGGGTGCCGTGATTGTCGAAGGGCTTGTCGTAGGCGCCGGTCGTCATCTCCAGCTTCCAGCCGGGCTTCGGCATGGCCCGCACGTTGTAGAAGCCTTCCGGAATCTCGACGCGGATCTCAGTCGTGGTCGCGCCCTCACAGCCGTGGCCGACGACGAGGGTTGCTCGGTAGGTCGAGCCGATCGTTGCCTCTCTCTGGGCGAGCCCCACATGCGCCGCGGCAGGGACTGCCGCGGCCAGGAGAATGGTGGTTGCTATCAGGTTTCGCATGTTGCGCGCACTCCTCAGTGGCCGCTGTCGTGAGGGTTCGGCGGCGCGTTGAAGATTTCAAGGTTTTCGGGACCCTCGACGATCAGGTAGCCGGCAAGCCCGCGCTCTGCCCGGGAGAGGGCGTGGTCGACGAGCACGTATCGGCCGGGCACCTCGCATTTGAACTCCACGATGTTGGCCGAGCCGGGCGGCACCGAGATGCTTTGGACGTTGGTGATCGGCTCGCTGGTGACCGAGCCAAGCTGATAAGCCCTGTCGAATATCTCGCCGATCACGTGGAAGCCGGAGGTGTAGTTGGGGCCACCGACCCCGAAATAGATTCGCACGGTCTCGCCGACACCGGCCTTGAGCGGGTAATGATCGGTGATCGCTCCGACATGGCCGTTGAAGACGAAGTATTCGGGCCGCTCGTTGAGCAGCTTGTCCATGCTCTCGGTCAGGAGACCGCTGCTGCCGAACGGCTCCTCGGTATAGATCTCGCCCTGCATCACGTAGAACTCGCGATCGACCGGCGGCAGGCCGTTCTCAGGCTCGACGAGGATCAGGCCGTACATGCCGTTGGCGATGTGAAGCGCCACCGGTGGCACGGCGCAGTGGTAGACGTAGAGGCCTGGGTTGAGCGCCTTGAAGGTGAAGCTTCGCTCCTCCCCCGGTGCGGCGGTCGTTGCCACCGCGCCACCGCCCGGACCCGTGCAAGCATGGAAGTCGACATTGTGCATCATCCAGCTGTCGGGATGGTTCTTCAGGTGCACCTCGACCTGGTCGCCGACGCGGACGCGGACGAATGGCCCGGGCACCTTGCCGTTGAAGGTCCAGAAGCGGTACCGCGCCCTGTCGTCGAGCGGAGCCTCGACCTCCACAGTCTCCAGATCGACCCGCACCGTCGCCGGCTCGCGCCTGGTGATCGGCGGCGGCACGTTAGCCGGGTTCTCCGCGACGTCCGCCTGATCGGGATGCTGCGGATTGATCGAATAGATCCGGTTGCTGAGGCTGCCAGAGTAGTGCGCGTGGCCGGCAGTCGTGGTCCTGTCGACGGTGCCGGCGGCGCTATGCGCACCATGAGACTGCGCGAGGGCCGCGTCGGCGACCAGCAGGCCGCCGACGGCCGCGCCGACGGATCCCGCCAACAGGCTGCGGCGGCTGATCGCAGCCTCTTCCGCCACGGCGACGGCGCTCTTGTCGTTGATCTTCGTCATGTCACTGCCCTCCAGCCTGTGCGATCAGTTCCTGCATGCGCGTCTTGCCCTTGCCGGGCACGGTGTTTGCGATCGCCGGATCGGGGGCGCCGGCTTCGCCGACCTGGATTAGGCCGACCATGCCCATTCCGGCGTGTGGAAGGCATTTGTAGCCGTAGAGGCCCTCGACATCGAAGGTCACCTTGACCTCCTCGTTGACCTTGCCCTTCCAGCCCTTGGCGCCTTCGGGGATGGCCTTGGCGATCGACTCCGTGTTGTGGGTCTTGTCCTGGACAACCCAGGTCACCGTGTCGCCGGGCGCGATCTTGAGGAAGGCGGGCTCGAACTGCATCGCGCGCCCCTCGGAATCCTTGTTCAGCATCAGGACCTGATGATCGGCGGCGAAGCTCGCCGGGATCGGTAGGGCGAGCATGGCCACGACGGCCAAGGTGAGGGTGAAGGGCCTGTTCATCTTCTTTCTCCTTCTGATGCAGGTCTTTTCTTGTTGCGGGGTGTTCCTAGACCCCCTGGCGCGCCGTTCTTTGCGCTGGGACAAACGACGGCAACTATGTCAAACCCGGAATGTTGCGGGTGCCGCCTGCAGAGGGTTGCGACGGCGTTAACAGAGGGTAGAAGATCTGTCGTAAAGGTCGAGGACGCAAAGGATCAAAGCCATGCCGGCCCTCGACAGGTCGCTGATAGCCGGGCTGCGGCCGTTTTTGGCACTATCGTCAGAAGAACTCGACGAGATCCTGTCCGCGGCCCGATCCGCGCGCTACGCACGGGACACGGAGATCTTCGCGCAGGGAGCGGAAGCCACTCATTTCTTCCTCCTGCTGTCGGGCCACATCCGGGTCGTCCAGACGTCGCCGGAAGGACACCAGGTCGTCGCGCGCTACATCAACGAGGGCGAGCTGTTCGGGATTGCGGTGGCGATGAGCCTGAAGGCCTATCCCGCCACCGTCGTGGCCGCGGTGGATTGCGTGGCCTTGTCATGGCCCAATTCCGTCTGGCCGAACATCCAGACGCGCTTCCCGGGGTTCGCGAACGGCGTCTACCAGACGATCGGCTCGCATCTTCGAGATACCCAGACGCGGGTGATGGAGCTTTCCTCCGCGCAGGTGGAGCAGCGCGTAGCCAATGCCGTTCTGAGGCTGGCCAAGCAGTCCGGCAGGAAGCCCCCGAAGGGATCGAGATCGATTTTCCCATTACGCGGCAGGAGATCGCCGAACTGACGGGCACCACCCTTCATACGGTCAGCCGATTGCTGAGCGCCTGGGAAGATCAAGGATTGGTGCGCAGCGGTCGCCAGAAGGTGACGGTGACGGATCCGCATGACCTGATGCTGGTGGCCGAGAACCGCAAACGCTAGCGCCTTCGTCTTCGACGGGAGAGTCGAGCGCCTCGAATGCCGACCGTAACTCGCCCCGGCCCATCCGAATGCCGGCGAGCAGCTCCCGCATGAAGGCAGCCTCGTCGAGACCGTGGGCGTCGCATGCGTCCCTGACGGTGTGGAAGATGCCAATCGGGCAGCCGATGCAGAGCATCCGATTGCGGATGAAGAGGCGGATCGTGGTTGGCCACCGGCGCATGATCTCGTCGACGGTCGTGGCCGGATCGAGGCCGGTCGGTTCCATGGCTGAGAATCCTCCAGCAAAGCGGTAGCAAAGCAGCCTCCACCTTGCTGGTCGTTGCGCTGGAGCAAAGAGCCGGGCCGCAATGCCCCCTAGCTTCTGCCCAGAACGCGCTCTCGCCGGCTCGCGGCGTGCGACCATTCGTTCCTTGATAAAGCTTTGGGGTTCCACCTATGGGTGCCGTTATTCAGGTTGTCGACAGTGATGAAAATCCTCCCAGTTGAGCGGCCCCGTCCGGCCCCGGAACTGCCTGTCGCGCATCCCGATCTCGATCGCGCGTTCGTCGGCCGACTGGTGCGCGAATTCTACAGGCGTGTGCGGGCCGATCAGAGGCTGGGCCCGATCTTCGACGGTGTGATCGGCGACGACTGGGAGCCGCATCTGGAGAAGCTCACCGATTTCTGGAGCGCCGTGATGCTGAAGAACGGGGCCTACAGCGGCCGCCCGGTGCCCGCGCACATGAAGCTGAAACAGGTTCGCGAGGAAGACTTCGACATCTGGCTGGGGATCTTCCGGCGCACGGCAGCCGACCTCTGCGCTCCGGAGGTCGCGACGGCTTTCGTCCAGCGCGCGGAGAGGATCGCCGAGAGCCTCAAGCTCGCAATGTTCTTCCGCCTTCCGGCGGCTGGGCAGCGCGTTGCCCGATGAGTATTGTCGGATAACATCTGATGTATTGGCCGCAGCGGCCGTGATCACGCTAACGGGGGCGAGATGATCCAACAGCTTACAGCGTCCGAACGGCAAAACGCCCTTTTGATCGCCGTGGCGGTGGCCGTGGTCGGCGCCGCGATGGCGGTGCTGGGGCGAACCGACGTCCTCGGCGTGCATGGCGTCATGGTCATGCTGTTCGGCGGCGTGATTGCCTATCTGATCATGTCGAGGTTCTACGAACCCGAACCTACGGGCGACAGGGCGCTTTCCTACTACGATGACCCTATCAAGGTCGGCATCGCGCTCTCCATGGTCTGGGCCGTCTTCGGCATGTTCATGGGAGTGTGGGTTGCAGCCCAGCTCGCCTGGCCCGATCTGGCGTTCGACGCCGGATGGTCGACCTTCGGCAGGTTGCGCCCTACCCATACGAGCGGCGTCATCTTCGGCTTCGGCGGCAATGCGCTCATCGCGACCTCATTTCACGTGGTGCAGCGCACGTCGCGGGCGCGGCTCGCGGGACAGGTCAGCCCGTGGTTCGTGCTGCTCGGCTTCAACCTGTTCTGCCTGCTCGCCGTGTCCGGCTATTTGCTCGGCGTCACGCAGTCCAAGGAATACGCCGAAGCCGAGTGGTATGCCGACCTCTGGCTGGTGATCGTGTGGGTCACCTATTTCGTCCTCTACATCGCGACGATCGCGCGGCGGAAGGAGCCGCATATCTACGTCGCCAATTGGTACTTCATGGCCTTCATCCTGGTCGTGGCGATCCTCCATATCGTGAACAACCTGGCAATCCCGGTCTCCTGGGGCAGCGCCAAGAGCTACACGATCTGGCCCGGCGTGCAGGATGCGATGGTGCAGTGGTGGTATGGCCACAACGCGGTCGCCTTCTTCCTGACGGCAGGCTTCCTCGGCATGCTGTACTACTACCTGCCGGTGCGGGCGCAGCGGCCGATCTTCTCGTACCGGCTGTCGATCCTGAGCTTCTGGGGCATCGTGTTCTTCTACATGTGGGCTGGTTCGCACCACCTGCACTACACCGCGCTCCCGCACTGGGTGCAGACGCTGGGGATGACGTTTTCGGTGATGCTGCTGGTGCCGTCATGGGCCTCGGCGGGTAACGCGCTGCTGACGCTGAACGGCGCCTGGCATCGGGTGCGCGACGACGCGACGCTCCGCTTCATGATGGCGGCTGCCGTTTTCTATGGCCTCTCGACGTTCGAGGGCTCGTTCATGGCGATCCGGCCGGTGAACTCGCTCAGCCACTACACGGACTGGACTGTTGGCCACGTGCACGCTGGCGCGCTCGGCTGGGTGGCGCTGATCACCTTCGGTTCGCTCTACACGCTGGTGCCGAGCCTCTGGAGGCGGGAGCGGATGTATTCCGCCGTGCTGGTCGAGGTGCACTTCTGGCTCGCGATCGCGGGAACGCTGATCTACGTCTTCGCCATGTGGAACTCGGGCATCATCCAGGGCCTGATGTGGCGCACCTATACGGAGGACGGCGCCCTCGCCTACTCGTTCATCGACTCGCTGGTGGCGATGTATCCCTACTACATCGCCCGGGCGTTCGGCGGCTTGCTGTTCCTGATCGGCGCGGTGGTCGGGTGTTACAACATGTGGATGACGGTCCGACACGTGGCGCAGGCGTCGCGCGCCGCGGACGAGCCGGTGTCCGCCGCCGTGGTCGCGGGGGAGTGAAGCATGGCTGAAATGTTCCATCGGAAGCTTGAGCGGTCGGCGGTCCTGTTCGTCCTCGGGATCATCGCCGCAGCGAGCGTCGGCGGCATCGTCGAGATCGCGCCGCTGTTCACCATCGACGAGACGGTCGAGGAGGCGCCGGACATGCGCCTTTATACGCCGCTCGAACTGGCCGGCCGCAACATCTACATCCGCGAGGGCTGCTACGCCTGCCACAGCCAGATGATCCGCACGCTGCGCGACGAGGTCGAGCGCTACGGACCGTACTCGCTCGCCGTGGAATCCCAATATGACAGGCCGATGCTGTGGGGGTCCAAGCGGACGGGGCCGGACCTCGCCCGCATCGGCGGCAAGTACTCCGACTTCTGGCACGTAGCGCACCTTACGAACCCGCGGGACGTGGTCCCGGAATCGAACATGCCCGCCTACGCATTCCTCGCACGCAACGCGCTGCGCATGGACGACCTGCCGGGGCATCTCGCCGCGCAGAAGGCGCTCGGTGTGCCCTACACCGACGAGATGATCGAGAACGCGACGCGCGACGCCTACGGTCAGGCCACGCCTGACACGGATTTCGCCGCGGGCGTTTCCGAACGGTACGGGGAGGCGACCGAGGTCAGCGCCTTCGACGGCGTGACCACCAGGGTGACGGAGATGGACGCCCTCGTCGCCTATCTGCAGGTGTTGGGACGGCTCACCGACGCCGCCTACCGCGACACCGCGGCCACCGAGCAGCCGCCGGAACCGGAAGACTGAGGAGGCCGTCATGGACTTCAGCTACGACACGCTTGTCGCGTTCTCCAAGAGCTGGGGCCTGTTCTACATGATGGCCTTCTTCATCTGCGTCTGCGTCTACGCGTTCTGGCCCAAGAACAGGAAACGCTTCGACCGGGCCAAGCACAGCATCCTCGATCAGGACGACCAGCCATGGCAAAAGTAGAGCGGGATCCGGTCACGGGCCGCGAGACCACGGGCCACGAATGGAACGGGATCAAGGAGCTTGATACGCCGGTTCCGCGCGGCGTTCTCATGTTTCTGATCATCACCCATGTGTGGGCGTTCGCCTACTGGTTCTTCATGCCGTCATGGCCGCTGGGCGAGACCTACACCAAGGGACTGTTGGGCATAGACCAGAGGACAACGGTGGAGGCGCGCGTGATAGACGGCCAGCAGGAGCGGGCGCCCTGGACGGCGCGCCTCGAGAGCGAACCCTACGACGCCATTCTGGCCGACGAGGCGTTGATGCAGACCGTCCGGGGAACGGGACAGCAGCTTTTCGGCGACAATTGTGCCGCCTGTCACGGCCGCGACGGCCGGGGCCGCGCCTTCTATCCCGACCTGACCGACGAGGATTGGCTGTGGGGTGGCGGTCCGGAGCTGATCGAGCAGACGATGCGCGTCGGCATCAACACCACGCATCCTGACTCCCGAATTGCCCAGATGCCCGCCTTCGGCCGCGACGAAATGCTCGACCGCGACCAGGTCAGGAACGTGGCAGCGTACGTGTATTCGCTCACGAACCCGGACTACTCGACCGCGCAGAATGTCGATCGGATTGACGCTGGCAAAGAGGTGTTCGCCAGCACATGCGCTGCCTGTCACGGTGAGAACGCCACGGGCAATCCGGAGGTCGGCGCACCCAATCTGACCGATACCTACTGGGTCTACGGAGGCACGATGGACAGCATCATCGCGTCCGTCCACGGCGGCAGGCAGGGACATATGCCGACCTGGGATGAGCGGCTGACGACAGCGGAGATCAGAACGCTGTCGCTATACGTCCACGACCTCGGGACTGGCCGGCCATGACCACCGAGACAGCGCCGCCGCCGCGCAGATCGAGGCTTGCATGGGTGCTCATCCCGGTCGGGCTGCTCGTGTTTGCGGCAGCCAACGCGCATCTCGTCTACGTTGCGTTCCAGTCGCAGCCGGAATGCGTGCAGCACCTGAAGGCCGCCGGCAGCGGCGAAGGCTATCGCGCCGCCAAGTCGGCATGCTGAGGAGAACTCCGATGAGCCAGACTCAAGACTCGTACTGGTTGCTCAGCGAAACCTCGGGCATCGGCGAGACGCGTGACCCGCGGCTGCAGCGGCGCCTGCCGCTCCTCGCTGGGCTCGGCTGGCTGGCAGCCGGCTGGCGCGACTTCTGGACCCGGCCAGGCTCCAGCATTGCCTACGGCGTAGGGGTCTTCGTCCTCTCGGTCGCCTTTATCTGGACCCTGGTCGCTTTTGGCCGCGACTACATCCTCTTCCCCTCACTTGCGGGCTTCATGATCGTGGCGCCGTTCCTCGCCGTCGGCCTCTACGAGAAGAGCAGGGCGATCGAGCAGGGGCGCGAGGTCGGTTTCGAGGCGATGCTGCGTGTTCGCCCGAGCGCCGGTGCGCAAGTGTTCTTCACTGGCCTGCTCCTGTGCATGCTGACGCTCCTCTGGAACAGGGCCGCGATATTGTTGTGGGCGCTGTTCTTCGGTGTCACTGCCTTCCCCGGCCTCGACGGTGTCCTGGGGCTGCTTCTCGGAGGTCCATACGGCTGGGCGATGCTGTTCGTCGGCACGGCGATCGGCGGACTGTTCGCCGCCTTCGCCTTCTCGATCAGCGTGTTTGCGGTGCCGATGCTTCTTGACCGGCGAATCGATGCGCTGACCGCGATGGCCACGAGCATGAAGCTGGTGTGGAACAATTTGCCGCCGATGATCGCTTGGGGGGCCATGGTTCAGATCCTCTTCGGGATCTGCGTCGTCACCGGTCTCGTCGGGATGATCGTCATCTTCCCGCTGCTTGGACACGCAACCTGGCACGCCTATCGCGCGGTGGCCGTTCCGGAAGCCTGACGTGACCTGCTGCGCGCCAGGCGTCGAAGCCGGACTTCAGCTTGCGCCGGGCGATATCTCCGCGCTGGAGATGGTGCTCGCGAGCAGGGACCTCGGCGGCGGCATATTCCAGACGGACCTCTCCGTGCCTCAGATGCGGTGCGCCGCGTGCATCGCGACGATCGAAGGCGCGCTGCGGCAGCTCGAGCCGGTCGTGGCCGCGCGCGTGAACCTCACCTCGCGGCGCGTGGCGGTGCGGTGGAGGGGCGCCGATGGCGCGCCGCCGCTGTTAGCCACGCTCAAGGAGGCGGGCTACGACGCGACTCTCGCAGACACCGCGGACGACACGCGCGATCCGGAGCTCGCGCAGCTGCTGAAGGCGACAGCCGTCGCAGGCTTCGCCGCGATGAACATCATGCTTCTCTCGGTCTCCGTGTGGTCCGGGGCCGACGCGGAGACGCGCGACGCCTTCCACCTGATCTCCGCCGCCCTTGCGCTCCCGGCGGTTGCCTATTCCGGGCGCATCTTCTTCGCGTCGGCCTGGCGTGCGGTCCGCGCGCGAACCTCCAGCATGGATCTGCCGATATCCATCGGCATCCTGCTGGCGCTTGGGCTCAGCCTCTACGACACGGTCGCCGGCGGGAAGCACGCCTACTTCGATGCGGTCACATCGCTGCTGTTTTTCCTGCTGGCGGGCCGGACGCTCGACCACGCGATGCGGACGAAGGCGCGGAACGCCGTCACGGGCCTGGCCAGGCTGATGCCCCGGGGCGCGACGCTGATCGGCCCGGACGGCGCGCGCGAGTTTCGCGACATCGCCGAAATCAAGGCGGGCGACCACGTGCTGGTCGCGCCTGGCGACCGCGTTCCGGTCGACGGCACCGTCGTGGCAGGCAGCGGCAGCCTAGACCTCTCCGTCGTGAGCGGCGAGGCGGCTCCAGAGCCCGCCAGGCCCGGCGCAACAGTGCTTTCCGGCACGCTCAGCCTCGACGGCGCGCTGACGATCAGGGCCGACAGGCCGGCGCGCGATTCGTTCCTGGCCGACATGGTCAGGCTCATGGCGGCTGCCGAGGACGGGCGCGCCCGCTACCGCCGGATCGCCGACCGCGCCGCCGCGCTCTATTCGCCAGTGATCCACCTTCTGGCGCTCGCCACCTTTGCGGCATGGCTCATGCTGACGGGGGACGGACACAAGGCCGTCACGGTCGCGATCTCGGTGCTCATCATCACCTGTCCCTGCGCGCTCGGTCTCGCCGTTCCGATGGTGCAGGTCGTGGCGGCGCGGCGTCTGTTCGATCTCGGCATCACGCTAAAGGACGGCAGCGCGCTAGAGCGACTCGCGGAGGCCGATGCCGTGGTCTTCGACAAGACCGGAACGCTGACCACCGGGGCGATGCGTGTGACGGAACATTCGGTTGCAGCCGACGATATTGCAGCGGCGGCCAGCATCGCTTCGTTTTCGCGGCATCCGGCGTCTCGCGCGGTCGCTTCCCTGACCACCGCGCGCGTTCATGTCGATGATCTTCGCGAGGTTCCCGGTTTCGGTGTCGAAGGTCGTGTTGGCGACAGCCTCTACAGGCTCGGACGGCGGGAGTGGACCTCCGCCGACGTTGCAGGCCTCACAGCGGAGGCATCCACCTGGCTTTCGAAGGACAGCCGCCCGGCCGGATCACTGACGATCTTCGACGCCTTGCGGCCTGGTGCGGCGGAGGCGGTGCGGAAGCTCCGCGACGTCGGGATGTCGGTCGAGGTGCTATCCGGCGACAACGCACAGGCGGTCGGCACGGTGGCGGACGCGCTCGGGATCCGGGACGCGCGCCACGGCGCGGTGCCCGAAGCCAAGGTCGAGCGCCTGGCGGAACTGGCCTCCGCAGGACGGCGAGTGCTGATGGTCGGCGACGGCCTTAACGACGCGCCTGCGCTCGCAGCCGCGCATGTCTCCATCGCCCCATCGTCGGCGGCGGACGTTGGCCGCAACGCAGCCGACCTCGTGTTTCTGGGAAAGAGCCTGGACGCTGTGCCGCAAGCGGTCGGCGTTGCGAGGTCGGCCGCGCGGCTGGTGTGGCAGAACCTCGGCCTCGCGATCGTCTACAACGTTCTGGTCGTACCGCTGGCCGTCCTCGGCCACGTCACGCCGCTGATGGCGGCAATCGCCATGTCGGCATCGTCCATCGTCGTGGTTTGCAATGCGCTTCGTCTTTCCGGCGCCGACGGGAAAGCTGCGGCCGAGCCTGCCACCATGCCAATGCGCCATGCGGAGGCGGCATGAGTTACCTCGTCTGGCTTGTGCCGATCGCGCTGGGCATGGGCGTGGCAGGTCTCGCGGCGTTCCTGTGGTCGATGCGAAGCGGCCAGTACGACGATCTCGACGGGGCAGCCGAACGGGTGCTGATCGCCGAGGCGGCCGATGAACCACTGCAGCAGGACGCGTGGATGGACGAGCCACTTGCGGCGAAGTCGCCCAGGAAGGGGAACGGGGCGCGCACCAGCGGCATTCGATCCGAAAAGCGAACGGGAAGGACTAGGACATGAGAGAAGCATCTGACAGGCCCTTCGACTGGGTGGCAGCGCTAGCGGTGGCATCGGGAGCGGCGGTGATGATCCCCAGCCTCGCCGCACTGGCGGCAGCCCTGATCGGCGTGCTCATTGCGCTGCTCTAGGCGGGAGGTCAGCCCGCCACCAGCGCACCGGACCCGATATGGCGCTGCAGAAGAAGGATCGTGACGCGCCGGACGACAAGGCGCATCCGTTCTTCACGATCGGGCATTCCAACCGGTCAATCGAGGAGTTCATCGGAATACTCCACGGTGCGCAGATCGGAATCGTCGTCGATGTCCGCCGGCTGCCTGGTTCGCGCACCTATCCTCATTTCGACAGCGACAGGCTCGCCAACTCGCTCGCAGAAGCGCAGATCGGCTACGAACTCATAAGCCCGCTGGGCGGCCGACGCCGCAAGGTCGGCTTCGTCGCTCCGGAGACGAACGGCGCATGGCGGAACAAGAGCTTCCACAACTACGCGGATTACGCACTCGGCGGTGACTTCCGTGCCGGGCTGCGACGTCTGATTGAGATTGGCCATCAACGCCGTTGCGCGTTCATGTGCTCGGAGGCCGTCTGGTGGAGATGCCATCGCCGCATCATCGCGGACCATCTGCTGGGACGCGGTTTGGAGGTCTTTCACCTAATGGAAGCCGGGCGGCAAGAGGTTGCCGTGCCGACCAGTGAAGCGGTCTTTCGAGACGGCACGGTGATATATCCCGCACCTTGAACCAGACTGGTCGAACAGCAGTTTAGAAGACGGATGTAGCTCGCACCCCAGATACGCGCGATACATCGACCGCAGGACGGAGGACACCGTGGACAGGTTAGGGCGCTTCATCCTGTGGATATTCCTAGCGCCGGGCGACTGGGTGTCGGACCGGCTGGGCGTGACCGCCGACCGGAACCGCGACCTGATGCGCATGCTCGTCAATTCGCTGTTCTGGATCGTGGTTGCAGTCATCGGCCTGGCCATCTGGACCTCAACGCTGCCGATGTATCAGTAGCGGCATTTCACAGCAGCCATTCGATGGGCAGCAATCCCAGCACCCGGAGGAATAGCCTGGAGAGCCAATCGGTCCCCGGTTCCGCCGCATAGGTGATGTTCACGTGGTCGGCCGCCTCGGTCCATTGGATCCCGCCTGCGGCCGTCAGTTCCGGCATGTAGCTCAGTTGGCGAAATCGTTCGGTGAAAGACTGCCCGAGAGCGCCGGCCAGCTTGGGACTCACGATCAGCACGCCCATTTCGGTGTTCAGCAAGGCCGAGCGCGGGTCGAAGTTGAAGGATCCGATGAATATCCGCTCGCCATCGACAGCGAGCGTTTTCGAGTGAAGGCTGGCGCGCGAGGAATCGCCCATGTCCGGTCCCTGAACTTCGTCCGGAGCGGCGTGTTCCGGCTTGAGCTCGTAGAGTTCGATGCCGGATCGCAGAAGGTCGGGCCGATACTTCACATAGGCGCTGTGAACGATCGGCACGTCGGTGGCCGCATGCGAATTGGTGAGGATGCGTATGCGCAGGCCTGCTCGGGAGAGTTGCCCCAGAGCGTCCGAAAACTTGCGCCCCGGGATGAAATAGGCGGAGACAAGATCGACAGACCGGGACGGCCGCGCGAGCAGCGCCATCAACTGAGGGAACAGCAGATCGTCATCGGCCGCCCGCCCGAGGCCCTTTGCCGGATCGTCGCTCACCAGGGCGACTTCGGTCCATTCGAAGGCCAGCGCGGCCTCCGCAAGCTGGCGCACCAGGTTCGAATCCCGCAGTCTTTCGAAATAGAGCCTGCCTTCGGCAGACGCTGCGGCCCGCGCTGCATCGTCGGCGAGCCGGCCGAGGGCGGACGCGTCTGGGTCGTCCAGGATGCGCTCCACCGGATGGGCGGAACCGCTGGCCCAGTAGCCGTCGAAATCCCTGCCGATGTCCGCAGCAGCCTTGCCAGCAAGGACCACGTCGGTATCGATAAACTGAACGCCGCTGCCGAACCCGAAATAGATGTCGCCGATGTTGCGTCCCCCGACGATGCTCACGGCACCGTCAGCGGTCAGCGACTTGTTGTGCATGCGCCGATTGAGGCGCACGAAGTCGAACAGATAGCCGAGCGGCTTCACGGCGCGGAAGACGAAGGGATTAAAGAGACGGATTTCGACGTTCTCGAGGGCGTCGAGGGCCGCGAGATCTTGGTCGAGGCCGCTGATGCCGTTGTCGTCTAGGAGCAGGCGCACTCTCACGCCCCGTTCTGCTGCCTTGCGGAGCTCATCCAAGAGGATGAGTCCGGTCGCGTCGCGCTGCCATATGTAATATTGGACGTCTAAGGCGGTGACGGCGGTCCGGATGAAGGCGACGCGGGCGACAAACGCGTCAGCGCCATCGAGCAGCGGGATGACACCGCTGTCGGCCACTCCGTCAGGAGATCCCTTGCGTGCCAGGCTGCCCAGGGCCGACGATGCGGTGGCCTCGACCGCAACGGACGTGGTCCGCCCGGCGAGAGGCGGCGGCCTGAACGCCAGATGCGCGGCCAGGAGCGCCAGGACGACGAAAAGGCCGGTCCACCCGATTTTCTTCAGCATTCGATCTCTGACCGAGCCATCCCCGACACTGGACAAGATCAGTCCGTATCGGCGGCGACAAGCCTGTGAGCCTTGCGGTTCACCGCAGGTGATGCTGAATCGCGGCCAGCCTGGCTGTCATCAGCGATCGGAGGGCAACGCGTGGACCGCCTGGAATGCGACCGCATGTTCGTAGCCGTCATGGAGGCGGAAAGCTTCGTCGGTGCGTCGCAGAAGCTCGGTACTTCTCCGACTCAGGCTTCCAAGCTCGTCTCCCGCCTGGAAAACGAGCTGGGGGTGAGGCTGTTCAACAGGACCACGCGCTCGGTCTCGCCGACGGAAGCCGGACAGGCCTACTACGAGCGCCTGCGGCCGCTGCTGGAAGAGCTCGGGACGCTCGACCTCGAAATCCGCAACATATCGCAGAAGCCGCGCGGTCGGTTGCGTATGACGGCGCCGCTTACGTTCGGCGTGCTCGAACTCGCGCCGGCGCTGAATGCCTTCGCGAGCCGCTATCCCGACATCGAACTCGATGTCAGCTTTTCCGACCGGGTCGCCAATCTCGTCGAGGAGGGGTTCGATCTCGCCGTTCGCGTTGGCCGGCCGCGCGATTCCAGCCTGATGATGCGCAAGCTGCTCGAAGTGCGGATCGTGGTCGTCGCCTCGCCAGCCTACCTTGAAAACCATTCGCAACCGACGAGACCGAGCGATCTCACGGACCACGCCTGCATCATCGACACGAATTTTCGCGAACCGAACAAGTGGCCCTTCCGCGGCGACGGCAAGGACACGACAACGTTCGTCGCCGTTAGCGGCCGTATTCGATATTCGAACGGGGAAGCCTGCCTCGCCGCGGCGGAAGCTGGCCTTGGCCTGGCGTGCGTGCCGGAATTCCTTGCCCGGGAGGCGATCGGGGAAGGTCGGGTCGTCCGGCTCCTCCAGCAGTTCGAGACCGCGCCTTATGACGTGCATGTGCTTTATCCGCACAAGCTCCATCTCGCCGCGAAAGTGCGGCTGCTGGTGGAGTTCCTGGCGGAGCGTTACGCGGAACGATAGCGATTGCTGCCGAAACGGACGCAATCATATCCTGATTGGGCAGATTATCTTCTACCGCTTGATGAGCCATCTTCCTGAAGAAGACGCAAAACAGCGTCGGCAACAAGGAGAACCAAGATGGAAATCTCGATCATCGGAACCGGCAACATGGCCAAGGGGTTCGCAAACGTCTTCGCGAAAGTCGGACATCAGGTAACCGTCGTCGGTCGCGACGAGGGCAAGGCGCGAGCGGTGGCCAGCGCGGTCGGCCATGGCGTGAAGAGCACCGGACTGAATGGAGCCGGCGCAGCCGGCGACGTGACGTTCCTCGCCGTACCGTATGATGCGGCAGCCGATATCGTCGCTTCTGGAGCCTTCGACGACAAGATTGTCGTCGACGTTACCAACCCGATGAAGGCGGACTTCTCGGGCCTGACAATCGGTCATTCCACGAGTGCGGCCGAAGAGATCCAGAAGAAGGCGCCGGGCGCCAAGGTCGTGAAGGCTTTCAACACCGTGTTCGCTTCCGTGCTCGCCAATGGTGGCAAGACCGCAGGCAAGGACACAACCGTGTTCGTCGCCGGCGACGATGAAGACGCACGCAGGCGAGTCGTGGCCCTGGCGAAGAGTGCAGGCTTCGGGACCGTAGAGACTGGTGCTCTTTCAAGCGCCCGTCTGCTGGAGCCGGTCGCGGCACTGAACATCGCGCTCGGATACGGGCTCGGCCACGGCACCGACATCGCGCCGGCCTGGCAGGGAATTTCCTGAATCGCACCGGCGGCCGCCACGCGCGGCCGCCCCTCACGGGAGCAAGACAATGACGAACGCAGCCGAGAATTTCGACATGAGCGCCGCTCCCATGCGGATCGGCAGGGTCACCCTGCGGGTGCGCGACCTCGACACGGTCGCGGACTTCTACCGCGACACGATCGGTCTCTCCGTGCTGTTCAAGGACGATCGCAGGGCCGTTCTCGGGACGGACGGCGCTCCGCTGCTGGTGCTCGAAGGAGACCCGATTGCCGCGACTTCGAACAGGAATCAGGCCGGACTTTTCCACACCGCGTTCCTGCTGCCGACGCGCGGCGACCTCGCCCGATGGCTTCGGCACGTCGCCGATGCCAAGGTGCCGCTGCACGGCGCGTCGGATCATATCGTCAGCGAGGCGATCTATCTGGCCGACCCCGAAGGCAACGGCATCGAAGTCTACTTCGACCGGCCGGTTCCGCGGTGGCGCGATACCGATGGCAACATCCAGATGTCGACCGATCCGCTCGACGTGCAGGACCTACTCGCGGCAGGCGAGGGAGGTTCCTGGAACGGGTTCCCCGAGAACGGCAGCATCGGGCACGTCCACCTGCGCGTCGGCGATACGGGGGAGACGGACCGCTTCTACCGCGACGTCCTGGGATTCGAGGTGACCGTCGACTACCCCGGCGCGAGCTTCTACGGCAGCGGCGGCTACCACCACCAGCTGGCCGGAAACGTTTGGAACAGCCGAGGCGCCTCACAGCGAGCGCACGGTGCCGCGGGACTCGACAGCGTCGAGATCATCGCTCGCGACGCGTCGGTAATCGAAGCCGTCCGCGCGCGGGCGAAATCCGCCGGGCTGTCCATCGAAGCCGAGGGCGATGGCGTTATGGTCCTGCGCGACCCGTGGGGCACGTCCATCAAATTGAGACACTGAGGAGACCGGTCATGCTCGTGAACGGAAAATGGACGGAAGACTGGCAGCCGGTGCAGGCGAAGGACGAGAAGGGCGGCTTCGTCCGTCAGGTCTCAAGCTTTCGCAACTGGATCACGCCCGACGGGAACGCGGGCCCGACCGGGGAGAGTGGTTTCAAGGCCGAACCGGGCCGCTACCACCTCTACGTCGCCTACATTTGTCCTTGGGCATCTCGCACCCTGGCTGCACGCAAGCTAAAGAAGCTCGACAGCCTCGTATCGGTGTTGGCGGTCGAGCCGGCCCTCACGGATCAGGGCTGGCGCTTCGGGGACTATCCCGGCTCCGATCGGGACGATCTCAACGGCGCTACCTATATGCACGAGCTGTACAGCAGGGCTGACGGAGACTTCACGGGGCGCGCCACCGTGCCGGTGCTGTGGGACAAGAAGCGCAATACGATTGTCAACAACGAATCCGCCGACATCGTGCGGATGTTCAATTTAGGGTTCGGCGCACTGGCGGACGAGACGGTCGACCTTTACCCGGAAGCGCTGCGCGCTGGGATCGACGCGCTCAACGAGCGCATCTACCCGGCGCTGAACAACGGCGTCTACCGTGCGGGATTCGCAACCACGCAGGTCGCATACGACGAGGCATATGCGGGCGTATTCGAAATGCTCGACGAGCTCGAGGAGCGCCTGGCCGGCGGACCCTACCTGCTCGGCGCGACCTTCACCGAAGCCGACATCCGACTGTTCGTGACGCTCGTGCGCTTCGATGCCGCCTATTACGGCCTGTTCAAGTGCAACATGCGGCGAGTGGCCGACTATCCGAACCTAACGGCCTATCTCAAGCGGGTGCTCGACATTCCGGGCATTCGCGAGACCGTGAACATCGACCACATAAAGAAGGGCTACTACTCGATCGCGTCGCTCAACCCGAACGGTATCGTGCCGAAGGGCCCCGATCTCAACGATCTCGGGCTCTGATGGACCTGGACGCGGCCGCGGGTTCGGCTTGCGGCGCGCCCATGTCGCCCCGCATGCTGTATGATCGCGACAGCACAGGAGGATGACTCGCATGGCAACTGGGATTAGCCGGGCTATCCCCGCCCACATCATTCTGGCGACGGATTTCACCGCAAGATGCGATCGGGCGCAGGACCGGGCCGTTCAGCTGGCGCTCCTATGGAACGCCAGCCTAACAGCAGTTCATGCACTGACCGATGTCTCCCTGACCGACGACCTCGCCGTCCGGGATGCCTATCGCAACGCCGCGCAGCGCAATGCCGCCAACCTCCGGGAGGAACTCGCCGGCGTCGAGGGTTTGCGATACTCGGTGATCGTGGAGGAAGGCGCCGTCGACGAGGTGGTGCTGGATACGGTCAGGCGCGACCGCGCGGACCTGATCGTCACGGGCATCGCGCGTTCAGGACCGCTTGCGCAGGTGTTCGTGGGAAGCAGCGTCACCGCCCTTGCACGGAAGTCCCCGGTCCCTGTCCTAGTCGTGAAGAAGAAGGTCCTGGACACGGATGAGCGCGTCGTCGTCGCCACAGACATGTCGGAAGCGTCCAAGGATGCACTCACGACCGCGCTGAAGTGGTTCTCCCTGAGAGAACTCGTTCTTTTCCACGGGTTCAATCCGCCTTACCGGGGCATGATCGACGACAAGGCGGGATATGACGAACAGTTCGAGACAGCGGCAGTCGCGGAAGTAAGTGAATTCCTGGACGGCGTTGCCGGGGCGGCGGCGACGAAGTTCGACATCGTTGCGCGCCGGGGCGACCCGGTGACAGGGCTCGAGGTCCTCGTCAACGAGGCCGACACCGACCTGGTGATCGCCGCAACGCATGGCCGAAGCGGGTTGATGCATTCGCTGGTCGGCAGTGTCGCGACGCGCATCCTCGAAAGTGTTCCGTGCGACGTGCTCGTGGTTCCGCAGTCTGGCGCGGCTAGCAGCAGATCAATCTGAGACTCGTTCTCCGAAACATGATATCAGGAGGCGGGGGATCTGACCGTAAGGGAGGCCATCATGGCGAACTTCGAGGTCGGCTACCTCATTGGAAGTCTCGCGACCAAGTCCATTAACCGACAATTGGCGAAGGCTCTCGTCAAGCTCGCTCCGCCGGAGCTGTCGTTGCGGGAAATCCCCATCCGCGACCTGCCTCTCTACAGCTACGACTACGATTCCGACTATCCGGATGTCGCAAAGCGGTTCAAGTCAGCCATCGCGGACGTCGATGCCGTCCTGTTCGTCACGCCGGAATACAACCGTTCGATCCCCGGCGCGCTCAAGAACGCGATCGACTGGGCCAGCCGCCCGTACGGGCAGAACGTCTTCACGAGGAAACCGTCGGCCGTCATCGGAACGTCACCCGGCGAGATCGGCACTGCGGTAGGGCAGCAGCACCTGCGAAGTATATTGGGCTTCTGCAATTCGCCTCAGATGAACGCCCCGGAAGCCTACATTCAGTTCAAGCCGGGCCTGATCGACGAGGACGGCAATGTCACGAACGAGTCCACCGCCGACTTTCTAAAGACCTTCATGGCCGAGTTCGCCGTGTTCACTGAACGCGTGCTGACGGTTCTGCCGAGGCAGGCCTAGCGCGCACTATCCGGCCGGCGCAGGAGCGGCGTTGCGCGTGATGCGCCAGATCGTGTTCGCCAGGTCGTCCGCCACGATCAGCGCGCCGCGCGGATCGACGGTAACCCCGACCGGCCGTCCGCGGGCCTTGCCGTCATCGGTCAGGAAGCCTGTCGCGAAGTCGACCGGCTCGCCCACCGGCTTGCCATTCTCGAAGCGCACGAAGACGACCTTGTAGCCGCTGGGAGGCGTGCGGTTCCAGCTTCCGTGCTCGCCCACGAAGACGCCATCCGTGAATCCTTCGCCCATCGACGGCGTCGAGAAGGCAACGCCGAGCGCCGCCACGTGTGAGCCGAGGCTGTAATCCGGCTGGATTGCAGCTGCGACCTTCTCGGGGTCCTGGGGCTGTGCGCGGGGATCGACGTTCTTGCCCCAGTAGCTGTAGGGCCAGCCGTAGAAGCCGCCCTCCTGGACCGACGTCAGGTAGTCGGGGACGAGATTGGGCCCGATCTCGTCGCGCTCGTTGACCACGGCCCACAGCTGGCCCGTCTCCGGCTGGATTGCGAGCGCCGTGGGATTGCGCAAGCCGGTGGCATACTGCCGGTGCGCTCCGGTCTGCGCGTCGATCTCCCAGATCACGGCGCGATCGACCTCGGCATCCATCCCGCGTTCGGTGATGTTGCTGTTCGAGCCAATGCCGACATAGAGGAAACGGCCGTCGGCGCTTGCCGTCAGCGCCTTGGTCCAGTGGTGATTGATCGCCGATGGCAGCTCGGTCACGGTTTCCGGAGGACCGCCGGCTTCCGTCTGACCGTCCGTGTAGGCGAATTTGACGAGCTCGTCCTGGTTGGCGACGTAGATGACCCCGTTCACGAAGGCGAGGCCGTACGGCGCGTTGAGGTTGTCGGCGAAGATGCCGCGCGCCTCGTAGGAGCCGTCACCATCGGCATCGCGCAGGAGCGTCAGGCGGTTGCCGCCGCCGACATCGGTCTTGCCGAGCCCCTTGATGTAGTTCGCGATCACATCCTTCGGGCGAAGGGCGGGGGCGCCGCCGCCCGATCCCTCGGCGACGAGGATGTCGCCGTTAGGGAGGACGATGGTCTGGCGCGGCACCATCAGCTCGGCCGCTATCGCCTGGATCGTGTAGCCTTCGGGCACGGTCGGCAGTTCGCCCTCCCATGCAGCAGGCAGCGCAATCCTCATGTCGGGCAGCAATCCGCGCCGGGGCTCTGGCAGATCGGGCGTCGCACCGTACTGCATCGGCGCGGGTTCGTCTCCGCAGGAAGCGAGCAGCAGGGCCAAAGAGGCGACGAAAAGGGAACGGCGCATCATGCGTACCTCGCCCTACGGTGGCCGGAGAACCCGATCCAGGAGACGACAAAGGCGAGAAGGACGGTGACGATCGAGAGATACAGCCCCTCCGGCATGACCGCCCAGGCGTCCTTCGCATGGACGAGTTCGTTGATGAACCCGACCACAAACATGGCGAGGAGGGCCAGGAAATAGATCAGCGGACGCCGGCTTCCTGATCTACGGAAGCGGACAAGGTCGACCAGCGCCCACAGCATGGCGAAGCCGCTGCCAAGCAAGCCTCCCGCGATCAGCCATGACGAGAAATTTGACCACTGGATTTGGAAGGTGTTCCAGTAAGCGAGGTCGCTTACCAGCGCCGCGAGGAAGGACGGAAGCGAAAATGCCAACAGCATCGCGTGGGCCGGGTGAATCGGCCTCGCGTAAACCGGTGTGACTTCGACAACCATCGGCCCCTCCGCCTGCAGACAACTCAAAAGGGAAAGCTAGCGCAGGCGCGCGGAAAGTCCATCGACGGCGCGAGCATATGCGCCGCGGATCGGAACCCGGCAGCAGGACCGGGGTTTTTGCGACGAAGGAGACTGTCAATGACCCACATACCTGTCACAGCCATCCCGTCGCTCGACCTCAACCGATACCTGGGCCAGTGGTACGAGATTTGTCGGCTTCCGCTGAAGTACGAGGACAAGACCGCGACCGACATCACCGCACATTATTCGCTCAACGAAAGCGGTTCGGTGCGGGTCGACAACCGCTGCTTCGACGAGGACGGAAAGCCCACTCAGGCAATTGGGGAGGCCACGCCCGCTGACGAGGGCAACTCACGTCTCAAGGTGACCTTCTTGCCCCAGTTCATTCGGTGGATTCCTTTCACGAGCGGCGACTATTGGGTTCTCAAACTCGCCGAAGACTATTCCATCTCGCTGGTCGGAACGCCCGACAGGGAATATCTCTGGCTCCTGTCGCGAATGCCCTCTCTCTACGAACGGGTGAAGGAAGAATTCCTGTCCGAGGCACGGCGTCAGGGCTTCGACCTGACGCGCCTCATCGTTCCGCGACATACCGGTCGCGTCGTTTCCGACGATATGGTGGCCTAGGTTTGGAGCCTTGACTTTCCGCGTCAGGCATCCCACGTTCGATGCATGTCGACCGAGCGCTTCATCCTCAGCATTCTCAGGGCGTGCCCCATCGCGGGCATCTGACCCCCGGCCAAGGTCGCGTCGCGCCCCGGCCGTGGGGCATCATAGGCCTAACCCGATTACTTCGGCGTAGCAGCCTCTTCCGAAGCGACATTCTTCAAATCCCAACTTAAAGCCCGACGTGCCTCGTGCGCGCTCGGGGTGCTGCAGCAAGGAGCCACGACATGGCATCGGGCATCAAGAAGCAACGCAAGCCTGCGATCACGACCACCCGTTCGGACCATGAGCGTCTGTCGAGGCTCGCCGAATCCTACCTCTCCAGGAACCCGCAGGTTGCGGAGGAACTCCTAGCCGAGCTCGACCGCGCGCGCATCGTCGATGATGGGCGGATCGCGGCTGATGTCGTGAGGATGGGGTCGCCGCTGCGTTTCACAAGCGACCTCGGCAAGGACCGGCAGGTGACGCTCGTGTTCCCGGGCGAAGCCGATATCGCGGAGGGCAAGATCTCTGTGCTGACGCCGATCGGGGCTGCCCTCATCGGCTTGCCGGCAGGGCAGTCGATCGATTGGACGGCGCGCGACGGCCGCGTGCACAGACTTACAGTGGAGAGCGTGGGCGTTCCTTCGGGCGAAATCAGCCCGGCTGCCGCGGTCGAGCACCCAGTCGCGCTGTGACTAGGTTCGTTCACACCGGCCAGCTTTCACGTTTCGGAGGCTGCCTCATCGCAGGATCGTAGCCCCCTGAGCCGCCGTCGGCGGCCAGGGGATCTCCATTCCGTTTCACGCAACCGCTCCGCTGCGGAGCGATGGAGAACTGCTATGACCGCCGAAACCTGCATCCTGACCACCAAGGACTTCACGATCCTGGAGGTAATGCGCGATCGCTGCCTCGGGAGGGAGGACCCGCTCGCGCCGCTCCTCAAGCGCAAGCTCGAATCCGCGATCGTCATGTTCCGCGAGGATGTCCCCGCGGACGTAGCGACCCTCAGCAGCCGAGTGACGTACAGCGTTGATGGGCGGGACCCCGACACGCGCGTGCTTTCCCATGACGCGAAGGCATCCACGGTCGGCATGTTCCTGCCGATCTCCAGCGTTCGCGGGTTGGCCCTCCTGGGTCTTACCGAGGGGCAGGTGTTCGACCTGACCGACGAGGAGGGCAGGGAGGTGCGCGTCGTGCTCAACACCGTCCACTACCAGCCCGAGGCGGCGAGGCGCGAAAAGGAAGCGCTCGCCCGCATTTCCACCGCGCCTCAGGGCAGGCCGGCGTTGCGGGTGATCCAGGGCGCATACCACGACAGGCCGCGCCTCGTGCCCGTCGGCCCCGGCGGCTTCGACGATCCGGGCCCCTCGGCCGCCTGAACGCCGGCCCACCCATACGATCCCTGTCCGAAGCGACAGCGCCCGACACAGGGCGCTGTCGCAAGACAGGAGATTTCGAATGATAGCCTCCTTACCCGAACCGGTTGCCATAATTTCGACGGCCGACAAGGGGCGGCTGCAGGCATTGGCACGATCCCTTGCTGCCGAGTACGACCCCATGGCCTCGATGATCACACGCAAGCTGGCGAGATCCGAGATCCGTGGGCTGGATAACATCCCCGACGGCAGGCTTATGCTTGACAGCTTCGTCACGTTCGAGTTCGCAGCATCCGAGGAGCGCGAGCGGCGACGTCTGATCCTGCCCAAGGACAGGATGTGGCCGCCTTCTGAACTTTCAGTCGCGTCGCCGCTCGGCCTGGCTCTGGTTGGTCTGGCCGCAGGAGAGCGTTCTTTGGTGTGGGGAAGCGGAACTGAAGGTCCTCGGTGGGTCGAAGTGCTGTCGGTCGGTCCGGCCGGTACGAATCTTCCGCCGCGATGCACGCTCCGGCAACGCGGAACTGGACCTTCGTTGGCGGATCAGCGCTAATACCCTGGAACGCCTTCCCAGGACCTTTCAGAAGGAGCGTGATGGAGCACTACCCGCTAATCTTCATTGTGGTCCTGCCTTTCCTGGCAGGACTGGCGGCGGTGCTCCTTCCAACGGATTCGCGCACTCCGGTCACATGGCTCGCTGCGTTGACGACGCTGGCGTGCACGGCGCTGACCCTGTCTTTCTATCCGCAGGTCAGCGCCGGCCGGTCCATTCGCATCGACATCGCGTGGATGCCCTCGCTCGGGCTCGACTTCACGCTGAGAATGGACGGGTTCGCGTGGATCTTCGCGCTGATCGTCAGCGTCATCGGTTTTCTCGTCGTCCTCTACACGCGCTATTACATCTCGTCCGAGGATCCGGTCCGGCGCTTCTATCTGTTCTTTCTGGCGTTCACCGGCTCGATGCTCGGCGTCGTCCTCTCGGGCAACCTTGTCGTGCTCGTCATCTTCTGGGAGCTGACGAGCATCTTCTCGTTCCTACTGATCGGATATTGGCACCATAACCAGGCGGCACGCGATGGGGCCCGCATGGCATTCACGGTCACTGCGATCGGCGGTCTCGCGCTGCTCGCGGGCGTGCTGATGATCGGCCACATCGTCGGCAGTTACGACCTCGACGTGGTGCTGGCTTCGGGCAACCTGATCCGCTCCCACGATCTATACGTGCCGACGCTTCTTCTGGTCCTTCTCGGGGCTCTCACGAAGAGCGCGCAGTTCCCGTTCCATTTCTGGCTGCCCAACGCGATGGCGGCGCCGACCCCGGTCTCGGCCTTCCTGCACTCCGCCACCATGGTGAAGGCGGGCGTCTTCATCATGGCGCGGCTGTGGCCGGTCCTTTCCGGCACGCCGGAGTGGTTCGTCATCCTCGGCTTGGCAGGAATGGCCTCGCTTGTGCTCGGTGCCTACCTCGCGATGTTCCAGCATGACCTGAAGGGGCTGCTCGCCTACTCGACCATCAGCCATCTTGGCCTCATCACCATGCTGTTGAGCCTCGGCAGCCCGCTTGGGGCCGTCGCTGCGATCTTCCACATGCTGAACCACGCGACCTTCAAGGCCTCGCTCTTCATGGCGGCGGGGATCATCGACCACGAAGCCGGAACCCGTGATCTCAGGAAGCTATCGGGCCTTTTCCGCTTCATGCCGATAACCGGAACATTGGTTATGGTGGCGAGTGCGGCTATGGCAGGGGTGCCTCTGCTCAACGGTTTTCTCTCGAAGGAGATGTTCTTCGCCGAAGCCGTGGAGACGCACGCGGATTCGTGGGTCGACACGATCGCCCCCTATGCCGCTGTGCTGGGCAGCGCGCTCGCGGTGACCTACTCGATCCGGCTCATTCATTCGATTTTCCTAGGCGCGCCGCCTGAGACCTTTCCAAGGGAGCCGCACGAACCGCCGTTCTGGATGCGGTTTCCCGTCATGCTTCTCGTGGTCGCCTGCCTGGTGGTCGGCATCATTCCCGGCCTCACCGTGGGTCCCGTCCTCCAAACTGCGGTCTCGTCAGTGCTGGGCGATGCGACGCCGCAGTACAGCCTGGCGGTCTGGCATGGCCTGAACCTGCCGCTTGCGATGAGTGTTGTCGCCCTCGCTGGCGGGACAGTCCTCTACCTTTTCATCGGCGACTATCTCGAGCGCTCCGAGGGTCCACCCATCCTGCGACGCATCAATGGTCAGCGCGTCTTCGAACGCTCCATGGTCGCGGTGTCGTGGCGATGGGCGCGCATCGTCGAGGATATCTTCGGCACGCGGCGCCTTCAGCCGCAGATGCGCCTTCTCCTGGCGGCCGCGGTCGCAGCGGGTGGGGCTCCACTGCTGATGAAGGGGATCGGCTTCGGTTCTCTCGGCACGACCGACTTTGCGTTCACCGGCCTCTGGTGCGTCGGGATGGCGTGCGCTGTCGCAGCGGCCTATCAGGCGAAGTTCCACCGCCTCGCAGCGCTCGCCCTGCTTGGGTGCACGGGGCTCGTGACCTGCATAACGTTCTTCTGGCTGTCCGCGCCGGACCTGGCGGCGACCCAGCTCGTCGTCGAGATCGTCACGACGGTCCTGATCCTGCTGGGACTGCGGTGGCTGCCGAAAAGGTCCGAAGGCCTGCGCGAACGTGACGGGTTGTGGAACGGCGTGCGGCGGTCCCGCGATATGACGATCGCAGTGCTGGCGGGCATCGGCATGACCGTAATTGCCTACGCCGTGATGACGCGCCCGCCAGGCGAATCCATCGCCAGCTTCTTCCTCGACAAGGCCTACAGCGAAGGTGGCGGCCGCAACGTCGTCAACGTGATCCTGGTCGACTTCCGCGGTTTCGACACGCTTGGGGAGATCACGGTGCTCGGCATCGTTGCCCTGAGCGTGTTCGCGCTGCTGCGGCGGTTCCGCCCCGCACCCGACAGCATCGAGCGGCCCGAACAGCAGCTGATCCAGAGGGCATATGACGAGGCAGAGCCGGACCGGAAGGCGGATGCAACGGCAGGCGAGTATCTCTACGTGCCGTCGGTCATCATGCAGTGGATGTTCCCGGTGGTGGTCGTGTTGGCCGCGTACCTGTTCCTGCGCGGTCACGACGCGCCAGGCGGAGGCTTCGCGGCGGGTGTCGCGATGGCCGCGGGATTCATCCTTCAGTACATGGCGGCAGGCACCGTGTGGGTGGAGGACCGGCTGCGCATCCTTCCCGTGGTCTGGATAGGCGGCGGCCTGTTGATCGCTGCCCTGACAGGGGCAGCGCCTATCCTGTTCGGGGAAGCGTTCCTGACATCGTATTTCCAGTACGTGGAGCTGCCGTTGCTGGGCAAAGTGCCGATGGCGAGCGCGAGTCTCTTCGACCTCGGCGTGTTCAGCCTGGTGGTCGGGGCAACCGTCCTGATGCTGATCGCCATCGCGCACCAGTCCATCCGCCGCCTGCGCGCGGCACGTCTGGAGGAAGAGCGTCAGCTGGAGGAGCGCCAGGAATGGAACTGACCCTCGCCGTCGCCATAGGCGTGCTGACCGGATCGGGCGTATGGCTCGTTCTGCGGCCGCGCACCTACCAGCTCGTCATCGGCCTCTCGCTGCTCTCCTACGCCGTGAACCTCTTCATCTTTAGCATGGGCCGTCTGCGGGTGGGGGCGGCGCCCGTTCTCGGTGCGGACGGCATGGTCAACCCAGCCGCCTACGCCGATCCCGTTCCGCAGGCCCTTGTGCTTACGGCCATCGTTATCGGGTTCGCCACGACCGCGCTCCTTCTCGTGGTCCTGCTCGTCTCGCGTGGCCTGACCGGCAGCGATCACGTCGACGGTAGGGAGACGGGTTGATGGAATGGGGGAGGCATCTTCTTGTCGTTCCTGTCCTCCTGCCCCTGATCGCGGGCGCGGCACTTCTCCTGGTCGACGAGCGACGGCACACGCTGAAGGCTCTTGTGAGTGTCGCTTCCACGCTGGTCCTGCTGATCGTAGCGCTCGCTCTCTTGCGGGTGGCCGATGGCTATGACGCGGATACGCTGTCCATGTCCTATGCGGTGGCGAGTTGGCCAGCGCCTTTCGCGATCGTCCTCGTTCTGGACCGGTTGACGGCCCTGCTGCTGGTTACCACTTCCGTGCTCGCGCTGGCCGCGCTGGCATTCTCGCTTGCGCGCTGGGACCGGGCAGGCCCGCACTTCCACTCCCTCTTCCAGTTCCTCTTGATGGGCCTCGGCGGAGCCTTCCTGACGGGTGACCTTTTCAATCTCTTCGTCTTCTTCGAGGTAACGCTCGCCGCATCCTACGGCCTGCTGCTGCATGGTTCGGGTTCGTTCCGGGTCAGGTCCGGACTGCACTACATCTCGATCAACCTCGCGGCGTCGCTGCTGTTCCTCGTCGGCGTGAGCCTGATCTATGGGGTGACGGGAACGCTCAACATGGCGGACCTCGCGCTGCGCATTCCGCAGGTCCCCGCCGAAGACCGCATGCTCCTTCAGGCAGGGGCTGGCGTTCTGGGGGTGGCGTTCCTGGTCAAGGCTGGCATGTGGCCGCTCGGCTTCTGGCTACCTCCGGCGTACATGGCTGCCGCGGCTCCCGTCGGCGCCATTTTCGTGATCCTCACGAAGGTCGGCGTATATGTGCTCCTCCGCCTCTCCGTGCTCCTGTTCGGCAACCTTGCCGGGGAACTGGCGGGGTTCGGAAGCATGGCGCTGCTATGGGGAGGCATCGCCACCCTTCTGTTCGCCACTACCGGCGTGCTCGCCTCGCAGGCGATGGGCAGGCTTGCGGGGTACAGCGTCCTGATCTCGTCCGGAACGCTGTTGGCGGCGATCGGCGTTGGGAATACGGCGGTCGTGTCTGGTGCGCTGTTCTATCTCGTCAGCTCGACCTTCGCCGCCGCCGCGCTGTTCATGTTGATCGAGCTCGTGGAGCGTGCGCGCGAGCCTGGGGCGGACCTCCTGGCCGTCACGATGGAAGCTTACGGTGACAAGCGGGAAGAAACGGACGAACCCGAGGACGAGGAAGTCGGCATCATCATGCCGGGCGCGCTGGCGGTGCTGGGCGTCTCGTTCGGATGCATCGCTCTCCTGCTCGCCGGATTGCCGCCGCTCTCCGGCTTTGTTGCCAAGTTCGCTATGCTTCGGGGCATGCTGGCCGATGGTCTTCAAGGTGGGGGAGTGGCCGCTTCCGTCTGGCTTCTGGTAGCGCTGGTCATCCTGTCCGGTCTGGCGGCGCTTGTCGCGATGATGCGCACGGGCATCCGGACATTCTGGGCGCCGCTGGAGATCGTGGTGCCACGAGTATTGGTGATCGAGGTGGCTCCGGTCCTTGCGCTAGTCGGCCTTTGCTTCGCCATGGCGGTCTACGGGGGGACCGTGATCCGCTACACCGATGCCGCGTCGAGCACGCTGCACCAGCCAGCAATCTACATCCAGGGCGTGCTGGGTGCCGGGGAAGCGGAGAAATGAGCCGCGTCCTTCCATATCCTCTCCTGACGGCCGCACTGCTCTTGATGTGGCTCCTTCTTACGTCGTTCTCCCTCGGGCAATTCCTGCTCGGAGGTCTCGTGGCGTTGATGGCTTCCCGCGCGATGACAGCGCTCCAGCCGTCGAAGCCGCGGATCAGGCGCTGGCGCGTGATTCCGAAGCTGGCCGGGATCGTCGCACTGGACATCCTGCGGTCGAACATCGCCGTCTTCAGCATCATCATCCAGGGCCGACGGCGTGAGCGCGTATCCGGCTTCGTCGTCATACCTCTCGACCTGCGCGATCCGACGGGTCTGGCGGTCCTGTCGTGCATCGTTACCAGCACGCCGGGCACGGCGTGGGTCGAATACGATCCCGCTTCCGGCATCCTCCTGATCCACGTCCTCGACCTGATCGACAAGGACGAATGGGTGACCTTGGTCAAGAACCGCTACGAGGCGCTGCTCATGGAGATATTCGAATGACCGCAGCCGTCCTCTTCTGGTCGGTAGCTGCTGCCCAGCTGATGATCGTCGCGGCAATGGGCTGCTACGCTTACCGGGTGGTCCGCGGTCCCCGGGCACAGGACCGCGTGCTGTGTCTCGATGCGATGTACGTCTGCGCCATGCTGCTCGCGCTGACCGTAGGTATCCGCACGGGAAGCGGCGTGTATTTCGAGGCAGCTCTCATCATCGGCGTTCTCGGCTTCGCGTCGAGCGTCGCGTTCGCCAAGTTCCTCATGCGCGGCGAGGTAATTGAATGAACCACGCTTACGACTTGCCCCTATGGGCTGCCGTCCTGACCGCGTTGCTCGTCCTGATCGGTGCCGGACTGACCCTCGCCGGAGCGATAGGAACTTTGAGGTTCGGAAGCTTCTACGAGCGGGTGCATGCGCCCACGCTCGGTACCAGTTGGGGAACCGGTGCGATCGCCCTGGCCTCGATCGTCTTCTTCTCGGTCCTTGGCACCAGGGCAGTGGTCCACGAGGTGCTGGTCGCGATCTTCATTACCGTCACGACCCCGGTGACGCTCATGCTTCTGGCCCGCGCTGCGCTCTACCGTGACCGGGCGGAAGGGAGCGGGGATGTGCCTTCAAAGGCAGACGTGAGGCAGTCTGCCAGATTTCCCGGGACCCAGGCCGACCGCGGCGCCGACTGATAGGCGCCCCCGTCGGCGCGGAGGTCAGCGGCGCCGGCCCGCCAGACCCGTTCCTGAGCCAACCTGCGCGATCGATGTCGCTGCCTGGACCTTCGCCTGCTTGTCCTGCTTCGGCTTGCGGACTTCGCGGTTGCCGTTTCTCTTGGCCATTCATCTGTCTCCTTCGAGCATGCACGGCGCTTGTCCGACGAAGGGTCGGCGCGCTCGTGCTGAACAATGATGCTGATGGATATCCCTGGCCGGGCGGGCGCTGCTCGCGCGGCCAGGGGCTAGCGGCCTGTCTTGGGACGCTTCCGGAACGACAGTGGAATGGTGACGAACGTGTTCACGCAGCCATTATGGGGAGCGCGCGTGGGAAGTCCAAGGTCGCGATTCGGATACTTGCCGTTTCGCGTCCAAAGGCCGCACGCCCCGCTGATTCGATTGAACTTTCCGGCCGGAGACCCCATCTATGGACCATGTTCACCCCAGGTCGCCATAAGAAGTATCTGGTCGTTTCGGCGTCCCTCCTGACGCGTCCGTAGCCCCGAGCGGCTCAGGCGCATCCGCCTGCCGACTCGGGGAATTCCCAAGCACTCCGACATGCTTTCCGGTCGCCTTGCGACCGGGGCGTCGGCACGTTCATTAACAAGCCCGCTGAAGGATTCCGCCAGTTGCGGCTGCGGGCGGACTCAAGGAGGGACACCAATGTCCACAATCGAAAATATTTCCGCAGCGACCACATCAAACCAGGCTGGGCGCACGCCGAGGATCACCGTCGCGCAGCTGTTCCTGCGCGCAGTCCGGCACTGGCAGCGTAACCGCGCCATCAGCGAACTCTCGCGACTGGACAACAGGCAGCTGGAGGATATCGGCATATCGCGCAACGACATTCCCCGAGTGGTGGAAGGTCTCTTCACGCCGCAAGAGGCGGATGCGAAGCCAGCGCCCAAGGTCGTGTATCTGGGGGAAGACGCCACGATAGCCGCCGAGTCCTATCCGCGGGCGGCATGACATGGACGCGGTCACTAAGACCATCATAGCCGTCGGACTGTTCGGCTTGATGGCGATCGCGTTCGCGATGCTCTGAACCGCTCCAGCGGATAGCTCGTCGGGTTGAGAACCCGGACAGGACGATGTAGGTAGAACGGCATGTGCATAGAGACGTTCATCAGGATTTCGAGGCTTGCCGGGGAAGGTCGCGCACCTTCCCGGTGCAGGCGCTCTCACCCTGAAATCCGCGTCTAGCCTGCGCCGGGACATTCCATAGCAAAGCGGTTCATTCTGCGGTGCAGCACGCGCCGCATCGATGGAGCGTGTCATGAGAACCGTCCGATCGAGGCAGCTCTGCCTCTCCTGCAACAATGCCTTGCCCAGGGCCGCCACCCGCTGCCCGTGGTGCATTTCGTCGACCGTCCTCGTCGCGGCTGACGGCAACTACCGTCTGCCGCGCATCCGCCCCGGCGGTCGGCCAGTTCTCGCGCAGGTGGTCCAATGAGGGTCAGTGAAGACGGAGACGACCGGGAGCTTCTGTTCCCGTAGATTCGCCTGCGCTGCCGTCGCAGACATGCTGGCGGCAGCACGGGGGAAGCTTCACGGCACCCGGTCGTTGGCGACGATGCCGCCTTCTCCTTCCAGCCGAGCGATCTGGCGAGCTTCGGCTCCCGAAAATTTCAGACGTACACCGATCCCACCGCCGTTTTCCGGGATGAACACGGCACCGAGCTCTTCGAGAGCGGCCTGCAGCATCGCGATCGTCTGGCCGTCAGGATTGTCGATCTGGTGCTCGAAGTGGCGGATGACCGTCTCGTCGATGCCCGAACGGAGGCTCAACTTGCCGCGCGTGACCTCAACCAGAGCTCTCGCAGCACGGCATTGCGAACCTGTGATCATGTCAAACTCCCCGAGTGAATGTCATCGCCGCGGCTGCGTGAGCTCTTTTCGCCGCTCGTTACGGCCCTTTGCTAACCCTACGTTAAGCGCTTCACGGATTGCGACAAGAGGTACGCGCACCCCTATGCGGCTCTGTCTGTGGGCTCGCCGTTGCGCAAGCCGTAGCGAGGCAGCGACCATCCCCGATGCAACGCTCCGAAGCGGATCGCCGCCGCGACTGAAAATCCCACGGTCACCGCGATCTCCCGTGCTGCTCCACTCTCGTGCAGCAGCACGAACATCAGCGCACCCGCGAACGCCGCGGAGGCATAGATCTCCCGGCTGAGGATCGCCGGGCTCTCGCCGCTGAGGATATCCCTGACGACGCTGCCGAACGTGGCAGTCACGATACCCATCGCAACCGCCGCCACTGGTCCCCCTGACATGGCCAGCGTCCTGTCCGCTCCCAGCACGGCGAAGAGGGCCAGCCCCACCGCATCGAACCGCAGCAGGAGCGCTTCGCGCGATTGCGGAATATGCGCCAGGAAGAACACCGCGCACGATACGGCCACGCAGGCCAGAAGATAGCCAGGGCTGGTGATCCAGAACACGGGCGTAGCGCCGAGGACGGTGTCCCTTATTGTTCCACCTCCGATGCCCGTGGCCGTGCCGAGGAGGATGAAGCCGAACAGGTCCATCCGCTTGCGCGCCGCGGCCAGCGAACCCGTGGTCGCGAAGACCACGACCCCGAACCAGTCGAGGAAAGTCATTGCGTGGTCGATCATGACGGGCCTCAAACCTCGGCAGCGCCGCCCGACCCCATGACGATGATGGAGGAGCCGGATCGGACATGTTCGTGCAGATGGATGACATCCTGATGCAGCAGCCGAACGCAGCCCGACGAGATTGCCTTGCCGATTGTCCATGCCTCTGCAGTCCCGTGTATGCGGTAGAGCGTATCGCGGTTTCCCTGGTGGATGTAGAGCGCCCGTGCCCCAAGCGGATTGTCGATGCCGGGCGGCTGGCCGTGACGCCACTTCTCGAGCGCGGGCTGGCGCTCGATCATGTCGGACGGAGGCGTCCAGACGGGCCATTCGCGCTTGTAGGCAATGTGGGCGCGGCCAGACCATTCGAAACCCGCGCGGCCGATGCCGACGCCGTACCGGGTGGCACGACCGCCTGGCAGCACGTGGTAGAGGTAGCGTGCGTCCGTATCGACGATCACCGTGCCGGGCTTTTCGGCCGTGACGTAGTCGACGACCCGACGGACATACTTTGGATCGAGACGCTTCAGGTCGGCGGCCGGCACCGGGAACGTCTCCTCCGGCATCGCGCGGTACATGGACAGAACATCCACGTCGAAAGAGGCAGCAGGAGCCGAAGGCGGCGCGGCTGGGGGCGGCGCGACCGCCAGCGTAGGCACAGGAGCGGTGGTGGAGCAGCCCGCGGTGGCGAGGGCGAGGAACGCGGCGCCTCCGCCCAGCAGTCCGCGACGGCTCAGGGTAGAAGGTGGAAAGTCAGTCATATCTATGCATTCTGAAAAGCGGCGCGCCGCCAGCTTCAACGAAGCGGGCGTGGGACCGAAAAGGCTGAAGGTGAAGACGAAGGGAATCCTACGCGACATCGCGGCGCGCGGGATCTACGGCTCGTATCAGGGGCAGGGATTCAAGACAGACCTCCGGCGCGATGCATGCCTGTTCGCATGCATGCCCCCTCTGTCATTGGCCTGAGAGCTTGACTGGGACCGTCTCGCACGGACCCGGCTTACACCTTCGGCGGGAGCTGCCGCTCCGCTTTCCAGAGTCTTAGATCGACGGGCGGTCCGGTTGCCTGAGAGTTTCCGGGGCGGTTGCTCCTTCGGCGGCCGGTCCCCCGGCTCTCTCCCGCTCGTCAATTATTTTGAAAGTGGGCCTGCTTTGAGGCGGTTTCAAGACATGACACCCGGCACCCGCGCTTGCAGGTGTCAGGTGGGCAGACTCAGCTGGTGAAAAAGCTCTGCGTCCCGTGGGCTTCGATCGCCTCGGCGAACGGAACCATCGAGGCGACCATTTGCCTCGTGCTGCCGATCGATCTCTCCCACGAGCAGACTGGCAAGCTGCGCGACCGGCTTCTGCAAAGCAGCCGGGCTCTTTCATCCATATAGCTGACCGCTTCGGAACTTAGGCAACACACGTCGGCCCTACCGCATCCAGGCACTGCGGCGCCAACGAGAATGCCATTGGGCTGTTGCGCCAGCACTTCCCGAAACGCACTGCTCTGGTCGCCGCTGGATGGCAGTTGAGCGGCAGGTCACGACACCTCGATAGCCCAAATCCACGCACTGCGGTATAGATCGATGCTCAATCGGACCACCTGCCATGAAGGCCAGTTCCGGTGACGGCATTGCCGGCAAGCCTCGCCGCGCCGCAATGGCATTCATTTTCGTCACGGCTTTGCTGGACATCATGGCGGGAGGTATCGTCGTCCCGGTCCTGCCCCCGCTGATCGAGGAGTTTGCCGGTTCCAGCGCGGACGCAGGCTGGGTCAACGGCCTGTTGATCTCGCTTTGGGCGATGATGCAGTTCGTCTGCTCGCCGATCATTGGTTCGCTGTCCGACCGCTACGGGCGTCGGCCCGTGATCATGGTGTCCACGGCGGGGCTGGCGCTGGACTATGTCCTGATGGCGCTCGCGCCCAATTTGTGGTGGCTGGCCGCCGGACGCATCCTCGCGGGCATCACATCGGCCAACATCACGACCATCTACGCCTACCTAGCCGACGTTACATCTCCAGCGGAACGTCCGCGCGCCTTCGGCCTGGTCGGCGCCGCGTTCGGCGGCGGTTTCGTTCTCGGCCCGCTGATCGGCGGCGTGCTCGGCGAACTCGGGCCGCGCGTTCCGTTCTGGTTCGCAGCCGCCCTGTCCGGGGTCGCTTTCCTCTATGGCCTATTCATCCTGCCGGAGTCGCTCGCACCGGAACGCCGCATGGCGTTCTCATGGAAGCGGGCCAACCCGATCGGCGCGATCATGCTGTTCCGGCGAAGCTTCCCGCTGACCGGCCTGGCAGTGGTGAACTTCCTGCTCTATTTCGCGCACAACATCCTCTCAGCCATCTGGGTGCTCTACACAAGCTTTCGCTATGACTGGGAGCCATGGCAGATCGGCGTCGTGCTCGCCATCGTGGGGGCCGCCGACATGATCGTGCAGGGCCTGCTGGTCGCTCCGGCCGTCAAGCGCTTCGGCCACCGCGCAATGATGGTATTCGGACTTGCAGGCGGCGCCTGCGGCCTCGCCCTGATGGGGTTCGCCTGGACCGGGTGGATGCAGTTGGCGGCAATAGCGCCGCATGCACTTTGGGGATTTGCGGCCCCGACGCTGCTTTCGTTGATGACCCGCATGGTCTCTGAAAGCGAACAGGGGCAGATTCAGGGGGCTGATATGAGCGTCGCCGCAGTGGCTGGCGTCGTCTCGCCGGTGTTCTTCGGAACCATCTACGCCTACTCGGTCGGTCCCGGCGTCCCGGTCGCCTGGTCGGGGCTTGCCTTCTACATCGCTGCGGTCATTCTTCTGGCAGCCGCACTGGTAGGCTGGGTTGTTTCGGTCAAGGTCCAGCGGGGCGGGCGCGTCGCCGGCACCTCGTCATAATGCGGCACAGGTCGGCGTGGGTTGGGTCACTTCGCCTGCCGGCCGCGACGAACCGCCTCACGACGCACGTTTGACAAAGCTGCGACGCGACCCGACATCTCCCGCATGGTCACGAGCGTTGCCATACCTCTCAGCCTGACGGGCAGCCGCAAACCCGGCTGACTGCCTGGTGTCGCTACCTGCGATAGCAAGAGCGGCGCCAGGGACCCATCATTCACTTCAACAGTCGCCGTCCGACCGTACCGCACCAGCGGGCAGCGGACGCATCGCGTTGTGAGAGGCTGTGGCATGACCTTCAAGACTGCACTGACGTTCCCCGTCAACCGTCGATGCCATGTTCTCTCTGCCCGCGATCCACACGTCATACCGGAGCGTCATCGGCCGGGATGTAACTAACCCCGGCCGCCGTATCCGACGTCGGCTACTGCTCCCGCTTCTGGTGTAGTGCTGCGATCAACGCGCTGCCGATCAGTTCCGAGGCCCGCCGGATCGGGTTCTTCTCCAGATGTGAATAGCGCGCCGTTGTCGTGGTGGAGCTGTGGCCAAGAATTGCCCCGATCAGGGGCAGGGAAAGGCCGGAATTCACGCCGATGCTTGCATGCGTGTGTCGCAGATCGTGCAGGCGGGCCGAAGAGACACCCGCATGACGGAGAGCCGCTTTCCAGGTCTTGCCCACCTCTGTAAGCGGTTTCGCGGGATTTGCACTGGGAAAGACATAGGGTCCGATTCGGGGAAGATTCTGGAGGCACTCGACCGCACCGGCGTTCAGAACGATCTCCTTGGTTCCGGTCTTGCTGTCGGGCAGCACGATGAGCTCCCGTGCAAAGTCAACGTGCTTCCACTCCAGGGGCAATATTTCGCCCTTGCGAGCCCCCGTTAGGAGCAAGAGCCGGATGGCGGCGACCCTGAGGGGATCCAGCTTCCAGCGTCGGGGATCGTTCTCGCGATATTTCTCGCTACGCAGGTTGTTCGGGTCGAAAGGCAGACCAGTCGTTTCACCTTCTGCAAGTGCCGCACCGATCCGGGCGACCTCGTCGACGTTGAGGTAGTGGACGACGAAGCTCTCCCGATATCTCTGCACGTTGAGAACCGGATTGGTGCCTGCGGTCAGCACCTCTTCCCGGAAAGCAAAGCTGAACATGCTGGACAGCGTGATCAGCACCCGGTTTGCAATGCCCTCTCGACGTTTGCCGTTCTCTCCTCGGGCGATGTTTCGATGCATCGCGGCCACGTCGGCTTTCTTCACTTCGTTTATGCGGAGCGAACCTAGATAGCCGTTGATGTGGTAGTCGAAGTGCATCTGGTAGGTCTTTTGGGTCGATGGCTTCAGGCGCTCTTCCACGTGCTCCTTCATGAAGATCTTGGAGAACTCGCGGACGGTTGGCATGCCTCGATCAATCCCACGGTCTCTTGCCGGATCGCCACCTAGTTGGGCGCGCGCAAGGATCCGACGTGCCTCTTCGCGCGCTTGATCGATTGTGAGCCTTCGCGTCGACCCTAGCGTCATGCGTTTTGTCGATACACCCCTCCCACGGCTGCCAGGACGGTATTCTACGATCCAGGACTTGTAGCCGCTCGGAGTGACGCGAACGCCAAACCCTGGGTACCCGGGATCGTAGTGGATCCTCACCTTGTCTTCCGGCGAGATTGCGTCAACAATGGTTTTCGTGAAGCCTGAGTATGCCATGCGTTCCCTCCATTTCCAGCGGAGGCGCCCCAAGTCGTGTCGGCACCCTGTCGGCACCTGGACCCGAAACACCCGGTATGTCCGGGAATGTAGGTGGGCAAAAAAGTCAGCGCTGAGAAGGGCTTAGGTAAGACAAGGAAGGTCTCGGCAACACAAGGAAACTGCGATCCACGGCCTCCAAAACCGCAGGTCGCAGGTTCGAGCCCTGCTGCCCCTGCCAAGGTCCTCGAGCTCAAGCGTCCCGACGTTCGATAGATGCAGAATCCGACGTCAAGCTTGCTCTGAAGACCGCGAGTCCGGTTTCCTGGCGAACCAGCACGCTTATCACCTATGGGTCGTCCGGAAGCACATCGCCGGCCATTCGGCCTAGCGCCTCGATAGAAGCGGGTGTCACCTTATCGGAGGTGTCGAGCAGCAGACCTACCCGGTCACACCTGGCGCTGTCTCCGTTGTCGATATCGAAGTATTTTCTCGCGATTTCGCCGGAACGACGCGAGAACCTCGATGTTCCGTCGTGTAGGGATGCGTGCACGAGTATAATGAACACCGCAGGCTTACAGATGGTCGATGTCCTCACTCTCAAGTTGCGCCGCTTCGGAACCATGACGCAGGCGGACGAGGCGCTGCTGGCGGGGCTTGGCACGAGATCGATCGTGCCGAAAGGCGCCGACATGGTGCGCCAAGGCGACCGGCCTAAGCACAGCACGCTTCTGCTCAGCGGGCTTGCGGCTCGCTACAACCTGACCGCCAAGGGCGCGCGGCAAATGACGTCGCTCCACATCGAAGGCGACTTCGTCGACCTTCACAGCCTTTTTCTAAAGCCGATGGATCACGGTATCCTGGCTCTGACCGAGTGCGAGATTGCTTCGGTGAGCCACGCCGATCTCGAAAGCGTAATGAACCAGAGCTGGCAACTGACGCGCTTGATGTGGCTGAGCACTTTGGTCGACGCCGCGATCCACCGCGCCTGGCTCGTGAGGATGGGACGTCTGCATGCGAAGCCGAGCCTGGCACATCTGATCTGCGAACTGTTGATGCGCTACCGCGCAATCGGGAGAGCCGAAGATCAGCGCTTCAATCTTTCAGTGGTGCAGTCCGAGCTCGCCGACATTCTCGGGATTTCGACCGTTCACGTGAACCGTTCACTGCAAGATCTCAGGGCCGACAAGCTCGTGCAGTGGGAGAACGGCGTGGTGACGGTGCTTGACTGGGACCGACTCCGGCGCATGGCAGAATTCGACCCGGCCTACCTTCGGCCGGATCCGATCGGTTAAGCCGCACTCGCGCGGGCGCGGGAACCGACCGATTCAGCTGTTTCGCGATCGTACGCGACGAGCCGGGCGCGGCCAGCGCCGTCGCTGAGCAGGCTCTCGATGCCGCGTACCTTGCCCGCGTCGGGCAGAAGCGTCACCCTCAGGCCCATCTGGCGCGCCGCCTCGCACTGGTCGAGAAATTCGGCGTTACCCAGTGCCTCGCCAAGATCCGGCCAAACCCGCCGGAATTCGACGCGCTCTGTCACGCCCGAATTCTCAATGTGTAGACGTGCGTTGTACATGTGTAACCTCCTCCCATCCATCGCGCCCGACATTGCCGGATGCCTATCTCAGGCAATGTCGACAGGCGACTAACGGGCCTGAGATTCAGGCGCGTCCAACTTCGTCTCGCCGCTCCGGCGAGCAAGTAACTCCAATGTTCGTTCGACGGTGCGCGTCGAGAGGCCGAAAACCTCCATCATGTTCTTGATTTCTTCGGGTCGGTGGGTGGGCAGGGGTCGGGGTGTAGGTCGCGTCATCATGATAGGCTCCCTTCTCCCCAAGAATGTAATCCTGTCACGCAGCGTTCCCGTTTAGATTTGTTAATGGCGGCGAAAGATCGAGAAACGCCGCGTGGCTCTTGGAACAAGCGCGGGCCATCGAGGTTCGGAAGGCTTCAACAGGAGCTTGTTCCATGACCTCGTCAAACGGCGAAATGCGGTCGATATTCCTCACCGGCCTCAAGAATGCGCACGCTATGGAGAACCAGGCGCTTTCGATCATGCGCCCTCAGCTCGAGCGCATCGAGAACTACCCGCAGGTAGCGGAAAAGCTGCGACAGCATATCGCCGAGACCGAAGCGCAGGAGAAGCGGCTCGAAGAGCTGCTGAGTGCCATGGACGAGTCGCCGTCCATACTGAAGGACACTGCACTGTCTCTAGGCGGCACGATGGCCGCGCTCGGTCATTCGGTCGCCGTCGACGAGATCATCAAGAACAGCATCGCCAACTTCGCGTTCGAAAATTACGAGATTGCTGCCTACACCTCGCTGCTGGCGCTATCGGACGCCGCCGCGGATGCTCGCGCGACATCGCTGCTCGAGCAGAACTTGCGGGAAGAGCAGAACATGGCGCAGTGGCTGGCCGACAATCTGCCTTCGGTGACCCTGCGGTTCGTCGAGCTTCGGGAAGCCGGCGAAACGTCAAAGATCTAGGCCATCCCCATGCGTGCCGAGTCGCTGGAATTCCTGCGATCCATTGTCGAAACGCCGTCGCCGAGCGGCTTTGAGGAAGAGGTTGCGCAGCTCTACCGAGACTACGTCCGTCCGTACGCCGACGAGGTGACGACGGACGTGTTGGGCAACGTCATCGCCGCCATCAACCCGGATGCCGAAGTTCGCATCATGCTCTCGGGTCATATGGATGAGATCGGCTTCATCATCCATTATATCAGCGAATACGGCCTGCTCCATTTCGGGCCGGTGGGCGGCAACGACGGCGGTGTTGCCGTCGGACAGCGCGTCTGGGTGCGCAACGCCGGTCAGATGATTCCCGGCGTGGTCGGATACAAGGCCGTCCATCTGATGGAACCGAGCGAACTGGGGCTGAAACCGGAGCTCAGCAACCTCTGGATCGACATCGGTGCGTCCTCAAAAGAAGAAGCTGAGAAACTGGTGTCTCTGGGCGCCAGCGCGACCCACGACAACGGCTTCCAGCTGCTCAACGAGAACTACGCCGCCGGTCGCGCCTTCGACAACAAGGCCGGCGTACTCATCATCGCAGACGCATTGCGGCTGCTGCGGGAAGAAGGCGGGCTCGACCCCAACGTCGGCGTGTTCGCCGTTGCAACCACACAGGAAGAGATCGGCTCGCGCGGCGCCAAGACGGCTGCGTTTGCCATCAACCCACGCACCGCACTTGCCGTCGACATGGGCCAGGCCAAGGACTACCCGGGCATCGTCAAACGGCGCGTCGGTGAGTTCGCGCTCGGCAAAGGCCCAGGCATAAGCAGAGGCGCAAACACCAACCCCAAAGTCTTCAACATGCTTCGGCGTGCCGCGGCGGACGCGGCCATTGAGGTACAGGTCACCGTGACCCCCGGCCAGTCTCCGACGGATGAGCGGCAACTGCAGGTTACGCGCGGAGGCATCGCTTCAGGTCTGGTGGAGGTGCCGTTGCGGTACATGCATACGCCGAGCGAAGTGCTCTGTCTTGACGATGTCGATGCAGCTTCTCGTCTGATGGCGCAGTTTTGCCGTCTTGTGCGTGCAGATACGGACTTTGTGCCGGGCTGACGGGTCATTGACGCCGCAGGGACCACACCGTATTCGCGGATTGCCTGTTTGACTGCTTCCAGAGCCGCAGGGGTTGCGCCTCAGCGGAATCGGTTCTATGTAGGACCAACAGACATAAGGCGCGCCAGCTGACAATCGGCTTGGCGTGCCCTTGTTGCATGGTTGGGTGATCGCCTGCGATTCGGCTCATGAGCCGCCTGCCATGCCCGAACGCTCCCGGAGAATGGAGCGGCTGAAGGCTCTCCGGAGCGTTCATACAAAAGAGCGGCGGCAAATGGCGACGAGGACGACCAACCCATTCACCTTCCTTCAGCAGGTGCGGTCCGAGACGGCGAAGGTGACCTGGCCGTCACGGCGCGAGACGCTGATTTCGACGGCAATGGTCCTGGCGTTTGCCTTCATTGCGGCGATCTTCTTCTTCGCAGCCGACCAGGTGATGGCATACGCCATCGAGCTGATCCTCGGCATCGGCCGCTGATTACCGGGCAGTACGGAGATTCTTGAATGACCGCTCGGTGGTACATCGTCCATGCCTATTCGAACTTCGAAAAGAAGGTCGCGGAGGACATCGAGAACAAGGCCAAGCAGAAGGGTCTGAGCCAGCGCATCGAACAGATCGTGGTGCCGACCGAGAAGGTGGTCGAAGTCCGTCGCGGCAAGAAGGTCGACACCGAACGCAAGTTCTTTCCCGGCTATGTCATGCTGAAGGCAGAGCTCAACGACGCCATTATCAGTCTGGTCAAGAACACGCCGCGCGTCACGGGGTTTCTCGGCGAGGACAAGACATCGTCGAAGCCGATGCACATCAGCGAGACCGAGGCACAGCGCATCCTCAACCAGGTCCAGGAAGGCGTCGAGCGGCCGAAGCCCTCCGTCACCTTCGAGATCGGCGAGGCCGTGCGCGTTTCGGACGGTCCGTTCGCATCGTTCAACGGAACGGTGCAGGAAGTCGACGAGGAGCGTGCGCGCCTTAAGGTGGAAGTGTCGATCTTCGGGCGCGCCGTGCCCGTCGATCTCGAATTCGGTCAGGTCGAGAAGGGCTGACCGGACGCGCCCTTCGGGGCGCGGCGGTGGGAGGAAGCGCGGCTCGAAGCCGGCCGAATGCTCCGCACCACCCGACTGCAACCGCCGGCGGCCGTACGGGCCGAATGCCGGCACGATGAAAGGCAGGAGTTATGGCTAAGAAAATAGCGGGCCAGCTCAAGCTGCAGGTATCTGCCGGATCGGCGACTCCGTCGCCCCCGATCGGCCCTGCGCTTGGTCAGCGTGGCATCAACATCATGGAGTTCTGCAAGGCGTTCAACGCGCAGACGCAGGAACTGGAGAAGGGTTCGCCCATCCCGGTGGTCATCACCTATTACCAGGACAAGTCGTTCACCTTCGTCATGAAGACGCCGCCGGTGAGCTACTTCCTGAAGAAGGCTGCCAACCTCAAGTCTGGCTCGAAGGAACCGGGCAAGACCAAGGCCGGCACGATCAGCCGCGACAAGGTGCGCGAGATCGCGACCGCCAAGATGAAGGACCTCAACGCCAACGACGTCGACGCAGCGATGCGCATGGTCGAAGGCTCCGCCCGTTCGATGGGCCTGGAAGTGGTGGGCTGAGATCATGGCCAAGACCGCAAAGCGCGTAGAAAAGTCCCGCGAGGGCATCGACCGCAACAAGCTCTACGGCCTCGATGAGGCAGTGAAGATGGTGAAGGACCGCGCCAGCGCGAAGTTCGACGAGACCGTCGAAGTCGCGATGAATCTCGGCGTCGACCCGCGTCACGCCGACCAGATGGTTCGCGGCGTGGTGAACCTGCCGAACGGCACCGGCCGGTCGGTGCGTGTCGCCGTGTTCGCACGTGGCGCCAAGGCCGACGAGGCGAAGGCTGCCGGTGCCGATATCGTCGGCGCTGAAGACCTGGTCGACATCGTATCCAAGGGCACGATCGACTTCGATCGCTGCATCGCGACGCCGGATCTGATGCCGCTGGTCGGCCGCCTCGGCAAGGTGCTCGGTCCGCGCGGCATGATGCCCAACCCGAAGGTCGGCACCGTGACCACCGACGTCGCCGGCGCGGTCAAGGCGTCCAAGGGCGGCGCAGTCGAGTTCCGCGTCGAGAAGGCCGGTATCGTTCATGCCGGCGTCGGCAAGGTTTCGTTCGATCTCAAGGCGCTTGAGGAGAACGTCCGGGCCTTCGCCGACGCGGTGATCAAGGCCAAGCCGGCAGGTGCCAAGGGCAATTACGTCAAGCGGGTCGCGATCTCGTCGACGATGGGCCCCGGCCTCAAGATCGACCCTTCGACGCTCGCGGCGCAGGGCTGACCAGTTCGCGGTCCCTCGGGACCGCGCGAAAGAATTTCGTTCGGCCTCGGCCGGGCGGAAACCGGAAGGAAACTTCCGGACATCCTGTCCGAGATTGCAGGCGGCCTGGCTTCGGCTCGGCCTTAATCCGCAAGGGTCTGCATGAGACGGGGTCGATCCGGACCGAAGCCGGGGCTCGAGCCCGGCAATGGTGTGGTTCGAACCGTGTTTTGCCTTTTGCTGATGCCGCCCGGCGACGGGTTGCGGATGGAAGGGGACAGGATCCTCGAACGCCGTAGGCGCTCCGACAGGGGCGTCGCCGGCAAAAGGCAACCGGCAGCCTGTCCATAATGGTCTGGCTGCCAACTGGAGATAGGCAGTGGACAGAGCGGAAAAACGCGAGTTCGTCACCGGCCTGAACGAGGTGTTCAAGAGCACCGGTTCGGTCGTTGTGGCGCACTATGCCGGTCTGACCGTGGCGAACATGAACGACCTTCGTTCAAAGATGCGCGCCGCGGGCGGAACCGTCAAAGTCGCGAAGAACCGTCTCGCCGTCATTGCCCTTCAGGGCACCGACTCCGCGGAGATGCAGAAGCTGTTCAAGGGACAGACTCTGGTCGCTTACGCGGATGATCCGGTCGCGGCGCCGAAGGTCGCATCCGATTTCGCCAAGGCGAATGACAAGCTTGTCATTCTCGGCGGCGCGATGGGAGCGACCGCTCTCGATGCCGATGGTGTGAAGGCTCTTGCCACCATGCCGTCGCTCGACGAGCTGCGCGCCAGGATCGTCGGCATGATCAACACGCCGGCTACGCGGATCGCTGCGGTCGTGAAGGCACCGGCGGGCAACGTTGCCCGCGTCATCGGCGCCTATGCCCGGAAGGAAGAGACGGCCTGAGGCCGTTCCTCGCCATACCAGAACACATTCGAACCATCTGAAGGAAACGAAAATGACTGATCTGAGCAAGATCGTAGACGACCTTTCGAAGCTGACCGTCCTCGAGGCGGCCGAGCTTTCGAAGATGCTGGAAGAGAAGTGGGGCGTTTCGGCCGCTGCTCCGGTTGCGGTCGCCGCTGCCGGTGGCGCCGCTGGCGGTGCCGCTGCTGCTCCGGCTGAAGAGAAGACCGAGTTCGATGTCGTGCTGACCGATGCCGGCGCGCAGAAGATCAACGTCATCAAGGAAGTCCGTGCGATCACCGGCCTCGGCCTGAAGGAAGCCAAGGACCTCGTCGAGGGCGCTCCGAAGACCGTCAAGGACGGCGTTTCGAAGGCCGACGCCGAGAAGTTCAAGGCTCAGCTCGAGGCGGCTGGCGCCAAGGTCGACCTGAAGTAAGTGCTTCGGTTCCGGCGGGTGCAAATGCATCCGCCGGCCCCGACGGGGCGTGATGAGTTGGGAGAACCCATTTCCTGTGGGCCTTTGAGGGCCTTCAGGAAGCGGGTTTTCGCCCGTTTTGAAGATGGACCGCCGGCTTACCGGCGGCGATGTGGCAGATAAGCCAGGAAGGCAAGGAGCGACGATGGCTCAAACCCATACGTTCAACGGTCGCAGGCGCGTTCGCAAGTTCTTCGGGCACATCCCCGAGGTTGCGGAGATGCCGAACCTCATCGAGGTGCAGAAGGCTTCCTACGACCAGTTCCTGATGGTCGACGAGCCCAAGGGCGGCCGTCCGGACGAAGGCCTGCAGGCCGTGTTCAAATCGGTATTTCCGATCCAGGATTTCTCCGGATCGTCGATGCTCGAATTTGTCAAGTACGAGTTCGAAGCGCCGAAGTTCGACGTGGACGAGTGCCGGCAGCGCGATCTGACCTACGCCGCCCCGCTCAAGGTGACGCTACGACTGATCGTGTTCGATATCGACGAGGATACCGGCGCGAAGTCCATCAAGGACATCAAGGAGCAGGACGTCTACATGGGCGACATGCCGCTCATGACGATGAACGGCACGTTCATCGTCAACGGCACCGAGCGCGTGATCGTCTCGCAGATGCATCGTTCGCCGGGCGTGTTCTTCGACCATGACAAGGGCAAGTCCCACTCTTCGGGCAAGCTCCTGTTCGCTGCCCGCGTGATCCCTTATCGCGGTTCGTGGCTCGACATCGAGTTCGACTCCAAGGACATCGTTCACGCCCGCATCGACCGCCGTCGCAAGATCCCCGTGACAAGCCTGCTCATGGCACTCGGGATGGACGGCGAGGAGATCCTGTCGACGTTCTACAACACGCTGACCTACGTCCGTGACGACAAGGGCTGGCGCATTCCGTTCTCGCCGGATCGGTTCCGCGGCCTGAAGGCGGTCAACGACATGGTCGACGCCGACAGCGGCGAAGTCGTGATCGAGGCCGGCCGCAAGATCACCGCACGTCAGGTGAAGCAGCTTGCCGACAAGGGCCTGAAGGCCGTTCGCGCGACCGAAGACGACCTGATCGGCAACTATCTGGCCGAAGACATCGTCAACATGGAAACGGGCGAGATCTATCTCGAGGCCGGCGACGAGATCGACGAGAAGACTCTCAAGGTGCTGCTCGAAACCGGCCTCACCGAGGTCGACTTCCTCGACATCGACCACGTCAACGTGGGCGGCTACATCCGCAACACGCTGGTGGTCGACAAGAACGAGAGCCGCCAGGACGCGCTGTTCGACATCTATCGCGTCATGCGTCCGGGCGAGCCGCCGACCCTCGAGACCGCTGAGGCGATGTTCAACTCGCTGTTCTTCGACGCTGAGCGCTACGATCTCTCGGCCGTCGGTCGCGTGAAGATGAACATGCGCCTCGAACAGGATGCCGCCGACACTGTGCGCGTGCTCCGCAAGGAGGATGTGATCGCGGTCGTGCGCACGCTCGTCGAGCTGCGCGACGGCAAGGGCGAGATCGACGACATCGACAATCTTGGCAACCGCCGCGTGCGGTCGGTCGGCGAACTCATGGAGAACCAGTATCGTCTGGGCCTCCTGCGCATGGAACGCGCCATCAAGGAGCGCATGTCGTCGATCGAGATCGACACGGTGATGCCGCAGGACCTGATCAACGCCAAGCCGGCAGCGGCCGCGGTGCGCGAGTTCTTCGGCTCGTCGCAGCTTTCGCAGTTCATGGACCAGACCAACCCGCTGTCCGAGATCACCCACAAGCGCCGTCTCTCGGCGCTTGGACCCGGCGGTCTGACCCGCGAGCGCGCCGGCTTCGAAGTGCGCGACGTTCATCCGACGCATTACGGCCGCATCTGCCCGATCGAGACGCCGGAAGGCCCGAACATCGGCCTGATCAACTCGCTGGCGACGTTCGCGCGCGTCAACAAGTACGGCTTCATCGAGACCCCGTACCGCAAGATCGTCGACGGCAAGGTCACGCACGACGTGGTCTACCTGTCGGCGATGGAAGAGGCCAAGCATACGGTCGCGCAGGCGAATGCCGAGCTCGACAAGCAGGGCCGGTTCGTCGATGAATTCGTGATTTCACGCCACGGCGGCGAAGTCATGATGGCTCCGCGCGAGAACGTCGATCTCATGGACGTGTCGCCGAAGCAGCTCGTCTCGGTCGCCGCGGCGCTCATCCCGTTCCTCGAGAACGACGACGCCAATCGCGCGCTGATGGGTTCGAACATGCAGCGTCAGGCGGTGCCGCTGGTCCGCGCCGAGGCGCCGTTCGTCGGCACCGGCATGGAGCCAATCGTCGCCCGTGACTCGGGCGCCGCGATCGCTGCGCGCCGTACCGGCATCGTCGACCAGGTGGACGCGACGCGTATCGTCATCCGCGCCACCGAAGACCTCGTTTCCGGCAAGTCCGGCGTCGACATCTACCGGCTGATGAAGTTCCAGCGCTCGAACCAGAACACCTGCATCAACCAGCGCCCGCTGGTGAATGTCGGCGACAGGATCTCGAAGGGCGACATCATCGCGGACGGTCCGTCGACCGATCTCGGCGACCTCGCGCTTGGCCGCAACGTGCTCGTCGCGTTCATGCCGTGGAACGGCTACAACTACGAGGACTCCATCCTGCTCTCCGAGCGGATCGTGGCCGATGACGTGTTCACCTCCATCCACATCGAGGAATTCGAGGTGATGGCGCGCGACACGAAGCTGGGGCCCGAGGAAATCACGCGCGACATTCCGAACGTTTCGGAAGAGGCGCTGAAGAACCTCGACGAGGCCGGCATCGTCTACATCGGCGCGGAAGTGCAGCCAGGCGATATTCTGGTCGGCAAGATCACGCCGAAGGGCGAGAGCCCGATGACGCCGGAGGAGAAGCTCCTGCGCGCCATCTTCGGCGAGAAGGCCTCCGACGTGCGCGACACGTCCATGCGCATGCCGCCCGGAACCTACGGCACCGTCGTCGAAGTGCGCGTCTTCAACCGCCACGGCGTGGAGAAGGACGAGCGCGCGATGGCGATCGAGCGCGAGGAGATCGAGCGCCTGGCGAAGGACCGTGACGACGAGCAGGCTATCCTGGACAGGAACGTCTATTCGCGCCTGTCGGAGATGCTGGCCGGCAAGGATGCCATCGCTGGACCGAAGGGCTTCAAGAAGGGCAGCGGCCTGTCGAAGGAGGTGCTCGGGGAGTATCCGCGTTCGCAGTGGTGGCAGTTCGCCGTCGACGACGAGCGCCTGCAGGCCGACATCGAAGCGCTGCGCGGCCAGTACGACGAGTCCAAGAAGGCGCTCGAGCAGCGCTTCATGGACAAGGTCGAGAAGGTGCAGCGTGGCGACGAGATGCCGCCCGGCGTGATGAAGATGGTCAAGGTCTTCGTCGCGGTGAAGCGCAAGATGCAGCCCGGCGACAAGATGGCCGGCCGTCACGGCAACAAGGGTGTCGTCTCGCGCATCGTTCCGGTCGAGGACATGCCGTTCCTCGAGGACGGAACACATGCCGACATCGTGCTCAATCCGTTGGGCGTGCCGTCGCGCATGAATGTGGGCCAGATCCTCGAGACGCATCTCGGCTGGGCATGCGCCGGCATGGGTCGCAAGATCGGCGAGCTCATCGAGGCGTACAAGGCGGGCGGAGACATCAAGCCGCTGCGCAAGACGCTCGAGGACATCATCCCGGACAACGACCGCAACGAACCGGTGCGTCGCTACGACGACGAGTCGGTTCTGCGGCTTGCCGAGCAGATGAAGCGCGGCGTTTCGATCGCCACGCCGGTGTTCGACGGTGCGCACGAGCCGGAGATCAACGCGATGCTGGAGGAGGCTGGCCTGCATTCGAGCGGACAGTCGACCCTCTACGACGGTCGTACGGGCGAGCCGTTCGACCGGCAGGTGACGATGGGCTACATCTATATGTTGAAGCTGCATCACCTGGTGGACGACAAGATCCACGCGCGTTCGATCGGCCCGTACTCGCTGGTCACCCAGCAGCCGCTCGGTGGCAAGGCGCAGTTCGGCGGTCAGCGCTTCGGCGAAATGGAGGTCTGGGCGCTTGAAGCCTACGGCGCGGCGTACACATTGCAGGAGATGCTGACGGTGAAGTCGGACGACGTCGCCGGCCGCACCAAGGTGTACGAGGCGATCGTGCGCGGCGACGACACGTTCGAGGCCGGCATCCCGGAGAGCTTCAACGTTCTCGTCAAGGAGATGCGTTCGCTCGGTCTCAACGTCGAGCTGGAGAACACGCGCATCGACGAGGGCCCGGCGCGCCTCCCGGACGCCGCCGAATAGGCGTCCAGAAATTGCCCGCCGCGGCCGCATCGGCCGCCGCGGCGGGAAGCTGTTCAGGCGGCCGGTTGAATTGGTCGCCCGCGAGCGTCTGAAAGATCGTTCGAGCGTACGAGGACCGCGTCCCCCGGTCCGCCAACGCATTCAGGGCGCATTCGCCCGATAGAAGTGAGACGGGTGCCCCTTGGCCCCGCAAAGGAGATCGGCATGAACCAAGAGGTCATGAATCTTTTCAACCCTCAGGCGCCGGTGCAGGTGTTCGATTCGATCCGCATCTCGCTGGCCAGCCCGGAGAAGATTCTGTCCTGGTCGTTCGGCGAAATCAAAAAGCCCGAGACGATCAACTACCGCACCTTCAAGCCCGAGCGCGACGGCCTGTTCTGCGCGCGCATCTTCGGGCCGATCAAGGACTACGAGTGCCTGTGCGGCAAGTACAAGCGCATGAAGTACAAGGGCGTCATCTGCGAGAAGTGCGGCGTCGAGGTCACGCTGTCGCGCGTCCGTCGCGAACGCATGGGCCACATCGAACTCGCCGCCCCCGTGGCACACATCTGGTTCCTCAAGTCGCTGCCGAGCCGCATCGGAACGCTGCTCGACATGACGCTCAAGGATATCGAGCGCGTCCTCTACTTCGAGAACTACATCGTCACCGAACCCGGCCTCACTGCCCTCAAGGAGCACTCGCTGCTCTCCGAGGAGGAGTACATGATGGCGGTCGACGAGTATGGCGAAGACCAGTTCACCGCCATGATCGGCGCGGAGGCCATCCATGAGCTTTTGGCTTCGATGGATCTCGAGAAGATCGCCGGAGACCTGCGCTCGGATCTCGCCTCGACGACGTCGGAGCTGAAGCAGAAGAAGCTGCTCAAGCGCCTCAAGGTGGTCGAGAACTTCATCGAATCGGGCAACCGTCCCGAGTGGATGATCATGAAGATCGTCCCGGTCATCCCGCCGGATCTGCGCCCGCTCGTCCCGCTGGACGGCGGACGTTTCGCCACGTCCGACCTCAACGACCTGTACCGCCGCGTCATCAATCGAAACAACCGCCTCAAGCGGCTGATCGAGCTGAAGGCGCCCGGCATCATCATCCGTAACGAGAAGCGCATGCTTCAGGAGGCCGTCGACGCACTGTTCGACAACGGCCGCCGCGGCCGCGTCATCACCGGCGCCAACAAGCGCCCGCTGAAGTCGCTGTCGGACATGCTCAAGGGCAAGCAGGGCCGGTTCCGTCAGAACCTGCTCGGCAAGCGCGTCGACTATTCCGGCCGCTCGGTCATCGTGACCGGTCCTGAGCTGAAGCTGCACCAGTGCGGCCTGCCGAAGAAGATGGCGCTCGAGCTGTTCAAGCCGTTCATCTACGCGCGGCTCGACGCCAAGGGCTTCTCCTCGACGGTGAAGCAGGCGAAGAAGCTGGTCGAGAAGGAAAAGCCGGAAGTCTGGGATATCCTGGACGAGGTCATCCGCGAGCACCCGGTGCTGCTGAACCGCGCGCCGACGCTGCACCGCCTGGGCATTCAGGCGTTCGAGCCGATCCTCATCGAGGGCAAGGCAATTCAGCTGCATCCGCTGGTCTGCACGGCCTTCAATGCGGACTTCGACGGCGACCAGATGGCGGTTCACGTTCCGCTATCGCTGGAAGCCCAGCTCGAAGCGCGCGTGCTTATGATGTCGACCAACAACATCCTGCATCCCGCATCCGGTGCGCCGATCATCGTGCCGTCGCAGGATATGGTGCTCGGCCTCTACTACCTCTCGATCATGAACCAGAACGAGCCCGGCGAGGGCATGGCGTTCGCGGACATGGGCGAGCTGCACCATGCGCTCGAGACCAAGGTCGTCACGCTCCACACGAAGATCAAAGGCCGCTTCAAGACGATGAATGCCGAGGGCAAGCTCGTCTCGAAGATCTACGACACGACCCCGGGCCGCATGATCATCGGCGAGCTTCTGCCGAAGAACGTCAACGTTCCGTACGAGACGGCGAACCAGGAGATGACCAAGAAGAACATCTCCAAGATGATCGACACGGTCTATCGCCACTGCGGTCAGAAGGAGACGGTGATCTTCTGCGACCGCATCATGGCGCTCGGCTTCAGCCATGCTTGCCGCGCCGGCATCTCGTTCGGCAAGGACGACATGCTGATCCCGGCCACCAAGGCGAAGCTCGTGGCCGACACCGAGGCGCTCACCAAGGAGTACGAGCAGCAGTACAATGACGGCCTGATCACTCAGGGCGAAAAGTACAACAAGGTCGTCGACGCCTGGGCCAAGTGCTCGGAGAAGGTCGCTGACGAGATGATGGCTCGCATCAAGGCGGTCGAGTTCAATGACAATGGCCGCCAGAAGCCGATGAATTCGATCTACATGATGAGCCACTCGGGTGCCCGCGGGTCGCCGACGCAGATGCGTCAGCTTGCCGGCATGCGCGGCCTCATGGCCCGTCCGGACGGTTCGATCATCGAGACGCCGATCATCTCGAACTTCAAGGAAGGCCTGACCGTGATGGAGTACTTCAACTCCACCCACGGCGCCCGCAAGGGTCTGGCCGACACCGCTTTGAAGACGGCGAACTCGGGCTACCTGACGCGTCGTCTCGTCGACGTCGCCCAGGACTGCATCGTGACGATCCCCGACTGCGGCACCGACAAGGGTCTGACCATGACCCCGATCGTCGATGCCGGCCAGGTCGTCGCTTCGCTCGGCATGCGCGTCCTCGGACGCACGGCCCTGGAAGACGTCACGCACCCGGTCACGGGCGAGATCGTCATCGCCGGCGGCCGTCTCATCGATGAGCGCGATGTCGAGGCGATCGAGAAGGCGGGCATCCAGTCGCTGCGTATCCGCTCGGCGCTCACCTGCGACGTCAAGGTCGGCGTCTGCGCGGTCTGCTACGGACGCGATCTCGCCCGCGGCACGCCGGTCAACATCGGCGAGGCCGTCGGCGTCATCGCGGCGCAGTCGATCGGCGAGCCGGGCACCCAGCTCACCATGCGTACCTTCCACATGGGCGGCGCGGCGCAGGTTGCGGACAAGTCCTTCCTGGAGGCGTCCTACGAGGGCACCGTCCAGATCCGTAACCGCAACGTGGTGCGCAACTCGGACGGTCACCTGGTCGCGATGGGCCGCAACATGGCAGTCGTCATCCTCGATGAGGGCGGCAAGGAACGCGCGGTTCACCGCGTGACCTACGGCTCGCGCGTGTACGTCGACGACGGCGACAAGGTGAAGCGAGGACAGCGCATTGCCGAGTGGGATCCGTATACCCGCCCGATCATGACCGAGGTCGAGGGCAAGGTTGCGTTCGAGGATCTGGTCGACGGTCTCTCCGTTCAGGAGACGACCGACGAGTCGACCGGCATCACCAAGCGCGAAGTCATCGACTGGCGCTCGACCCCGCGCGGTTCGGACCTCAAGCCGGCACTGACGGTCATGGGTTCGAACGGCAAGGTGGCCAAGCTCGCCAAGGGTGGCGATGCCCGCTTCATGCTCTCCGTCGAGGCGGTTCTGTCCGTCGAGCCGGGCAGCGTGGTCAAGCCCGGCGACGTCATTGCGCGTATCCCGATGGAAAGTGCGAAGACGAAGGACATCACTGGCGGTCTGCCGCGTGTTGCCGAGCTGTTCGAGGCACGTCGTCCGAAGGATCACGCCATCATGGCGGAGATCGACGGCACGATCCGCTTCGGGCGCGACTACAAGAACAAGCGCCGCATCATCATCGAGCCGCACGACTCGTCGCTCGAGCCGGTGGAGTACCTCATCCCCAAGGGCAAGCCGTTCCATCTTCAGGACGGCGACACCGTGGAGAAGGGCGACTACATCCTCGAGGGCAACCCGGCGCCGCACGACATCCTGGCCATCAAGGGCGTGGAGCAGCTGGCCTCCTATCTCGTCAACGAGATCCAGGAAGTCTACCGCTTGCAGGGCGTGTCGATTAACGACAAGCACATCGAGGTGATCGTGCGGCAGATGCTGCAGAAGATCGAGATCACCGCGCAGGGCGAGTCGGACTACATCCCGGGCGATCACGTCGACCAGATCGAGTTCGACGAGGTCAACGAGCGTCTCGTCGAGGAGGGCAAGAAGCCTGCGGAAGGCCAGCCGGTGCTGCTCGGCATCACCAAGGCTTCGCTGCAGACTCCGTCCTTCATCTCTGCGGCGTCGTTCCAGGAGACCACGCGCGTGCTAACCGAGGCGGCTGTCGCCGGCAAGGTGGATACGCTGCAGGGCCTCAAGGAAAACGTGATCGTCGGCCGACTGATCCCGGCCGGCACCGGCGGCCTGATGAGCCAGATCCGCCGTATTGCGACTTCGCGCGACGACCTCATCCTCGACGAACGCCGGAAGGCTTCGGGCGCGGAAGAGGCGATGCCGATGATCGAGAGCATGTCGCAGGAGCCGGCCGAGTAAGGCCGGCTACGTCCGAGATAACAAAAGCCGCCGGAGCGATCCGGCGGCTTTTTCTTAGCTCGCGTAGACGGCGCGCTCGAAGTCCCCGAACGCGCCCATCGCCTTCGGGTCGGCGAACGGCAGCATCTGCGTCATCCAGACGCCTCCGATGCCTGCCGCGGGGTCGAGCCACCAATGCGTGTTGAGGATGCCGGCCCAGAAGCTGGAGCCGGCCCTGCGCCTGTCGGGTGCGTCTTCTTCTGTCCGGACGCCAAGCAGAGAATGCGACTGTGGCAGACCGGGGAAGGGATCGACGTCGGCGCTCGACTTCGGCGAGGCGGAAGTCATGGGCCGGAAGCGCAGTGTGCCGATCTGGTTGGAAAGCATCGCCGCGACGGTATCCGGGCTCAGGAGGCGCACGCCATCGACATCGCCGCGGTGCAAGATCATGCGCAAGAAGCGCAGTTGGTCCGGTGCGGTCGAGTAGAGCGCGTAGCCCATGCCGAAATGCTCGGGATCCTCGGGCAGCGCCATCCGCGACGGCGCAAAGCCGTCCCCCCTTCGCTGAACGACGGCTGGCAATCGCGCGGACATGCTTTCCGTTGGCGAAAACCGCGTGTCGGCCATGCTGAGGGGCGCGAAGATTTCGCGCTTGCAGAACTCCTCGACCGGCAAACCGCTGACTTCAGCGATGACGAGGCCGAGCCAGTCAGGCCCGAATCCATAGCCCCAGCGCGTGCCGGGGTCGAAGGCGAGGGGATAGTTCAATCCGTCGCGCCTGCCGGACATTGCCGACGGGTGGCCGGTGATCTGCTGCCAGCGCGCGATATCGGCGTTCCAGAATTCGTATTCGATGCCCGAGGTATGGGTCATCAACTGGCGTATGGTTGCCTGGGAGCGGGCAGGGCGCAGGCGCGGGACTTCGCCATCGAAGCCTTCGAGCACCTGGAGTTGCGAGAACGCCGGCAGGACGGATGCGACCGGCGCTTCGAGCATCAGCCGGCCACGCTCGACCAGGATCATCGCGGCAACCGCCGCGATCGCCTTGGTCATCGAGTAGATGCGAAAGACGGTGCTGTCCTCAGCAGCGCCGGCGCTTCCGGAAAAGGTGACGCCTTCCGCATCGCAGGTCATGGCAACGACGAACGGGGCCGCACCCTGGGCGACTGCGCTATCGAGTGTCGCCTGCCGACGATCCATCAGAAGGGTTCTTCGAAGGTGACGATCGACACCTCGCCTTCGAGCGCGCTCTGATAGGCGGAGAGGTGCGGCTCCTCGTCAGGCGAGCCGTCCATCTCGCCGATGCGGTCGAGTTCGGCCTCGGCATATCCCTCGCGCGTCAGCGCCTGCAGCGCGATGCGAACGGCCGTATCGTCGTCCGGGGCAAGCAGCATCACGTGTACGCCTTCCGAGTCGCCGCCCTTGCGGCGCCTGACCCGGCCGGTGATGATCATGACGGGGGGCTGCTCGTTGTCGTTCATCTGATTCCTTCGGGCGGACACGCGAAACGCGGTTTGTCGCATGACGCGGTCCGCTGTTAAATGTGGTGTCGCGCCACAATGCTCCCAATGCGCGCGACATCACGCAAGAATATGTCGCTCCGGCTGCCGGCCGCCGTCCAAGCAGCATTATTGCGCGGTCGGGGTTGACGATGACAGGGGTTGGGGATAGAAGCCGCCTCGTCTGAGCCGATGTGAGTCCGGGCTTTTCGGGGCGACGCGCCCTGGAAGATGACTCAAACAGGGTTCGTTCTGCGAACGCGAATTCATTGCCGGCACGCACGAGGCGGGAAACCGCTTCCTCTGCTTTTGTTCGGGCAGGACCGTGGAAAACGGTTTGGCGCCCGAATTCGCGCATGGATTTGTTGCTCGCGCAACGGGCTCTCTGGGCCACGACACGAGATTTGGAACAAGAGGACGGCGAATGCCTACCGTAAACCAGCTGATCCGCAAGCCGCGCACCGCGCCCGCCACGCGCAACAAGGTGCCGGCGATGCAGGCGAACCCGCAGAAGCGCGGCGTCTGCACGCGCGTCTATACGACGACCCCGAAGAAGCCGAACTCGGCTTTGCGCAAGGTTGCGAAGATCCGCCTGACCAACGGCTTCGAGGTGATCGGCTACATTCCGGGCGAGGGCCATAATCTTCAGGAGCACTCCGTGGTCATGATCCGTGGCGGCCGCGTCAAGGACCTGCCGGGCGTGCGCTATCACATCATCCGTGGCGTGCTCGACACGCAGGGCGTGAAGAACCGCAAGCAGCGCCGCTCCAAATACGGTGCCAAGCGTCCGAAGTGACCTGAGCGAAGCTGAGGTCATCCCGGACGGCGCGATGCGGCGACCCGGGATCGGCCAGAGACGATTTTGAGGCTGAGAAAAGTATGTCCCGACGCCACAGTGCAGAAAAGCGCGAGATCAACCCGGACCCGAAGTTCGGCGACCTCGTCGTGACGAAGTTCATGAACGCCGTGATGCTCCACGGCAAGAAGTCGGTCGCTGAATCGATCGTCTACGGCGCTCTCGACCAGGTCGAAGCCAAGGCCAAGCAGCCGCCGGTCGCGGTCTTCCACCAGGCGATCGACAACGTCGCGCCGCACGTCGAGGTCCGGTCACGCCGCGTCGGCGGTGCGACGTACCAGGTGCCGGTCGACGTCCGCCCCGAGCGCCGTCAGGCGCTGGCGATCCGCTGGCTGATCACTGCCGCGCGCAACCGCAACGAGCAGACCATGGTCGACCGCCTGTCGGGCGAGCTGATGGACGCCGCGAACAATCGCGGCACCGCCGTGAAGAAGCGTGAAGACACGCACAAGATGGCCGAGGCGAACCGCGCCTTCGCGCACTACCGCTGGTAAGCGCGAGACAGGACGAGAGAGGCACGACGATGGCCCGCGAATACAAGATCGAAGACTACCGCAACTTCGGCATCATGGCGCATATCGACGCCGGCAAGACGACGACGACCGAGCGCGTGCTCTATTATACGGGCAAGTCGCACAAGATCGGCGAAGTCCACGACGGCGCTGCGACCATGGACTGGATGGAGCAGGAGCAGGAGCGCGGCATCACCATCACGTCGGCCGCAACGACGACCTTCTGGAAGGGTCGCGACGGCAAGATGCGCCGCTTCAACATCATCGACACCCCCGGCCACGTCGATTTCACCATCGAAGTCGAGCGCTCGCTGCGCGTCCTCGACGGCGCCATCGCTCTGCTCGACTCGAATGCCGGTGTTGAGCCGCAGACCGAGACCGTTTGGCGTCAGGCCGAGAAGTATCATGTCCCGCGCATGATCTTCTGCAACAAGATGGACAAGACCGGCGCCGATTTCTATCGCTGCCTGGAGATGATCAAGTCGCGCCTCGGCGCGATCGCCGTGCCGGTCCAGCTGCCTATCGGCGCCGAGAACGAGTTCAAGGGCGTCATCGATCTCATCGAGATGAAAGCCCTGGTTTGGCGGGACGAGAGCCTCGGCGCCGAATGGGACGTCGTGGAGATCCCGGCCGACCTGAAGGCACGTGCCGAAGAGTATCGCGAGAAGATGATCGAAGCGGCCGTCGAGATGGACGAGTCTGCTCTCGAAGCCTATCTCGAGGGCAACGTCCCGTCGAACGACGAAATCCGCGCGCTGATCCGCAAGGGCACGATCGCGGTGAAGTTCCACCCGGTCCTGTGCGGTACCGCGTTCAAGAACAAGGGCGTGCAGCCGCTGCTCGACGCGGTGGTCGACTTCCTGCCGTCGCCGATCGACGTGCCGGCAATCAAGGGCATCGACGCCAAGACCGAGGCCGAGGTCGTTCGCAAGGCGGATGACAACGAGCCGCTGTCGATGCTCGCCTTCAAGATCATGAACGACCCGTTCGTTGGTTCGCTAACCTTCGCCCGCATCTATTCGGGCAAGCTGACCAAGGGCGTTTCGCTCGACAACACTGTCAAGAACAAGCGCGAGCGCATCGGCCGCATGCTGCAGATGCATGCCAATTCGCGCGAGGATATCGAAGAGGCTTATGCCGGCGACATCGTCGCTCTGGCTGGACTCAAGGACACGACCACCGGCGACACGCTCTGCGACCCGCTTAAGCCGGTCATTCTGGAGCGTATGGAGTTCCCGGATCCGGTCATCCAGATCGCCATCGAGCCGAAGACCAAGGGCGATCAGGAGAAGATGGGCCTTGCGCTCAATCGTCTGGCGGCCGAGGACCCGTCCTTCCGCGTCAGGACCGACGAGGAAAGCGGCCAGACGATCATCGCCGGCATGGGTGAGCTGCATCTCGACATCATCGTCGACCGCATGCGTCGCGAGTTCAAGGTCGAGGCCAATATCGGCGCCCCGCAGGTTGCATATCGCGAGACGATCACGCGCAAGGCCGAGGTGGATTACACGCACAAGAAGCAGACCGGCGGTACCGGCCAGTTCGCGCGCGTCAAGCTGGTGTTCGAGCCGAACCCCGAGGGCGACGATTTCGTATTCGAGTCGAAGATCATCGGCGGCTCTGTCCCGAAGGAATACATCCCGGGCGTCCAGAAGGGCATCCAGAGCGTCATGTCGTCGGGCCCGATCGCCGGATTCCCGATGCTGGCGGTGAAGGCGACGCTGATAGACGGTGCCTACCACGACGTGGACTCGTCCGTGCTGGCGTTCGAAATCGCCTCGCGTGCTGCCTTCCGTGAGGGTGCGCAGAAGGCCGGTGCGCAGCTTCTCGAGCCGATCATGAAGGTCGAGGTGGTGACGCCGGAGGACTACGTCGGCAACGTCATCGGCGACCTGAACGGCCGTCGCGGGCAGATTCAGGGCCAGGAAAGCCGCGGTATCGCCGTGGTGATCAACGCCATGGTGCCGCTCGCCAACATGTTCAAGTACGTGGACAATCTGCGTTCGATGTCTCAGGGCCGCGCCCAGTACACAATGCAGTTCGACCATTACGAGCCGGTGCCGACCGCGGTCGCCCAGGAAATCCAGAAGAAGTTCGCGTAAGACCAGGTCTGCCGCGCTAGGTTAAGTATTCGCCCTAACGGGCTGAAGGAAATGGAGAAGTCACATGGCCAAGGGTAAATTCGAGCGGACGAAGCCGCATGTGAACATTGGCACGATCGGGCATGTTGACCACGGCAAGACGTCGTTGACGGCTGCGATCACGAAGTTCTTCGGCGAGTTCAAGGCGTA
>JAEWLS010000002.1 GCA_023457435.1 Pseudomonadota bacterium
GGGCCTTTCGGAACCACACGCTGCCCGGCTTGCCGGGGCGTGCCGCGGGGCAGACCACCGGACGGGCGGCCGCAAGGCCGCATACACACTAATCTACGAGCGACCGACCGGCCGCCCGTCCTCCCACTCTTCGTGGGCGATCTTGCTCAACGATCAGACCGGAAACGGGGCGTGATGGCGGTACGCCGCGCGCGGTTGACCTTGCGGCGCGCTAGAGGCCACTATCCGCCGCGCTGGCGGGCGGCGCCGGGCCAAAAAGGCGAGGATTGATGAGCGACGCTGATATCGGCCTGATCGGCCTCGGAACGATGGGATCCAACCTCGCGCTGAACATCGCCGAGAAAGGCCATCGCATCGCCGTATGGAACCGCACCGGGTCGCGCACGCCCGAATTCGTCGCCGAGGCCGGCCCGCTTGCCGAGCGTATCGTGCCGTGCGCGACGCTGAAGGATCTGATGGCGGCGATCCGCCCCCCGCGCCCGGTGATCCTCATGGTCCCGGCGGGGCCGCCGGTCGACGAGCAGCTGGCGGTGCTCGCCGAACTCGCCGGCCCCGGCGACATCCTGATCGACGCCGGCAACGCCAATTTCCGCGACACCATTCGCCGGACGGCGGCGGCTGAAACCGCGCCATGGTCCTTCGTCGGCATGGGGGTCTCCGGCGGCGAGGAAGGCGCGCGCCATGGCCCCTCCATCATGGTCGGCGGCGACCGCGCCTCGTGGGAGCGTATCGCCGACGTCATCCTCGCCATTTCCGCCAAGTTCGAGAACGAGCCCTGCGCGGCCTGGCTCGGGCCCGGCGGCGCCGGGCATTTCGTCAAGACCATCCACAACGGCATCGAATATGCCGACATGCAGATGATCGCCGAGACCTACGGCATCATGCGCGACGGGCTCGGCATGGATGCGCGATCCATCGGCCAGGTCTTCGCCCAGTGGAACACCGGCCGCCTCAACTCCTACCTGATCGAGATCACCGCCGCCGTTCTCGCCTATGACGATCCGGACAGCGGCAAGCCCTTCGTCGACCTGATCGTCGACAGCGCCGGCCAGAAGGGAACCGGCCGCTGGTCGGCGATCGAGGCGCAGCTGATGGGCGTGCCGGCGACCGCGATCGAGGCCGCCGTCGCTGCGCGCAGCATCTCGTCCATGCGGGCCGAGCGCGAGGCCGCCGCGGCACTGTGGCCGCCGCTGCCGCGCAGCGATGCCGCGGCCGATGTCGTCGCCGAACTGGAGCTCGCCCTGCTTGCCGGCAAGATCGCCGCTTACGCGCAGGGCTTCGCGGTCATGGCCGCCGCCTCGCGCGAGTTCGGCTGGAACCTGCCGATGGGCACCGTCGCGCGCATCTGGCGCGCCGGCTGCATCATCCGCTCGCAGTTCCTCGGTTCGATAGCCGCGGCCTACGAAAGCGCCGGCGACGTCGCCAACCTGATGATGGCGCCGACCTTCGTCGAGATGATGAACGCGGCCCACCCGGCGCTGCGCGTCACCGTCGGCCGGGCCGCGCTGCAGGGCCTGCCGGTGCCGGCGCTGTCGGCGTCGCTCGCCTACTTCGATTCCTACCGGCAGGCGCGCGGCAGCGCCAACCTGATCCAGGCGCAGCGCGACTATTTCGGCGCGCACGGATTCGAGCTGGCCGGCCGCACCGGCCCGCAGCATGGCCCGTGGGCCGGAAAGGTCTAGATCTCGACGCCGGTCGGCGCCGCCAGCGTCTGCAGGTCAGGCGTCGGGCGACCGCCGATGCGGCCGAGCACGGCTCGCGCCAGCTCGCGCCCGGCGAGCCTGAAATCCTCGCTGACCACCAGCAGCTCGCGCCGGAACATCTGCACCAGCCGCGACGACTGCTTGGTCACCACGTCGATGTCGCGGCCGAGCTTCAGCCCGCTCTCCTCGATGGCGCTGACCAGCGCGAAGGCGGCCGAGCCGCTGCCGCTGACGATGCCGTCCGGCCGCCCCGCCCGGCGCACGAGCTTGAGCGCCTCCTCGTGGATGCGCTCGAGCGGCTGGTCGACCCATGCGGTGCGAAACGGCACCTCGGTGCCGCCGAGTTCGGCCATCGCCTCGCCGAACCCTTGCGTCATGTGGCGCTGGTAGGTCAGCGCCGGCGACGGCGCGAGCAGGGCGATGCGCTTGCGTCCGCGGTCGATGAGCGTCTGCACCGCCTGCCAGGCGAACGCCTCGTTGTCGAAATCGTGCCAGGGATGGTCGACGCCCATCGCGGTGCGCCCGTGCGTGGCGAACGGGAAGTTGTGCTCGCTCATGTAGCGGACGCGCGGGTCCTCCGGCTCCGTCTGCGAGATGATGATGCCGTCGGCCGAGCGCGTCTCGACCACATAGCGCACCGGGTCCATCGGGTCGTTGCGCGAGGAGTACGGCGTCAGGATCAGATGGTATGGCGTGCTGGCGAGTTCTTCGGACACGCCGTAGATGATGTCGGAGATGAACCCCATGAGCTGGTCGTCGGTGTTCAGCACCAGCGATATGACGTTGGTCTTGCCAGTGCGCAGGCGCACGCCCGCGCGGTTCGGCCGGTAGCCGACCTGCCGCGCGATCAGCCGCACCCGCCGCTTGGTCTCTTCCGATATGTCGGGCGCGTCCTTCAGCGCCCGGGAAACGGTCGTGACGCCGAGCCCGGTCATGAAGGCGATCGTCTTCAGCGTCGGGCGCAGGTCTCCCGCATCCGCCGACGCCGCCATCGTCTCCTGTCTGTCCTGCATCCTGCCCGCCTTTTCCCCGCCGTGGCGGCATAGCCGATGACACATGATCGCGCCACCGAATGGGAATTTGCAATAACTGTAACGTTACAGTTCTGTCGCCGGCTTAGAGTAAGGACGCGCAGACGCCGTCCGGATGCGCGCTCTTGTGCATCGCCACATCGTACGGAATCAGCGGCTTGCTGGGGGTCAGTGGCCCGACTTTGCCGCACCGCAGCACAAATCTCGGGCTTTATTGGACCAACGTATAATTTCGGCGCACGAAGAAAATGCGCTTCAATGGCGCCAGTCCGGTTGCGCAGTCGAATCGATTCGCATAACATTGGGCTGTAACGTTACAGATTCAGGGAGGATGTAGTGCGTTATCAATTCATGACCGCGGCGTTTGCGGCTTCGGTCGCCTTTGCCGTCTCCGCGCCGGCCGGAGCTACCGATCTCGAGGTCACCCACTGGTGGACGTCCGGCGGCGAAGCCGCGGCCGTTGCCGAACTGGCCAAGGCTTTCGACGCGACCGGCAACAAGTGGATCGACGGCGCCATCGCCGGCTCGGGCGGCACTGCGCGTCCGATCATGATCAGCCGCATCACCGGCGGCGATCCGATGGGCGCCACCCAGTTCAACCACGGCCGCCAGGCCGAGGAGCTCGTGCAGGCCGGCCTCATGCAGGACCTGACGCCGCTCGCCGAGAAGGAAGGCTGGAAGAACCTCATCAAGCCGTCCTCGCTGCTCGACAGCTGCACCCTCGACGGCAAGATCTATTGCGTGCCGGTGAACATCCATTCGCAGCAGTGGCTGTGGCTCTCCAACCCGGCGTTCGAGAAGGCCGGCGTCGCCGTGCCGAAGAACTGGGACGAGTTCGTTGCCGCTGCTCCGGCGCTCGAGAAGGCCGGGATCATCCCGCTGGCGATGGGCCAGCAGCCTTGGCAGACCTCGCTCGCCTTCCAGGTGCTCGTCGTCGCCATCGGCGGCCAGGACGTCTACCAGAAGGTCTATGGCGACAAGGACGCCGCGGTCGCTGCCGGTCCCGAGATGACCAAGGTCTTCGAGGCGGCCGACAAGGCGCGCGCCATGGCTGCGAAGTCCAAGGTGCAGGACTGGAACCAGGCCACCAACATGGTCATCACCGGCCAGGCTGCCGGCCAGATCATGGGTGACTGGGCGCAGGGCGAGTTCGCCGTCGCCAACCAGGTCGCCGGCAAGGACTACTCCTGCCTCCCGGGCCTGGGCGTGACCGAGGTCATCCAGACCGGTGGCGACGCCTTCTACTTCCCGGTCCTCAAGGATCCGGCGAAAACCGAGGCGCAGATGAAGCTCGCGTCCACGATGCTGGCTCCGGCCACGCAGGTCGCCTTCAACCTGAAGAAGGGCTCGCTGCCGGTGCGTGGCGACGTCGACCTGAACGCCGCCAACGACTGCATGAAGAAGGGCCTCGCCATCCTGGCCAAGGGCAACGTCATCCAGTCTCCGGACCAGATGATGTCGGCTGACTCGCTGACCCAGGTGAACGACCTGTTCGTCGAGTTCTTCAACACGCCGAGCCTGACCGTCGCCGATGCGCAGAAGCGCTTCGCCGACATCGTGTCCAAGGCCGACTGACCTAGCCACGCATCGCCCGCCCGGCTTCTCGCCGGGCGGGTCTGCCTGTTGCCGCGACCGTCACGGAGCGTCTTGCCATGCAGACCGCCAGACGGCCCTCCGGGCTGTTTCGTAACCTCAGTTCCAAGATTGCCGCGATACCCATGGTGCTGACGGCGCTCGTCGTCTTCGTCGGCGGCACCGTCTGGACAGTCATCTACTCGTTCACCAATTCGCGCCTGCTGCCGCGCGCCAACTTCGTCGGCCTCGACCAGTACGAGCGGCTCTTCGGCGCGAGCAAATGGTCGATCGCCATCGAGAACCTGGTAATCTACGGCGTCTGCAGCCTTGTGCTGTCGCTGGTCATCGGCTTCATGCTGGCGGCCCTCCTCGACCAGAAGATCCGCTTCGAGGACACGTTCCGCACGATCTTCCTCTATCCGTTCGCGCTCTCCTTCATCGTCACCGGCCTGGTCTGGCAGTGGATCCTGAATCCGGATTTCGGCATCCAGCAAGTGGTGCGCGAGCTCGGTTGGGAAAGCTTCACCTTCGACCCGCTCTACAATGCCGACATCGTCATCTACGGCATCCTCATTGCCGGCCTTTGGCAGACGACGGGCTTGATCATGTGCCTGATGCTCGCCGGCCTGCGTGGCATCGACGAGGACATCTGGAAGGCCGCGCGCGTCGACGGCATCCCGATGTGGAAGACCTATGTCTTCATCGTCATCCCGATGATGCGGCCGGTCTTCATCACCACCCTGGTGCTGATCGCCTCCGGCATCGTCAAGCTCTATGACCTCGTCGTTGCGCAGACCGGCGGCGGCCCCGGCATCGCCTCCGAAGTCCCGGCGAAATACGTCTACGATGCGATGTTCCTGTCGCAGAACCTCGGCCAGGGCTTCGCCGGCTCGACCATGATGCTGCTCACGGTGCTGATCGTCCTGATACCCTGGGCCTATCTCGAATTCGGCGGGAGGCGGCGCAATGGTTGACCTCCGCACGGCCGTCGCCGGCAATGCCGAGCCGCAGGTGGCCGGCATCGCCCCGGATGCCGCGTCCGAACCGCGCGGCCCCCGCCCGCGCCGCACGATCTCGCGCCGCAACATCTTTCTCTACGGCACGCTCTTCGTCATCTCGCTCTACTATCTGTTGCCGCTGTACGTGATGATCGTCACGTCGCTGAAGGGCATGCCCGAAATCCGCCTCGGCAACATCTTCTCGCCGCCGGTGGAGATCACCTTCGAGCCGTGGGTCAAGGCATGGTCGCAGGCCTGCACTGGGCTCAACTGCGAGGGCTTGTCGCGCGGCTTCTGGAACTCGGTGCGCATAACCGTGCCGTCGGTGATCCTGTCGATCATCATCGCGTCGCTGAACGGCTACGCGCTCGCCAACTGGAAGTTCAAGGGCGCCGACGTCTTCTTCACGATCCTCATCTTCGGCGCGTTCATCCCCTATCAGGTGATGCTCTATCCGATCGTGATCATCCTGCGCGAGATCGGCCTCTACGGCACGCTCTGGGGCCTTGTCCTGGTGCATACCGTGTTCGGGATGCCGATCCTGACCCTGCTCTTCCGCAACTACTTCTCGTCGCTGCCGGAGGAGCTCTTCAAGGCGGCGCGCGTGGACGGCGCCGGCTTCTGGGCGATCTACCTCAAGATCATGCTGCCGATGTCGCTGCCGATCTTCGTCGTGGCGATGATCATTCAGGTGACCGGCATCTGGAACGACTTCCTGTTCGGCGTCGTCTACACCAAGCCCGACGTCTACCCGATGACCGTCCAGCTCAACAACATCGTCAACTCGGTCCAGGGCGTGAAGGAATACAACGTCAACATGGCCGCGACGCTGCTCACCGGGCTCGTCCCGCTGATCGTCTATTTTCTGTCGGGTAAGCTGTTCGTGCGCGGCATCGCCGCGGGCGCGGTGAAGGGGTAGCGCATGTCCAGTGTCGTCGTCCGAGACGTATCGCTGAACTTCGGCTCGGTCGAAGTGCTCAAGTCGTTGAACATCGAAGTCGGCAAGGGCGAGTTCCTCGTCCTGCTCGGACCGTCCGGTTGCGGCAAGTCTACCTTGCTCAACTGCATCGCCGGTCTGCTCGACGTGTCCGAAGGCCAGATTTTCATCAACGGCAAGAACGTCACCTGGGAGCAGCCGAAGGACCGCGGGATCGGCATGGTGTTCCAGTCCTACGCGCTCTATCCGCAGATGACGGTCGAGGGGAACCTCTCTTTCGGCCTGAAGAACGCGCGGCTGCCGAAGGACGAGATCGAAAGGCGGGTCAAGCGTGCCTCGGAGATCCTGCAGATCGAGCCGCTGCTGAAGCGCAAGCCGATGGCGCTCTCGGGCGGCCAGCGCCAGCGCGTGGCCATCGGCCGGGCGCTCGTCCGCGACGTCGAGGTGTTCCTGTTCGACGAGCCGCTCTCCAATCTCGACGCCAAGCTGCGCAACGAGCTGCGGGTCGAGATCAAGCGCCTTCACCAGCGTCTCGAGAACACGATGATCTACGTCACCCACGACCAGATCGAGGCGATGACGCTGGCTGACCGTATTGCGGTCATGCGGGGCGGCATCATCCAGCAGCTCGACGCACCGCAGGCGATCTACAATCGCCCGGTCAACCGCTTCGTCGCCGGCTTCATCGGCTCGCCGGGCATGAACTTCATCGATGGCGTGCTCGAGGGCGACGGCGAAAAACCGGTCTTCCGCGCCGGCGACATGACTGTCGATCTGTCGCGCTACAAATTCGACGGCAAGCCCGAGACGGGCCGTAAGGTCGTGCTCGGCGTCAGGCCGGAAAACGTTGCCGCCAACAGCGGCTCGGACTGGCCGGTCGAGAAGACCGTACGCGTCGAGGTCGTCGAGCCGATGGGCGCCGACACGCTGGCGTGGACACGATTCGGCAACGCCGATTTCTCTGTGAAGGTCTCCTCCGAGCGGGCTCCGATGGTCGGCGACGAGATGAGCATCGGCTTCGACCCGTTGCGGGCGTCGGTATTCGACGCTGCAACGGATCGGCGCCTCTGACGGCGGAGCGCCTAACGGGCTCCGGAATTCGGCAATGAATGCAGGTGCCAGCATCGCGACGCGAGAACCTGCCGGATCGGCGATCGATCTGGCGGGAAGGTGGTCACTTGCCGAAATCGGCGGGAGCCACGCCTCCTGGATTGACATTCCGGGAGACGTTCACTCGGCTCTTGCCGAAGCCGGCCTGATCGAAGACCCGTATTACGGGCGCAACGAGTACGAGGTGCGCTGGGTCGCCGACCGCGACTGGCGCCTGTCACGCGACTTCGACCTCCCGGAGGGGGCTGCCCTCGATGGCTGGCTGCTGGAGATAGACCGTCTCGACACGGTGGCCGAGATTTCCCTCAACGGCGAGCGTATTGCCGCAACGCGCAACGCGTTCCGCCGTCATCGCATCGCGCTCGCTGGGCTGCGGCCGACCGGCAACCGGCTCGAGGTCGTCATCCGCTCGTCGACGGCCGAAGCGAACCGCCTTCAGGCGGCACAGCCTTTCCGCGTGCCGTACAGCACCGACAACTCGCCGATCGCCAACGGCAACATGCTGCGCAAGCCGCAATGTCATTTCGGCTGGGACTGGAACATCGCGCTGGCTCCGCTCGGCATCTACGGCGCCGTGCGCCTGCTTCACGCGCCGGATGCCCTGATCGATCGTGTCGTCGTCCGCCAAAAGCACGAGCAGCATCGCGTGCGTGTGCAGGTCGAGCTCGTGGCCGAGCGCCGGTCGCCGGCAGCGCTGCCATGGTCCGTTGAATTCGCCGGTGAGCGTCGAACCGGCGTGCTCGACCATGGCGATGCGATATCGGTCGAGTTCACCGTCGAGAAGCCGGAGCTCTGGTGGCCGGCGGGCCTCGGAGCACAGCCCCTTCACGACCTCGTCGTCGTGATCGCCGGCATCGAGCAGCGCCGGCGCGTCGGCTTGCGGGACGCGCGGCTGGTCAGCGAGCCGGACGCCGCGGGCCGCAGCTTCGGCCTCAGGGTCAACGGCCGCAATGTCTTCTGCCGTGGCGCGAACTGGATCCCGTCCGATGCGCTGCCGGGACGCGAAAGCATGGAGGCCACGCGCGCGCTGCTGCAGTCGGCCGTCGACGCCAACATGAACATGATCCGCATATGGGGCGGCGGACAGTACGAGCCGGACTGGTTCTACGATCTGTGCGACGAGCTCGGCCTGATGGTCTGGCAAGACTTCATGTTTGCCTGCAGCCTTTACCCCTCCGACGACGCCTTCCTCGCCGAAGCCGCCGCGGAGGCGCGGGAAAATGCGGCACGCCTGCAGCATCACGCGTCTATCGTCCTCTGGTGCGGCGACAACGAGCTGATCGGCGCGCTCAGATGGTTCGAGGAGAGCCGCAATAACCGCGATCGCTACCTCGTCGCATACGACCGTCTCAACAGGACCATAGAGCAGGCTCTCAAGAGCATCGACCCTGGCGCCAACTGGTGGCCGTCATCACCCTCGCCGGGCCCGCTGAGCTTCGGCGACGCATGGCACGACGACTCCTCGGGCGACATGCATTTCTGGTCCGTCTGGCACGAGGGCAGGAACTTCGAGCACTACCGCGACGTGCGTCCGCGCTTCTGCTCGGAGTTCGGCTTCCAGTCCTACCCGTCGATGGACGTCGTCCGCCGCTTCGCCGCGCCGGAGGACATGAACATCGCCTCGCCGGTGATGGAATCGCACCAGAAGAACGCCGGCGGCAATGCGCGCATCGCCGCGACGATGTTCCGCTACTTCCGCTTCCCGTCATCCTTTGAGGACTTCGTCTATCTCAGTCAGGTGCAGCAAGGTCTTGCGATCCGCACTGCCGTCGAATGGTGGCGCAGCCTGAAGCCGCATTGCATGGGCACGCTCTACTGGCAGCTCAACGACACCTGGCCGGTCGCCAGCTGGTCGAGCCTCGATCACGGCGGCGGCTGGAAGGGTCTTCACTACATGGCCCGTCGCTTCTTCGAGCCGGCTGCGATCTTCGTGATCCCGGACAAGGCCGGCGGCTTCGGGGTTCACGCCGTCAATGACGGTCGCGATCCGGTGGATATGGAATGCTCGGTCGAGGCCGTTGCCATGGATGGCACCAGGCTGCCGTTGGGCAATTTTGCCGCGCAGGTCGGCACCGACGCCGCACTTTCCCTGGGCCAGATCGCGTCCGATGCACTGCCGGCCGGCTCTGTGCTGGCTTGGTCGTGGCGTGCATCGGACGGCGCGCACGGCGCCGACCATCTGTCCGCCGTGCCTTACAAATCGCTTGCTCTCCGCGATCCCCGCATTGCGGTCAGGCGAAGCGACGAAGCCGAAGGCATACGTCTCGAACTGACCGCCGAAGCTCCGGCCTTCTTCGTCGCGCTCGAGGCGCCGTGCGCCGGCAGGTTCTCCGACAACTTCTTTACTCTGCTCCCTGGCGAGAGCCGCGACATCCTCTTCGCCCCGCAAGCGACAGCGCCGACGGGCGACTTCGTCGTCCGCGACCTGTTCAATTCCACACGCTAGAACGCCGTGAAAGGCACGCCCCATGACCGATTTTTCCTACCAGCTCTACTCCTCGCGCGAGTTCCCGCCGCTCGAGGCAACACTGAAGATGCTGGCCGATCTCGGCTACAGGGAGGTCGAGGGTTACGGCGGCGTCTACAACGATCCCAAGGGCCTGCGTGAGCAGCTCGATGCGAACGGCCTGAAGATGACTTCCGGCCACTTCTCGCTCGACATGCTGGAGAGCGAAAGCGCCAAGGCGGTCGACATTGCTGGAACGCTCGGGCTGAGCGCGGTCTACTGCCCGCACGTCATGCCCGACAAGCGGCCTGCGGATGCGGCCGGCTGGACCAGGTTCGGCGAGCGCCTGCAGAAGGCCGGTGAAGCGGTGGTGGAAGCCGGCTTCATCTTCGGCTGGCACAATCACGACTTCGAGTTCAAGAGACTGCCGGATGGCTCGGTGCCGCTGCAGCGCATCCTCGATGGCGGTCCGTCGCTCAAGTGGGAGGCTGATATTGCCTGGATCGTGCGCGGCGGCGGCGACCCGATCGAGTGGATCGGCAAGTTCGGTGATCGCATCACCGCCGTCCACGTCAAGGACATCGCGCCGGCGGGACAGAACGCCGGCGAGGACGGCTGGGCCGACGTCGGCCACGGCACCATGGACTGGAAGGGCATCTGGGCGGCGCTTAGGAAGACGCCGGTACGGACCTTCGTCATGGAGCACGACAAGCCGGCCGATCACAAGCGTTTCGCCAGCCGCTCTATTGCAGCGGCCAAGGCTTTCTAGGGGGTATCGATGGCACGGAAAATGAAGGTCGGCGTCGTCGGCTGCGGCAACATCTCGACGGCCTATTTCAAGTTGTCGAAGCTGTTCAAGGGGCTGGAAATCGTCGCCTGCGCCGACGTCAACAAGGCGGCGGCGGAGGCTCAGGCGAAAGCCTTCGGCCTGCGCGCCGAGAGCGTCAAGAACCTGCTCGGCGCAGACGACGTCGATATCGTCGTCAACCTGACCATCCCCGCCGCCCATTACGAGGTGTCGAAGGCTGCGCTCGACGCCGGCAAGCACGTCTACTCCGAGAAGCCGTTCGTGCTTTCGGTCAAGGAAGGCCAGGACCTCGCCAAGCGCGCCGAGAAGAAGAAGCTGCGGGTCGGTTCGGCGCCGGACACCTTCCTCGGCGGTGCGCACCAGTTGGTCCGCTCGATCGTCGATTCCGGCGCGGTCGGCAGGATCACCAGCGGCACCGCCTTCGTGATGAACCACGGCATGGAGCACTGGCACCCGAACCCGGACTTCTTCTTCCTGCCTGGGGCCGGTCCCATCCTCGATCTGGGACCTTACTACCTCGCCAACCTCATCCAGCTGGTCGGGCCGGTGAAGCGTGTCGCGGCCTTCACGGCGATCCCCGCCAAGGAGCGCACCATCAGCTCGAAGCCGCGCTTCGGCGAGAAGATCCCGGTCAAGACGCCCACCACCGTTCACGGAATCCTCGAATTCGAGAATGGCGCCGTAATAACCATGAACGGCTCCTGGGACGTGTGGAAGCACGGTCACTCGCCGATCGAACTCTACGGCGAGGAGGGAACGCTGTTCGTTCCGGACCCGAACTTCTTCGGCGGCGTGGTCAAGCAGACCAAGCGCGGTGAGCCGACCAAGAAGGACCCGGCCTGGAAGCACCCGCTTGGCGTGCCGAACCAGGATCATCACCAAGGTCCGATGGCGAATTACCGTACGATCGGCCTTGCCGACATGGCGCTGGCGATCGAGGAAGGCCGGCCGCACCGCTGTTCGATGGAGATGGCGCTCCACGCCATCGAAATCATGACTGCGATGCTGAAGGCCGGCGAGACCGGCAAGGTCATCACCCTGCAGACGACCTGCGAGCGCCCGGCCGCGCTCGGCATTGCCGAGGCAAAGTCGATGATGGTCCGCCAGAAGGCTGCGCAGGCCGCCTAGCAGCCTTGCGCTGCTGCCTCTCCCCGCACCGCCGGGGAGGGGCTACTCTGCGGCGCAAACCCGAGGGAGAAGCCATGACCTACGTGCCGGCCGCCGATCGCTACTCGAAGATGGTCTACCGCCGCTGCGGACGCTCCGGCCTGAAGCTGCCGGCGGTCTCGCTCGGCCTGTGGCACAATTTCGGCGGCGACACGCCGCGCGAGACCGGCCGCGCGATCGCCCGCCGCGCGTTCGACCTTGGGATCACGCATTTCGACCTCGCCAACAATTACGGCCCGCCGCCCGGCTCGGCCGAAACCGCTTTCGGCGATCTGCTGCGCACCGACTTCGCCGGCTATCGCGACGAGATGGTGATCTCGACCAAGGCGGGATACGGCATGTGGCCCGGGCCCTATGGCGAGTGGGGCAGCAGAAAATATCTGCTGTCGTCGCTCGACCAGAGCTTGAAGCGCACGGGCCTCGACTACGTCGACATCTTCTATTCGCACCGTTTCGACCCCGACACGCCGCTGGAGGAGACGATGGGTGCGCTTGACCATGCTGTCCGCTCCGGGAAGGCGCTCTACGTCGGCATCTCCTCCTACAACTCGCAGCGCACGCGCGAGGCGGTGAACATCCTGAAGTCGCTCGGCACGCCATGCCTCATCCACCAGCCGAGCTATTCGATGATCAACCGCTGGGTCGAAGACGACGGTCTGCTCGACACGCTTGACGGCCTTGGCATCGGCTCGATCGCCTTCACGCCGCTGGCGCAGGGCATGCTCACCGACAAGTACCTGAAGGGCATCCCCGAGGGCAGCCGGGCCAGCCAGGGCAAGTCCCTGCGCAGCAGCTTCATCAATGAGCGGACGGTCGAGAACATCCGCGCCCTCAACGAGATCGCGAAGCGCCGTGGCCAGACGCTGGCGCAGATGGCGCTCGCCTGGGTGCTGAGGGGCGGGCGCGTCACCACCGCGCTGATCGGCGCTTCGCGCCCTGAGCAGATCGACGATTGCGTCGGTGCGGTCGCCAACCTCGAATTCACCGCCGAGGAACTCGCCGAGATCGACCGTTACGCCAAAGATGCCGACGTCAACCTCTGGGCGGCCTCGGCCGAGCGGAAAGGCCCGCAGCGATGATACGCAACCCAATCCTGCCGGGCTTCAATCCTGATCCGTCGATCTGCCGTGTCGGGTCGGACTACTACATCGCGACGTCGACGTTCGAGTGGTATCCCGGCGTCCAGATCCACCATTCCACCGATCTGGCGAACTGGAAGCTGGTGAAGCGGCCGCTGAAGCGCGAGAGCCAGCTCGACATGCGCGGCAATCCCGACTCGGGCGGCATCTGGGCGCCATGTCTTTCCCATGCCGACGGCCTGTTCTGGCTCGTCTACACGGACGTGAAGCGCATCGACGGCAACTTCAAGGACACGCACAACTACATCGTGACCGCTCCGACGATCGAAGGGCCGTGGTCCGACCCTTGGTACGTCAACTCCTCGGGCTTCGACCCCTCCCTGTTCCATGACGACGACGGCCGCAAATGGTTCGTCAACATGGTCTGGAACCATGTGTCGACCGGTGTCGGCGGGCAGCCGAAGCACCCATCCTTCGCCGGCATCCTTCTGCAGGAATGGGACGCCAAGGCGGGCAAGCTGGTCGGGCCGGTCAAGAACATCTTTGCCGGCTCGCCGCACGGGCTCGTCGAAGGGCCGCATCTCTTCAAGAAGGACCGCTGGTACTATCTGACGACCGCCGAGGGCGGCACCGGATACGGTCACGCGGTGACCTATGCGCGCTCGAAGGCGATCGACGGCCCTTACGAGTTGCACCCGCAAACGTTCCTGATCACTGCCAAGGATGCGCCTGACGCGCCGCTGCAGCGCGCCGGCCACGGCCAGATGGTCGAGACCCCGACCGGCGAATGGTACCATACCCACCTGACGGGTCGCCCGCTCAGCGGCGGCGGCAACCGGCCGATGCGCTCGCCGCTCGGTCGCGAGACGGCGATTCAGAAGGTTGTCTGGGGGGCGGATGGCTGGCCGCGCCTGGCCCACGGCGGGCTGGTGCCTGCTGTCGAGGTGCCGGCGCCGGGCGGCGCGAAGCGCGTGCCGCAGCCCGACACGGTCCGGTACGAATTCTCGACCGCGGAGCTGCCGCTCGACTTCCAGTGGCTGCGCACGCCGCGCCCAGAACGCCTATTTTCGCTGACCGAGCAGCCGGGCCGACTGCGCCTCTACGCCCGCGAGTCGATCGGCAGCTGGTACGAGCAGTCGCTGGTGGCGCGGCGGCAGGAGCACATCTCCTTCCGTGCCGAGACAGAGCTGGCGTTCGCTCCGGAAACGTATCAGCAGGCGGCCGGCCTGACCCACTACTACAACCGCCACAAGTTCCACTTCGCCTGCATCACCATGCATCCGGGCATGGGCCGCGTGCTGCGTGTCATGTCCTGCCTTGGGGACTGGCCGGACGGGCGCCTGACCTTCGCCGAGGGCACGCCCGTAGAGATTCCGGGCGACGGCAGGGTTGCGCTCGCAGCCGACGTCGATGGCTGGGACCTTCAGTTCTGGTGGCGTATGCGCGGAACCTGGGAAAGGCTCGGGCCGCTCCTCGATGCCAGCATCGTCTCGGACGAAGCCGGGCGCGGCGAGCATGGATCGTTCACCGGCGCCTTCGTCGGCATGGCCGCCTTCGACACCAGCGGCGCTGGCTTGCCGGCCGATTACTCCTGGTTCGAGTACACCGGTCGCGACGGATGATGCTTGAGAGTCGGTGCACCCGCGCGACGATCCGCTAGCGGCTCAGGGAGCGTCCGATTTCGGCTACGGCTGCCACTGTCGCAGCGCGGGAGCGGCTCGGCTTTTCATGACGCCGGGGCCAAGCTTCGTCATCCGCATATGAAAAGGCGGCGGCATCGCTGCCGCCGCCCCTGTTGCCGGATGCTAGCGATCACTTGGTCTTCGAAGCGATCCAGTCCTTGTAGTTCGCGACCCGCGTGTAGATGCCATACGCGTTGGCATGGCCGCACTGGGCGCCGCCGTCGGCAGGGCCTTCGCCCCAGCTTACCACCCCGACCTGCAGCGCCTTGCCGTCGGCACCGAGCGTGAACAGCGGGCCGCCCGAATCGCCGTTGCAGGCGTCGCGCGCGCCGTCGGTCTCGCCTGCGCACAGCATATTGCCGGTCAGCGGGTCGCCCATCGTTCTGGAGATTGCGACGGTCGCTTCGTCGATCGCGCCTTCGGGGAAGCGCATGCGCCATGACAGGTCGCGCAGGAAGTTGCCGAGATCGCGCTTGTAGATTTCCTTGATGCCGGTGTTGCAGGCATTGTTCGGGAATAGCTTGATCTTGGCTTCCATCAGGTCGTTCGGGAAGTAGCCATCCTCCATCAGGCCCCAGCCGATGACGGTGGCATCGCCACTCTCGACATCCTTGTCGGTCAGCACCACAGGCGCCTGGGCAGCATTCGACTCGAGCTTCAGCAGGCCGATGTCGTTGTCGAGCGTGGACTCGTTGTAGCCCTCGTGCACGATCACCTGCGTGACCTTGTAGCGTTTTCCCTCGACAAGATTGGTTGCGCCCACGAGCGCCGTAATGCTCTCGGGGGCAACCGGCTCGCCGTATTCGTTAAGGCAGTGGGCCGCCGTCAGCACCCAGTTCGGGGCGATCAGGCTCCCGCCGCAGAACTGCGCATTTGGCTGCGAATCCGGGCTTTCGTCGAGGATATCGCTGGTCAGCAGCGCGACCTGGAACGGCCAAGCCCCCTTGGCCGCCTCCTTGCCGCCGAAGACGCGATTGTCGCTTTCGCCGTCGGAAAGCTCGGCGCGAAGGCTGGTCACCCGGCTCATCGGGTTGAGCTCGGGTCTGGCGGCCTGCGCCGCGTCCTGCGCGAATGCCGGCAGCGAAGCCGTGGCCGCCGTCGCGGCGAGCAGCGCGGCGCACATGCCGCTGATGATGGAAGTCTTCACTTCGTCCTCCTGAGACGTGCCTGAGATGTGCCGTCGAGACGCTGTCTCCGGCGGCCGCCGCCAGCCCTCTAGCGGGCGGAGGCGACGTTGCGGAAGGGACTTGTTCGCATGAAAAGCGGAATATTTGCGGCGACATTTTTCGGTTACCGAGCCCAAGCATTTTCCCCCTTGCTTCGTCTGACTCGGTCGTGTTCGGTGCGCTTCGCGTAAGGTAAGCGTGCGAGATCACGCCAGGTAACGGACGATTAAATTTCCGTGAACATGATCCTGACACGATTTGGGATTTTGGTCCGGGTCCTCTGCTGACTTTGGGAGTCAATCGATGAACAATCTTCATGCCAAACTGATCGCTTCGGCCGCGGCCACGCTGATCGCCGTTCCCGCCTTCGCCGCCGAGGTCTCTCGCGGAAACGAGGGCAGCGGCGAAACCCCGCGCGCTGCACCGGGCGGCCGCACCATTTCGGATCGCGGCGTGCCGCTGACCCCGAAGCTCGAGGAAGGCGGCCTCGAGACGCGTGGGCTGCAGCTCGACCCGGCCGCAGCCGAGCGGAGCTACGGAACCATCAGCCGCAATTCGAAAGGCGAGGTGAAAAACACGCCGCCTTCCGAAGAGCTGAAGCGCGCGCTCTTCGGCGATCAGAAGACCGAGAACGAGAATGCCGAGCCGATGCCGCAGGGCAACGAGGGCACGCGGCAGGTCTTCGGCGCCGACGACCGCGTCCAGATCACCAAGACCGACGCCTATCCTTTCCGCACGATCGGCCTCCTGCAGGGCCAGACCGCGGACGGCAACCTCGGCAACTGCTCGGCGACGCTGATCGGCCCGCGCACGGTTTTGACCGCGGCGCACTGCCTCTACAGCCACGACGGCGGCGGCTGGCTCGATAATTTCGTCTTCGCGCCTGGGCTCGTCGACATGCAGAACGCCCCGTTCGGCGTCTGGGAGTACGAGGAAGCCTACATTTTCGAGGGCTTCGTCTCGAATTACCAGGGCTTCTACGGCTCGGTGGTTCCGTGGGACATCGGCGTCATCATTCTGAAGGACCCGATCGGCGACCAGCTCGGCTGGATCCCCTATGGCTATGACATGAGCATGGGCTCGTTCTACGCCAACATCGTCGGCTATCCTGGCGACAAGCCGGCCGGCACGATGTGGCGCGCCAATTGCGACGTGCCGAAGGAGGCGATGGCCGACTACTGGTTCCAGTACCAGTGCGACACCTATCCGGGTTCGAGCGGCAGCTCGGTTTACATCTACAACCCGAAGGACAAGTCGCGCATCGTCTACGGCATCAACGTCGCGGAGAGCCCGGACGCCAATACCGCCGTCCGCATCAACCCGGTCTATTTCGACTGGCTGGAGCAGCTCTGGAAGTAATTCTCTTCCAGACGGAGCCTCTGATGAAGCCCGCGGCCTTGCCGCGGGCTTCGTCGCTTCTGGCGGGTTGAATCGCGCCGCGGGCGCTGGTTTACTCCACGTCATCACCTCGGGGGCGTTCGATGGATTGCAAGGTACTACTGCTGGCGGCGACAGCGTTGATCCCAACCGCCGCTTTGGCGCAGGTCCCGGCCTCGACACCCACGACCGCGGAGCGTGTCCAGGTGATCTACGATGCCGCCACGCGCTCCGTCAGCCGCGTGGCAGTGCGCGTGGTCGATCCGCACCCGGCACTAGGCCTCGACTTCGTCTGGCAGCCCGATGCCGGCAACTGGCCCGGCGTCGACGCCGAATCGAAGCTTGCCACTGGCAAGGGAACGCTGACATGGCGGGTCAAGGGATCGGCCAACTACGACCCGGCAACGATCTTCAGCACCTACCGTGGCGAACTCGTCGCCGGCGCACCCGAGGGCAGGGGCCGGCTCGAACGCCGCGACGGCGGGGTCATGGAAGGCAGCTGGAAGGCCGGTAAGCTCGACGGTGCGGGCATAAGCCTCGATGCCGCCGGCAATCGCTACGAAGGCAGCTTCGTTGCCGGCGTGCCGGAGGGCGAAGGCCGGCTGATGGCCCGAGACGGCTCGATCTATCGCGGCGGCTTTCGTGCCGGACTCAAGCATGGCGCCGGCACCTTGCGCCTCGCGGGCGGTACCGAGATCCGGTCGGTATGGCGAGACGGCGTCGACACTGTTGCGCGCCACCCGGCAGCGCTGGCCGACGCGACGGTCGGCGGCCTTCTCAAGGCGCAATCGGGCGGCGGGGACGCCGGCAAGGTTGAGATGTCGGTCGTCATCGACCAGCGAATAACCGACCAGCAGGAGGTGAAGTATCAGCACCTCGTCCGTGACGAGGACATCGCGATCTATCCGGTCGATGACGCCATAAACGAACTATGGAATGGCGATGGCATGATCTCGCAGGATCTGACGCCGTTCTCCGTCGATACCGACAGCATCTTCGCCTTCGTCGAGGTCGAAATGAAGACCACCGACCAGTCGCGCGTGAAGGTCGACTCGATGGAACTCGAGGTTGCCTGGAGCGATGCATATCGTAAGCCGATGCTGTCGCTCCAGCAGCATATTGGCTGCGTCGGTTTCCGACCCACATTCAACTTCATGAACCATGGCTGGGGTGCGGTGAAGAACCCGCGCATGACGGTGCGCTTCACCAGCCCGGAGAAGCCGGACGAAGCATCGCCAGACTACCAGGTCGCGCTGGACGGCTTCGAGGAAGGCACCGACGTGTCGATTCGCTCCGCGCTGGAAGAGGCTGGCGTCGACGCCAGGGCGCTGGAAACCGAGCGCTTCAAGTGCGATTCGTTCGACAAGCTCAACGTCTGCAAGGCTCAGGTCTTCAACAAGGTTGGCTTCGGCGCCATTGCCGATTTCGTCAGCGGCGATCAGGTCCTCAGCACCAACGCTACCGGCGAGATTTCCTACGACTATTCCGACGACCGCGGAGAGACCTACTCAGCGACGGAAAGGTTCGAGGTTCCCATCTCGCTCGCTGTCATCGAGATCCCGGAATCCGTTGCCGAGTGCGGCGACGGGGGCGGCATGGCAGCGGATGCGCTCCGTTACATCGACGTCGAATTGCCAACCGGCAAGGAGAACTACGCGATCGATCTTCCGATCCGCGGCAACAAGAACGTCAAGGACTACACCGCGCGGCTGAAGGTGTTTTCGGAAATGTCGTCTCTGCACTCGTTCACGCCGGTGATGAAATTCGCCGACGGCAGCACGCGCCGAACCAAGCCGATCACCCTGTTCTACTACAAGCCGAAGCCCTGGCCCGACTTCTTCTCGCAGGTTCAGCTGCCGCAGTGCTACCTCGACCCGGGGTTCGGCGGCTCCTGCTGACGGCCCCGCGCCATGTCGAACAGGTTCGGCAGCGGTACCTCGCGGACAAACACCGTTCCCTGTTCGAACAAGGTGAGTTCGGCAAGCGCGCCTGATGCGCGCTGTGCCGACTGGTCGAACAGGAAGTTGCCCAGGGAATAGACCAACGCGGTGTCTCCGCCGCCGAGACTTGCGATGCCGTCGCTGGCACGGTGAGGATGGGCACCGACGATCGCTGCCACGCCGCGTCGGCGCATCTCCTCGGCCAACTCCCGCTCGCGTTCGCCGGGTGCGGCCACGTACTCTTCGCCCCAGTGCGCAAACGCGACGACAGGGGTCTCTGCGTCCTCCGACAGAAGGCGATCGAGCATCGCCGGATCAATCAGCCTCGTTGCCTGGCTATCGTTCGTGCCGAGGTCGGTCAGCCCGACGATGCGCACGCCTGGCAGCTCGATCGCCTCACCCTGGCCGAAGCGCTTTATGCCCGCTGCCTCCAGCGCTTCGACGGTCTCGGCGTAGCCACTGTCGCCGAGATCGAACGCGTGATTGTTGGCGAGGCTTGCAGCGACGACGTTCAACCTCTTGAACCAGTCGATTGCCTGCGCCGCCGGCATGGCCAGCGTCAGCTCGGGAAGATCGGGGGGCAGGTCCGGCAGCAAGACGCCCTCGAGGTTCACCACGAGCGGGGCCCCGCCCGTGAGATCGAGTACAGCCCTCTCCACCCGCTCCGCCGCAAGTTCGTCGATCAGGGCGCGGCTCATCGCTCGCCCAAAGAACGTGTCGCCGGCGAGGAACAGGCGGTGCGCGCCACCAGGCAACGGCAGCGGCGCCGCCGCCGGCGGAAGGAAAGCGCCGACGAGATAGCTCGTCGTCTCGGCGACGAACTTTCCATCGTACTGCTGACCGTTCTCATTGGCGACGACCCGCAAACGGCTTCCCCGCAGCCGCTGTTGAAGCGCCGCGTGCACGTACATCGCACCAAGCGAGTCCATATGCTGCGGCTGGTTCAGCTTGGCGATGTCGTCGAGCGCCCCGGAAGCGAGCACGTTAAGCGTTTGCTGGTCGCGCTGCCGCGCTTCGTGGTGCGGAAGGAAATGCGAGAAATCCGTCGACTGCAGGATCAGTGTGCGTTCGCCGACGAACTGCGTCAGCGCTGCGACGAGCGCCTCCCAGTCGGCGCGACTGCTGCGGATTGAAATCGCCACCGGGAGCACCGGCACGCCCGGCAGGTAGTGCGCCACGAGAGGCAGCAAGGCAGCGATGCCGTGCTCGCGAATGAACAGGCATGACTCCTCGGCTTTGTCGCTCTCCGCGAGCAGTCTGCGCGCAGCCGCGAAATCGGTCGAGACCTTGCCGAGAACCGTATCGAATCCGCGCGTCGTTGTCGCAAAGGCGCGCTCCGTTTGCCGGAAATGGTCGGGTGAGAGCAGTATGATGCGATCGTAGTCGTGGCCGGCAGCGAGCTTGATGCCGCCTGCGACAAGCCGGTCGGCGAGCAGATGATGCGGGACGATGATGCCGTCCGGCCGTTTTTCAAGCGCTATGAAATCGCCGGCACGCTCGATTGCCGTGTCGAACATGACCCGGCTGTTGTAGAAGGAGGGGAAATCTCCCGGCGGGCATGCCGGCGCGGCCTGCGCGGCGCCTGCGAGTGTCAGCGCGATGAAGGCTGCCGCCAGCCTCACTGTGCGAGCAGGAAGTTGGCGGTCTGCGAGATATGGTAGAACGGCTCCTGGCGCTTGTTGGTCAGGCGCACCACCTCGCGATAGACGAAGTCGGCGAGACCGAGCAGGCGCACGCCGTCGCCCGAGGTATTGGCCTGTCCCTTCAGGCCTTCGAGCAGCGACCACGTGAATACGCCGTGACCCAGTTCGGGGAGCTCCGCTGCCGTGTTGTTCGCGGCGGTCGCGGAGAACACCACGATGCGGGCGTCGGCCGCGTCCTTTTCTAGCCGCGGGTTGAAAGCGTTCGCCGCATGACAGGTATCGAGCAGCAATATGCGCCGCCCCTTCGCGCGCTCCAGAGACTTCTGAATGTCTGCCCAGTCGACGAGCGAAGATCTCCGCCACTTGGTGTCGTCCTGCATCCGGCCGTCCGTGGGTATGAAATAGTACTCGTCCTCATAGTTGATGCCGTGTCCGGCAACGAACACGATCGTGGTGTCGTCCGGTCCTGGCAGGTCGAGAAAATCGACGATCTCGTCGCCAATGGTGCGCGAGTCAGGATCGAGAATGCCGCGGTCGCCAGCGATCTTCTCGATCAGCGCCGCGCGATCCGGATCTGCATCGAGCGCGTCGCGGTTGAGCATCACCAGCGCCTCCATGCCGTCGTACAGCGGTGCCGAGCGCTCCGCGATCACGCGCACCATCTCGGCCGCGTCGTCGACCGGGAAATCGAGATCGCACGAGCGTCCCATGCACTGCGTGGGCAAGTCGGGATACTCTTCGACTCCCACCGCGACGACGTAGAGCTTGCCTCTCTTCTCGTCTCGGTTCGACTTCTTGGCCATCGCAGTCACGCCGCGCTCGGTCACGTAGCCGAACTCGTTAACCCCGGTGATCAGGATATCGTTGGCGCCGTCTTCGACCGGGACCTCGATGATGACGCGGTCGCCGGCGTTGCGCGCCGCGAACTGGTCGATCCGCTTCGAGTTCGACAGCACCGCGAACTCCCTCACGTCGGCGCCTGCCTCGACCGCCCCGACGATCTCTATGGCCACGTAGCCGTCCGCTGCCTGAACGCCCTCCGCAACCTTGATCGAAAACTCTGGCGGCTTGCGCTTCAGAAGCTCGTCCAGGCGGGAATCCGTTGGCCTCAGCTCCCGCATCGCCGCCTCCGCGTCGGCAAGGATGATCGCACGGCGCACGATTTCGGGACTGTGCAGGTGGTTCTTCAACTGGCGCGCGCGCACGAAGCGCGCTGCACGGTCGGCGCCTTCGTTCACGTGCCATCCGATCAGCCTGTCGCCGTTGGGAGAGGAGTTGTAGTAGCCCTGCGGCGTCCAGATGATCCATTCGCCATCGCCGAAGAACATCGATACGACGAGCTTCCGCGTCGCCAGGTTCCAGAGGCGGATGGTCTGGTCGGCGCTGCCGGTCACGAGCAACCCTGCATTGGCGGCTTCTGCCATCGCATGCACCTCGCCGGTGTGCCCGCCGAGAAACTCGCCCGCGTATTTCCCGTCGGCCGTGCGGTAAGCTATCAGTGTGCCCTCGGCGCCGCCGGTGACGACTTCTCCGGCCTTGCGGAGGATCGTATAGGCGGCGTGGTAGAAGCCGTTTTCCGCGTCGTTCTCGATCTCGAACGTCTTGCCGTCGTTGTCGATCCGCAGCACGCCGTTGACGAAGCCGTAGTCGCCGCCTTCCGCCGCCAACACGCTGACCGCGCCCGCCTGGTGTAGGGCGCGCGCGAGTTTCGCCGCGTCCGCTGCGGCGTCCTTCGGGCTCTCGAAATCGCGCTCCGCTCCCGGCAGAGTAACCTGCCGCGTCACGTCGCCCATGGTCTCGGGGCACGCGAAAGCTGCGGGGCAGGGGTTTTCGGTGCCCCAGGCTATGGTCCTGCCAGCGCTGTCCACCGCGATGGCGGTCACCGGCAGGCCGACACCCTTGAGCTGCTTGGCTGGCGCGCCGGTGGCCGCGTCCCAAAGGTGGATCTCGTGTGCCATGCCGCCTGCGGTGGCAAAGGTCTTTCCATCGGGCAACAGCAGCGACGCCGTCACCGAACTGTCGTGGCCGCGATATTCGGCAATGGTCTTGCCGCCTTCGATATCCACCACGATCGACCGGTTCTCGTCGCCGCAGCGATAGCCGCAATTGATGGCCACGGCCTTGCCGTCTGCGGCAAAGCTGATCGCGTCGGCGCGGAAGCCAGGCCTCGGCAGCTCGCTGACCAGGCCGCCGTCCGCGGCGCTCCAGACATGCAGCCGTCCGTCAGCCGTTGCGGTCGCGAAGCGTGCCCCGTCAGGGCTCACGGCGAGCGCCTGGAGCGGCCCGTCGCGCAGTTCGTCCGCCGCCGGCATCTCGATCTCGGTTCCTGCGGCCAGGTCCCATAGACGAATGCCGTTGTCCTGGGTCACCGCTGCAAGCCGGGCCCCGTCCATCGCGAAGGCTATGCGTTCGATACGCCAGGAATCGGCGTCGAGCGTCTTCTCCAGCGTCCACCTCCCGTCGTCGGTCGCCGGCTTCTTCCAGAGGTAGGCGATGCCGTCGCCGCCGCCGACCGCAAGCCAGCTGCCATCGGGCGAGAAGTCGAGGTCGTAGGTGGCGTACTTCTGGCCCTCGAGACGAGCGATCTGCTTGCCGCTGCCGAGATCGAAAAGACGCACGTCTCCGTAGGGCGGCTGGTCGCCGAGCCCAGGCCCGAAGTAGCCGCCGGCCGCAACCGTCTTTCCGTCCGGCGAGACGTCGATCGCGTAGATCTTGCCTTCGCTGCCGGGCCCGATCTCGGCCCGTATCGTGCGCAGGCTAACGCCCGCCTGCAGGTCCCACACGCGTATCGACTTGTCTTCCGACGCGGATAGAAGCGTCCCGCCGTCTGGAGTGACAGCAAGATCGCGGATCGCGGCGCGATGTCCTCCGGTGTCGAGGTCGAGGAAGAACTCGACGGGGTCCTGCGTCGCATCAAGCGGAACAGCGGCAGTCGGTGCCGGCCTGGAAGGTTTTGGCGCCGCCTGTGCCGGCGCGGCCGATTTTGCGCCCGGCATGGCCTGCTGCGCCGCAGCGCCGCCAGTAATGGCCAGCATCGCCGCGGCGATGGCTGCCAGGGCCGGATTTATCCGCTTGATCTGATGCACCGTGCGACCCTCCCGGATCAAGGTTGCCTGACGGGCTCCGACGCCCTGACGAAAGCTTCGAGCGGGGCCGCGTAGTTGGCGGATCCGCTCTTGCGCTCGCGCGCTACGTGCCCGCGGAAATAGTCCCAGAACGAGCGCGCATAGTCGCCAAAATAGCCGTCGACCATCTCGGCGCTGCACAGATTGCCTTCGACGCAGTAGGCCATCCGGTTGAGGAAATAGAGGACACGTCCGAAGGCGGCGCGGAATTCCTGGAGGGGCATCGTGCCCCCCTCCGCCGTCATCGCTTCGATGCCGATCTGCTCCATGTAGACGCGCCTGTCCGCGTCGGTCGGGTTCGGCGCGAGCAGGCCGGCATAGCGCTCGTTCAGGCCGTCGAGACGGTCGGAGACGGCCTGCTGGGCCTGCTGGTATTCCTGACGCTCCCACAGCTCCACCAGCTGCAGCGTGCGCTCTACGCGTGTTTCCTCCTTGGCCTCCAGGTACTGGTAGACCGAGAACAGGCCGCCGACGATGATGAGGATGCGCACCGCCATGCCCGCCCAGGCATAGGCAAGCATGCGCAGGTCGCGCGACGTGAACGGGTTCGATTCCGGCTTTATCTCGTGGCTGGAGATCTCCGGCATCGCTTCCGTGGTTTCGGGAAGCTGTTCGATCTTGCGTGGAACGGGCAGCTTCCCCTTGGCCATCAGCAGGCCGCCAGATCGATCGTAAGGGACGGATCGAGCACCACCGCCGGGTCTTCCAGCTTCGCCTTTATGCAGGTCAGCTGCGCGGCCGAGACGATGAAGCGAAGGCTGGGCGGCTCGCCGCCCGCCTGCGGGCCGCGCAGCGCGGCGACCACGCCACGATCTTCCACCGCGCAGTCCTCGAGGTTTACCGGGATCGCAAGCCCAGCCCGCGCGGCAAGCTCCTCGTAGCGCTCGAGGAGGCATGCTGCCGTAGCGCCGTTGACCACGACTTCCTTTGCGCAGAGGCCGCACGCGTCTTCGGCCTTGGCAATGGCCGCGCTCGACGCGGCCATTGCCAGCGCCGCAGAAAGCGCTGCGCCAACGATGCGGAAGCGGATGGAAAAAGCTGACATTGCCCAAACTGACCGGATCCGATCAGCCCCAGGTGAACGATGGAATGACCAAGACGGGGCGATTTTACGCCCCGTCGCCGCCGACTCCTATGTCTTCGGCATATTCTCCAGCGTGAAGATCATCAGCCCGCCCTTTGCCTCCGCGGTCTTGCCGAGCTTCATCGCACCGCGCGTCGCCGGTGCATCCGCGATGTCGCGGAGCAGCCCGGCGAAGCCCTGCGGCGAACCGACCGCACGGGTCAGGTTGCGCACGCCTTCCTGCGCCAGGAACGACAGGTCCTCGAGCGGCGTCATCGCGTTGCCTTCGGTCAACACCACCACCATGCGCTCGACGCCGTAGCTCTTGTCGTTGAAGAACAGGAGCCCCGTGTCGACCGTGCTGTCCGGATGCAGGCGCTCGGCATGCATGTGGCTGATCGAGTAGTCGCTGCCGATGTAGAGCACGTTGATGTCGATCGGCCGCCCCGAACTGTTCTTCGCGTAGAGATGCACCTCGTCGAGCGGGTGGACGCGCGGCATGGTGCCGGCGAGAAGATCCGTGAAGACATCCTTGTCCGGGTTGCGGATGCGGAACTTCAACTCGAACTCCTCCGGCCGGAAGTTCGAGGCGCCGCCGAGACGCGCAAGGTTGGTCGCGCGGAAGATGCGGATGAGGTTGTCCGACACCTCGCCGAAAAGCCCCTCCGGCGTGGAGCCGGCAAAGCCGATCGACGGCGGTCGGCGGCCTTCCTCCAGTGATATCTCCGCAGTAGGCGGCAGGAACCAGAGGCGCGGCGCGGCGCTCAACGCGTTGCGCGTGCCCTCGACCTTGGCCGACGTCGCGCCGGCGTCGGCAATCAGCACGCCGACATCGGCTTCCGACATGACCGCAAGCTTGAGATCGGCCGCCTGCTTCGCATCGACCAGCTTCAGCTTGAGCGGCTTCTGCTCGTCGGACACGATCTTGGCGAGAAGCTCGCGCACCTGCGCCACCTCCGCCGCGTAGGACGGGCTGTCGGGCGGAAGCGAAACGGTCAGTTCGGTGTCGAAAGACACGTCGGTGAGTCGTGCATAGGCGCCGGCGGGGATTGCGGCAGGCGCTAGCGCTGCGCGACCTTCCGACTCGACCGGCGAGACCTTGGCCTTGAGGTTGTCCGCCTCGCGCACCTCGACGTAGCCGACCGCTTCTTCATTGGTCGACGTAGGGCTCGGCACGATGATCAGGCGGGTTCCGGCCGTCAGGCGGTGCAGTTTGCCTGCGGCGAGCGTGATGCCGCTGGCCCCGACCTTGAGCGGCCACTGCTGCACGGCTGCAACGGCGTCGGTGCCGAATACCGGCACGTCGAGCTTGCCTTCGAACAGCGGCGTCGGGCGTGGCCGGTTTGCGGCGGAATAGGCCTGCATGACCGCCTGGCCGAGCTGCCGGTATGTGACGTTCGGGTTCGCCGCCAGCTGCTCGAAGATCGTGTGCGTGAACAGGCCATAGCGCTTGGCATTCGGCTCGCCGCGCGGCAGCGGCATTTCCGGCGTGGTCTCGACCGTCTGCGCGGCGAAGAACGCCACCATGCCGCCAGGCACCATCGATTCCGCGCCGGTCGGCGTACCCCCGGCGATCGGCACTTCGCGCTCCGCGGCAAGCGCGAGCCCGCGTGCCGCTTCGCCGACGGCGGGTCCGCCGGCAGCCTTTGCCGCCGCGACCGACTCGGCGAAGGCGGAATCCGGTATGCCGAGCAATTTAGGGTCGAGCTTGCGCTCCTTCACATCCTCTTCGCCGAGCCCCGCGGCGCGTGTCGCCGTGCCGGAGTGACAGCAGTCCATGACGATCCACACGAACGCCCCCGTGGCGCGTATCGCGTCGAGTGCGGCACCGATGTCGTCATCGGCGAGCGCGTTGGGGATGCCCTTGGTGCGGTCGACCCAGTCCCTGATGTCGTTCGGCAGGAACGCCTCGTCCATGCCGTCCGACTCCTGCGTCGGATCGGCCGCCGGCTGCTGAATGCCGTGGCCGGACAGCTGCACGTAAACGAAGTCGCCACGCTTTGCTTTGGCCGCGACTGCCGCAAGCGCGCCCTTGATGTTCTCCAGCGACGGCGTCGCGGACGCGCCGGCAACCTCGTCGGCCAGCACCGCGACGTTTTCCGCCGCGAACTTCACCGGCGAGTTGTCGATCAGATACTCGCGCACGAGTGCAGCGTCGTTAGCCGGCCCCACGAGGTCGGCGTTCTTCACGTTATGGTACTTCGTCACGCCGACGATCACTGCGTAGTTGGTGCGCATCGCAGTCGCCTGTGCGAAGGCTGCACCCGGCAGCGCCGCGCACGCAGTTACGACAGCAGTGCCGGCGAGAAACGCGCGGCGATTCAAGGCAAGCGTCATTGATCCCACTCCCAAGCCCGGAAAACTGTGTTCAACTATTTGTTACCCGAATAGGGCGCAAGTTTGATCAGCTGTTTCCGAGCATCTTCAATAGCTTGGCTTTTACGTCGGGGCAATTGCGGCGGCGCCCGCCGCGATGATGAACCCCCGATGAACCGCGCGGCGCGTCAGTGCGCCTCGTCCCAGTTGCTTGCCGCGCGCGCATCGACCTGCAGGGGAACGGCCATCGCTACCGCGGGCATCGCGGCGTTCTCCATCGCCGACTGGATCACCGGCATCGCCGCCTCCACCTCGTCGTCCGGCGCCTCGAAGATCAGTTCGTCGTGCACCTGAAGAAGCATCCGCGTGTGCTCCAGGCCGGCTTTCGCCAGCGCCGGTTCGATCCGCGTCATCGCCCTTCTTATGATGTCGGCTGCGGTCCCCTGCAGCCGTGCATTCGTCGATGCCCGCTCATTGAAGGCACGCACCGACGGATTCGATGACTTGATGTCCGGATAGTGGATGCGCCGGCCGAAGATCGTCTCCACGTAGCCGTTGAGCCGGGCGAAGTCCTTGGTGCCGTCGATATAGTCGCGGATGCCGGGAAAGCGCTGGAAGTAGCGTTTGATGTAGTCGGACGCTTCCTCGCGCGGGATCGACAGCTGGTTGGCGAGGCCAAACGCAGAAATACCATAGATAATCCCGAAATTGATCGCCTTGGCGCGCCGGCGGATCTCCCCAGGCATGCCCTCGACCGGCACGCCGAACATCTCCGAAGCCGTCGCGGCATGGATGTCGCGGCCGTCGGCGAAGGCCTGCCGGAGCTGCGGGATGTCGGCGACGTGCGCGAGCACGCGCAGCTCGATCTGCGAATAGTCGGCGGAGATCAGCTTGTGGCCGGCGTCGGCGATGAACGCGGTTCGGATCTTGCGGCCCTCGGCCGTGCGGATCGGGATGTTCTGAAGGTTGGGGTCCGTCGAGGACAGGCGGCCGGTCGTTGTCGCGCCGAGCGCGTAGCTCGTATGCACGCGCTTCGTGGTGGGGTTGATGAAGCCCGGCAGAGAGTCGGTGTAGGTCGATTTGAGCTTGGTCAGCTGCCTCCAGTCGACGATCTTGCGCGGCAGTTCGTGGCCCTCCGCGGCCAGGTCTTCGAGCACCTGCGCCGAGGTCGACCATTGCCCCGTCTTGGTCTTGGAGCCGCCGGGCAGGCCCATCTTGCCGAACAGGATATCGCCCAGCTGCTTCGGCGAGCCGATGGTGAAGCGCTGGCCGGCGAGCGCGAAGATCTCGTCTTCCAGTGCGGCGGCGCCCTGCGCCAGCTCGCCCGACAGCCGCGACAGGATCTGTCGGTCGATGGAGATGCCGCGCTGCTCCATACGGCACAGCACGGGCACCAGTGGCCGCTCAAGCCGCTCGTAGACCGACACCACGCCCTTTTCGATCATCCGCGGCCTCAGCACGTGCCACAGCCGCATGGTGACGTCGGCATCCTCGGCGGCGTAGGCCGTCGCCTGCTCGATCGTCGCGTGGTCGAAGGTGCGGAAGTTCTTGCCGGTCCCGGCTATGTCCTTGAACGAGATCGGCACGTGCCCGAGCCAGCGCTCCGACAGCTGATCCATGCCGTGATTGGCCAGCGAATTGGCCGCGTCGCATACGTAGGACATCAGCAGCGTGTCGTCGTAGGGCCGGATATCGATGCCGTGCTGCCACATCAGCAGCAGGTCGTATTTGAGGTTGTGGACGATCTTCAGCGTGCTCGGATCCTCGAGAAGGCTCTTGAGCGCCGCCAGGGCCTCGCGAGCCGGGATCTGGCCTTCGACCAGTCCTCCGCCGAGGAGGTCGCCGGCACCCGCCTTGTGCGACAGCGGCACATAGGCGGCACGCCCAGGCCTTATGCAGAGGCTGAAGCCGCAGAGCTCCGCCTGCATTGCGTCGAGCGAGTTGCTCTCGGTGTCGAAGGCGACGCGCCCCTCCGCCTTCGCTTCGTCGATCCACGCCTGCAGGGTGGGCATGTCGCGAATCGTCACGTAGACCGCGCGGTCGATCTTGTTTGCGGCGGCAGCCTCCGCGGCCTTGCGCGCAAACGCCTCGACCGAGCCTTCCGGCGCTGCCGGCTCCGGGCGCTCCGGCGCCACGTCACCTTCCGCGACATCGCCGCCGCCTGCCGCAACCACCGGGGCCACGTCGAGGTCCGGGCCATGCGCGGCCGCGCCCCACTGCGTCTCCACAGCCGCCGGCTCGATCTCGCTGGCCTCGGTGCCGGTCGCCTCGGCGACGCGCCGCGTCAGAGTGGTGAACTCCATAGCCTTGGTGAAGGCGATCAGTTTCGGCCCGTTCGGCGGCTGCAGCGTGAAATCGTCGATCGGCACGACGTCCGGAACGTCATTCTTGAGCTTGACCAGCTCGCGTGAGATGCGCGCGCTTTCGCTGTGCGCGATCAGGTTTTCGCGGCGCTTCTGCTGCTTGATCTCGCCGGCGCGCGAAAGCAGCGTGTCGAGATCGCCGAATTCTTCGAGCAGCTGCGCCGCCGTCTTCGGGCCGATGCCGGGGACGCCCGGAACGTTGTCGACGGAATCGCCGGTCAAGGCCTGCAGATCGATCATCTTCTCGGGCGGCACGCCCCATTTCTCGATCACCTCGGGAATGCCGAGCGTCTTGTCCTTGACCGGGTCGTACATGACGACGCTGGGCCCGACGAGCTGCATCAGATCCTTGTCCGACGAGACGATGGTCGTGTCGCCGCCCGCCTCGCACATCAGCCGCGCGTAGGTAGCGATCAGATCGTCCGCCTCGAAGCCTTCCATCTCGATACACGGCAGGTCGAATGCCTTGGTGGCCTGGCGGATCAGCCCGAACTGAGGGATCAGATCGTCCGGCGGAGCGGAACGGTTGGCCTTGTAATCGGCATAGAGATCGTTGCGGAATGTCTTCGACGAGTAGTCGAAGATCACGGCGAAGTGGGTCGGCACGACCCCGACATCGGTGTTGCGTGCATCGAGCATCAGCTTCCAAAGCATGTTGCAGAAGCCCGAGACCGCGCCGACCGGCAGGCCGTCGCTCTTTCGGGTCAGCGGCGGCAATGCGTGGTAGGCGCGGAAGATGTAGCCGGAGCCGTCGACGAGGAAGAGATGCTTGCCGTTTGCCATGGCAAACGCCTAGCGCGGGGTCGGCGCCCTGTCCATTGGCAGCGGGTGACCCGGACGACGCCTCCTGACGCATCACGCTCAGGTTACACGCTTGTAATCTTCGTGCCCTTGATTCGCCAGATTCAGCGACCAAATGAAGCGCATCGGCATTTTCCGCCGAAGTCCGGAACAAGGCCCGTCCCCCGCCTACGCCGGACTGACAGGTGGCAGCCTCATCCCCCTCTCCGGGCTGCTGCCGAGTGAGTAGCGCCGCCGTGGCTACCCCCTCCGCCACGGCGGCACTTTTTTTATCCGCGCCACGTCTTTGCCGGCCCTTTCCCGTGCAGCGCGCTGCCACTACGGTCCCGCCGAAGATTCGAAGGGATTTGCCATGGCTGAGCTGTCATCCGTCCTCGACCACCTCGACAACAACCTCGATGCCTCGCTGGAGCGCCTGTTCGGGCTGTTGCGGCTGAAGTCGATTTCGACCGATCCGGCCTACAACGCCGAAGTTCGCAAGACTGCCGAGTGGCTGGCGGCCGATCTGAAGACCATCGGCTTCGATGCCAGCGTGCGGGATACAGTCGGCCACCCGATGGTCGTCGGCCATCATCCCGGACCGAAGGCCGACAGCCCGCACGTTCTTTTCTACGGCCACTACGACGTTCAGCCGGTGGACCCGCTGAACCTGTGGAACACCGACCCGTTCGAGCCGTCGATCGGCGAGGTCGATGGCGTCAAGGTCATCACCGGCCGCGGATCGTCGGACGACAAGGGTCAGCTGATGACCTTCGTGGAGGCCTGCCGCGCCTACAAGTCGGTTCACGGCGAGCTGCCATGCCGCGTCACGATACTGTTCGAAGGCGAGGAGGAATCCGGCTCGAAGTCGCTCAAGCCGTTCCTCGAGGCCAACGCCGCCGAGTTGAAGGCCGATTTCGCCATGGTCTGCGACACGGGCATGTGGGACCGCCAGACGCCGGCCATTACGGTCGGCCTGCGCGGTCTCGTCGGCGAGGAAGTCACCATCGACGCCGCCGATCGCGACCTCCACTCCGGCGTCTTCGGCGGCGCTGCCGCCAACCCCATCCGTGTGCTGGCGAAGATCCTGGCCGACATCCACGACGAGACCGGGCGCATTACCATTCCCGGTTTCTACGATGGCGTCGAGGAGACCCCGTCGCAGATCAAGGCCTCGTGGGACGGGCTGGGCATGGGTGCCGAGCAGTTCCTCGGCCAGGTCGGCCTTTCGGTCCCCGCTGGCGAACAGGGCCGTTCGGTGCTGGAGATGGTGTGGGCGCGCCCGACGGCCGAGTTCAACGGCATATCTGGCGGCTACGAAGGCGACGGCTTCAAGACCGTCATAGCCTCGAAGGCCTCGGCGAAAGTCTCGTTTCGGCTAGTGCACAACCAGAACCCTGAGGCAATCCGCACCGCCTTTCGTCAGTTCGTCAACGAGCGGCTGCCGAAGGACTGCCGCGCCGAGTTCGAGAAGCATGGCGGCTCGCCTGCGCTTCAGCTGTCCTACGACGCGCCGATCCTGCTCAAAGCACAGTCCGCCCTGTCGGACGAATGGCCGAAGAAGGCGCTGATGGTGGCGACCGGCGGCTCGATCCCCATCGTCGGGGACTTCAAGCGCCAGCTCGGCATGGACACGCTGCTGACCGGTTTCGGCCTCGACGACGACCGCATTCACTCGCCCAATGAGAAGTACGACCTCAATTCCTTCCACAAGGGTCAGCGCTCATGGGCGCGTATCCTCGACGCGATCGCTAAGGGCTGAGCATGACCTCCATCCGTTTCCACAAAGGCGACCTTCCGGATCTGTCGAATTACCGTGTTCCGGCAGTGGCTATCGACACCGAAACGCTGGGCCTGAACCCCCACCGCGACCGGCTCTGCGTGGTGCAGATTTCGCCCGGCGACGGCAGCGCCGACGTGATCCAGATCGCCAGGGGCCAGACCTCGGCACCCAATCTCGCCGCGCTGCTCGCCGACCCCGCCATGGTCAAGATCTTCCACTACGGTCGCTTCGACCTCGCCGTCCTCTATCACAGCCTCGGCGTGATGACGGAACCGGTGTTCTGCACCAAGATCGCGTCTCGTCTGGTGCGCACATACACCGACAGGCACGGTCTGAAGGACATCACGCAGGAACTGCTCGGCGTCAGCCTGTCCAAGGTGCAGCAGTCGTCGGACTGGGCCGCGGCGGAACTATCGAAGGATCAGCTGGAATACGCTGCCTCGGACGTCCTGCATCTTCACGCACTGAAGGCGAAGCTGGAAGAGCGGCTCGACCGCGACGGTCGCCGCGATATTGCGGAAGCATGCTTCCGGTTCCTGCCGACGCGCGCCCGGCTCGATCTCCTCGGCTGGGACGAAGAGGACATCTTCGCCCACAGCTGAGTGAAGCTGCCTGCCGCTATTCCGCGGCCTGAAGGGCCCGTCTCCCGGTCGGACGATCGATGCTCGCCCAGGCGGGGCGCTCGAACAGGAACTTGCCACGGCCGGTGAACTGTACCAGCCCGTACAGGATTACCGGTCCGCACACGGCTGCAACCCACGTGACCAGAGAGACCGTGCCGACGTTTTCCAGTATGCCGGCTTTCAGCAGCACGGTGCGCGTTACCGCCATCGGCAGGAAGAAGGCGAGGTAGACGACGATGGAATGGCTGCCCAGCCAGGTCAGCCAACGACCCCACGGCGCGTCCGTCACCATCACCGCAACCGATATGACGACGGCGATACCGGGGATGGCCAGCGCCAGCGAGACCACGGGCAGCTCGGCCAGCCCGCCGATCGCGCCCGACGAACCGATGTCTGGCTGCAGCCAGCTCGCGATGTGTTCCGGGCAGGTCGTGAAGGTGAGCAAGCCGTTGATTGGCGCCCAGATCGCGATGCCTGCAAGGGTTTTCAGTGGATTCGCGCGCACCCAGTCGGCAAGGCGGAAGATGGCCGGTGCGCAGGCGTAGCCTGCATAGAACCATACGAACCGGGCGCAGAACTCGTCGACGATGATCGATCCCGTGTGGACCGGCAGGATCTCGAGGATCGCAGCCCAGCCGAGCACCATCCAGGCGGGCAGGGGCTTGAGCACGCGGGCAACGATGAAGAAGAGTGGCAGCAGGTAGACGAACCACAGAGTGCCGAACGGCTGCACGAACGCGAAGAGAAAATTCTCGACCGGCGCCAGCGCACCGTCCTCCATCGCCATGCCCGGCGCCTTGAACGCGAACTGGATAGCCAGCCACAACACGTAGAAATAGACGAAGTGCACGACCTTGCGGTCGAGGTACCGGCGCCACGGCCGGTCAATGACCAGTGCCAGGAACAGGCCCGAGATCAGGAAGAAGTCCGGCATGCGGAACGGGCGCGCGAAGGTGACGGCAAGCCCCATCCACCCGCGCTCGCCCATGGCCTCCTCGACGCCCAGCGTGGCGTGCACCATCACCACCATGATGATGCAGATCCCCTTGGCTGTATCGACCCAGCCAATCCGCGATGCGTCATCGTTCATGCCGCTACTCCTTGCCGGAGCAGCATAGTGACGCCGAGTCAGGGAGAGGTTAACGCGACGGCTGTTCGCCTCCTGGCGGCGGCGGCGGATTTTGACCGACGCTCTCGCGAGACGAGGCGCTGAGGTTCGTGTTGTCGGTCTTGCCGTCGGGTTCGGTTCTGAAGCCGAAATCGACGAACAGGAATGCTGCGAGCAGCGCTGCGGCGATCGCCACCGCTATGACGACGGAAAGTGGAAAGCCTTTGTTCTGCATGACGGACCTCGCGAGTTGTCACATGCTCCTTAACCGGGCCGGACGCGCAGTGTTCCGCGTCGCTTAACGCGCCCTTAAAGCGCCGCATCTAGGTTCGACCGATGCCCGCGGAGCGCGCCGCAGGAACGGGGAAGCATGGCAAGACGCAATACCGGCAAGCGGATCGAGCCGCGCTTCGATGGCGCCTCCGGAGACGGTTCCGACGATATCGTGCTCGGCGATGACGATCGCGTTCTGCCCGTGCGCCGCCGCGCGCCGCCTGCGAGGAAGGCGCCAACCGCAACGAAGAGGGGCAGCGCGCCGAGGTCGAGGCGGCAGCCGCGGCAGCGCGGTTTGCTCGCCCGAGGACTTCGCCGCCTCACCTACTGGACGCTCGTTATCGGCATATGGGCCGGCATAGCCGGCGCGGCGCTGGTCGCGTGGTACGGCGCCCAGATGCCATCTGTGGCAAGCTGGGAGGTTCCGGATCGTCCGCCAAACGTGCGGATCGTGTCCGTCGACGGCCAGCTCGTCGCAAACCGCGGCATGACCGGCGGTGAGGCCGTCGGCCTGCACGAAATGTCGCCGTGGATCCCGAAGGCGGTCATGGCCATCGAGGATCGCCGCTTCTACCAGCACTTCGGTATCGATCCGATGGGTCTCGCCCGCGCGATGCTTACCAACGTCACGTCCGGAACGTTTTCGCAGGGCGGCTCGACGCTGACGCAGCAGCTGGCCAAGAACCTCTTCCTGAAGCCCGACCGCACCATCGAGCGCAAGGTGCAGGAAGTGCTGCTGTCGCTGTGGCTCGAGCAGAAGCACTCCAAGGACGAGATCCTGGAGATGTACCTGAACCGCGTCTACTTCGGCTCCGGCTCCTATGGCGTCGAGGCCGCGTCGCGGCGCTACTTCGGCAAGAGCGCGCGCGACGTGACTCTGGCTGAAGCAGCGCTCCTGGCGGGCCTGCTCAAGGCGCCTTCGCGCCTGTCTCCGGCGCGTGACCCCATCGCCGCCGCGGCGCGTGCCGACCTCGTCCTCGACGCGATGCGCCAGGAGGGCATGATCGACCAGGCGCAGCTCGCCGGCGCGATGAAGGCGCCGGCTACCCGCGCCGCGTCCTATTGGACCGGCTCCGAACACTATGTCGCCGACAAGGTTATGAACGAGCTTCCCGGCCTGGTTGGCGATATCGGCCAGGACCTGATCGTCGAGACCACCGTGGACCTGCATTTGCAGAAGCTCGCCGAGGCATCGATCCGCCGTCTCGTCGACGAGAACCGCCCGAAGATGAATGTCAGCCAGGGGGTGCTGGTCTCGCTCGACAACACTGGCGCCGTGCGCGCGATGGTCGGCGGCTACGACTACGCCAACAGCCAGTTCGACCGCGCCACCGAGGCGAAGCGCCAGCCTGGCTCGGCGTTCAAGCCCTTCGTCTTCATGGCTGCACTGGAGCGCGGCCTGAGGCCCGATAGCGTGCGCCGTGATGCGCCAGTCAAGATCGGAAAGTGGCAGCCGGCCAACTTCAACGACAAATACTATGGTGAGGTCACCCTGACCGAGGCGCTGGCGCGCTCGTTGAATTCCGTCGCGGTGCGGCTGGTCGACGAGGTCGGGTACAAGCGGGTCATCGAGGCCGCCTACCGTCTGGGCATCGAGTCCGAGCTGCAGAAGAACGCCTCGATAGCGCTCGGCACCTCCGAGGTGACGCCGCTCGAACTGACGGCAGCCTTCGTGCCGTTCGCCAATGGCGGTTTCAGGCCGTTCGTCCACTTCATCGACAAGGTGTCCACGGCTTCCGGTGAAGTGCTGTGGGAGCGCCGGTCGAGCGGCATCCCGCGCGTCGTCAGTGCCGACGTCGCCGGCATGATGAACGCGATGATGTCGCAGACGCTCGAGATTGGCACCGCCCGCAAGGCTGCCTTCGGTTGGCCCGCGGCTGGCAAGACCGGCACCACGCAGTCGTCGCGGGACATATGGTTCGTCGGCTACACCGCCAATCTTACGACCGGCCTCTGGTTCGGAAATGACGACGGTTCGCCGACGAAGAACCTAACTGGCGGCTCGCTGCCGGCGCTCGCCTGGCACGAGTTCATGACGGCCGCGCATGACGGCGTTCCGCTGATGCAGCTGCCCGGCTGGTCCGGCAATCCGCCGCTGCCGCTGTCGCGCGACGGCTTTCCGCCGCCGGCCGACCTCCCGACGGCGTCGATCGGTACGACCGAGACGCCGCCGGCGATCCCGGCGTCCGCGCCGCGGCGCGTCAACTCGATCCTCGACGTGATCATGGGAAACTGAAGAGGCGGGGACCTGCCCCGCCTCGCGTCGTAGCTGTCAGAACACCGGCGGGAACGGACGCCCGCCACGGTCGAGCGTGATCCACCGCGTCTCGGTGAACGTGTCGAGCGACCAGCGGCCGCCATGCTTGCCCGATCCGGAGGCCTTGAAGCCGCCGAACGGCACGTGCGGCTCGTCGTTCACCGAAGAGCAGTTGATGTGGCAGTTGCCGGTATCGAGCCGGTTGACGATGGCGAGGCCGCGCGCCTCGTCCCGCGTCATCACGCCTGCCGACAGGCCATACTCGGTGTCGTTGGCGATCTGGATCGCCTCGTCGTCGGTCCGGAACGGAATGACCGGCACCACGGGCCCGAAAGTCTCGTCCTGATAGAGCTTCATGTCCGGGGTCACGCCGGTGAGGATCGTCGGCTCGACGTAACGGCCCTCGATCTTGCCCCCCAGGACCACCTTGGCACCCTTGGCGATGGCATCCTCGAGCTGCTCCTTCACCTTCGCCGTCTGCTTGTCGTTGATGAGCGGCCCGATGATGTGTTCCTTGCTCTTGGTCGGATCGCCGACCTTGAGCTTGGATGCCCGCTCGATGAAGCGCTTCAGGAACTGGTCGTAGACCTTCTCGTGGACGAGGATCTTCTCGACCGACATGCAGATCTGCCCCTGATGCATGAACGAGCCGAAATTCGCCGCCTGGGTGGCACGCTCCATCTCGGCGTCCTCGAGCACGATTAGCGAATCCTTGCCGCCGAGTTCGACGCAGCACTTCTTGAGGTGGGCGCCCGCCTTGGCGGCGATCTGCCGGCCGACCGCTGTCGATCCGGTGAAGGACACGCCCTTGACGTAGGGATGCTCGATCAGCTCGTCGCCGACCTCGCGGACATGGTCGCGCGAGCATGTGACGACGTTGAGCACGCCCTTGGGCAGCCCCGCCTCCTCGAAGATCTCGGCGAACAGCAGCCCGCCGAGATAGGGCGTCTCTTCCGACGGCTTCAAGACGATGGTGTTGCCCGCTACCAGCGGGAACATGAACCCGCGTGCGGAGAGGATGCATGGGAAGTTCCACGGGCTGATGACGGACACGACGCCCATCGGACGCCGCACCGCCATCGAGACTTTGCCGTACTCGGACGGCAGCACCTCTCCGGTCGAGTTCCACACCGACGCGGCGGCCGCGTGGAAAACTTCCAGGACGTAGCCGGTCTCGAACATGCCCTTGCCGAACCATCCGCCGCCTTCCGCCTGGATGGCGTCGACGATCTCCATTCGACGCTTCTCCCAGATCTCGGCGGCCTTGTGCATGATGTGGGCGCGCTTGGAGAAGGGCAGCTGCGACCATTCCGGGAAAGCCGCGTGCGCCGCTTCGATCGCGGCAGCCGTCTCGGCACGGCCGGAATCCGGCACCTCCGCCCAGACTGAGCCGTCCGCCGGGTTATAGTCATTGAACGTCTTGGCCGCGGCCTTCCAGCCGCCGCCGATGTACATGCCTTCGAATACCCGGGCCATCTCAAGCCTCCTTCTGCTTTTTCCGCTTCTTTCCAGCGGGGTCGGTTGGACTGTCATTGTCCGGCGGCGTGTCGTTGGCAGGCGCAGCCGGATAGGTGAACACCGAGAGCGTCTTGCGGCGTTCGGCGACATGCGATGCCGAGATCGCCGCGGCGCGCGCCACGAGCTTCGCGAGCGCGTCGTTCGGTTGCGGCTGCCGCATCGCAGGTGCCGTCCCGTTGAGCGTAGCACGAATCGGCTTGCGCGGCTTCGCCGCCTGCACGTCGTCGTCCGTCTGCGCCCCGGCGCTGTTATGGCCGATCAGCGGGCTCTTGGTCGCGGGTTCAGGTGCGGCAGGCTCGACCAGGATGGGGGTCGTCGCCTTGGGCAGGGTTACGGGCGCTTCGGCAGGCCCTCGCGGCGTGGCGCTCCGGCTCCGCGACACGTGGCGGGTGTGTAGCGTGCCGGCCGACTGCGCCAGCGCCTCGATGTCGATACCGTAGCGATGCTGGCGCACCGGTTCCGCCGATGCTCCCAGCAGCGAGCGCGGGGCAGCCGCGATCGACGGCGCCTCCGAAACAGGCTCTTGCATCGGCGCGGTCGTATCCCGTCTGGTCACGGGTTCGGCCGACGGCCCTAGCAGCAGGCGCGGTGCATGCGATTGCATTGACGACTGCGCCTGCGCCTGCTCAGCGGCAGGCGCCGGTGCACGGCTCCTGGTCACCGGCTCGGCCGAAGGTCCGAGAAGCATACGCGGCGCGGGCGCCTCCTGTTTTTCCGGCACGGTGCGCTGACCCGATGGTTCGGCCGATGCCCCAAGCAGCATGCGCGGCGCCGACGTAGCTGAAGGTTCTTCGCGTCGCGTTACCGGCTCGGCCGAAGGTCCCAGCAGGTAGCGTGGACCGGACGGCGCTACGATGGGCGCGATAGGCTCCGGCGGCCCGGGCGCTGCAGCGCCGGCCGGGCGCGCCGCCTCAACGTGCGCCGCAAGGCGCCGCGCCGCATTTGCGGCGAGCTGTTCCGCCTGCATGGCCAGATGGAGGGCATCGGGCGAGGCAGCGCGTAACCGCGTTTCGACCTGCGTCATGGCCAGCGCCTCCCACGGATCGGGTTCGTTCGATGGATCGTAGCGTCCGAGGAACGCGCTCGGCGCGGCGCCTCCGCGCCGCAGGGCGCGCACGAACGCGCCCGAGATGCCGCCTGCTCGCGCTGCGAGATCGCCGATGAAGCGTCCGATGCCCTCCAGGCCGGATGGCAAGGCGAAGCCTCCGGGCAGGCGGATCGGCGTCGGCCTGCCGCGGCCGCCCGTCCCGGCGCCGCCGCCGAGATAGGCGTTTATGACGGCCGGGTCGCGCATCAGCGCGTCTGCGGTGTTCTCGCCCGTAATGGCGCCGTTTTCGATGAGGTAGCCGCGTCCCGCGATCTTGAGGCTGAGCCGCGCATTCTGCTCAACAAGGAGGATGCCGACGCCCGTCGCGGCGATGGCCGACAGCGACTTGAACAGCTCCTTGGACAGCAGCGGCGACAGGCCGAGCGACGGCTCGTCCAGCATCAGGATGTCGGGCTTCGACATCAGCGCGCGGCCGATTGCGACCATCTGCTGCTCGCCGCCGGACATGGTGCGCGCGATCTGCGACTTGCGCTCGGAAAGGCGCGGGAACAGCGCGTAGATCTGCTGAAGCGTGCGCGCCTCGTCGTGGCGCGCGCGCTTGGCGAAAGCGCCGAGCTGCAGGTTTTCTGCCACCGTCAGGTCGCCGAAGATCCCGCGCCCCTCCGGAACCAGCGCGATGCCCTCCTCGACGATGAGGTGCGGCTTCATCCGGCCGACCGGGCGCCCGTGCATCGTGACCTCGCCGGCATCGGCGTGCACCATCCCGGCAATCGTCTTGAGGAGGGTCGACTTGCCGGCGCCGTTGGCGCCCAGGATGACGCAGATCTCGCCCTTGTCGACCTTCAGCGACACGCCTTCCAACGCCCGATGGCGTCCGTACGAGACGGCAAGGTTCTTCACCTCAAGCATCGTCGTCGCCCAGATAGGCCCGTACCACGTCCGGGTTGGCGAGGGTCTCGGCCACGCCGCCTTCAGCGATCTTCACGCTGCTCGACATGACGACGCAGCGGTCGCACAGCTCGCGGATTGCATCCATGACGTGCTCGACCATGATGATGGTCCGGCCTTCGACACGCAGGTCGCGGATCAGCGCGATGCCGATCCGGAGCTCGCTCGGGTTGAGACCGGCGAGCCACTCGTCGAGCAGCAGCACGCGCGGGTCGGACGCCAGCGCGCGCGCCAGTTCGACGCGTTTCTGGTCGATGTAGGTCATCGCGCCGACCGGGGTGTGCGCGCGGCCGCGAAGGCCGACCCGCTCGAGCAGCCGGTGCGCCAGCGCGCGTGCTGCGTCGCCCCATAGCCGGCTGTGCCCGAACACCGCACCGGCCATGACGTTGCCCTCCGCATCGAGCGACGGGAGCATGCGCACGAGCTGGAAAGTGCGCGACACGCCGCGCTGCGCTATGCGGTGCGCCGGCAGCCCGGAAATGCGCTCTCCGCCGAGCGATATCTCGCCCGCCGTCGGCTTGAGCGCGCCCGAGATCAGGTTGAGCATAGTCGTCTTGCCGGAGCCGTTCGGGCCGATCAGGCCGAGAAGTTCGCCGGCCTTCACCTCGAACGACACGTCGTTGACGGCGAGGAGACCGCCGAACGCCTTGCGCGCGCCGCGTACCGAGAGCGAGGCGGCGCTCATGCCGCCTTCTCCGCGCCGACGGGACTCGCGCGCCGCCTCATCCCGTCCCGCGCCTTCTCGATGAGGCCGGTCACGCCGTTGGGGATCAGGTAAACGACCGCCAGGAACGCAAGTCCGACCACGATCATCGTGTGGTTCGGGAAGTTGGACGAGATGAAGTCCATCACGATCGTGAACGGGATGACGCCGACCAGCGGCCCCCAGATGCGCTTGGTGCCGCCGAGCAGGGCCATGATGACCACCTGGAACGAGATCATCGGATTGAAGGCCGAAGGTGGCTCGATGTAGGTGTAGCGCGGCGCGGTGATGGCGCCGGCGATGGCGATGAACGCGCCGGATATCATGAACAGGATGACCTTCGCGCGCGCTGTGTCGATGCCGACATGGCGTGCCACGGTCTCGTCGTTGCCGATGACGTTCATGGCGAAGCCGAGCCGGGATCGTTCGATCAGGAATGCCGTGACGAACACCGCGGCCGTGAGTGCGAGCAGCATCCAGTAGATGTGGGCCTCGGTGAAGTCGGTGAAGACGTAGAGTCCCATCGCCGTCGCGAACTTCGTCTGCGTCCAGGTTACCACCTGCCGCACGAACTCGGCGAGACCGAACGTGAATATGACGAAGTAGACGCCCGAGATGCGCAGCGTCGCTGCTCCGACGAGGCCCGCCACCAGCGCCCCGATAGCCGCTGCGATGAGGATCAGCAGCGGATAGGGCAGTATGTCGATCCCGAGGCCGACGCTGTAGGTGCCCAGGCCGTAGAACGCCGCGGTCGCCAGCGACACGTAGTGGGTCGGTCCGGAGAACAGTGCCCATGAGGTGCACAGCGCCGCATAGAGCATGATGTTGACGGAAAGCGACAGGTAGAATCCCTGGTCTGCGAACGGCAGCAGCGAAGCTGCGGCGACCATTGCAATGCCGGCGAGCAGCCGGCGTATCTCGCTGCCGGTCAGCGCGTTCACGTCGGCGCCCTCCCGAAGATGCCTTGCGGGCGGAAGAGCAGTACCAAGATGAACAGCATGTAGGTGGCGGCCAGCGTCAGTCCGGGGTCGATGAGGCTAGCGACAAGCGTTTCCGATATGCCGAGGATCAGCGCTGCCAGGATCGCGCCGCGCAGGTCGCCGACGCCGCCCATGATGACGATGATCAGCGCCTTCATGGTGAAGACCACGCCCATTGAGGCGTTGAAGGTGTAGAACGACGAAAGCAGCGCACCGCCTGCAGCGGTGAGCGCTCCGCCGAGCGCGAACGCGATGGCCGTTGTCCGGGCAACGTCGATGGCAACGAGATTGGCCGAGCGCGGATCGACCGCGACTGCACGCATCGCTGTGCCCTGGCGCGTACGGTAAAGGAAGTACCATAGCCCGCCACAGATGATCGCCGCCGCTGCGAAGGCGACGACGCGGTTGAGGCCGTAGGAGTTGCCGAAGATGTCGAAGCGCTCGGCGAGGAAGGTGTAGGAGCGGTACTCGCCGCCGAAGGCGAGGATCATGAGCCCCTGCATCAGGAACAGCAGGCCGAACGTGGCAAGGATGGAATCGACTTCGAGCTGGCCACGGTTCTTGGCGCGCTTGACCAGCGGCTCGAGCGCGACGCGGTAGATCGCCCAGTTCACCGCGAACGCGCCCGGCGCGATGATGATCAGGCCGATCAGCGGGTTGATCGACAGGCCGGTGTACAGCCAGAACGCCACGAAGCATGCGGCGACTAGCGTCTCGCCGTTGCCGAGGTTCATGATCCGCGCCACGCCGTATTGCAGCGTGAGACCGAGCGCGACCAGCGCATAGGTGCCGCTGAGCAGTATGCCGGTGACGAGGATGTTCATCGTTTCCTTCGCGAGTTTGGCCGGGCCGATCTTGTCGGCCCGGCCTTGATGTCAGCTTACCAGGCCGGCTTCTTGACCGGCTCGCCGGCGACTTCCAGGCCGTCCGCGGCAACCGCCTTGAACACGCCGTTGTCCCACTGGCCGACCGTCCATACCTTGGCGTTGACGTTCTCCGGCATCGAGATCGGACCGATCACGGTGTCGAAGGTGTTTGCACGGATCGCCTCGACCACCTTTGCGCGGTCCTTCGTGCCGGCCTTCTCGATCGCCTGGCCCAGGATCTGCAGGCCCGCATAGGTCGTGGCGGACGCCCAGTAGTCGGGATCGACGCCGGTGTCGGCCTTGCTCGTGGCGAAGTAGGCCTTGATCTTCTCGTCGTTGCTGTTGACGCCACCAATGCCGAGAATGCCGTTGGCCTTTTCCTTGAAGCGGCCAGCGAAGGCCGGGAACGCCGTACCGACGCCGGTGTAGAAGGCGCCGACGTCGAGGCCCTGGACCTGGGCCTGCTCGGTCAGCGCGAAGGTGTCGCCCGGATAGGAGAAGGCAACGAACGCGTCGGGGGATGCCGCCTTGGCGCCGCTGATGACCGGCGCGAGGTCCTGCGTGCCGAGCGGGTACGAGGTCTCGTAGACGATGTCGAAGCCGGCCTCGGTCAGTGCCGGCTTGGCCGCGCCGATGAGCTCGAGGCCGAACGCGTCGGCAACGTTCACAAGCGCCACCTTGTTGCCGATATCGCCCTTGTCCTTAAGCTTCTTCAGCGTCTGGACGACGCCGTCGGCGAGCTGTTTCGATGTGCCGAGCATCCAGAACGAATTCGGCCAGCGCTTGGCGAACTCGGTCACACCATCGGTCGCCGCACTGGTCGTGATGTGCGGATAGCCGTAGCGGGCGATGATCGGCGCCGTCGCGATGTTCAGGCCCGTCGAGTATGGCGTGACGATGAAGTCGACATTGTCGACGGTGGCGAGACGCTGGATGTTCTTGATCGCCTCTTCGCCGTTGGTCTTGTCGTCGTACTCGACGAGCTCGAGCTTCATCTTCGTGCCGCCGACGTTCAGACCGCCGGCGTCGTTGATCTCCTTCATCCACATCTGGATGTTCGGCCAGTGGGTGACGGCAGCGCCGCCAGCCAGCGGGCCCGACTTCGGCGCGCTGGCGCCGATCTTGATGGTTTCCTGCGCCAGCGCCGGTGCGCCGGCAAGGCCGATAGCCGCCGCCGAGGTGGCGAGTGCGATGAATGTACGTCTCAGCATGTATTCCTCCCAGTTTGGCCAGTCACGACGCGGACTTTCGCGCCACTCTCCTCAGATCGGGTAAACCTGCTTCCCGCCCTGAATGGTGATCCACCGAAGCTCGGTGAATTCGTCGATGCCGGCAGTGCCGCCGAAGCGGCCCCATCCGGACGATTTCATGCCGCCGAACGGCATTTGTGGCTCGTCGTGGATTGTCGAGCCGTTGATATGGCAGATGCCCGTCTCCAACCGCCGCGCCACGTCGAGGGCCCGCGTCACGTCGCGCCCGAAAACCGCAGCCGCCAGCCCATATTCCGTGTCGTTGGCGATCGAGACCGCCTCGTCGATGTCGCCGAAACGTATGATCGACGCCACCGGCCCGAACGTCTCCTCATGGTAGACGCGCATGTCTCCCGACACGCCGTCGAGGACCGTCGGCTCCAGCCACGCGCCGCGCTGTCCTCCCCCCGCGACGAGCCGGGCGCCCTTGCGAAGCGCGTCGTCGATCAGCGTCTTGACGCGCATCGCCGCCTGTTCGCCGATCATGGCGCCGAAGCGGGCGCCATCGCCCCGCGAATCCTCCTGCGCGAGGGCGACTGCGCGATCGCGCAGCTGCGCGGTGAAGGCGTCGGCGACGTCGTCGTGAACGATGACGCGTTCCGTCGACATGCAGATCTGGCCCTGGTGGAAGAAGGCGCCGTAGGCGGCCGCTCGCGCCGCTTCCTCAACATCGGCGTCGTCCAGGACGATGAGCGGGGCCTTGCCGCCGAGTTCGAGCAGCGAACGCTTGAGATACTTGGCGCACAGCGCCGCGATCATGCGGCCCGCGCGCGTCGAGCCGGTGAAGTTGACGCGCCTGACCGCTGGATGCGCGATCAGCGCCTCGACCACCTCCGGTGCGCGCGCATCCTCGTTGTGCACGACCGAAACGACGCCGCTTGGGAACCCCGCCTCCGCCAGGATCTCGCCAATCAGCCCGTGCACGCCGGGACACAGCTCCGACGCCTTGAAGACGATGGTGTTGCCACAGGCGAGCGGCGTCGCCACCGCCCGTACCCCAAGCACCACTGGCGCGTTCCACGGCGCCATAGACAGAACCACACCGCAGGGCTGGCGGATCGCCATCGACATCATTCCAGGTCGGTCGGTCGGGACCGTCTCGCCGGTGATACGCGTGGTCAGGGACGCTGCCTCGCGCAAGATCGACGCGCCAAGCTTGACGTTGAGCTCGCCCCAGCCGCGTGTGCCGCCGGTTTCCGCGGAGATCGTGCGGATCACCTCCTCGCCGCGCGCCTCGAGGATATCCGCGGCGCGGTCGAGCAATCGGCGACGCTGGCCGGGACCGCTCGCCGACCATGCTGGAAAAGCAGACGCGGCGACGTTCGCTGCATGGCGCGCTTCGGCCACGCTCGCAGTTGCGACGCTGCTGGCCCTCGCGTTGCGCTCAAGCAGTGCGTTCGCCATCAGGTCCCGAAGCCGGAGGTTGCACGAACATGCGTTGTCATTGGAGGCTCCTCCCAAAGCCGGTCCAATTAGCAAACACGAAGATGCCCTCGCGTTGAAATGCAGATTTCCGGCTATTTGTTGCAGATATCTGGTAGACTGTTTTCATACAATGTTCGCAGGCTATCGCATTGGTCAGGCTCGAGCGGATAGAACCATCGCTGTACCCGCGTACCTGGTCGCTGAACCGCGAGCCGGACAAGCAGGTCAGGCAGCTGCTCCTGCTGACCGACGGCGCGGGCGAGGCCGAGGTCGGAGAGACGCGGCTCTCTGTGGAGGCGCCTGCAGTCGCGTGGCTGGTCGATGGCGCGCAAGGGCGCCTGCGCGTCGAGGCGGGGGCGACAGGGTTTCGCGCGTCGATTCCGGCGGCGTTGGCCCAAGCCGCGGCTGGCGACGAGGCGGGATCGTCCGAGATTGCTTCGCTTCAGGCGCGAAGCTTCGTGCTGTCGCTGGCCGGCCAGTTGGAGCAGGCGTCGACGATCGAGCGTTGCCTCGCGGCCATGCAAGGGGAGGTCCAGGGCGGGCAGGCCGGAGCGCAGCTGATGCTCTCGGGGCTCCTGCGCATCGTCATGGTGCTGGCCCTGCGCATCTCCGGCGGCATGCCGCTTGCAACAGCGCCGGCGGGCGAGGGCGCCAGTGTCCTCGTTCGCTTCCGCCAGCTGGTCGAAATCAACTTCCGCAACCGCTGGCCGATCGCGCGCTACGCAGAAACGCTTGGCGTCACGCCTGACCGGTTGCACTCGCTCTGCACCGCCGGCACCGGCAAGCCGCCCAAGGTGCTCGTGTCGGAACGGATGGCGCAGGAGGCAGCGCTTCGGCTCGAGCAGTCGACGGTCACCATCCAGCGTCTTGCGCATTCGCTCGGCTTCGGCGACCAGGCGCACTTCTCGAACTTCTTCCGCCGGATGACCGGGCTGTCGCCGAACGCCTACCGGAGCCTGCGCCAGCAGGCCGCGCCGCGCGAGGCGGAGACGCTGGTCAGCTTCGCTGAGTGGCCGTGACCGCGCGTCCGCGAGGTCACGGGAGGCGGTCGAGCGCGCGGACTCCCATGAACGGCTTGAAGCCGAGCTCGGCAACGCGTTGCTCCAGCCTGCGCACGAGTTCCGGCGACGTGGCGTACTCGGTGACGAAGATGACCACCCCGGCCTGCTCGGCGATCCGGATGTGGTCCATGCTCCACGCGACATCGTCTGCCTTGTTGAGGCGGTTTTCCCCGTCGAGGCCGGCGAGCAGCGACTCCTTGTTGATCGCGTCTATCAGCTGAAGGTAGCGCGGATGAAGCATCAGCGGCTCGGCATTCTGCGGCAGCAGGATGAAGTCGGGCCGCGAAGCGTCGACCTTGCGGCGGATGGCGGCCACCATGTCGATCATGTCGTCCTGAGCCGAGGGCCGGTTGGACTCCCAGTCGAAATAGGCGTCGACGCGATCGAGCAGTGCTCCGTCGTAGCCGGCTTCCAGGATGCGGTCGAGCATCGAGTCCGGCTTGGCGAAGACGAGGTCCTGCCACGCCTCGTTCCAGTACTGCACGTGGCGTGAACCGGGCCAGTTCGGGTTTTCGGGACCGACCCACGATGGCGGACTCTTGCGCCATGCTTCGGGCCAGTACCAACGCTTGGTGTCGGTCTCGCCCACCGGCAGGTACGCGAGCACGATGCGCCGGCTGCCATCCGGCTTGCGCTTCAGCCGCTCGACCTCGGCCGGGCGGATGAACCGCATGTACCAGTCGTCGAGGCTGGGCTCGAGCACGATCAGGTCGAGGTCGGACGCGGCCACCGCGTCGAGATCGATCTCCTGATACTGCGCACCCCAGTGCCTGACGCCGCGAAGCGCCTCACGCCGCGTTGCCGCGCGCGCCTGACGCGAGCCGGTCAGCCCGAAGCTCAGCGCGCCGAGCAGGCCAAGCACGGTGCGGCGCGTCAGCCCGGTCACCGCAGTACCTTCCCGTCGCCGGCGCCCTGCGCGCGTGCGCCGTCCAGCGGCTGGCGCAGGCGCACAACGTCGCCCGGCCGAAGCACGGTCGTTTCGGTAGCGGCAAATGTCACCGGTCCCGTGAGCGTGCTGCGCACGATCTCGATTGCATAGCCGCCCGTCTCCGACGGCCCCAGCGTTCCGTAGATCGAGCCGGCGACGCGCTCGGCCCCGACGATGGTCTGCTTGAGCGCGACGATGTCGCCCGCCGCCGCCACGATCTCGCGCGCCACCGCGGTGCCCCGATCGAGACGGATCCGGTCGCGCGCCGCCACGTCCTTCGAGATCGCCTGGTTGATCTGCTGGATCGTCCCCTCGAACTGCTGCAGGCGGAGCTCGAGATCGGCGATCTCGCTGCGGAGTCGGCCGATCGTCTGCTTGTCCGACAGCCGTGCATCGAGCTCGGTCGCGTTGTCGATCATGCGCAGCCGCGCCTTGATCTCTCGCTCGACACGGTCGGCCGAATTCTGCACCGATCCGATCTCGCGCTTGGCTGCCGCGATCGAGGTTTCGAGGGCGGCGATCTCCGCTGCACGCGCCACGGCAGCTGCCTCCCCCGCGCGCACTTCGGCGGCGATGAGTTGTGCCGCATCGGCCTCGCCCACCAGTCGGATCAGGTCGCGCGGTGCCGTCGGCTTGCGCTGGTCCTGCTCGGCCTCGAGATAGGCGTGGCGCGCGAGAAGGCTGGCCAGCCGGCCTGCGGCCTGATCGGAGCGCTCGGTCTCCTGGCGCGCGCGTACCAGCGGGTCGAGACGCTCGCGGCCCGTCTCCATGCCGCCTGCAAGCGCGATCGCCTGGATCGCCACCATGCCATCGGAGAACTTGAACGAACCCGGTGCGCGCACCGGCCCGACGACGTAGACAGGCTGGCGCTCGGTAATGGCGATATGCACATCGCCGGCGCGGCCCATCTGGGTCTCGTAACGGGTCAGCAGGTCGGCGCGAACCGCATCCGGTCCGCGTCCGGCAAACACCACGCGGCCGAGGCGCGGAAGGTTGATCGCGCCGTCGGCCTCGACCGTATAGTCGGCGGTCAGGTCGACGCGGTTGTAGAGGGTGCGCAGCGCCGCGTCGGAGGTGCCCTGCTTCTGCGGAAGGTCGAGCTCTTCGAAGAAGGAGACCTTGACCTTGTCGCCGATCGTGTAGGCGGCCGGGTCGTCGCCTGGCTGGGCCGCGGGCTCGGCCTTGAGGTGGGCGCCGTCGAGCTCGGGCGCCGGAGCCCCCGCCTCACTGGTTTTCCTGGTCTCGATGATAATGCCGTCGGGATCCGGCGCATCGGCGCTGGAAGCTCCTGCCGGCAGCATCAGCGCCGAAGCGAGCATCAGCCGCCGCCAGGTTGTGTCGATGGTCTTCATGGCCTTGTCCCCTTGGTGGATGGCATTTGCGGTTTCTTCGGCGTCGAGCGCGCGGTACCCGCGTCGTGCGTGGCGAGCGCGTCGTGGAAGGTGAGGTAGTCGAGACGGACGAGGGCGGCGCGCAGCACCGCGAGTGCGGCGACGGCGCCCAGCGCCGCTGCAACGAGATAGCCCATGCCGAGATACTGGGGCGGCGCCGCCAGGGTGACCGCCGTCGCAACCGCGTTGATGCCGAAGAAGAGAAGCTGCAAGCCGAGATAGGCGCGCCCGCGCCCGAAATGCAGGAGCAAGGTCGTCGCCGCAAAGAAGATCGCGTGGAACAGCGCGCCGAGGATGCCGAAGCGCAGGATACCGATCTGCTGGAACTGCAAGCCGGCCGGCCCGACCAGTGCCGGTGCCAGCGCGATCATCGCCGTGCAGCACGCCGCCTGCAGCATGATCAGCCGGACGAGGTTGGCATCCGCTGTGCGGCTTATCTCGCCGAGACCGGCCTCGATGCGCCGCAGCGTGCCGTCGCCTTCGATCGCCGACATGAAGTCGCGCGTGCGCTCGTGCACGGTAGTATCGACCGAGAGCAGGAACGAAATCAGACCCGGGAGCATCGAAAGCCGCGCAACGAACATCGCGCTGTCGTAGAACGGAGCCGTGGGAAGCCCACCGCCTGCCGCGCGGCCGAAGGCCCCGAGCCAGACGAGCCAGCTGTCGACCCACACCGCCGCGACGGCGACGCCGGCGCCCGCGATCATCGGCACGTGGCGTCGCGCGGTGGCGACCAGCCGCCTTGCGGCATACTGCAGCGACGGCATCGTGCCTGGGAACGTGGCCGCGACGGTGGCGGTAAGGCTGATCGCCGTAAGGCCGAGTCCCGCGGCAAAGCCGGCTGCCTGTACGCCGACGCCGAGCCCATGCGAGGCAGCCGTCAGCGTCGCCAGGACCGACAGCGCCAGGCCGCCCAGAAAGCTCACGGTTATCGCGGTGTACGCCTTCACCATCGACGCGAACGCCATAGCCGGCCAGACCATCGCCACGGCCCCCACGCCGCAGGCAGCAAGCAGCAGATCGGCTCCGGACAGTCCGAAGCCGAACGCGAACAGTGGAGCGGCCATCGTCACCCCGACGGCACAGCACGCTGCCACGGCGATGATGAAGCTGCCTCGTATCCGCTCGATGCGGCGCTCGTAGAGGTCGTCGGCACTGACGCGAACAGCGGCGATCGTGATCGGCGCAGCGACGACGAGCGTAAGGCAGAAACTGTAGATGACCAGTGCCTGGAGCAGGTACGCCTCTGCCGGCGCGGCAATCGAGACGATGTTGCGCTGTACGATGCCGAGCGCCAGCACAGTGACCAGCCACGGTCCTGCGGTGACGAAGGTCGCGTGTCCGCCCGCCGCCATCTGCCCGAACAGCCCGCCTTGCCGCGACAGTTTCCGGAGTTCGAAGCCAATACCGGCCATCAGGCGGCCCCCCGCAATGGCGCACCCGCATAGAGGTCGCGATACAATGCGCTGGACCTTTCGGAAGCGTAGTGCGCTTTGACGCGAGCGCGCATGTTCTCACCCATGCGCCGACGCAGATCCGCGTCGCCCGCGAGCCGCACCATCGCCGCCGCGATCTCTTCGACGCGGGCGATGCCGGCCACGATGCCGCCCGGCCCGAAGCCTGGGTTCTCGCCCGTTATGCCCTCGATGAGTTCGCGGCAGGCGCCGACATCCGTCGTGATCGAGGGCACACCGGCCCCGCCGGCCTCGAGCACGCTCAGCGGCTGTGCCTCGCTGAGGCTCGTCAGCACCGCGACGTCCACCTCGCCCAGCAGCTTCGTGACGTCGACGCGGCCGAGGAATTTCAGCCTGTCGCCGAGTTCGAGTTCGCGCACCAGCGCGTGGCATTCGGCGGCGTAGCCAGGATCTTCGTCCTCCGGGCCGGCGACCACCGCCTGCAGGTTCGGCGCGGTGCGGGCGGCAAGTGCGACAGCCGAGATGAATGTCTTGATGTCCTTGATCGGCACCACGCGCCCGACCAGTGCCAGCGTGACATCGGGCATGTTGTTACGCCGCTCGATGGCGCCAAAACGTTCGATGTCGATGCCGTTGGCGATGATGCGCAGGCGCGACTCGCCGGCACCGAGCTCCCGCTGCATCGGCTGGTTTGCGCCGAACAGCGTCGTGATCGTGTCGCACGCCTCGTAGCAGCAGCGCGCGTAGCTTTCGAACGCCGTCACCCACAGGTCGCGCAGGTCCATGCGGCCGTCGTCGAGGCCGAGGCCCTTGTCGATCGTGTCCACGATCCAGGGTGCCATCAGCACCTCGACGCGGCGCTCGTTTGTATAGATGCCATGTTCGGTGATGATCGAGCGCTCGGCGCCGACGAGTCGGGCCCGTGCGGCGAGCAGCCCCGCATAGCCGGTCGAGATCGTGTGGTAGACACGTGCCCGCGGCAGCGGTGTCTTCAGGATGGCGAAGAGGCCGTCCATCAGAGCGTGCCATGCCCAGAAGTAGCCCTTGAACGAGCCGTAGGGCATCAGCAGCGCATAGCTCTCGCGCACCAGCTCCCACGACAGTTCCGAGCGAACCAGCGCGCCGAGCGGGATGGGATCCGCCGGGTCGTTGACGATGGCATCGATGGAGCCGAGATCTTCAAGCCTGCCGTGGGTGATGAAGGAGGCGAGCAGCGGCGTCAGTCTGGCTGCAGCCTTGCGATGGCGCCCGGCAGGCACTTCGGACACAGGGCTGCCGAGCTCGACCTCGTGCAGCGCAACCATGTTTGTCGGGAATTCGTACTTCGGCACGCGCGGCTGCCCCGCTGCTACGACTGCAACCACGGCGAAGCGCGTCTGCGGCTGCGACCGCATCAGCCAGTCGAGCCAGGTAGACACCCCGCCGGAGACGTAGGGATAGCAGCCCTCGACGATGAGGCAGACGTCGGCTTCGTCGGCTTGGGCCGTCATCGCCGCACCTCGCGCCCGCGCTCCCGCAGCCGCGCCACGACCGCAGCTGCCGGTGCGCGAACGGCAAGCTCTGGTGCCGAAAGACCCGCGTCGATCAGCCCGGCGGGAACCGGCGCATCCTGCTTGGCGAGAAGGCCAAGCAGCCGTTGCCGCTGCGCGACGTCTCCGGACGACATGACATCGGCGAATGCTTGCGGCACGCCGAGTGCCCGATATGCGCGGCCCTCGACGATGTCGCGGTAGAGCTTCTCGGCCGGCTCGACTGGACGCCTGTCGATGATGCGTTCGTGCCATTCCCCCAGCGTCGGATCGAGCGTGTCGGCGCGGCGCGCGGCGACTATCGCCGCCATGGCACCCAGCGGCCCGAGTGCCAGCACAGAGGCGCCGAGCAGCAGGGGCATGGCGAAGTCGCCGCCGCGGCGTGTCGAGACGACCACGGCCGTGACCGCCGTCGCCAGATGCAGCGGTGCGACGAACAGCGCTGGGACGCCGAGTGCCAACGCTGCGACGAGCACGACTTCGCCGGCCAGCGCGGCCAGACCGATGACTGAAACAGCACGCGCGCTAGACATCGTCTGCCACCATGCCGAGGAGCGAGCGGTTCGAGACGGCGGGCGCCGCAGCGGGACGCGCGCTCGCGACCGGCTTTTGCGGTTGCGGAATGCGAATGTCCTGCGCTGGCGCAGGACGGCTGGCGGTCGCCGGCCCTGCGGTGATTGCCGCCTCCAGCCGGGCTATATGCGCGCGCAGCTCTATCGCATGGTCGGCCACCGCCTGGCGCTGCGCTTCGGCTTCCCGGGTCCGCCCCTCCAAGATTTGCCGTTGCTCCAGGTGACGTTCGTTGAAACGCCCGGCGACGAAGGCCGCAGCGATCCAAAGCACGGGTTCCTTCCAGGAGGACAGCATACGGCCGTAGAAGTCGACGGTGCCGGACACGGCCGGCCAGCCATGCCACCAGCCCAGAGCGATCGCGGCGGCGGCGGTAGCGAGCCCTGGCCCGGTCCCGCGACCGAGGGCAATGAGCAGGACCGGTACCCAGAAGGCGTGGGGCGTCGCGTCGAGCAGCGCAAAGCCCGGCCGCAGCGCGTAGTCGAGCGCCAGGATGGCGCCGAACATCAGCGCTGCCTCGCCGATCCAGGCGCTCGTCCGTTGGACCTTTGCGCGGGTAGGGAAATCGAACGCGCTCACGAGCCGGCTCCGTCGGCGTGGCCGGCTGCGCGTGCGCGCAGCATCTCGAAGATCGGGTCCGGCATCTTGGCCGCGACCGTCGCCTTCTGCAGGAAAGGATGCATCGCCGGCGACAGGCGGTTCTCCCGCAGACGGAGGGTCAGATCCGTCGCCAGCTCGAGCGGCCGGAAGGCCGTCGCCGCGAGGCTGTACCAGTCGTCGGCGGCATCGTCGTCGGCCTGAGACAGATCGGTCTCGACGAGGAAATAGCGGGCGGCGAGGGGGTTGCCTTCACGCACGGCAAGGCCCGCCGCGAATAGCGGCTGCTCGGCGAGGAGATCCGCGGTCAGCAGCTGGCGAAGCGGGGCGATCGCCGCGTAGCCCCATCGAGCATAGGTCACGGCGACGACGGCCATCGCGGCCTTCGAGGCAGGCTGCCCGGGTTCCGACAGGATGGCCTGCAGCTCTGCCATCATCTCGGCCATGGCCCCTGCCTGGGCGGCAGCATCGACGTAGAGGGTCGCGGCACGCTTTGCCGCCGCCACGTCGGCGAAGTCGAGCCAGCGCCGCAGCACCGGCTTCACGAGATCGAAACGGCGCTGGCCGTTCAGCGCCCAGGCGAGCAGAGCGGGATCGTAGCTGCGGCCGTTCGGGAAGGTCGCGGCCAGCTTCTCCGCGGCACCCTGCTCGCCGGCCTGGGAGAGGCTGACCACCATCACCGCCTGCGTTGCGGCATCGAGGCCCCGTGCCGCCCAGCCGGTGGCAAGCTCGGCCGCCCGTTCGGTCTGCCCGCTCTTCAGCAGCATCTCGAACAGCAGAGCACGCGCCGCCTTGTTCGATGATCCGGCCCGCCCCGCGACGTCGGCGAGCACCTCGGCGGCATGCGCATAGTCGCCGTCGCGGCCCAGCAGACGCCCCAGCCGCTCGAGGGATTCCGACGGCAGCTTCAGGTCGCGGTGGTCGAGCAGCGTCCGCTTCTCGTCGTCGAACCGGCCCTGGCTGCGATAGAGTGCCGCCAGCGTCGTGACGTCCTCGGGACGCGGCGCGCGGGCGACGAGACGCTCCAGCTGGCGCAGATATGCCGGAAAGTCCTGCTGGCTCGCGAAGAAGGCTACCGCGTGTCGCAACATCGCCACGTCGTCGGGGCGCTGCCGGAGATACTCGTCGATGGCCTCGCGCGCGCGCTGCGGGTCGCCGGTGTAGTCGTTGAGGTCGAACAGCTGCGCCAGGACTTCGGGGTTGCCGTCGCCGTCGACGTGGATGCGGTTGCCGAGTTCGGCTGCGCTTTCGTAGCGGCCGTCGCGCGACAGCATGGCAATCTGCTCCGCGCCGCCGGGCATCATGAGAAAGGCGGCCGCGAGACCGCCCACCGCGAGCGATGCGGTCAGGATCAGCGGCATCGCCTTCATTGCGACACCTCGCTTCCGGCGCATGCGATCTTAACCTCGATCGGCTCGATGCCGTCGATATCGAGTGTGAAGTTTGCGCGGCCGCTGGCGTCGGCAGTGATTTCGGCCGTCGCCAGTATGTCATCGCCGCGCCGCGCGGAAATCTTCAGCGGCCCTGCGGAGAGCGCTTCGAAGCCGAACTCTCCCGCGCCGTAGCCCCGCGCCGTCAGTTCCACGCCGCATCCGCTGCGCTGCAAGTGCGACACCTGCCACCGACTCTGCAAGAGGCTCGCCGTCGCAAGGTCCGGCGCGGCGGCCGCCTCGCGGCGCGGCCTGAGCTTCAGCCGCGCGGTTTCCACCGCGGGATCCAGCGCGACGTAGAGCGACCCGTTGTGACGCGAGGAGCCGATGACCCCGTCGCTGGCCGCGACGTCCGGTTCGACGTCGTCGGCGGTATCGAACCGTACGGTATTCAGTCCGTCGCGGTCGGAGATCGTCCATTCGTCGGCATCGAGCCGCTCGATGCGCGACGAGAAGAATCCGTCCCCGATCGCTGCATAGGACGACGCCTTGATCGGGATGATGGGCTGGGTGCGGACCCAGTCGAGAACCTCGCGCAGCGCGTTCACCGAAGCGAGGCGCTCCGCCGAGTAGGTGTGATAGTAGACGTTCATGCCGCGTAGGCGGACCGGTTCGCCGGTCCTGCGAAATGTCTCGATCACGTCGCGCTGGCCGTAGAAGCGCTCCGTCCACAGCCCCGTGTAGTTGTTCTCGTTGGTGTTGACTGAGTAGATCTGGCGCGCATGCCCCGCGACGCGGGACAGCGGCGCAACGTAGCCGACCGATGGAAACTGCGCGTCGAAACGCGTGTCGCCGCCGTTCATGTTGCGCACGCCTGCTGCCCGCGTCGCGTCGATTGCCGCCTCGAACGGTCGCGTGTCGCCGCTCCAGAGATAGAGGGCGATCGTCTTGCCCGCAGGCGCCAGCGCTTCGGCTCCAGCGAGCGCCTGACCGACTTCCATGTCGACGTTGAAGTCGTCGCGTAGGTAGGCGCGCGGCAGGCTGTTGCCGCCGGCGATGTAGCGCTTCCGTTCCTTGTCCTTGGCGCTCGGACCCATGCCGACGAAATCGCGCAGCCGTGTTGCGACGGTCTGCTTCTCCGCGGGCTGTCCGCGGTCGATCAGCCGCATCTCGGCTGCGCGCTGGTAATGTTCGAAGAAGCCCCAGGTGAACGGATGGGTGTGGGTATGGCTGGCGACTTCGACCTGCGGCAGCGCATAGATCCTGCGGGCGATATCCTTGGCCTTCTCGCCTTCGCCGAGCGTCGCGTCGCCGTCGCTCATGACGAATCCGACCGATACGGGAAGATCGGAGTAGGGCTCGATCAGTTCCTTGAGCATCACCTCGGAGGAAAACGTCGGCGGCTCGCGGTATTTCTCCACCAGTGTGAGATTGTTCCAGCCGTCGCCGTCGACATGGCCGAAGTAGAGCCTGCGCCCGGATACCGTCGTCGTATCGGGCACCGGGAAGCGCTCGACGCCGAGGGCGCGGCGGAAGAACTCGAACGGATCGACGATCCAGCGTTTCGAGTCGATCGCTTCGGAATAGTGCAGGAAGAAGCCCGAGGCGACATAGCCGCCGCCCGGGCCGGTCGCCGCCACGATCGAACGGGTGCGCCCGCTGACGAGCAGCGTCTCGTACTCGAGCGCCACCCGTGCTGCGTTGCCGTTCCTGAGCAGCACCGGATGCTCGAGCGGAACGCGGTCGACCTCGGCTTCGAAGCCCATGAGGTCATCGTCCTTGGTGACGACTTCGGATGTCACGGTGCTGGTCACGTAGTCGTCGGTGACCGTCAGGCCCATGCGGGCCATCAACACGTTCAGGCTGCGCCGTGCGGCAGGCGTCAGGGCGCCGCCGAACTCGCCGAACACGATGAAGCGCGGCACCTTGGCGCTGGCCCGTTCCAGCCAGCGGAAATAGCCCGACGCATCCTCGAACGTGTAGGTGAGCATTGTGGCGATCGCCACCACGCCGTCGAGTTCGGCGATGTCGGGCGTGCCCTGCCTGATGTCATGGTAGCGCACGATGTAGCCGAGGTGGTTGAGCGGCATTTCGGCATTCAGGTGGAACATCGACTGAGCTGGGGTCGGCTCCTGCATGCTGTCGTAGATCGCCAGCACGGTCCGTTCGATCTCCGCGGCGCGCGCGGCGACCGGCGCGGACATGATCGCCGCAACAGCGCAAAGGATGGTCCAGAATCGAGACACCGCGTCAAACCCGTCGTTAACGCTGTGTTAACAGGTCAATCGCGGCAATATAAAGTTGAGTTTGATCTGCTGGTTAATCGGATAATTTGATTAAATATTTAAGTGTACAAGTAAAATTCAGGAATTTGTGGCTTCCCTAACGCCAAAAAGAAAACGGCGACGCGACTGATCGCGCCGCCGCTCGTGCCTTGGGAGGCTGCTGGTTGTTTCAGGCGCGCCGCGCGATCCGCGACTGCTCTTCGGCGTTGAGAGCTAGCGGGCGCTGGTAGGAGAGGTCTTCCGCGACCCAGCGGCCTTCCGGGAACAGTCCCGGCGCGGGTCCTTCCCACGCCAGCGCGTCGGACTTGAACCGCCAGTCGATAACAAGCCGCCGCAGCGCGATCTTCCAGACGCCGTCGCGCTTCTCGAAGCGGTCGACGTAGCGCCCGCTGCCGCCCTGGAGCGTGCGGCCGTCGACGGTACGCTGGACGAAGAAGACGTAGCTCTCGGCGTGCGCGACGTCGCCGTCGATCTCGCAGTTGTGGTTGGTGATGTGGTGCGTGTGGGTATTGAAGGCTCCCGCATGCGCCGAGTTCACCCAGTCGACGAAGGTCGGAATGTCCGAGATCCGCCGTCCGTGATTGTCGATCGCGTCGTCATGGTAGGCGCTCGCGATCATGTCGGCGTCATGCCGGTCCAGCCCACGGCAATACCGGTTGACGCAGTCGAGTATTTCCTGCCGGTCGATGAGGTGTTGAAGCTTCTGCGCCTGGTCCATGGTCTTCCTCCGCACGCTGCCCTTCCGGCGCCTAGATCAGGGTGTCCTGGAGCGCGTAGCTGAACGGCACCATCTCGTCGTTGCGGCCGGTGCGTACCTTCTCCAGCCAGTTCGGATCGGCAAGCAGCGCCCGACCGACTGCGACCAGGTCGAAATCGCCGCGCGCCAGCATCTCTTCGAGCCGACCGATGCTGACCGGTGTGGCAACGGCCGTGCGATCCGTGTGGTCGATGTCGAGCCCGACCGAGCCGACGGTGATGACCGTCTTGCCCGAGAGCTTCTTGGTCCAGCCGGCGAGCGTCAGGTCGCTGCCCTCGAACTCCGGCTCCCAGAAGCGGCGTGTCGAGCAGTGGAAGATGTCGACGCCGGCGTCGGCGAGCGGCTGCAGGAAGGCTTCGAGTTCCTTCGGGCTCTGCGCCAGCTTGGCGGTGTAGTAGCCGATCTTCCATTGCGACCAGCGGAACGAGATCGGGAACTCCGGCCCCACCGCGGCGCGGCAGGCCTTCACGACCTCCAGGCCGAAGCGCATCGGCTCGCGGCCCCAGATGTCGTCGCGCAGGTTGGTCACCGGCCAGAAGAACTGGTCGACGAGGTAGCCGTGCCCGGCGTGAATCTCGAGCCCGTCGAAGCCGATCGCCTTGGCGTTGGCGGCGCTCTCGCCGTAGGCGGCGATGATTGCTTCGATCTCTTCCGACGTCATTGGCTCGGCGAGCTTGGTGCCGTCGCCGAGAAGGCCGGACGGGCCGACCAGCTTGGCGTTCGGGTCGACGTTGGCACGCGACGGCGGTCGCATGCCGATGTGCCACAGCTGCACGGCGATCTTGCCGCCGGCGCCGTGCACCGCGTCGACCACGCGCTTCCAGCCGGCGAGCGACTGGTCGCCGCCGACGCGCGGCACGCGAAGATTGTCGCCCGAGCTCGTGTGGGTCAGGTAGGTGCCTTCAGTGAGGATGAGACCCACGCCGCCTTCGGCCCGGCGCCGGTAGTAGGCGGCAACGTCCTCGCCCGGAACGTGGTCCGGTGAGAACATGCGCGTCATCGGCGCCATCACCACACGGTTGGGCAGGTCCAGCTTGCCGTTGCTGAACGGCTGGAAAAGCGGGCTCTGCGCCGGGGCGGGGTTGTGTGCCCGCGCGGCCTGGGTCTGCATCATCGTCATGCTCCTGTCGTCGTATGCGGCTCAGCGCTGGTCGAGCGTGGCCATCAGTTCGGCTGGGATCTCCAGCGGGCGATCGTAGGACACGTCCGTTTTGTCCCACTTGCCGGTCAGCGTCGGCTGCTTGCCCTGGCTGAACGGCTTGCCGTCCGCCGGGAAACGCCATTCGGTCAGCAGCCGGCGCAGCACGATGCGCCACTCACCGTTACGCTTCTCGAGACGGTCGATGTAGCGCCCGCCGCCGACCCAGATCGTCTCCTTGTCCTTGTGGCGGGAGATGAAGATCACGTAGCTCTCGGTGTGCGCGACGTTGCCATCGATCTCGCAGGTGTGATTGGTGATGCTGTGCAGGTGGGAGAGCGAGTTCTCCTTGTGCCCGCCGGTGCGCAGCCCGAAGAAGGCAGGACGGCGATCGGTGCGCGGGCCGTGATTGTCGATGGCGTCCTCGTGGAAGGCGCTGGTCAGCAGCTCCTCGTCGTGGCGGTCGAGGCCGCGGCAGTAGCGGATGATGCAATCGAGGATCTGCTTCCTGTCCTCGAGATAGGTCAGCCGCTCGTTCATCTTCGTCATCTCGGCGAGCTGCGCTTCCAGCTTCGCGACGCGCTCCTCAAGCATGTCAGATCCCTGCATTGTGATGTCTGCTTTCATGGTTATGGGAGGTCGCCGGCCGCGGGGGCCGGCGACCGGTAGCTGTTAGTTCGCTGCCTTGCGCTCGAGCGTGGCGAAGACCGGCATGATCACGTCCGGCGGAGGCGCCCACGAGATCTCCTTCTTCTTGCCGTAGACGGCGTCCGTGTTCCAAAGGTTGAGCACGTAGGCCTGGTCGTCGATGTACTTCAGCATCTTCGAGATCAGGCCGGCGCGCGCTTCCTGCTTCGGCTCGGCGTCGAGCGTCGCGATCATCGCGTCGTATTCCGGCATGCTGTGGAACGAGCCCGGCCCGCCGGTCTTCATGAAGGTCAGCTTCTGGGTCGGGTCCGAATTCAGCGCGGCATAGGCGTAGAAGATCAGGTCGTGCTTGGAATAGTCCTTGACCTCCTGCGCGCGGAATGCGCGAAGCGCCCCGCTTTCCATCAGGATGACCTCGGTCTTGACGCCGATCTTGCCGAGATAGGAGGCGACCGCCTCGACGGTCTCCTTCGAGTTCGGCGCGCCGCCGGGCGCGAGACCGATCAGGCGCAGCGGCTGGCCGAAGTCGAACTTCGCTTCTTCCAGCAGCTTGCGCGCGCCTTCCGGATCGAACTTCGTCGCGGCCAGGCTGCCGTCGCAGCCGAGTTCGCGCTGCGGCAGGCAGAAGCCGGGAAGCGGCGAGGTCGAGCCGTGGAACAGCGTCGCTGCGATGGTCTCGACGTCGACGGCCTTGGCGATCGCCTGGCGCACCTTCAGGTCCCATACGCGCGACTGCGGGTTGTACAGGAAGAACTGCTCCTGGATCGCCGGCAGCACCAGCGCCTCGAGCCCCGGCACCGAGTCAATCTGCGCCATCATGAATGTCGGCAGGTTCTGCACCACGTCCGCTTCGCCGGCCATCAGCATGGCGACGCGCGTGGAATCGTCGGGCACGACGCGGACGTCGACGCCTTCGATCTTGGGCTTGTCGCCCCAGTACGCGTCGTTGGTCTCGAGCTTGAAGCCGCTCTGCACGGCGCGCGACACCAGCTTGAACGGTCCGGTGCCGATCGGCGCCGAGGCGAACCCTTCCGGCCCGGCCTTCTCGGCGTAATCCTTCGGCACGATCGGGAAGAACGTGCTCATGTCGCTGAGCAGCGTCGGGTTGAGCGACTTCAGATGAATGCGGACCTCGTGGTCCGAAACCCGGTCGATACCCTTGATCTTGTTGACCAGGAACGGCGCGAAGCGGTTCTTGAGTTCCGGGTTGGAGGCACGCTGCCACGAATAGATGACGTCGTCGGCGTCGAAGGCGTCGCCATTGTGGAACGTCACGCCCTTGCGCAGCACGAAGTCGTAGGTGAGCCCGTCCTCGCTCGCCTTGTAGCTCTCGGCGAGCTTCGGCATGACGCCGCCGTCCTGGCCGCGTCCTGTCAGGCTCTCGAACACGTTGGCGACGTAGACCTGGTCGACAGACGAGCCGATCCGGTGCGGGTCGGTCGTCGAAATGTCGGCGTTGACGACGAACACCACTTCGCCGCCGGCGGCGAAGGATGGCACCGATCCCATGCTCAGTGCCGCGAGCGCGATGCCCGCGCCGAGCATCAGAGTGCGGCGCTTCAATTTGGTAAGCGGCGACAGGCGCCGTACAGCTTCACTCATGTCTAGCTCCTCCCTTGAGCCCGAAACCGGCGCCGCGCCCCTGGCGCTACTCCACTCGCCGATTTCGATGACATGTTAAGCAAAATTCTTGCGCGCCGCCAAGCGAAATGATAGATATGTCATGTAATTTGGTGCTGCGGCTTTGAGGGGGCTGCAGTTGGCATTCTCGGGAGGAGCGTTTGAGCGAAGCCGTTTCGGGCCCGCTTGCGGGTCGAGAACCTTTGCTGACCGAAAGGACGACGGGCGCGGTCGCCAAGACTGACGTGACTGTGCGTCCTCGCCGTCGCTGGCCGCGCCACTACCCGCCGCTTCTCGCCACCGTCCTGATGGCCATCTTTCTGGTCACCGCCGTCTTCGGGCCGATGCTGTCGCCCTACTCGGCCGATACCACCGATTTCGCCGCCGCCATGAAGCCGCCGGCATGGCAGGCCGCAGGCACGCTGGCTCATCCGCTCGGCACCGATCAGCTCGGGCGCGACCTTCTCACCCGCATCATGCACGGCGCCCGCCTGTCGCTGATCCTCTCGCTGATCGGCGTCGCCGGCGCCGGCACCATCGGCATCGGGCTCGGCCTCATCGCCGGCTACACGCGCGGCTGGGTCAGCGACATCATCATGCGCGTCGTCGATGCCTTCCTGGCGCTGCCCTTCTTCCTCGTGGCTCTGGCCTTTGTCGCGGCGCTTGGCGTCAGCATCACCAACATCATCGTGGTCATGGCGCTGACGACGTGGCCGCCATTCACCCGTCTCGTGCGAAGCGAGGCGCTGCGTGTACGCGAAGCCGACTACGTCGCGCTCGCAAGGATATCCGGTGTTCCCGGCTGGCGCATCGCGCTGGTTCACGTGCTGCCGAACGTCATGAACGGCGTCATCGTTCTCGCCACCCTCGACGTCGGCCGCATCATCCTCCTCGAGTCCGGCCTGTCGTTCCTTGGCCTTGGCGTGCAGCCGCCGACCGTGTCGTGGGGCCTGCTCCTGTCGGACGGCAAGCAGTTCATGATCTTCGCTTGGTGGCTGACCGTACTTCCGGGACTCGCGCTGCTGCTGACCGTGCTCGCCTTCAACACGCTCGGCGACTGGCTGCGCGACCGCTTCGATCCGCGCCTGGAGTCGAACTGATGGACCGTCGCCCGCTTCTCGAGGTCAGGGACCTCAGCGTCACCTTCGGCTCGCGCCGCGGTCCGGTGCGCGCGCTCGACAGTGTCAGCCTCACCATCGGCGAGGGCGAGATTGTCGGCATCGCCGGCGAGTCCGGCAGCGGCAAGTCGACGCTTTGCTACGCGATCGCGCGCAGCCTGCCGTTCAACGCCCATCTCGACGGCTCGGTTAAGCTCTCCGGTCGCGAGCTGCTGACCCTGAGCGAACGCCAGATGCGCAGCGTTCGCGGCCGCGAGCTCTCGATGATCCTGCAGAACCCGATGATGTCGCTCGATCCGGTATTCCGCATCGGCGACCAGTTGGGCGACCTGCTGAAATACGTCACCGGCACACGTGCATCCGAACGCCGCCAGCGCTCGATCGAGCTGTTGCGCGAGGTGCAGATTCCGGCAGCCGAGGAACGGCTCAAGGTATACCCGCATGAGATGTCGGGTGGCATGCGCCAGCGCGTCGTCACGGCGATGGCAACGGCGGCGCGCCCGCGTCTTGTGCTCGCCGACGAGCCGACCACGGCGCTCGACGTCACGATCCAGGACCAGATCCTGGCGCTGTTCCGCGACATCCGCGACAAGACCGGCTGTGCCATCGCCGTCGTCAGCCACGACCTCGGACTGATCCGTCGTCTTTGCGACCGCGTCGTCGTCATGTATGCCGGCCGGGTCGCCGAGCAGGGCCGTGTCGAGGATCTGTTCGAGCGCCCGGCGCACCCCTACACAAAGGCGTTGATCGACGCGCTGCCGAAGCTCGGCGAAAGCCGCAGGCGGCTTCCGACGATCGAGGGGCAGCCGCCGAACCTTCTACATCGCCCGCCAGGCTGCGCCTTTTCCGATCGCTGCGCCTTCGTCATGCCGCGCTGTCGGGTCGAACGCCCGCGTCTCATAACTTTGCCAAACTCGCAGCAGGTTGCCTGCCACCTGCACGATGTCGCCACGGTTGCAGCATGAACGGCTCGAGCGTCGAAATCGCTGATGTGGTGAAGGTATATGGCGGTGGCACCGGCCTGTTCGCCAGCAAGAAGCGTCCGGTGCGGGCTCTTGCCGGCGTCAGCCTTTCGATCAAGCGCGGCACGACCTTCGCGCTGGTCGGCGAATCCGGCTGCGGCAAGAGCACGCTGGGCAAGCTGATATTGCGCCTGGAGACGCCGAGCGAAGGCCGCATCGCGGTCGAGGGCATGGATTACGCGTCGCTCGACCGCGAGCAGTCGCTGAAACTGCGCCGCTCGGTTCAGGCTGTGCTGCAGGATCCGTTCGCGGCGATGAATCCGCGCCAGCGCATCTCCGGCTTTCTGACAGAGCCGATGGCGCCTGCCGGTGTCGGCACCGACAAGGCCGACCGGCTCCAGCGCGCCGAAGCGGCGCTGACCCAGGTGGGCATCCGCACAGAGTTCATGCGCAGCTATCCGCACGAATTCTCCGGCGGGCAGCGCCAGCGCATCGCGATCGCGCGGGCGCTGACGGTGAACCCCGAATTCCTCGTGCTCGACGAGCCTGTTTCCGCGCTCGATGTATCGGTGCGCGCGCAGATCCTGAACCTGCTCTGCGACCTCCAGGAGCAGCGCGGGCTCACCTATCTCTTCATCTCGCACGATCTTGCCATCGTCGAGTTCATGGCCGACCGCATCGGCGTCATGTACCTCGGCCGTCTCGTCGAGGTCGGCGGCAAGCGCGAGATCTTCTCGCGGCCGCTGCATCCTTACACGCGCGGAATGCTCGATCTTGCCCGCGCCAATGAAACCGGCGCGCGCGGAACGACGCCGGTGGTGCGCGGTGAGATCCCCAGCCCGTCGGAGCAGCACAAGGGCTGCCCCTACAGCGCGCGCTGCCCGGCCGCGATCGATGTTTGCAGGAACGTGCCGCCCGCCCTCAGGGCCATGGGCGGCGACCACCAGGTGGCATGCCACCGGGCGGAGGAGCTCGAGGGCGTTCCGTTGGTCGGCGGAAGCCCTGCTGTCCGAGAGTACCGATCTCAACCGGGAGGAATGTCATGAACTCGCAGATGAAATGGGGCGTCGGCGGGATGCGCCGCGCGCTGCTTCTCGCATCGGCGGCAATCGCATTGGGCGCCTTCGCTCCGTCGGCCATGGCCGACAACAAGGTGGTTTTCGGCATCGTCACCGACATCCACACGACCGATCCGGATCGTGTCAGCTCCGGCGGCGACTGGAACGTGCTCGCCAATATCTTCGAGGCGCTGATGGGCCGCGACGCGCAGGGTCGTCTGGCACCGGAACTCGCGACCGACGTGAAGGTCAGCGAAGACGGCCTCACCTATGAGTTCACCCTCCGCGAGGGCGTGAAGTTTCACAACGGCGATCCGTTCACCGCCGAGGACGTGGTCTTCAGCTGGCAGCGCGCCCGCGATCCGGAGCTGAAGTTCACCTACGTTGAATGGGTTGCGAACAAGATCGCCAATGCGGAAGTCATCGACCCGATGCATGTCCGCATGACGTTGAAGGCCAAAAACCCGACCTTCCTCAAGGATCTGAAGCCCTTCCTGCCGATCGTGCCGAAGAACTACATCGAGAAGGTCGGCAATGACGGCTTTGCCGCTGCGCCCGTCGGCACCGGCCCGTTCAAGTATGTCTCGCGCCAGGTGCAGAGCTCGATCGAGCTCGAGACCAACAAGGATTACTGGGGCAAGCCGGCCGGCGTCGATTCCGTCTCGATGCGCATCGTGCCGGACGAGAACACTCGGATGGCGATGCTGATGGCCGGAGAGGCCGACGTCATCGCCAACGTGCATCCGCTGCTCGTGCCGCAGATGGAGAGCAATCCTGAGCTGAAGCCGCTCATCGTTCCGGCGCTGCAGGAGCATTTCCTCATGCTCAACCCGCAATCGCCGATCTTCGAGCCGAAGGTGCGCGAGGCGATCAACCTTGCCATCGACCGTGCTGGCCTGACCCAGGGCCTGTTCCTCAGCACTGCGACGCCGATGGGCACGTGGTGTCTGGAGAACCGCGAGCTGGGCTGCACCGACATGCCGTCCTACGCCTACGACGTTGCCAAGGCCAAGGAGCTGATCGATGCCTCCGGCTACGACAAGAGCAGACCGGTACGCATCTACGGTCTGGCTCCGGGCGGCCGTCCGCAGACCAAGGAGATCGTCGAGGCTGTCGCCAGCTACCTCGGCGCGCTTGGCCTGAAGAGCGAAATCACGCTGATGGAGTTCGGCACCTATCTCGCCTTCAAGGGTGCCAAGGAGAAGGACTACTCCAAGCACGACCTGATCTTCTACACCTGGGCCACGTGGACCGACGATCCGGTCAGCCAGCGTCTGTCGCCGATCCTGAGCTCGAAGGGCACCTCGTCGTTCTATCGGATCCCGGAACTCGACGAAAAGCTCGCGGCGATCGACACGGTGCCGATGGACCAGCGCGCCGCCAGGATCCGTGACGCGATGATCTACGTGCACGAGCAGAACCTCGTCGTTCCGCTGATGAGCCCGAGCGTGATCTACGGCATGCGCGCCAACGTCGAGTGGACGCCGCCGGCCGATCTGATCACGCCGCTGATCGGCACGCTGTCGCGACCCGCAAACTAGCTGCAACTGCGCGCCGCGGCTCCGGCCGCGGCGCCTCCCGAGACAGACCGACGAGAGGACGAACCGTGGCTGAAGCTGCAAACGACACCCGCGCCGACATTGCCGCTCTGCGCGCCGAACTGGCCGCGCTGCGCAGCGAGCAGGCCGCATCCGCACGCAAACTGCGCGAACTCTCCGACCGGCAGGACATCTTCCGCATCGTCAACACCTACACGCGCGGGGTGGACCGCCACGATGTCGAGATCATGCGGAGCGTCTTCCACGCCGATGCCATGGACAATCACGGCGACTTCCTCGGCGATGTCGACGCCTTCATCGAGTGGGTGAACACCGGACACTCCGCCGTGTGCGAGGCGCACATGCACAACGTCACCACGCACACCTGCGAGATCGACGGCGATACCGCGCATGCGGAGAGCTACGTCATCGTGATCCTTCGCCCGAAGGACGGCGAGCCGGTGCGCATCAGCGGCGGCCGCTATCTCGACCGGCTGGAGCGCCGCGACGGCGAATGGCGCATCGCGCTGCGCAAGGTCGTCATGGAGTGGCGCGCCCGCATCGACGGCGGCCCCTGGATCGGCAACCGCCGCGGCTATCCGGGCGGCCGGTGGGACCGTCAGGACATGTCCTATCAGCGCCCGCTGCAGCTCGACGAGATGCCGGCCAAGGCGCGCGCCAATGGCTGAGCAGGCGCAGGTCACCCACGTGCCGGGCCGGCCGGATTCGGCCGGGCTCGACCTCGAATACGTGTTCAGCATCCGCATCTTCCTGAAGGAGCGGATCCGCTTCAGCCCGGTCACGCCGCGCGGCGGCCGTTTCTACGTGCCGCCGGCGCATGGCGACGTCTTCGGGCCGAAGCTGCAGGGCAAGGTCCTGCCCTATTCGGGCGCCGAATGGCCGCGCGGCCGCAAGGATCACGTCTTCGAGATCAACGCCCACTACATGCTCGAGGCAGCGGACGGCACGCCGATCTACATCCACAACCGCGGCTACAACTACAGCCGCGACGCGGACGGCCGCCCGGTGCCCTACGGCGTGGGCGAGGGTTTCGCCTCGAACGCCCACCGCTATCTGCGCGTCACGCCGGAATTCGACGCGCCGGAGGGCCCGCATGACTGGCTCACCCGCACCGTCATCGTCGGCATGGGCACGCGCTATTCCGATCCGCAGGACAACGCGGTCTTCGACTACTACCGCGTGCTTTGATCTCCCTGCCGGTTCCCTCGGGATCCGGCGATCGAAGGCCGGGGCGCGCATGCGCTCCGGCCTTTCGCGTCTTAGATCCCGACGCGCGGGTCGAGCACCTTGTAGAGGATGTCGACGGCAAGGTTGATCATGAGCAGGATCACCGCCGTGACCACAATCGCCGCCTGGATCACGGGGAAGTCGCGGAACAGGATCGCGTTGACCATCAGCTGGCCGAATCCGGGCCAGGCGAAGATCGTCTCGGTGATGACCGCGCCGCCGAGCAGGGCGCCGAGCTGCAGCGCCATGAACGTCAGGATCGGCGCGGCGGCGTTGCGCAGCGCGTGCTTGAAGACGATCAGCCACCACGGCAGGCCGCATAGCCGCCCGAGCTTGACGTAGTCGCTCTGCAGCACCTCGATCATGCTCGACCGCGTCAGGCGCGCGAGCGAAGCCGCCGAGAACACGCCGAGCGTGATCGTCGGCAGGATCAGGTGCTTCAGCGTTCCGTGGCCCGAGGTCGGCGTCAGGCGCAGCCACACCGAAAACACCAGCATCAGCATCAGGCCGAGCCAGAACACCGGCGTCGACTGCGCCACCGTCGCGACGAAACGCACGCTGCGGTCGAACAGGCTGTTGCGGCGGACGGCCGCCATCACGCCGAAGGGAATGCCGAGCACGATGGACAGTGCCATGGCGCACAGCGCCAGTTGCGCCGTCGGCACCATGCGCTGCAGCACCAGCTCGAGCGCCGGCTGGTCGTAACGAAACGAGTTGCCGAAGTCGCCTATGACAATATTGCCAAGAAACACGAAGAACTGTTCATAAAGTGGCCGGTCGAGACCAAGCTGGTTGCGGAAGAAATCCAAGTCCTGCTGTGTCGCCTGGGCAGGCATCAGCAGCGGCACTGGGTCTCCGGCCAGTCGCGCCAGAAGGAACGCCAGGACGGCCACGATGAGCAAGGTTGCGATCGACTGCGTGAATCGCCTGAACAGATATTCCGCCAAGAGGGCCTCCCAACCGCATCACGAGGGCTATCCCATTGTCAACGCGGGATATTTCGGCCCTTAGTTTGGGAGGTTACCATAGTATGATAGACATGTTAAGCAAATGCGTGCTTGATCGGCCGCTTTAGGGAACTGAATCGATGCAACAAAGCGTACGGGCCAGGCCGTTCCAGAAATCGCTGGCGACGCGTCTTCTGCATGCCCGCGAGCTGCTCATGCAGCGGTTCCGCCCGCATCTGCTGCGCCACAACCTCACCGAGCAGCAGTGGCGCCTTCTGCGCACCCTGTCCGACCAGGGCGCGAAATCGTCCCTCGAGCTCAGCCAGCGCTGCGTGATCCAGCCGACGAGCCTGTCGCGTATCCTTGCCAAGCTCGAGGAGGACGGGCTCATCGAGCGCGCCGAGGAAAAGCGCGACCGCCGCAAGCGCACCGTGCGGCTGACCGAGCGCGGCAAGAATATCATCAAGCACGTCGCGCCGGAGAACGACAACATCTTCTATCGCGTCGTCGACGAAGTCGGCGAGGAGCTGGTTGCCGACGTCTACGACGCGCTCGACCGGCTGATCGAGACGCTGGAGAAGGCCGAGAGTTCGCATCCGCTCCTGTCGCCGCCGCGGCGCTCGCAGCGTGAGCGGGCGCAGCGCAGGCTGGCGGAAGAGGACTGAGCTCAGCCTGCCGGCAGCGCCCAGGCCTCGCCCGCCGGGATATGCGCGGTGACGTTGTCGCCGCTGCGCGGCGCAGACGCGGACGGCACTTCCAGCGCGAGCGTCCCGGCTGGCGTACGCAGGTTCATGGTCCGGGTCGCGCCGCGGAACACCACGTCCTCGACCACGCCGCTGAGTGTGAGGTCGGCGCCGTCGCTCTGCCCGATCCGGAAGCTCGTCGGCCGCAGCATGATCGCGATGCGGCTTCCCGGTGCATGGTCGGTCGCCGACAGCGTCTTGCCCGACCATCCGTCGCCATCGGCGCTCAGGGTGAACTCGCCGCCGGCGGCGGCATTGGAGCCCGTCGCCCTGGCGGGCACGATGTTCGGCGCACCGAGGAAGGTGGCCACCGCAACGCTCGCCGGGCGGTTGTAGATCGCCTCCGGCGTATCGACCTGCAGCATGCTCCCCGCCTGCATGACCACGACGCGGTCCGACAGCGCCATGGCCTCGTCCTGGTCGTGGGTCACGTAGAGCGTGGTGATGCCGAGACGCTTCTGCAGGCTGCGGAACTCGTCGCCCATCTGCGTGCGCAGGCGTGCATCGAGATTGCTGAGCGGCTCGTCGAGCAGCAGCACGCCGGGTTCGGCAACGAGCGCGCGGGCGATGGCAACGCGCTGCTGTTGTCCGCCCGAGAGCGCCGGCGCGGGCCGGTCGGCGAATGCTTCCATCTCGACCATGCGCAGCGCGGCGCGAACCCGCTCTCCGATCTCTGCTTTGGGCTTGCGACGTATCGTCAGCGGATAGGCGACGTTGTCGAAAACCGTCATGTGCGGCCAGATCGCGTAGGACTGGAACACCATGCCGAGCTGGCGGCGCTCCGGCGGCACGAACAGCCCGCGCTCCGCGTCGCTGACGAGCCTGTCGGCTATGCTGATCCGCCCGCCCGAGTTCCGCTCCAGTCCTGCGATCATGCGCAGCGTCGTCGTCTTGCCGCATCCGGACGGGCCCAGCAGGGTGACGAACTCGCCCTGCCTGGCGGTGAAGCTCACCGACTTCACTGCGGAGAAGCTGCCATACGTGCGGCTGACGGATTCGAGGACGACTGTGCTCATCGGTTCTCCGTTTGCCGCCCTCAGAGCATCGCGTTGACGCGGCGGTTGATGAAGCGGATCTGCACCCAGCGGAAGACGATGACGAGCACGACCATCAGAAGCCCGATGACGCACACCTGCTCGAGCTTGCCGTCGGTCCACAGCCGCAGCATCACCACGGACATGACTTCATTGCCCACCGAGTAGAGCAGCAGCGATGCGCTGAGCTCGCGCATGATGCCGAAGAAGGTGAGCACCCAGCCGACCATGAACGCCGGAAACGCCAGCGCCACGAGGATGCGCCACAGCGTCTGCCACCAGTTCGCGCCGTGGACGCGGGAGCACTCTTCGATGTCGGCCGAGATCTGGCCGTAGGCGCCCGACATGATGCGCACCGCGATCGGCGTGCCCAGCGCCATGTAGGCTAGGAACAGAGCCCAGATCGTGCCGTAGATGGGGATCGGGCCGGGCAGCATCGCGAACGCCCAGAGGAAGCCTATCCCGAGCACGATGCCTGGCATCATCCACGGCAGCCATGCGAGCGCCTCGATGAGGCGCCGGCCGCGCCATGTGGTGCGCGTGGTGACGTAGGCCGCGACCGCGCCGAGCACCATCGTTGCCGTGGCTCCGCCGACCGCCAGGAATGCGGTGTTGCGCACCGCGCGGCCGAGTTCCCCGTTGCGGAAGACCTGGCGGTAGTGCTCCAGCGTCAGCATGTCCCAGCCGTAGAAGCCGAAGAACTTGTAGAACGATCCCACCAGGAGCTGGCCGACCGGCAGCACCACGGTGACGACGAAGAACAGCAGGCAGAAGCCGAAGGTCGCCCACTTCCAGCGCCCGAGCCGGATCAGCCCCGGATTGTAGCCCTTGCCGGTCACCGTCTGGTAGCTGCGGTTGCCGAGAAGCTTCCATCGCAGCAGGATCAGCAGCGACATCAGTCCCATGATGGCGAAGCTCATGGCCGTCGCGAACTGGTACTGCGGCCGGAGGTACTGCGTGATCGACTTGTAGATCTCGGTGGTGATCACGTCGATGCCGGCCGGCAGCCCGAAGAACAGCGCCGACTCGAATGCCTCGACGCCGCGGATGAAGCTGAGCAGGAAGCACGCCGTCAGCACCGGCATCAGCACGCGCAGCGTGATGCGGAAGAAGGTCTGCGCCCGCGTCGCGCCGGACATCCGGCTCGACTCCTCGAGGCTCGGGTCCATCGCGCGGAACGCGTCGACGATGAACAGGAACAGGAAGACGGTCGTATACTGGACCATGTGCCAGATCACGCCGAAATACGAGTAGACGTTGATCAGCGTCGTGTCGGTCCCGGTGAGCCAGCGCCAGGCCAGGTTGATCGCGCCGATCTGGGTATTGCCCAGCATGCCCCATGCCATCGCCGTGAGGAATGGCGGGATGAAGAACGGCAGCGTGATCAGGACCTCGAGCAGGCCGCGCATCGGCGTATCGGTACGCACCAGGATCCACGCCAGCGCCACCGCCAGCACGAGGGCAATGCCGGTTTTCACCAGCGATATTCCGACGGTATTCGCCAGGATCAGGAGGTTCGAGGTGGTGAACAGCTGCCTGTAGCCGTCCAGGTTGAACTCGCCGACGCTGCCGGGCGGCGCCGAGTAAAGGCTCCCGTACATCAGCATGGCGAGCGGATAGGCGGCCAGGAACAGGAAGACGAGGATCAGCAGGGCGATGCCTGCGGCGCGCGGCAGCGAGGAGGCCGCGAGCCTTTCGGCCCATCCGCCCCGGCCAGGCGCCGAGACGGTAGGAGTCATATGTTGGGTGTTGCCGCTCTGGAAGACGCTCATTGCGGTGCCTCGTGGCCGGTCCGGCGCGATCGCCGGACCTTACCAGACCGATCCGCCATGCTGCCGGTTATTTGTAGATCGAGGCTGATAGCGCCAGCAGGTCCTTGATCTGGTCCGGCATCGAGGTGCCGAGGAGCTTGACGTTGGCGGCGATCTTGCCGCGCTCCGTTGTCACCTTTTCGCCGAGGCCGTCCATTGCCGGACGCACGCCGTTCTCGGCGAACATCAGCTGCACGCGCTCGCTGAGGTAGTGGTTGATGAACAGCTTCGCGGCGTTCGGGTGCGGAGCGCCGTCCAGCATCACCATCAGACCCTGCGTATAGGGCGCGCCTTCCTCGGGCATGATGAACTTGACCGGAAGACCCTCGAGTTGCCCGAAGCTGCCGTAGAACTGCGGGATGCGGAGCGGGAACTCGCCGCGCGCGACGCGGCGCTCGTCGTTGCCGATGTCGCGGCTGAACACCGGGGCCTGCGCCGCCATCTTCTCGTGGAACTCCTTGCCGTGCGCCTTGTAGGTCGCGGCGAAGAGATTGAGGCCGCCGCCCTGCGCGCGCATGTCGTCGGACAGGATGCGGCCCTTCCACTTCGGGTCGAGAAGGTCGGTCCAGGACTTCGGCTCGTCCTCGGGTTTCACCTCGTTGGTGTTGATCATAATGCCGTAGAAGCCGGCATGGGTCGGCACGTACTGGTCGTTGATCAGGTCCTTGAGGCTGTCGGAAACGTTCTTGGCGTTGGGGATCGCGCCGAAGGTGCCGATAAGGCCCTCGGCGATCATGTCGAGGGCCGAGAACCCGGTCCAGTGCACGTCGCCGGCAACGCGGCCGGTGGCATGCTCGGTCCGGATGCGTTCGCGCAGTTCCGGCGCCCGCACGTCGAGAACCGTGACCGGGATGCCGTACTCTTCGGTGAACGTCTCGACGATCTGCTTCTGAAAGTCCGCGCCGAGGAAGGACGCGTAGAACGTCACGCCGCCTTCCTTCTTGGCCGCGTCGACGACCTTCTGCCACTCGGGATCGACGGCCTGTGCCTGCGCCGGGAACGAAAGCCCCAGCGCGACGCCCAGCACCGGCAGCATTGCCAGCAATTTCCTCATTCGCTCCTCCCTACGAAGCTTCTGTTTTTGTCGTTCCGGCCATCTCTCTCCCAGCCGGAACTGTGTCTGACGCAGCACTTGCAGCGCAACGCTCGACAAGAAAATGCTTAACATCTAAATGTTTGCGTTGTAAAGCATCTCGCCCGGTTGCTACGGGTGGTAGAACGGCGGCGATCGCGCGGTAAAGCTGGAGGAACGTCACGCGATGACGGCACATGACGCGAAATTGAACCGCGGGCACGAGCAGGCCGAGGCGCTTCTCTTCTCGCCGGCGACGGTCGCGGGTTTGAACCTTCGCAATCGTGTCGCCATGTCGCCGATGACGCGTAGCTTCTCCGTCTCCGGCATTCCCGGGCAGAACGTGGCGGACTACTACCGGCGACGCGCCGAGGCCGGTGTCGGCCTGATCTTCACCGAGGGCACCTACATCGCCCATTCGTCGGCCGGCGACGGCTCGCACGTGCCGCGCCTGGAAAGTGCGGCGACGGTCGATGCCTGGCGCGTCGTGACGGACGCGGTCCACGCAGCGGGCACGCCGATCTTCTCCCAGCTTTGGCACATGGGACTGAGCCCGATCCCGGGAAAGATGGTCGACCGCTCGCGTCGCCTCATCGGGCCGTCGGGCCGCGACGGCACGGGCAGGCAGGTCGACGCGCCGATGACGACGCGCGAGATGGCTGCGATCGTCGAGGCGTTCGGATACAGCGCCGAGGCCGCGCGCCGTGCCGGGTTCGACGGTATCGAGATCCATGCCGGCCACGGCTACATGCTCGACCAGTTCTTCTGGGAGCTTACCAACACCAGGACCGACGGCTACGGCGGCAGCATCGAGAACCGGGCGCGCCTGGCCGCCGAGGTGGTCGCGGAATGCCGTAGCCGGGTCGGACCGGACTTTCCGATCTCGATCCGCATCTCGCAGTGGAAGATTTCCGACTTCGAAGCACGCGTCGCGCGCACGCCCGACGAGATGGAGCGATGGCTGCGACCCATCGTCGATGCCGGCGTCGACATTTTGCATTGCTCGCAGCGCCGCTTCTGGGAGCCGGAGTTCCAGGGCAGCGACCTCAACATGGCGGGCTGGGCGAAGAAGCTCACCGGCAAGCCGACGATCACCGTCGGATCCGTGACCATCCAGGGCGAGGGCTCGGAGTCCTATCCAGTGCCGGCGCAGCTCGACCGGCTCGAGGAGATGCTGGCGCGCGGCGATTTCGACCTGGTCGCGGTCGGCAGGGCGATCCTGCAGAACCCCGGATGGATCGATGCCGTGCGCCTCGGCCGCGCCGACGAGCTCGTCCCGTTCAACCGGGCGCGTGCCCGCGAAGTCCTGTTCTGAGGGGCAGGGGAGTGCCACAGGGAGGAAGACATGCAGGGTAAGGTCTGGCCCGCTCCGAAGATCGCCATGCGCGACGGCGTTTCGCCGACGACGGCGCCGGAGCCGCCGCCCCCGCCGGTTTACGAGGACATCGTCGATGGCGATATCCGCCTCGAGCGCAATGTCGAGGTGCCGCTCGGCGGCGGCGTCACCATGCTCGTCGACATATACCGTCCGGCCGGCGCCGCCGGCGAGGCGAAGCTTCCGGTGATCCTCGCCTGGGGCCCGTATGGAAAGCACCGCACCTCGGCCACCTTCCGCTTCCCCAATTCGGGCATCCAGCCCGGCTGGACGTCGAAGCATACGGCCTTCGAGGCGCCGGACCCGGGCTACTGGTGCAGATACGGCTATGCCGTCGTCTACGCCGATCCTCCCGGCACCTGGTACTCCAAGGGCGAGATGCACCACGGCGGCCCGCAGGAGACGCAGGATTGCTACGACCTGATCGAATGGCTCGGAACAAGACGATGGTGCAACGGCAAGGTCGGCATGTCCGGTGTCTCCTACCTTGCCTGTATACAGTGGCAGGTGGCGCCGCTGCGTCCCCCGCATTTGGCAGCGATCAATCCCTGGGAGGGCTTCTCCGACTGGTACCGCGAGTTCGCGCTGCATGGCGGCATGCGCGATACCGCCTTCCTCCCGCGTGCCAGTTCCTTCCTGAACTTCTCGACGACCCGGACCGAGGATACCGACACCAACGTACGCGCCCACCCGATTTACGACGAGTACTGGGCCAGCAAGGAGATGGACCTTTCGGCCATCGAAGTGCCGGCCTACGTCGTTGCCAGCTGGTCGGATCACGGGCTGCATACCCGCGGCACGCTCGAGGGGTACAAGCAGATCGGCTCGAAGCAGAAATGGCTGCAGGTGCACGGCCGACTGAAGTGGGCCGAGTACTACAACCCCGACAGGCTGGTCGGCCTGCGCGCCTTCTTCGACCACTTTCTGAAGGGCACCGACGATTCGATCCTCGACTATCCGAAGGTCCGCTTCGAGGTACGGGAGGGACTTCACAAAGGCGCGGAGCGAACCGAGCAGGAGTGGCCGCTCGCCCGAGCCGAACTGGTGCCGCTCTATCTCGATGCAGGCGCCGGGGCGCTGAGCAGGGCCAAGCCCGCTATCGAGTCTGCAGCTCGCTACGAGGCCCTCGCCGACGACGGCCAGGCCGTCTTCGACATCAGGTTCGACACCTCGACCGAACTCACCGGTCACATGAAGCTGAAGCTCTGGGTCGAGGCCGAGGGCGCTTCCGACATGGATCTGTTCGTCGGCATCGAGAAGCTGGACCGCAGCGGAGCAAGGGTGCCGTTCGCGTTCTATGCGCTCTACGAGCACGGACCTGTTGCATTGGGTTGGCTGCGGGCTAGCCACCGCGAACTGGACGAGGCCCGCTCCACGCCGGAACAGCCTTACCACCCGCACACGCGGGAAGACCCGCTTCCGGCGGGCGAGGCTGTTCCGGTCGAAATCGAGGTGTGGCCGTCATCGACCTTGTTCGAGGCAGGCGAGACGCTACGGCTGATCGTGAAGGGCCGCGACATCTATCGCGAGCGCCCCTCGCCGATGCTGCCGTGGCTCTTGCACGAGGATACGCGCAGCGCCGGGACGCACGTCCTGCACACCGGCGGACGCTACGATTCCCATCTGTTGGTGCCGTTCATTCCGGCCATGGAGACTTCGAAATGACCATCGAGGCACCCGGCCTGCCGTCGCTGTCGCTCGAGCACGCCTTCGACGTTACCATCTGGTTCGACAAGCGCTGGCAGTTCGGCCCGATCCCGGGCGGCGGCAACCAGGGCTACACTTCGGTTAAGTGGGGCTCGATCGAGGGACCGATGCTGAACGGCAAGGTCGTCGAGCAGAGCGGCGCCGATTGGGCAAACGTCCGCACCGATGGCGTCATCGAGCTCAATGCCCACTACATCTTCGAGGTCGACGACGGGACCCGCATCTACATTCGCAACCAAGGCTACGTGCACCGGCCGCTGCGCGCGCGCGGGCAGGGGCCGGACGAGGAGCCGTCGATTCCCGGCTACTTCCGCTGCACGCCCTACTTCCGCGCACCGGAGGGCCCGCATGACTGGCTGAACCGCACCGTCATCGTCGGCTCCGGCGTCCGGCGTCCGGGCACCGACACGGTGCCGGACCATTCGCTGTTCCGCTACTGGGCCGTGCGCTAGCCGGCAGAAAAGAAAATCGAGGAGGAAGACATGAGCAAGCCGACCACATTGGAAGCGCTGGCGCAGCGCGTGGAGTTCCTGGAGGATCGCCTTGCGATCCGTGACTGCATCGATCGCTACAGCCGCGGCATCGATCGCCACGACGACGACATCATCGCGAGCGCCTTTCACCCGGACGCGATCGACAGCCACGGCAGCTTCAAGGGCGACATCAAGGAGTTCATCCGCTTCGCCAATGACGGTCACGCCAGGTCGACACTCAGCCACACGCACAACGTCACCTGTCACAGCGTCGAAATCGACGGCGACACGGCGCATGCGGAATCCTACGTCATGTTCGCGCTGCGCCTGCGCGAGGGAAACATTCTCCACATGGGCGGCGGCCGCTACATCGACAAGCTGGAGAAGCGCAACGGCGAGTGGAAGATATCGCTGCGCAAGCTGATCATGGACTGGCGTTTCGAGGCGGATGGCTCCGTGATGGACAAGCGCCCGAGCCAGACCGTCGGCACCCGCGACACGACCGACCTTTCCTACATGCGCCCCCTCCAGCTCTAGACCCGGTCCCCCGGCAACATGCACCGAGCGCTGCTTCGCCTCGGTGCACTCCGCGCTCGTCTTCAAGCGCGACGACTACCGCGAGAAGTTCAGCCGGAAGACGTCGTCGTCAATGTCGGCAAGCACGCATTGGCGCGTGCCGCACTGCGTGTCGTACGGCGCCTTGACCATGCGCGCGCCGAGCGCGCGCGTCGGCATTTCTGACACATGTCCGCGTTATCGAGTTCGAAGGTCAGGTAGCAACTCACGCCGCGATCCTTGCGCCGGTCGGCGAGCGACAGAAGCTCGTAGGCGGCATCGGCATTGATGCCGAGGCGGATCGATCCGGCGTCGAGCGCGCGGAAGATCGGCGACCGCACGGCCGCGACCCCGCTGTAACCCAGGAGCGTGCCGTAGAAACCGGCCATCGCAGCGACGTCGTGGGCAAAGATATTGACGTAAGATATCATCGCGGGTCCGATGGCGCCGGCTCTCTGCCGGCCGCTGAGGGTCGGCAATTGACGCTGCCGACGCAATGAAATCGGGGTATAAACCTTTGTCATAGGAGCGAAGAAGCGAGTGACAGGGCACGGCCCCCCGCTATCGTGTTGCCATCGCGAGGAGTGACTTGCATTCGACCGTACTGGCGGCTGGGAGAAGCAAGATGGTCGGCTGTTCGACAAATCAACGAGAAACAGGAGTTGGGGCTTTGACACGCAGCTTTTCGAGCATCATTGGCGCCGCCTTGGCATTGTTCGCCTCCGGCACCGCTTTCGCGCAGGATCTGACCACGGTCACCATCGCGCATGGCAGCAACCAGATCGAGATCACCCATCCCGGCATCTACCTGCCCAACGCGCTCGGCTGGGCGAAGGAAGAGGGCATCGACCTGCAGGTGCAGACCACCGCCGGTTCGCAGCAGGCGCTGCAGTTGCTCGCCGGCGGCCGCGCCGACTTCGTTACCGTCAATCCAGAGACGATCATCAACGGGCGCGACCAGGGCGCGCCGGCCATCATCGTCTACTCGATGGTCAACCAGTACTCGGCGCAGATCGCCACGCTCGCTGACGGCCCGATCAAGAGCGTCACCGACATGAAGGGCACGCAGGTAGGGGTGTTCAGCCTGCAGAGCGGCGGCGTGCCGTATCTGAAGGCCGTGCTGCGCGAGAATGGGCTGAACCCGGACACCGATGTGACCTTTGTGGCCACAGGCGCCGGTGCTCCTGCGCTGCAAGCGCTGAACTCGGGCACGGTCTCGGCGCTGAGCCTCTGGGCTGGCGCGTTCGCGGTCTACATGAACCAGGGCGCCAAGCTGCAGATCTTCAAGTCTGAAGCCCTCGCCAAGGCCCCGGCATACGTGCTCGCCACGACCGAGGAGTACCTGGCGAAGAACCCGGAGATCGTCAAGAAGGTCGGCAAGATGGTCGCCAAGTCGGCCGTGTTCGCGATGCAGAACCCGTCCGCGGCGGTCGAGGCCTACTGGGTCGCGGTGCCGCAGAACAAGCCGGCCGCCGTCACCGACAAGGACCGTTCTGACGCACAGACCGTGCTCAAGGTGGGTCTCGGCGGCATGACAGTCGACGAACGCGCCGACAAGCGCTGGGGATGGAACGATCCTGTCGGCTTCAATACGCTGCAGAAGTACCTGATCGACAATGGCGTTCGCCAGACGATGGTGCCGGAGGAGCAGATCTTCACCAACGCCCACATCGATGCGTTCAACGACTTCGACGCCGCTGCGGTGAAGGCACAGGCGGACGCGTACAAGCCATGAGCGTTGTAGAGGTGAGCGGCGGCCCGAGCAGGGCCGCCAGCACCGACGACCCGCTGGACGCCGACGGATGGACCCGCAGGGAGATCGTGCTCTCTGCCGCTCTCCTCGCGGGCACGCCGATCGTGTGGGAGCTGGCTGTTCGCATCTTCAATATACCGGAGCTGATCGTCCCGGCACCGTCGGCTGTGATCTACGCACTGTGGATCTCATTCGCGACCGGCGCGATCATGCCGCACCTTTTCGCCACGCTGTCGGAAATTCTCGTCGGTTTCGCGCTCGGTTCGGTGGCGGCGCTGACCCTCGGATGCCTCGTGGCGCAGTTCCGCCTTTTCGAGCGCATCGTCTACCCTTACATCGTCTCCTTCCAGGCGGTGCCGAAGATCGCCCTCGCCCCGCTGTTGGTGATCTGGTTCGGCTTCGGCATGACATCGAAGATCATCATGACCGCGCTTGTCGCGTTCTTCCCGATCCTGGTGAACACGGTTGCCGGCCTGAAGTCTGTCGAGCAGGACCGCCTCGACCTGATGGGCGCGCTCAAGGCGACACGCTGGCAGACGTTCCGCTACGTCCTGTTTCCGACGGCGCTGCCCTTCATCTTCGCCGGTCTCGACGTCGGAGTCGTGCTGTCGGTCATTGGCGCGATTGTCGGCGAGTTCGTCGGCGCGAGCCGCGGGCTGGGCTATCTGCTGCTGTTCTACCAGTCGGAACTGCGCAACGCCTACGTGTTCGCAATCCTCATCGTGCTCGCCGTCATCGGCATGGCACTGCACTACGTTATCGTGCTCGCTCAGCGCCGCCTCGTGTTCTGGAGCGGCAGCGCAAACCGCATGACGGGTCTCTGATGCTGAAGTCAGTCAAAACCGCGGTTGCAGCTGCGGCTGATACGCGAGCCAACGCCGTAACCGTTCGCGACCTCCAGAAATATTACCGCGTCCACGGCGGCAGGATCCACGCGCTCAAGGATTTGACTTTCGATATCAAGCAAGGCGAGTTCGTCTCGGTCGTCGGGCCCTCCGGGTGCGGAAAGAGCACGATCCTGAAGATCATCGCCGGCATCGTGCCGCGTTCCGATGGCTTGATCGAACTGGAGGGCAAGCCGATATCCGGGCCGAGCGACAAGATCGGCGTGGCATTCCAGACGCCTGTGCTGCTGCCATGGCGCACGGTCATGGAAAACATTCTCCTCCCGCTCCAGGTTGCAGGCCAAAACGACGATGCCGGCCGCCGCGCCGCGCTTTCCCTCGTTCGCCTCGTCGGTCTTGAAGGTTTTGAGAACCGCTATCCCAACGAGCTGTCCGGCGGCATGCAGCAGCGCGTCGCTATCTGCCGCTCGCTGGTCCGCGACCCTTCGATCCTGCTCATGGATGAGCCGTTCGGTGCGCTGGATGCGCTGACGCGCGAGAACATGAACGTCGAGCTGCAGCGTATCTGGATGGAGAGAAGCAAGACCGTCCTGCTGATCACACACTCCATCCCCGAGGCCGTGTTCCTGTCGGACCGCGTCCTGGTAATGACCGGACGACCCGGTACCGTGGACGAGATCATCGACATCGACCTGCCGCGGCCGCGGCGCATCGAAATGACCGGCACGGAAGAGTTCGGCTACTACAGCAATCGCATCCGGCAGAAGTTCGCCGCGCATTCGGCGCTGTAGGAGACCAGGCGAATGACCAAGATCGTCGATATCCGGTTGCGGGGGTTTGAATATGCGATACCCGACGGACAGGAATACGGCATCATCCGCGGGCTGAGCCGCAAGCGAAACTGCAGCATCGTCGAGCTGACGCTTGACGACGGCACAGTAGGCTACGGCGAGGCGGGTGGGCCGGCGCGCCAGCTCAACCAGCATCTGGCGCTGTTCCGCTCGTTCTTCGTCGGCGCCAGCGCCTTCAGCTTCGACATCGTTGCGACGCAGGTTTACCAGAAATTCTACCACTTCGGACTGCAGAACATGCTGACCGCCTGCATGAGCGGCATCAGCGTGGCGCTCTACGATGCGCTTGGCAAGAAGCTCGCCTTGCCGCTACACGACCTGATCGGCGGTCGCGCCACCGACCGGCTCTCGTGCTACGCGACGACCGGCTACTACAGCGCCGGCGGCATGGAAGACTACGAGCGGCAGCTCGATTCGATGGATCGCAACTTCCGCGGGGTGAAGATCAAGATCGGCGCCAACATCGCCGACGACATCGAGCGGACCCGCAAGGCTCGCGAGATCCTCGGTGACGACATCCTGTTGATGGTCGATATCAACGCCAACTACACGGCCGACATTGCTCTGGAGAGCATCCGCCGCGTCGAAAAGTACAAAATCCACTGGTGCGAGGAACCGCTGCCGCCCACCGACGAGCGCGGCTATGCCGAACTGCGCGCCCGCTCGCCGATTCCGATCGCGACCGGCGAAGCGCTGTACACGGTGCACGACTTCAAGCGACTGATCGAGGCGCGCGCCGTCGACGTGATCCAGCCATCGTTGATCGCGGGCGGCGGGCTCGCGCAGTGCAAGGCCATCGCGCTACTTGCCCAGATCCAGAACCTTCGCGTCTCGCCGTCAATATGGGGCGGGGGCCTCGCGATAGCAGCGGGCCTCCACTACGCCGCCAGTCTGCCGGTCTGGCCGCACACCGACCACGCACCGTACCCGATGATGATCGAGTACGACCTCGGCGCCAGCCCGTTCCGCGAGCGCATGGTGCCTACACCGACGCCGGATGCCGACGGTTTGCTGCCGGTTCCGCCAGGGCCGGGCCTCGGCGTCGTTCCGGACTTCGACTCCGTGCAGGAATTCGCGATCGCGCTTTGAGGGTTGTTCGCCCCCGCAGCAAGCAACGCATGCTGTAGGTACGGACCAACGAGTGTATTTTCCTGCCTTCACCTAAACCATGGTCATAGAACGCAAGATCGCGTGAATTCCGAGCGGTGGAGACTTACGCTCGCAGCACGTTGGACAGGAAATCCAGAACAGCGGGACTACACGGAGCGACATTGTTGAAGCCGCCCTGGGACAGTGACAGCCCAATCAGCCACTCGCTCCTTGCCCTCATCGCGCGCGATACGAATGACGGCATATGGGCCACCGACATCGAAAGCGACGACGCCTATTATTCGCCGCAGTGGATGGAGTTGCTCGGCTTCGGTCCGGGTGAGCTTCCGGACAGGTATTCGACCTTCACTGATCGCATCCATCCCGACGACCGCGAACGGGTCGATCGGGCATATCGCGACTATCTTGCCGGGCGCAGCCAGCACTACCGCCTGGAAATGCGACTGCGTCACAAGAACGGGACGTTTCGCAACCTCCTGTCGCGGGGCGTGGCGTTCAAGGATGAGTCGGGCAGGGCGCTTCAGATCGTCGGTACGCTGACGGATATCAGCGAGCACGCCCACGAGGCCCGACGGCTCGAGGATCTGGTTCGCCAGCGCACCAGCGAGTTGAAGCTCGCGCTGGAGCGCGCCGAATTCACCGCTGCCGCTGCGATCAAGTTTCTCTCGACGGCCAGCCACGATCTGCGCCAGCCGCTGCAGGCGACGGCGCTGCTCGTTGGCTCGCTGGCGATGGAGCTGACGCCGTCGGCGCGCCACGAGGAGACCGTCAGCGCCATCGAAAGTTCGCTGGCGTCCAGTATGGAGCTTCTTGACGCGCTGCTGGAATTCAGCCGCCTCGACGCCGGGGCTGCCCGGCCCTCGATCGGTGGCGTCGACCTCGGCGCGGTGATGCAGCGGGCGGCGGGGTCGTTCGCAGCCGAGGCGCGGGCCAAAGGGCTGGAAATCCGCATCGTCGACACGCAAATCGTCGTGCAGAGCGATCGCAGCCTGCTCGGCCGCGTCGTGCGCAACCTGCTGTCGAACGCCGTCAAATACACGAAGTCCGGCAAGATCTTGCTCGGCTGCCGCCGTCGCGGCGGTCGCGTGGTGCTCGAAGTGTGGGATACCGGTCGCGGCATCTCGGAAGCCGAGTGCGGACGCATCTTCTGGGAGTTCTACCGCGGCCGGTCGAACCAGCCGGGCGATGACACGACGGGTCTGGGCCTGGGCCTGGCGATCGCCCAACGCCTCGCGGCAGTTCTCAAACATCAGCTCTCGGTCCGGTCGTGGCCCGGCCGCGGCTCGGTATTCTCGCTGGAGATGCCTCTGGCCAGCGGTGCGCCCGTGGGGGGCGCGGGGGAAAGGACGCTGCCGCATGTCGCCGACCGAGGATTTCGCGGCAAGCTCGTTGCCGTGGTGGAGAATGACGCGGCAGTGTCGATCGCGCTCACCCAGCTGCTCGGCAGCTGGGGCGCCGAAGTGGCTGCTGGCGAGCATGACGAGGAGCTGCTGCAGGTGCTCGGCGGACGCCGTCCCGACTTCATGATCGTCGACAGGCATCTCGCCGGCGGCCGCGACGGCTTCGAAGCCGCCAACAGGCTGGAAGCGGCCTGGGGCGCGCGGGTGCCGGGCCTGGTGCTCACCGCCGACTACGACATTACCCGCATCGCCGCCCAGAACCGCGAGTACCGCCGCGTGTTGCAGAAGCCCGCGATGCCCGCAGTACTTTACGCGGTCCTACGCGCAGCGCTGGACGAGGCCGATGCCGCAAGGGCGTCGTGATCGCGCAGTTCGAGCAGCAGGCGGACGCGGTTGTTGACACCATACTCGCGCATGATCGCGCTGAGATGCGCTTTCACCGTTCCCGGCGAAAGGTTCAGCCGTCTGGCGATCTCCTTGTTGGAGAAGCCGGCCGCCACGAGCGGCAGCACCTCGGTCTGGCGGGCCGTGAGCCTCGGTGCGAGCTTGGCCGGCGCCGGACGCGTATCGACGCTGACCAGATCTCGCGGGACGAAGATGCCGCCGCCCGCGACAATCTCGATCACTTCGATAAGCTTCGGGAGCGATGCCGACTTGGACAGGTAGCCGGAAGCGCCGGCCTCCAGGGCGACATAGACGTCGTCCGGTTCCTCGGAGGCGGACAACGCCATGATCGGCGTGTGCGGCCATTTGCGCCGCACGCTGCGCACGCCGTCGGGACCGCTGCTGTCGGGCATGTGCAGGTCTGCGATGACGAGCGTGAGCGTCGTGTCGTCGGGATAGGCGAGGGCCTCGGAAAAGTTTTGGGTTTCCAGGATGCTGGCTTCGGGCCACTGGTTCTGGATGACGATACGCAGTCCCTGTCGGAAAACCGCATGGTCGTCTGCAACCAGGAAAGTGGGCCTGCTATCCTTCAATGAACCTCTCGCCGGTGTCGGGGGCAACGATGTCGAGGCTAGCGCGGTTCGGTCCCCGGGATCGAGCATCAGGCAGGCACATGGGTAATTGCGCTTTTCATATGTCGCCGCTCCACCTCGACCGATCATTGAAGTGTCGTGCATGATGCACAATGACCGGAGACGAATAGTGGTGATCGAAAGCGCTTATAATGCTGGATGGAGACCAAGGCGGTGACTTCGCCGGATTCGCGCGTCGAGCTCAGGCATCTGCGCGTCTTGCGTGCCATTTTGGCGGAGAGCAGCGTCTCCCGCGCCGCCGAGGCGCTCGGCCAGAGTCAGCCCGCGATCAGCGCCACGCTGCGCCAGTTACGCGAGCTTTTTGGCGACCCTCTGCTCGTCAGGTCGGGGGCGGGAATGGTCCCCACGGAGCGCGCCGTGGCGATCGCCGAAGCCGCGGGCAGGGTCCTCGACGAGATCGACGAGATGCTGGCGCCGACTGGTGTGTTCGAGCCGGCGACTTCGACGCGCAACGTGCGCATCGTCGCCTACTCGGGCCTTTGTTCGCTGCTGGTTCCATCGATCGTGGCAGCGCTGAGAGCGCAGGCGCCGAACTTGAAACTGGAGTTTGCTCAGCCGCTTGCTCCTGAAGTCACGCGCCAGCAGCTGCACGACGGCGAGGTCGACCTCGTCATCGGCTATCGCCAGGGGCCGTTCCAGAGCCTCCGCTTCGCACCCTTGATGGAGTGCGACATTGTCTGCGTGGTCTCCGCTTCACACGAATTTGCCGGCAAGCGAGAGCTCACGCTCGAAGAGTACCTTTCGCTGAGACACCTTTCGCCCAGCGCCGCGTCGGTGGTCGCTGGCGCGCCCATAGACGGGCAATTGCTCGACCTCGGCCTTCGCAGGAACGTCGCGGTCTCGCTGCCGGAATACGCGCTGGCGCGACAGATCCTGCTCGGCTCCGACCTCGTCTTCACGACGGCGCTTCCGTATGCGCGCGACATGGTCGATGCCCATCCGCTGGTCATGGTCGGTGCTCCGTCGGAGCTCGGCCGAATAGGAACCTTCATGTTCTGGCATGAGAAGTCGCACCACTCGGCTTTCGCGCGCTGGCTTCGCCAGAATGTCAAGGCGGCGGCCGGAGCTGCAGCCATCTCAGCGTCATAGCGGGGATCGATAGGTTCTATAAACCGCGCTCGCTTTCGACCGTTTCGCTGATGCTCCACTGTTTGGCCATGAATGAATGGAGCGGGTGGGGCGATGCAGCTACATGTGCCGGAGACAAGGATGCGCGTCGCCGCTACCCGGCGGCTCTGGTGGGGCGAGCACCCGGCGTCCAGCTACGATAGGATCGACCCTGACGCGACAGTCGCCGTCCTGCCGATTTCCGCGGTCGAGCAGCACGGTCCGCATCTGCCGCTATGCACCGATCAGGCGATCATGGAAGGCATGCTGGAGACGGTGGCGGCCATCGTCCCGTCCGATGTCGACCTTCGCATCCTGCCCGTTCAGGCGGTTGGCAAGTCGGACGAGCATCTGTTCGCCGCGGGCACGCTAAGCCTTCCCGCCACGACGTTGATCGACAACTGGACGCGCCTCGGCGCACTCGTCGCCAAGACCGGGGTGCGCAAGCTCGTCATCGTCAATTCGCATGGCGGCAACGAAGACGTCATGGGGATCGTCGCACGTAACCTGCGGGTCGCGCACGGCATGCTGGTCGGCAAGACGAGCTGGTTCGGCTTCGGTTATCCGGCGGCCCTGTTCTCCGAACTCGAAATCCGCGACGGCATCCACGGCGGCGACATCGAGACGTCGCTGATGCTGCACTTTCGCCCTGACCTCGTCGACATGGCGCTGGCCGAGAACTTTCGTTCCGCCCACGCCGTTGCGCTCGAACACTTCAAGCACCTGCGCCCGGTCGGGCGCATAGCTTTCGCGTGGGAGGCCGACGACCTTCATCCGAGCGGCGCCGTCGGCAACGCAGCAGCCGCGACGGCTGAAAAGGGGCGCGAGACCGCGCGCTATCAGGCCGAAGCGTTCGTCGATTTTCTGCGTGACATGCGCGCCGCAGACCTCAGCCAGCTGCTCGCACCCAGCGCACAACGATCCGAATGACGGGGATTCCGATGGACATCGAAGGCCTGAAGCGAGACCTCGGCGGAATCGCGGTCGAGGAGAACCCTAATATCGTTCGCATGAAGAGCCGCGACGCCTACTGGTTCTCCCCGATCCTCAAGCAGGAACTCGACGACGTCGTGGCCGATATCGTGCTCACGCCGAAGAACGAGGCTGACGTCGTCAGGATCGCCCGCTCCTGCTACGCGCGCAACATCCCGATTACGGTGCGCGGCGCCGGGACCGGCAACTACGGCCAGTCGATGCCGCTGTCGGGCGGTGTGCTGCTCGACATGACATCGATGAAGTCGGTGAAGTCGATCGCGCAGGGCAGCGTGGTCGCTGAGGCCGGCGCTGTCATGGCCGAGATCGACAGGCAGACACGCGCCCATTCCGGCCAGGAACTGCGCATGCACCCGTCGACGTATCACACCGCAACAATAGGGGGCTTCGTCGCCGGCGGTTCGTCGGGCATAGGCTCGATCAAGTGGGGAGGTCTGCGCGACGCCGGCAACGTCATTCGCCTGCGCGTCGTCACCATGGAAGCGGAGCCGCGAGTGCTCGATCTCTTCGGCGACGACCTGCAGAAGGTGACCCACGCCTACGGTACCAACGGCATCCTTACAGAGGTCGAGATGCCGCTCGCGCCGGCCTACGACTGGGTCGACGCGATTGTCGAGTTCGAGGATTTCATGGAGGCCGCGCGCTTCGCGAACACCCTGGGCAGCCAGGACGGCATCCTGACCAAGCTCATCAGCGTGATCGCCGCGCCGACGCCCCACGCCTACTTCAAGCGCCACCAGAAGTTCCTCACCGCGGGGCGGCACGCGGTGTTGCTGATGCTGGCACCGAACGCCATGTCGCCGTTCGAGGCCTTTGTCGCGAAGTTCCCGGGAAATGTTTGCTTCCGCTCGGACCGCGAGGTGGATCTCAAGGGGTTGCCCCCGATCTACGAGCTCAGCTGGAACCACACGACGCTGCGCGCGATGAAGGTCGAGCCCGGCTATACGTATCTTCAGTCGCTGTTTCCCTTTCCCAACCAGATGGCACTCGTGCGCCGGTCGGTCGAGCTGTTCGGCGACGAGGTTCCCGCGCATCTCGAATTCCTGCGTTTCGACGGCAACGTTACCTGCTTCGGCCTGCCGCTACTGCGCTACTCGACCCCGGAGCGGCTCGACGAGATCATGCGTCTGCACGAGGAGAACGGGATCCCGATCTTCAACCCGCACCGCTACACGCTCGAGGAGGGCGGCATGAAGCAGACCGACGAGGTCCAGTTGGCGTTCAAGAAGGAGGCGGATCCCAAAGGCCTGCTCAACCCCGGAAAAATGGTCGCCTGGGACAACCCGGACTTCGATTTCGACGATGGCAAGGTCTATCTCTACCCGGGTATCAAGCGAACCCACGCGGCTGCATGACAGCAGATCGCCGGTAACGTTCTTGGCACGCCGTCGTCATGCGGCGATGATCGTCTGGCCGGCGTACGAATTGCCGTTATTGGCATTACTCGGGGGCGTGGGGATCAAGCTTGACCGGCGTTTCTTGGCCCGTCAGCCGATCGCAATGCGCGCCAGACCGGCCTCACCAACACTGCGAGTGTCAGCACGAGCAGGATGGCACAGATTGGTCGCTCGACAATCTCCCAGATGCGCCCCTGCGTGAGCTGGTAGGTGCGCATGAAGTTTTCTTCCGCCAGCGGCCCGACAATGAATCCGAGCAGAAACGCGACGATTGGATACCGAAACCGCTGAAACGCATAGCCGAGTGCACCGGCCGCAAGTGCAACATAGATGTGGCTGTAGTTGAAGTCCGCTGCATAAATCCCGACCACCGAAAGCACGCACACCAGCGGCACGAGTACCGGGATCGGGATCACGGTGAGGAGGGCCAGCGGCTTTGCAGCCAGGAGACCCACGACCATCGTCAGTACGGCGCCGAACAATACCGAGCCAATGATCGTGTAGAGCACGACGACATTGGTCGTGAACAACGACGGTCCTGGCCGGATACCGTGCAGCATCAGCGCGGTGAGTAGCATTGCCGTCGCCACGCTGCCCGGGATTCCCACAGACAGCGTGGGAACGAGCGAACCACCGATCACCGAATTGTTCGCAGCTTCCGGGGCTGCGATGCCTGCGGGATGCCCCTTGCCGAACCGTTCGGGTTCCTTGCTCAACTGCTTCTCGGTCATGTACGACATGAAAGTGGCGACGGTGCCGCCCTCGCCTGGGATTACGCCGACGACGAGGCCCATTCCCGATCCGCGAAGGATGGCGCGCCACTCCCGGAGCGCCCACACAATGCCTTTCCACATGCTTCCCAGACCTCGCAGGGCCTTGGAGATTGTGTCGGGATCGCGCGACAGGCGGACCATCTCGGCGAAAGCGAAGACGCCGATCATGGTGGACACCAGATCGATGCCATCGATAAGCGCGGCCATGCCGAAGGTAAAACGTGGATTGGCATCGATGAGACTTGCGCCCACTGTCGCAAGCAGCGCACCAAGAATCCCGGCCATGAAGCCTTTGATCATGCCGGAATCGGAGGCTGCCACGATCGAGGCCAATCCGAACAGGCCGAACATCAGCATTTCCTGCGATCCGAACGCGAGCGCGACGAATTCGAGAACTGGCAGAAGCGCCAGAAGACAGAATCCCCCGACCAGCGCGCCGATCGCGGAAGCTGTTGCCGAGATTGCGATTGCGGTTGTGCCCTCTCCGCGCCGCGCCATGGCATAGCCATCGAGCGTGACGATGGCCGAACTCGGCCCGCCAGGGGTGTTGATGAGGATCGAAGGGATGCTGCCAGCGTATGAGCCGCCGCTATAGACGCCGATCAGCACGATCATGGCTTCGGCCGGCGTCATCGAGAGCGTGAAAGGCATTACCAGGGCGGTGGTGAGAGCGCCGCCTATACCGACCATGGCGCCGCCGATGCAGCCCAGCAGGAAGCCTACGACGGCCAGAAACAGGCCGCTCGGTGAAAAAAGAACCTCCATCGCAGTCCAGAGAGCGTCCATCGGTCCGTCCTGTACTCAGGCGATGATTGGAAGGCGGCTCACAGCCTCGCGCTCCACATGGGAACGTTGGCGACCACCTCGAACACGAAGGTCAGTCCGGCCGCGAACATGATCGTGATGACCGCTATCCAGAGCGGACGGCGAAAGCCGAACAGCCACATGTAGGCCGGTGTCAGCACAAGAAGAGCCGGACCAAAGCCGACCCACTGCGAGGCGACGCAATAGACCGCCAGCCAAATCGCGGTGAGCGCACGTCTCCGGTTGCCGGTATGGCGAGCCGGGTCATTGGCAGTGGCTGCAGGCAGGGAGCGCATCCGCGAACGCAGCGATAGCGCAAGCTGAGCTGCAGCCATTACGATCAGCGGCACCGACAGGACACGCGGCCAGGTCGCCGCCTGCGAGCTCATCGACAGGGTGCCGACGAAAAAGACGACGCCGGCGACAAGCATCAAGGCGCTGAACGCGATTGCCGACCGGCTATCGTCGGTCGACGGAGTTTCTTCGTCGATCAGGTCAATTTCGTCGGCGTTGCTCGACGGCCCGGTCATGCCTGTCCCCGCTCGTCAGGTTCACCCGTCTACGGCTCGAAGAACCCGCTCACGTCATCCAGCGACTCAAGTGAGAGCATCCTTGTCACGAGCTTCTCGCCGGCCGCAGCATCGATCGGCGTGGCCGCCAGGGACAGGTGCTCCCGCAGCGTTTTTACCATGTCTTCGGTCGGCACCGGATTGTTGGGGTGGCCGCGGCAGAACTCGACAGGCTCCGACCGCAGTGAGGTACCGTCCTTGAGACGCACTTCGACCGTCACCGCCGTGCGGTCCGCCTTGATGTCCGTCTTCACTTTCCGCGCCAGGTCCAGAAGGCCATGGTCGGTAACTAGACGATCGTCGTAATGGCTGATGCGCAGCGCGCCATCCCGCAACGCGCAGGCCACGGCCCATGGAAGGCTGAACTGGGCGTCGATTGCGTTATGCGGCCTGATGCGGCGCTCGTGGGGCGTGGTCATGATCTCCAACGCCGAGGCGCCCTCGACCCTCACTTCATCCAGTTGCTCTAGCTGAAATCGAGGCCTCAGCTGGAGGACAGCGTCGAGAACCGGATGCGCAACGACCCCGCATGGGTAGCCCTTGAACCCGAGCTTGCGGCCGACGAAATCGCTGCCTAGCCCGCGGGTTATCGATTCGAGATCCACTTCATGGTTCGGGTAGTGCAGCGTGTAGAACCCGGCCCGTCCGGAGATGAACTGGTGGGCCCCCGACACGCCGCCACGCGCCAGCTCTACGGCGGCGAAGGCGTTGCGCACGGCAAAGCCTGCCTGCATCCGGATGCCGAGCACGCCCTCGAACTGGCCTTGCATGTTGCCGCACGCCTGCGCGTGGATCAGACCCAACGCGTCGAGCATCTGCTCCTCCGTCAGGCCTAGAACCTTGCCGACAGCTACCGTGGCGCCATAGTTCGAGAAGACATAGGTCGAATTCCAGCGCGTCCAGGTGGGGTGTAGTTGCCCCTTGATCGCCCGCAACAGGCGGGCCTGCACATCGCAGCCTATCGCGATTGCGGCAAGAACCTCCCTGCCGCTTATGCCGCCTTCAGCCTCGGCCGCAGCCAGAACAGCAGGCGCGATCGCGAAACCCATCGCGAAACCGCCGGCTTCGTCCAGCCAGAACTTGTCCTCGTATTCGTGCGCCTTGGCGAACACCGCGTTGGCAAACGCGGCTTCCGCCGGCGGCGCCTTGTGCCCGGTTCCGATCAGCGTAGCTCTTGGATGTCCCCCGGGGGCGAGCACGAGACGCGTCACGATGTCCGACCCTTCCGCCGCAGAGCCAGCGATTGCCGTCGCGACTGCCCAGAGAAGCGTGCGGCGCGCGGCGTCAACGGTCTCGGCGTCGAGGTCGGAAAAACTCGTGGACACGATATGGCGGGCCAGAGCCGCCTCAAGTGCAGGCGCTTCGGGGCGGCCACCGGTCGGCGCATGTAAACTCATCATCCGTCCTTCTTCAGGTGATGCGTCAATTCCGCGATGTCGTCCACTGCATCGAGTTCGCGGCTGAGCGCGACAAACGCCTCGTAGCTGCCTTCCCCGATTAGTTGAGGAAGCAGGTCGTCCCACTTTTCTCTCAGCGCGGCCCAGTCCACGCCGCCTCGCAGCGCATGCCCGCGAGGATGATCGACCGACTCGCGAAGGCGATCTCCGTCGCGCGTTTCGATATCGACCTTGGCGCCGCGTCCATGTGGTTGCAGTCTTTCCATCTCCGGGTCGACGATGGCGCGGATCAAGGGCCGCAAGGCCCTGACTTCCGGTCGGGCCAGTGCCGCAGCCGAATGAGCTTCCGCAAAGCCAAGCCGTCCGTGAACAACCGCGACTGCCATCATGTCCTCGACGCAGATACTCGGCATCTCGCGGTTGGAGACGGTATCGAACGTGTGCTTTGTGAGCCTCACGGTGATGGAGGCGATGTCTTCAACGCGCAGATTTCGGGCAGCCATGATCCGCAGGGCCGCTTCCACTGGCGCATGTATTGGATAGCCCGCTGAGTAGAACTTGAAGTTCGCTCCCATGACCGCGTGCTCGGTTCCGAGACCGGCGAGCATGATGTCGTGCGCCCGCGCGGCATCGGCGGCCCAGCCAAGCGGCCCGTGTGCCGAATCGAACACATCGTCGTGCCCCTCGAACCCGCTCGCTGCGAGCAACGCTGCGGTTGCGCCGGCGAATGCGCCTTGCCCTGTCGACAGCGCCTTGCTCATGTGTCGGCGCTCTTCGAAGATCACGGCTAGTCCCCCGGCACCTCCTGACGCTAGTGCCGCCGCATGGCGGTGCCCACTGCTGCTAAGCCTCATCACGCGTGCGCAGCCAAGGGCGGCGCCGAAGCCGTGGAGATAGTCGGAGTGAACATGATGCGTGCGGCGAAGCGCAAATGCCCCGCCGACTGCGGCTACAAGGCGCGTGCCGATATCGTAGCCGACGCACACCGCATTGATGAGATCGCGCCCGGTACAGCGCCGCGATTCACCAACAGCCAGGGCTGCATGAACGATGACTGCGCCAGGGTGACCGTCGGTCACATGCGCCCCGTCAAACTCGTCTGCATGACCGGCGGTCCCGTTAGCCAGGGCAGCGAGTGCGGCCGGCGCCCGCAGTCGGCTGCCGAGCACCGTTGCCTCTGGCAAACCGCCCATCGTGCCGACAAACTTCGCCATCAGCTCGCCGGCTATCAGTCCACGGCCTAAAACCGCGCAGGCGAGTTCGTCGAAGATGATCAGCTTTGCCCTCTCGGCCACAGCATCCGGGAGTTGCTCGAAGCTGCTTCCGGCGGCGTAGTCCGCGAGCTGCCGCGTCAGGCTTTGCGAAGCCATCAACCTGTCACTTGCGGTTGAGCAGTTCCTGGAGCGCGGGCAAGCTCTCCAGTGACGCGAAGCCCGTCTCGACCGCCTTGCCGATCGTCTCTGGGGTCAGATACTCGAGCTTGATGTTGACCGCAGCAAGCTGCTTGGTCACTTCCGGATCGGTGATCACCTCGCGGAACAGGTTAATGAGATAGTCTCGAAGCGGCGGGTCCATATTCGGCGGGCCGACTATGAGACGGAGCGGGGCGGCGATTTCAGCCAGCGAAGGATACCCGAGCTCGACGGCCGTCGGCGCATCTGGCATCGTCGAGACACGTTGGTCATTGCCGAGTACCAGGAGCGGCTTGAGCGTGCCGGTCGCCATGCCGTCGATAACGGCGTCGGAGGAGGCGAGACCAGCCGGGACCTCGTTGCGCACGACCGCCGCATTCGCGGCGCCCGAGCCGTCATAGGCGACATATTCGGCGAATGGCAGTTCGGCCTGACTGCGCAATAGCATCGCAGTCAGCTCCGCCGAACCGGCGCGGTCGGTGCCACCAAGCAGGCGCTGAGCGCCGCTCTTATAGGCCTCCTGGAGCTCCTTGTAGCTGTTAATGCCGGATTTCGTGGAAGTAGCCACCACAGTGAATGCCCGGCCGTAGCCTGCGATCGGCGTCAGTTTGCGGATATCCACCGGTGCGGCGGCGCCGCGCGCCAGTTGTGAAAGCACGGTGTTGGGTACGTTGTGAACGCCAATCACCGCGTCCTTGGGATCGGCACGCGCAACGCGGCTCAGGCCGAGCAGCGAACCGTCGCCCGGCACGTTGGTAATCGCGATCGGCGCACTGAGTTTAGGCCGCACATGCTCCATGAATTGCCGGACAAGGATATCGCTTCCGCCCCCTGCAGCGAGCGGGATGATGACCTCAAGTCGTCGGAAATCGGGTGCTGGCTGCGCGCCTGCGGGGATGGTCAACGCGGCTAGTGTTGCCGCCGCACCAATCATGACCTCGCGACGCCCGAGGGCGTCAAGTTTCGACTCACGCTTCATTGATTCCTCCCAGCTTCACGGTCACGCCCTCCCCGGCGATGCGACCATACAATTGTCTCTTAAGTTCCCCCAACTTCGCGACAGCGAATAAAAATTCATCTAGTCGAATAGGGAGCCATAAGTCCTGTATTGAGTCAACTCGGGCGCACTTCTCGGCCGCCGCCACTTGGAGTACGGCGACGCACCGTCAGGCGAATTCATGTCGGTCGGCGGCGCCTCATGTCCGGTGCACCCCTTCAGTCAGCAGCTTCAATATGAGAGCCGCGGCCGGCAACACCGACAAGATCACAAAGCCGCCGGACCAGTTGCCGGCACCTGCGACGATGAGCAGGAAAGCGAACGGTCCGCCAACGACTCCCAGACCGGTGATCACCATGAGGCCGGATATAGCATCGACCAGCCGCTCGCGACCTGCCACCCTCACTGCCTCTGCCAACTGCACGCCGCTCCATCCCGCGGTAAAAATGCCGGCCGGAAGCGCGAGCGCGAGCAGTGCCGTCGAAAAGCCCAGTGTCGCCAGTAGCGGCAACGCCGCAGTCAGGACGGCGCTTCCCAGCATCGCGAGGGAGATGATTGCTCGCGGCGGCAGAAAACGGTCTGCTACCCAGCCCAGAAGGATGCGCCCGGAAAACGCCCCCGCCTGGAAAAGCGCAAACCCGACGCCTGCAAGCGCCACATCCATGCCGACGTGGAGCGACAGATAGATAGGGAGGTAGGCCATCCAGACACTGCTGACGAGAGAAAGCGTTGCGCCCAGCAATGCCATCCGGCGAAGCGCCGCGTCCGCCACAACCGTCCGGAGCGGACCAACTATGCTGCGCCGTGAGAAAGCCTCGCGCCACCCCGAAGAGCTCCGATGCACGCCGTTCTCGTCACGCACCAATACGGAGCAAAGGATCAGCGCCGATAGGAGCAAGGCTGCGGCGCCCCCCAAGGCAAGTTCGGTTCCTCCGGCAGCAGCGAGCATCGGAAGCATAAGGCCTGCCACGATGCCGCCGAAAGACGGTCCTGACTGCTTGACGGAGAATACGATGCTGCGTCTTCCGGGCGCCGCATACCTTTCCAGCAGGTCGTTTCCCGCAGGGTGCATTGGAGCATGCGCCATTCCGATGAAGATGGCCGCCATGATTGCCAGCAAGGGCGATTGCAAGGCCAGCAACGCCAACGCCACGATGCCGCTCAGAAGGCCCGCCTGGAGGGCACGTTTAGAACCCAGCGCACGCACCACGCCTGCGCCTGACATCATCAGCAAGACGGACAGACCGGTGGCCAGCCCCGTCACCGCGCCGACCAGCGTAGCTGTCCAGCCATGATCCATTATGAGAACGGGTGCGAGCACCGATGGCAGCCGCAGCAGCAACGTTACGCCAGCGTGGGCACCTACGATCGCCGCGAGTGCGGCGCGCCAGTCGACTTCCGGTCGGCGCGCGAGGCCCGTCATTACTTTGACTCTCCGCGAACGCTGTCTCACAAGACTGAACGGCCATGCATTCCATGTTGGCCCTGCCGCGCTGTTTCGCGCCGCACCGCGAGGGGTAGCCATTCGCTGCCACGCATGCAACTTCACGGTGGCGAATTATCCGCTTGCAATGTTCCGAAGAGGCGGCTGCAAGACGATCAAGCTATATCAGGTTGCGCGCCGCTCTCCTTCGCCGCGGCGGCGAGCCACCCGCGAGTATTTGCTGTCAGGACTGCAGCGCGATGGCAGAAACAATTCCCGAGGACAGATCGCCTCGTCGGAGTTGGCTGGTAGAATCTGCCGCCATCCCGCAGGCGTTCGGGGGGCTCCTGGTGGTGGCAACCCTAAGCTTGACTTTCCGCGCCCGGGGTCCCACGTTCCCTGGCATGTCGACCGAGCGCTTCATTCTCAGCATTCTCAGGGCGTGCCCCATCGCGGGCATCTGACCCCCGGCCAAGGTCGCGTCGCGCCCCGGCCGTGGGGCAGCACAGGCCTTTAGCGACATCACTTCAACAATGAATTTAGGCATCCTGGCGCTTTGCCGTGCACGGGTGATTGACAGCGAGGAGGCCACGATATGGCGCCCGGCAACACTAAACTTCGCAAGCCTGCGATCACGACGACCCGTTCGGACCACGAGCGGCTTTCGAGGCTCGCCGAATCCTATATCGTCAGGAATCCACAGGTCGCGGACGAACTGCTGGCTGAACTCGACCGTGCACGTATCGTAGACGACAGCCGGATCGCGCCGGACGTGGTGCGGATGGGATCGACGCTGCGCTTCACCAGCGATCTGGGCGAGGACCGGCAGGTGACTCTCGTGTTCCCGGGTGAAGCGGACATTGCTCAAGGCAAGGTCTCTGTGCTGACACCTATCGGGGCCGCGCTCATTGGCCTTTCCGCAGGGCAGTCTATTGATTGGACTGCGCGCGACGGCCGCGTGCACAGGCTTACCGTAGAAAGCGTCGGGCCTGCCCCAGACGGTTCGAAGCTCCCGGCTTCCGCGGCGGAGCAGCAGGCGCAATTGTGACGCACGCCTTGCCCTTCTGCCGCCTGTCGATGTTCGGAGGCTGTCTCCTCGCAGGATCCTAGCCCCTGAGCCGCCGTTGGCGGCCAGGGGATCTCCATTCCGTTTCATGCAACCGCTCCCGGGCGGAGCGATGGAGAACTGCGATGACTGCCGAAGCCTGCATTTTGACGACCAAGGATTTTACCATCCTGGAGGCGATGCGAGACCGCTGCCTCGGAAGGGACGACCCCCTCGCGCCGATCCTCAAGCGCAAGCTCGAATCCGCGACAGTGATGTTCCGCGACGATGTCCCCGCCGACGTAGCGACACTTAGCAGCAGAGTTAGCTACAGCGTGAATGGGCGGGATCCGGACACCCGCGTTCTTTCCCATGACGCGAAGGCATCTGCCGTCGGGATGTTCCTGCCGATCACCAACCTTCGTGGGCTCGCCCTCCTGGGCCTTGCCGAGGGACAGGTGTTCGACCTCACCGACGAAGAAGGCGGGGATGTCCGCGTTCTGCTGCAGATGGTGCACTACCAGCCCGAGGCAGCGAAGCGCGAGAAGGAGGCGCTTGCACCCGCTTCTTCGCAACCTCAGCGCAGGCCAGCGTTACGGCTGATCCGAGGTGCCTATTTCGATCAGCCCCATCCCGCCCAGCCTCAGTTCGGTGGTCCCGACGATCCTGGACCGTCCGCCGCTTGAACCGTCCCCATCGTCAACTCTCGACGGCGGCGCCTTCTTTCACGAGAGCGCCGCCAGAGGAGGCACATGATGCATTTGTCCCCGCGTATCCCGGCGGACGACATCGAGCGCCTGACAAGGCTAGCCCATGATCCTGTCGACCGGCTGGACCCGCACGGCCCGCTGCTGCTGCGCAAGCTGGAGCGGACAAGCGGGTGTGGTCGTGACCACGCCGTCCGCGCGTCGCTCGACAGCTTCGTCGCCTACCGGGTCCTGGGCGAAGGGCGAGAGGAGAGGCGCCTTCTGATCCACCCGGACGGCCGGATGTGGCCGCCGCTCGAGCTGTCCGTTTCCTCGCCGCTTGGCATCGCCCTCCTGGGAGCCGCGCCTGGCGATCGCGTTCATGTGGCGGGCAGCGGACTGGACGATCCTCCTGCGGTGGACGTGCTGAAAGTCGAACAGGTCGGCGCCAGCGGCTTCGTCAGGCACAGGAGTAGCCACCGGGTCGTTGGCGGATCGTACCTGATGGCTTAAGGGATCTCCCAATAGCAGATAAGGAGCGTGATGGAGCACTACTCGCTGATCTTCATTGTCGCCTTGCCCTTCCTGGCAGGCCTGGCGGCGGTGCTCCTCCCGACGGATTCACGCACTCCAGTGACGTGGCTGGCGGCACTGACGACGCTGGCGTGTGTGACGCTTACCACATCGCTCTATCCGCAGGTCGCCGTCGGTGAGCCGATCCGTTTCGATGCCACGTGGATGCCTTCGCTGGGGCTCGATTTCACGTTGCGAATGGACGGGTTCGCTTGGATCTTCGCCCTTCTGGTGAGCGTCATCGGTTTCCTCGTCGTCATCTACACGCGTTACTACATCTCCCCGGACGACCCGGTCCGGCGCTTCTACCTGTTCTTCCTGGCCTTCACCGGATCGATGTTAGGGGTCGTCCTTTCTGGCAACCTCATCGTCCTCGTCATCTTCTGGGAGCTGACGAGCATTTTTTCGTTCCTGCTGATCGGCTACTGGCATCACAATCAGGCGGCTCGCGACGGGGCCCGAATGGCATTCACGATCACCGCGATCGGCGGCCTCGCGCTGCTCGCCGGCGTGCTGATCATCGGTCACATCGTCGGCAGCTACGACCTCGACGTGGTTCTGGCATCGGGTGAACTGGTCCGCTCCCACGATCTCTACGTCCCGGCACTGCTGCTGGTTCTGCTCGGCGCGTTGACCAAGAGCGCACAGTTCCCGTTTCATTTCTGGCTTCCGAACGCCATGGCGGCTCCGACACCTGTTTCGGCATTCCTTCATTCCGCCACCATGGTGAAGGCGGGGGTGTTTCTCATGGCAAGGCTGTGGCCGATCCTCTCGGGCACGCCGGAATGGTTCATCATACTAGGTCTGGCGGGCATGGCCTCGCTCGTGCTGGGCGCATATCTCGCGATGTTCCAACACGACCTGAAAGGACTGCTCGCCTACTCGACCATCAGCCATCTCGGGCTGATCACCATGCTGCTGAGCCTGGGCAGCCCGCTCGGCGCGGTCGCGGCGATCTTCCACATGGTGAACCACGCGACGTTCAAGGCATCGCTCTTCATGGCCGCCGGGATCATCGACCATGAGGCCGGAACCCGCGACCTGAGGAAGCTGTCGGGGCTTTTCCGCTACATGCCGATAACCGGAATGTTGGTTATGGTTGCGAGTGCGGCCATGGCGGGGGTGCCGCTGCTGAACGGCTTCCTCTCGAAGGAGATGTTCTTCGCCGAAGCGGTGGAGACGCATGCGGATTCGTGGGTCGACACGATCGCTCCCTATGCCGCCGTGCTTGGCAGCGCGTTGGCGGTGACCTACTCCATTCGCCTCATTCATTCGATATTCCTGGGCGCGCCGCCCGAGAGCTTTCCGCGGGAGCCACACGAGCCGCCCTTCTGGATGCGGTTTCCGGTCATGCTTTTGGTGGTTGCCTGCCTGGTCGTGGGCAGCGTTCCCGGGCTCACGGTGGGGCCGATCCTCCACGTCGCAGTGTCGTCGGTGCTGGGCGACGCGACCCCGCAATACAGCCTCGCGGTCTGGCATGGCCTGAACCTGCCGCTTGCGATGAGCGTGGCCGCTCTCGTCGGCGGGATGGCGCTTTATCTTTTCATCGGAGATTATCTCGAGCGCTCGAAGGGACCGCCCGTCCTGCGGCGTATCGACGGCCAGCGCGTTTTCGAACGGGCGATGGTCGCGGTGTCGTGGCGGTGGGCACGTATCGTTGAAGATGTTCTCGGCACGCGGCGCCTACAGCCGCAAATGCGCCTTCTCGTGGCAGCCGCGGTCGCGGCGGGAGCGGCTCCGCTGCTGACCACAGGTATCGGTTTCGGTGCCCTCGGCACCAGCGATCTCGCATTTCCCGGGCTGTGGTGCGTCGGCATGGCCTGCGCGGTGGCGGCGGCTTACCAGGCCAAGTTCCACCGCCTTGCAGCGCTTGCACTACTCGGATGCACCGGGCTCGTGACCTGCGTGACGTTCTTCTGGCTGTCCGCGCCGGATCTGGCGGCGACCCAGCTCGTCGTCGAGATCGTCACGACGGTCCTGATCCTGCTGGGACTTCGGTGGCTCCCGAAAAGGACCGAAGGACTGCGCGAGATTGAAGGGTGGTGGGACCCCGTACGGCGCTCCAGGGACATGACTATCGCGGCGCTGGCGGGCATCGGCATGACAGTAGTCGCCTATGCCGTGATGACGCGCGCTCCCGGAGATTCCATAGCCGCCTTCTTCCTCGACAAGGCCTACAGCGAAGGCGGCGGCCGCAACGTCGTCAACGTGATCCTGGTAGACTTCCGCGGGTTCGACACGCTCGGCGAGATTACTGTTCTCGGGATCGTTGCCCTCACGGTGTACGCGCTGCTGCGGCGGTTTAGGCCAGCATCGGACAGCATCGAACGGCCCGAACAGCAGCGGATCCAGCTGGCCTATGACGAGGCGGAGCCGGAACGGGATGCGGATGCGACGGCAGGCGAATATCTCTACGTGCCGTCCGTGATCATGCAATGGATGTTCCCCGTCGTGATCGTGCTTGCCGCGTACCTGTTCCTGCGCGGTCACGACGCGCCCGGCGGGGGCTTTGCGGCGGGCGTCGCGATGGCCGCGGGTTTCATCCTCCAGTACATGGCGGCGGGCACGGTCTGGGTAGAGGACCGGATTCGCATCCTTCCCGTGGTCTGGATCGGCGGAGGCCTGCTGGTCGCGGCACTGACGGGGGCCGTTCCGATCCTGTTCGGAGACGCTTTCCTGACGTCGTATTTCGAGTACCTGGAGCTGCCTTTGCTGGGCAAGGTGCCGCTGGCGAGCGCCAGCCTCTTCGACCTCGGAGTGTTTAGCCTCGTCGTCGGGGCGACCGTCCTGATGCTCATTGCCATTGCGCACCAATCCATCCGCCGCCTGCGCGCCGCACGCCTCGAGGAAGAGCGTCAGCTTGAGGAGCGCCCGGGATGGAGCTGACACTTGCAGTTGCCATCGGCGTGCTTACCGGATCGGGCGTCTGGCTCGTTCTGCGGCCGCGCACCTACCAGCTCGTGATCGGCCTCTCGCTGCTCTCCTACGCCGTCAACCTCTTCATCTTCAGCATGGGCCGCCTGCGGGTGGGCGCGGCGCCGGTTCTCGGTCCGGACGGCATCGCCAACCCCGCCGACTACGCCGATCCGGTGCCGCAGGCTCTCGTGCTCACGGCGATCGTCATCGGCTTCGCCACCACCGCGCTCCTTCTCGTGGTGCTGCTCGTGTCGCGCGGCCTGACCGGCAGCGATCACGTCGACGGGCGGGAGCGGCGCTGATGGACTGGGGGATGCATCTAATTGTGGTTCCGGTCCTGCTGCCCCTCATCGCGGGCGCGACGCTTCTCCTCATCGATGAACGCCGGCACACGATCAAGGCGCTGGTAAGCGTGGCCTCCACACTGGCCTTGCTGGTCGCAGCGATCGCCCTCCTGCGTATTGCGGACGGCCGCGGCGCGGAGACGGTGTCGGCTTCGTACGCCGTCGCCAGCTGGCCAGCGCCGTTTGCGATAGTGCTCGTGCTGGATCGACTGTCGGCTCTGCTGATGGTGACCACGTGCGTGGTCGCCTTTGCCACGCTGTCGTTCTCGCTTGCTCGTTGGGACCGGGTCGGTCCGCACTTTCATTCGCTTTTTCAGTTTCTCCTGATGGGACTGGGCGGAGCGTTCCTGACCGGAGACCTGTTCAACCTCTTCGTCTTCTTCGAGGTCACGCTCGCTGCTTCATATGGTCTCCTGCTGCACGGCTCGGGCCCGTTCCGGGTTCGGTCCGGTCTGCATTACATCTCGATCAACCTCGCCGCCTCCCTGCTTTTCCTCATCGGCGTGAGCCTGATCTACGGGGTGACGGGAACGCTCAACATGGCCGACCTCGCCCTGCGCATCCCGCAGGTCCCCGCGGAAGACCGCATGCTGCTCCAGGCAGGGGCAGGTATTCTAGGAGTGGCGTTCCTGGTCAAGGCCGGCATGTGGCCGCTCGGTTTCTGGCTGCCTTCAGCCTACATGGCAGCCGCAGCTCCGGTGGGGGCCACTTTCGTGATCCTCACGAAGGTCGGCATCTACGTACTGCTGCGTCTCTCCATGCTGCTGTTCGGCGGCATTTCCGAGGGGCTCGAAGGGTTCGGAAGCACGGCGCTTCTGTGGGGTGGCATCGCTACGCTGCTCTTTGCCACCTCCGGCGTGCTCGCCTCGCAAGCGATGGGCAGGCTTGCCGGATACAGCGTGCTGGTATCATCAGGAACGCTCCTGGCGGCGATCGGTCTCGGGAATGTCGCGGTCGTGTCGGGAGCGCTGTTCTACCTCGTCAGCTCTACCTTTGCCGCTGCTGCGCTGTTCATGCTGATCGAACTCGTGGAGCGCGCCCGCGAACCGGGAGCGGACCTGCTCGCCGTCACGATGGAAGCCTATGGCGACGAGCGGGAAGAGACGGACGAACCCGAGGACGAGGAGGTCGGTGTCATCATGCCCGGGGCGCTGGCGGTGCTCGGCGTGTCCTTCGGGTGCGTCGCACTGCTGCTTGCCGGATTGCCGCCGCTTTCGGGTTTCGTGGCCAAGTTCGCCATGCTCCAGGGCATGCTCGGTGATGGACTTCGCGGTGGTGCAGTCGCGGCTTCCACGTGGTTCCTCCTGGCACTGGTCATCCTCTCCGGTCTGGCGGCGCTGGTCGCGATGATGCGCACCGGCATACGGACATTCTGGGCGCCGCTGGAGAGCGTGGTGCCGCGCGTATTGGTCATCGAGGTGGCACCGATCCTCGTTCTGATAGGGCTCTGTTTCGCCATGTCGGTCTACGGAGGTTCGGTGATCCGCTACACCGATGCCGCGTCTGGCGCGTTGCACCAGCCTGCTGTCTACATTCAGGGCGTGCTCGGCGGCGAGGCATCGGAATGAGCCGGGTGCTTCCGTATCCTCTCCTGACGGCCGCACTGCTCCTGATGTGGCAGCTGCTCACCTCCTTCTCCCTCGGCCAATTCCTGCTCGGAGGTCTGGTGGCGCTGACGGCTTCCCGCGCAATGACCGCGCTCCAGCCATCGAAGCCACGGATCAGGCGCTGGCGCCTCATTCCGAAACTTTTCGGGATCGTGGCGCTGGACATTCTGCGGTCGAACGTCGCGGTGTTCAGCATCATCGTCCAGGGACGTAGCCGAGAGCGCGTCTCCGGCTTCGTGGCCATACCGCTCGACCTGCGCGACCGGACGGCACTGGCCGTCCTCTCGTGCATCGTCACCAGCACTCCCGGCACCGCGTGGGTCGAATACGAGCCGGCGTCCGGCATCCTCCTGATCCACGTCCTCGACTTAATCGACAAGGACGAATGGGTGACCTTGATCAAGAACCGCTACGAGGCGCTGCTCATGGAGATTTTCGAATGACGGCTCTCCTGCTGTTCTGGTCTGTGACCGCCGCCCAGCTGATGCTCGTCGCCGCCATGGGCTGCTATGCCTACAGGGTCGTCCGCGGGCCTCGCGCCCAGGACCGCGTGCTCTGTCTGGATGCAATGTATGTCTGCGCGATGCTGCTCGCGCTGACCGTCGGCATCCGCACGGGGAGCGGCGTATACTTCGAGGCAGCCCTCATCATCGGCATTCTCGGTTTCGCGTCGAGCATCGCGCTTGCGAAATTCCTCATGCGCGGGGAGGTGATCGAGTGACCCACGCGTTCGACATGCCGCCATGGGCGGCCGTGCTGACGGCGCTCCTGCTCCTGATCGGCGCCGCACTGACGCTTGCCGGGGCGATCGGGACGCTCAGGTTTGGAAGTTTCTACGAGCGAGTGCATGCACCCACGCTCGGTACCAGCTGGGGCACAGGCGCTATGGTCTTGGCCTCGATCGTCTTCTTCTCGGTCCTTGGCACCAGGGCAGTGGTCCACGAGGTGCTGATCGCGATCTTCGTAACTGTCACCACCCCGGTGACGCTCATGCTGCTCGCTCGAGCAGCTCTTTACCGGGACCGGACCGAGGGGACAGACGATGTCCCTGCAAAAGCGGACGTGAGGATGTCCGCCGGATTTCGCTCTAACGGCGGCACCGACTGAACCGCGCCGCCGCGGAATCCGAGGCGGCGGCGTTCCAAAAGCCCGGATCCTGTACCCAATTTCGATATCGATGTGACTGCCCGATGGAACATCGGGTGGGGAGCGCGGTTAGGCCAACGACACAATCGTGGAGTGCCGCCTATGTTCATGCGCGTCGATCGACTGATCACGGACTTGCCGCCGCCGAAGAAACAGGACCCGAATGCCGCCGCGGCGCTCCAGGAACTGCTCGGCGGCAAGTATGGAGAGATGTCGACGCTGGGGAACTACATGTTCCAGAGCTTCAATTTCCGGAGCAAGGACAAGCTGCGTCCCTTCTACAGCCTTGTCGCCTCCATCACCGCGGAGGAGTTGGCCCATGTCGAGCTAGTCAGCAATGGCGTGGCGATGCTGAACAATGGGCCGGACAAGCCGAAGGGAGATGCAAAGCCGGGTGGCGACATCAGCAAGTCCCCGTTCGAAGCCATGCAGGACATCCGGCTCGCATCCGCATTCTTGTCCAACGGCGGCGGTGCGACGCCCGTTAATGCCAATGGCGTCAGTTGGAACAACGACTTCATCACCACGACGGGCAATGTCCTCTTTGACCTGCTTCACAACTTCCACCTGGAATGCGGTGCGCGACTGCACAAGCTGCGCGTGTACGAAACGCTGAGTGGGGATGACGCGACCGGCCGTGAAGTTTGTGGCTACTTGCTCGTCCGCGGGTCAGTGCACGCGCACTCCTACGCTCTGGCGATCAAGAAACTGACGGGTGTCGAGATAGAGAAGATGCTCCCGACTCCCAACATACCGCTGAGCAAAATCCCGGAGTGCCAGAAATATCTCGATGAAGGTTCGCACCGCCGGCTCTATACATGGAGCCAACAGGACTACCAGGAAATCTCGGGGATTTGGTCCAATGACGAGGTAGCCCTCCCGGGAGATCCTCCCGGCCCCCTGGAAGTCGTGGAAGGCATGCCCGATGGGGGAAAGATGCAGCAACTGGTTGGCGTCCCGTCGGCGTTTACGCCCGAATACGCCCCGGAAGAATTCTACGAGATTGCTGCCAAATTGTACAAAGCGTCGCGTTGAACTGCGCCGATGGGTCGACAACACATTCTTTAAGCCGCCCCTTGGGGCCGCCGGCCCGTCAGTGAGGCGCCTGGCGACAAGCGCAGACTTGTTGCCAGAACCTTCACTCCGCGCAAGCCCGCAAAAACGCCGCTGGCCGCTAACGAAGGTAGTGTCTCCCATTGGCGTTGTGCAAGCTGCGAAAGCCTGGCAGTCCGCGGAGATCAAGAAAATGGGGACCACAGGAAGGTTGTGAATGCCGTGGCGGCCGCGCATGCGGTTACCGCCGCGAGTGGGAGCGAAAAGCGCGCGGGGCCGGCCAGGGTCGCCAGGAAGAGACGCCCTACGGCATTCGCGGCGAGCGCTATCAGTACGGCTTGCGCGATTAATTCCACGGCTGTCGCGCCATCGACGAGCCGAAGTGCGCTGAGGACCGCCACGTCGACGTCGAACGCGCCTGAAACGGCAGCCGTGGCCAGGAGCCCGCTCTCGCCGAAGCGGCCTGAGAGCGCAGCACTTACCGTCGAGACAAGGGCGAAGGCGGCGGCGAAGACCAGCAGGGTTCCGAGTTCGAAGGGGTTGCGCTGGGGCTGTTCGCCGGCATCCTGCAGGCCGCCGCGACGCAGGAGCGTGGCGCCGGCGAGGCCCAGCACAAGTCCTGCTGCGATTGCGGGGCCGATCATGTACCCGATGACCTGAGGCGCAAGCAATGCAACGATGACGCAAACCCGCAGGATCGACACCAGCGCCGCGAGCGCCGCCCCTCCCACCAGCGGCGCGGGGCTTGCCTCCACTTTGGCCATGCGCGCCAGCGCGACGGTGACCGCGGTGGAGGAAACGATCGCGCCGGCGATCGATCCGATAAGCAACCCGCGCGCCTCGCCGAGCGCGCGCACCGCGACATAGCCCCCGAAGGAGATTGCCGCGACGATGACGGTAAAGAGCCAGATCTCGAACGGATTGAGCCCGCCCCACGGATCGACGCTCCGGTCGGGGAGGAGCGGCAGCACGATGGCCGTCATGGCGGCAATGGCGATGGCCGAGCGGAGTTCGATCCAGGTCAGACGACGAAGCAGCCCATGCAGCATGTCCCGGCTCGCAAGCACTGCTGCGAGCGCGGCGCCGCCTGCCGCCGCGACGATCTGGTCCCCGACGACGGCGAGTGCGCCGAGCGCGAAGACGCTCAACGCCGAGACGACGCCTGTCGCGCTGAAATTGTGGTCATGCTCGGCTTCATGCGCGGCAAACCAGGCGAAAATTGCCGCAAAGCCGACAAAACCCGCGATCAGCACCGCGGTAGAGTCCATGGCGGTTGCCAGTACCGCGAAAATGCCGCCCAACAGACCCGTCAGGCCGAAGGTGCGGATGCCGGCGGTCCGGGTCGCGTCGGCAGCTTCGCGTTCGCGCCAGCCGCGCTCCAGACCTACGAGAAGGCCGATTCCGAGGGCCAGCCCGAGTCTTGCAATCGTGTAGTCCATACGTCAGCCGTCACCGCTCATGGCCGTCTCCCGTCGCACGAGTGGGAAAGTCGGCTCATGTCGTTACACCTTCCTGGGCTACACGCGCACCGTTGCCTGATGCGTCGCCACAGTCGGAGCGCCGCTTACCGCCTCTCCGGCCGATCGAGCCGGGACGGCACTGTGCGGCCGGTCGTCCGTTGTCCCTATCGAACGAGGTTCAGGGTCGCGAAATCCATACCGACCGGCCCCGCGAGATCCTCCATGGAATCGTAAAGCAGTTCCAGCGCGTAGTGTGGATTGTGGACGTGGATTCCTGAGTCGGAGTTGACGAATTTCCAGTTGTAGGCGGCCTTGAGCAGGCGCGGCGTCCATGCGCTGTAGGGAACCGGCTTGCTATCTGCCTCGTCTGCGACCCCGTCGCCATTGGCATCGGCGAAGAAATAGGGATTGCGGTGTCCGTCATAATGCAGGGGCACGTCTGCGACCTTGGCGGCATAGTCCTCCAGCATCTTCTTCAGACGTGCGGCATTGGCCGCGATATCGGCATGTATGCCCTTGCTCCGATCGCCACTACCATCGAAGCTGATGCGCGAGATGCGAATGTCCTTTGCCGTGCCAACGGCATGGCAGGTGAGACAGGTCTGCTCGGCGACGCTCAGGCTGTGGGGATCGTGGCAGGAGGCGCAGGTCTCGACCGGGCGGGCATGCAGGAAGCGGCCCGAATAGTCCTTGCCCGGATATTCATACCCCATCTTGCCATAGCCGCCGAGCAGTGTCGCAGCCGCGGTCGCATAGTGCGGGTTGATGAACTTCAGGTCCGGATTGGGCGTGTCCGCGTCCATGCTGGCCACGCCCTTCTCCACCGCGCTGCCCGCCGCGCGACCCTGGTGGCAGGTCATGCAGGATGCCTCGCCGGCATTGACGGGATGGCTGATACCGCTCGGGAAAGTGATTGCCTTGACCGAGGCGAGACCTGCATTGTGGCAGGTTTCGCAGTCGACCACGCCTCCAACCGGAACCGGTACGGCCGGCCGGCCGGGCGTGCTCCCGTCCAGACCGTGGAACGACCGGAAGCCAGCTCCAGCATGACACACCGCGCAGGTTGGCGGGATGGTGCCGGCCTCGTTCCAGTAGGAAAAGGCCAACGACGAAGCATCGGAGTGCCCCGAGCGCGCCCAGGCGGCGATGAATTCGTTCTGCTGGATCGCCACGGTATCGGGGGAGAATGGTCCCGACTTCGGCATCACATAGGGTGGCGTCTGGGCGGCGTCCTGCGCCTGGCTCGTCTGCGCATGGGTGAAGATTGCGCCACCGCCCGACAGGATCGCGCTGGCCGCGATGAGAGGGATCAGCATTCGGCGCATATGGCCTCGCAAGTTGCTGGAGTTGTCCACGTCTGTTAGCGTCAGCCTATCAATCCACAATGCGACGGCGCAACGCCCGCGAACTTGATCCAGATCAAACCGGGCAAGCAAAAGTCGGGGTATGTGCCAAGCCGACCGACCATGCCCAACACGTCCCCAAACTCCGCGGCGGCCGACATAAGAACCCAAATCACCGACCAGTGTGCGCTGTTCGCGCGACCGGATGACGACTTCCGTGTCAACATGCTGGTTGCCGTCGGTGACCGCGTCGCGCAGGGCGCACCGGTGTTGCGCTCGACCCGGCATCCGGAGTTGACGATGGTGGCGCCGGTGGCGGGCGAGGTGGCTGCGGTCGAGCTAGAGCCGGGCAGGCGGCTCTCGCATGTTCGCTTCTTCCACGATGCGGCCCGAGACCGTTACCGCCACCACGTGCCCGGCGCGCGCTTGCCGGACAGCCCGGAGGCGGTGCGAGAGGCCCTGCTGTCGGCAGGACTGTGGCCGCTGATCCGCTCGCGCCCGTTTGGGCGGGTGCCGCTGCCGCAGGAGCGGCCGGCGGCGATATTCGTGATGGCGCTCGACACGAGACCCGATGCGCCGCCGCCGCGGCTGGCGCTGGAGGCTCAGCTCGAAGCGTTCGCGCGGGGCGTGCGCGCGCTGTCTGCACTGACGGACGGACCGATTTACATATGCCACGACGGCACCTCCGGCATCGATGTGGCAGGCAGTGCCAGTGACGGCGTCCGCGTGGTCAGGGTCGAGGCGGTTCATCCGCGCGGCCTTGCCGGCTTGCAGATAGCCGACCGCTTCCCTGCGTCGGTCGATGCCCCTGTCTGGGACATTCATGCCGAGGACGTGGCAGGTATCGGCTCGTTCCTCGAAACCGGGCTGGTTCCGGAAACAAGGCTGGTCTCGATTTCGGGAAGCGCACTGCGGGAGAACCGTTTGGTTCGCTGCCAGCCTGGCGCCGACCTGCGGGCGCTGAGCTTCGACATCGTCAGGCCCGGTCCGCACCGCCTGTTGTCAGGCTCGTCGCTCGACGGCGTCGAAGGGCGCTGGCTGGGCCCATGGCGACGCCAAGTGGTCGTCGTCGCCGGCACCGGGCCGGACCGCGCGTCGCACTGGTTCTCGGCCGCGCTGCGGCGGTCCAGCCGGCCCTTGCCGATCATCCCGAGCGCTGCGCTGGACCACGCGTTCGCCGGCATCCTACCCGCCGCCCTGCTGGTGCGTGCATTGGCTGCGAACGACACCGAGACAGCGATCAGGTTGGGGGCGCTGTCTCTGGTCGAGGAAGATGTCGCGCTCGCCGACTATTTGACGGCGGCAACGCCGCGCCTTGGCGTAATGCTCCGTGACACGCTCGACCGCATTGCGGCGGAGGAGGGCGGATGATCCGGGGGATCTGGGACCGCGAAACCGTCGCGCTGCTCCTGCTGGCTGCGGTGGCGCCGCTTGCCGCGACCTGGCTGCTGGCGACGGGGGCATCGGGAGCGCTTCGGCTCATCTTCGTGCTGGTGACCGCCGGCGCCTGGCACGTCGTCTTCATGCTCGCCCGTGCCCAGCCGCCGTCCTTTGCCGGTGCGCTTACCGCGCTCGCAATCGCCGTCCTTGCGCCGGTCGACCTCGGCCCGCTGCCCATGGTGATCGGCATCAGTTTCGGCGTCGTAGCCGGCGAACTGGCCTTCGGGGGCTGGGGGCGCAACGTCGTCAACCCGGCGACCGTCGCCGTCGTCTTCCTGGGGTTCGGCTTCCCCGCAGCACCGTGGCCGGTCCTGCCGGTCCAGCTGGGATGGGCGGCGATTGCGGCGGTGTTGATCGGCATCATGTTCGGCGTGATCCAGTGGCGCGTCGCGGCGAGCGCGGCCGCCGCGCTGGTGGCAGGCTGGTATGGCGGCGCCCTGACCCTGCCTGGCCTCACTGCCGCGACGGTAGTACTCGCGCTGCTGGTCAGCGATCCGGTATCGAGCGCAGTGACCGGCCTCGGCCGCTGGCTCAACGGCCTGCTCTACGGCGCCCTCGTCGCGGCCTTCGCCGGCAGCTGGAACGGGGCGGCCGCGGTGCAGGTCGCCGTCTCGGCGGCGCTGTTGGCCTCGCTCGCCGCACCGCTTCTCGATGATGTTGCCCTGCGCCTGTGGCTTGCACGGAGGAAACGCCTTGGCTGACCTCAACCCGCTGTCGCTGTGGCGACGCTTCCTCGCCGCTCCGAACGACAGCCGCGTCAAGACGCTGGTCGTGGCCTTCCTGGTGTCGGCGGTCTGCGCCATCGCGGTCACCGGCGCGACGGTGCTGCTGAGGCCGATCCAGGCGCAGAACCGCGCCGCCGAGCAGCAGGCCCGGCTGGAGGCACTTATCGGTGCGGTTCCGGGCATGGCGGAGCTGATCGAGCAGGCCGGAGGAGAGGCGCTGACGACGGTCGTCATAGACCTCGATGCCGGGGCGGCGGCCACTGCCGTCACGCCCGAGACGCTGGACGCAGCCCTGGCCGATTCGGCGAACTGGACGGCGCTCGCCGCCGGCGACGACGTCGCCGGCATTGGCAACCGGCCGAACTATGCTCAGATCTATCTTCTCAGGAGCGGCGACCGTGTGTCCCTTGCCATCCTGCCCGTCGCCGGCACCGGCTATGGCGGGCGCATCCAGGCGCTGCTGGCGGTGCGCGGCGACATGCGAACGCTCGCCGGGATCGCAGTCACGGAGCAGTCGGAGACGCCGGGTCTGGGGGCACGCATCGCCGAACCGCTCTGGCAGCAGAGCTTCGCCGGAAAACAGCTCTCCGACGACAGCGGAGCCCATCGCTTCGCCGTCGCCCGCGGCCCGGGCCGCAGCGAATTCGAGGTCGACGGGATAACCGGGGCCACCCGCACCAGCAATGCCATCACGCAGATGATCCGCTTCTGGACCGGTCCCCGGGGCTATGGTCCGCTGATGGACGCCATCCGCCGGGGAGATTTCTAGCCGATGCAGAGCGCCGGCAACCTCTGGGCGACGCTGACCACCCCGCTTATCCGGCAAAACCCGGTGACCCTGCAGATCCTCGGCATCTGCTCGGCGCTTGCCGTCACCACCTCGCTCGACACCGCGCTCACCCTGGCGATCTCCCTGACGGTCGTCGTGGTCGTGTCGGCGGCGATCGTCAGCGTGATCCGCCGCCACATTCCGAATGCGATCCGCCTGATCGTGCAGATCATCATCGTTGCCTCGCTGGTGATCGTCGTCGACCAGGTGTTGCAGGCCTATTTCTTCGAACTCAGCCAGCGCCTCTCCGTCTTCGTCAGCCTGATCGCGACCAACTGCATCGTGCTTGGCCGGACCGAGTCCTTTGCCCGCAGCAATCTCCCCGTTCCCTCGATGGTCGATGCGCTGGGAAGCGGGCTCGGCTACGGTCTCGTGCTGGTGCTCGTCGGTACCTGCAGGGAACTGTTCGGCACCGGTAAGCTGCTCGGATGGCAGGTGCTGCCGCTTGCCGATCAGGGCGGCTGGTTCACGCCGCTCAGCCTGATGCTGCTGGCGCCGAGCGCCTTCTTTCTCCTGGGCGGACTGGTGTGGATGGTCCGCAGCATCTGGCCCGAGCAGGCGGAGGCGCCGGACTTTCCGCCCCAGGCGACCGGAGACGGCAGCTGATGGGCGATCTCGGCGCACTCTTCCTGCGGGCCATGTTCGCCGAGAACATGCCACTTACCTATTTCCTCGGCCTTTGCACCTTCCTCGCTTTGTCGCGCCGAACTGACACGGCATTCGGTCTCGGGGTCGCCGTGACCGTCGTGATGGGGGTTACCGTGCCGCTCAATCAGATCATCTACAGCGCCGTCCTGGCGCCGGGCGCCTGGGCCTGGGCCGGCATGCCCGAGGTCGACCTTTCCTACCTCTCCCTGCTGACCTTCATCGGGGTCGTCGCAGCCAGCGTCCAACTGCTGGAGATGGTGCTGGAACGCTTTCTGCCCGGGGTACAGGCTGCGTTCGGCGCCTTCCTGCCCTTGCTCGCCATCCATTGCGCCATCCTCGGCGGAAGCCTGTTCATGGTCGAGCGTCGCTATGGTCTCGAAGAGGCCGCGGTCTACGGCCTGGGCAGCGGCGCTGGCTTTGCCCTGGCGGTGGTGATGCTGGGTGCGATCCGAACGCGGCTGGCCTATGCCGACCTGCCTGCCGGCCTCCGAGGGCTGGGCATCGCGTTTCTGCTCGCGGGCATGATGTCGCTTGGCTTCTCTTCCTTTGCGCAGATGACGGCACAATGACCGAAATCGCGCTCGGCACTCTGTTCGTCATCGGCTTGACCGTCGTGCTCGCGGCAGCGCTGATCTTCGCACGTAGCCGGCTCATTCCGCCGGGTGGCGTGGCGGTCACGATCAATGGCGGAACAAGTATCGAGGCGAGGCGCGGCGACCAGCTGCTCTCCGTGCTCCACGGAGCCGGCATCGGCATACCCGCCGCGTGCGGCGGCAGCGGCACCTGCGGGCTCTGCCGCGTGACCGTCGAGGGCGCGGGACTGGGCGCGCCGCAGGCGACAGAGATGGGCCTGCTGTCGCCCGCCGAACGGCGCGCGCATGTCCGTCTCGCCTGCCAGACCAAGCTGCGCGGACCGGTCGAGGTTACCGTGGCGTCGGACGTTCTGGCGGCGGAGACGTTCCCCTGCAAGGTCATCTCCAACAGGATGATGGCGCCTCTCATCCGCGAGCTCGTGCTCGAACTGCCTGCCGAACGAGACTTCCGCTTTCGCGCCGGCGGGTTCGCCCAACTCACCGCACCTGCATATTCGCTCGACTTCGCACGGATCGAGATCGATCCGTCCCATGAGCGGGCCTGGCGGATCGCCGGCTGGCCTTCCCTCACATCGGCGTCGCCCCGACCGGTGACGCGCGCCTATTCCATCGCCAGCCGCCCGCAGGATGCCGGTCTGATCGTGTTCAACATCCGCCTTGCCGTGCCACCCGCAGGCCGCGAGCAGGACATTCCTCCCGGCATCGTCTCGTCATGGCTGTTCTCGCGGCGGCCCGGCGACACGGTGGACGTCGGAGGACCGTTCGGCGAGTTCCACGTCCAGGCGACCGAGCGCGAGATGGTGTTCATCGGGGGCGGCGTCGGCATGGCGCCGCTACGTGCCATGATTCATGAGCAGATCGGTCTCGGCACCGCCCGGCGAATGTCCTATTTCTACGGCGCGCGGACCGCGGCGGACCTCTTTTATGTCGAGGATTTCGAGGCGTTGGCCGCGCAACACCCGAACTTCCGGTGGATTCCCGCTCTCTCCGATCCCGCGCCGTCGGATCGCTGGCGCGGGGCGACGGGTTTCATTCACGACACGGTTCTGAAGGCGCTCTCCGGGCATCCGGCACCGGATGAGTGCGAATACTACCTGTGCGGCCCGCCCGTCATGATCTCGGCGGTCCTTGCCATGTTGAAGCGGCTGGGTGTCGAGCCGCACTCGATCTACAATGACGACTTCGGAGGCTGAACGATGCGCCCCACAACCAGCTTGCTCGACCGGCGCCGTTTCTTGACCCTTGGCGCGGCCTGTCTCGCTGCCCCGGCGGTCGCGCGGGGTGCGCCGCCTGTACATGTCCTGGAGGGAGCGGCATTCGGAACCGGCTGGCGGATCACGTTGCCGACACACCGTCCGGCAGACAACCTGCGAAGGCATGTCGAGGCCTTGATCGCCGACCTCGACCTCGCATTCTCCCCCTGGCGCGATGACAGCGTCCTGTCTCGCTTCAATGCCGGCGGAACGCTGGAAATGTCCGTCGGCGCGGAGCTGGCGAAGGTGACGCAAACGGCCCTGGCCATTGCTGCGGAGAGCGATGGCTGCTTCGATCCGACCGTCGGCCCGCTTGTCGCGCGCTGGGGTTTTGGGCCGATCGCGCATGGCAATGCACTGCCAGGCGGGTGGCGTGGGCTCTCGGCCGACGATCGCCATCTGGGCCGCGAGGATCCCACCCTGACGCTCGATCTCTGCGGCATCGCCAAGGGCTACGCGCTCGATCGACTGACCGCGCTCGTGCTGGAGATGGGACAAGACGATCTTCTCATCGACCTCGGTGGGGAGCTTGCCGCGCGCGGCCGTCATCCATCCGGAAGGGTATGGCAAGTCGGCATCGAGGACCCGCGGCCCGAAGTGGACGGCCTGGCAGGCCGGATCGGGCTGGACGGCATCTGTGTCGCGACGTCGGGCATTCGCGCCAACGGCTACGACATCGGCGACCGCCGCTACAGCCATATCATCGACACCACGACACAGGAGCCGGTCGAGGTCGCTCTGTGTTCGGTCAGCGTCAGTGCCCCCTCCGCGCAGGAGGCGGACGCATGGGCGACCGCCTTGATGGCCGCAGGCGACAAGGGACCCTCGCTCGCAAACGACCGGGGCATCGCGGCGCTCTTCCTGTTCCGCGAAAGCGGCGGGCTCCGTCATGTCGCAAGCGGCGGCATGATCGTGAACCCGGTCTGAGGGCAGCCGATGGACATCGCTCTCGCCATCCTGATCGTTTGTCTGTCAGCCCTGGGTCTCGGCGCCGGTCTGCTGATGGGCCGGGGCGCGCCCCGCAAGGCGTGCGACGGTCTCGCCTGCGTCGGTGGAACGCGGTGCGATGGCTGTCCGCATGCGAAGGAGCAGGAAGCCACATGAGCGCGGACACCACCGTCGAACAGATCATGCGCGCGGGAAGTTTGCGGCTGTCGCCCACCATGCCGATCCGAGAGGCCGTCGCGTTGTTCATCCGGCAGCGGATTCCTTCCGCGCCGGTCATCGACGAAACCGGCGCGCTCGCCGGCATCCTGACCGAGAAGGACTGCTTCGGCCCGATGCTCAAGGCGAGCTACTACCAGCAGTGGGAAGGCACGGTGGCCAGCTATATGAGCCGCAGCGTGCTCACGCTGCCTGCGGATCTCGATCTCGTCTCCGCGGCCGAAGAGTTTCTCGCCCGTTCACACCGTGTCTATCCGGTGATGCGCGACGGCGACGTCGTCGGCATGCTGCACCGGTCAGACCTGTTCGCCGCCATTCTCGACCTCGCCGAACCGGTGTCCCGCTGACCCTCACGCTTCCAAACATGCACGGCGTCGCGCCGCCACGGGCGGGCGCTGCTCGCGCGGCCAGGGCTAGCGGCCGTTTTGGCCTGGCCAGCGATTAAGGAGCGTTTCGCGTCCAAAGGCCGCATGCCGCGCGAACTCATTGAATATTCGCGGCAAAAATCCCATTTATGGAACATGTTCACCCCAGGTCGTCATAAGAAGTATCTGGTCGTCTCGGCGTCCCTCCTGACGCGTTCGTAGCCCCGAGCGGCCACGGGCGCTGGCGCCCGCCGACTCGGGGAACCCCCAACCGATCCGAATTGCTGTCCGGCGCATATGTGACCGGAACACCGGCATGTTCAAAAACAGGTCCGCTCAAAAACGCCGCCTCGTGCGGCTGCGGGCGGTTCAAGGAGGGACACCAATGTCCGCTTTCGAAAACACTTCCGCGTCCACCAGATCGAACGAGGCCTGGCGAGCGCCCCGAATGACTGTCGCGCAGCTCTTCCTGCGCGCAATCCAACGCTGGCAGCGCAAGCGCGCGATCACCGAACTCTCGCTGCTAGACGACAGGCAGCTCGAGGATATCGGCGTCGCCCGCAACGATATTCCACGCGTGGTGGAAGGCCTCTTCACCGCTGACGAGGCCGAAGCCAAGCCCGCGCCCAAGGTAGACTACATCGGCGCTGCGCCCGTGATCGTTGCGCAGTCCTTCCCGCGGGCGGCATGAGCGATGGACGCCGTCACCAAGTTCATCGTCGCCATTAGATTGTTTGGCCTGATGGCAGTTGCGTTTGCGACGCTTTGATCGCGCAGCAGGTTGAGATCAGAGGCGCGATCGAGTAGGCGACTGAGATGTACATCGAGACGTTCATCAGGATTTCGAGGCTTGCCGGGGAAGGTCGCACACCTTCCCGGTGCAGGCGCTCCCATCCTGAAATCCGCGTCTAGCCTGCCCCGGGACATTCCATAGCAATGCGGTTCACTTTGCGGCGCTGCACGCGCCGCAACGATGGAGCGTGTCATGAGAACCGTCCGTTCGAGGCACATCTGCCTCTCCTGCAGTAACATCCTACCCCGCGCAGCGATCCGCTGCCCGTGGTGCGTCTCGTCGACCGCATTGATCGCGGCGGACGGTGATCGGCGACTACCGCGCAGGCGCCCAAGCGGCACACCAGTCGCCGCACAGGTCGCCCAATGAGGACGGCCGAGACGATTGATATTCGCCCGGCAGCACTGCCGGCCGTTGATGGGGGCACTGCAGCAGTGCCCGTCCCTATGTCTTGGACGCCGGGAGAGCTTCTCTCTGCCGATGATATCCGACTGGATGTCGAGGCGGCGACGAAGAGGGAAGCCATCGGCCGTCTCGCCGACCTGCTCGCAAGGCGCGCCGGCGCGAGCAAGGACCACGTGACCGCAGCGCTGCTGCGGCGGGAGCGCCTGGGTCCGACGTATATCGGCGGCGGTATGGCGATGCCTCATGGCCGTGTCCGCCAATCCTCCGATCCGGCGGCGGCGGCCCTCCGGCTCAGTCGTTCTGTCGACTACGGAACGACGGAGGACGACACGGTCGACTTCCTCGTCGGCGTCGCGTGGCCGGAGGCGGTGCCGACAGGATTCGTGCCGGCACTCGCCGAGATCTGGCGACTCTTGCGGCAGCCGGCTGTCGCGGCAGCCGTGGCGAGGGCCGAAACACCTGGGGAGGTTCAGCAAGCTTTGACCGCGGCTGGAGAGCGAAGGTCGTGACCGAAGCGCGCGAGAACATGTGGGCCGCCTCCGCGTTCAGCGCGGGACAGCTGGCTGTCGCGCTCGAGTGCACGAAGCAAGCAGCCGAAGAACTACTTTCCCTCATGGCACCCTTCGGTAACGCGACGGGAACGCGAAAGGTCGGGTTGGCGATTGCATCCGCCCTGCATCGTCAGGCGGGGATCGAATTGCCTGTCTCGGTCGCGATCGTGCGCGGCAGCCGGAGGCTGTGCGAATCCGTGCTGTCCACGCTGGACTTCTTTCCTCCGGTTTGCGGCGACGAACAGACGAGCGAAAGAGACCCCTTCATGCTCTTCGCGCCGCATTCAGTCGACGCCGCAGCGGTGCCGGCGATAGACCACTACATCGATGTGATGGACGGCAGGCGCGTCAGCTGGCGCAGGCCGCGGCATGACCCCTACAGACTGGCCTGCGAACTCCATCGGCTGTCGGACGCCGTCAAGAGGGACGACACCTCCGCGCTGCAGGAGCAGTACCTCGAACTGCTCGCGGGACTGAGGGGGCCCGTCGCGCAGGACTCGCAATGGGTCGGCTCAGTACGGGACGGCACCTTCAGGCCAGCCCCCGAACGGTTTGCCGAACCTTCGCCGACGATGCGTCAGGGCCCGGTGCTTGAGACCGACTCCACATGGGCCGCGAACGTCTACGGCACCTGCGTATCGGTGAACGTCTCGCTTGCTGCCCGCTGCTTCAAACGTCGGATGCTGGGCCTGGAAGTCAACGATCCCTTCACGTCGCCATCGCGGGCGAAAACGCAATCCGAACTGACCCGGGTGCCTGAATGAAGACCCCCTACTACTTGATCGACAAGGTGCGGCTCCTCCGGAACATGGAGAGGGTCGCCTACCTGCGCGACAAGTCTGGTGCGAAGGCGCTGCTGGCGTTGAAGTGCTTCGCAGCCTGGTCGGTGTTCGACGACATGCGCCCGCACATGGACGGCACGACCTCCTCCTCGCTCAACGAGGTGAGGCTCGGACGAACCCGCTTCGGCGGGGAAACGCATGCCTACAGCGTCGCATGGGCAGATCACGAGATCGATGAAGCCCTCGGATATGCCGACAAGATGATCTTCAACTCGATCAGCCAGCTCGACCGTTTCGGCGCAAGGATCGGTGGCGTTTCCTGCGGCCTGCGGCTCAACCCGGGGATCAGTTCGTCCAGCTTCGACCTCGCCGATCCGGCCAGACCGTTCAGCCGCCTTGGCGAGTCCGACCCCGGCAGGATCGAGGCGGTGCTCGACCGCATCAACGGCTTCATGATCCACAACAACTGCGAGAACGCGGATTTCGCCCTTTTCTCCCGCATGCTCGACGGCATCGAGGCGCGCTATGGCGAACTGTTGCGCTACGCCGACTGGGTCAGCCTGGGCGGGGGAATCCACTTCACCGGAGACGGATACCCGATCGATGCGCTGTCTGCGCGGCTCCGCGCATTTTCCGAGCGCTACGGGGTGCAGGTTTACCTCGAGCCGGGCGAGGCTGCGGTCACCGATTGCACGACACTGGAAGTCACGGTCCTCGACACGCTCCATAACGGCCGGGACCTCGCGATCGTGGACTCCTCGGTCGAGGCCCACATGCTGGATCTCCTGATCTACCGCCAGGAAGCCAAGTTCGCGCATGAGGCCGGACCGCACGAGATCATGGTCTGCGGCAAGTCGTGCCTGGCGGGCGACGTCTTCGGCACCTTCGGTTTCGAGAAGCCACTGAAGGTAGGCGACCGCATCTCGATCCGCGACGCAGCCGGCTACACCATGGTGAAGAAGAACTGGTTCAACGGCGTGGCGATGCCCGCCATCGCTGTCCGCGAGCTCGACGGCTCGGTCCGGACCGTGCGCGAGTTCGGCTACGCCGATTACGAAGCCAGCCTCTCATAGCCCCCGCAAACAACTGGAAAGGAGAACCTCCCCCGAAATGAAGAAGCACGTCCTCATCATAGGCGCCGGCGGCGTGGCACAGGTGGTCGCGCACAAATGCGTCCAAAACAACGACACTCTCGGCGATATCCATATCGCATCGCGGACGCTCGCCAAGTGCGAGACCATTGTCCGTTCGATCCAGGAAAAGGGCGCGCTCAAGATCGCCGGGAAGCTGGAGGCCCATCAACTCGATGCGATGGACGTGGCAGCCACCATTGCGCTGATCGAGAAGACCGGCGCCCGTATTGTCATCAATGTCGGCTCGGCCTTCGTGAACATGTCGGTCCTCTCGGCGTGCATCGAGACCGGCGCGGCCTATATCGACACCGCCATCCACGAGGATCCGCTGAAAGTCTGCGAGGCGCCGCCGTGGTACGCCAACTACGAGTGGAAGCGCAGGGAAGAATGCGAAAAGGCGGGCGTCACCGCCATCCTCGGCGCAGGGTTCGATCCGGGCGTCGTCAACGCCTACGCCCGGCTGGCGAAGGACGAGCTGTTCGACAGCATCGAATCCATCGACATCGTCGACATCAACGCCGGTAGCCACGGCAGGTACTTCGCGACCAATTTCGATCCGGAGATCAACTTCCGCGAGTTCACCGGGAAGGTGTGGTCGTGGCAGGACGGCAAGTGGAAGGCCAACGCCATGTTCGAGGTGGGCAGGGAGTGGGAACTCCCCGTCGTGGGCAGGCAGAAGGCCTATCTCACCGGACATGACGAGGTCCACTCGCTGTCGCAGAACCTCGGCATCCCGAACGTCCGTTTCTGGATGGGGTTCGGTGACCACTACATCAACGTGTTCACGGTCCTGAAGAATCTCGGCCTTCTGTCGGAGCAGCCTGTCACGACTGCAGAGGGGCTGGAGGTCGTGCCGCTGAAGGTCGTGAAGGCGGCGCTCCCCGACCCGTCGTCACTCGCGCCTGACTATGCCGGAAAGACCTGCATCGGCGACCTCGTGAAGGGTATCAAGGACGGTCAGGAGCGCGAGGTGTTCATCTACAACGTCGCCGAACACGGTGATGCTTTTGAGGAAGTCGGAAGCCAGGGAATTTCGTACACGGCCGGAGTGCCGGCGGTAGCCGCGGCCATGCTCGTCACCAAGGGACGCTGGGACGTGCGCAAGATGGCGAATGTGGAGGACCTGCCGCCGCGGCCGTTCCTCGGCCTGCTCGGAAGGCTGGGCCTGACGACGCACATCAGCGAGAACGGAGACGACCGGGAGCTGCTGTTCCCCTAGAAGTGGGCGCTTCGGCGAAGAGCGGAAGCGCCCGGAATCCTTCACGGGACCCGGTCGTTGGCGACGATGCCGCCTTCGCCCTCCAGCCGGGCGATCTGGCGGGCTTCGGCCGCGGTGAATTTCAGCCGCACTCCGATCCCGCCGCCGTTCTCCGCGATGAAGACCGCTCCGAGCTCCTCGAGCGCCGCTTGCAGTGCACCGATCGACTTTTCGTCCGGCTTGTCGATGCGGTGCTCGAAATGCTGAATCACGGTCTCATCCACGCCCGAGCGGAAAGCCAGCTTGCTGCGTGTGACTTCGACCAGGGCTCGCGCGGCCCGGCATTGTGAACCCGTGATCATGGCTCCCTCTTTTGCCCCATGGTGACTTTTCCAGCGCCGGTTCGCAAGGCCGGGGCTCCCACTGCACGGTCTACGATTCCTTCTTGATGACGCTGATGCGGCCGTCGCTCTCGACATGGGCAAGCTTCACGGCCCCCGCGGGACGCGAGGATGCTGCAACTGCAGCATCCTCGATCAGGCGGCGAGACCGACGGGTCCCGAAATGATCCGCCATCGGAGCGCGTGACGCGAAGGTCGCGAGGAGATCAAAGATGTCCGGCGAATAGCCGGAGCCGGCTTGACCCGGCCGCCCGGCTCTTCGGCGGGTCAGCTCGTGAAGAAGCTTTGCGTCCCGTGCGCCTCGATGGCCTCGGCAAGGCGGCCGAGGGCGTGCACATAGGCGGCCGTCCGCATGGTGACGCGCTTCGCCTGCGCGACCTCCCATACCGCACGGCCCTCTTTCTCCATCATGGCCCGCAGCCTTTCGTGGATTTCCTCGACGGTCCAGTAGAACCCCTGCCGGTTCTGGACCCATTCGAAGTACGACACGGTCACGCCGCCCGCATTGGCCAGGATGTCCGGCAGCACGATCGTTCCAGCCTTGGCCAGGACTTCGTCCGCTTCCGACGTCACCGGTCCGTTGGCAAGCTCGAGGACGAGCCTGGCGCGTACCGAGGCGGCGTTTCCCGCGTGGATCATGTTCTCGAGCGCTGCCGGCACGAGGAGATCGCAATCCGTGCCGACGATGTCTCCGGCGACGATCTCGTGTCCGCCCCGGCCCGCCGTGCTGGCGACGGGGCGGCCAGCCTGCTTGGCTTCCAGAAGCATTCCGACATCGAGGCCATCAGGAGCATGCACGCCGCCCTCGGAGTCGGAGACTGCGACGATCTTGTGACCGTCGGCCGATAGAAGCCGGGCGATATGTTGACCAGCGTTGCCGAAGCCCTGGACGGCGACGCGCATCGTGTCGGCCAACCCCAGGTCGGCGGCGAGATGGCGTACGAGATAATAGCCTCCGCGCGCTGTCGCATCGCCGCGTCCAAGCGAGCCGCCGAGAGCGATCGGCTTCCCGGTGATCACGGCCGGCACGTGCTGGCGGACGATCTGGGCGTATTCGTCGGCCATCCAGCCCATGATCATGGAATTCGTGTAGACGTCGGGCGCGGGAATGTCGCGGTCGGGCCCGATGACACCCGCGAATGCCTGCATATAGGCGCGCGAAAGCCTTTCGAGCTCGGACTTCGACAGCTTGCGCGGATCGACCTGCACGGCTCCCTTGCCGCCGCCATAGGGCAGATTCATCACGGCGCACTTGACCGTCATCCAGAAGGCGAGCGTCTCGACTTCGTCTGCGGTGGAGTCGGGATGGAAGCGGATGCCGCCTTTCGTAGGGCCACGGGTGTCGTCGTAGCGGCATCGCCACGCGAGGAACGATTTGCGCGAGCCGTCGTCCATCCGGATCATGAGCCGCACTTTCGTGGTCTCGCGTGCGAACTTCAGCTTCTCGATAACGTCCGGATCGATGTCGAGGTGGCCGGCAGCATCGTCAAGTCTGGTGAGCGCATCTCCAAGCATGGCGTGTTCAGTCATGAGGTCTCCTGGGTTTGATTCAGTGGTGGATTACGTGCCGTGCGCGGGCTGGGGCATGAAAGCCAGTTCATCGCCTCTACGGAGGTCCCGACCCGACCCATGGCGACGAGCAACCGGATGACACCTCGCCAGCATTGGCATTGCTTGTGTTGAAGGCGCTCCCCTGACGTTCCAGGAGGCCAACTTCGTGACCCGCCTGCCCCAGAAGTCACGCTTTGATGCGCCTCCCGACTAGCAGGGGGCCAGATGATTTAAAGGGAAAGGAATGTCTCATCGCGCAACTCCACCGGGTCGGCGGAGCAGACCCAGAAATCAGAACCGCATTTTAGGCTTGGTTGGATTTCCGGCCCCCGGTCGACGGCTTCTCGGCCGCGCCAGGGCTAAGTGCATGCGATGAGGCAGCCCGCGTGGTTCATGAAACGCTCGCGGGTTCTCGATCGGGTATGGATTGAGAGCTGGAACAGACGCGTGGCGCTCAATTGCAAGAACGAGGGCCTTATATGAACTTGTTGAGCGATGTTCAACGCCGAAGAAGGCAGCATCGGGCGCGCGGGGGAACTGTACCTTTTCAGGCGTGCGCTTCGCCTTGATGTCGCCAAACGACATACTACTCTCGGGCCGGGCTGTATCTCGGGGTTGAGGCGCAGGGGAATGCGTTGGGCTACTAACATCATGCGGGCGGCGCTGTTCGTCGGGCCTGTTGTCGTCGTGCTCGTTTTCCTTGCTGCGGGGCAGTCGCGTGCTCAGGATGCACGTCCGCTGCGCGGTGTGGCGCTTGTGATAGGCAACTCGGCCTACGAACACCTTTCGGCGCTGCCGAACCCGGCCAACGATGCCCGCGCTGTCGAGAACCTGCTGAGCGATCTGGGCTTCGAGACCGAACTGTCGTCGGATCGCGACGGGCGGCGGCTGGCCCGCGACCTTCGTGATTTCATTGAAGATGCCGAGGGCGCGGACGTGGCCGTTGTCTACTATGCCGGGCACGGCATCGAGGCGGGCGGCGAGAACTTCCTCGTCCCCGTCGATGCCGACCTGTCGGCGCTGGAGGCAGCGGGCGAGAAGCTGGTGCCGATCTCGTCCTTCGTGGAGCAGTTGCAGACAAGCGTCCCCGTCACCATCGTCTTGCTCGACGCCTGCCGCGACAATCCTTTCCCTGCTGGCTCGCTGGTTCGGCTCGACGCTTCCGCGGAGCCGTTGCCGATGGGTGACGGCGGGCTCAGCGAGACGCGCGGCGTGTCACGGCTCGCGCCCGTCGCGGCGCAGAGCGAGAGCTACGGCACGGTGATCGCGTTTGCCGCGGAACCGGGCCGCGTGGCGCTCGACGGCGAGCCGGGCGGCAACAGCCCTTACACGCAGGCAGTCCTTCGTCATTTCGATGCGATGGCGGGCGAGGAGTTCGGCACCGTCATGCGCATGGTTGCCGAGGAGGTCGATCTCAAGACCTCGGGTCGCCAGCGCCCTTGGGTCAACGAGAGCCTGCGCCGCCTGCTCTATCTCGGTGCGGCTCCACAACCGGCTACCGGAGACGAAGGCGAGCTCTGGCCGAGCGCCGCCAGCTTCTCGTCACCATTGCCAGCCTGCCAGATCCGAATCTGAGGCGGGGTCAGGTGGAGCGGATTGCCGCCACCCAGGGCGTTCCGCTGGATGCCGTCTACGGCATGTTGCGAGCGCTCGGCGCGGATGCTCCCCACGACCCGTCCCAGCTTGAGAACGTGCTTCGCGCCGAGGCGGAACGTTTCGCGAAGATGCTGGCCGAGCGCGAGGTGATCGACAACCCCGACCCCGAGGTCATTCGCCTGTCCGCCCTTGCCGACCGGGCCGAGCGGGAGGGATTGCTTTCGACCGCCGATGCCTTTCGGGAGCGGGCCAAGGCGCGCTACCTCGAAACGGAGACCACGCTGGAGCAGCAGCAGGCCGCGCTCGACCAACGCTTCATCGAAGGTGCTGCGGTGTTTGCGCGCAGCGCGGAGACCAAGGCGCTGGCCTTCGAGCATCTGGCGGCGGCGAGGGACTATGCCGAAGCGTTCCGCCGCGTGGAGAAGCGCGATCCGAAACTTGCATGGAAATACAAGCGGGCCGAAGCAGGCGCACTGACCGATCACGGCAATTACAAGGGCGAGAATGCCGCGCTGGAGCAGGCGCTTGAGGCAGCCAGGCTTGCGCTGCACATGGCGGAAAACCTCGGCAACCGTGACGACTGGGCAGCTACGCAGAACAGTCTCGGTGCCACGCTCCAGACCCTCGGTCATCGCGAGGGCGGCACGGAACGATTGGCAGAAGCAGTCTCAGCTCATCGCGCCGCGCTCGGGCAATATACCCGCGACCGCCTGCCCCGCGAATGGGCGACGACACAAATCTACCTCGGCGCCGCACTCGTGATCTTGGGGGAGCGCACAGATGACCCAGAACATCTGGAGGAGGCCGTATCGGCCTATCGTGCTGCACTGGAAGAGCGTACCCGCGAGCGGAAGCCATCCGACTGGACGCAGACGCAGTACTATCTTGGCAACGCGCTCCATATCTTGGGTCTTATCGAGGGCGACACTAAACGGCATGAGGAGGCTGTCTCAGCCTTTCGCGCCGTACTGGAAGAGCGCGCTCGCGAACGGGAGTCATTCGACTGGGCGCTAGCCCGGAACAGTCTCGGCGTCGCACTCCAGACCTTGGGTGCCATCGAGAACGACACGGAACGGCTGGAGGAGGCCGTATCGGCCTTTCGCGCCGTACTGGAGGAGTGGACCCGCGAGCGCGTGCCGCTCTACTGGGCGGCTGCGCAGAATAATCTCGGCAACGCTCTCAAGTCTTTAGGCGCTATCAAGAACAACGCGCAATTATTGGAGGAGGCCGTCGCGTCCTATCGCGCGGCACTGGAGGAGCGCACTCGCGAACGTGAGCCGCTCGGTTGGGGAATGACGCAAAACAACCTTGGAAATGCACTGGTCGAGATCGGCATGCACTCAGGGCGCAGGGCCGCGTTCGAAGAAGGACGGAAGGCCATCGCCGCCGCCTGGGAGGCTTACCGCGAGGCGGGTTACAACCAGCATGACGGTTATTTCGAGGGACGTTTCGCAGTAGTCGATGCCGCGTTGGCGAGGCTTGAATGATGCAACACCGGCTGTCGGATAAGCGCCTCGTTCTATGATCTCCAGCCCTGGAAGGTCTAATTGCTTGAAGGCCGCGAACCCTGCAGTTCTAGCGTTTCAAGTCGCCGCTAAAGTGCCAGCAAGTTTTATTTATTGATTACCAATATTTACGGCAAATCTGGCGGAGAGAGAGGGATTCGAACCCTCGGTACGGTTTCCCGTACACACGCGTTCCAGGCGTGCGCCTTCAACCGCTCGGCCACCTCTCCGCGCGCGCCGCGGGTCGGCCACGACGGGCCGGCATGCGGTGCGCGGCTGATCTAGTCGAATAAGCCCGCCCTGCCAAGTGCGTCGCGCCGCTTTGTTGCGCGGCGCGGCGGCTCAACTTGTCGTCATGGACGTTGCCGCCGCGCGCCGCCGAAACTATCTATGCTTGACGAGAGCGGCAGCGGCCAGCAGGCGCGGCCGCGCAGTTGCGGGGTGGCGATGTTCCGGTTCCTGTTCCGTCTGCTTTCCGTGTTCGCGCTCGCCGTTGCCGTCGTCATGGCGGTCATCGACGCTACGCGCTCGATCGCGGCCTCGGCATGGGTGATGACGCCGCTCAGTCAGAGCTGGGAATCGCTCTCGCCCGATACCTATGCGGCGGCCGGCGAATTCCTGCGCGACACGATGATGCCGGAAGCGTGGGATCCGGTGGCGCTGACCGTGCTCGGCCTTCCCGGCTTCGCGGTCTTCGCGGCGGTGGCACTGCTTTTCTACATCGTCGGACGGCGGCCCGAGCGTCGCGGAAGGTTCGCGACGATCTGAACGAACGAGACGGCGCGGTGGCGTCGAGAAAGCGAAGTCCATGTTCTTTTCCAGCGACAAGAAGACCGTTATGCCGACTGCCGACAAGGCGCTGCCCGGCCGCCCGACTGCTATCCCGACGGCGTCGAGCCATTTTGTCAGCAAGCACCCGCTGCGCGGGCCGTATCCCGATGGCCTCGAGGTCGCCTATTTCGGCATGGGCTGTTTCTGGGGGGCCGAGCGGCTGTTCTGGCAGACCCCTGGGGTCTGGGTGACGGCCGTCGGCTATGCCGGAGGCCTGACACCCAACCCGACCTACCGGGAGACGACCACCGGGCTGACAGGACATGCCGAGATCGTGCTCGTCGTCTTCGATCCCAAGCAGGTGTCGTATGGCGAATTGCTGCGTCTGTTCTGGGAGGAGCACGACCCGACCCAGGGGATGCGGCAGGGCAACGACGTCGGCACGACCTACCGCTCGGCCATTTACACGACCTCGGATGAGCAGCTTGCCGCCGCCAGGGCCTCGCGCGATGCCTTCCAGGAGGCGCTGAACAAGGCCGGACGCGGCCGGATCACCACCGAGATCGAGCCGGCGCCGGAGTTCTTCTTCGCCGAGGCCGAGCACCAGCAGTACCTGGCGAAAAATCCGTACGGTTATTGCGGCCTGCAAGGCACCGGCGTGTCGTGCCCGATCCCGACTGGCGTTTCCGCCGCCGCCGTCTGACTCCTCCCTGCGGTTTGTCCGGGCGGTCAAGATTCCGCGTGAATTTTGTTTTGCCCCATGCAACATTGGGGCAAGCGGGAGACCTGCTCCTGCCCAAGGCGCTGCGGCCCGGCAAGAGGCCGCGCCCGATTGTCCGTCAATCAACCGACAGGGTGTGGATCACATGAAGAAACTGGTGCTCGGCCTTCTGGCCGCAACCGCGATGTCCGCTTCGGCCTTCGCGCAGGAGATCAAGCCTGCGCTGCTGTTCGACCTCGGCGGCAAGTTCGACAAGTCGTTTAACGAGGCGTCGTACAACGGCGCCGAGAAGTTCAAGGCCGAGACCGGCATCTCCTACGTCGAGTTCGAGATCTCAAACGACGCGCAGCGCGAGCAGGCGCTGCTGCGCTTCGCCGAAGAGGGCCGCAATCCGATCGTCATGGCCGGTTTCTCATGGGCCGCGGCGCTCGAGAAGGTCTCCGCGGAGTTCCCGGACACCAAGTTCGCCATCATCGACATGGTCGTCGACAAGCCGAATGTGCGCTCGGTGGTCTACAAGGAGCAGGAAGGCTCTTACCTCGTCGGCATGCTCGCCGGCATGGCCGCGAAGTCCAAGAAGGTCGGCTTCGTCGGCGGCATGGACATCCCGCTGATCCGCAAGTTCGCCTGCGGCTACGTCGGCGGCGCCAAGGCTGCCGGTGCGACGGACGTCATCCAGAATTACACCGGCGACACTCCGGCCGCCTGGAACGATCCGACCAAGGGCGGTGAGATCACCGAGTCGCAGATCGGCCAGGGAGCTGACGTGGTCTACGCTGCGGCCGGCGGCACCGGTATCGGCGTCCTGCAGAAGGCTGCCGACCTTGGCAAGCTCGGCATCGGCGTCGACTCCAACCAGAACTACCTGCATCCGGGCAAGGTGCTGACCTCCATGCTGAAGCGTGTCGACGTCGCCGTCTACAACGCCTTCGCTGATGCCAAGGCTGGTAATTTCTCCGCTGGCATCAACGTGCTCGGTCTCAAGGAAGACGGCGTCGGCTATGCAGTCGATGACAACAACAAGTCGCTGATCACCCCGGAGATGACGGCTGCGGTCGAGAAGGCCAAGGCGGACATCATATCCGGCGCGGTGACGGTGCACGACTACATGTCGGACAACGCCTGCCCCTATTGATCGGCAGTCCACTCGACGCGAAACGCCGGGCCTTGCGCCCGGCGTTTTCGTTTCTGGCCCAATCCGTCGGCGTCGCCCGGGGCTGACAGGCGCGAGGCCGCCGCCTAAGGAAGGCCGTATGCCCTCCCGCTCGCGCCTCCTCATTGCCATAGCCCTTGTCCTGCTCACCGGCGTCTTCACCGGTGCACAGCTTGGCAAGGTCGCTCCGCTTGTCGGCTGGTACCAGACCGACCTTGGCTTCTCGCTGGTGGGCGTCGGCTGGCTTACGGCGGCGCTCGCGGTCTTCATAGGCGTCGGCGCCCTGCCGGCCGGCTGGATGATCGATCGCCTCGGCCTGGTGCGCACCTTCAGGCTGAGCGCGGCTGCCCTGGTGCTCGGGGCAGTGGCGGTTGCGCTGATGGCGACGCCGGCTCTGATCCTTGCCGCACGGCTTGTCGAGGCGCTCGGCTATCTCGGTCTTTGCATCGGCCTGCCGGCGCTGCTCAATGCGGTTTCGCCGCCGTCGTGGCGCGGGCCCGTACTGGCGGTGTGGAGCGGTTTCGTCCCTGTGGGGTTCGCGTTCTGCGACCTGCTGGCCGGCGTAATGCTGCCGGCATACGCACCATCGACATTCCTGCTTGTCATCGCCCTGGCCTTCGCCCTGTCGGCCGTCGCCGCGCTGGCGTCGCTGCCGCGTGTCGCCGAACATTCACCCCAGTCGGGACTCGGCGGCATCGGCGCCAGTCTGACCCCGCCGGTCCTTCTGGTGACCTTGGCCTTCGGCCTGTGCGTGATCCAGTCGGTCTCGGCCTTCGCCTTCCTCCCGGCCTATGTTTCCGGTGCCGGATCGCATTATCTCGTCAGCGCTGGCGTGGTGACGCTGTGCGTGCCGCTCGGTAACGTGCTTGCCGGATTCCTCGTCGCCGGACGTGACGTCAACTATATGGCCGCGCTCTGCGGCGTCAGCTTCGTTGTTTCGGGCGCCGCGGCGGTCCCTGCCTTCGTCTCGGGCGATCCGCTGCTCGCGACGGCTTCGGCCATCCTGTTCGTCGTCTCCGGTGCCGTTGTGGCGTCTGCGCTTTTTGCGGCCATCCCCTACATCGTGCCGGCGGCGGGTGCGGCGGCCGTCGTTATCGGCCTCGTCTGCCAGGCGGGCGGGCTCGGCACGCTGATCGGACCGCCATCGGCCGGTTTCGTCATCGGCCGCTTCGGCTATTCCGGTCTTGGATGGTTCCTCTGCGCCGCATCGATGCTCGGCGCGCTGGTCTCGGTTGCCGTCCTGCTGCTGCCCCGCAGGAGCTACCGCCTCGCCTGACGCGTTCAATACGGTATGAGGAAGTCGCGTGGCGCCGCCCTCACCAGTGCGGCGGCTTCGTCACCGGCACGTCGGGCGCGGTCTGTTCCTCCAGCGCCAGGAAGCGGTCGGTCAGCGCGTCGAGCTTCTTGCGCAGCGCCTCGATCGTCTTCCACTGTTCGGTAAGCTGGTCGGACAGCTCCGCAACGACGCGTTCCTGCGACGCGGCTAGCACTTCGAGGTCGGTCAGGCGCTCGTCGGCAGGCTTCATGTTGCGATCTCCGCAAGTGCGCGCCTCAGCACGTCGGTGAACGGCATCGGCCGCCGCGTGCCACGGTCGACATAGACGTGCACGAAAAATCCTTCTGCAGCCGCCACGTCCGCGTCGTTTCGGAACAGGCCGACCTCGTAGCGGACGGAGCTCGAACCGAGGCGCGCCACCCGGATTCCGGCGTCGACCGTGTCCGGAAACGCGATTTCGCTGTGGTAGCGGCACCCTGTTTCGACCACCAGGCCGATCTGGGCGCCGTCGCGAAAGTCGAGCGCGCCGCGTTCTATGAGGAAGGCGTTCACGGCCGTATCGAACAGGGAATAGTGCACGACATTGTTCAGATGCCCGTAGGCGTCGTTGTCCATCCAGCGGGTCTGGATGGTCCTGAAGGCGCGATAGTCGGCGCGTCGGCCGGGCGGCAAGCGGTCTCGCATTCCGCTTACTCGCAAGCATCGGCGGCGCTGTCGAGAGCAACGCTCGCCCGTTGGCAGGCGCGCATTGCCCGTGCTACGCCTTTGACCGATCGATAAAATGCGCGCCAAGCGCGGGTAACGTGAGGTCGGACGGCGCATGGCGGAGGCTGCGATCGAGCTTGTCGGCATCAATAAGCGCTTCGGCGCCGTCCATGCCAACCGAGACATCCATCTCGCCCTACCCAAGGGCACGATCCACGGCATCATCGGCGAGAACGGTGCCGGCAAGTCGACATTGATGTCGATCCTCTACGGCTTCTACGAGGCCGACAGCGGCGAGGTGCTCGTCGACGGCAAGAAGGCCAACATCCGCAGTCCCAACGATGCAATCGCGGCCGGCATCGGCATGGTTCATCAGCATTTCATGCTGGTCGAGAATTTCACCGTGCTCGAGAACATCATTCTCGGCGCCGAGGGCGAGGCGCTTCTCAATCGCTCGATCTCGCGCGCCCGTGCCGAGTTGAAGAGGCTCGAGCAGGACTATGGTCTTGAGGTCGACCCGGACGCGATTATCGAGGAGCTTCCCGTCGGCCTTCAGCAGCGCGTCGAGATCCTGAAGGCGCTTTATCGCGGTGCCGACATTCTGATCCTCGACGAGCCGACCGGCGTGCTGACGCCTCCAGAGGCCGACCATCTGTTTCGCATCCTCCGGCAGCTCAAGGACGAGGGCAAGACCGTCGTGCTGATCACGCACAAGCTGCGGGAGATCATGGCCGTCACCGACAATGTCTCGGTCATGCGCCAGGGGCAGATGGTGGCAACCCGCAAGACCTCGGAGACCACCGTCGAGGAACTTGCCGAGCTGATGGTCGGGCGCCGCGTCCTGCTGCGCGTCGAGAAGGGCGAGGCCAAACCCGGCGAGGTGAAGCTGTCCGTGCGCGACCTCGTCGTCAAGGACAGCCGGGGCGTCGTCATGGTTCAGGGCGTCTCGTTCGATGTCCGCGCCGGCGAGATCGTCGGCGTCGCAGGCGTTGCGGGCAATGGGCAGTCGGAGCTGATCGAGACCGTCTCCGGCATCCGCAAGGCAGTCTCCGGCACCGTCATGCTCGACGGCAAGCCGATCGACGTATCCGGTGCCACCCATCCCGGCGACCTTCGCGACCGCGGCCTGGCGCACGTTCCGGAAGACCGCCACCATGTCGGCCTGGTCCTGCCCTTCGAAGCGTACGAGAACGCCATCCTCGGCTATCATGACGAGGCTGAATACCTCCGCGGGCCGTTCGTCGATCGCGAGGCCGTCATTGCCAGCGCCAAGGATCAAATCGCGAAGTACGATATCCGTCCGCCCAATCCGCACCTGAAGACGGCGAACTTCTCCGGCGGAAACCAGCAGAAGATCGTGCTGGCCCGCGAGATGGAGCAGGACCCTGGGGTCCTGATCGTCGGCCAACCGACGCGCGGCGTCGATGTCGGCGCCATCGAGTTCATCCACCGCCGCCTGATCGAGATGCGCGACAAGGGCAAGGCCGTGCTGCTCATCTCCGTCGAGCTCGACGAGATCCGCTCCTTGTCCGACCGCATCCTCGTGATGTTCGACGGCCGCATTGTCGGCGAACGTGGCCCAGACGCGAGCGAAGGAGACCTCGGCCTCCTGATGGCCGGCGTCGTCAACCAGGAAGCGGCGGAATGAGCACACCCTTCGCAAAACTGCCGCGCTGGGCCGATTACGGGCTGATCCCGGTCGTCAACCTGGCGGTTGCCTTCCTTGTCGCCGGCCTCGTCGTGCTGCTCGTCGGCGAAAACCCGCTGCGCGCGGCCGGCATCCTGATCGAAGGCGCCTTCGGCCGCGGCCAGAATGTCGCCTACACGCTCTATTATGCGACGAGCTTCATCTTCACCGGCCTCGCCGTGGCGGTCGCCTTCCATGCCGGCCTGTTCAACATCGGCGGCGAGGGGCAGGCCTACATCGCCGGCCTCGGCGTCGCGATCGTCTGCCTGTCCTTCGACAGCGTCTTCCCCTGGTGGGTCAACTTCCCGCTGGCGATCCTCGGCGCCGCAGCCATCGGGGCGTTCTGGGCCTTCATCCCGGCGATCCTGCAGGCCAAGCGCGGAAGCCACATCGTCATCACGACGATCATGTTCAACTTCATCGCCGCCTCGACCATGGTCTATCTGCTGGTCGACGTGTTGAAGCCTGCCGGCTCGATGGCGCCGCAGACCCGCACCTTCCTCGCCGACGCGCATCTGCCAAAGCTCAACTGGCTGATCGAGATCTTCATGGGCCCGATCCGCTCGGCGCCATTCAACCTGTCTTTTCTGCTGGCGCTCCTGATGGCCTTCCTCGTCTGGGTGCTGATCTGGCGCACCAGGCTGGGCTACGAGATCCGCACCCAGGGCCACAGCCCCAAGGCCGCGCGCTATGCCGGCATCCCCGAGGCGCGCATCATCGTCATCACCATGATGATCTCGGGGGCGCTGGCCGGCATGATGGCGCTTAACCCGATCATGGGCGACCAGCACCGCGTTCAGCTCGATTTCGTCACCGGCGCCGGCTTCGTGGGCATCGCCGTCGCGCTGATGGGCCGCTCGCATCCTGCCGGCATCGTACCGGCCGCGATCCTGTTCGGCGTGCTCTACCAGGGCGGCGCGAACCTCGCCTTCGAGATGCCGGCGATCAGCCGCGACATGATCGTCATCATCCAGGGGCTCGTCATCCTGTTCGCCGGCGCTCTGGAGAACATGTTCCGCCCGCAGATCCAGGCGCTGTTCGCCGCGATCAGCCCGCGCACCGTCGGTTTGCCGGCGGCCAAGGGGGAGGGCGCCTGAGATGGATTTCTTCAACACCCTCATCTTCGTCCTCGACTCCACGATCCGCCTGTCGGTGCCGCTGCTGCTCGCCTGCCTGGCAGGCCTCTATTCGGAGCGCGCCGGCATCTTCGATATCGGGCTTGAGGGGAAGATGCTGGCGGGCGCTTTCGCGGCCGGCGCCGCCGCCTTCGTCACGGGCTCGGCCTGGGCCGGCGTCGGCATGGGGATCCTGGTCGCGGTGTTCCTGTCGCTGGTCCACGGTTTTGCCTCGATCACCCACCGCGGCAACCAGATCGTCTCGGGCGTCGCAATCAACTTCATCGCCGCCGGATCCACGATCATTCTTGGCCAGGCCTGGTTCAAGCAGGGTGGCCGCACACCGACTGTCGGCTCCGAAGGCCGCTTCGGACCGGTCGAACTTCCGTTCGCAGCCGAGTTGCGCGATGTGCCGCTCGTCGGCCCGATCTATTCCGAGCTGATCTCAGGCCATTCGCTGCTCGCCTACCTGGCGTTCCTCGCGGTGCCGTTCACCTGGTGGGTGCTCTTCCGCACGCGCTTCGGCCTGCGGCTGCGCGCCGTCGGCGAGAACCCCGCCGCGGTCGACACCGCCGGCATCTCGGTCACCTGGCTGCGCTACAGGGCGGTCATGTGCACCGGCATCCTCTCCGGCCTCGCCGGCACCTATCTGGCGCTCGCCATGAATGCCGGCTTCGTCAAGGACATGTCGGCCGGGCGCGGCTACATCGCGCTCGCGGCGCTGATCTTCGCCAAGTGGCGGCCGGTGCCGGCGATGTTCGCCTGCCTGCTGTTCGGCTTCCTCGACGCCATGGCCATCCGCATCGGCGGCTCGCCGCTGCCGCTCATCGGCCGCGTGCCGGTCCAGGTCATCCAGGCGCTGCCTTTCGTGCTGACGGTGATCCTGCTTGCCGGCTTCATCGGCAAGGCCATCCCGCCGCGTGCCGGCGGCCAGCCCTACGTCAAGGAGCGGTGAGCGTGCACCCTGCCAACGACCTCTTCCTCGCCGCCCGCGAGGCCATGGCGAAATGCTACGCGCCGTACTCGAAGTTCCCGGTCGGCGCGTCGCTGCGCACCGAGGACGGACGCGTCTATTCCGGCGGCAACATCGAGGTCGCGTCCTATCCGGAAGGCTGGTGTGCGGAGACGACGATGCTCGCCCATTACGTCATGGGCGGCGGCGGCCGCATCGCCGAGATTTGCGTCGTCGCCGAGAAGATGGACCGCATCACGCCGTGCGGCGGCTGCCGCCAGCGCCTCGCGGAGTTCGCCGGCCCGCAGTCGAAGCTCTACCTCTGCGATCAGACCGGTATCGTCGAGACCCACAAGATGGAAGCGATCCTGCCGCTCGGCTTTCGCGGAGAAATACTAAAATGAACGAAGCGGTAGACGCGCTGGTCCGCCGCCTCAACGGCCTCGCGCCGCGCACGGCCATGGTTCTTGGCTCCGGGCTTGGCCCGCTCGCCGACGAGGTCGAAGACGCGGTCCGCATCCCCTATGGCGAGCTGCCGGGCTTCCCGCACTCCGGCGTCTCGGGCCACGCCGGCCAGATCGTCGCCGGCCGCCTGGCAGGCACGCCGGTGCTGATGATGGCCGGCCGCGCCCATTATTACGAGCATGGCAACCCGGCGGCCATGCGCCCTGCGCTGGAGGCGCTCGCCGGCTTCGGCATCGAAAACCTGCTGCTGACCAACGCCGCTGGATCGCTCGAGCCCGAGATGGGGCCGGGCTCGGTGATGCTGATCACCGACCACATCAATTTCTCCGGCACCAATCCGCTCTTCGGCGAGACGTCGGACCGCCGCTTCGTCGGCCTGACCAATGCCTACGACGCGGGCCTGCGCGCCGCGATCGAGGCAGCGGCGCAGAAGACGGGCACGGCGCTGTCGAAGGGCGTCTACATGTGGTTCTCCGGACCGTCCTTCGAGACGCCGGCGGAGATCAGGATGGCGCGCATCCTCGGGGCCAACGCGGTTGGCATGTCGACTGTCCCCGAAGTCATTGTTGCCCGCTTTCTCGGCCTGCGCGTCGCCGCCTGCTCGGTGGTGACCAACCTTGCGGCCGGCATGACCGGCGGCGAGCTTTCGCACCAGGAGACCAAGGACATGGCGCCGCTTGGCGGCCAGCGGCTCGCCGCGATCTTCCGCGAGCTGTTCCGCGCCGGCGTGGACGTCTGACCCGATGCTTCCGCAGGAGATCATCCGGCGCAAGCGCGATGCCTGGCCGCTGACCGGCGCGGAGATCGGAGACTTCGTCCGCGGCCTCGTCGACGGCTCGTTCACCGACGCGCAGGTTTCCGCGCTTGCCATGGCCATCGTGCTCAACGGCATGAGCCGCGACGAGGCGGTGACGCTGACGCTCGCCATGCGCGATTCCGGGGATGTCCTGGACTGGTCCGACCTTCCGGGACCGGCCACCGACAAGCACTCGACGGGCGGCGTCGGCGACAACGTCTCGCTGATGCTGGCGCCGATCGTCGCCGCCTGCGGCGCGTATGTCCCGATGATCTCGGGACGCGGCCTTGGCCACACCGGCGGCACGCTCGACAAGATGGACTCGATCCCGGGCTACACCAGCCAGCCGGACAACCGTCTGTTCCGCAAAGTCGTGCGCGAGGTGGGCTGCGCGATCATTGGCCAGACCGCCCGGCTGGCGCCCGCCGACAAGCGCTTCTACGCCATCCGCGACACCACCGGCACGGTGGAGTCGATACCGCTCATCACCGCCTCGATCCTTTCCAAGAAGCTCGCAGCGGGAATTGGATCGCTGGTGCTCGACGTCAAGGCCGGCCACGGCGCGTTCATGCCGACGCAGCGCGATGCCTTCGATCTCGCGCGAAGCCTTGTCGAGGTCGCCAACGGCGCCGGAATGCCGACGACCGCGCTCATTACCGACATGGATCAGCCACTCGCCTCGGCTGCCGGCAATGCGGTGGAGGTCGTCAATGCGGTGGACTTCCTGACCGGCAGGCATCGGGACCCGCGCCTGGAGGCGGTGACGCTCGCGCTCGCAGCGGAGATGCTCGTGTCCGCAGACATCCATGAGACGGTTGCTGCCGCCCGCAAGGCCGCCTCCACGGCGCTCTCGGACGGCCGCGCCGTCGAAACCTTCGGGCGCATGGTCGCGATGCTCGGCGGCCCCAGCGACTTCGTCGAGCGGATGGAGGCGCATCTGCCGAAGGCCGAGGTCGAGATTGCCGTTGCCGCTCCGCGCGCCGGCTTCGTGTCGGCAATCGCCACAAGGGACATCGGGCTGGCCGTCGTCGCGCTGGGCGGCGGGCGCACCGATCCTGCCGCCGCCATCGACCATGCCGTGGGCATCACCGGCCTGCCGCAGATCGGCGCTGAAGTGGGGAAGGGCGAGCCGCTGGCCCTCGTCCATGCGCGGTCACGCGCGAAAGCCGACGAGGCGGCGCGAGCGGTAGTCGCGGCCTACGAACTGGCCGACGAGAAGCCGAAGGTTCGAGCGCCGGTAAGGAAGCGCGTCCCCGCCTAGCTACTGTTCCATCACCAGCGCGCCGCTCTCGATGCGGAACATGGAGAGTTCCTTCAGGAACGACATGCCGACGAGCGTGCCGTCGAGAGACTTGTCCTCCAGCACCATCGCCTCGACGTCGCGGATCACGATCTTGCCGATCTGCACGCTGTCCAGCGTCGCCGTCGCTGCCCTGATCACGCCGTTGGCGGTATTGGCCTCGCGATTGAAGTCGGATGGTCCCAGTCCAAGCCCAAGCCGCCGTGCGGTGGACAGGTTTATCGCGACCATCGACGCGCCGGTATCGACGAGCGCCTCGATCGTGCGGCCGTTTATCTTGAAGTCGGCGTTGAAGTGGCCGCGCTCATCGGCTTCGAGACGAACCTTGCGGCCGGCAGGATTGCCGCGCGGAGCTTCCGGCTTGGCCTGGTTGATGACCACCAGCGGCCGTTGCGGCGCCGGGACCGGTGCGGGCTCCTCGAGCGCCGACTTCACCAGCCCTTCGAAAATCTCGGGGTTGCGCTGGTAAACCACCGGAAGCGACGCGGAGCCGCCGGCGACGAGACCGAGTATGACCAGTTTGCGCAGCATGACTGTACCTTGTTGGTCTCGTCATGCCCGACATGGTGGTGATATCGGGTTAAGGCGTCGGCCGCCTTGCAGGCGTGGTTAAGGATCGATTGCCGGCGTCACGGCTCCTGGATTCCCTCGAGGTACTCGCGGAGCTCCGCAGTACGTGCCTCGATGACGCGGGCCCGGCAGGGCGGATACGTCATCGCCGAGCCGATCGTACCGTATTCCCCGGTCCCCCAGAACAGGCACGACTTCTCCTTGTATTCGTTCCACGCGCGCTGCTCGTCGAGCAGCCATTTCCTCGTCTCTTCCGAGCTTTGCTGACGCAGCTCCCGCCATGCTGCGTTCAACTCCGCGTCGGCGCGCCCAATGTAGGCGCCGCCGCACTCCCGGTAATCCGCGTCGGTCATCCCTTTTCCCATGCACGTGTCGTACTCGTCGTCGGCTTGCGCGGGAAGCGGTGCGGCGGCGGCGAAGATCGCGATTGATGCCGCGAGGAGAAGGCGCATGGGGTCCTCACTTCGTCCCGTACATGCGGTCGCCGGCATCGCCGAGACCGGGCACGATATAGCCCTTGTCGTTGAGCTTCTCGTCAATGGCCGCGGTGAACACCGGCACGTCGGGAAGCGCCTCGGTGAAACGCTGTATGCCCTCCGGCGCCGCCAGCAGGCAGAGGTAGCGGATGTTCGTCGCCCCGCGCGAGCGCAGCTTCTCGACCGCCGCGATTGCCGAGTTGCCGGTCGCCAGCATCGGGTCCACGACGATGACCAGCCGGTCCCCGAGGTCGCTTGGGGCCTTGAAGAAGTATTCGATGGCTTCGAGCGTGTCGTGATCGCGGTAGAGACCGATATGCGCGACGCGAGCCGCGGGGACGAGGTCGAGCATGCCGTCGAGCAGACCGTTGCCGGCGCGCAGGACCGAGGCGAACACCAGCTTCTTGCCCTCCAGCGTCGGCGCCTGCATCGTCGTCAGTGGCGTTTCTATCTCAACCGTCGTCAGCTCGAGATCGCGGGTCACCTCATAGCAGAGCAGCAGCGAAATCTCGCGCAGCAGCCGCCGGAAGCCGGCGGTGGAAGTTTCCTTCTTGCGCATGATCGTCAGCTTGTGCTGCACGAGCGGGTGGGTGACGACGGTGACGCCCTTCATGCCGTTCTCCGAACCTGTGAACTGGAAGTCCATACTAGCCTGAACTGCCCGACGGCAAACCCGCAAGCGGCCAGAGGCACAGGATTCGTCGTCAGACCCGCGCCGCCATCATCTTGTCCGCCCGCGCGATCAGCTCGGCCCGCGTCTTACGGTCGACGAACGCAGCTTCCAGCGCCGTCCGCGTGAACCCGGCAAGCTCCCTTGGCGCATATCCGAATTCGTCGGCCGCGATGTCGTACTCGCGTTTCAGCGTCGTCCAGAAATACGGCGGATCGTCGGAGTTCAGGGTCACCTTGCAGCCGGCGCGGTGCAGCGCCGGGAACGGATGGTCCTTGAAGCTTGGGAACACCTTGAGCTTGATGTTGGACACCGGGCAGACCTCGAGCACCACGCCTTCGTCGGCGATTCGCCTGACGAGATCCGGGTTCTCGATGGCGCGCACGCCATGCCCGATCCGTGACGGCCTGATGTGGTCGAGCGCATCCTGCACGCTCTGCCAGCCGGCGAGTTCGCCTGCATGCACCGTGATGCCGAGCCCGGCCTCGCGCGCGATCTCGAAGGCGCGGACATAGTCCTCGACCTCGCCGAAGCGCTCCTCGCCCGCCATGCCGAAGCCGGTCACCAGCGGATGCCCGCATTTGACGGCGAACCGCGCCGCGCTTTCCACCGATTCGACGCCGAAGTGGCGCACCCCCGTGACGATCATGCGGCCCTCGATGCCGGTCTTGGCTTTCGCCCGCGCCATGCCCTCGCCGAGCGCGTTCGTATAGGCTTCGGGCGACAGGCCCGCCTTCCGCGCGTGGTCCGGCGACGTGAACACCTCCGAATAGATCGCGCCGTCGCGCGCCAGGCTGGTCAGGTAGTGCTCGGCGAGGCGCGCATAGTCTTCCTCGTCGCGAAACAAATTCGCCGAGAAGTCATAGGCCGCGAGAAAGGTGGTGAAGTCCTCCCAGACGAACGAGCCGTCCCGGATGAAAGCCAATGTATCGGCATTGTATTTTCGCGCCTGAGCGATGACGAGATCGGGCGCCGCCGCGCCTTCGATGTGGCAGTGGAGTTCGGCCTTCGGCACCATCGTCTTGTTCCCCTCGCCGCGTCCGTTCATCGCGGCCCGAACGATAGCGCCCAACTTTTCAATGAGCTATGGTCCGGCCCGGATTTGTCGGGAAGTTGAAGCATGGACGAGGCGCGCACCACCGCGGACGGCGGCATGGAGACCTCCTACGGTTTCCGCGCCGTGCGCGACGGCGAGAAGCAGGACCTCGTCGACAAGGTGTTTCACCGCGTCGCCGGCCGCTACGACCTGATGAACGACCTGATGTCGGGCGGCCTCCACCGCGTCTGGAAGAACGCCGCCGTCGCCTGGCTGAACCCGCCGAAGCGCCCGGGCTGGCGCCTGCTGGACATGGCCGGCGGCACCGGCGACATCGCGTTCCGCGTCGTCGACGCCAGCCGCGGGCAGGCCGAGGCCGTAGTCGGCGACATCAACGCCTCGATGCTTGCCGTCGGCCGCGAGCGCGCCGAAAAGCGCGGCTACGGCGGCATCAGCTTCGTCGAGGCCAATGCCGAGACGCTGCCCTTCGAGGATGCCTCCTTCGACGCCTACACGATCGCTTTCGGCATCCGCAACGTACCGCATATCGATCGCGCCCTGGCGGAAGCCTATCGCGTGCTGAAGCGCGGCGGCCGCTTTCTCTGCCTCGAATTCTCCGAGGTCGACGTTCCACTGCTCGACCGCGTCTACGAGGCCTGGTCGTTCAACGCCATCCCGCGCATCGGCCAGGTCGTCACCGGCGACGGCGAACCCTATCGCTACCTCGTCGAATCCATCCGCAAGTTTCCGCGCCAGCGCGACTTCGCCACGATGATCGAGCGCGCCGGCTTCTCGCGCGTCTCCTGGCGCGACTATTCGGGCGGTATCGCTGCCGCGCATTCCGGCTGGAAACTCTGAAAACCCCGGCGCGATGAGCACACCTGCCGCATATTTCCGGCTGGCGCGCGCCGGCTGGATCATGGTCCGCGAGGGCGTCGTCGCGGCCTTTCCGGGTGACGAGTTCGACGGTCCGCCACGCACCCTCTGGAAGCTGTCGAGGCTGCTGGCGCGTCCGCGCTCGCGCCGCCGCGACCGCACGGAGAGCATCTCCACGGCCGTTGCCCGGCTCGGCCCGTCCTACGTCAAGCTCGGCCAGTTCCTCGCGACGCGGCCTGATGTCGTCGGCGTCGAGCTGGCGCGCGACCTGGCGTCGCTGCAGGACCGCATGGCGACCTTTCCGACGCGAGAGTCGGCGCAGACCATCGAGGGCTCCATCGGCCGTACCGTCGGGTCCCTGTTCCTCGAATTCGGCGAGCCCGTCGCCGCGGCCTCGATAGCCCAGGTCCATCCGGCCCGCATCGAGCGCGAGGGCAGCGAGGCGAAGGTCGCCGTCAAGGTGATCCGGCCTGGGGTGCGCGTGCAGTTCCAGCAGGATCTGGAAGCCTATTTCCTCGCCGCCCGCCTGCAGGAGCGCTTCATTGCCTCGTCGCGCCGGCTGAAGCCGGTCGAGGTCACGCGCCTGCTCGCCCAGACGACCAAGATCGAGATGGATCTGCGGCTCGAGGCGGCTGCCCTGTCCGAGATCGCGGAAAATACCGCCGGCGACCCGGGTTTCCGCGTGCCTTGGGTCGATTGGGAGCGCACCGGCCGGGACGTCGTCACCATGGAGTGGGTCGACGGCGTCAAGATGTCGGACATCGCGGGCCTCGCGGCCGCGGGTCACGACCTCACGGCGCTGGCAGCGACGCTGATGCAGTCGTTCCTGCGCCACACGCTGCGCGACGGCTTCTTCCATGCCGACATGCACCCCGGCAATCTGTTCGTCGAAGCCGACGGCACCATCGTCGCGGTCGATTTCGGGATCACCGGCCGGCTCGGCAAGAAGGAGCGCCGGTTCCTCGCCGAGATTCTCTACGGCTTCATCCGCCGCGACTATCACCGCGTCGCCGAGGTTCACTTCGAGGCCGGCTACGTCCCGCGCACGCACGACGTCCGCGCCTTCGCCCAGGCGATCCGCGCCATCGGCGAGCCGATCCACGGCCAGTCCGCCGAAACCATCTCCATGGCCAAGCTGCTCGGCCTGCTGTTCGAGGTCACCGAGATCTTCGACATGCAGGCGCGGACGGAGCTTCTTATGCTGCAGAAGACGATGGTGGTGGTCGAGGGCGTCTGCCGCACCCTCGATCCGCGCTTCAACATGTGGAAATCCTCCGAACCCGTCGTGCGCAACTGGATCGCCGACAATCTCGGGCCGCGCGGGCTGCTGGAGGACGCGCGAGACGGCGCTTCGGCGCTGCTGTCGCTCGCCCGCCAGGCGCCTGACCTCGCCGCGCGCACTGAGCGCCTGTCGCGGGAGATCGACGCCATGGCAGAGCATGGCCTGCGCTTCGATTCGCGTACTGCGGATGCCATCGGCCGTGCCGAGGCCCGCCATTCGCGCTGGGGCCGCGTCGCGCTGTGGGTCATCGCCATCGCGCTGCTCGCCATCGCCTTCGGCTGACTTTGACGGCGTTGCTGTCAGTGCCTACATTGCTAGCATGAGCACAATCACAGTCCGCAATGTCGATGAAAGGGTAAAGCAGGCGCTACGCATACGCGCCGCTCGGCGCGGCGTCTCAATGGAACAGGAGATTCGTTCGATATTGGACGAGGCCGCAAGAGGTGAAGCTGCGGATGCCGGCCGAAATGAAAGCCTTTATGAGGCAATCCGGCGGCTGGTGGATCAGCATGGCGGTTTCGATATCGAAATCCCGGCTCGGCAACCGCCGCGCGAACCGCCGACTTTTTCCTGATGTTTCTTCTCGACACAAATGTCGTATCGGAAGCCATGAGGCCTGCGCCCAACGCTGTCGTCGAGGCGTGGTTTGCTCGGATTGAGAGATCCTCGCTCTTCCTGTCTTCCATCTCCAAGGCCGAACTCCTGCACGGCCTCGCACTCATGCCCGTCGGAAAACGCAAGATCGAAGTGGCAGCCGTTATCTGGCGCTTCCTTGCAGAAGAGCTGCGCACCGATATTCTCGCCTTTGGAACTGCTGAAGCCGAGCACTATGCGGAAATTCTTGCGCTCCGTCGCGGGCGGGGCCGGCCCATGAGCCAGTCCGACGCACAGATTGCTGCTATCGCGCGTTCGCGTGGACTCGCGTTGGCGACACGGAATGTTCGCGATTTCGAGGACTGCGGCGTCGAGATCGTGAATCCGTGGGAGCCCGCATGACTCTTTCCGGCAAACGCATCCTTCTGATCGTCGGCGGCGGCATCGCCGCCTACAAGTCCCTCGATCTCATCCGCCGCCTGCGCGAGCGCGGCGCGGCGGTGCGCTGCGTGATGACGGCAGCTTCCCAGCACTTCGTCACGCCGCTGGCCGTCGGCGCGCTGTCGGCCGATCATGTCTTCACCGAACTGTTCGACCGTCAGGACGAACAGGATGTCGGCCATATCCGTCTGGCGCGCGAGGCCGATCTCATCGTCGTCGCTCCGTCGACCGCCGACCTAATCGCGAAGATGGCGACCGGCCTCGCCAACGATCTCGCCTCGGCCGTCCTGCTCGCCACCGATCGGCCGGTGCTCGTCGCACCCGCCATGAATCCGAAGATGTGGTCGCACCCGGCGACACGCCGCAATCGCGCCACGCTTGCCGCCGACGGCATCCGTTTCGTCGGCCCCGCTCGCGGCGAGATGGCCGAGAAGGGGGAAGCGGGCGAGGGACGCATGGCCGAGCCGCTGGAGATCGTCGCGGCAGTCGAAGCGCTGCTCGGGCCGGCGTCGCGCCCGCTCGCCGGGCGTCGCGTCATCGTCACCTCCGGACCGACCCACGAGCCGATCGATCCGGTGCGCTACATCGCCAATCGCTCGTCCGGCAAGCAGGGTCACGCCATCGCCGCCGCGCTCGCTCGCCTCGGTGCGGAGGTTGAGCTGGTTTCCGGGCCGGTCGTCATCCCGGATCCGCAAGGCGTGTCGGTGACGCGCGTGGAAAGCGCCCGCGACATGCTCGCCGCGGTCGAGCGCGCGCTGCCAGCCGACGCCGCCATCTTCGTCGCCGCTGTCGCCGACTGGCGCACCGAAGGCGAAGCCGGCCAGAAGATCAAGAAGGTCGCAGGCGAAGGGCCGCCGTCGCTGCGCATGGTCGAGAACCCCGACATTCTCGCCACCGTCGGACATCACGCAAGTCGGCCCCGACTGGTGATCGGATTTGCTGCGGAGACGCAGAATCTCATCGCCAATGCGCAGGCCAAGCTCGCGCGGAAGGGTGCCGACATGATCGTCGCCAACGACGTCTCAACAGAGGGCGGCGCCATGGGCGGCGACCTCAATCTGGTGAGCATCGTCTCTTCGGCCGGAGTCGAGGAGTGGCCGCAGATGTCGAAGGACGAAGTCGCCGGGCGTCTCGCCCAACTGGTCGCCGAGCGTCTGGCCTAGGCGCTCAGCTTGCCGGCCAGCTTGTCGAGCATGCCGCTCCAGCCCTCGATGGTCTTGTCGCCCCATTCTGCGTAGATTTCAGGCGACATCTCGTCGGTCAGGGTGAGTTCGCAGCCGTCATCGAGCGCGGCGATCTCGATGGTCACCAAGTCGTACTCAGGGCTGAACTTCGGCACCGCGAACGTGAAGACCAGTCGCTTCGGACGGTCGATCACGCGGTATTCGCCGACGTGCTCGATGTCGCCGTCGGGCCGATGAGCCGTCACGGTGAACCTGCCGCCGACGCGCGCGTCGATCCTGCACGTCATCTTCTCACCCTCCGGCGACCGGAACAGCCAGCGCGCCGCCACCGCCGGGTCGAGCCATGCGTCGAACACGCTTTCGGCGGAGGCCGCGAAACGCTTCTTGATCCGTACTGCCGTCATTGGTGATTGCTCCCGTCCTTTGGGACATCTGCGTCCGCCAGCACCGTTTCCAGCTGGTCGAGCTGCCCGGTCCAGAATTGCTGGTAACGACGCAGCCATTCCTCCGCCGCCGCGAGGCGAGCCGGCTGCAGGCTGCAATAGTGCACGCGCCCTTTGCGGCGGCGCTGGATGATCCCGGCATCCTCCAGAACCCTCACGTGCTTCGACGCGCCTGCTAGGCTCATAGCGAAGGGCATGGCGAGATCGCCGACGCTGCGTTCGCCGCCGCAGAGCTGTGCGATCATTGCCCGGCGGGTGCCGTCGGACAGTGCCTGGAAGACACGATCGAGATCGGGGCGCAATTCAACCATCTGGTTGAATATGCCTGCAGAGATAGGGTTAGTCAACCATCTGGTTGAATAATGTGGCAACGAAAAAGGCCGGCGGAGCGCCGGCCTTCTCGGGAGGATGCGGTGCTCAGGCCGCCGGTTGCTTGGTCTTGCGCAGATACGGCAGAACGCGCTCGAAGCTGCCGAACTTCTGTGTCGCCTCGTCATCCGAGACCGCGGCTGTGATGATGACGTCCTCGCCCTGCTTCCAGTCCGCCGGCGTCGCCACCTTGTGCTTGGCGGTAAGCTGGATCGAGTCGATGGCGCGCAGGATCTCCGCGAAGTTGCGGCCCGTCGTCATCGGATAGGTGAGGGCGAGCTTGATCTTCTTGTCCGGCCCGATGACGTAGACCGAGCGCACCGTGGCGTTGTCGGCGGGCGTGCGTCCTTCGGAACTGTCGCCGGCGTCGGCAGGCAGCATGTCGTAGAGTTTTGCGACCTTCAGGTCGCGGTCGCCGATCAGCGGGTAGGTCACATCCTGGCCGGTCGCGGTCTTGATGTCGGCCTTCCACTTGTCGTGGCTCTCGACCGGATCGACCGAGATGCCGATGATCTTCACGCCGCGCTTGGCGAAGTCCGGCGCGAATTTGGCGGCACTGCCGAGTTCGGTCGTGCAGACGGGGGTGAAGTTCTTCGGGTGGGAGAACAGGACCGCCCAGCCGTCGCCGATCCACTCGTGGAAGTTGATCTTCCCGTGGGTGGTGTCGGCAGTGAAGTCGGGAGCGGTGTCGTTGATGCGGAGGCCCATGATGCAATCCTTCCGGTGTCCGACCGGAATATAGGCACGGCACACCGGCAGCGTTAGAAACGCGCGCGCCAAGATGGCGCCGAAAGCGGAACGAAATTCTACGCCAACGACATCGAGTGGGAGACGCTTGCGGGTCAGGCCACGTTGGGCAGCCGCTGAGCGCCGCGGCGTGCAAGGAAGCCCGGGACCTCCTTGCCGGCCATCGGCCTTGCCAGCAGATAGCCCTGAGCTTCTCCGAAGCCTTCGCGCCGCAGCCTTGCGAGCTGTTCCGGCGTCTCGACGCCCTCCGCCGTCGTCGTCAGGTTGAACCCCGAACCGAGGCCGGTCACCGCGCGCACGATCGCCATCGAGCCAGGATCGGTCTCGATGCCGGACACGAAGCTGCGGTCCATCTTGATCTTGTCGAAGGGGAAGGAGCGCAGATAGCTGAGCGAAGAATAGCCGGTGCCGAAATCGTCCATCGCAATGCGTACGCCGAGTTCGCGCAGCGCGTGCAGAAGCTGCAGGTTCTGGCCGTTCTCCGCCAGCAGCACGGATTCGGTGATCTCCAGCTCGAGCCGGCTCGGATGCAGGCCGCCCTGGTCGAGCGCGGAGACGACCGTGGCGAGCAGGCCGACGTCGCGGAACTGGCACGGGGACAGGTTCACCGCGACCTTGATCTCCTGCGGCCATTGCGCCGCCGTGCGGCAGGCCTCGCGCATCACCCAGTCGCCGATGGCGCTGATCAGTCCGGTTTCCTCGGCCACCGGTATGAACTCGGCCGGCGCGAGCAGCCCGCGATGCGGGTGGCGCCATCGCACCAGCGCCTCGAAGCCGGAGATCGTGTCGTCGTGCAGCGAAAGCAGCGGCTGGTAGTGCAGCTCGAAGTCGCCCGCGGCCAGCGCCTGGCGCAGTTCCACCGTCAAGCCATGGCGGCGTTCGGCGTTGAAGCGCATCGCCGGCTCGTAGAACCGGAAGGTCGAACGTCCGTCGGCCTTCGCCGCGTAGAGCGCGAGATCCGCGTTGCGCAGCAGCACGTTGACGTCGTCGCCGTCGGTCGGTGCCAGCGCCAGGCCGACGCTACAGGCGACGTGCTCCTCGGCTCCGTCGAGTTGGACCGGCGTCTCGAAGGCGCGCATCACGTCTTGTGCGAAGGCCTGCAGGTCGCGTCCCGCGGTGGCCACGACGAGCGCGAACTCGTCGCCGCCGAGCCGCGCCACGAGGTCGCCCTCGCGCACGATGCGCTTCAGCCGGCGCGCCACCTCGATCAGCAGCGCGTCGCCGGCGGGATGCCCCATGCTGTCGTTGATGTGCTTGAAGTGGTCGACGTCGATGTAGACCAGCGCGAACGGCGCGATCGCGTGCCCCTCCAGCCTGTGCGCCATGTGGTCGGCGAACGACTTGCGGTTCGGCAGACCGGTCAGCGCGTCGTGCAGCGCGATGTACGAGATGCGGTCCTCGAACGAGCGGCGCTCGGTCACGTCCTGCGAGATCCCGACGAGATAGCGCGGTGCCGAGCCGTCCACCGTCGGGATCGCGCGCTTGATGGTGTGAATGGTGCGCGTGCTGGTGTCGGAGCGGACCACCGCCTCCTCGAACGACAGGGTCTGCGCCGTGTCCATGGCGCGAAAATCCTGGTTCACGAACATATCCGCCTGCGCCGCCGGGAAGATGTCGCGGTCCTGCTTCCCGACGATCTGCGCCGGCTCGAAGCCGACGATCTCCCCGCAGGCGGCGTTGTAGAGGATGTAGCGCCCGCCGTCCGCCATGTCCTTGACGAAGACGCCGACCGGCAGGCTGGAGAGAATGCTGTCGAGCAGCGAACGCGTGTCGCTCGCCTGGCGATAGGCGCGGTTCACCTCGGTGCGGTCGATGACGATGGCAAGGATCGCATCGACGCCGTTGAAGCGCACGTTGCGCCCGTAGGTGAGCACCTCCATCGTGTCGCCGTTCGCCTTGAGATGCTGCCAGCGCTCGGGGCGTCCGAGGTCGGAGCGGGCGCGCACCGCCGCGAGCATCCGCTGCCGCTCGCTCTCAGGCCTGATGTCGAGCACCGTCATTCCGGCATATTGCTCCGGCGTGTAGCCATAGAGCCGCACCGCCGCCTCGTTGACGGTGAGGAAGCGCAGGGTCTCCGGGTCGTAGACCCACATCGGTGTCGGGTGCGTCACGAACAGCGTCCGGAAGTCGTCGTCGCCGATCGCGCCGCTGTTCATGCAAATGTTGTCTTCGACCAGCATCGATCGCCCCGCGCCTCTATTGCAATGCAGCAATTCCCCGGCCGATAGAGTTATCGCGATCTTCTAAACAAAATAACACTTTGGAATTGCTCGCTTTTTGGGCGTCCGCCAGCGGTTTGGGCAAGGCCTGGTTGCCGAAAATCTGGGCAGAATCGCGCCAGGCGGGGTTGCTCTCATACCAAAAGCTAGGCTGCCGAGGGTTGACCGCTTGGCTATGCGCCATAACAATCGCTCCCGAGGCGCGCGCCACGCGGGCCCAAGGGAGGAAGGAATGAAGAAATCGATCGTCGCGGCATTCGCCGTGCTTGCGTTGTCGTCGGCCGCGGCGTCGGCCGCCGACGTTGAACTGCAACTGGCCCACTGGCTTCCGCCGACCCATCCGGTTGCGACGATGGGCATGGCCGAGTGGATCGAGTCCGTGCAGAAGGCATCGGAAGGCCGCATCGCCATCACCACCTTCCCGGCCTCGCAGCTCGGCGCCGCGCCCGACCATTACGACCTGGCGCGCGACGGCGTCGCTGACATCAGCTACGTCAATCCCGGCTATCAGGCCGGCCGTTTCCCGGTCTACAGTCTGATCGAGATTCCGTTCCACGTGTCTGACGCCAAGAAGGGCGCACGCGCCGTGCACGAATGGTACGCGGCCTACGTGGAGAAGGAGATGGCCGACGTGAAGTTCTGCCTCTTCAATCCGCACGATCCGGGCACCATCCACGCCAAGGCCCCGATCAAGGTGCCGGAGGATATCCGCGGCAAGACGATCCGCCCGGCCCATGCAACCATGGCGCGCTTCGTCTCCTCGCTCGGCGGCGCAAGCATCCAGGTGCCGGCACCGGAGGCTCGCGAGGCGCTGGCCAAGGGCACCGCGGACGCCATGACCTTCCCGTGGAACTCGATCTACATCTTCGGCATCGACCCGGTGACGACCTGGCACCTCGACATGCCGTTCTACATTTCCGGCCAGGTGCTGGTCTTCAACAAGGCCAAGTACGAGGGCATGTCGGAGGCCGATCGCAAGGTCCTCGACGACCACTGCACGCCGGAATGGTCGGAGCGCTTCTCGACCGGCTGGGCCGACAACGAAGCTTCCGGCCGCCAGAAGATGATCGATTCGCCGGATCACACCGTCTACAAGCCGACCGACGAAGAGGTGAAGAAGTGGCGCGATGCCGCCGCTCCGCTGGTCGATCAGTGGAAGGCCGACGTGAAGGCCAAGGGTCTCGACCCCGAGCCGATCTACAAGGCCTACCTCGACGCGCTCGACGCCAACGGCGCCCGCTACTGAGAAGAGGGCAGCGGCCGCGCCTCGCGCCGGCCGCTGCCGCACTCTCAACGTCTCTTGCGAAGCCCGCGCGCGGCGGCCGCCGCCGCGTTGTCGGCCACGCGGCGCCGCACGATCGCTTCCACGACATCGGGAGGTATCGGGCGCTCGGTCAGGAACTGCACGGTTCCTTTGGACGTCTTGTAGTCCTTCAGCGCTTCCGCGTGCTCGTCGATGGCGCTCGAACTCATCGGAAAGAATGACAGGTGCCGCTTGAACGCCGCGTAGGCGACAAGGTGCCCATCCTGCTTGAACGTCGGCTGCCCGTAGCTGATGACCTCGTCGGCGTCGGGCACCACCGCCCGGATCTGCGCGCGAAGTTCCTCGAGCGCGCGCCGGAATTGCGGGGTCTCGATCCGCTCTAGGTAAGCTTCGACGTCCGGGTCGATCCTCCCGCTCATCGTCAGCCCTTGCGCGGCCGGTCCTTCTTGGCCTTCTTCGGCTTGCCCTTCCACGCACCCTGGTCGGCCTTGCCCCGATGCGGCTTCTTCGGCGGGCGCTGATCGCTGTCGCGTATCGCGCGCTGGCCGCCGCGGCTCAGATCGGGCGTCCCCTCCAGCCGGGTGACGGTGATGCCGCGCTCGAGCGTCCGCTTGCCGAGCGCCTTGAGGAAGCGCGTTCCCGCCTCCGCCTCGAGCTGCACGACGCTGTGGTCCGGCATCAGCTTGATCTGGCCGATGTCGCGCTTGGTCAGGCCGCCGTTGCGGCAGATCATCGGGATCAGCCAGCGCGGCTCCGCCTGCTGGTTCCGCCCGATCGACAGGGACACCCAGATGCTGTCTTCGAATTCCTGGCGCGGCGCGCGTTCGGGGCGTTCGCCCCGAGATTCCCCGGGGCGCTCCCCGTGCCGTTCATCGGACCGACGCGGCGCGAACTGGGCGGAGGCGATCTCGATCAGCTCTTCTGGTGCCGACCGGCTGCCGCGGGCATTGCGGATGAAGGCCGCTGCGATGCGCTCGGCGCCGTGCGCCTCGAGCAGCTGGCGCACCATCGCCATCTCGTCCTCTGCCGGCTCCGCCGACAGCGCGGCGTCGGCAAGGATGCGCTCGTCGTCGCGCTGGATGACCTCGTCGGCCGATGGCGGACGCGCCCAGGTCGCGGAAACGTTGGCCGATCCGAGCAGGCGCTCGACGCGGCGGCGCGCTGGCGCCGGCACGATCAGCACGCTGACGCCCTTCCGGCCGGCACGTCCGGTGCGGCCGCTGCGGTGGAGCAGCGTCTCGGGGTTGGTCGGCAGGTCTGCGTGGATGACGAGTTCGAGGTTCGGCAGGTCGATGCCGCGCGCCGCGACGTCCGTTGCGATGCACACGCGGGCGCGCCCGTCGCGCATCGCCTGCAGCGCGTGCGTCCGCTCGCTCTGGCTGAGCTCGCCCGACATGGCCACGACCGAGAAGCCGCGATTGTTGAAGCGCGCCGTCAGATGATTCACCGCCGCCCGCGTCGAGCAGAACACCAGCGCGTTCTTCGCTTCGTAGAAGCGCAGCACGTTGATGATCGCGTTCTCGCGGTCGCTGCCGGCGATGGTCAGCGCGCGGTATTCGATGTCGAGATGCTGTTCGCGCTCGTCGGCGGTGGAAAGCCGCACGGCGTCGCGCTGGTAGCTGCGCGCCAAATTGGCGATCGGCTTCGAAACCGTCGCCGAGAACATCAGCGTTCGCCGCTCCGCCGGCGCCGATCCGAGGATGAACTCCAGATCTTCGCGGAAGCCGAGGTCGAGCATCTCGTCCGCCTCGTCGAGCACGACGGCCCGCAGCGCAGACAGGTCCAGTGCGCCGCGCGTGATGTGGTCGCGCAGCCGCCCCGGCGTGCCGACGACGATGTGCGCGCCCTGCTCCAGCAGGCGGCGCTCTGAGCGCATGTCCATGCCGCCGACGCAGGATATGACGCGCGCGCCGGTCTCGGCGTAGAGCCACTCCAACTCTCGCTTCACCTGCATTGCCAGCTCGCGCGTCGGCGCGATCGCCAGCCCGAGCGGCAGCGCCGCGGCGCCGAACCGTTCCTCGCCGCCGAGCAGCGTCGGCGCCAGCGCTATGCCGAAGGCAACCGTTTTGCCCGAACCCGTCTGCGCCGAAACCAGCGCATCGGCGCCCGCCGGCTCGAGCCCGATCACCGCGAGCTGCACCGGCGTCAGCTCGGTGTAGCCGCGCTTGTCGAGCGCGCGCGACAGCGGCGCCACGACGCCTGCGAAATTCCCTTCCTGCGCGGCCATCAGGCGGCTTCCCTAACCTGGTAGTCCTTGACCGCGTCGAAGCGGATCGCCTTCCATCGCTCCGCCTCGTAGTTCAGCCCGAAGGCGTGCGGCGCCAGGAATACCGGGTCGCCGTCGAGATCGCGGGCGATGTCGCCGCGATGCGCGTTCATGAACTTGTCGAGCTCGTTGCGGTCATCGGACGAAATCCACCGGCACACGGTGAAGCGCGCCATCTCGAAGTCGACCGGCAGCGTGTATTCGACGTTCAGCCGCTCCTTGAGCACGTCGAGCTGCAGCGCGCCGACGACGCCGACGATAGCCGGCGAGCCGTCCTCCGGCTGGAACAGCTGCACCACGCCTTCCTCGGCCATCTGGTGCAGCGCTTCCTTCAGCTTCTTCGCCTTCATCGCGTCGCCAAGGCGTACGCGGCGCAGGATTTCCGGCGCGAAGTTCGGGACCCCGCGGAAGATCAGGTCCTCGCCCTCGGTCAGCGTGTCGCCGATGCGAAGCGTCCCGTGGTTCGGAATGCCGACGACGTCGCCGGCATAGGCCTCGTCGGCCGTCGTGCGCGTGCGTGCGAAGAAGAACTGCGGCGCGCTCAGGCTCATCGGCTTGCCGGTACGCACCAGCTTGGCCTTCATGCCGCGCTCCAGCTTGCCCGAGCAGACGCGAACGAAGGCGATGCGGTCGCGATGGTTCGGGTCCATGTTGGCCTGGATCTTGAACACGAAGCTGGTCATCTTCGGCTCTGTCGGCGTCACCTCGCGGCGGTCGGCCTCCTGCTCTCGCGGCTTCGGGCCCCATGCGCCAAGCGCCTCGATCAGGTCGCGCACGCCATAATTGCGCAATGCCGAGCCAAAGAACACCGGCGTCAGGTGCCCTTCGCGGAACGCCTCGAGGTCGAACGGCTTGCAAGCCTCGCGGCCGAGCTCCAGCTCCTCGATGAACGCCTCGCGCTCGTTTTCCGGCAGCAGGCCGGCGACGCGGTCCGAGTCCGGGCCGTTGACCTTGGTGCGCTCGACCTCGTCGTCGCTGCGGCGCACGGCGCTTTCGGCGAGGTGATAGGTCCCCGAGAAGCTCTTGCCGCGGCCGATCGGCCAGGTGATCGGCGCCGTGTCCAGCGCCAGCTTCGCCTCGATCTCGTCGAGGATCTCGAACGTGTCGCGCGCCTCGCGGTCCATCTTGTTGACGAAGGTCACGATCGGGATATCGCGCAGCCGGCACACCTCGAACAGCTTCAGCGTGCGCGGCTCGATGCCCTTCGCCCCGTCGATCACCATGACCGCGAAATCCACCGCCGAGAGCGTCCGGTAGGTGTCGTCGGCGAAGTCCTCGTGGCCCGGCGTGTCGAGCAGGTTGAAGACGTTGTCGCCGTACTCGAAGGTCATCACCGAGGTGACCACCGAAATGCCGCGCTCGCGCTCGATCTTCATCCAATCGGAGCGCGTGTTCATCCGGTCCTTCTTGGCCTTGACCTCGCCGGCGAGCTGGATCGCGCCGCCGAACAGCAGCAGCTTCTCCGTCAGCGTCGTCTTGCCGGCGTCCGGGTGCGCGATGATCGCGAAGGTGCGGCGGCGTTCAACCGCGTGTTCGATAGTCTCGGCCATGAAGGGGTCTCTTGTGTCCGGGCGCTATATAGGCACGCGGCCGCGAGGTCCAGAACCGGAGGCCTTTGGCTAGCCGAACACCGACCAGCCCATGTCGTGCGAGAGCTGCTCGAGCGCCAGCGTGCCGAGCAGCGAGTTGCCGTTGTCGTCGAGCCCCGGCGACCACACCGCTATCGACGCGATGCCCGGCACGATCGCCAGTATGCCGCCGCCGACGCCGCTCTTGGCCGGCAGGCCGACGCGGAAGGCGAAGTCGCCCGCGCCGTCGTACTGGCCGCAGGTCAGCATCATGGCGTTGATCTGCCGCGCCAGCTTGCGCGCGTCCGGCTTCGCCTTGCTGCCGCCGATCAGGTAGCGCCCGGCGAGAGCCAGCTGGCGGCAGTCCACCTTGATCGCGCACTGCTCGACATAGGCCTTCATCACCGGCTCGATGTCGTTGCGGAAGTTCTCGAAGTGCTTTGCCATGTAGGCGAGCGACCGGTTGTTGAAGCCCGAGGTTTCGCCGTCGCCGGACATGATCTCCTTTTCGAGCTCCAGCCTGGCGCCGCCGCCGATCTTCTCGGCGACGAAGGCGCGCACGTTTGCCGCGCCGCCATGGCCCTTCGGCCGCGCCAGCACCATGTCCACCGTCACCAGAGCGCCGGCGTTGATGAACGGGTTGCGCGGTACGCCCTTGAAGCGTTCGAGATCGATGATCGAGGAGAACGGATCGCCGGATGGCTCGCGACCGACGCGCTTCCAGACGTCGTCGCCGCACGCTTCCAGGGCCATCGTCAGCGCGAACACCTTGGCGATGGACTGCAGGGGAAACGCCTCGCGCGCCTCGCCGGCCTCGAACACCTTGCCGCCGGCCGTCACCAGTGCGATCCCGAACCGGTCGTTCTTCTCGCCCGCCAATGCCTCGACATTGCCGGCGCGCCCGAAATTCCGCGCCATCTCCATCTTGGCGACGATCTCGTCGATCACCGCCTGCAAGTCCCGGCGTTCCGTCATGGCGCTCTCCGTGATGCGCTATAACGGGCGATGCGGGATTTCGATCCTGCGCAGCCGCTCCACGCTGCGGGTTTTCGATTGACGCCTGCACCGCGCCGCAGCACATGACGCCCATGTCGCCCACGCTTCCCTTCGTTCGCCTCCTGCACTCCGAGGGCCTGCCGCTTCCGGCCTACGAAACCGAAGGCGCCGCCGGCATGGACCTTCGCGCCGCGGTGCCGGAAGACCGGCCGCTGCTGATCCTGCCGGGGCGCCGCGCTCTGGTCCCCACCGGTCTCATCGCCGAGATTCCCGCAGGTTTCGAGGGGCAGGTGAGGCCGCGCTCGGGTCTGGCGCTCAAGCACGGCGTCACCTGCCTGAATACGCCCGGTACGATCGACAGCGACTACCGCGGCGAGCTGATGGTGCTGTTGGTCAACCTCTCCGAGCAGGATTTCGCGGTCACCCGCGGCATGCGCATCGCGCAGCTTGTCATCGCCGCCGTCAGCCGCGCGGTCATCGTCGAGGGCGGCTCGCCCGCGCCCACGGCTCGCGGTGCCGGTGGCTTCGGCTCGACCGGCACCGGCTGAACAGCTTGCCGCCACGAATGGCAAGCGGTCCTGATCCAATGGCTGACGGCCGCTGACTGTTGCCCGTCGATGCGACAGCGGCGAGATTGCATCCGACGCTGGGAGGTTGTCATGGACAAGGGTAGGACATTTCGCGCGCTGCACGACGCGACCTTCGTGATGCCCAATCCGTCGGACCTTGGTACCGCCCGGCTGATCGAGCATCTCGGCTTCAAGGCCATTGCCACGTCGAGCGCCGGCTATGCCTTCTCGCGCGGCCTGCCCGACGGCGGCGTGCGCTTCGACGAGATGATCGCGCATTGCCGCGAGATGGTCGCGGCGGTCGGCATTCCGGTCTCCGCCGATCTTGAGAAGGGCAAGGGCGACAGCCCCGAGAGCGCGGCGGAGACGATCTTCGCCGCCGAGGCGGCCGGTCTCGCCGGCTGCTCGATCGAGGATTTCAGCGGCCACCCCGACCGGCCGATCTATGCCTTCGAGCACGCGGTCGAGCGGGTCCGCGCCGCGGCCGAGGCGGCACGCGCCCTGAAGCATGACTTCGTCTTCACCGCGCGAACCGAGAATTTCCTCCACGGTCGCGCGGACCTCGACGACACCATTCGACGCCTGCAGCATTTCGCCGAGGCCGGCGCCGATGTGCTGTTTGCGCCCGGCGTGTCCGACCCGCAGATGCTGAAGACCATCTGCCGCGCCGTCGGCAAGCCGGTCAGCATGATCGCGCCGGGCGATCAGTCGATCGCCTCGCTGGCCGCGATCGGCATCCGCCGCATATCCACCGGCCCGCGCCTGACGCAGGCGATGTTCGCGGCATTCGACGATGCGGCGCGCGAAATACTCGACAAGGGTACGTTTACCTTCATCAAGGGCGTCGCGCCGTTCGGACCGCTGCAGGCGCTCTTCGCCGGCAAGTGACAGACGGCGCGATCCATCAGCGCCGTTGATAGGTTGATGAGCAAGCGTCATTTCCCTTGCGGCCGCCTCCGTGTGATAAGCCGGCTTCGGAGATCTAAGCCATGACACTTGCCGGTTTCGTCGCCTATTCGGGCGCGCTCGCCATTGCCGCCGCCATTCCCGGTCCTGGCGTCACGGCGCTCGTCGCCCGCGCGCTCGGCTCCGGCTTCCGCTCATCTCTATTCATGTCGCTCGGGCTGATCCTCGGCGACCTGACCTACCTGACCGCCGTCGTCCTTGGCCTCGCCTTCCTGGCGCAGACCTTCGGCACGGTGTTCCTGGTCATCAAATGGCTCGGCGTTGCCTATCTCGCCTTCCTCGCGTGGAGTTTCTGGAGGTCGGGCATCACCGCGGAGAAGGTCGAGGCGCAGCGCGGTGCCGGCGGCGCATTCTCGAGCTTTATGGCGGGGTTGCTGCTCACGCTCGGCAACCCTAAGACGATGGTCTTCTATATCGCGCTGACTCCCACCATCGTCGACCTCCAGTCGATCACGCTCGGCGACTACGGCATCCTTGCCGCGCTGACGATTGCGACGCTGCTTCTGGTGCTGATTCCGTATCTCATCCTGGCTGCGAAGGCGCGAACGCTGCTCGCCGCGCCGCGCGCGCTCAAGGCGCTCAACCGCACCGCCGCTGCGTTCATGTTCGGCGCCGCCGCCACCATCGCCTTCCGCCAGTAGCCGCGCTGGGCTAAGCTTCCCTCTCAACGAGGGAAACGCCCATGGACAACGCCAAGCAGCCCGGCCGCGGCCGCATCTACGATTCCATCGTCGAGACCATCGGCGACACGCCGCTCGTGCGGGCCGAGAAGTTCGCCCGCGCCAAGGGGATCGTCGCCGACCTTCTGCTCAAGCTCGAGTTCTTCAACCCGATCGCCAGCGTCAAGGACCGCATCGGCGTCGCCATGATCGATGCCTTGGAGGCCTCCGGCGCGATCACGCCGGGACGCACCACGCTGATCGAGCCGACATCCGGAAACACCGGCATCGCTCTCGCTTTCGCCGCCGCGGCGAAGGGCTATCGCCTGATCCTGACCATGCCCGAGACGATGTCCGTCGAACGCCGCAAGATGCTGGCGCTGCTCGGTGCCGAGCTGGTGCTGACGGAGGGCGCCAAGGGCATGCGCGGCGCCATCGCCCGCGCCGAGGAACTGCGTGCCGAAACGCCGGATTCGGTCATTCCGCAGCAGTTCGAAAACCCGGCCAATCCCGAAATCCACCGCAAGACTACCGCGCTCGAGATCTGGAACGACACTGCCGGCGAGGTCGACATCTTCATCTCCGGCATCGGCACCGGTGGCACCATCACCGGCGCCGGCCAGGTTCTCAAGGCGAAGAACCCCAAGCTCCACATCGTCGCGGTGGAGCCCGAAGGCTCGCCGGTCTTGTCCGGCGGCCAGCCCGGCTCCCACAAGATCCAGGGCATCGGTGCCGGCTTCGCGCCGCCGATCCTCGACCGCGGCATCTACGACGAGGTCGTCACCGTCAGCAACGACGACGCCTTCGCCAATTCGCGCGAGCTGGCGCGGCTCGAAGGCATCCCCGTCGGCATCTCGTCTGGCGCAGCGCTCCAGGCCGCCATCGTCGTCGGAAAGCGGCCTGAGAACGTCGGCAAGCAGATGGTGGTGATCATCCCGTCCTTTGCCGAGCGCTACCTGTCGACGGCGCTCTTCGACGGGCTCGGCGGCTAGGCCGCCGCCCGCGTCAGGTGCCGGCTGGGGCGTTGGGTCGGGCGTCGGCCGCGCAGCGTCAGCGCGGCGCCTCCGAGAACCATCGTCGCGAGCACCGCGACGCCCACCATCGGCTGCTCGCCCTCGAAGAACACTTCGAACATCTTGCGGCCGGGCATGAAGGTGAAGATGCCGGCGATGATGAGGGCGCCGACGTAGGTCACCTGCATGACGCGCCGGTGGGCCGGGATGCGGCGGGCGCGCGCCACCCATACGCCCCACGCAAGCGCTGCGAGCGTGCCGATGGAAAGCAGGTGGATCGGGCTCCACGCGCCGAACATGCGGATCATGTGGATGAACAGCGACGAGATGCAGACGATCAGCATGAGCGCCACCCACAAGCGGCCGCCGATCCTGTGCAGGCGGTCGCCCTTGCGGCGGAACAGCACGACGCCTCCGAGAAGGAAGGCGAGAATGGCGCAGACGACGTGGATCTGCACGGCGGGGGAGGCGGTGAGGATGGGCGAGAAGTCCATGGTCTTGTCCCTGGTCTGGAGGCTCGAGCGCCGCATTGCGACGCGACAGGGACAGGCCTATTCGGCCCTTCGCAGCGCTTCCATCACGCTTTCGCAAGTTGCCGGAGCCATTCGTGACTGAGGGCCCGCTGCAGTTCACGATGCGCGAAATGCAGGGCATGCTGTCCTCGCCGCGCTTCTGGATCGCCATCGTCGGCGCTTCCGTCCTGCTCGGCCTGGTCGGGCCGTTCGGCACCTATGACGATTTCCGCCTGCCTGCGCGCCTCGCATTCTGGGGCACCATCGCGCTCGGCACCTATGTCGTCGGCATTGGCACCGTGTACCTGCTCGCGCGCGCGATCTGGCCGGAGGGGGCGGTGTCGGCGCTGCGCCTCGGTTTGCTCGGCGTCGTCGCCGGCCTGCCGGTGACGGTCGTCGTCTGGTCGTTCAATGCGCTGGTATACGGCGATCCCGACCAGGGCATGGATTTCCTGCCGCTGCTCGCCTACTGCGCCGCGATCTCGGCGGTGGTTTCGGCGCTGACCGGCGTCTTTGCCGCAGCGGTTCCGGAAGAGGTGCCGGTGGCGGCGTCTGCGGAGAGCACGGAGACGCGCCGGCCGCGAATCCTCGACCGCCTGCCGGCGCCGCAGCGCGGTCGCCTTTCGCATATGTCGATGCAGGACCACTACGTCGATATACGCACCGACCGCGGCGGCAGCCTCGTGCTCATGCGCTTCGCCGACGCTATAGCCGAGGCCGAGGGCATCGTCGGCGTGCAGGTTCACCGCTCGCACTGGGTTGCGGTCGACATGGTCGCGGAAACCGTGCGCGTCGGCGGCAGGCCGATGCTGCGCATGCGCGACGGCACGCTGCTGCCGGTCAGCCGCGGCTTCCTAGATGCAGCGCGCAAGGCTGGGCTTGCCTAGCCTCGAAGACGCATATGCACGCCAGCGCCGAGTTTCAGACCGCTAGCCGAGGCGGACCTCTTTTGGCCGGCTGCGCCCGCCGGCCTTCATCCACGACGAGAAGCGGTGCGTCGCGGCCGCGAAGGAAATACGCATCTCGCGCGCGACCGAGTAACGCGACTTCCCTTCGTCGAACATCCGGTAGCAGCACTCGACACCCTTTTCGGTGAGCTTGCCATCGCATGTCTTGTTTCGAGGATCGGCCGGGTCGAACTCGCCGACCTGCGGCTGTACCAGCCCGCGCAGGCGGTCCAGGTCCGCCTGGATGGTCTCGATCAGGTCAAGGATCAGCTTTGGGTCCGCCGCGACCGGTCCGGTCGCGGAATTGGCCTTGGTGTCCGCCATCTGAGGCTCCGCTGTCTAGGCTAACTTGAGCCTATATAGGGGGCGTTGGGCGCGGCACAATGTCGGATAAGAAAAGGGCCCGCCGCGAACTCTTGCGGCGGGCCCGGCGGAGCACGGAGAACGCTCCGCTTAAAGGTGCTACTCGGCGGCCTGCAGGTTGACCTTGGACTGAGCCAGGTCGGTCAGCTTCTTGTCGGTCGCCTTCTCCTCGTCGAGCGTCTTCTTGAGAACCGCCGCGCAGTCGGCGCGGCCAAGGTCCTTCGCCCATTCGATCAGTGTACCGTAGCGGGTGATCTCGTAGTGCTCGACGGCCTGGGCGGCGGCGACCAGCGCTGCGTCAAGCACGCGCTTGTCGTCGATGTCGCCGATGATCTCGTTGGCTTCCTTGATGATGCCGTCGATCGCCGGGCAATTCACCGCCTTCTTCTCGGCGCCATGCATCTCGAAGACCTGCTCGAGCCGCTGCACGTGCCCCGCGGTTTCCTGCAGGTGCTTCTCGAAGCCGGCCTTTAGCGCCGGATCCGAAGCCTTCTCGATCATTTTCGGCAGAGCCTTCTGGATCTGCATCTCGGCGTAATAGATGTCCTGGAGCGTGTGGACGAAGAGGTCGTCCATCGTCTTGATGTCTTTCGAAAAGAAACCCATGTTCTTCTCCTTCCTTGAATGCAACGAGTAGGGGATGCGCAACGCGATGCGTCCCGCGTACTGACTGAACCTTCAGCCGCGCTCGAAGTTCCGGCGGCCATTGCGCTGAAACATGTTGTGATCGCCGTCGCTGTGACGCGGGAGCAACTCCGATGCTGCGCCGCACAATCGCCATGCCCGCTGCACGATTTCGCCATGATTTGAAGGCGATAGGCCCGACCCTTAACGCCGTATTCACGGATCGTTCAGAACCGCCGTGTATGATGCGGGCCATAGGGACGTTCGAGCCGGGATCACACCGGCCGGATACAGGGACTGCGGAAGATGACCTACTGGTCGAAGATCAGGCTGGCGTTCGGCGCGATGCGCGAGTTCGTCGCCCCCTCATATCGCCCCGAGCGCCATTACATGCGCGGACCGGGACCCGCTTGCGCGCGTCGCCTCGGCGTCAGCTTCAACTGATCAGCTACACGGCTCGATGACCGCCGGCTCGGCCTCGGCCTTGCCGAAGTCTACGCACGCCGCCTCGCCGCAGAGCGTCCAGCCGGTCGGCGTGGCGCCCGAGTTCGCCAGCACGAGTCGCATCTGCGGCTTCAGCGCCGGCACGTAGCGCCACCACCCATCCGCGAGCGTCGCGCCATCGGGCGGCTCCATGCCCGCGCCGGACCCCTTGACCCGCGCCTCGACGATCTGCAGCCCAGCCGGCGTCAGTTCCCATGTCTCGCGCCACTCCGTCTTCTGCACCGAATGGGTCCAGGACAGTGTGAACGTGCCGGCCGCGACGATTGCCGTCTTGCCGGCGGCGATCAGGCAGACCGGCACTAGGCTGGCACCGGCGCCGGCCGCCGGCTCCGCCACCAGTGAAAGCCGACCCACAGCAGCCCGAGCGCCCAGCCGGCCTCGTCGGTGACCGGCAGCGCGGCAACGAGCAGCGTGCCTGCGGCGAACGCGGCGACGCGCTCCCATGCTGCGAGCCTGGCGAACAGGAAGCCGACGAACGCCGCGCCCCACAGCGCCACCGCCAGGCAGGTCTTCAGCACGACGTAGACGACCTCGACCGGATAGCCGACCGCTTCGGCCATGGCCCCGCCGTCCTGCAGCATCAGCGACGGGGTGTAGACCGCGATGAACGGAATCACGAAGCCAGCCGTCGCCAGCTTCACCGCCTGTATCGAAATCTTCAGCCCCGAGGTCTTGGCCATCGGTGCCGCGGCGAAGCAGGCAAGCGCTACCGGCGGCGTCAGGTCCGCCATGATGCCGAAGTAGAACACGAACATGTGGCTGACGATCAGCGGCACGCCGAGATCGAGCAGCGCCGGGCCGGCAAGCGAGGAGGTGATGATGTAGTTCGGGATCGTCGGGATGCCCATGCCGAGGATCAGGCATGTGATCATCGTCAGCACCAGCGACAGGAACAGGGAGTCCTCGCCGACCCGCAGGATGAAGCCGATGAAGGTCGACGCGATGCCGGTCAGCGTCAGCGTGCCGATGACGACGCCGACGATGGCGCAGGCGATACCGACCGGCAGCGCGTTCTTGGCGCCCTCGGCGAGCGAGTCCCGGCAGATGGCCAGAGCCTCGCGCCCGCCCTTCATAAACACGCAGCCGGCGACGAGAACGCCGATCACCAGGAGCAGGATGTTGACGCCGTACTTCAGGAACGCGGCGCTGGCCAGACCGAGCGCCAGCCAGAACACGATGCGGAAGGCAAGCGGGCCGGCCGCTGCGGCGAGGGGCATGCCGAGGATGAGCACCACGACCAGCGCCAGCCCCATCGTCCCGGCGAAGATCGGCGTGTAGCCGGCAAATAGCAGGTAGATAAGCATGGCGAGCGGCAGCACCAGCGGCCAGTGTTCGCGCACCGCTGCCCAGGGGTTCGGCAGGCTGGCTTTGTCCATGCCGCCGAGCCCGGCCTTGCCGGCTTCGAGATGCACCGTCCAGAAGCAGACGCCGAAATAGAGCAGCGCCGGGATGATCGCGGCCTGCACGATCGCCGCGTAAGGCACGTTCAGCGTCTCGGCCATGATGAAGGCCACCGCGCCCATGACCGGCGGCATGATCTGCCCGCCCATCGACGAGGTCGCCTCGACGCCGCCGGCGAAGGCGGAGCGGAACCCGAACCGCTTCATCAGCGGTATCGTGAACTGGCCCGATGCCACGACGTTGGCGACGCCGGAGCCGGAAATCGTGCCCATCAGCGCCGAGGACATGACGCAGACCTGCGCCGGACCGCCGCGCCATGAGCCGACGAGCCCGAGCGCGAAGTCGTTGAACAGCGCGATCATTCCGGCGCGCTCGAGGAAGGCGGCGAAGACGACGAAGATGAAGATGTAGGCGGCCGACACGTAGACCGGCGTGCCGTAGATGCCTTCGGTGCCGAACGCGAAATGCTCGATGATCTGGGCGAAGTCGTACCCGCGGTGGATGAACGGGGGCGGCAGGTAGTTGCCGAAGAAGCAGTAGGCGAGGAAGATCCCCGCCACGATCGCCAGCGGCAGGCCCATCAGCCGGCGCGCCGCCTCGAAGGTGATCACGATGAGGATCGTGCCGACGGCAAGGTCGGCCGGCGTATGGAAACCGGCGCGACGGATCAGGTCGACATAGAACACCCAGTTGTACAGTCCGGTGCCGAAGCCGGCGAGCGCCAGCAGCCAGAACCATGCCTTGCCGGCGGTCGTCTTGGCCCTGAGGTTGGCGATCAGAACGAAGCCGAGCAGCAGCAGGAAGCCGACATGCATCGCCCGCACCACCTGGCTGGCGAGCGTCCCGTAGGCGGCCGTCCACAGCTGGAACAGCGAGAACGCCACCGCGATCCAGAAGGCGATGCGTCCCGCGAGCCCTTCGCCGAAACCCGGCGGCAGGCCTTCGGTATGCTCGCCGGGCGGAGCCGGTTCCTGGGCGGAGGGAGGTGCAAGAATCTCGGCTGCGGCGGGGTTGTTCAAAGCGCTACTCCGGCTGCGCCTTGCGCAGCGCCTCGTTGATGCGGCCTTGCCAGCCTGGCCCGGTGGCCTTGAACTTTTCCAGCACGTCGGGGTCCAGCCGCAGCGACACGTGCTTCTTGGTCGGCGTCGCCATGGGCGGCCGCCCGCGAGCCCGCTTTATGCTCTCGGCAAGATCCGGAAACACCTCGGCAAACGGCTTCGCAGCGGCGAGCTGCTTCTTCGTAAGCCGCGGATTGTCCGATACCTCGTCCCAGTCGGCTTTCGTGTACCCCCGGCCGGGTCGGAACTTCGCTGGCATCAGATGAGGCTCCTTTCATCCTTGCGAGCAGGGCGCATCGAGATCACCGCGATTGCCTAAGAGCCCAGTAGCGCGAAGATGACGACCACCATTCTCCCCGCTGCTGGGCCGATCGCCTGGAAGCGACCCGATTTTGCCGGCACGATCAGCGCATCGTCGAAAAAGCCGATCGTGAGATCGGCGAAATCGAATCCGTGCTTCTCGATATTGGCCAGCCGCTTGCGCTCGTCCCACTCGATGCGCATGAATTAATGTAGCACAAAAATAGCGGAACGAGCGGCCGCAGGCAAGCCTTTGCCGATCAGCCTACTTCAGGATGCCGGCTTCCTTGTAGTACCGCTCCGCGCCGGGATGCAGCGGGATCGGCATGCCGTCGAGCGCCTTGGCCGGATCGATCGCCTTCGCCGCTGCGTGCGACGCCACCATCTTCGGCAGGTTCTCGAACATCAGCTTGGTCATCTGGTAGACGACCTCTTCCGGCACGCCTTCGTGCGTGATGAGGAAGTTGCCGACCGCCGCTGTCTCGACCGCTTCGGCCTGGCCTTCATAGGTGTTTGCCGGGATGGTCACCGCGATGTAGGGCGAGCCGATCTTGGCGACTTCCGAACCGGGCACGGCAACGACGTTGATCTTCAGCGAGGTCGCGAGGTCGCGGATCGAGGCGACGCCGAGGCCGGCGGACTGCAGCGTGGCGTCGAGCTGGCGGTTCTTGATCAGTTCGACGGATTCGGCGAAGGGCAGGTACTCGACCTTGCCGAGATCCTGGTAGCTCATGCCCGCCGCCTTGAAGATCGCGCGCGCGTTGAGCTCGGTGCCTGACGCGGGGGCGCCGACCGACAGGCTCTTGCCCTTCAGGTCGGCCAGTGTCTTCACGCCGGAATCGGCGCTGGCCACGATCTGGATGTAGTTCGGATAGATCGCGGCGACGCCGCGCAGCTTGTCGAGCTTGCCGGGGAAGCCCGCCTCGGTATTGCCTTCCCATGCCATCTGCACGGAATCGCCGAGCGAGAAGGCGATCTCGCCCTTGCCCTGCTGCAGCAGGTTCAGATTCTCGACGGACGCCTTGGTCGCCTGCACCTGGGTCCGCGACCCGGAGATGCCGCCGGCATAGATCTCGGAAAGCGCCACGCCGAGCGGATAGTACACACCGGAGGTGCCGCCGGTGAGCACGTTGATGAACTGTTGTGAGCTGGCGGGAACGGAGAACGAAGCGAGCGCCAGCGAGATGGCGGCTGCCGCGGCGGCGCGGCGGGTCGAAGATGTCATGAGATCCTCCCAGATCGGTCGCAGAATGCGGCCGCAGTTTAGAGAGGTTCGGACGATTGCCAACCCTTGATATCGTTCATCGGCTCCGGGGCTGCACTGCGCGATCGGCGCGCGACCGTACGGAGAAACGATCGCGCGCCTGCCCGCGCCCGGTCTATTCGACCGCGCCGGTTGCCTGTGAATCGGCCGGAGAAATCTTGAGGATCTCGCCGTTCGACTCGTCGGTCGCGACGTAGATAGCGCCGTCCGGCCCTTGGGCAACGTCGCGGATGCGCAGGCCAAGCGGCTCGAGGAGACGCTCTTCGGCCACCACCGTGTCACCGTTGAGTTCGAGCCGCACGAGCGCTGTCGAGGCAAGTCCGCCGACGAAGAGGTTGCCCTTCCAGGCGGCGAATGCGTCGCCGTCGTAGAAGATCATGCCGGACGGCGCGATCACAGGTGTCCAGGAATGGATTGCGTCGACGGTGCCTTCCTTCTGCTTGACGCTGCCCTCGATGGGGCTGCCGGAATAGTCGATGCCGAGCGTCACCGCCGGCCAGCCGTAGTTGGCGCCCGGCTCGATGATGTTCAGCTCGTCGCCGCCGCGCGGCCCGTGCTCGATCTCCCAGAGCTTTCCGCTCTCGGGATGCATCGCCGCGGCCTGCACGTTGCGCACCCCTAGCGCATAGATCTCCGGTTTGGCGTCGCCCTGGCCGACGAACGGATTGTCGTCGGGGACCGAGCCGTCGGGATTGATGCGCACGATCTTGCCGAGATGCGAGGTGAGCTCCTGCGCCTGGCCGCGGAACTCGGCGTCCGACCGCTCGCCGAGCGTCACGAACAGGTGCCCCTGGCCGTCGAATACGAGACGCGAGCCGAAGTGCTTGGTGCTCTCTTCCTTGGGCATCTGCTGGAAGATGACCTCGACGTTCTCGAGCGCCGTCATGTCCGCGCTGAGCTTGCCGCGTGCAACCGCAGTGCCGTTGCCGCCTTCGCCGCGCTCGGCGTAGCTGACATAGACCATGCGATTCTGCTCGAAGTCCGGATCGAGCGTCACGTCGAGCAGGCCGCCCTGGCCGCGCGTGTCGACCTCCGGGACGCCTGAAATCGGCTCGCCGACTTTGCCGTCGGCGCCGACATGGCGCAGATTTCCCTGCTTCTCGGTCACCAGAAGCCCGCCGCCGGGCAGGAACGCTATGGCCCACGGTTTGGAGATGCCGTCCGCGAAAGTCTCGACGCGGATCGCGCCGCTCTTCGTCTCGAAGGTCTCGTCGACGGCGTAGGCAGGCAGCGCCGTGGCGAGCGCCAGCGGCGCGGCGGCGAGAATGAGTGCGTATCGCATCGTGTCATGGCTCCTTGGTCGGAAGTGGCCCCCGCCGCTCCGAACATGGGGAGAAAGTCGCGCGGCGCCAGCCGTTCCCGGCATCACGACGCCTCACATCATTTTGACGACGATGTATGCGCGCGCTTGAAGCGCACCAGCGGCGGCTTCACGCCCTGCGCGATGAGGACCCGCCGCATCGCCGGTGTGGCGCCGGCCACGATGAAGCGCACGCCCTTGCGGTGTGCCTTGTGCGCCGCGATCTCGATGACGTTCGCCGCGGTCGCGTCGAGGAAGGGTACGCCGGAGCAGTCGAGGACGATCGTCTTGTGGCCGTCGCCGATGCTGTCGAGCACCCCGGCGACGGTCGAGGCCGCGCCGAAGAAGAAGGCCCCCGACACGCGGTAGGTCAGGGTGTCGCCGCGCTCCACGTCGTCGGTCCGTGTCGGCGAAAGCTCGAGCGCCTTGGCCATCCTTGCGATAAACAGCAGCGCCGCAAGCGCGAACCCGACGACGATGCCGGTCAGCAGGTCCCTGAAGATGACCAGCAGGAAGGTGACGGCGAGCACCAAAGCCTCGCCGCGCGACGACCGGATGAGCCCGGCGATCGCCGCCTTCTCCGCCATGTTCCACGCCACCACCGCCAGCATGCCGGCAAGTGCGGCCAGCGGCACGTAGCTTGCCAGCGGCGCGGCAAGCAACATGAAGCCCAGGAGGAACGCGGAGTGCAGGATTCCGGATACGGGTCCGTGTGCGCCGGAGCGCACATTGGTGGCGGTGCGCGCGATCGTGCCGGTCACCGGCGTCCCGCCGAACAGCGCCGACCCCATGTTGGCGACGCCCTGCGCGACCAGCTCGGCATTCGAGCGATGGCGCCGCCCGCTCATGCCGTCGGCGACCACGGCCGACAGCAGCGACTCGATCGCGCCGAGCAGCGCGAAGGCCAGCGCGTCCGGCAGCACCGCCTGCACCTTGCCCAGCGACAGGTCGGGCAGCTGCGGCATCGGCAGGGTTGAGGGTATGCCGCCGAACCGTGTGCCGATCGTCTCCACCGGCAGCGAAAGCGCCCAGGCGGCGAACGACGCCGCGACGATGGCGATCAGCATCCCGGGCCAGGTCGGCCGGTAGCGCCGCTGCACCAGCACGATGCCGACGGTGAGCGCCGCGAGCGCCGTCGCCGGCAGGCTGATCGTCGGCAGCGCGCTGCCAAGCGCCATCAGCTTCGGGATCAGTTCGCCCGGTTCCGTCCCGGTCAGCGTCAATCCCAGCAGGTCGTGCAGCTGGCTGGCGAAGATGATGACCGCTATGCCGGCGGTGAAGCCGACCGTCACCGGGTAGGGGATGAAGCGGATGTAGCTGCCGAGCCGCGCAAACCCAACCAGGAGCAGTATCAGGCCCGAGAGGAAGGTCGCCAGCAGCATGCCCTCGACGCCGTGCCGCGCCACGGTGGCGGCGACCAGCACGATGAAGGCGCCCGCCGGCCCGCCGATCTGGAACCTGCTGCCGCCGAGTGCGGAGACGAGGAAGCCGCCGACGATCGCTGCGTAGAGTCCGCGCTCCGGGGTCACGCCAGACGCGATGGCAATGCCCATCGAGAGCGGCAACGCCACGATCGCGACCGTCAGGCCGGCGATGGCGTCGGTCGCGAGCTGCCGCGATCCGTACCCCTCCCGCAGAGTGGTGACGAGCTTCGGGGTGAACTGGCTTGTGGCCAGCGTGCCCATGCCTGCAATCCCGCCCGTACTCATGATTGCGGGAGATTATCGCGGCGAAATGTAGGGCGCCAGAGTGATCAGTGTCACAGCCAGGATCGCAATGGCGATTCCCGCGCCCTCGATCGTGCCCACGCGTTCGCCGAACCAGAAGAAGGCGACGAGGTTGACCGCCACGAGCTGGATGACCGCCGACAGGCTGAGCGCCATCCCCATCCCGAAATCGCGGATCAGCCGCAGCATGATAAGGTTGCCGGCCGTGTAGAGAAGCAGCACGACTGCGAGGCGCCAGTAGCTCGGCGCGAATGTCCACCATTTGGCAGCGGTGGCGGCTCCGATGAAGATGACGGTCGATGCCGCCAGTTGCCCCATGCCCCAGATGCCCATTGCCGACCCCCCGCCAGTAGCCGGCGTGATTGCGCCCGGCGCCGCGGCGGGTCAAGCCGCTGCAGCGCCGTCTGCGGTCGGCATTTCGATAAATGCGCTCTTTACCATTTGCCCTAACGCCAATTTAGCGGTTGGTGCTGCATCCCTGCGCCATGCAACTTGGCACAACAATCGCTGGCATTCTGGCTCGCCCGCGGCTCCGCGCCGGTCGCCTGCGCACGTTCGCGGCGGACCGGTCGGGCAATACGCTCATCGTCGGCGCCCTGGCGCTGCCCGTGGTGCTTGGTGTCGGTGCGCTCACCGTCGAATATGGCAATGGCCTTTTGACCAAGGTCGAAAACCAGCGCATCGCCGATCTCGCCTCCTACGCGGGAGCCATCGCCTATGCAAAGACGACCTCGCAGTCGTCGATGACTGTTGCCGCCCGGGCCATCGCCGCGATGAACGGAGTGCCCGCCGCCAACGTCGCCGTCTCGCTCGTCAATTCGCCGAAGACATCCGGCGCCAAGGCCGTCGGCGTCACGATCCAGACCAGCCAGGCGCTGCTGCTGTCGAAATTCGTGTCCGACCGGGCTCATCTGACCATCAGTTCGGCTGCCTTCGCCGAGGTCGGCATAGCCAGTACCGTCACGCCGGGCTGCATCCTTGCGCTGTCGGGCACCGGCGGAGTCACGCTCTCCGGCGGCGTCAAGATCCTCGCGCCGAGCTGCACGGTTTCCTCGAACGCCGGTGTCACTGTGCCGTGCGGCACCGAGATCAGGACGGTGACGCTGAACTACAATTCCGCCGCCGCGCCGTCGCAGCCGTGCGGAGACATCAAGACCGGCGCCGGGGCCCCCGCGCCGCTGGTCAAGACGGTGACGCCGGATCCGCTTGCAGGCAATGCGGCGATCGCATCCGCCGCTGCCCGAATCTCCACAGTCAACGCCATGTCCGTGCCGGCCGCGCCGAACGCCGGGCAGAACAAGGACATCGATTTCGGCTGGAACGTCGCGCCGACACAGAACCAGGCGAGCCAGATAGGCTGCTCGGCGAGCTGGAACGCCGGTGCCAGCAAGTGGACGCTGACCTGCGCCGGGGCGACGGTCAACTTGCGCAACATGACCGTTCAGGGCGGCATAAACGTCGACTTCAACCTCACTGGCGCCGCATCGGTGACTTACAACTTCAAGGGCTCGATCTCGAACACCGGCGGGGTCGTCCGCTTCCCGGGCGGAAACTTCAACATCGCGCAGGGCATCGTCACCGGCGGCGGCACCACGACGAGCTTCGGCGCGGGCACCTTCAAGATCGGCCGCCAGACGGCGCAGTGCAATTACGCCAACCAGTATTTCTCGATCTGCAACACCTCGACGCTCAGCTTCGACGGTCCGAGCACCTTCGAGCTGCATAGCGGCATCTTCAACGGCGCCCAGCTGACGCTGGGCAGCGGCACGACGAATTCCTACAAGATCGGCCCGTCGTCGACCGGCTATTCGTTCAACACCGGCGGCGGTTCGACCACCTTGCTCTCGGACGCGGTCGGCAGCGGCAAGCTGTTCCAGGCGAAGGGCAACATACTGAGCGGCGGCGGCTCGTGTCTGAAGCTGCCTTCCACGGCCAATGCCGACGTCGACGGCAACATCTCCGCGGCCGGCGCGCTGATCCTCGGAAGCGGCATCTGGACGGTCGACGGCTACTTTGCGCTCGGCGAGGCCGGCGGTGGCGGCGTGACCTGCGACGGCGCCATGGTCAGCCTCAAGGCCCTGTCGGTGTCGCTCGTGCTTTCCGGTTCGCAGACGCCGGGTTCCGGCAACTGCGCGGGCCAGGTCCTCTGCGTCGCCAACGGCTACTCCAATATCCTGCTCACCTCTCCGAATACCGGCTCCATGGCAGGGCTCGCGATCATCGGTCCCCAGCCTTCCGGCAACACCAGCGGGGTGAGCTTCCAGGGCGGTGGCTCGAACGGGCAGATCTCCGGTGCGTTCTACGTGCCGAACGCCCATCTCCAGATCACCGGCGGCGCCAGCATCGGCGGCGTTACCGGCGGGTGCCTCCAGATCGTCGCGGCGCGCATCACGCTTAGCGGCGGTACGGCTGCCGCTTCGGAATGCGTGGCCACCGGCGGGAGCGGCGGCGGGTCGGCCAGCAATGTGAGCCTTGTGAGATGAACAGGATCGTCATGCCTATGCTGGCTCGCTTCCGGCGCGACCGTTCCGGAGCCTCGGCTCTGGAATTTGCCCTGTTGGCGCCCGTCTTTCTCGCCATCCTCGCTGGCGTTGTCGATGTCGGGACGCTGCTTCACACCAAGTACCGGCTGAACGCGGCCGTCGCCGCGGGATCGAATTACACATTGGTCAACGGCGATGACATCTCCCAGGACGAGGGTGCCGACCTTGCGCTGAACATCGCCAAGGTCCTGGCTGGCGAGCAGTCGATGTCGAGCAGCGACTCGCGCGTCATCGTCAACAACATGACGCAGTTGCAGGTGACGGGCGGCGTGGCGACCTCGAGCACCATGCCGGGCAACGGCGATGCCTGCTATTGCCCGACGACCAGCGGCGGCAACGTGACCTGGGGCACCGAGAAGACCTGCGGCAGTCTTTGCACCGGTGGCGGGGTAGCCGGAAAATTCGTGCTGATCACGATCAGCAAGCCCTATGCGCCGATGTTTGGCGGCTATGGCATCGCGAAGGCCGGCCAGGTCTCCGTGTCGGCGGTGGTTCAGGGCCAGTGATGCGGCCATTGATGCGGCCATTGATGCGGCGAGGCTGGACGCGCCGGTTCCGCGGCGATGCGCGCGGTGCGACCGCGGTCGAGTTCGCGCTGGTCGCCGGGCCTCTGCTGATGCTGCTGTTCGGCACGATCGAGTTCGGCCGCGTGATGTGGCTGCGTCAGGCGCTCGAGGAAACCGCCACGGTCGGCGCCCGATGCATGGCCATTCCGCAGCCGGAGTGCATGTCGGGGACCGCCTACGATGCGACCAAGGCTCGCGCCTTCATCACGGCGCAGGCGGCCGGCTGGGGCATGGTGATCGGCCCGTCGAACCTCACCATCAGCCGCAACTCGACCTGCTCGGGTCTGCCGGGCTTCTCGACGGTCTCGCTGAGCTACACCTTCTCCTCGGCTGCTCCGGCGCTGCTGCAGACGCTCGGAAACGGTCCGACGCTCACCACGCAGGTCTGCTTCCCCAACCAGTCCAGCTGACGCGCCGCGACCGCCTGTCGCGCGGCCGCGGGCCGCTTTGACCGCTCCGCGTCGTGCTCCTACATTGCTGCAACAACAGAGGTTGCAGGCCATGGAACTCGACCCGCTGATCCTGTCGCGTGCGCAGTTCGCCGCGAACATCTCGTTCCACATCCTCTTCCCGACCGTCACGATAGCGCTTGGCTGGGTGCTCCTGTTCTTCAAGTGGCGCTATTCGCGAACCGGCGACCTCGCCTGGATGCGCGCCTACTTCTTCTGGGTGAAAGTCTTCGCACTGTCGTTTGCGTTGGGCGTCGTGTCGGGCGTCACGATGAGCTTCCAGTTCGGCACGAACTGGCCGGGCTTCATGGAGAAGGTTGGCAACATCGCCGGTCCGCTGCTGGCCTACGAGGTGCTCACGGCGTTCTTCCTCGAGGCTGTGTTCCTCGGGATCATGCTGTTCGGCTTCCGCCGCGTCTCCAACCGCTTCCACACGGCGGCGACCTTTCTGGTCGCGTTCGGCACGACCATGTCGGCCGTCTGGATCCTGGCGCTGAACTCGTGGATGCAGACCCCCGCCGGCTTCGAGATGCGCGACGGCGTCGCCTATCCCACGGACTGGCTGGCCATCGTCTTCAACCCGTCCTTCCCCTATCGGCTGACGCACATGCTGATCGCCTCCGGCCTGACGGTCTCGTTCGCAATCGCCGGTCTGTCGGCCCTGCGCTGGCTCTCGGGCGACCGGTCCGAATCCATGTGGAAGGCCATGCGCACGGGCGTGGCGGCGGCGGCGATACTGATCCCGGTCCAGATCGTCGTCGGCGATCTCCACGGTCTCAACACGCTCGAACATCAGCCGGCTAAGATCGCTGCCATGGAGGCGAACTGGAAGACGCAGCCGCGCGCGCCTTTCGTCTTCCTCGCCTGGCCGGACGAGGAGCTGCGCGAAAACGCCTATGAGATCGCCATACCCCTGCTCGGCAGCTGGATCCTGACCCATTCTTCCGACGGCGTCGTCCCAGGGCTCGATCAGTTCGAGGGCGAGCACCCGCCCGTCGCGCCGATCTTCTTCACGTTCCGCCTGATGGTCGGCATCGGCCTGCTGATGCTGTTCGTGTCGTGGGCGGCCGCGTTCTTCCTGTTCCGCCGCGGCCGGCTGCCGCGCTGGCTGGCCGTCGCCATGGTTCCGATGGCCTTCTCCGGCTGGGTGGCGACGCTCGCCGGCTGGTACACGACCGAGATCGGCCGCCAGCCCTGGCTGGTCACCGGCGTCCTGCGCACCCACGAGGCGCTGGGGCCGGTCCCCGGCGGCCATGTCGCGCTGACGCTTGCCGGCTACCTCGTTCTCTATCTCGTGCTTCTGGTGGTCTATCTCGGCGTGCTCGTCTACCTGGCGCGCAAGGCCGCGAAGGAGGGCGACAACTCGCCGGTCCCGGGCGTCGAGGAGCGCGTCGCCGCACAGCCCATGGCGCAGGGGACGTGAGTTCATCCTCCCCTGCGAAGCGGGGGAGGGGGACCATGCGAAGCATGGTGGAGGGGGCGGTGACGGAGCTGACATGATGCGTACATTCCAACCGACTTTCCGGCGCGCGAAGTCGCTCAGGCGAGACATGTCGCTGCCTGAAGTGAAGCTCTGGGACTGTCTTCGCGGAAACAGGCTGGGTGGATATCGCTTTCGCCGCCAGCATCCGGTCGGGCCATTCGTGCTCGACTTCTATTGTCCATCCGCGCTGCTCGCTATCGAAGTCGATGGCGCGCAACATGATCACCCCGCGCACATTATCTCGGACCGCCGTCGCGATGCATGGCTCGCCGCGAGAGGCATCCGCACGATCCGGTTCGCGGCGACCGATGTCCTGCACGATGAAACGTTGGAAGGCGTCTTGACCATGATCGCGAAAGCCGTGGCTGTTCCGCCCCCTCCACCGCCTTCGGCGGTCCCCCTCCCCCGCTTCGCAGGGGAGGACATCCTCCCATGATCGACTGGCAAACGGTGATGCCGCTGATCTTCGCCGGCCTGATGGGCCTGGCGATCCTCATCTACGTCGTTCTCGACGGCTTCGACCTCGGCATGGGGATATTGTTCCCGTTCGCCGGCGACGACGAGAAGGACGTCATGATCGCCGCGGTCGGTCCGTTCTGGGACGCCAACGAGACCTGGCTGGTGCTTGCCGTCGGCCTGCTGCTCGTCGCCTTCCCGATCGCCCACGGCATCATCCTGACGGCGCTCTACCTGCCGGTCTTCGTGCTCCTTGTCGGGCTCATCCTGCGCGGTGTCGCATTCGACTTCCGGGCCAAGGTGCCGGTGCATCGCAAGCACCGCTGGGACAAGCTCTTCGCCACCGGCTCGATCATGGCGTCGATGGCGCAGGGCTACATGCTCGGCGTCTACGTGATGGGCCTCGAGACCGGCTGGGTAGCCGTCGGCTTCGGCCTGCTGGTCGGCATCTGCCTCACCGCCTCCTACGCCGCGATGGGCGCGGCCTGGCTGATCTACAAGACCGAGGGCGGGCTGCAGCGGAAGTCGGTGCTGTGGCTCCGCACCACGCTGGTCGCCACGGCGCTCGGCATGGGTGCCGTGTCGCTCGCCACGCCGTTTGCCTCGCCGCGCATCTTCGACAAGTGGTTCGTCATGCCGCAGCTTCTCTATCTCGCGCCGCTGCCGATCGTTTCGGCCGGGCTGTTCGCGCTCTTGTGGCTGCTCACCTTCCGGCTTCCGGCGAGCGGCGACCGGTTTGCGATCGTCCCGTTCCTCGTGCTGGCGTCGATCTTTGCCCTCGGCTTCGCGGGCCTCGCCTACTCGTTCTATCCCTACGTGGTGCCTGACCGGCTGACCATCTGGCAGGCTGCGGCGGCCCCCGAGAGCCTGGGCATCATTCTCGCAGGCACCGCTTTCGTGCTGCCGGTGATCGTCGGCTACTCGTTCTTCGCGTATCGCGTCTTCGGCGGAAAGGCCGGCGAACTGCGCTACGATTGAGGCGAACCTTGCGCGAGCCTTGCATCGTCGCGACCCGGCGATTCACGAGCCGCCGCTCGGCAGGCAAGATGCGCGAACGAATCGTTCGCCGTCGACTGGGGGCATTGCGTGAAGATCGAAGCTTCTCTTGCGGCCGTGCTGTCGCTTTCGGCCCTCGCCGCCTGCGGCAGCGGCGCAAACCGGCCGGACATCACGACATCCAGCGTCAATGTCCGCGGTCATGGCATGGCCCTGAGCACGGATGCCGCCGGCACGCCGGCATTCGTCTATGACAAGTCCGACGCCTATCTCGAAGGCAACGTCACCCGTACCATGGCGAATGGCGTTCCGATCAGCGCCAACGCCGGCTTCGACGGCAAGCTCGACAACGGCACCTCGATCCCGGGCCGCAACGACATGAAAGTCGACGCGGCGAACCTCAATTCTTTCACGGCGACCGACGCTTTCCTCTCCGTCGTCCGTTCCGGCAACGCTCACGGGCTTTACGCCTATGGTACGCGGGGCAGCGGTCGCGACTACACCGTCTATGCATCGGGCGGCGACAGAACCGGCAATATGCCGACCTCGGGCATGGCGACGTTCAATGGCGGCGCGGAGGCCACCGTGTTCAGCTCGCTGACGGGCAAGTCGGTGGTCACCGGCAAGTCTCAGCTCACCGCCAACTTCTCCAACGGAACCGTGTCTGGAAAGCTTTACGAGCTCAACGGCGCCTTGGCCGGGACCGACATAGTCCTGGGTCAGCGCGCCGTAGTCGGCCCCAACTTCACGAATGGCGAAGTGGCGCTGACGGTTGCTGGAACCCAGATTCCCAACGCGACGCTCACCAGTTCGGACTACCAGGGCTCGTTCTTCGGCAGCGGCGCCGGCGAAGCCGCGGGCACGTTCCAGTTCAGCGCGACCAATATGCCGACGCTCGCAGGCACGCAGAATCTGAGTGGCGTGGGCGGCTTCAGCGCATCGCGATAGCGCGAAGACTTCGCCGGCACATTGATCGGCAACGGCGCGGAATATTCTGTGTATCCGTTATGGTTTACGCTTTCTTGCTTTCAGCCGAACAATGCAGACTGCCCACTCACCAAACGTCGGGGGATTCGGAATGAAGTGGTCTGGAATAGTTGCGGTCGCGGCGACGGCCGCTCTCGCCGGCTGCGGCTCGGCGGTCATAGGGACAATCGATGGCAGCGCGGTTCCGCAAAGGGCGGCCGTCCAGTCGCATATGTTGGCCGGCACGCTGGGCGCGGACGGCAAGATCGGCACCGTAACCGACAGAACGGCAAGCGGTGTCGCGACGGATGTCACGGTGAATGTCGGAAAGGTGCCGTTCTCCGACACCGAAGTTCCGAGCAGCACCGAAGTGGCATTCAAGGGCACCATGACCGGCGGCACGACCATTCCGGATTCCGGGCGCATGCTCGCCGACCGTCAGCTCGTCGACGACGCCTTGGCCGGGCGGCCGATCGATCAGGACGCGATCAAGTACGGCAATGGCGACGCCATGCTGCAGGTTGTTGGCACCGGCAACGGCTTCGTCGCCGGGCGCTACACCAACAAGGCGGGCGGAACGGGCTTCCTCGGCTACGTTGTCGCCGGTGAGCGCACGAAATCGATGCCGACTGCCGGCCTCGCGACCTTCGTCGGGAAAGCGAATGCGACTGTAGTCGGTTCGTCGTCCGGCACGCAGAACGCCACAGGCAACGTAACCCTGACTGCAGCCTTTGCTGCCGGAGGCGGCACGGTTGGCGGGACCATCACGGGCCTGACCGCCGGGGCCGGGAGCCCGACTTACAATCTGGCGCTGGCGCCGGCCGCTATCTCCGGAAATTCTTACGGGAACGGCTCGATAACCTCGGCGAGCGGTGGCGTGGTCACGTCGTCCAACTACCAGGGCGGCTTCTATAATGCCGGTGCAACCGGCACTGCCGGCACCTTCTATCTCCAGGGTACCGGAATGGGCGGGCAGAGCGTCGAAATGGTCGGCGCATTCGGCGGCAATCGCTGAACCCGTCTGCTTGAAGTCTGAGGCGCGGGCTCGGCCGCGCCTTCTTCGTTGTGCTGCAGCCGGCGCAGGTGGTCGACCCAGCTCGCGCACGGCGGAGCCGGGAAGGCCCGCGACGGTGCCCCGGTCGACCCCGCATTCAATCGCCGACGAGCCCGTTGAAGTCTATGGCGAGGCCGAGCGCCGGCGACAGCCGCTTCGCGATGTCGTCGCCGACGCCGTCGAGCGCCAGATTGGCGAAGCCGATGCGCCCGCGGTCCTCCTCGCTCTTGAATGCCAGCTCCGGCGCGGCGTCGACCTGTTCGAGAGCGCGCCGCGCCGCGTCCAGCCCGAAGCGCAGCTGGCCGGGAATCCGGTTCTGGCTGGCCGGCAGCATGTCCGCGAACCCTGCCGCGAGCAGCATGTCGCGAATGCCTTCGATCTGCGCCGTGATCAGCAGGAAGCTGAGATTGCTTCGCCACAGCGGCGCGCGCTTCCCGTCGGCTTCGGCCGTCGTCGCGCCGAGCGGCGGCTGCAGTTCGGCCGCGCGGATGAACCGGATCGCGGCCGCCAGCGCCTTGACGATCTCGCTATTGACCTCGTCGGCGCTGCGATAGGGCTCGCGATCCGGCGCCGGCGCCTCGAAGGATTGCGCGAAGGGCGTGGTCCGCTCCCAGCCCATCTCGGCCTCGACGGCGCGGAACCCGATATTGCCTGCGACAGCGGCGGTGAAGCGGCAGCGATAGCCTGCCGGCGCCTTCGCGAGCTCGTCCGATCCTGTACCGAAGAGTGCGAATTCGAGCGCCGGGAATCCCTGCAGCGCGGCGCTCTTCGATGCCAGCACCCCCACGTCGGCGAGGCCAGGATCCTCGCTCGCCAGCGCGTCCTGGACCTGCTGCAGCGCCGCGCCCTGTGGATCGGGCCAGAAGAACAGCCGCTCGAACCGGTTCTCGGCCGAAAGCGGCCCGAAGCGCAGCACCGAGGCCCGGCCGAACGCGCGTACCGTCTCGCCGAACAGCAGCCGCGTCGCCCGCAGCGTCTCCGGTCCCGGTGCGGCGCAAAGGCCCTGCGCGGCGACCGCGAGTTTCGTGCTCTCGTCCATGAGCCAGCGCAGGGCGGGCCGCGCGAAATTCTCCGCGACGTTCTCGCCGGGGCGCGCCGCTGCGGCGGGCGCCAGCGTGGCTGCCAGGACCAGCAGGACGAGACGCAGCCTTGCTGCCACCCGAGCAACTCCCCTCAGAGCGATTCCAGGAAGGCGCGACTTCTCCATCGCGGCGAAACGGTCGCGCGCGATGTGCGCCTCTCCGCCATGCCATAGCACGGCTTCGGCGAGACTGCGCGCGCATGCGTCGTGCAGGAACGAGAAAGCCCCGGCGGATCGCTCCGCCGGGGCTCCTGGTCTCGTTTGCGCTGGCTGCTAGTCGCGCGCGTTCAGGTCAGTGCCGAGCGTGTCGCGCACGAAGATCGTGCCGATGATCAGCGACATTGCCGCGATCGCGATCGGGTACCAGAGACCGTAGTAGATGTCGCCCGCCGCCGCGCTCATCGCGAAGACGGTCGCCGGCAGCAGGCCGCCGAACCAGCCATTGCCGATGTGGTAGGGCAGCGACATGCCGGTGTAGCGGATGCGGGTCGGGAACATCTCGACCAGGATCGCCGCGATCGGCCCGTAGACCATCGTCACGTAGAGGACGAGCACCCACAGGATGGCGATGGTCATCACCCAGTTGACCTGCGCCGGGTCGGCCGTCATCGCCCAGGCGCCGGAGGCGTTCTGGACCAGCGGATAGCCCGCGTCGTGCAGCGCGGTGAACACGGCGCCGTTGAACGCGGTGCCCTTGGCTGCCGCGTCCGCGCCGGCCGCGACCGCGTCGTAGGACTCGATCGTCGTGTCCTTGATCTTGACCGTGGCTGCGGAGCCTGCCGGGCCTGCGACGACGTCGTAGGGCACCGAGTTGCGGGTCAGGAACGAGGTCGCGATGTCGCACGAGGTGGTGAACTTCGCCGTGCCGACCGGGTTGAACTGGAACCGGCAGTCGCCCGGAGCGGCTGTGACCGTCGCGCGGGTGGTTGCCTGCGCGGTTGCCAGCGCCGGGTTGGCCGACCAGGTCAGCGCCTTGAACAGCGGGAAGTAGGTCACGATGGCAAGCGCCAGGCCGGCCATGATGATGATCTTGCGGCCCACCTTGTCCGACAGCCAGCCGAAGAAGATGAAGAACGGCGTGCCGAGCGCCAGCGAGATGGCGATCATGATGTTGACCGACACCGCGTCGACCTTGAGCACGTTCTGCAGGAAGAACAGCGCGTAGAACTGCCCCGAGTACCACACCACGGCCTGGCCGGCGGTGAGGCCGAGCAGTGCGAGCAGCGCGATGCGGGCGTTCTTCCACTGGCCGAAGGCTTCCGACAGCGGCGCCTTGGAGCCCTTGCCCTCTGCCTTCATCTTCTGGAACGCCGGGGATTCGTTCAGCGTCAGGCGGATCCACACCGAGATGCCGAGCAGGATCACCGAGAGCAGGAACGGAACGCGCCAGCCCCAGGCCTTGAACGCGTCCGGCCCCAGCGCCGTCTGGATCACCAGGATGATGATCAGCGACAGGAACAGGCCGAGCGTCGCCGTGGTCTGGATCCACGACGTGTAGTAGCCGCGGCGGTCGTCCGGAGCGTGCTCCGCCACGTAGGTCGCCGCGCCGCCGTACTCGCCGCCGAGCGCCAGGCCCTGCAGCATGCGCAGCAGGATCAGGATGATCGGCGCGGCGATGCCGATGGTGGCCGAGCCGGGCAGCAGGCCGACCAGGAAGGTCGACATGCCCATGATCAGGATGGTCACCAGGAAGGTGTACTTGCGGCCGACCAGGTCGCCGATGCGGCCGAAGACCAGCGCTCCGAACGGACGCACCAGGAAGCCGGCGGCGAACGCCAGCAGCGCGAAGATGTTGCGGGTCGCTTCAGGATATTCCGCGAAGAACGCCGCGCCGATGAAGGCCGCGAGCGAACCGTAGAGGTAGAAGTCGTACCACTCGAAAACCGTGCCGAGCGAGGAGGCGAAGATGACCTTCCGCTCCTCCCGGGTCATGCCGCGGCTTGTCGTGCCGGCGGCTGCAGCCATTGCCATGTCCAGTCCTCCCAAAATAGTCGGCCCGGGCCCTCCACGGGCCGACTCTGACAACTGTGAGGAGTAGGCTTGGCCCGGCCTTTCGGCCAGCGATGCTTAGGGCGTACAACTATAGTATGATTCCGCCGGCGGTTGCGGCGCGCCAAGTCTCCGCCGCGGCGTCGCTTGCGACTCTCGCCGGAGGATTTGCACTTGCAGCTCATCGTCGATCTTCTGGTGGCGCAGCTTCTCGACCCGTTCCGCATCGGGCTCATCCTGTTCCTGCTGCTGACCACGCTGCGCAACCAGGGCGCCACCGGCCGCGCCATTCCGCTGGCGCTCGGCGTCGTCTTCGTCGCCGTGCTGATCCCGACGACCTTCGTCTCCGCCGCCGCGCCGTACTGGGTGCAGATCGCCGTCGGCATCGTCGCCAACCTGGTCTGGCTCGGCGCCATGTGGCTCGCCTACGGCCTGTTCCTGCGCTTTCGCGGCGCCCGCGCCTGACCCGCCCCTCCCATGAGGCGCCCCCCAATAAGGCGCCCCCCATGAGGCGCCCACCATGCGGCGCCCGCTCGGCCGATAGGCCCTTTGCCGCGCCGCCGCCGGCCGTATGGCCGATGAAGCTCGGCGCGGCCGGGCCCTAGATGCTGTCTTGCGGCGGGGCCAGCCGAAGGAGATTCCGATGAAACGAGTTCTGGTAGCTTCGCTGCTCGGCGCTGCCCTGCTGGCGGCACCCGCCCTCGCGCAAGGCAATGGCGGTGGAAACGGCGGCCCCAGCGGTGGCAACGGCGGCGGCCATGATGGCGGCTCGCACGGCGCGTCCGCCTCCGCCCCCGGGCACAACAAGGGCGACGGCGGCAATGCCAGCGCGGCGGCTCCCGGCCGCATGAAGGCGGACGGCGACGACGCTTCGGCCTATGCGCCGGGCCGCGTCAAGGCCGCTTCCGGCGAGACCACCGCGAGCGTCGGCAAGCCGAATTTCGGCACCGTGATCTCGACGATCCGCGCCGGCAAGAGCGACCTCGCCGGCATCGCGTCGGACGTCGATTTCACCGTCGTCGACGCAAGCGAGCTCGGCGGCGGCGCCCCGGCTCTCGCCAACGCGATCCGCGACAACCGGGCCGCCATCGAAGCGCTGCGCGACGAGCTCGCCGCGCTCGACATCGACGGGCTGACCGACGCGCAGATCGATGCCGCGATCGCCACCCGCGTCGAGGCCGACGGCTCGCTCACCATCTTCGTCGAATAGCGGTGACGCCGAAGGGGAGGCGCCCGCCGTCTCCCCTTTCGCGCGCGGGGGCAGCACCCGTCACCGCAGGCGCGGCGCACGCCGTATCGTGGCGAATTGCTAGCGCCGCGCCGCCTTCATCGCCTCGGCCGCACCCAAACCTTCGTCATCCCGGAAGGCGCTTCCGAGCGCAGCGAGGCGCGCCTATCCGGGACCCATGCCTCGCGCTAGCCTGGCTACCGCTGCGCTGAGCGCGCTGCGGGCGGCAATTAGCTGAGTGATGGGGAAGCGCGGTAGTCGGTTGCGACAAGCGCCGCGAAAGTTCTTCGGTCTCACCCTCCAGGGTGATTGCGTAGGCTTCCAGGTGCGCTAGGATCGCACCTGAGTATTTCTGCGCGAAAAACCTAGCTATTATTAAGAAATGACTGATCAGCGCACGATTTAACTATTAATCAGCAATATATTTGACTCCTGACTTTATCCCGTACTTCAGTATCAGCGCGCCTAGGGCGCCATCAAAACTGTGACAGGGGAGTAAAAATGTATAGGAACATGCTGATCATACCGGCAATCGCCGTGATGTCCTTGACGACGGGGCTGGCCGGTACGTCGGTTTCCAGTGCAGAGACCTACATCAAGCGCGAGTATGTCAGTCGCGATGTTTGCTACCGTGCCCGTAAGGTGCCGGCCAAGGTTCAGTACAACACGCGTGGCGTGAAACTGCGCGACGCGTCCCGCAGCTGGTCAGGCAACATGCAGGCCGATGGCGCGCTCGTCGTCGATCGCTATCACGACGAGGTCTACATCCAGACCCGTGAAGTCGTCGAAGATCAGCACGTCACCCTCGTTCGCGTGAACTGCCGCTGATCAACATCGGCGGCGGCCTGTCGGTCGCCGCCGAACCGGAGACTGTCCTCGATGATCAAGGCTATGTTTACGGCGCTTCGACTCGCCGTCGCGCTTGGCGCTTTCTACTCAGCGCAAGTTTACGCTGGCGAGACCGTGCCGGCACACCTCATCGCGATGTTCACCGCGTCGGGGGGCCACGCTGTAGAGCCTGTGATTGCGCCTCCGCCGACGAAGTTCGAGCATGGTAAGTTGTTGACCCTACGCGAGATCGTCGGCGACACGGCAGGAGGAGAGTCTGTCGCCGCACCCTTGCTGGCTGGGGCGAGCTTGCACGTAGCCATTGTCGACGATGCCGGGCAGTTGCTGTCCGCGGTGGAATTGGCCTCGTGCAAGGCCTTGAACCTCTTCGAGGAGCCCGAGGCCGATCTCCCGCCGCGGGCAGAGTGCGACGGCGCGCTGTATGCTCTGGCGGTGAGTGCTGAAGGCTTCGATGTAACCCGCGACGGCAAGCCGGCGCGCAGTGTGACCCTGCCGGCAGGCGTCTACTCGCTCAACGGCTTGCCGTTTCGTGTAGCGGCGCCGCGGTAGGAAGGGGCGCCGATGTGACGCCCACATGGTCGAGATCCTCGATGACGGCGGTGTTGGCGAACAGCGCGGTCACGTACGGCGGAATTTGAGGGGCGTCGGCGAGGTCTTTGGGGTGTTGCGAGTAGCGCACGAAGTCGCCCGTGACGCAGATCTTGTCCGCCGGGACGTCATCCTCCAGTCGGAAGTAGCAGGTGTCTGCGCCGTAGGCCTTCACCACGATGTAGGTCGACATGGCTTGCGTCGTGTCCGGACGAGGTGCCGACGCGCACCCGGCCGCGAACACGTTGAGCAAGATTAAGGCGGGCCAACGCATGAATACGCAATCCGGTATGGTTAACGCATTGCAACAGAATACGGTTAACCATCGGTGAATTGTTTGCGCCAACTGCCTTGCTCGCACAGCCAGTCAGGTGCGAGCTTGACCGATCACTGAGCGCATAGGTGGTGGAGAGGTATCATGCGCGACCTGGAAGCAATCGCCGACCAATTGTACGAAGCTGCGATTATTCCTGAACTCATGCCGCAGGCGCTCGACGCTCTGTCGGACGTCGCTGGGGCCGGCGGCGGCGTGCTCTTTGCCGCGAGCGACTACGGTGCGCATTGGTGTTCGTCAGGCAGCATCAGGCATCACATCGCCGACTTCATTGCGCTCGGTTTGACCGAACGCAACGAGCGTGCGGCTCGTCTGGTCGCGACGGGCCACATGGGGTTTCTGCGCGACCATGATGTCTTCACGGACGCGCAGATGGATCAGATCGAAGTATACCGCGACTTCCTCAGGCCGCGCGGATTCGGCTGGGGAACTGCGACCTTCATCCCCGTTCCAAACGGCGACGCGATCGTCCTTTCCATCGAGCGAGAGTACAAGAAGGGCCCGGTTCCGATCGAGGCCGTACGCCAACTCGACGCCATCCGACCGCATTTCGCACGCGCCGCGCTGATAGCCTCGCGCCTGCGCATGCAGCGTGCGGCCGACACCGTGTCGCTCCTGGAGCGCTTTGGCATCCCCGCGGCCGTCCTCGGTGTGAGGGGTGACATGATTGCCTGCAATGCGGAATTCGAAGGCCTTGGCAGTCAGGTCACGACTGGCGCCGGCGATCACCTGCGTTTTGGCGACGCCGCGGCAAATGCGCAGTGGAAGGAGGCACTGACAGCGAGCAGCCTTGCAGGCTACCAGCCTATACGCTCGATCGTAGTGCCTGCGACCAGTGAAAAGGTGCCACTTGTCATACATCTCGCGCCGCTGCGGCGTCAGGCACTGGACTTCTTCGCGCGCGGAGCTTTCCTCGTTATCGCCACCCCGCCTTCAGCCAATCCGCTTCCCGGCCCGGTCATCCTCAACGCCCTCTACGACCTGACGCCAGCCGAGTCGCGCGTCGCGTCGAAATTGATGGACGGGCTCGATATCGAAACCGTCGCGACAAGCATGGCGGTGTCGCGTGAAACGGTCCGAACTCATGCCAAGCGCATCTATCAGAAAACCGGCAGTCGTTCGCAGGCCGAACTGATTGCGCGCCTGTCCCCGCTGCGGCTGAGGATCGATTGACGATGTGTCATGTCCCCCCGCGGGCGGACAATGCCTGTCGCGCCCGCGGGGTCAAGGTCTCGCGCCGTCAGCTCGCCTTGCGCAGCTGCACCGGCTCCTTCGAGAGGTAGCCCTTCTCGACGAGCCATTCCTCGATGATGATCTCGACCATCGACGACACCGAGCGGCGGTCGTCGCGGGCGGCGCGCACCAGCGCGTCCTTGAGGTCGGCTTCGATGCGGAATCCGAGCGGGTTGGTCTTTGCCATGGGTTAAATTCCTGACTTGGGCGCCGCGCCGCGGGATCTTCCGCTGGTCGGGCCGGAACGGCCTCGGGCGCCGGGTTGACGTGGCTTGCTTGGGCAGCGTGTCAGGCGTTGGCCGGCGGCGCGCGCGGCTGGAAGTGCGGGCGCGGGGTTTCGTGAAGCGGAGGGCTGCCGGCGGCCCGCACGGCCGGCCGCTCCGCAAGATCGTCCGCTCGCGCGGCGGATGCCGCCGCGCGGTCGTCCTCGCCGCCGCCAAGGGTAGCGAACTCCGGCTTGGCGCGTTCGGTCTCGGCGATCTCCAGCCGCTCGCCCGGCTGCTGCCCGGCGGTGAGCTCGACGGCGCGGCTCGCCGCCAGCGCCTCGCGCGCCAGCGAGCCCTCGCCGATGCCGGCCGGCGCCTCGCCGAAGCCGAACAGGAACAGCGCGACGACGACGAGCCGCCGCACCAGCGCGCCGGTCAGGTCGAGTATGTGCGATGTGCGTCGCGTCATCGGAGCCTCGCGCGCCGCCGGTCGACCGGTGGTCTTCCGACATGTGTCGCGTTTGTCGTATAATTCAATACGCCTTTCGCCGTTCCACCGCAACGCGCGGGGTCGGCGCGTCCCCCGCGCTTGTTAGCCCAGTCCGCCCCTGATAAAGCGCCGGCCCATGAACCCTACGCCCACCACCCCGCTCGACAACATCCGCAACTTCTCGATCGTCGCCCATATCGACCACGGCAAGTCGACGCTCGCCGACCGCCTCATCCAGATGACCGGCGGGCTCGATGCGCGCGAGATGGCCGGCAAGGAGCAGGTGCTCGACAACATGGACATCGAGCGCGAGCGCGGCATCACCATCAAGGCGCAGACGGTGCGGCTGAACTACCGCGCCGAGGACGGCCGCGACTACGTGCTCAACCTGATCGACACGCCCGGCCATGTCGACTTCGGCTACGAGGTGTCGCGCAGCCTGCGCGCCTGCGAGGGCTCGCTGCTCGTCGTCGACGCCAGCCAGGGCGTCGAGGCGCAGACGCTCGCCAACGTCTACCAGGCGATCGACGCCGACCACGAGATCGTCGTGGTCCTGAACAAGATCGACCTGCCGGCGGCCGAGCCGGAGCGCATCCGCGAGCAGGTCGAGGAGGTGATCGGCATCGACGCCAGCCAGGCCGTGCTGATCTCGGCCAAGACCGGCATCGGCATCGACCTCGTGCTCGAGGCCATCGTCAGGCAGCTGCCGCCGCCGAAGTCGGGCGACGCCGCCGCGCCGCTGAAGGCCATGCTGGTCGACAGCTGGTACGACGCCTATCTCGGCGTCATCGTGCTCGTCCGCGTCATCGACGGCGTCATGAAGAAGGGCCAGGCGATCCGCATGATGGGCACCGGCGCCCGCTACGAGGTCGAGCGCACCGGCTTCTTCACGCCGAAGATGGTTCCGGCCGAGCAGATCGGCCCCGGCGAGTTCGGCTTCATCACGGCCTCGATCAAGGAGGTGGCCGACACCCGCGTCGGCGACACCATCACCGAGGACCGCCGCCCGACCGCCTCGCCCCTGCCGGGCTTCAAGCCGGCGCAGCCCGTCGTCTTCTGCGGCCTGTTCCCGGTCGACGCCGCCGATTTCGAGGCGCTGCGCGCCGCCATGGGCAAGCTGCGTTTGAACGACGCCAGCTTCTCCTTCGAGATGGAAACCTCCGCCGCGCTTGGCTTCGGCTTCCGCTGCGGCTTCCTCGGCCTGCTCCACCTCGAGATCATCCAGGAGCGGCTGGAGCGCGAGTTCGACCTCGACCTGATCGCCACCGCGCCGTCGGTGGTCTACCGCCTGGCCATGACCGACGGCACCGAGAAGGAGCTGCACAACCCGGCCGACATGCCCGACGTGGTGCGCATCGACCACATCGAGGAGCCATGGATCCGCGCCACCATCCTGACGCCGGACGACTATCTCGGCGGCATCCTGAAGCTCTGCCAGGAGCGCCGCGGCGTGCAGGTCGACCTGTCCTATGTCGGCAAGCGCGCCATGCTCACCTACGAGCTGCCGCTCAACGAGGTGGTGTTCGACTTCTACGACCGGCTGAAGTCGATCTCCAAGGGCTACGCCTCGTTCGACTACCAGCTGACCGACTACAAGGAGGGCGACCTCGTCAAGATGTCGATCCTGGTCAACGAGGAGCCGGTCGACGCGCTGTCGATGCTGGTCCACCGCTCGGCGGCGGAAAAGCGCGGCCGCGTCATGTGCGAGAAGCTCAAGGAGCTGATCCCGCAGCACATGTTCAAGATCCCGATCCAGGCCGCCATCGGCGGCAAGGTCATTGCCCGCGAGACCATCTCGGCGCTGCGCAAGGACGTCACCGCCAAGTGCTACGGCGGCGACGTGACCCGCAAGCGCAAGCTGCTCGACAAGCAGAAGGAGGGCAAGAAGCGCATGCGCCAGTTCGGCAAGGTCGACATCCCGCAGGCGGCGTTCATCGAGGCTCTGAAGATGGGGGACGCGTAAGCGCCCTTACCTCGCCCCTTGTGGGGTGAGGCGCGGTTTGGCGAAGCCAAACGAAAAGCCAACGATTTGGCTTTTCGAGCGACGAACGCCCGGAGCCCTAGCGGAGGGCTGGTCGGATCGCCCCGCAGCCGCGCAGCGGCGAGGTTGGTGCTCCGGGTGAGGGGGCCTTGCGGAGCTGCCAAAGGGTGAGCCGCTAGGCAGCGGGTCCCACCCCGGGGCACCGTTGCGGCGGTGCGCGACGCCCCAATCTCTCCCTTGCGGGAGAGCAAGTGAGGGGCAGCTCTGATTGCAGCCGCTAACCGCCGTTCGCCTAAGCCGCCTTCAGCCGCTCAACTTCCTGCTCGAACGCGAAGGCCAGCTGCGCCGCCTCCTCTTCCGGCAGGAACGTCCCCATGCGCTTCAGCAGGTAGAGCCGGTTGCCGAGCTCCTCGGCACTCCACGGCATGCGCTCCGCGGCCCTGGCCTCCGCCAGCATGTTGGCAATGCGCCGCCTGATGCGGTCGGGGTCGGCGCGATAGACGACCGGCGTCGCCTCGGCGGGAAAAAGCTCCGGCTGGTCGTCGCCGAAAAGGCTGAGCTGCTGGCGGGTCATGCACTGTCGTCCGGGCGATTCGCTGGCGGCTACCCTACACGCCCCGATTCCTCGCGCGCGAGCCGCAGGCCAGTGTTTTCCCCGCTAACCCTCCGCCACCTTCGCCGCCTCGATCTTGGCGCCGGCCAGAATACGCTCCAGCAGGTCGGCCTGCCGCGGCTCCAGCGCCACCAGCCGGCCGAGCACGTTGAGCAGGTCGATGAGGTCGCTCGTGTATTCCGCCAGCCAGTGGTCGGGCTGTATCCCGTCCAGCGGCGAGGGCGGACGCTTGTCGCCGATGATGGGACGCGAGCGGTCGCGGCGGCGATAGCTGAACCACTGCTTCACCACCTGCTTGCCCGAAACCTCGTAGGCCCAGACCTGCGGCGCCACGTTGTCGACGAACCCCTTGCCGACCTTCAGCCGCCGCGCGGGCGCGTCATAGTCCATGTCGTCGGGCAGCGGCTCCGGCGCGCCGGGGATCTCGCCGCCGGCGGGAATGGTGGGCCGCTCGCCGTCGGCCATGCGCGGCGGGGCCGAAGGGACGCCCGGCCGCCGCGTCGACACAGCGCTCGCCATAGGTGTGCAGCCAGATCACCTCGCGGCCGATCTCGACGGCTTCCGCAAACAGCGCCGGGTCCGCCGTCAGCGGCACGCGCAGGCCGGGCTGCACGAGGTCGGGCAGGAAGCGCGCCGTGAAGGCCGGGTGCGCCATCACGCCCGCGATGTAGGCCATCACGTCCTGCGGCGACACTTCGCCCAGCGTGTCGGCCAGCAGCGCCAGCATGTCGGGCGCGATGTTGGAGCGCGTGGCGGCGGCGTCGGACCAGAGGGGGTAAACGCGACCGCCACGGCCATTGTAGTGGTCCAGATCGGGAACCAGATGGGTTAACGTCAGAGCGGGACCAAACTTCGGCGAGGCTGCGGTAACTGCCGTCATGTAGACTTCACGTTCCGAATAGGCACTCCAAAGCGTTGGTCGCGCCATACTTAAGAGGCGATGATCAGGCAGAATCCACTGGCGATCAAACGAGCGAAAAGCGTATCTCGCCGGCCGCACCGCTCTGCCGGAATCTTCGCTCACACTTATCGGTCGTAGTTCGTGGCTACCGAGCGGCACAGAGGCGACTTTGTCGATCGTGCGGTCTCGGTCCTCGTGGAAGAGGTGCTTCTTGGCTGGCAGCCCACGTTCGTTCGCCAGCGAGGCCCACCGCAGCTCAAGTGATTGGCGATCTGGTGAAATAACCCAAGTTCTATGCGGTGTGACTCCTGAGCTTCCTAGGACAAATAAGTCGTCCAGCGCCGGAAACGTCGCCCAAAGCCCCTTCTCTTCTGGCAAGAACGGCTCGCGCCAACCTCGCGGCGCGCTCGCCCAATCGCCCGCGTTTAGTGACAGGTCCCTGAGCGCCGCGAATTTGCCCTCGCGCCTCCCCTTCGGCAGCCGCGTGAACTGCACTCGCGCCGGCTTGTCGGCGTCCTTCTTGAGCGGCCTTGCCGCCAGCACGATGCAGACGGGCTGCTGCACGCCCTGGAAGATGCGCGTTGGCACGTCGGGCTGGTGCCCTTCCGGCGAGCAGTCGATCACCCAGATGTCGCTGCAATCCCGGCGCAGCTCCTCGCGCATCTTCTGGAAGCCGGGACCGTTCAGGTAGCCGGCGGCGGTGATGAAGCAGATGATGCCGCAGCGCTCGCCGCTTTCCTGCCCCGTCGCCTCCTTCCAGCCCGAGCCGAAGACCTTCAGCGTGGCCCAGCGCCAGAAGAACACATAGAGGTTCTTCAGGTGATGCGTGTGCGCCGACACCTTCCACTTCGCGGGCGGCTTCCACCAGTGCATCGGCGACGGCCGCCCCGAGCTGCCAGCTTCAACCCAGCTTCCCAGCCCCTTGGCCTTGTTCTTGTACGGCGGGTTGCCGAGCACCACGGTGATGTCGCGTGACTTCTTTATTTCGTTGGCATCGCGGCGCGATTTCGCGATCGGGCCGCTTTGAACGAGCACGTCTTCCTCGATGAACGGGTTGCCCAGGGTGTCGGTGATGAAGAGCTGCATGTCCGGCAGCTTCGGCGCCGCACCGGCCGCCGGCTTCATCAGCGCCTGCATCTCGGCGATCAGCCGCAGCTGCGCCACCGCGAACGGGCCGAACTGCAGCTCGAAGCCGATCAGCCGGTTCATCGCCGCGCGCACCGCGCCGGCCACCGCGCCCGGTCCCTGGTCCTTCTCTACCGTGCCGGCGATGTGGCGCATGACGCCGAGCAGGAAGGTGCCGGTGCCCACCGCCGGGTCGGCCAGCGTCACGTCGCCGGAAGCCAAACCCGCCGGGCGGTTGAACAGCGGCCCGCGCAGCGTCTCGTCCACCAGACGCGTCATGGCGTCCACCACTTCGGGCGGCGTGTAGTAGCTGCCGGTCGCCTTGCGCAGATCGTTGTCGTAGACCTCGAGGAAATCCTCGTAGAAATAGAGCCACGCCTCCGGCCGGTCCTTGCTGATCGTGTGCCAATTCACTTCGTTCAGCACGCGAGTCAGCGTGCGCAGCGATGTATCCAACTTGCTGCGCACTACCTTGTCGCGGGTCAGCAAGTCGAGCGCTGAACTAATGATGGAATTGCTCTCGCTCAATTGAAATGCGACTTCGTGCAGCCCTTCGTTGAGCGGAATATCGAGGGCGCGCGCGACCAATAGTCCAAACGTGACTGCTTGTGCGTAGTCGTCAGCAAACATGTAGTCTTTCTGGTGGAGGAAAAACTGCTTCCGCCAGTCGCCCGCAAGCGCTGCTAGGCCGCTGCTTTGCAAGTCAAGCTGCTCACTGACCTCGTCGCGAAGCAGCCGGCAGAGCAGCGCCGACACCCGCGCCAGCTCCTTCGCACTCCTGGGCGGCTCAGGCTTCCAATTCAGGAAGTCGGCGAACAGCATCACCAGCGCGTCTGACGCGCCGAGCTTGGCGCCCGCCGTCTCGACGTCACCCTCCAGATGTACGATCTGGCCTTCCAACTCGCCGTCACGCCACAGGCTGAACGACGCGCCGTCCGTGTAGAGCAGGTTTGGCAGCGCCTTGAGCTTAGCCCACTGCTCCTTGTCGTGCCGTGTTGAGAAGCGGCGCGGGTCCGCGCCCTTGCCGGGAGCCTTCACCTCGACGAAGCCGACCAGCGCCTTGTGCGTTGTCACCGCAAAGTCGGGCCGCGTGCCGTTGCCGGCGAGGCTGGTCTCGCCGACCATCGTCACGACGCCGGCCTTGAAGCCGGCGAGCAGCGCCAGCTCGGCCACCAGTGCCTCCAGCGGGTTGCGCAGCTGGTCCTCCGGCGCCCCGCCGATGGCGATGTTGCCGAGCTTCCCCTTCAGCGCGACGCCGTAGGCCGAAACCGCCCTGTCCAGCGCCTCGCCCAAATCACTGCCCCCGTGGAAATTCCAATCTCTACTCTGCCGATATTTGCTGTCCGATCAATCTATTGGCTTCCGCCTCGCTGCTTTTCTGTCCCCGCCCCCTCCACCCTCCCCCATACTCCGCCCCAGCTCCCTCACGGGAACCGGAAGGCCGCCGACCTTTCGTGAAGGCAGGATCGGGTGGTTCGAGGTGTTTGCCTGAGGGATGTCCCCTCCCCAAATTAGCCAATTCAGCTAATCTCCCCTCATGAAATCCTTCTCCGCGACCGACGCCAAGAACCGTTTCGGCCAACTGCTCGATATGGCGCAGGCCGGCCCCGGTGCGCGTGCAGCGACAGGGGCGCGATGTTGCCATCGTGCTGTCGCCTGAGGAATTCCGCCGCATGGCGGAGGCCGCGCGCGGAAAGGTCAGCCCGGCGGTCGAGCGCCTGCATGCCGAGAGCGCCAGGCGCTGGGCCAGCGTCTACGAGGCGCTGGCGAAGTAGCCGTGCAAATCCCCCGCCGTCTCCCCCGTCCATCCCCTTGATCCGACTGTCGATTGCTGACTGCCTCCCGCCTTTCTATCCCCACCCCCTCCGCCGCCCCCATACTCCGCCGCAGCTCCCTCGCGGGAACCGGAAGGCCACCGACCTTTCGTGAGGGAGCCGGCGCCGGATGGGCCGCGCAACGGTAGCGCGGCTGGGCCTTGAGCCCTGACGTCCGGGCCCTGCGGAGAAAACACGCTGCCCGGCTGGCCCGGGGCGTGCCGGAGGGCAGAACGCCGGAGGGGCGGCCGCAAGGTTGCACCACACAAACACATCGAGCGACCCTGCGGCCGCCCGTCTTCCCAGCCAAGACCCGGCCGCGCGCGGCGCGGGACGATTGCGCGCGGGCTGTTGCAGCCCTCCACACGAGGAGAACCGCCATGACCGAGACCGCCCCGACACAGACCCCCCTGACCCAGGCCGCCATCGCCGAGGCCTACGACAGGCCGCTGCCGCTTTTGGAACCCTTCCGCTTTCCGTTCCAGGCCGGGCCGGCGGCGACGCCGGGCGAACGGCGCGTCGACCTGATGGCCCAGGCGATCGCCATCGCCTTCGGCCTGCACGGCAGCTGCCGCCGCCGCGCCTGCCGCGACGGCTGCCGCGCCGCCGGCAAGGGCTGCGGCGCGATGTTCCCGCCCGAGACGCTGCGCATCATGGAGGCGATGCATTATTTCGGGCTCGCCTGCGTCGTCGCGGAGCCCCGCGCGGCCGAACCGGCCCAACCGGCCAGGCCGAAGCGCCGGCCGGTGAGGCGCAGTCCAGCTTGGAGCGCGCCGCGGTAGCGCAACCGCCCCGGCCGCGCTATTGGCGCGGCCATGTCCGCGCCGCTTCCATCCGCACCGCTATACCCGGGACCCATCTTTCTCGGAATCGACACCGGCGGCACCTACACCGACGCCGTCCTCTGGTCCGAAACAAGCGGCCTCATCGCCAAGGCCAAGGCGCTGACCACGCGCCACGACCTCGCCGAGGGCATCGCCGGCGCGGTCGACGCGGTGCTGCAAAAGTCCGGCGCCGCGCCGGGCGCGATCCGCCTGGTCTCGATGTCGACGACGCTCGCCACCAACGCGCTGGTGGAAGGGCAGGGCAACCGCGCAGCGCTGGTGATGATCGGCTTCGACGCCGCCGACCTTTCGCGCGACGGGCTGGCCAGGGCGCTCGGCGCCGATCCGCTGGTCGCAATCGCCGGCGGCCACGACGTCCACGGCAATGCGCGGCCGCTCGACCTCGCCGCGCTCGAGGCGGCGCTGCCGGCGCTGGCCGGCGCGGTCACCGGCTTTGCCGTCTGCGCCTATTTCGCCGTGCGCAACCCGGCGCACGAGCTTGCCGCGGCGGCGCTGATCCGCGAGCGCACCGGCCTGCCGGTGACGATGAGCCACGAGCTCTCGGCGAAACTCGGCGGCCCGCGCCGGGCGCTGACGACGCTGCTCAACGCCCGTCTCGTCGGGCTGATCGACCGGCTCGTCGCCGCCACCGAGGGCTTCCTCGCACTGCGCGGCATCGCGGCGCCGCTGATGGTCGTGCGCGGCGACGGCGCGCTGGTGTCGGCCGCCTTCGCCCGCCGCCGTCCGATCGAGACGATCCTCTCCGGCCCCGCCGCCAGCCTGGTCGGCGCCCGCCACCTGACCGGCCTCGACGCCGCCATGGTCTCCGACATCGGCGGCACCACCACCGACGTCGCCATGCTCGAGCGCGGCCTGCCGCGGCTCGATCCGGAAGGCGCCACCGTCGGCGGCCACAGGACCATGGTCGAGGCGGTCGCCATGCGCACCTTCGGCCTCGGCGGCGACAGCGAGGTCGCGCTGGAGGAGGGCGGGCTGGAGCCGCGGCTGAAGCTCGGTCCGCGCCGGCTGGTGCCGCTGTCGCTCGCCGCCCATCTTCACGGCGATGCCGTGCGCGCCGCGCTGGAGCGGCAGCTTGCCGCCGGCAGTCCCGGCCGCCTCGACGGGCGGCTCGCCTTCCGCACCGGGCTGCCCGAGCGTTTCGCCGCCGGCCTGAGCGATAGCGAGGCGCGGCTCTATGCGGCGGTCGGCGATTTGCCGCTCCCGGTCGACCGGCTGGTCGCCTCCACCGCGCAGCAGGGCGTGCTCGCCCGCCTCGTGTCTCGCGGCCTGGTCCACATGGCGGGGTTCACCCCGTCCGACGCCGCCCATGTCCTCGGCCGCCAGTCGAACTGGGACGCGGAGGCTGCGCGCCTGTGCGCCGCATTGTTCGCCCGGCGGCGCGACGGTCGCGGCCTGCCTGTCGCAGAGACGGCCGAAGCCGTGTCGGAGCGCGTGCTTTCGCTGCTCACCCGTCGTTCCGCCGAGGCTATCTTCGAGACGGCCTTCGTCGAGGACGGCCTGCCCGGCGGCGAGATGGTCGCCCATGCGCTGGCGCAGCGCGCGCTGGACGATGCTCCCGGCGTCGCCGGCCTGAAGCTGACGCTCGACCGTCCGGTGATCGGCCTCGGCGCGTCCGCTCCGCTGCACTATGCGCGGCTCGGCGCGTACACCGGCTCCAGGGTGGTCGTGCCTGCGGATGCGGACGTTGCGAACGCGCTCGGTGCCGTGGTCGGCCAGGTGCGCGTCTCCGTCGAGGCCACGATCGCCCAGCCCGTCGAGGGCGTGTTCCGGCTCAGCGTCGGCGCGCTGGTGCGCGACTTCCGCAGCGAGGCGGAGGCACAGGTCCTGGCGCGGACGCTAGCCGCGCAACTCGCCGCCGAGCGCGCGGCGGACGCCGGCGCCGCCGATGCGGAGGTCTCAGTCACGGAGGAGATCGTGGCCGCGACGGTCGACGGCCAGCGCGTCTTCGTCGAGGCGAAGGTGATTGCGACCGCCGGCGGGCGGCCGCGCATCGCCATCTAGGCCTTGTAGAGCCGTACCGGCTTCTCGACCCGTTTCAGCACGCCCTTGGCCTCGAGGTCGAGTTGCACGCACTTGATCCACCAGCCGGCCTTGTCGCCGCCGGGAAACAGCGTCTCCGGAAGATGCGGCAGCGCCGCCTGCTTGATCTGCGCCGGCGTCAGCCCTGGCGCGGCCGCCGGCAGCACCTTCAGCATGGCGGCCTTCATCGCCTCGTACTTGCCGGCGTCGACCTTATGGGTACGGCCGGGCGAGATGATGTTCTGGACTTCGACGGTCGGACCCTTGGGCATGCTCTCCTCCGTTGATTGCGCATGTCGAGGACGTGCGGCCGTCGCGATACCCGACTCTCCGGGCGGATTTTGCAACACTCTTTGCGACGATGCGATAATTGACCCGGCGCTGGTGCTTATGCGAAGCCCGGCTTGTTCATGAGGAGCGTGCACGTGACAAAGCGCATCGACAGGGAAGGCCTTGCTGTGGCGGCGGAGCTGGCTGCCTTCATCGAGGACCAGGCTCTCCCCGGCACCGGCGTCGAGCCGGCGCGCTTCTGGCGCGAGTTCTCCGCTATCGCCCACGATCTGGCGCCGAAGAACCGCGCTCTGCTTGCCAGGCGCGACGAGTTCCAGACGAAGATCGACGCCTGGTACCGGGCCAACGGCGCTCCCTCGGACATGAAGGCCTATGAGGGCTTCCTGCGCGAGATCGGCTACCTGGTGCCTGAGGGATCGCCCTTCACGGTCGGTACGACCGGCGTCGATCCCGAGATTGCCACCATGGCCGGCCCGCAGCTGGTCGTTCCGGTGATGAACGCGCGCTACGCGCTGAACGCCGCCAATGCCCGCTGGGGTTCGCTGTACGACGCGCTCTACGGCACCGACGCCATACCCGAGACCGACGGCGCCGAACGCGGCAAGGGTTACAACGCGCTGCGCGGCGACCGCGTCATCATGTGGGCGCGCACATTTCTCGACACCTCCGCGCCGCTTGCGGAAGGCAGCTGGGCGGACGCCGAGTCGATCTCCATCGTCGACGGCCGGCTGGTCATCAAGGCTGGCACCGAGGAGCTCCGCCTGCAGGATGCCGGCCAGTTCGCCGGCTGGCTAGGCGATCCGCACGAGCCGAAGCAGGTTCTGCTGCGCAACAATGGCCTGCTGATCGAGGTGCTGATCGACCGCGAGTCGGAGATCGGCAAGACGGACCGCGCCGGCATCTCCGACGTTTGGCTGGAATCGGCGCTGACCACCATCATGGACTGCGAGGATTCGATCGCGGCGGTCGATGCCGAGGACAAGATCGTCGTCTATGGAAACTGGCTCGGCCTCATGAAGGGCGACCTGGCGGAGGAGGTCACGAAGGGCGGCAAGACGTTCACCCGCAGGCTCAACCCCGACATCGACTACACCGCGCCGGACGATTCCACGCTGCGCGTGAAGTGCCGCTCGCTGATGCTGGTGCGCAACGTCGGTCATCTGATGACCAATCCGGCGATCCTCTTGAGAGACGGCTCGGAGATCCCGGAAGGCATCATGGATGCAATGGTGACCGCCGCGATCGCCTTGCACGACATCGGCCAAGGGGGTGAGACTGGCGGCCGGCGCATGAACTCGCGCACCGGTTCGATGTACGTCGTGAAGCCGAAGATGCATGGCCCGGAGGAAGTGGCTTTCGCGGTCGAGATCTTCGGTCGCGTCGAGGCGGCGCTCGGCATGAAGCCCAACACGATCAAGATGGGCATCATGGACGAGGAGCGCCGCACGACGGTGAACCTCAAGGAGTGCATCCGCGCCGCCAGGGAGCGCGTCGTGTTCATCAACACGGGCTTCCTCGACCGCACCGGCGACGAGATTCACACCTCGATGGAAGCCGGGCCGATGATCCGCAAGGGAGACATGAAGCAGGCCGCGTGGATCTCGGCCTACGAGCAGTGGAACGTCGATGTCGGTCTCGAATGCGGCCTCTCCGGTCATGCGCAGATCGGCAAGGGGATGTGGGCAATGCCCGACCTGATGGCGGCGATGCTCGAGCAGAAGATAGCCCATCCGAAAGCCGGCGCGAACACGGCCTGGGTGCCGTCGCCCACTGCCGCTACGCTGCACGCCACGCACTACCACAAGGTGGACGTCAAGGCGGTGCAGGAGAGTCTGAAGAGCCGTCCGCGTGCGAAGCTCGCCGACATCCTGTCCGTGCCTGTCGCGACGCGGCCGAACTGGTCTCCGGAGGATATCCAGAAGGAGCTGGACAACAACGCGCAGGGCATCCTCGGCTACGTGGTCCGCTGGATCGACCAGGGCGTCGGCTGCTCGAAGGTGCCGGACATCAACGACGTCGGTCTCATGGAAGATCGCGCCACATTGCGCATCTCGTCTCAGCACATCGCCAACTGGCTGTACCACAAGGTCTGCACCGACGCGCAGGTCATGGAAACCATGAAGCGCATGGCGGCGGTCGTCGACAAGCAGAACGCCGGCGACCCGCTCTATCGGCCGATGGCGAAGGATTTCGATGGCTCGATCGCGTTCCAGGCGGCCTGCGATCTGGTCTTCAAGGGACGCGAGCAGCCCAACGGCTACACCGAGCCGGTGCTCCACCGGCGCCGGTTGGAGCTGAAGCAGGCGCAGCACGCGTAGGCGGCTGGACCCGGCGCTCGTGCTCCTGACCATCGACACCTGTGCCGATCTCTGCGCCGCCTCGATTTGCGAACAGGGCGCCGAACTCGGCCGCTGCGTGCGCGACATTGGCACCGGCCATGCCGAGCAGCTGATGGACGTCATTGCAGAGTCGTTGGCCGCGGCAGGCAAGACCTATTCGGACCTGACCGAAATTGCCGTCGCCGTCGGCCCTGGCTCGTTCACCGGCATCCGCGTTGGCGTCTCCACGGCGCGTGGCTTGGCACTGGCGCTGAAGCTCCCCTCGATCGGCGTTGGCACGCTCGAAGCCATCGCCGAGGAGACGCGGGCGCTCGTACCGGCGCGCAGCGTGATGGTCGCGATCGATGCGCGGCGTGACGAGGTATATACGGCGGCGTTCGACGCGGACGGCATCGAGATCGCCGAGCCGGCGGTGACAAGCCTGGAAGCGGCGTCCAGGCTGCTGGTGACGCTTGCCGATCCCGTTCTGGCCGGCAGTGCAGCGCCGATGCTTGCGCAACACGCCGGCGGCGCGCACGACGTGGCGTCCACGCTGTCGACCGCCGACATCGGCGCCTATGCGCGGCTCGCCGCAAGACGCGGCATGGCGGGGCCGCGGCCGAAGCCGCTCTACCTTCGGGCTCCCGACGCCAAGCCCCAGGCGGGTTTCGTCCTGCCACACCGCGAGGGCGCATGAAGCTGCCCTTCGCGCGCCGGCCGGCCGATCATGCGACGGTCCCGCTAACGCCCCGCGATGCGGTCGCACTCGCGCGGCTTCACAGCGAGGATTTTTCGCGTCCCTGGTCTGCGCAGGAGTTCGAGACCCTGCTCGCCCAGCCGGTGAATTTCGGCTTCAAGGCAATTGCTCCCGCGGCCAAAGCGCCAGATGGCTTCGTCCTCGCAAGGCTCGTGGCGGGCGAGGCGGAAATACTGACTGTCGCCGTCGCGCGGTCTGCGCGCAGGCGCGGTATCGGCCGCTTGCTGATGGATGCTGTGCTGCGCGTACTCCATGCTCAGCGTGCCGAGGCGTTGTTCCTCGAGGTCGACGAGACCAACGCGCCGGCGCTGGCGCTCTACCGCCGTCTCGGCTTCCGTGAGGTCGGTCGCCGCGAAGGGTACTATCAGGGCAAGTCCGGGGCGAGGACGGGCGCGCTTGTCATGCGCCGCGATCTTCGCTAGCGCTCGCCGGTTTTCAGGGATTTCAGGCGATGCTGGGCAAGCTGCGCGCTTACTGGATGCTCTTTCTGTTCGCGCTCTACACGCCGGTCGTCGCGAGCACCCAGTACCTCATTCTCAAGACGGGGATTGGGAATCGGCGGGTAATGCCGCGCTCATGGCACCGATACCTGCTTTGGCTGCTCGACTTCCGCGTCCACGTGAACGGCGAGATGTCGAGGGAGCGGCCGCTGCTCCTCGTCGGAAACCACATCTCTTGGACCGACATCATGGTTCTCGGCTCGCTCGGCGACGTCAATTTCATCGCCAAGTCGGACGTGAAGAAGTGGCCCATCTTCGGGCCTCTGTCGAAGCTGCAGAACACCGTGTACGTCGATCGCGAGCGCCGGCGCGGCGCCGCCGGCCAGGCCAGCGAGATTTCAAGGCGCATGGTGGCCGGTGACGCCATGGTCCTGTTCGCCGAGGGCACCACCGGCGACGGCAATCAGCTGGCGCCGTTCAAGACCTCGCTGTTCGCTGCCGCGTCAATCGCGGTCGAGGAGGGTGCGGCGGAGCGCGTTCTCATTCAGCCGGTATCCACCGCCTACACGCGCCTGCACGGCATGCCGATGAGCCGGGCGCAGCGCGCGCTGGTGAGCTGGGTCGGCAGCAAGAAGCTCCTGCCACACATCATGCAGCTGCTGCAGGAAGGCGGCGTCGACGTCGAGGTCACCTTCGGCGAGCCGGTCGAGTACAGCAAGGGCGTCAACCGCAAGTTGCTGGCGCAGGAAGTCGAGCGGCGCGTCCAGACATCCTTCTACAATTCGCTGCGAGAGCCGGCGAGGTCCAGGCGCTGACTCCCGGCCTACCAATCCGATGGCAAAGTCGCTATCTGGGCGCGATGGATATGGAACCCCAGACGCCTACAGGCGCTGCGCCGGCGAAGAAGGTCTTCCTCAAGACCTACGGCTGCCAGATGAACGTCTACGACAGCCAGCGCATGGCCGATGCGCTGGCCTCCGACGGCTACGTCACGACGGAGGCGGTCGAGGACGCCGATCTCGTTCTCTTGAACACCTGCCACATTCGCGAGAAGGCCGCCGACAAGGTCTATTCCGAGCTCGGCCGCATTCGTGAGATCAAGCGCGAGCGCGAGCGCGCGGGCCGCGAAACGCTGATCGGGATCGCAGGCTGCGTTGCGCAGGCGGAAGGCAGCGAGATCGTGCGCCGCGCCCCGGCTGTCGACATGGTCATCGGGCCGCAGGCCTATCATCGCTTGCCTGAATTCCTGCGCCGCGCCCGCGGCGGCGACAAGGTCGTCGAGACCGACTTCGCCATCGACGAGAAGTTCGAGCGTCTGCCCGCACCGCGCGCTGCCGCGGTGCGCAGCCGTGGCGTCACCGCATTCCTGACTGTGCAGGAGGGCTGCGACAAATTCTGTACCTTCTGCGTCGTGCCCTACACGCGTGGCTCGGAAGTCTCGCGATCGGTGGCGCAGATCGTCGCCGAGGCGGAACGGCTTGCCGCGGCGGGTGTCCGCGAGGTCACGCTGCTCGGCCAGAACGTCAATGCCTGGCATGGCGCCGGCCCCGACGGCGCCGAATGGGGGCTCGGGCGGCTGCTGTTTCGTCTTGCGGAGATCCCGGGGCTTGACCGCTTGCGCTATACAACCAGCCATCCGCGCGACATGGACGACGAGCTGATCGCGGCGCATCGCGATCTGCCGGCGCTGATGCCGTACCTGCACCTTCCGATCCAGTCCGGCTCGGACCGCATTCTCAAGGCGATGAACCGGCGCCATAAGGCGGATGACTACCTGCGCCTCGTCGAACGCATCAGGGGCGTGCGGCCGGACATGGCGATGTCCGGCGATTTCATCGTCGGTTTCCCTGGCGAGACCGACGCCGATTTTGCCGATACGCTGAGCATCGTTTGCGAAGTCGGCTACGCTCAGGCCTTTTCGTTCAAATATTCCCCGCGTCCCGGAACACCCGCTGCCGAAAGTGAGTTTCACGTGCCGGAGCCCGTGAAAGAGGAGCGACTGCGCGAGTTGCAAGCCGTGCTTCACCAGCAGCAGGTCGGCTTCGCCCAAAGCCTCATCGGCAGCCGCTTCGGCGTCCTCGTCGAAAAGGTGGGGCGTCTGCCCGGCCAGGTGGTGGGACGTTCGCCTTGGTTACAGCCCGTGATTCTGGATGAAAGTGCCGGAGGAATCGGGGACATTGTCGAAACACGAATCAGCCGCGCGGCGGCCAGTTCGCTGTTTGGGGAAGCAGCGTGAGGGCAGGCCCGCTTTGAGGAGAGTTTGTTGAGCGCCACGACCGATCTGAAGAAGGCGTCCGTAGGGGCGTCGGACATGGCGCACATCGTACTGACCTTCGACAGCAACAAGCACGCCTCGGCGCTTTACGGCCAGTTCGACGAGCACCTCGCGCGCATCGAGCAGAGGCTCGGAGTCGACATCCGCTCGCGCGGCAACCAGCTGACGATCCGCGGTGAGCCGCAGGCCGCCGAGCAGGCCAGGCGCGCACTCGATTCCCTCTACGCGATGCTGCAGAACGGTCAGCAGGTCGCACCTTCCGACGTTGATGGCGCGGTTCGTCTCGCTATTGCTGCAGACGATCAGCTCACATTGCCGACGCTCGAGAAGAAAGGCGTCCGGATCGCCGCCGCGCAGTTCGCTACGCGCAAGCGAACGATCTACGCCCGCTCGTCGAACCAGGACGCCTACATGCGGGCGCTCGAGCGCTCCGAACTCGTTTTCGGTATCGGGCCCGCCGGCACCGGAAAGACCTATCTGGCCGTCGCCTACGCGGCGATGCTGCTGGAGCGCGGCATGGTTGAGCGCATCGTGCTCTCCCGGCCTGCCGTGGAAGCGGGCGAGCGCCTCGGCTTTCTTCCCGGCGACATGAAAGAGAAGGTCGACCCCTATCTGCGGCCCCTCTACGACGCCCTGTACGACATGATGCCGGCGGACAAGGTCGAGCGTGCCATTGCGGCGGAAGTGATCGAGATCGCGCCGCTTGCCTTCATGCGCGGGCGCACGCTGCGCAACGCTGCGATTATCCTCGACGAGGCGCAGAACACGACGCCGATGCAGATGAAGATGTTCCTAACCCGCCTTGGCGAGGGCGGGCGAATGATCGTCACCGGCGACCCGTCGCAGATCGACCTTCCGCCGAACACCAAGTCCGGCCTTGTCGAGGCGCTGCAGGTGCTCGACGGTGTGGAGGGCATCGTCACGGTGCGGTTCGACGACAAGGATGTCGTGCGCCATCCGCTCGTGGCGAAGATCGTCCGTGCCTACGACAGCCATGCGGTCGGCGGGGTAGGGGCGAAGGGCCGCATCGACGTCTGATGGTGCTGATCGACATTGCGGTGGAGGCTGGCGGCTGGCCCGATGAGGAGACCTTGCGCGCTCTTGCCGAGCCGGCGATCGCCGCAGGCTTGGCCGAGCTTGGCGCGGACAGTGCCGACGGCGAGCTCAGTCTGCTGTTCACTGACGACGCCCGGATGCGCGTTCTGAATCGCGACTGGCGCGGCAAGGATAGGCCAACCAACGTCCTGTCATTTCCGGCTTTTCCGATGCAGGTCGGTAATGCCCTGCCGCCAATGCTGGGCGATATCGTGCTGGCGCGCGAGACGGTCGAGCGCGAGGCCGCCGAGGAGGGCAAACCTTTCCAGCACCATCTTTCGCATCTCCTCATCCATGGGCTGCTGCACCTTGCCGGCCACGATCATGAGGAAGACGAAGAGGCAGAACGCATGGAAGCGGCGGAGCGACGCGCGTTGGCGCGGCTTGCCATTCCCGATCCCTACGCCTAATTGGGGGGTTCCTGACACTTCGAACGACGATGAACGAAAAAGCGCAGACTGCCGCGGTTTCCGCGGAAGCCGGAAGCGAAGCCTCCGGCGGTGAACAAAAGGCCGAAGGCCCGAGTTCGCGACCTAGCGGGCCCCAGCAGGGGCAAGGCTTCCTCCACAGGCTCAGCGGCATCTTCCGCTCGCGCAACGGCAGCTCGCTGCGCGAGGATCTGACCGACGCGCTGCTCGAATCAGCTGACGAAACCGAGTTCACGCTCGGCGAACGCGCCATGCTGAAGAACATCCTTCGGCTGCGCGAAGTGCGGGTGGAAGATGTCATGGTGCCGCGCGCCGAAGTCCACGGCATCGACATCACGAGCACGCTCGGCGATCTCGTCATCGCGTTCGAGCAGACCGGGCATTCGCGCATGCCGGTCTACAGCGAAACCCTCGATGATCCGCGCGGCATGATCCACATCCGCGACGTTCTGGGCTACCTGACGCGCACCGCCCGACAGCGCCGCCCGCGCCCGCGCAAGGGCGCCGAACCTGCCGTTGCGCCGGAGCCCGCGGTGCCCGCGGGCAAGCTCGACCTCGGCAGGGTCGATATGTCGCGCAAGATCGGCGACGTCGGCATCATGCGGCCGATCCTGTTCGTACCGCCTTCCATGCTCGCCTCCGATCTCATGGGCCGAATGCAGGCCGGCCGCCTGCAGATGGCGCTGGTCATCGACGAGTACGGCGGCACCGACGGTCTCGTCTCGCTTGAGGATATCGTCGAGGTGGTCGTCGGCGACATCGAGGACGAGCATGACGAAGACGAACCGCTGATCACGCGGGTCGGGGAAGGTACCTTCATCGTCGATGGGCGCGCCGAGATCAGCGATGTCGCGCTCATGATCGGCGATACATTCAAGGCCGGAGAACACGAGGAAGACGTCGACACGATCGGCGGCATGATCTTCAACACGCTCGGCCGCGTGCCGCAGCGCGGCGAGGTGGTGCAGCCGATACCCGGCTTCGAGTTCCACGTGCTGGATGCAGATCCCCGACGCGTCAAGCGCGTCCGCATTGTGCGTGCCGGGGAGCGGCGGCGTCGTGTGCCGAAGCAGCCGCTAGACGCCGCGCCGCCTTCGACCCCGCCGCCCGCACAGGCCTGATACGCGCTTTTGCCGCCGCCGTGCCGGCTGCTAAGAATGTACGTGATTCGGGCGGACGGTCAGCGCATGGCGCAGGTAGCGACGGCATATGCCGACGACGCGGCAGCGGCGCGTGAGCCGCTGTTGTCGCGCATCGCCGGGCGCCTGATGCTTCTCCACGGCTGGAGACGGGGGCTGGCGGCTTTCGCCGCTGGAGCCGTCGGTGCCCTTGCGCAACCACCGTTCGACTTCTTCGCAGCTGGCTTCATCTCCTTCCCTATTCTCGTGTTCTTGCTCGACGGCGCGGCAGGAGACGCACCCCGACGGAGGTTGGGGCGCCTGCGCGTCTTCTTCGCAGTCGGATGGTGGTTCGGCTTCGGCTATTTCCTCGCCAGCCTCTGGTGGATCGGCAACGCGATGCTGGTCGATGTCCAGAAATATGCCTGGGCCATGCCGATCGCGGTGCTCGTGCTCCCGGCCTTTCTCGCTTGCTATTACGGGTTGGCGGCGGCGCTCGCGCGGCCATTGTGGAACGAAGGGTTCGGGCGCTTTGCAGCATTCGCAGCCGCGCTCGCGCTCATGGAATGGGTGCGGGTCTTCGCCCTCAGCGGGTTCCCATGGGGTGCAGTCGGCTATGCGGTCATGCCCATACCCATGCTCATGCAGAGCGTGACGCTGATCGGCATGATGGGCGTCAACGCCCTTGCCGCGTTTGCCTTCATGCTGCCGGCTGCGCTCGCCTCGCGCCGCGGTGGCGGATGGTCACTTGCCCTTCTCTTCATCCTGGCCTCGGCGCATGTCGGATTTGGCATGTTCCGTCTTGCCCAGGAGTTGCCGGGCGGCAGGACGCTGCTCGTCCGGATGATCCAGCCGTCGGTGCAGCAGGCCGAGAAGTGGGATGCGAACAAGCGCGACGGCATCTTCCGTTCCTATCTCGACATGTCGAGCGCGCCGCCAGCAGCCGAGGGAACGCGGCCTCAACTGATCCTCTGGCCAGAAACTTCAGTCCCCTTCCTGTTCCAGCAGCGCCCCGATGCGCTGGCGGCGATCGACGCCATGCTGCAACCCGGACAGACGCTTCTTGCCGGCGCGGTGCGCATGGAGGGCGACTCGCCGCAGTCGCCGTCCGCGCGGTTCTACAACTCGGTCGTTGCCATCGACGCCGGAGGACAGATCTTCGGGGCCGCCGACAAGCAGTTCCTCGTCCCGCTCGGCGAGTTCCTGCCGTTCGCTGATCTGCTGGCCCGTTTCGGCATCACCAAGCTCGTCGAACTTCCCGGCGGCTTCACGCCTGGGACAGCTCGCCCGTCGATCGAGGTGGCCGATAACGTCAGGGCAGTCCCGTTCATCTGCTACGAGGTGATATTTCCGGACGTGGCGGTCGGCACCGACGCGGACCTTCTGGTAAACGTCACCAACGATGCCTGGTTCGGCAACTCGCCCGGTCCATACCAGCATCTGCGGCAGGCGCAGCTGCGTGCCGTGGAGGCAGGTCTGCCGACGGTGCGCGCCGCCAACAACGGCATAACCGCCGTGATCGATCCTTACGGCAGGGTTCTCGCAGGCCTGGCTCTCGATGCGGTTGCCGTGCTCGACTACGCCGTCCCGCTGCATCGCGGCGACGGGCTCCGGCTCCCGCGGCACGACTACGCCGGCTGGGCGGTGCTTGCGCTTCTCTTCATTGTCGCGGTGGCCGGGAGACTGCGCCAACGCGCGAATTGACAGCGATATTTTAGCGTTTGATACTGAAATCTCTGGTTGTTTCCGCGTGCATTCCGTATAATTCGTTATATCGTCAACCGAGGGGACAGGTCGGTTTGACGGAGCCTGGGAGGGCGACGTGGAAAACAAGAAGCGGCCCAACCCGATTGACGTTCACGTCGGCAGCCGCATCAGAATCCGCCGAAACATCCTCGGAATGAGCCAGGAGAAACTCGGCGAGCTGCTCGGCATCACATTCCAGCAGATCCAGAAGTACGAGAAGGGGACCAATCGTGTCGGCGCCAGCAGGTTGCAGGCGATCGCCTCGATCATGACCGTACCGGTGGCGTTCTTCTTCGAGGACGCGCCCGGGCTTGGCGGCGAGCCGGCTGGGCTTGCGGAGGAGACGGGTGCGCGGGAATTCGAGATGATGAACAGCGCCGAGGGCATCCAGCTCCAGCGTGCCTTCGTGAAGATCGCTGATGCCAAGGTTCGGAAGCGGATTCTCGAACTCGTTAAATCGCTCGCCAACGAGGATGGTTGAGCTAAGCGGCACGCCGTTTGGCCAAATTTTTCCGTAACAGCTCGAAACTTGACGCACGGCGCGATTGACGAGTTCGACGCCGCTTCGCTAACAGGAGCCGCTTTTTCCGGTGGCGCGTGGCGCTGCTCCATTTCCACAGGGGTTACCCGTGACGCGCCAGAACTACCTTTTCACCAGCGAATCCGTTTCCGAAGGCCACCCGGACAAGGTGTGCGACCGCATCTCCGACGAGATCGTCGACCTGGTCTATCGGGAGGCCAAGAAGACCGGCATGGATCCGTGGGATGTGCGCATCGCCTGCGAGACGCTTGCCACCACCAATCGCGTCGTCATCGCCGGTGAGGTCCGTCTTCCTCCGTCGCTGATGAAGAAGGACAAGAACGGCAACACCGTCATCAACCCGACCAAGTTCAAGTCGGCCGCGCGCAAGGCGATCAGGGCGATCGGCTACGAGCAGGACGGCTTCCATTGGAAGAAGGCCAAGATTGACGTGCTGTTGCACGCCCAGTCGGCCGACATCGCGCGCGGCGTCGACAGCGCCGCCGATAAAAAGGGCGAGGAAGGTGCCGGCGACCAGGGCATCATGTTCGGATATGCCTGCCGCGAGACCCCGGACCTGATGCCGGCGCCGCTCTATTATTCTCACAAGATCCTGGAACTGCTTGCAGCAGCGCGCCACGAGGGCAAGGGCGACGTTGGCAAGCTTGGACCCGACGCCAAAAGTCAGGTGACGGTGCGCTACGAGAACGGCGCGCCGAAGGACGTTACCCAGATCGTGCTGTCCACCCAGCACATGGACGAGAAGTGGGATTCCAAGAAGGTCCGCAAGGTCGTCGAACCCTACATCAGAGAGGCGCTCGCCGCCGGCAACCTCGACATCTCCGAGGACTGCAACTGGTACATCAATCCGACGGGTAAGTTTGTCATTGGTGGGCCCGATGGCGATGCCGGCCTGACCGGGCGTAAGATCATTGTCGATACCTACGGCGGTGCGGCTCCTCACGGCGGCGGCGCATTTTCCGGCAAGGACACGACGAAAGTCGACCGCTCGGCTGCCTATGCCGCGCGCTACCTCGCCAAGAACATCGTGGCGGCTCGCTTGGCGGACCGGTGCACGATCCAGCTGTCCTACGCCATCGGCGTCGCCCAGCCGCTATCGATCTATATCGACCTGCACGGCACGGGAAAGGTCGACGAGGCCAAGCTGGAGCAGGCGGTCCGCAAAGTGATGGATCTGTCGCCCACCGGCATCCGCAAGAAGCTCGACCTCAACAAGCCGATCTACGCCAAAACCTCCTCCTACGGCCATTTCGGCCGCAAGCCAGGTCGTGACGGTTCGTTCTCCTGGGAGCGGACCGATCTGGTGAAGGAGCTTCGCGAAGCCGTCGGCGCCTGACGAAGGTGGACGGGGAACGGCGGCAGCGCGGCGCGGGCTCGTTCTTCGGGCGCCGCCGCGGCAAGCCGATCCGCAGGGACCAGCAGGCTGCCGTAGATACGATCGGCCCGGCGCTTGCACTCGATCCGGCGTCGGCTGCGCCGGACGATCTGTCGACATTGTTCGATACGCATGTCGTCGACGTACGGCTGGAAATCGGCTTCGGCGGGGCCGAGCATCTGCTGCACCGCGCGGATGAAGCGCCAACCGACGGCTTCATCGGGATCGAACCGTTCGAGCCAGGCATGGCGAAGCTGCTCGGGGCACTGGCGCGCCAGCCGCGGCCAAACATCCGCACCTTCGGCGCCGATGCCGCGATCCTTCTCGATTGGCTGCCGGACGCCTCGCTTGCCTCGATCGACCTCCTCTATCCCGACCCGTGGCCGAAGAAGCGTCATTGGAAGCGTAGGTTCGTGAACCCCGGCAACCTCCAGCGCATGGCGCGCGTTCTCAGGCCAGGCGGCCGCTTTCGCTTCGCGTCCGACATAGATCACTACGTCAACTGGACCTTGCTCGCAGTCGCTACACATGGAGGCTTCGCATGGCAGGCAGCCAGCGCCGATGACTGGCGGCTGCCGTACCCCGGCTGGCCCGGCACGCGCTACGAAGCCAAGGCGAAACGCGAAGGGCGCACGCCTGCATACCTCACCTTCCTGCGTCTTTAAGCTGTCGCCTGCGCAATATTGACACGCCGCACGTGCGCAAGCTTAGCTGAATGACTGCCCGTACGACGCGGCACCTGCCGCTGCTGTGGGCCTTGAGGAGGAACTCCCTATGAAGAAGCTCATTCTCGCGACAATCGCCCTCGGCGCGCTGCTGACCGCGCCCGCTGTCGCCGCCGACTACAAGATCATGGCGCCTGCCGCTCCCGGCGGCGGCTGGGACCAGACTGCACGTACGATGCAGAGCGCGCTGCAGGACGAGAAGATTTCCGGCAGCGTGCAGTCCCTGGCGCCGGCGGCACGATCGGGCTTGCGCAGTTCGTCAACGCGGCAAATGGCAAGGCGGACGAACTCATCGTCGGCGGCTATGTCATGGTTGGTGCGATCCTGACCAACAATTCGCCGGTCACCCTGGACCAGGTCACGCCGATCGCTCGGCTCACCGGCGAGTACGAGGCGATCGTGGTGCCGGCCGCATCGGACATCAAGGACATGGCCGGGCTGGTCGCCAAGCTCAAGGCCGATCCGGGCTCCGTGTCGTGGGGCGGCGGCTCGGCGGGCGGCACCGACCACATCACGGCGGGGCTCATTGCAAAGGCAGTCGGCGTCGATCCGACCAAGGTCAACTACATCGCCTTCTCCGGCGGCGGCGAGGCCCTGGCGGCCATCCTCGGCAACCAGGTGACGGTGGGCATCTCCGGCTATGGCGAGTTCCGCGCTCAGGTCGAGGCCGGTCAGCTGCGCGTCATCGGCCTATCGAGTGACGAGCGAGTCGCCGGTATCGACGCGCCCACCTTCAAGGAAGGCGGCGTCGACGTCTCGATCCAGAACTGGCGCATGGTTGCCGCCGCTCCCGGCATCACTGCGGAGCAGGAGACGGCCATAGGCGCCGACATCAAGAAGATGGTGGACTCCGCTGCGTGGCAGGATGCACTCAAGAAAAACAATTGGGCAAACACCTACCTCGCCGGCGCGGACTTCAAGGCACAACTCAAGAAGGATGTCGAAGCCACCTCGGCGATCCTGAAGGATATCGGCCTCGTTAAGTAAGCTCGGTGGATTGGGGAGCCTGATAGATGAGCAGCACCGATCAGGCTCCCGCAGTGCCTCGCCCTGACCGCGCCGCGCTGGTTATCGCTGCGGTCCTGGCGGCGGCGGCCGCTGTTATCTTGTGGAACGCGCTGTCGCTGAACACCGGCGGCGCCTATGCCCGCGTTGGACCGGAGACGTTCCCGATCGTTATCAGCGCCGGCCTGTTTTTGCTTGCTGCATGGACGGCTGTCGTGGCGATGCGCGGCGAGTTCCCCGCGCGTGAAGAACAGCACTTCCCGCCGATGTTGTGGATCGTGGCGGGTTTGGCCGCACAACTTCTTCTGCTCAAGCTCGCGGGTTTTTCGATCGCAACCGGCCTCCTGTTCGCCGCGACCGCAAAGGGATTCGGCCGCGGCCCGCTGTGGTTCACCACACCCGTCGGCATGGTCTTGTCGCTCGCCGTGTGGCTGATCTTCGCGCGGCTGCTGCAGCTCTCGCTGCCAGCCGGGCCGCTCGAACGCCTCTTCCTCTGACCTGGTCTGACCGATGGATACCTTCGCGCTGCTCGGCCAGGGACTGATAACGGCTCTGGAGCCAATAAACCTGCTGTATGCGCTGATCGGGGTCACGCTAGGCACTGCGGTCGGCGTCCTGCCCGGCATCGGGCCCGCATTGACCGTCGCGCTGCTTCTACCGGTTACTTACAAGCTCGACCCTGCCGGATCGCTGATCATGTTTGCCGGCATATATTACGGCGGCATGTACGGCGGTTCGACCACGTCGATACTTCTCAACACGCCGGGAGAGAGTGCCTCGGTCGTGACGGCGCTGGAAGGCAATCGCATGGCGCGCAACGGTCGCGGCGGCCCGGCGCTGGCGACCGCCGCCATCGGCTCGTTCGTAGCAGGACTGCTTGCCACGCTGGCGCTTGCCTTCATCGCGCCCTGGGTCGTCGGATTCGCCTTGTCGTTCGGTCCCGCCGAGTACTTCGCCCTGATGGTGCTGGCGTTCATGACGGTGTCGGCAGCGTTCGGTACGTCGACGCTCCGCGGCCTTACCTCGCTTTTTATCGGACTGGCGCTCGGGCTCGTCGGCATTGACCTGCAGACCGGGCAGGCGCGGCTCTCGTTCGGGATTCCCGATCTGCTCGACGGTATCGAAGTCACGACGCTCGCGGTCGCGCTCTTTGCCATCGGCGAGACCTTGATCGTCGTATGCTCGCCGTCACGGTTGGGGGAGAAGGTCGAAGCGGTGAAGGGCTCGCTCTGGATGACTGCGCAGGATTGGAAGCGCTCGTGGCTGCCCTGGCTGCGCGGGACCGCGATAGGCTTTCCGATTGGAGCGATGCCGGCGGGCGGCGCGGATATATCGAGTTTCCTGAGCTACACGACCGAGAAGAATTTCGCCAAGCGGCCGGAAGAGTTCGGCAACGGCGCCATAGAAGGCGTGGCCGGACCCGAGGCAGCGAACAACGCATCCGCCGCAGGCACGCTAGTGCCGCTGCTGACGCTCGGCTTGCCCACCACGGCCACCGCGGCGATCATGCTCGCAGGCTTCCAGCAGTTCGGGCTTCAGCCCGGACCGCTGCTGTTCACCAGCAATTCCACCCTGGTGTGGGGCCTTATCGCAAGCCTCTTGGTCGCAAACCTGATGCTGCTCGTGCTCAACCTGCCGCTGATCGGCCTGTGGGTCCGGCTGCTCACCATCCCGCGCCATTGGCTTTACCCGGGAATCCTGGTGTTCGCGACGCTAGGCACCATCGGCGCCAATCCGTCCGCGTTCGAACTCGGCATTCTCTTGGTGTTCGGGCTGCTCGGCTATGTGCTGCGCAGGTTCGACTACCCGCTCGCCCCGGTCGTGGTCGGACTGATCCTCGGCCCGATGGCGGAGCAGCAACTGCGCCGTGCCCTGGCCATCAGCCAGGGGGACCCATCGGCTCTGTTCCATTCCTGGATTGCCATCGTGCTGTGGGCGCTGGCAATTGCGGCAGTCGCGATCCCGCTCATCCTCAGGGCGCGCGGCAAAGGCAATGTCCTGGAGCAGATCGCCGGCGACAGCGACTGACTGGGATCGGTATCGCCGCGCGGCGCGAGGCCGCGAGGCGTCATGCGGTTCAGCGGCCGCCGATGCGGGCGAACGCCTTGGGATCGATGCCGAGGGTCACGAGATCGCGCTCTGCCGGGATCATGCCGCGCTCGACCGCGCGGGAAGCGGCGACAGCGCTGCCGAAGGTGCGCATGGCGCTACCGATGCGGGTGAAGGCATTACGGGTGTTCATGAGAGTGTCCTTTCGCGTCGCACCATCATTCTTGTGCGACGCAGCATAGATAGCGATCCTACGACTGCATACCAGTGTGGTGACGGCAGGGCTGCCATGCACGGCGCGCATAGAGAGCGGCCGGGCTGTTAACGTCACCTTCACCTCAATCGGCTTGCCCCAGCCGTTTTTCTTGAGGTGTAGGATAGCCGTTTTGGTCCACGTCCTCGGTGAAACGAAGGGGTGAGACGATGAACGAGACGACGATGAAATGGCTTGGGCGGGTGCTGTCAGGGCTCTTCGCGCTCTTTTTGCTGGGCGCTTCCGTTGCGCCAAAATTGCTCCAGCTGCCCGTGGCTGAAGAGACGATGGCGCAGCTCGGGTGGCCCGCCGGTTATGCCTTTATGATCGGGCTTATCGAACTCGCCTGCGTGGTGCTCTATCTCGTTCCCCGCACGAGCCTGCTCGGCGCGGTCCTGACCATGGCGCTGCTCGGCGGTGCGATGGCCACTCAGATCATTGTGGGTAACCCACTGTTCTCCCACATACTGTTCAGCATCTATCTCGGACTCGTGATGTGGGGCGGTCTTTGGCTACGCGACGGCCGTCTTCGCACTCTCTTCCCGGTCCGGCGCGGGGACTGAGACGATGCGTCGACACGGCGGTGAACGCCTGGAGGATTGCAAATCGGCCTGATGCAGGCTATATGCCGCTCAAATTCTTGGTCGCCATGACGAAGAGTGGGTCCACCCGGTCCCGCTCTTTTTTGTTACCGGCGACCGGCAAGCAAGCAGACTGGACCGCATGGACACGGCAACTGCCGGCATCGATACGAGCGACGATCGCATCATCCGCGAAAGCGGAACCGAAGCGCGCGTGGCGCTGATCGTTGGCCCGGCGCTGATTGCGAACGGGTTTCGGCTGGTGCGCATCAGGCTGCTCGGCCAGAACGGACTCACCCTGCAGATCATGGCCGAGCGCATGGACGGCTCCATGAGCATCGAGGACTGCGAGGAAGCGAGTCGCGTGATGTCGGCGATCCTCGATATCGAAGATCCCATCGAGAAGGCCTATCACCTCGAAGTGTCGTCGCCGGGCATCGATCGACCGCTCGTCCGAGTTGCTGATTTCGAGTCGGCAGTCGGACACGTGGTGAAGCTCGAGACGTCGGTCATGGTGTCCGGCCGAAAGCGCTTCCGAGGCAAGATTACCGAGGCCGGCAGCGACGCTCTCACGCTCGAATCGGACAAGCTCGCTTATGGCGAAGAGCCGCTGGTGAAGATTCCCTACGACACGGTCTCCGAGGCTCGCCTCGTGCTGACCGACGACCTGATCCGCGAAGTGCTGAAGAAGGACAAGCAGCTCCGCAAGGAAAACAAGCGCCGCCGCAGGGCCGACGACGACGTCGTGTCCGACACCGGCGACGAGAACGAGGAATAGCTGCACGGCGTGCGCCGTGCGGACATTGAGGAGACCACGATGGCAGTCAGTGCAAACAGGCTGGAACTTCTGCAGATCGCCGATGCGGTCGCGCGCGAAAAGTCGATCGACAAGCAGATCGTCATCGCCGCGATGGCGGATGCGATCCAGAAGGCGGCGCGCTCGCGCTACGGTCAAGAAACGAACATCCGCGCCGACATCAACCCGCAGACCGGCGACATGAAGCTGCAGCGGCTGATGGAAGTCGTCGACAAGGTCGAAGACTTCGACAAGCAGATATCGATCGAGGATGCGCGCCACCGCAACCCGGATGCACAGGTCGGCGACTTCATCGCCGAGCAACTGCCGCCGATGGACTTCGGCCGCATCGCCGCGCAGTCGGCCAAGCAGGTCATCGTGCAGAAGGTCCGCGAAGCCGAGCGCGACCGTCAGTTCGACGAATACAAGGATCGCGTCGGCGAGATCGTCAACGGCACGGTGAAGCGTGTCGAGTACGGCAACGTCATCGTCGATCTCGGCCGCGGAGAGGCGATCATCCGCCGCGACGAGCTCATCCCGCGCGAACTCTACAAGTACGGCGATCGCGTGCGCGCCTATGTCTATGACGTGCGGCGCGAGCAGCGCGGTCCGCAGATCTTCCTGTCGCGCACGCATCCGCAGTTCATGGCGAAGCTGTTCGCGATGGAAGTCCCCGAAATCTACGACGGCATCATCGAGATCCGTTCCGTCGCCCGCGATCCGGGCAGCCGCGCCAAGATCGCCGTGATTTCGCGCGACTCCTCGATCGACCCGGTCGGTGCCTGCGTGGGCATGCGCGGCAGCCGCGTTCAGGCGGTAGTCGGCGAACTCCAGGGCGAGAAGATCGACATTATTCCATGGAGCGACAACGTCGCGACCTTCATCGTCAATGCGTTGCAGCCGGCCGAAGTGGCCAAGGTGGTTCTGGACGAGGATGCCGAGCGTATCGAAGTGGTCGTGCCGGACGATCAGCTGTCGCTGGCCATCGGCCGTCGCGGCCAGAATGTCCGCCTCGCCTCGCAACTGACCGGTTGGGATATCGACATCCTCACCGAGGAGGAGGAGTCGCAGCGCCGCCAGAAGGAATTCGTCGAGCGCTCGAACCTGTTCATGGAAGCACTGAACGTCGACGAGATGGTCGGCCAGGTGCTGGCTTCCGAGGGCTTCACGACCGTCGAGGAAGTGGCCTACGTCGACGCCGGTGAGATCGCGTCCATCGACGGGTTCGACGAAGGCACGGCCGAGGAGATCCAGAACCGCGCACGCGAGTACCTCGCTCGCATCGAAGCCGAGCATGACGATGCGCGCCGCAAGCTTGGCGTCATGGACGAGCTGCGCGAGCTCCCCGGCCTGACCACTGCAATGCTGGTGAAGCTGGGCGAGGACGGCGTCAAGTCGGTCGAGGATTTCGCCGGCTATGCCGTCGACGACCTCGTCGGCTGGAAGGAACGCAAGGACGGCGAGACCAAGATGTTCGAGGGCGTGCTTTCGAACTTCGCAGTGTCGCGTGCCGAGGCCGAGCAGATGGTGCTTGCGGCCCGGCTCAAGGCTGGCTGGATCTCCGAGGCTGACCTCGCTTCCGAAGAGGAAGCGGTCGCCGAAGAGACGGCTTAGGACCGTGGTTGGGCGCGGCGAAGGAGCACGGGTTGGAGGCGATGAACGATCGCACCTGCATCGTGACGCGTCGCGCCGGCGACGCGGAGGATCTGCTGCGCTTTGTTGTGGGTCCTGACGGCTCCGTCGTACCCGATCTGAAGCGCAAATTGCCGGGCAGGGGTTGTTGGGTCACGGCCGAGCGCACATATGTAGAGCAGGCGGTTCGCAAGGGCGCCTTCTCCCGCTCGTTCAAGAAGCCCGTCACCGTGGCCGCCAATCTGGCCGAACTGGTCGACGGCCTCTATGTACGTTCCGCCCTTGGTGCGATGGGGCTTGCCCGCAAGGCGGGGCAGGTGGCGCTCGGTGCGGCCAAGATCGAGGCAAAGGTGCGCTCTGGCGAGGCGCTGTGCGTGCTTCACGCCGCCGAGGCCGCCGACGACGGAATCCGGAAGATCGCCAATGCGCGTCGGGCGACACTGCTCGCAGGCGGCCCCGAGATCGGCGCGTACAAACTATTTCGCGAAGCCGAAATGGGTTTGGCATTGGGTGGGACAAATGTGATACATGCTGCCCTGCTCGCCGGAGAGGCGGGCAAGGCGGCACAAAAGCGCGTGGTCGCGCTCGACCGTTACCGGGGCAACGCCCCCGAGATCACATCAACGGCCGCAGACCCGCGCGAAGACCAGGATGCCGCAGAGGATACGGAATGAGCGATACCAAAGACGACGATAAGACGTTGAGCGTCAACGTGAAGAAGACCCTGACGCTGAAGCGTCCCGGCATGGAGCAGGGCACGGTTCGCCAGAGCTTCTCCCACGGGCGCACGAAGAACGTCGTCGTCGAGACAAAGCGCAAGTTCACGCGGCCCGGTGACCGGCCCGAAGTCGCCGCCGTGTTCAAGCCCCGCGTGCCGGAACCGGCTCCCGTGGTCGCCCCCGTGGCTCGCGAGCAGGCTCCGCAGCCTCCGCGTCCGGCGCCGCAGCCGGATCGGAGCGGCATGGTGCTGAACCAGCTCTCCTCGGAGGAGATGCAGGCTCGCCGCCGCGCGCTCGAGGACAACAAGGTGCGCGAGGTCGAGGACCGCAGGCGTGCCCAGGACGACGCGCGTCGTCGCATGGAGGACGATGCGCAGCGGGCTCGCGAGCGCGCCGAGTCCGCTCGCCGCCAGGCAGAGGAAGAAGCCCGCCTGAAGGCGGAGGCCGAGTCGCGTCGCCGCGCCGAGGAAGAGGCGCGCCGCCGCGCGCCGGCTGCCGAAGCACAGGTCGCCGACGAGGAAGAAACCCCGGTCCGCCGCCCCGGCACGCCGGTGCTGCGCCGACCCGGCCTGGTCGCGAAGCCGGATGCGGCTGCACCCAAGGCCGTGAAGACCAAGGGCGAAGACGATCGCCGCCGCGGCAAGCTGACGCTCACCTCCGCCCTTTCGGGCGAGGAGGGCGCGCGTGCTCGCTCGCTGGCCTCGATGCGTCGCCGCCAGGAGAAGTTCAAGCGCGGCATGGCGCCCGAGCAGCGCGAGAAGATCTCGCGCGAGGTCGTGCTGCCGGAAACCATCACCATCCAGGAACTGGCCCAGCGCATGACCGAGCGCGCCGTCGATCTGGTCAAGTTCTTCATGAAGCAGGGCCAGATCTTGAAGCCCGGCGACGTGATCGATGCCGACACGGCGGAACTGGTGGCAGCCGAGTTCGGCCACACCGTCAAGCGCGTTGCCGAATCCGACATCGAGGAAGGGCTGTTCGACATCGCCGACAGCGAGGAGTCGCTCAAGTCGCGTCCGCCCGTGGTCACCATCATGGGCCACGTCGACCACGGCAAGACATCACTGCTCGACGCGATCCGCAACGCCAACGTGGTCTCGGGCGAGGCCGGCGGCATCACCCAGCACATCGGCGCCTATCAGGTCGAGAAGAACGGCCAGAAGATCACCTTCATCGACACGCCGGGTCACGCTGCATTCACCGCCATGCGCGCCCGCGGCGCGCAGGCAACCGATATCGCCGTGCTGGTCGTCGCCGCCGACGACAGCGTGATGCCGCAGACCATCGAGTCCATCAATCACGCCAAGGCCGCGGGCGTGCCGATCATCGTTGCCATCAATAAGATCGACAAGCCGTCGGCCAACGCCCAGAAGGTGCGCACCGAACTGCTGCAGCATGAGGTGTTCGTCGAGTCCATGGGCGGCGAAGTGCTGGACGTCGAAGTCTCGGCGACCAAGGGCACCAATCTGGACAAGCTGCTGGAAGCCATCCTCCTGCAGGCAGAACTGCTCGACCTCAGGGCCAATCCGGACCGCACCGCCGAAGGCGTCGTCATCGAGGCGAGGCTCGACAAGGGCCGCGGCCCGGTTGCGACGGTCCTCGTCCAGACCGGAACGCTGGCGACCGGCGACATCGTGGTGGCTGGCTCCGAGTGGGGACGCGTCCGCGCTCTGGTCGACGACAAGGGTGCGCAGCTCAAATCCGCCCCGCCGGCGATGCCGGTCGAGGTTCTCGGCCTGCAGGGCACTCCTCATGCCGGCGACCGGTTCACCGTAGTCGAGAACGAGGCGCGCGCGCGCGAAGTCACCGAATATCGCCAGCGGCTTGCTCGCGAGAAGGCGGTGGCGCGTCATGCCGGCCAGCGTGGCTCGCTCGAGCAGATGATGAGCCAGCTTCAGGCCGCCGGCGTGAAAGAGTTCCCGCTCGTCATCAAGGGCGACGTGCAGGGTTCCATCGAGGCGATCGGTGCTGCACTGGACAAGCTCGGCACCGACGAGGTGCGCGCGCGCATCGTCCATTCCGGCGCAGGTGCGATCACCGAGAGCGACGTTTCGTTGGCGCAGACATCCGGCGCGGCGATCATCGGCTTCAACGTCCGCGCGAATGCGCAGGCGCGGGCGGCCGCCGAGCAGTCCGGTATCGACATCCGCTACTACTCGATCATCTACAACCTCGTGGACGACGTGAAGCAGGCTATGTCCGGCATGCTGTCGCCCGAACGTCGCGAGACGTTCATCGGCAACGCCGAGATCCTCGAGATCTTCGACATCACCAAGGTCGGCAAGATCGCCGGCTGCCGTGTCACCGAAGGCAAGGTCGAGCGGGGCGCTGGCGTCCGTCTGATCCGCGACAATGTCGTGATCCACGAAGGCACGCTGAAGACGCTGAAGCGTTTCAAGGACGAGGTGACCGAAGTCCCAGGCGGCCAGGAGTGCGGCATGGCGTTCCAGAACTACGAGGACATGCGCGTCGGCGATGTCATCGAATGCTTCCGCGTCGAGATGGTGACGCGTTCGCTGTAGCCATTGCGAATGGGGTCGCCCGCGTCGGGCGGCCTCTCGCCGATACCAGAAACCATGGGTGCGCGGTCCCAGTCCGCCGCCCACGAGTTTGGATTTGATCATGTCCCGTTTTACATCCGCTGGCCCGTCCCAGCGTCAGCTTCGCGTCGGCGAGCAGGTGCGCCATGCGCTCTCCGAGGTCCTGCAACGCGGCGAGGTCCGCGACGATCTCATCGAGACGACGGTCATCTCGGTGAACGAGGTCCGCATGTCTCCGGATCTCAAGGTCGCGACGGCGTTCGTGTCGCCGCTGGCGGCGACGGACGAAGGCGCGGTCATCGACGCGCTGAACCGCAATGCGCGTTTCATCCGCGGACGCATGTCGCCACTGCTCCGGCAGATGAAGTACATGCCCGAGTTCCGCTTCCGGCTCGATACGAGCTACGACAACATGGCCAAGATCGACCAGCTTCTGCGTTCGCCCGAGGTGCAGCGCGACCTCGACGATGACGGCACGAACGAAGAGGGTGCTTGATGTCGAAGCCGCGCAGGAAGAAGGGCAGGGCCGTCTCGGGCTGGGTGGTGCTGGACAAGCCAGTCGGAATGGGCTCGACCGACGCCGTCTCGAAGATCAAGTGGTTGTTCCAGGCAGAAAAGGCGGGGCATGCCGGGACACTAGACCCCCTGGCCTCGGGCATGCTGCCGATAGCGCTTGGCGAGGCGACGAAAACGGTGCCGTATGTCATGGACGGCGCCAAGGTCTATCGCTTCAATGTGTCCTGGGGCGAGGAACGCTCGACCGACGACCTTGAGGGCGAGGCGACGCGGCATTCCGACCGGCGTCCTGACGAGGCCGAGATCCGGGCCTTGTTGCCGCGTTACACTGGTGTGATCATGCAGACGCCTCCGCAGTTCTCGGCGGTCAAAATCGCGGGCGAGAGAGCATATGACCGCGCCCGGGAGGGCGAGACGGTCGACATACCGGCACGCGAGGTTGAGATCGAACGCCTCGATATCATCGGACATTCGCCGGAGGCCACCGAGTTCGAAATCGAGTGCGGCAAAGGCACCTACGTTCGCAGCCTGGCGCGTGACATGGGCCGCGATCTAGGTTGTTTCGGCCATATTTCGAGCCTGCGCCGCATCTCCGTCGACCCCTTCGATACTGCGGATCTGCTGACACTGGAGCAATTGGAGCAGGTGTGGCCGAAGCCGCCTGGCGAAGGCGAAACGGCGGGGATCGGCGAACGCTATCGAGCGCTGGATTCGCTGCTGCTCGAAACCGGCGAAGCTCTCGACTGCCTGCCGAAGGTCGTTGTCAACGACGACGCTGCGCACCGTATTCGGCTCGGCAACCCGGCCATCCTGCGGGGTCGCGATGCGCCGCTCGACGCGGACGAAGCGTGCGTCTTCGCACGCGGCAAGCTCGTGGCGATAGGCGCTATCGAGGCCGGCATGTTCCACCCGCGGCGCGTCTTTCACGGCTGAGCTTCCATCCGTGTCGCGCGCCGGTATTATCGGCGTGACAACGGGGAATCGCCACATGGCAGCGGTAGCACCGACGGCGCGCTCTTCGCGCAGGCACGCGAAGCGTTCGCCGGTCGGCGCCCCTCCCGGAACTCTCATAGCCGATCCTGGCGCGCCACAGCCGCGCCTGCGCGCGACAGCGATTTCGCCGAGCGGTCCCGAACTTTTCACCAGTGTGAGCCTCGCGGACGTCAAGGCTCTCTGCGATTCCTGGCCGTTGGTCTGGCTTGATTGCGTCGGCCTGGGCGACGCTGACCTGATCGGCGAGATCGGCGCGATGTTCGGGTTGCACCGTTTGGCGCTGGAGGATGTGGTGAACACGGGGCAGCGGCCAAAAGCCGACTTCTTCGACGACAACGTCTTCGTCGTCTTGAAAATGATAGATCCGCGCTTGGAAGGGCCGATGGAGCAGATCTCGCTGTTCTTTGGCGAAGGCTATGTCATCACCTTCCAGGAAATCGAAGGCGACTGCTTCGATCCGGTTCGCGAGCGCATCCAGACTGGCGGTCGCATCTGGACGCGCGGATCGGATTACCTCGCCTACGCCCTGCTCGACTCCATAGTCGACGCGTATTTCCCGCTGCTTGAGGCGCATGGCGACCGGATCGATGCCATTGAAGACGCCATTCTCTCGCAGGATGAAGGGACGCACGCGCAGGAACTGCATAAGCTACGTCGTGAGATGAGCGTGCTGAAGCGCTGGATGTGGCCGGTCAGGGACGCATTTGCGGCGTTGCTTCGGTCCGACGTGTCCCTGATCAATCCCGAGACGAAGACATACCTCAACGATACCCATGATCATGCGATCCGGTTGATCGAGATCGTCGAGACGCATCGCGACACCTTGTCCGGACTGATCGAGATGAATCTCGCGCTCGCACAGGCGAAGACGACGGAAGTCGTGAACCTGCTCACTATCGTGTCGACGATATTCATTCCTCTGACCTTCCTTGCCGGAATCTGGGGTATGAATTTCGACCCCGAAGCGTCGCCGTGGAATATGCCGGAACTGGCAAGCCGCTACGGATATCCGCTGTCGCTCGGGATCATGGCGCTGGTCGCAATCTCGCTGATTGCCTATTTCCGCTGGAAGAAGTGGCTCTAACGCCGCTGCTCAACCGAAGTTTAGGCAAACGCACTGCGAAGCGAAGTCAGCGCTTGCCTATGCCTTGCCGTGCGGGCGACACATTGCGATGCGAAGATCGGTTAACTGAAGATCCGGATCACCAGACTTGTCGATAGCGGCCAACGAGAAAGACCTCGGCGGGACCGAGCCGTCCTCTGCGGCATCGGAACCCGCCAGCTCGCCGCTCAAGTCACGGCCCATCCTCTTTTATCTGACGTTGCTGGTCGCGGTGATCGTGTTGCCCGTGCTGGCGTTCTCGATTCTGCTCCTGGAGCGAAACGCCGTCGCACAGCGCGACACGCTGGAGACCCTTGCAGAAGCGACTGCCGGTTCGGTTAGCGAGGCGGTCGATCGCGAAGTCCGCGGCATGCTGACAACGTTGCGGGTATTGTCCACCGGCACCTCGCTTGCCGTTGAGGATCTGCCGGCCTTCCACGCACGCACCCGGCTGGCATTGGGTGACAGCGGACAGCACGTCATCGTCCTGGACGGCGAGCTGAACCAGCTCCTCAACACCCGCGTGGGCTATGGTGAGATATCCGGCATCACTTCCGATCCGGATACCGCACGCTTCGCACAGGCAAACCGCACGGCAGCGGTGTCGGATGGCTTCATTGGCAAGACGGCCAAGCGCTGGGTGTTCAACGTTGTCCTGCCGCCCTCCGCATCGGGCCTGGTCGATCGGTACCTCGTGATGACGCAGGATGCGGCGAACCTCACCGCGGCACTGGCGCAGCAGAACCTCCGCGGCGGCTGGAACGTCTCGCTCGTCGATCGCCACGGGATGGTTTTGGCCTCGTCATTCATGTCTTCGGACAGCGGCAAGCCGTTTTTTCTCGGCCAGTCACCAAAGTCTGGCGTGACGCGGGGACGTTCCAGCGCCGAAGCCGATGAGATGAACTATATCTCGGTCGTGCAGCGCTCCGAAATGACGAACTGGACCGTGGTCCTGTGGGCCCCGCAGGCGGTTGTCGACGGCCCGCTGAGGCGCTCGCTTCTGTCGCTGCTGTTTGGCGGCCTGGCAGCGATCGCACTCGCCGCCGGCGCCGGTTGGCTGCTCGGCAAGCAGATCGCCGCGCCCGCCGGCCAGCTTGCTGCCGATGCCGCCCGGCTGGGTGCCGGAGAAGAGGTTCGCGCGGTCGCCTACCCTATCGCCGAGTTTGCCACCATATCAGCTGCGATAGCCGACGCAGGCGCAGCAAGGCGCGCTGCCGAAAACGAGATTCGCTTCCTGATGCGGGAGGTCGCGCATCGGTCGAAGAACCAGCTTACGGTCGTGGGCTCCATTGCCAAGCAGAGCGGGCGCAACGCGCGAAGTGTCGCCAGCTTCCAGGACTCTTTCCAGAAGCGTCTTCAGGGCCTAGCCCGGTCTACCGATCTGCTGATTGCAGGCGGCGTCTCGGGCGTGGACATTGGCGAACTCGTGCGAACCCAGCTCGAGCCGTTCAAGCCCGAGGATCCGAGTCGGGTCGAGATCGGCGGAGCGGCTTTCCGCCTCGGCAACCAGGCCGCGCAGACGCTCGGCATGGCATTGCATGAACTGGCGACGAATGCGGCAAAGTACGGTGCGTTCTCCGTGCCGTCCGGGCGATTGGCGATCAATTGGCGCGTGCGGAGCGGCAGGCTGCACCTGGCCTGGCGGGAGACGGTTCCGCGCCTTCGAAAGCGTGTCGAGACACCGGGCTTCGGCACGCAGGTCATCGACCGCATGGTCGGCGGCGCGCTCGATGCTGAGATCGAACGCACCTTGCACAAGGACGGGCTCGAGTGCCGCTTCTCGATCGAGGTGGGAAAGCTGCGCCAGGACCTTCATGGTTCCGACGAGACGACCCCCTGATCCTATATTGCCACTGGCGCCGACCATCGATTAGGACTATACGCGCGCCAGCAGCGTGCCGGCCTTGGGGATTCCAAGGGGACCGGCCGTATTGCTTTAGCGGCCCCCGCTGGACGACATCCCGGCCGTGGGCATCCTACTCCTCAAATCCGAAAGGACTGTCCGATGTCGATTACCGCTGAGCGGAAGCAGGAATTGCTCAAGGAACACGCCACCGTCAAGGGCGACACCGGCTCGCCGGAAGTTCAGGTTGCGATCCTCTCCGAGCGCATCAAGAACCTCACCGAGCATTTCAAGGACCACAAGAAGGACAACCACTCCCGTCGTGGTCTCCTGAAGCTCGTTTCGCAGCGTCGCCGCCTGCTCGACTATCTGAAGTCGAAGGATGACACGCGCTATCAGGCACTGATCGGCAAGCTCGGTCTGCGTCGCTAAGAAATTGAACGGCGGGACCCACGCGGTCCCGCCGTCTTTGCATGCGGGTCTGCTTGACATCGGATCCGAGTTTCAGCCGGTTGCATGACAGGTTGAAACATTTGGACGGTCATGGGGCAGGATTGCCGGCCGCCCGGCCCTTACGAGGGGCGGCCTGACGTCTTGCCCGTGACCTGTCCCTCGACCGGCGCTGACGCGCGGGTCGCAATAAATCCGGCAGGCCGCATGGCTGCCTGGGCAGAGCCCGGCAAGCTGGTCCCGGTGAACGAGGCCAGGAAAGCGAAAGACGCCCGCATGGCGCGGGGACGCTTTCCGCATACGAAGGACGTTACATGTTCAATTATCACAAGGTGGAACTCGAGTGGGGCGGCCGTAAGCTGACGCTGGAGACCGGCAAGGTCGCGCGTCAGGCCGACGGTGCCGTCATTGCCACCTACGGGGAGACTGTTGTTCTCGCCACCGTCGTCTCCATGAAGGAGCCGAAGCCTGGGCAGGACTTCTTCCCGCTGACCGTCAACTACCAGGAAAAGACCTACGCCGCCGGCAAGATTCCGGGCGGCTACTTCAAGCGCGAGGGCCGTCCCTCCGAGAACGAAACTCTGGTTTCGCGTCTCATCGACCGTCCAATACGCCCGCTTTTCGCTGAAGGCTATAAGAACGACACGCAGGTGGTCATCACGGTCATGCAGCATGACCTGGAGAACAACCCGGACGTCGTGTCGATGGTCGCTGCTTCGGCCGCCCTGACGCTCTCCGGCGTGCCGTTCATGGGTCCGATCGGCGGTGCGCGTGTCGGCTACATCAACGGTCAGTACAAGCTCAATCCGCACGTCGACGAGATGGCTGAATCGAAGCTGGACCTCGTTGTGGCCGGTACGGGCGAAGCCGTTCTGATGGTCGAGTCCGAGGCTCAGGAACTGGACGAGCAGACCATGCTGGGCGCCGTCATGTTCGGTCACAGGGGCTTTCAGCCCGTGATTGACGCAATCATCAAGCTTGCGGAAGTCGCGGCCAAGGATCCGCGCGACTTCACCTCGCCGGACCACTCGGCGCTCGAGGCCGAGATGCTCGGCCTGGTCGAGCAGGACCTTCGCGCCGCCTACAAGCTTACGGTGAAGCAGGAGCGCTACGCCGCTGTCGACGCGGCCAAGGCGAAGGTTAAGGCGCACTTTGCTCCAGCGGAGGGCGAAGCACCGCGCTACACGGCAGACGTCGTTGGCTCGGTGTTCAAGGAACTCCAGGCAAAGATCGTGCGCTGGAACATCCTCGACACGTCCTCGCGCATCGACGGACGCGACCTCTCCACCGTCCGCAAGATCGTCTCGGAAGTGGGGATCCTCCCGCGCACGCACGGTTCGGCGCTGTTCACCCGCGGCGAGACCCAGGCGATCGTCGTCGCGACGCTCGGCACGGGCGAGGACGAGCAGTATGTCGACAGCCTGACTGGCATGTACAAGGAGAAGTTCCTTCTCCACTACAACTTCCCGCCCTACTCGGTGGGTGAGACGGGGCGCATGGGCTCGCCCGGCCGCCGCGAAATCGGCCACGGCAAGCTCGCCTGGCGCGCCATCCGCCCGATGCTTCCTGCGGCCGAGCAGTTCCCGTACACGATCCGCGTCGTATCCGAGATCACCGAGTCGAACGGCTCGTCCTCGATGGCGACCGTTTGCGGCACCTCGCTGGCGCTGATGGATGCTGGCGTCCCGCTAGCCAAGCCGGTTGCCGGCATCGCCATGGGCCTTATCAAGGAAGGCGACCGCTTTGCGGTTCTCTCCGACATTCTTGGCGACGAGGATCACCTCGGCGACATGGATTTCAAGGTTGCCGGCACCCGTGACGGCATCACCTCGCTGCAGATGGACATCAAGATCCAGGGCATCACCGAGGAGATCATGAAGGTCGCGCTCGAGCAGGCCAAGGGCGGTCGCGTCCACATCCTGGGAGAGATGTCGAACGCCCTCTCCGGTGCACGCTCTGAACTCGGCGAGTTTGCGCCGCGCATTGAGGTCATGACCATTCCGACCGACAAGATCCGCGACGTGATCGGCACCGGCGGCAAGGTTATCCGCGAGATCGTCGAGAAGACCGGCGCGAAGATCAACATCGAGGACGACGGCACCATCAAGATCGCGTCGTCGAATGCGAAAGAGATCGAGGCGGCCAAGAAGTGGATCCACACCATCGTGGCCGAGCCGGAAGTCGGCGAGATCTATGAGGGTACTGTGGTGAAGACGGCCGATTTCGGCGCATTCGTCAATTTCTTCGGTCCGCGCGATGGTCTCGTCCACATCTCGCAGCTCGCCAACGAGCGCGTGCAGAAGACCCAGGACGTGGTCAAGGAAGGCCAGAAGGTCTGGGTCAAGCTGATGGGCTTCGACGAGCGCGGCAAGGTCCGTCTCTCGATGAAGGTCGTCGACCAGGAGACCGGCAAGGAAATCGCTCGCGACAAGAAGCAGGAAGCCGAAGACGCTGCCTGATCGATCAGCCGGGGCAACGGCACGCGGGCGCAGCGAAAGCTGCGCCCGTTTTCGTTTTCACATCCGCTTCTGTATCAGAGCGTCATGACCATTCTCGCTACGCTTCTGTACCCGTTCGAGACCGACCTCCTGCCTCTGCCGGGGGCAGGAGCACGCGGCATCGTGTGCAACGCGTTGCCGGGGATGCGCCCGCCTGCCGGGTTCGGCGCCGAACTGCAATACGTCCAGGGCTTCCGTCCAGAATATCTTGCGCTTCAGCGCGAACGACGCTCCGTATCGGCCGAGCCGACCGGCGAGCAATACGATTTGGCCATGGTCGTCGCGGGACGACATCGTCGGCAAAACGACCTGTGGATTGCCGAGGCACTGGCACGGACGAAGCCCGGCGGGACCATTCTTGTGGCCGGCACCAAGAACGATGGTATCGTCAGCCTTCGCAAACGTGTTGCCGGCCTTATACCGCTCGACGGTTCGGCGTCGAAACATCACGGTATCGTATTCTGGATTCGGAAGCCGGCTGACGCGAACGCTGCCGTGGCGGCGCTCACCCCCGCTCCGACGCAGGCGCAGGCTCGCTTCTACACCGTCCCGGGTAGCTTCTCCGCCGACGACGTCGACAGGGGCTCGAAGCTCCTTGCCGACAGCCTGCCAGGCGATCTCAAAGGCCGTGTTGCGGACTTTTGCGCTGGCTGGGGATACATCGCGTGGCGCTTGGGAGATCATGAGAAGATCGACGCGGTCGATCTCTACGAGGCGGATTACGCCGCCCTCGAGGCCGCAAGACGGAACCTGGACGGTTTGCCCAGGCGTCTGGAGTTCTATTGGCACGACCTTGTCAGCGAACCGGTCACGACGCGGTATGATGCCATCGTCATGAACCCGCCGTTTCATCGTGGGCGTGCTGCGGAGCCGGGCATCGGCCTTGCAATGATCCGCGCCTCTCACGCCGCGCTTAAGCCGGGCGGCCGGCTGTTCCTGGTGGCCAACAGCGGCCTTCCTTACGAGGCAGCGCTCGCATCCCTTTTCAAGGACGGCGGACAGATCGTGCGCGAGGCCGGCTTCAAGGTGCTGTGGGCGAAGAGGTAGCGAGCAGGCTGGCGCGACGCTCTAGTGGTAGTTCGCCACCCGCTTCGGCATTTCGTTCTGGGTCGTGATGATGAGCGGGGCAGGGCGCCCGAAGTAGAAACCTTGCACAACATCGCAGCCTGCGGCGCGTAGCATGGTGGCCTGGTGCTCGGTTTCCACGCCTTCGGCAATCGTGTGAACGCCGAGGGCGCGCGAGAGCCCGACGATAGTCGATACCACCGCCCCGGACGATGCGTCCTGCTCGAGTCGGCTGACGAACGACCGGTCGATCTTCAGCTTCTGGAACGAGAAGTCGATGAGGTAGCTGAGGTTCGAGTACCCTGTTCCGAAATCGTCGACAGCAACGGAGATCCCCATGCTGGAGAGCTCCTTGAGTATTGCGGCGGCGCGGTCCTTGTCCTGCATCATCGCCGTTTCGGTGACTTCGAGTTCGAGACGGCGCGGCGCGATGCCGGTTTCGGCCATGACCGAGCGCACGAGCTGCAGGAAATCCTTCGTCATGAACTGCACGGGCGAAATGTTCACCGCGACGAAGCATTCGTCCGGCAGCGCGCGAGCGTCGTTGCAGGCGCGCCGCAAAACCCATTCGCCGATCGGCCCGATCATGCCGGTCTCTTCGGCGATTGGCACGAATTCCATAGGCGGGATCATCCCGCGCTGCGGATGGCGCCAGCGCAGAAGTGCTTCGTATCCAACGATCTTCCCGGTGCCGAGGTCGTGCTGGGGTTGGTAATGGAGCTCGAAATCCCCACGGGTGAAAGCCGTGTGAAGCTCCGACTCGATCCACTGACGATGGTCGGCGACTTGGCCCATATGCGGCTGGAAGACAGCCCAATTTCCGATCCCGGCGGCGCGAGCATGCTGCAGCGCCAGGTTCGATCTACGGAGCAACAAGACCGGATCGGTGCCGTCCTTCGGCATCGCCACGATACCCACCGAGATGTTCACCGACTGCAGGTGCGTTGAGAGCTGGTACGGCTTCATCAGCATCTCGATGATACGGTCGGTGAGCTGATCGATTGGCTCGCTGGTCTTGCTGTCCGGCAGCAGGATGGCGAATTCGCCAGCTCCGATGCGGCCTATCACCACGCCCTCGGGGAGGTTCTCGCGGAGGCGCCCGGAGATCGCCTTGATGAGCTCGTCGCCCTGCGTGTATCCAATCGCGTCGTTGATGTGCTTGAAGCGGTCGATGTCGATGTCGATCATGAACACCGGCTCGCCGCTGCGCGCGGTCGCAACAGCGGACTCGGCGATCTTCCCGATCATCGCGCTGCGCCCGAGCAGTCCGGTGAGCTTGTCGACCTGGGTCTCACGGAACACATAGCCAGCGGACTCGTCCACGCCTGCGAAGAAGGACAGCGATGACCCCGCCGCGGCGAGGGCGCAGAGGGACGCGATAATCGCGCCGATGACCTCACCGGGAAGGATTTCGAGCTCGGCGCCCATGCCGATGCGCAGGCCCCAGAGTCCGATGATGAAACTGCCGATGCCCGCCGCTGAAATAGTCAGCAGGCGGAAGACGGGCGACCGGGTCGGGTTACGGGTGTCCTGCATGAACGTCCTCAATCAGGCACAGTTCTAGGACGTCGACCCTTAGGATCCGTTTCCGGGAATGGTTTAAGTTTCGATAATAGTGTGCGGGCGCTGGCTAGTCCGCACCGAACTTTTTCAGCTCGTCCAGCGTCGGCATGGAGACGGTGTGATAGCCTGAATCCACATAGTGGATCTCGCCCGTCACGCCGCCGGACAGATCCGACAGCAGGTACAGTGCCGAGCCGCCAACCTCGTCGAGCGTTATCGGCCGGCGCAGCGGCGAATTGCGCTGCTGGAACGAGAACATGTGCCTCGCGTCGGCGATGCCGGCGCCAGCCAGCGTGCGCACCGGACCGGCCGAGATGGCGTTCACGCGGATGCCGCGCGGCCCGAAGTCGTTAGCCAGGTAGCGCACGCTGGCCTCGAGCCCGGCCTTGGCGACGCCCATCACGTTATAGTTCGGCATCACGCGCACCGAGCCCGCATAGGTGAGCGTGATCATCGATCCGCCTTCGCTCATAAGCGCGGCGGCGCGCTTCGCAACCTCCGTGAACGAAAAGCAGGAGATGACCATCGTGCGGATGAAATTCTCGCGGGTCGTATCGGCGTAGAGGCCCTTCAACTCGTTCTTGTCCGAGAATCCGATGGCGTGCACGACGAAATCCAGCCTGCCCCACTCGGACTCAAGCGTGTCGAAGGCTGCATCGACCGTGGCGATGTCCTCGACATCGCAGGGGATGACAAGCTTAGCTCCCAACTGGTCGGCTAGCGGCTTGACCCGCCGCCCGAACGCCTCGCCCTGATAGGTCAGCGCGATCTCGGCGCCATGATCGGCGAGCGTCCGCGCAATGCCATAGGCGATCGAGTGGTCGTTCGCGATGCCCATGACCAGGCCGCGTCGGCCCTTCATCAGCCCTTCCATGCCTGTACCCTCAGCCGTTGTAGCGCTGCATCACCAGCGTCGCGTTGGTGCCGCCAAATCCGAACGAATTCGAGAGCACCGTATCGATCTTGGCGTCGTCGATCCGCTTGCGCACGATCGGCATGCCCTCGAACTCAGGATCGAGCGTCTCGATGTGCGCGCTCTCGCCGATGAAGCGGCCTTGCATCATGAGGAGGGAGTAGATCGCCTCCTGCACGCCAGCGCCGCCTAGGCAGTGCCCGGTAAGCGATTTGGTCGAGGTTATGTAGGGCATCTTCTCGCCGAACACCTCGCGGATTGCGCCCATTTCCTTGGAGTCGCCGACGGGGGTCGAGGTCCCGTGCGTGTTGATGTAGTCGATGGGGCCGTCGACGGTGGCGATCGCTTGACGCATGCAGCGGATTGCGCCCTCGCCGGATGGTGCCACCATGTCATAGCCATCGGACGTCGCGCCATATCCGACGACCTCCGCGTAAATCTTGGCGCCACGCGCCTTGGCGTGCTCGAGTTCCTCGAGCACGAGGACACCGGCGCCGCCGGCAATGACGAAGCCGTCGCGGTTTACATCGTAGGCGCGCGAAGCCTTTTCAGGCGTGTCGTTGTACTTGGTCGACATCGCACCCATTGCGTCGAACAGGTTGGACATCGTCCAGTCGAGTTCTTCGTGGCCGCCGGCGAAGACGATGTCCTGTTTGCCCCACTGGATGAGCTCGAACGCGTTGCCGACGCAGTGCGCCGAGGTCGAGCATGCAGACGAGATCGAATAGTTGACGCCGTGGATCTTGAACCACGTAGCGAGTGTGGCGGACGCCGTTGAAGACATCGCCTTGGGCACCGCAAACGGTCCGATACGCTTTGGGCTGTGGTTCTTTATCGTCGTTTCAGCGGCGTCGACAATGATCCGTGTCGACGGCCCGCCGGAACCCATCACGATCCCGGTCCTCTCGTTGGTGATGTCGCTTTCCGCCAGGCCCGAATCGTCTATCGCCTGCTGCATGGCGACGTGATTCCACGCACCGCCGCGATGCAGGAAGCGCATCGCACGCCGGTCGACAAGCTCGGTCGGATCGAGCGTCGGCTTCCCCCAGACCTGGCACTTGAAACCGTGTTCGGCGAAATCGGGCGAGAAACTTATCCCTGATTTCGCGTCGCGGAGCGAAGCGGTCACCTCTTCGGCGGTGTTGCCGATCGAGGACACGATACCGAGACCGGTCACGACGACGCGTCGCATGGGTAGCTCCTTCCAGATGTGGTTCAGGCAGCCTGTTTGGCGAGGCCAACCCGCAGGTCGGTCGCAGTATAGATGATTTCCCCGTCGGCCTTCAGCCAGCCATCGGCGATGCCAAGCACGAGACGTCCGCGCATCACGCGCTTGAAATCGACGCCGTACTCGACGAGCTTCGTCTTTGGCGTCACCATGCCTTTGAACTTCACTTCGCCGGTGGACAAGGCCATGCCCTTGCCCGGCTCCCCGAGCCAGCCAAGATAAAAACCGGTCATCTGCCACATCGCGTCGAGGCCGAGGCAACCTGGCATGACCGGATTCTGGATGAAATGGCAGGGGAAGAACCAGAGATCGCGGTGGATCGCAAATTCGGCACGGATGTATCCCTTGCCGTGCTCGCCGCCCTCTTCGGAAATGTCCGTTATTCGGTCGAACATCAGCATCGGCGGATAGGGCAACTGAGCGTTACCTTCGCCGAAGAGTTCGCCCCGCGCGCAGGCGAGCAAGTCGTCGTAGTCGTAGCTCGATTTGCGCTCGGCCATGTTTTCTCCCGGGGTTTCACGGCGTAGGGGTCTGACTAGCACGGCTTTCGACGCCGTGTGAACAGGAGAAGCCCGTGCGGGACCAGGCTTCGTCAAAGTGGCGGTATTGCCGGGTTCCGCGTGACGGAATATACAGTTTCTCGCGGTACCAGCTCTTTGCGGCGCCGGATGCGATTCGCGCATTCGGGCTGATCAATGGGAACTCACGGTTGCGGGCAACGATCGAGCAGCGAGTACGGGACGCCGGGTTGCGTCCGACCAGACAGCGTACCGCGCTGGCTGAGCTTCTTTTCGCCAAGGGCGACCGCCATCTTTCGGCGGAAGAGCTGCATGAAGAAGCACAGACAGCCGGCGTCGAGGTTTCGCTCGCGACCGTTTACAACGCACTTCACCAGTTCACCGAAGCAGGCCTGCTGCGGATTCTCGCGGTCGAAGGTTCGCGCACCTATTTCGATACGAACACGTCCGATCACCATCATTTCTTCGTCGAAGGCGAGAACCGCGTCGTCGACATCTGCGGCGGGCCGGTGACCGTCTCCAACCTGCCGGAGCCTCCGGAAGGCATGGAGATCGCCAATGTGGATATCGTCGTGAGGCTGCGGCCGAAACGCTAGGCTGCGATTTCAGTCTGCTACGGTCTCGCCGGGGTACGCTCCCCAGACCTGCTGCTGGTTGACCCAGCCGCGCGTTCCCGAAAACTCCATCTCGCACCAATTGCCATTGCAGGCGCGTATGGTGCCGATCACGCCGGGTTCCACTTCGGCAACAAGGCGTCCGTCATCCCTCGGCTCGTTCCGCAACGCGATGCGCGCATCCTTTCCGCGCTGCCAGGGCGTCACGATCGCAGTGCGCTTGCCTGAAAGCAGGGACTGGTTGACCCAGCCCTCTGTGCCGTCCGCGTCGCGCACCTTTCGCCAGTTGTCGTACTCCTGGATGATCTCCATCGGCAGCCCCGACTTCGTATACATCCAGTCGATGGGGTAGTTGAGCCCCGGCCCGATGCGCAGGTTCACTTTCGCCGATTTGAGGCTGACGAAGCGAGGCAGGGGCAGGCCGCTCGGCCCGATCGATGACGTTCTCATCGTATCCAGCGCCTGCTGCGCATAGGCAGGAACGCCGAGCAGGGTGATAAGGATGACGGTTGCGATCGGTTTGAACATGCTACTCGACACCGGACGCTCGGCCGCAGCGGGAACGCCCGCCTCGGCCTTTTTCTTTGTTTTCGGCCGGGTGTCTTGATACAGAACGGACCGGCGCTCTCCTTCGGAGTTTCGCCTGTCTTGGTTAAAGAGGTCTCAACAGGACCCGGCTCGAGGAAACGATGGCAGGCCGAAAGAAGCCCATTGTTGTCATCACCCGAAAACTTCCGGATCCGGTCGAGACTCGTATGCGCGAGCTCTTCGACGCGCGCCTGAACATCGACGACGCGCCGATGACGCAGCCGCAGCTCGTTGCTGCGATGCGTGAAGCCGACGTGCTCGTTCCGACGGTGACTGACCGCATCGACGAGGCGGTGATCGCGCAGGCGGGTCCGAGCTTGAAACTGATCGCCAATTTCGGCAACGGAACCGACAACATCGATGTAGAGGCTGCGGGCGCGCGTCACATTACCGTAACCAACACGCCGAACGTGCTGACCGAAGACACGGCGGACATGACGATGGCGCTTATCGTCGCCGGGCCGCGCAGGCTCACGGAGGGCGCGGAGGTCATGCGCACCGGACAGAAATGGGCAGGCTGGTCGCCGACCTGGATGCTCGGGCGCCGCATCTGGGGCAAGCGCCTCGGCATTGTCGGCATGGGCAGGATAGGAACGGCCGTTGCACGGCGCGCGAAGGCGTTCGGCCTGTCGATCCACTACCACAACCGCAAGAAGGTCGCGCCGCACATCGAGGATGAACTGGAGGCGACGTATTGGGAGAGCCTCGACCAGATGCTTGCCCGCATGGACATCATATCGGTCAATTGTCCTTCGACCCCTGCAACATACCACTTGCTGTCGGCGCGCCGCCTCGCGCTGATGCAACCGACGGCCTATCTCGTCAACGCCGCGCGCGGGGGGATCATCGACGAGGAAGCGCTAATCAAACTGCTCCAGGAAGACCGCATTGCCGGCGCAGGACTGGACGTCTTCGAGAACGAGCCGAAGGTGAATCCGAAGCTGATCAAGCTCGCGCAGAAGAACAAGGTCGTGCTCCTGCCGCACATGGGCTCGGCCACCATCGAAGGCCGGATCGACATGGGCGAGAAGGTAATTGTGAACATCCGCACTTTCATAGACGGCCACCGCCCGCCGGACCGCGTCCTGCCGCGTCGCGCCTAGCTGACCGAAACCCGCTGTCCGCTGAAGGCCGCGAAACGCTGGCGGTTGAGCCTGACCGCGATCGGCACTGGCCAGCCCATCTCGCGCGCCACGATCAGTCCGAGGAGCAGGATGGCGTCCGGCTCGTGCAGAACAAGCGCCACCGGTGCCCTGCCAGCGTGCACGAGTTCGAGCAGCACGGCGGAAGCGGAAGAGGATCCGATCGTGCCTGGGAGGAAGAGAACGCTCCCCGAAATGCTGAGACCGCGCTGTGGGTGTCGGGCGTCGATGATGTTGCCCGTTTGCGGGTCGACGCCGCCCCAGAAACTGATCGGCGCGCCAAGCACCAGTGCCGCGCCCTCGCCGGGTGCCCCCGCGACGAGCAATTCCTCGTAAGCAAGTCTCGCGCTCATGCGAGGAAGACCGGCCGGCCTGCAACTGCGCTTTCCACGCAGGCGGCGAGCGAACCGAACAGCACGGAGTATCCGGTATTTCCCGGAGCATAGTGGGCGAACTTGCCGGAGTTGGTCATCAGGACTCCATCCGGCAGCTCACGCATGATCGGCGTGACGACGACGCAGGTATCGGCGACCAGCGTCACTCCCGACGCCTCTAGTTCGCGGCGCGCGTCTGGGTTTAAGGCGTGGAGGGCATGGCGGCCGGTACAAGCGTATAGCGGCACCGCAAGCCGACGGCCTGCAATGAGCAGGCGTAGAGTTCGAAGTTCCTCAGCTGAGAGGTGTGGACTGCCGATGGCGACCGAGTCGATGCGCTCCGGCTTTTCGGCCGTTGAGAGGCGCGTGCGCGCGTCCGCCACCATCGCCGCCGTTACCGCGACGGTTTCCTGCAACGATCCGCCGCCAAGTGCGGTCCAAAGGTCGGGAGCCTCCGGCGTCACGCCGGCGATGTGAAACAGTCCGACGGCGCCCGAGGAGGCGGCCGCAGCTCCGAAGGCTTTGAGTGCATCCTCTCCGGGGTTGCGTGGAACGCTCGTGACCACGCCAACGGCATTGCCAACAAGCCGCCCATAGAGACTGCCGAGGACCGGCCAGGCCGTGTCGTCGTCAAAGAACCTGCTTCCCAGAGCCGACACGTCGATTCGCACCGTGGCTAATCGGTTTTCGGTCCGGTGCAGGCCGCAGTCAGGTGCACGACCTGCAATCGCACACGCTATATCCAGGAAATCGCCGTAACGGTTGGTCCTTGCCCCAAGTACCGAATTGCAGAACGCGACGGCGTTGCTTTCGCCCCATGCCACATCGCTGCCTCGGGCAGGGCGGTGGCCGGCCTGATAGGGCGCGCATGTCCAGCTCGCCTCGCAGCCGAGTGCGCGGTAGGCATCCATCATGCGCCGCGCCATGGTACGCTGACGAGCCGGCAACCGGACCCGGGAGCACCCGGTGAGGTCTAGCGCCCCTACGTTCAGCGTCGCCCGCACAGCGACCTTGGCACCGCCCCCAACGAGCTTTTCAGCGAACAGGGTGCCGGAATCGCCGTGATAGAGCGCGCCGTCGATGTGTGCCGATGCAATTTCGATCAGACGTGGCGCGCCGAGCAGCTTGGCGCTCTCGGCAACGATGCGCATTGCCATTGCCGCACCTTCGCCAAGCGCGCCGCTCGCAATCGCGCTTTCGGCGTCGGTCAGCGAAACAGCCAATCAACCCTCGTCGCGCGCATATCGGATCGTGTCGAACCGCGCTGCGAGCGAATCGTACATCAGCAGTCGCCCCACGAGGGGCTCGCCGATCCCGGTGATCAGCTTGATCACCTCCATCGCTTGCAGCGTTCCCATCACACCTGGCAGGACGCCCAGCACCCCGGCTTCCGCGCAGGACGGCACCATGCCGCGCGGCGGCGGTTCGGGGAAGAGATCGCGGTAGGATGGGTTCATGATGCCGTCCTCGCCCCGCTCGTAGGGCTTGAGCACAGTGAGAGTGCCGTCGAAGCGCCCGATCGCTGCCGCAACCAGCGGCCTCCGTTCCGTCGAACACGTATCGGCAACGAGATAACGCGTGTCGAAGTTGTCGGAGCCGTCGGCAACCACGTCATACCGCGCAACGAGACCCGCTGCGTTTCCGGCGTCGACGCGCAGCTGATGCGTCTCCACCGCAACATGCGGGTTTATACGGCCGATCGCGCGCCAGGCGCTCTCGACCTTCGGTACACCCACCGCTTCGGTGTCGTGGACGAACTGGCGCTGCAGGTTCGACAGCGACACGGTGTCGTCGTCGACGATCCCCAGCGTTCCGACGCCTGCCGCGGCGAGGTACGTCAACAATGGCGCCCCGAGCCCGCCGGCTCCAATCACCAGGACGCGGGCGCGCTTCAGCTTCTGCTGGCCGGAACCGCCTATCTCCGGCAGAACGATATGCCGGGCGTAGCGCTCGAGTTCCGCGTCATTGAGCGCGGGCGACTGTATGTTCATGACGAGAGAATAGGCCGCGGCCTCGGGCTTGTCATCGGCTCGCGGGCGATACAGTACCGTTCGAAACCGTGAAGAACTGCGCCCGCCCTTCGAGAGCCGAGAACAGTTCGCGCTCCGTACCGGTGCAGAAGTACTGTCCCCCGATGTCGTCCAGGATCGAGAAAAGTGCGCGGCGCCGCCCGGCGTCGAGATGCGCGGCTATCTCGTCGAGAAGGAGGATCGGCGGGCTACCGGAGATCTCGCCGGTCAGCCGTGCGTGGCTGATGACGATGCCGATCAACAGCGCTTTCTGCTCCCCCGTCGAGCACAATTCTGCCGGCATGTCCTTCGGCGCATGGCGCACGAGCAGGTCGCTGCGATGGGGCCCCTGAAGAGTTCGGCCGGCTGCTGCGTCGCGCGCCCTTCCGTCCGCGAGGTTTCGGCGGAACCACTCTTCGATATCGACCGCGGGCATAGACGCGACGACGGCCTCAAGGTCACCCGACAGTGAAATCGAAGCCTTCGGAAACGGGCTGTCCGAAGGTTGACGTTCGATCATTGCCGCGATGAGGCCCACGAGCTCGACACGCGCTGCTGCGATCGCCACACCGGCGTCGGCCATTTGAGCTTCCACTGCGTCTAACCAGCGCAAGTCGCGCACGTTTTCCGTAAGCAAGCGATTACGCGAGCGCATCGATTTTTCATAATCGGCTGCGCGACGCCCGTGCTGGGGGTCGATAGCAAGCACCAGCCGGTCCAGGAATCGCCGCCTGTCGCCAGCCGGGCCGGTGAACAATGAATCCATGGCGGGTGTAAGCCAAAGCACCCGAACCCACTCGAGCAGTTCGTCCGCACTTCGTGCAGTCACGCCGTTGATGCGCACCTTTCGCGCGATCTCGCCATCGCCGATGGTTCCGGCTGTACCCGTACCGATATCGACCTCCCCGTCGGGAGTATGCAGGCGGGCGAAGACGGCGAAGCCTGCATTTGTACCGTCGCGGGCGACCTCGGCGAGCTGCGCACGGCGCATGCCCCGCCCCGGCGAAAGGAACGAGATCGCTTCGAGCAGATTTGTCTTTCCCGCCCCGTTCTCGCCGGCGAGTACGACGGGCGCGCCCGAAAGATCGAGCGACAATACGGCATAGTTGCGAAAATCCGTAAGCGAAAGCTTACGAACAGGGGCAGCCGGCACGCTAGACGCGCATCGGCATCAGCACATAGAGCGTGTTCTGGTCTGCCGTGTCCTGGATCAGCGTCGGAGACCCTGCGTCCGCGAGCATGAAGCGGGCCTCGTCACCAGACAATTGTGCCGCGACATCGAGCAGGTACTTGGCGTTGAAGCCGATGTCGATTGGATCGGCATCGTATTCAGCCGCAACCTCTTCCGTCGCGCTGCCGGAGTCGGGGTTGTTGACCACCAGAGTCACCTGGCCATCGGCTATGGACAGCTTCACTGCTCGCCCGCGTTCGGAGGAGATCGTCGACACACGATCGACGGCCGCCGCGAAGGTCTGTCGGTCCAGCGTCAGCTTCTTGTCGTTGCCGGTCGGGATGACTCGTTCGTAGTCCGGGAACGTGCCATCGATCAGCTTCGACGTCAGAACCACCGGGCCGATCGTAAAGCGGATCTTGGTTTCGGACAGTTCGACGGTTATCGCGACATCGGGATTGTCGACGAGCTTCTGCAGCTCGCTCACGGTTTTGCGCGGGATAATGATCCCCGGCATCCCTTCCGAGCCTGCCGGAGCGTCTATCTCGGCGCGTGCCAGGCGATGTCCATCCGTTGCGACGGCGCGCATCTTGAGCTTCCCGCCGACCTCGTGCGTGTGCAAATAAATGCCGTTGAGGTAGTAGCGCGTTTCTTCGGTCGATATCGCGAACTGTGTGCGCTCGATGAGAGTCTTAAGCGATGCCGATTCGAGGCGGAAGATATGCGACAGCGACCCGGCGGTGAGTTCTGGGAAGTCGGCCTGCGGCAAGCACTGAAGCCGGAACGACGAGCGCCCTGACATCACTGTCATAGACGAGCCGTTCTCATCGGTCTTGAGCATCACCTCGGCGCCGTCCGACAGCTTGCGAACGATGTCGTAGAGCAGATGCGCCGGCACGGTTGTCGCCCCGCCGACCTCGACGCTTGCCGGGATCGCTTCAGTCACCTCGAGGTCCAGATCGGTGGCCTTGAGCTCCAGGCTGGCGCCCTGCGCTGACAGAAGCACGTTCGACAGGATGGGAATCGTGTTGCGGCGTTCGACAACGCGATGGACGTGATTCAGCGACTTTAGGAGGTTTGACCGTTCGAGGATCACGCGCATGGCTGGAAGTCTCGTCTAAAAAGGGGCCGCCCCTTTCGAGGCTGCCCCGTTTGCCCGGAGAACGGGCCATATTATCGGGCGAATTGACCCGATATGCTGCGCAAAGGCAAGGTCGCCAATACCGCTTTCGCGATGCCTCGCGGCAGCCTTGGGGATAAGCCGCCCGATCCGCGCTACGACTGTTCGGCGATGAGCCTCTTGAGGAGTTCGACTTCCTGGGCAAGCGTGTTGTCGCTTCCGGTCAGGTCTTCGATCTTCCGCACGGCGTGCAGAACCGTCGTGTGGTCGCGTCCGCCGAAGCGACGCCCGATCTCGGGAAGCGAGCGCGGCGTCATGACCTTGGAGAGATACATGGCGACCTGTCGTGGCTTGACGATGGTGCGCGTGCGCCGGTTCGACAGCAGCTCGGTCTTCGACACGTTGTAGTGCCGTGCGACGATCCGCTGAATGTCCTCGATGCGCACGCGTTTCGGCTCGCCCGAGCGAACGAGGTGCCCAAGCAGTTCGTCGACGCGCTCGATCGAGAGCTGTGGCTCGAACGAATGCCGAAAGACAAGCTGGTTGAAGGCGCCTTCGAGGTCGCGTCCGCTTCCGGTGACCGAGCGGGCGATGTGGTCGAGAATCTCGTCCGAAATCGTCAGGCTGCGGTCTTCGCCAAGCGCGGCGAGATGGCGCTGCTTGAGCATCGCGAGCCGCATGCCGTAGTCCGGCGCAGCCATTTCCAGCGCAACGCCGCCGTTTAGACGCGAGCGCACGCGTGGCTCCAGCGATTCGAGCTCAGCCGGGGGGCGGTCGGCCGCCACGACCACCTGCTTGGCGCTGTCGAGCAGCATGTTGATGAGATGGCAGAACTCGTGCTGGATCGATTTGCCCTGCAGGAACTGCATGTCGTCGATGATCAGCAAATCGATATCGCGCAGCTGCTCCTTCAGGGTGAGGGCGTTGTTGTCGCGGATCGCGGTCGCGAAGCGCCACATGAAGTACTCGGCCGTCAGGTAGACCACACGCGACTGGGGACGGGCTAACAGCGCTTCGTTGGCGATCGCCTGCAGGAGGTGGGTCTTCCCGAGCCCGACAGACGCGTGGAGAAAGAGCGGATTGAAGCGAACGGCGTTCGAAGCTTGCTCCGCTACGGCGCGCGCCGCGGCGAAGGCGACGCGGTTCGACGGACCTTCGACGAAGGACGAGAAGGTATAGCGACCGTCGAGCGGCGAGCCCAACACGGTCGACCGCTGCTCGGGCTCCCCGCGCAGTGTCGCACGGTCCGGCTTGGCAGCGCTGACTGGCGTGGTCTGTGCAGGCCGCGAAGAGCGCCGCGCCAGGTTCGTCTCTTCCTCGCTCGCTCTGGTCGGGCGCGTCGTGCTGCGCACGACGATCTCGAGTTTCAGCAGCGAAGGTTCGCCTTGCATCCAGAGTTCGGTGATCAGATCGAGATAGTGGCCGTTGATCCAGGAGCGGAGAAACGCGGTCGGGACTGAGAGGCGAACGACGCCCTTCGCCGCTTCGGCGAGCTTCATGCGGCCGAACCAGCTCGAGTAGACCTCGCTGCCCAGTCGCGCCTTGAGCTGTGCCCTGACTCTTTCGAAATTGCCCTCTGCTCCGCCGTCAGTGCCGTCGGCCATTCCAGTGTCCCCTCGCAAGTAATTGGTGGCGCGCTCCGCTACGCGCGCGCCATTGATGCCGCCCAACATGTTGTTCAGCCCTCTCTCTATGTCCCTGCCGGCAGTGTCCCCATCGACCCCGCCGCAAGGTCCGCGCTCCTTTCGGAACGCGGTCGTCCGCCGCACGTGGGTTCATGCCTAAGTCATGAACCCACAAATTGCGCGCGATCAAACGCATGCCAGCCGCCGTGCTGGCACGTTTCGCCCTGTGGACGACCCGGTGCGATGATTGCGCTACGCCCCGAAACGAGACAAAAAGAACGCGCGCACGAGTTGCCTCGTGCTGAAGAAATACGCCCTTTTGGCTGAAGGTGGTGGCCCGCGGCCAGCCCCGTTTCGATGACCTGACTTTATCGAATTGGGTGCCGAAGATTCAAGTGCATGGCCGTCCAAAAATGCCCTGTCGGGGGGTTGCCGACGGGGGCGAAATGCGACTCAAAAACCCCTGGCCGGCCTAAACTGTTGTGAATCAAAACATTCGCCTCCCGCACCGCGGGCGTAAAAAGAATCTTAAAAAATCGCTTGACGTGCGGTGGCGGTTGCCGATCCCCACCGCCCATTGACAAGCTGTGGATAAAGCTCGGCGAAATATTTGATTTTATTGGCTAATCGCTGAGGGCCGAATCTTGGCGCGCCGCATCAGGAGACGCTGTCCGTGCGCTGCATGGCAGCGACGCCGGCAAAGCATCGCCGCTGCCTCCCGCCCAAGCTCTTGTGCATCAAAGAAAAAACCCGGCGCAAGCGCCGGGTCTGCATTCACTGAAATGCGAACGTCGAGTCGCGGCCGCTCAGGCCCCGAGCGAACGCACGCGCAACGTAAGCCGCGAAACCTTGCGGGAGGCCGTGTTCTTGTGCAGCACGCCGCGGGTCACGGCACGCATCAGCTCCGGCTGCGCAATGCTCAGCGCGGCTTCGGCTGCAGCCTTGTCGCCGGCGGCAAGTGCCTCCTCGACCTTCCGCACATAGGTGCGTACGCGCGAGCGGCGGTTCTTGTTGACCGCCGTGCGTGCGGCGATCTTGCGCGTAGCCTTCTTGGCCGAAGAGGTGTTGGCCATCGTTATCTCTCTCTGTCTGGACGACCCGGTCGGCGCACAGGAAGTTCGCCGTGTCGGGCACAAAAACAAACGGGCAGCCCGGAGGCCGCCTGAGTTGGGCGGCTTATAGTTGAGCGGTTTCCACGCGTCAATTCTTACCCGTCAAAAAAGCTGCATACCGTTATCGATTGCGGAAGTTGGCGCTCCGCTTCTCCACGAACGCGGCCATGCCCTCTTTCTGGTCATCGAGCGCGAACATTGAGTGGAACAGGCGGCGCTCGAAGCGAAGCCCCTCCGACAAGGTGGTCTCGTAGGCGCGGTTCACCGCTTCCTTGGCCATCATGACGGCAGGCATGGAATACGCCGCGATCTTGTCCGCCGCCTTCAACGCCTCGGTCAGCAGATCTGCAAGCGGCACGACGCGCGAGACCAGGCCGCAGCGCTCCGCTTCCGCCGCGTCCATCTGGCGGCCGGTGAGGCACAGGTCCATCGCCTTGGACTTGCCGACGAACCGCGTCAGCCGCTGCGAGCCGCCCATGCCGGGTATTACGCCCAACGTTATTTCCGGTTGGCCGAATTTGGCGTTTTCGGCCGCGATGATGAAGTCGCACAGCATCGCAAGTTCGCAACCGCCGCCAAGCGCGTAGCCCGCAACCGCCGCTACGATTGGTTTGCGTATGCGCGTTGCCGCCTCCCAGCCGGCGAAGAAGTCTTCCAAATAGGCGTCGGCATAGAGCTTCGACTGCATCTCCTTGATGTCCGCACCGGCGGCGAAAGCCTTCTCCGATCCAGTCAGGACGATGGCGCCGATCTTCGGATCCGCCTCGTACGCGGCGAGAGCGGCCGTCACGTCTGCCATCACCTGGGAGTTCAGCGCGTTCAGCGCCTTCGGGCGGTTGAGCGTGATCAGCCCGACCTTTCCGCGCGTCTCGATCAGGATCGTCTCGTAGGCCATGTCCGCTCCTCCGCTTAAAGCGGCTGGCTTAGCCTAGCGTTGGCAGACCGAGCAATAGAAGGTCGAGCGCCCCGACTGGACGATCCTCGTCACGACGCCGCTGCAGTCGCGGCGCGGGCAGGGCTCCCCTTCGCGGTCGTAGACATTGAACGAGTGCTGGAAATAGCCGAGCGAGCCGTCTGCGTGGACGTAGTCGCGCAGCGACGACCCTCCCGCGGCGACCGCATCGGCAATGGTCTCTCTGATCTGCGTTGCGAGGAGTTCGGTTCGCGGCGTGCTCGGCTTCCTCGAGGCGGTGATCGAGCCCGCCTTGCGCTTGGGAGAGAGCCTGGCCCGCCACAGCGCCTCGCATACGTAGATGTTGCCAAGTCCGGCGATCAGTCGCTGGTCGAGCAAAGCTGCCTTGAGCGGCGCCTGCTTGCCCGAGAACAGTTTATTGATCAGCGCTCCGTCAAGCGTATTGCCGGTCGGCTCGACCCCGAGGTCGGCGAGCATGGGATGTGATGCCAGATCCTTCGCATCGCAGAAGAGCATGAAGCCGAAGCGGCGCGCGTCGTTGAAGACGATGCGCGTTGCGTCACCGCCCTTGTCGAGATGGAAGACGATGTGGTCGTGCGCCGCGAGCTTCGAGCGCTCGTGATGGAACTGGCCCGGCATTTCGCTGTCGCCCTGGCTTTCGATGCGGAAAGAACCGGACATGCCGAGATGGCAGATCAACACGGGATCGCGGTCGAAATGGATGAGCAGGTACTTCGCGCGCCGCGCGAGTGCCGTCACCGTCGCGCCTGTCAGCGTCTCCGCAAATCGCGGCGGCAACGGGAAGCGTAGGTCGGGCCTTCTCTGCTCGACGCGCGTGATTGCCGCGCCTTCCATGAACGGTACCAGGCCTCGCCGGACCGTCTCGACCTCGGGAAGTTCAGGCAACCGAAATCGACCTGTGGAAGGAGGTCCCGTGTGGACCGAATCCGATGCCGAGATGCTCCGACACCGTCGCGCCGATGTCGGCGAAAGTCGGCCGGATGCCGACGCCGGCGGCGCGCAAACCTGGACCGGTTCCCAGGATCGGAACCCGCTCACGCGTATGGTCGGTGCCGCGCCAGCTTGGATCGTTGCCATGGTCGGCGGTCAGGATCAGCATGTCGCCGGCCTTCAGGCGGTCTAGTGCTTCCGGAAGACGCGCATCGAACTGCTCCAGTGACGACGCGTATCCGGCGATGTCGCGGCGATGCCCGAAATTGGTGTCGAAGTCCACGAAGTTGGCGAAGACGAAGTCGCCGTCGCCGGCATCGTCGATCGATCGCAATGCCGCATCGAACATCTTCATGTTGTCGGGTGCCTTGCGCACCTCGGTGATCCCGCGATGCGCGAAGATGTCGCCGATCTTGCCTACCGCCAATGCACGCCTCCCCGCCGCTGTGACGCGGTCCAGCAATGTGAGTTCGGGGGGCGGCACGGCGTAGTCCTTGCGATTGGGAGTCCGCGTGAAGCTGGCGCGGTCGCGGCCTACGAACGGCCGCGCGATGACGCGCCCGATACTCAGCGGCTCGACGATGCGGCGCGTGATCCGGCACAGTTCGTAGAGCCGTTCGAGCCCGAATGCCTCCTCGTGCGCGGCGATCTGCACGACAGAGTCGACCGACGTGTAGAAGATTGGCTTGCCGGTCGCGAGGCTCTCCTCGCCCAGACGGTCGATGATCTCGGTTCCTGAAGCGTGGCAGTTTCCAATGATACCCGGAAGGCCCGCTTCGGCGATCACGGCGTCGGTGAACCAGGCTGGGAAGGCAGGAGTCGTATCGGGAAAGTAGCCCCAGTCGAAGGTGACTGGTAGGCCGGCGATCTCCCAATGGCCGGACGGCGTATCTTTGCCCGAGGACGTCTCTGTAGCCGCGCCCCAGAAGCCCTCGGGGGCAGACCCGGCTGGCATCGGAGCGCCGATCGCCAGTGCCCCTGCATGCGCAAGGCCCAGCCTGTCCATATTCGGAAGCCGAAGCGGCCCAGAACGCAAGCGGTCCCGGTCGCCGCGTCCGGCCGCGCAGCCCTCGACGATATGACCGTACGTGTTCGATCCCTCGTCGCCATACTTCGCCGCGTCTGGCGCGCCACCGATGCCGAACGAGTCGAGTACGAAAACGAAGGCGCGGGCCATGGGCTACCTGTCAAATTTGGGTCGAAGGATAGGATCGCACGTCCGTGTTGGCAATTTGTAAACCATTCGGCAACGCGCTGCGCTTAGCTTCCCCGTCACATGACGGGGTTCGAATCATGATGCGAAGTATGCTGCTCGCGGGCCTTCTGGCGTCCACCGCGCCCGCGGCCGCGGACGACGTGCCCGCGCTGCTGAGGATTGGCATAGTGGCAGGTTCGGCGGGCGCGTCTTCGATATCCGGCCTTTCCGAGATCCGTGAAGCCTTCGCTGCCGCCACCGGGATACCCGTGCGGATTTTTCCCGCCCGCGATCTCGGCGCCCTCGTTTCGGCCCAGACCAGCGGCCGCGTGCAGTACGCGATCTATTCCGCCGTCGGGTACGCGGCCGCGGAGGCAGTATGCGGCTGTCTCGAGCCGCTTGTGGCACCGGTCGGTCAGGGGGGCGATTACGGCGTTCGTGCCGCGATCTACGCGCACACTGGCTCCGCCGCTTCGATCGATGAAGTTGCCGGACGTCGCATCGTCGCCGGCCCGATCATGGCCGTCGGGCCGCAATTGCTCGGCTTGGAGCGTCTTGCGGATGCAGGCGCGGGTGACGACGTCATGCATGCGAACTCGATGGAGGACGCCGAGGCGCGCTTCCTGACCGGCGATGCCGAACTGCTGGTCGGATGGGAGCCCGCGGCAAACGACCCGGCAATAGTTGGTTCGGGCACTGCGGCGGGACTTATGAGCCGCGGCATGCAGTCCGGGGAATTCCAACTGCTCTGGCAGTCCGAAACGGTGCGCTACGGACCGCACGTTGTGCGCGCCGATCTTCCGGAAACCGTCAAGCAGAGCCTGCGGACCTTCCTGACGACGCTCTCGGCGCAATCGCCGCGGCTCTACGACTTCGTCGAGCGCGAGCATCTCGGCGGCTTTGTGCGCGTGTCCCGCGAGGACTACGCCATGGCCGCGAAGATTGCACAGCTGGCCGCGGAGTAGCCTAGCAATCGGCGCAGGGAACCGTGGCGCTCATGCGCGGACGCAGGTAGTATGACTCTTTCATGGATATACCGTCGAACGCCCCGGCAAGCCCGAGCGTCTGCTTCTGGTCTGCCGACCAGGTGAGTACCGGCTTGTAGGCCAGCTCGCTTTCTACTCTGACTAGAAATGTGTTGCGGATTTTCAGGGCCGCTGGGACCGTCGTCGTCGAGTTCTTGGCCGCACCTGCGGCAACCGCTCCGTTCGTGAGTTTGCGCGACCAGGCCACCAGCACCTTGGGCGACGCCTCGTCGGTGATTTGGATCGCGGTCACGGTGATCGTCGGTTTTGAGCGGTTGTAAGGTTGCAGGATCGCTTCACCGATCTTGAGAACGGCCTCGACTTCGGACTTCGTTGTCGCCTGCTGCTGGGTCAGCAGGTCTGCCACCATCGAGCCGACCCGTCCGACCTTCTTGTTGATCTCGATAGCCTGCGAGACCTCCATCGTCACGAAATAGAGCGACAGGAGTACGGGCACGATGAACGCGAACTCGATGGCGGCGACGCCGCGCCGGTCGCGTGCCAGTCGGCGAAGGGGCCAGGCGAGCCTGTGCATGGGCAGTTCGAGGATGCGTAAACGGATGCTCATGTCCTGATCCTCAGTCGTCGAACGGTTCGTTCTGCCAGGTGGCAGTCGCGAAGTGCAGGGTCTTGCCGTCCTTGAGGTTCGACATCGACTTGCGCATCAGGTCGGTCATCACCGGCCAGCGATAGAACACGCGAAGCATGTTCTTCGACATCGATGGGCCCGGCGACACCGCGAAGTCGGAGGTGTCGAGGTCGCGGTCGGAGGTGAGCTTGACGCGAACCGCTGCCGCCTCGGCAAAGGTGTTGAACCGCCGAAGGTCGACTTCGAGGCCCGGGCAACCGGTTGCCACGATGATCTTCAGCTCGTTGCAGACCATGTTGGTCAGCGAAGTCTTCGTGACGCTTGCAGCCTTGATCTGGCCGGTCCGCAGCTGGCGCGCGATGTCGTCGGTGACATTCGCGAGCACCTGCTGCGCGGCGAACGAGATGCAGCTCTCCAGGATCGCAAAGACGAGGAGCGAGAACGGGATTGCGAGAATGACGAACTCCATCGCCACCGCGCCGCGCTTGTCCTTGCGAAAGCGCCGCAGGCCGAACCAGCGGCGCGCGCTTGATCTGTCTGAAATGTCTTTGCTCATGGTCAGCCCCAGGCTCCCGACCATGCCGGCCGGAATGACCGTGACCATATAGTAGGAGGGGTTGACGGGACGTTGTTCACGCCCGTTGCAATCTTACGGCGCAGTCAATGACGGGTTAACGTCGCTTCTATTGCCCTGTCGCTCCGAGTTCGGCCTCGGAAGCGCGCTCCGCGTCGCTCTTGAACGAACTCTCGCAGAACGGCGTGCACGAAAGGGTCTGCACGGCGGCGCGGCGGTAGACGCGCACAGAACTCGCGCCATCGCGGGACACGGTGACCTGCTCGTCGACGATCGGATTGCCGTCCTGGTCGAGCACGACGAGGTTGGTGACGCCGAAGCCTCTGCCCGTCAGCACGATCGTCGTCGCGTCCTGGACGGAAGCGTCTGCGATTGCGGGGTTGCCGATGACGATCGTATCCGCAGGCCGCGCCAGTTTCACGATCTTGGCCTGGTTCATGACCACGTCGATACCGGTCACCGCGTCTGCCGCCGTAGCGGCTGCGAATGTCAGAGCCCCAGAGACGACGCCGACTGCCAGCAGTTTGAAGCGCTGCATGATACCAATACCCCCAGACGCGAACCTTGCACGAACATGAAGGAAAATGGTGAAGCGCGCGTTAAGCCAGTTCACGGGAGAGAAGTGGCCTGGGCCGCCGGAACTCGACAGGCTGCGTGTATTTCTTCTCTTCCGCTTAACCAAGTCCGACGCCCTCCGCCGGCAAGATATCGTTAATCCTGTTCGTTAAGCCGTTCGCAAGAGCTCCCTCGTAGTGTCCGCTCATCCGATCGACGCAGCCAAGAATGTTGACGGAAGTGCTGTGCAACACGTGGAATTCAAGGAGTTCACCATGACCAAGCTTTTCGCTCGCTTCGCCAAGGACGAGTCTGGCGCGACCGCCATTGAATATGGCCTCATCGCCGCTCTTATCGCCCTCGCCATCACGGCTGGCGCGACCACCCTCGGCGGCTCGCTGGGCAACCAGTTCTCGCGTATCGCGACCAAGCTGAACGCGACCGCGAACTAATCCAGCCTTCCTCAACGGCTGGGTCAATTGGAGGGCCGCCGATGCGGCCCTCCTTTGCATTCAGTTCCCTAGCGGTCCGCTACTTACCAAGCCTTAAGTGGGTCGGCGCTAGTATGCCTGGCCGACAACGGGTGCGAACCGATGCTTGAAGCCGCGATACTCGTCATCTTTCCGTTCTGCATGCTCCATGCGGCTTTGTCCGATATGGTGTCGATGACGATCGCCAACCGGGTGTCGCTGCTGCTCACCGGCGCATTTGTCGTGCTCGCACCCCTAACCGGCATGGATCTCGCGAACTTTGGCTGGCATCTCGCGGCCGGCGGTCTCGTCCTGGCGGTCACCTTCGCCCTTTTCGCCGCAGGCGGCATGGGCGGCGGCGATGCCAAGCTTCTCGCTTCGACCGCGCTGTGGATGGGCTTCAGCTTTCAGCTGCTTCAGTATCTCGTCTACGGTGCGATGCTCGGCGGCATGCTGACCCTTGCCATCCTCTATTTCCGCAAGTCGCCGGTCTCGTGGTTTGCTGGCGAAAACCTGCTCCTGCGGCACTTTGCCGACCAGAAGGCCGGAGTCCCTTATGGTGTGGCGCTCGGCGCTGCCGGCCTGATCGTGTATCCCGAAACCGCACTCATGCAGTGGGCTTTCGAGCGGCTGTCCGGGTTCTGACGCCCTTCATTCTCCATAATCGCTGTACATCTTTCTGTGGCTGGCATCCGCCGGCCCTTTCCACCGTTCGTGCCGGCCTCCCGAGGCCTTTGAATCAACTTTAGATTAAGCACGATTGTAAGCGTTCCATTAACCGTAATTTGACGATTGCCGGGCCAATGTCCGGACTGGCGCATGGGTTATGCCGTGTACGAGGTCCGGACGAATGAATTCTTCACGCCTCATCATCTTGGGCGTCGCCGTTTTCGCGGCGATCGGCGCCGGCTACGTCGCCAAGAACATGATGGCGCCGCCGCCGGCACAGGTCATCGTCGAGCAGACGCCCGTCGAGCCGGCGATCCAGCTCACCGACGTGCTGGTTCTCAACAAGGACGTGCCGATGGGCTCGCCCATCACCGACTCCATCGCCTGGCAGGCGTGGCCGGCAGACACGGTCGACGAGAAGTTCATCCGCCGCGACACTGAGGAGAATGCCCTCGAGGAGTTCGCTCAGTCCATCGCGCGCGTACCGCTGTATTCCGGCGAGCCGCTGCGCCGCTCCAAGCTGATAGGCGACGGCCAGAGCTTCATGTCGTCGATATTGCCTGCCGGCAAGCGCGCGGTAGCGACCCAGATCGCCGCCGACACCTCCGCTGGCGGCTTCATCCTTCCGAATGACTATGTCGACGTCATCATGACCCGACGCTCTGGTGCGAACAGCGGCGGAGGTGCCGGCGACGGGTTCATCACCGAGACCATTCTCAAGAACATTCGTGTGCTCGCCATCGATCAGGCGATCCAGGAAGACGAGGAGGGGCGTCGCGTCCGCGTTGGCGACACTGCGACCCTCGAACTGACTCCCCAACAGGCCGAGATCATCACGGTTGCGGCCCAGATGGCTGATCGCCTGACACTGGCGCTTCGCGCCGTGGCGGACGCTCAGGATCCGGTGGAGGCCGCGGGCGAATATCTGGTTTCCGGCAACGGGCGGCGCGGCACCGTCCGCCTTATCCGCAATGGCGAAGTCTCCGAAGTGGGAGCGCGTTGATGTCGGCATCGATCAGGAGAGAGACAATGGCTAAGCCCGTTGCAGGTCAGGTGCTCGGCGGCGTATCGCGTGTCGCGATAGCAGCTTCGATGGCCGTCGCGATGCTTGCCGTCGACGCCGGCCTATCGGGGTCGCGCAACGCCTCGGCGGCTCCCACCGACGTGCTTTCGACCGCACGCGGTGCGCAGCGCGTGAAACTCGGCCTGAACAAGTCGATCGTCATCGACCTCCCCGCCGACGCCTACGACATCCTCGTCGCCAATCCGGCCGTTGCCGATGCGGTCACGCGCACCGCGCGTCGCATCTACCTGTTCGGCAAGCAGGTTGGCGAGACCAATATCTTCGTCTTCGGCGCGAATGGCGAGCAGATCGCGAGCCTCGATCTCGCAATCGAGCGCGACGTGTCGGGTCTCGAGGGCTACCTGAAGAAGTACATCCCGAATTCCGACATCACTGTCGAGCTGCTGAACGACAACGTCGTGCTGACCGGCACCGTCGACACTCCGCTCGACGCGGCGCGCGCTGCACAGCTTGCTTCGGTCTTCGTCACCGGCGGTGAAGCGACGACGGGCCAATTCTCCCAGACGGCCGCCGGCGGGAGCGCCAGCGGCGGCGTCGACATCGACAACCCGGACCAGGAGCGCCGCACCAGCCAGATCGTCAATCTGCTGCAGATCATCGGCGAGGATCAGGTCACCCTGAAGGTCACCGTTGCCGAAGTCAGCCGCCAAGTGATGAAGCAGCTCGGCGTCAACGTGATCGGCGGCGGGCAGGGCAACGGAATCACATGGGGCGCCATCAGCGAGAACGTTGCCGGACTCGGCAAGTCGATCTCCAACAGCGGCTTCAACATCGGAGCTGCCGGCCTCAACGCCTATTTCAACGCGATGGAGCAGGCCGGCGTCATGAAGACGCTCGCCGAGCCCACCCTGACCGCGGTTTCCGGCGAGAAGGCGACCTTCAAGGTCGGCGGCGAATTCAACTTGCTGACTGGTCAGGACGTCGATCCTGACACGAAAACGATCACCTACGAGAATACCAAGATCGAGTACGGCATTGGGCTGGAGTTCCAGCCCGTCGTGCTGTCTCCGGGCCGCATCAGCCTCAAGGTCCGCACCTCGGTCTCGGAGCCGACCAACGAGGGTTCGCTTCAGCTCAGCGCGGGGAACGCAAGCCCGTCGTCGAACTTGCTGTCGATCCGCAAGCGCTTGGCCGACACGACGGTGGAGCTGCCATCCGGCGGGTCGATGATGATCGCCGGACTGGTGCGCGATGACGTTCGCCAGGTGGTCTCGGGTCTGCCTGGACTCTCCAAGATCCCGATCTTCGGCACGCTGTTCCGGAGCCGCGATTTCGTGCGCAACGAGACCGAACTGGTGATCATCATCACACCTTACCTTTCCAAGCCCACGGCGCGCTCCGCGCTCGCCAAGCCGGACGACAACTTCAACGCCGCCGGCGACGGTGCCGGGATGTTCCTCGGCCGCGTCAACCGCGTCTACGGCACCATGAAAACCAACAAGCCAAACGGCCGGTACCACGGCGTCGTCGGCTACATCTACAAGTAAGCGGGGTCGTTCCATGTCTGGGTTCGCAATTGGCACAGGCCGGCGCAGATCGACGGCTCCCGTGGCGGTCCTTGCCGTTCTCTCGGTCTCGCTGCTCGCCGGCTGCGCCAAGCGCGACAGCATCACGGTCGGCTCTGTGCCGGACGACTATCGTACCAACCATCCTATTGTCGTCGCCGAGCAGGAGCAGGTGATCGACCTTCCGGTCGGTGCGAGCCAGATGGCTCTGTCGCGCGGCCAGAAGGATGTCCTCGGCGGCTTCATGGGCGGATATGAGCGCGAGACGCGCTCGGCAGTGCGAATTCTCGTTCCTTCGGGGTCTGCCAACGGCGCCGCTGCTGCGCACATCTCCTCCGATGTTGCCACCTATCTCCGCGGTATCGGCGTCCACGGGGGCTCGATCCTCGTCGATTACTACGACGCCGGCGATCCGCGCGTGTCGGCACCCATCCGCGTCAGCTACAGCGCGATGCGTGCCAGCGCAGGCAAGTGCGGACGCTGGCCCGACGACATCCTCAAGACCAGCGACAACAAGCACTACGCGAATTTCGGCTGCTCTGCGCAGAACAATCTGGCGGCCCAGGTCGCCAATCCGGCCGACCTGCTCGGACCGCGGCGTTCGACCTCGATCGATCCGGAGAATCGCGCCGATGCCATCGACCAGTACAAGAATCGTGGCGTCGCTACCGACTTCAGCGCCAATCGCGAAGTGAACTACTGACGCAGTGCAGAGGCCAAAGAGATGAACAACCTCGCATATGACGACCTGCACGCGGGCGTCGAGGATGCCGAGATCGCGGCGATGCGCCAGTTGCGCCCGGTGCCGCGCATTTCGATCCAGGCTTTCTGCGAGACCGAGGCTGTTGCCAGCCCCATCGAGCGTGCCGGCGAAGATCGCCGCATGTCGAAGACCCACCTCAAGGTCCACATGGGTGGCATACCGACCGCCGTCGAATTCTATCAGACCGCTCCGACGCCCAACCTGATCATCCTGGAGTCGCGCGCCGAACCGAAAAAACTCCTCGAAGGCCTGGCGCAACTGGCGGAAGTCTGCGACCCGTCGTCGAAGGTGGTGATCATCGGCCACTACAACGACGTCTGGCTTTACCGCGAGCTGATCCGCAACGGCGTTTCCGAATATGTCGTGGCACCGATCTCGATGGCCGACATCGTCAGCGTCATCGCGTCCATCTTCGTGGATCCGGAGCAGAAGCCGATCGGCCGATCGGTAGCCTTCGTCGGCGCCAAGGGCGGTGTCGGCTCGTCCACCATCGCCCACAATGTCGGCTGGGCGATGTCGAACCTGTTCAAGTCCGAGGTGGTCGTGGCAGACCTCGACCTTGCGTTCGGCACTGCCAACATCAATTTCGACCAGGATCCGGCCCAAGGCATCGCTGAAGCGGTGTTCGCGCCGGAACGCATCGACGAGGTCTACCTCGACCGCCTCCTCGCGCAATGTGCCGAGCACCTGTCTCTGCTTGCAGCGCCATCGTCGCTGGATCGGGTCTACGACTTCGATCCCGACGCCTTCTCCCAGGTTATCGAGACCGCGCAGCGAAGCGCGCCGCTGCTCGTTCTGGACGTGCCGCATATCTGGAGTGGGTGGTCGCGCAGCGTCCTGGCCCAGGCGGATGATGTCGTCATCACCGCGACGCCGGAGCTGGCGAACCTCCGCAACGCCAAGAACATGGTCGACATGCTCAAGAAGATCCGACCGAACGACCCGACGCCGAAGCTGATCATCAACCAGGTGGGCGTGCCGAAGCGGCCGGAGATTTCGGTGTCCGACTTCGCCGACCCGCTGGGCATCGAGCCGCTCGCGGTCATTCCATTCGATCCGCTGTTCTTCGGCAATGCCGCGAACAACGGGCGCATGCTGGGTGAGATGGATGCCAACAACCCCATCGTGCAGACCATCAACGAACTCGCACACATGCTGACCGGACGGTCGGAAGTGAAATCGAAGAAGAAGAAGGCGGGGCTTGGCGATCTGATCGGCAAGCTGCGGCGCAAGAAGTAGGGCGGTGTCGGCGCGGGCCGACTACAGCCCCGCATGGACGGGATTGCGTAGAAGATGTTTGGCAAGCGTGGTGGATTGAGCGACGGCCCGAGCCCGACCCCGGCATTTCCGCCGGCGTCGCGGCCCGTGGCTCCCCAACCCCTCGAACGCAGCAGCGGCGATGTTGCGCTGGCCTCACGTCCGGTCGAGTCGCGCGGCGATGCCATGCCGCCGCCGCGCCGTGTCGAGGCGATCATATCCGCCGAACCCGCAAGGCGTGCGGCGCCCGCGGGCCGCGAGCGCTCGGAAAGCTATTACGACACGAAGAGCCAGGTCTTTTCGGCGCTGATCGATACCATCGATCTGTCGCAGCTCGCCAAGCTCGAGCCTGACAATGCGCGTGAAGAGATCCGCGACATCGTCAACGACATCATCGCGATCAAGAACTTTGCGATGTCCATCGCCGAGCAGGAAGAGCTGCTCGAGGACATCTGCAACGATGTGCTCGGCTATGGCCCGCTGGAGCCGCTGTTGGCGCGCGATGACATCGCCGACATCATGGTCAACGGCTCGCGCCAGGTGTTTATCGAAGTCGGCGGCAAGGTCGAGCAGACCAATATCCGCTTTCGCGACAATCAGCAGCTCCTGAACATCTGCCAACGCATCGTCAGCCAGGTCGGCCGCCGCGTCGATGAAGCTTCTCCGATCTGCGACGCGCGCCTGCCCGACGGCTCGCGCGTCAACGTTATTGCGCCGCCGCTCTCCATCGATGGCGCTGCGCTCACCATCCGCAAGTTCAAGAAGGACAAGCTGACTCTCGACCAGCTGGTTAAGTTCGGCGCCATCAACCATGAAGGCGCCGAGATCCTCAAGATCATCGGCCGCGTCCGCTGCAACACGATCATCTCCGGCGGCACCGGCTCCGGTAAGACCACCCTGCTCAACTGCCTGTCGAGCTTCATCGACAAGGACGAGCGCGTCATCACCTGCGAGGATTCGGCGGAGCTTCAGCTGCAGCAGCCGCATGTGGTGCGCCTCGAAACGCGTCCGCCCAACCTCGAGGGCGAAGGCGAGGTCACAATGCGCGACCTCGTCAAGAACTGCCTGCGCATGCGGCCCGAGCGGATCATCGTCGGCGAAGTGCGCGGACCCGAGGTCTTCGATCTGCTGTCGGCGATGAACACGGGTCACGACGGTTCGATGGGCACGATCCACTCCAACAGCCCGCGCGAGTGCCTGAACCGCATCGAATCGATGATCGCCATGGGCGGCTTCACCCTGCCGCAGCGGACGGTGCGCGAGATTATCGTCGGATCGATCGACGTCATCATCCAGGCGGCGCGCCTGCGCGACGGTTCGCGTCGCATCACCCACATCACCGAAGTGATCGGCATGGAAGGCGACGTGATCATCACGCAGGACCTCCTGCTCTACAACATCACCGGCGAGGACGCCCAGGGCAAGCTTATCGGTAAGCACGTTTCGACCGGCGTCGGGCGCCCCGCCTTCTGGGATCGCGCCCGCTACTTCGGCGAGGAGCAGCGCCTCGCCGCCGCTCTGGAGAAGATGGAGAAGCAATCGTCGTGACGCGCCGCAGGAGCCTCCGACAGTGAACTTCCTGCTGTTCTCGCTGCTCGCCGCGATCGCCGGCGGCGCCGTAGCCTATGTGTTTCTGTTCGACCGCATGTCGAACCAGAAGAACGCCGCAAAGCGCCTCGACACGGTCAAGCGCGCCGAGACCGACCGTGCGTCGGTCAAGGCCTCCCGCGACCGTCTCCAGGAGGCGGCGAAGCGGCGCAAGTCCGTTCAGGACTCGCTCAAGGACCTCGAAGAGCGCGAGAAGCTCCGCGAAAAGAACATCAAGAAGCCGCCCCTTCGGGTGCAGCTGAAGCAGGCCGGCATCGGCATCAGCGTCGAGCGCTTTTACGTCTATTCGGCCATCAGCGGTCTCGTCCTTACCTTCGTCGCGTTCATATTCGGAGCCCCGCTTCTGACCCTGCCCGGGGCGCTTGTCGCTGGCGCCATCGGCATCCCGCGCTGGGTGGTCTCCTTCATTCGCGGCCGCCGTGTGAAAGCGTTCCTGAACGAGTTTCCGAACGCGCTCGACGTCATCGTCCGCGCCGTGAAATCCGGTTTGCCGCTGAACGACGGTATCCGCCTCATCGCCACGGAATCGCAGGAGCCGGTGCGTACCGAGTTCCGGCGTATCGTCGAGGCGCAGCAGATCGGCATGTCGGTGTCCGATGCGGCGATGCGCATGAGCGAGACGATGCCGTGCCCCGAGGCGAGCTTCTTCGGCATCGTCATTCAGATCCAGCAGCAGGCCGGTGGCAACCTGTCCGAAGCGCTGGGCAACCTGTCGCGCGTCCTGCGCGACCGCAAGAAGATGAAGGCGAAGGTTCAGGCGCTGTCGATGGAAGCCAAGGCTTCCGCGGTGATCATCGGAGCACTGCCGTTCATCGTCGCGTTCCTCGTTTATCTGTCGTCACCCAACTACATCATGCCGCTCTTCACCACGAGCACCGGCCACATCATCCTCGGCATCTCTGGCCTGTGGATGTCGATGGGCATCTTCGTGATGAAGAAGATGATCAACATCGAGGTGTAGCGCCATGGCCGATATCGTAGTCAGCGCCATTCTCGAGCCGGGCTTCCTGATCGCCCTCCTGGTCGGCATTGCCGTCTTCGCGACGCTGTTCACCGCCATGCCGGCGCTCGGCGGCAACCCGCTCAAGGCGCGCATGAAGTCCGTCGCGCTCGAGCGTGACGAGTTGCGCGCCAAGCAGCGCGCGCGTCTGGCCAACGAGGCCGAGAAGCGGCGCAAGGGTCTGCGCGAAACGCCGGGTTCCGGCGGCATGAAGGACATCGTCGACAGGCTGGACCTGCGCCGCGCGCTTGCCGACGAGGGCACCGTCGCGAAGCTTCGCATGGCGGGCTTCCGCGGCCAGAACCCGATGACGCGATTTCTGTTCTTCCGTCTCGTCCTGCCGTTCGTCGGCCTGGCACTGGCGGTGGTGTGGATCTTCGTGCTCGGCGGCCTGCCTGAACAGCCCTTCTTCGTGAAGCTGTTCGTCTGCATTCTGATGGCCTACGCCGGCTTCTACGCGCCGGTCCTCTACGTGTCCAACCGCGCCACCAAGCGCAAGAAGTCGATCCAGATGGCCTGGCCGGATGCGCTTGACCTGACGCTGATCTGCGTCGAGTCCGGCATGTCCGTGGAAGCTGCGATGCGCCGCGTCGCCGAGGAGATCGGTGCGCAATCGGTCGAGCTGGCCGAGGAGTTCGTTTTGACGAACGCCGAGCTCGCCTTCCTGCAGGAGCGCCGCCAGGCCTACGAGAATCTGGCGCAGCGTACCGGGCTTGAGTCGGTGAAGAGCGTCGCGCAGGCACTGATCCAGGCCGAGCGTTACGGAACGCCGGTCGGCCACGCGCTCCGTGTCCTCGCATCGGAGAGCCGCGATCAGCGCATGAATGCGGCGGAGAAGAAGGCGGCCGCGCTCCCGCCGAAGCTGACCGTGCCGATGATCCTGTTTTTCCTGCCGGTGCTGTTCGCCGTCATCCTTGGCCCGGCCGGCATCCAGGTCAGCGAGCGCGGGATCTTCTAGGCCCGTCAGTCGGCAATAGGCACTCGGCAGGCGGAAAAGAAGGAGGGGCGCCGTGCGGCGCCCCTCGTTCCGTTTTCACACAGCCATGCGGCCTGAGAGTCTTCGCCGACTGCCGACTGCCCTCAGTTCGTATTCTTCTCTTCCCGCGCCAGCTGCTTCCACGCGTTCTGCTGTGACAGCATCGAGCGCAGATAGTCGACGTTGGCCTGCGCCTGCTGCGGCGAGAGTTCCTGCCTGGCGATGTCCTCGGCCTCCTTGAAGCGGCCCTGGAGCCCCACGACAAGAGCGAGGTTCTGCCGCACGCGGCTGTCCGCGCCCGGCATCTGCGATGCCTGCCGCATGTAGGTCTCGGCCTGCTTGAGGTCGCCCTCGAGCACGAACGACATGCCAAGGTTCGACACCACGGACGGTTCGTTCGGCCGCATCTCGATGGCCTTGCGGTAGAGGTTGCGCGCATCCTGGGTCCGCCCGAGCTGATCGAGGATGGCGGCTTCCGCGGACACCAGCTTCCAGTCCGGATATTCTGGTGTCTGCGCTCGGCGCACGGCTTCGAGGGCCGGTTCCAGTTCGCCGGCCGCGGCCAGCGATTTCCCATACGCCGCCAGCACGTCGCGCTCTTTCGGAAAGTCGATCGCCGCCTTCCGCATCACCGCAAGCGCCTGGTCGGCACGCCCGTTGAGCTGCAGCACCGACGCATAGCGCATCGCCACCGCCTTGTTCTTCGTGTCGCGTGTGTAGGCGCGACCGAGTGCTTCCATTTCCGAATTCATTTCGGCGCTGGTGAGCTGCTCGACCGGTTTGCCGCCGTAGCCGCGTTCGACGGAACCGGTCGTGACTTCCCGCTTGCTCGCGCATCCGGCGAGCGCCAGTGCGACGAGGGCGACCGCCGCTGCGTTGGCCAGGTGTCCACGACGAAGAATGCCTGTGGCTGCCATGTGCGCCTCACTCCAGTTTACGGTTCACGGCAGCAGAAATATTCTGTTAACCCTAACGGATCGTTAAGCGCTCTTGGCACCCTTCTGAGGAAACACGCATGCCGCTTACGCTTGCCGCGCGCCGTACGAAAAGCGCCCGGCCCATTCATTTCGTTGGCCGCGGCGCCTTGCAGGAGCGCGGCCTCGACGCGTTCGCGCTGGCCTGGGCCAAAGCCAACTCCTTCGTTGGCGAGCCTGGACGCGTCCTGCTGGTGCCCAACCCTGACGGCGGGATCGGTGCTGCTTTGATTGGGATTCCGGAGCGCGGGGACGGCCTTGAGCCGCTATTTGCCGGCACGCTCGCGCGGACCTTGCGGGAAGGCGAGTGGTACTTCGCCAACATGCCGCCAAACCCGCGCCTCGCGGTTGTCGGCATGCTGCTCGGTTCATATTCCTTCAGCCGCTATTCACGACGGCCGACACCAGACCTCCGGCTCGTCTGCCCCAGCGGTGTCGATGCCGATGGCGCGCGCCGCATTGCCGAGGGCGCGTTCCTGACGCGCGATCTCGTCAATACGCCGACCAATGATATGGGGCCGGACGACATCGAGAAGGCAGTCCGGGCGCTGGGCCGGTCGCACAAGGCGTCGGTGAGCGTCATTACCGGCGATGCGCTCCTCGTCAGAAATTTTCCGATGATTCACGCCGTTGGCCGCGCCTCTGCACAGGCGCCTCGCCTGATAGACCTGCGCTGGGGCCCGAAGGATGCGCCCAAGGTGACGCTGGTCGGCAAGGGCGTCGCGTTCGACACCGGCGGTCTCGACATCAAGCCGTCCTCGTCGATGCTTCTGATGAAGAAGGACATGGGCGGCGCGGCAAACGTGCTCGGCCTGGCGCACATGATCATGTCGGCGGGCCTCAAGCTGCGCCTGCGGGTTCTGGTGCCGGCGGTGGAGAATTCCATCTCCGCAAGCGCCTTTCGCCCTGGCGACGTGCTCACCAGCCGCAAGGGGACGACGGTGGAGATCGGCAACACCGATGCTGAAGGCAGACTCATCCTCGCCGACGCGCTCGCATATGCCGACGAGGAAGAGCCGCAGCTGATGATCGACATGGCCACCCTGACCGGCGCTGCGCGCGTGGCGCTCGGTCCCGAGCTGCCGCCATTCTTCACCGACGACGAGACACTCGCTTCCGACCTGGCAGCGGCCAGCCGCACGGAGGCTGATCCGGTCTGGCGCCTTCCCCTGTGGAACGCCTACGACAACCGCTATCCGTCGAAAATTGCAGACCTTAACAACGTCAATACCGATGGCTTCGGCGGAGCGATTATCGCAGCCTTGTTCCTGCGCAGGTTCGTTTCGCGGGCCAGGAGTTGGGCGCACTTCGATGTCTTCGCCTGGAGCCCGATCGACCGGCCGCATTGCCCGGTTGGCGGAGAGGCACAGGCCATACGCGCACTCAGCAAGGTCCTTTCAGACCGATACGCGTCCTGAGCAGTTGATTATGCGGTGCAGGCGCGATTGAATGGTACGGACCCGAAATAACCGCGGTTCCGCATGTCCATATCGCTGCGCCCATCGCAGGCGCTCAGGCTTATGCAGCAGGTGGCGCTCGGCCAGGTCGAGAGCGGCGGCCACGACCTGACGATGCGCCAGATCGCCGTCCTGCTCACCATCTACCTTGACCCGCCTCCGCATACGGTGCGGGCGCTTGCCGCGCGGCTGGGCGTCTCGAAGCCTGTGATTACCCGCGCGCTTGATACGATGGGTGCGATGAATCTCGTTACACGTGCGCGCGACGAATTGGACAAACGAAACGTCCTGATCCGCAGAACGGTCGAGGGCGCACTTTTCGTGGAGCGGTTCGGCGACGCTGTCATCGCGCAGGCGAAGGTGCTGCCCGCATGAGCGGACTGGATCGTCGCCTCCACGCTTATCGGCCCGACTTGGCTGACGCCCGCCTGCGGGACAGGGTGGAGGCGCGGGAGTACCGTGATGGCCGCGAGGCGATGGTAGCGGTGCCGGCCGCCGACTTGCGCTCCGCCCCGAACCCCGAAGTCGGCCTCGACACGCAGCTGCTCTACGGCGAACGGGTCCTTCGGTACGATGACGACGGCGCCTTCTCTTGGGTGCAGTCGCTGCGCGACGGGTATGTGGGCTACGTGGCCTCCAGCGAACTCTCGAAGCCCGGATTGCGGCCGACGCACCGGGTCTGCGTCCCCGCCACCTTCGTGTACCGCACTGACGACATGAAGAGCCCGCGTCGAACGGTGCTCTCGCTAGGGACGGAGGTTGCCGTCACGGGGACATCCGAGCGACGCGGTACGGCCTATGCCGAGCTTGAAGCGCTGGGGCACGTGGCAGCTCAGCACCTTTGGCCGATCCACAAAGCTGCCGACGACTTCGTGGCGATCGCCGAGCTCCTCGAACACCGGCCCTATCTTTGGGGCGGCGCCGGCAGCTTCGGCATCGATTGTTCGGGGCTGGTCCAGCTCTCGCTGCGCATGGCCGGGATTTCCGTTCTGCGCGACACCGATCTGCAGCAGGGATCGATAGGCTCCGAGATCGGGGAGGGCGATCTGCGACGCGGCGACCTTGTATTCTGGAAGGGCCATGTCGCTATCATGCTCGACGAGGCAACGATCATCCACGCCAACGGCCACACAATGAGCGTCGCTCGCGAGCGCTACCGGGATGCCGTGGAACGCATCGCTTATCTCTATTCGCGTCCGGTGGCGTTCAGACGGCTCTAGTACCCTGCCTCGCGATTGACGACGTTCCGCAGCGCTTCGCCGCGGTCGCAAGCGTCCATCTGCGCCAGCATTGGCGGCACCAGATGCGCGGGATCGGACGTTGCGGCCGCATGCGGGGTGACGAGGACGCGCGGGTGGCTCCATAGCGCGCTTTCGGGCGGCAATGGCTCGCGCTCGAACACGTCGAGACTGGCCTCCTTAAGCGTGCCGTCTTCGAGCGCGCGCAGGATTTCGGTTTCTTTCTGGAGCCGGCCGCGCCCGGCGTTGATGAGCACGGGACCGCCGAGCGGTCCGGCCCTACGGAGCTGGCGCAGCAACGCATGATCGATCAGGCCTTCGGTTGCCGGCGTGAAAGGCAAGAGCACGACGAGAATGTCGGTGGCCGCCAGAAATGGGCCCAGGCCATCCGCTCCGTGCCAGCAAGTGACCCCGTCCATAGGCCGCGCCGTGCGTGTCCAGCCATTGACGCGAAAGCCGAGCGTCATCAGCGCGCTCGCCGCCGCTCGCCCGAGATTGCCGAGGCCCATTATGCCGACGGAGACGTCGCCGGCCGGTGGCTGTGGCGGTTCGTGCCAGACTTTGCGTGGCTGCTGTGCGCGATAAAGCAGGCCCTGCCGATGGTGATCGAGCACGCGCCAGCACACATACTCGACCATGTACTGCGTCAGGTTCTCCGCGACGACGCGCACGATCGGCACATGTGGCAGGCCGGGATCGTTGAACAGATGGTCGACACCCGCGCCGATCGAAAAGATCGCCTTGAGGTTCGGCAGGTCTTTCAGCACGTTCGGCGGCTGTTTCCAGACAACGGCATAGCGGATCGATGGATCGTCCGCCCTGTCCGGTTCGAGCGTCACCTCGCGACGGGCCGATAACAGGTCGAACCACCGCTGCGGATTGAAGCCGGTGACGGATAGCAGGACGCGGCCGTCCCCGGTTGCCTTGCTGGTCACTGTGCTACGACGCCTTCGGGCGCGGTCTTGATGTCGAAGGCGGCCGCGATCAGCGCCTTGGTGTAGTCCGCAGTCGGATTGCTGAAGATCTGCTCTGCCTCTCCCGCCTCTACGACCTTGCCGTTCCGCATCACGATGACCTTGTTCGCCAGCGCGCGCACAACCTTCAGGTCGTGGCTGATGAAAAGGTAGGCCAGCCGGTGCTTTGCCTGCAGATCGCGCAACAAGTCGACGACCTGCGCCTGCACGCTCATGTCGAGCGCCGACGTCGGCTCGTCGAGCATGACGAAACGCGGCTTCAGGACCATGGCGCGTGCGATCGCGATGCGCTGCCTCTGCCCGCCCGAGAATTCGTGCGGGTAGCGAAAGCGCGTCGACGGATCGAGCTTGACCTCGTTGAGCGCCGCGACGACGCGGGCGTCGCGCTCCTCTTCTGAAAGCCGCGGCTCGTGGATCGCCAGCCCCTCCGCGATGATCTCGCTGACCGACATGCGCGGGCTGAGGGAGCCGAACGGGTCCTGGAAGACGATCTGGATCTGGTTGCGAAGCGGGCGCATGCCCCTGAAGGAGAGTCCCGAGATCGACTGGCCGGCGAAGTCGATCTCGCCCTGCGAGGAGATCATCCGCGTCAGCGCCAGGCCCAGCGTGGTCTTGCCCGAGCCGGATTCGCCGACGACACCGACCGTCTCCCCGGCGTGCACTTCGATGTCGAGCCCGTCGACGGCCTTCACGTGGTCGACCGTGCGGCGCATCAGCCCGGCCTTGATCGGGAACCACACCTTCACGTCCCTGCCGCGCATGACGGTCTCGGCGGAGGGGTCGGTGACCGGCGGGCGGCCCTTCGGCTCGGCGGCGAGAAGATGCTTCGTGTATGCGTGCTGCGGGTTGGCGAAGATGTCCTTCGCCGGTCCGGTCTCGACGATCTTGCCCTGCGTCATCACGCATACGCGGTCGGCTACGCGCCGCACGATGCCAAGGTCGTGGGTAATGAAGAGCATCGACATGCCCTTGCGCTTCTTCAGGGCGGCCAGCAGCTCGAGGATCTGCGCCTGCACGGTCACGTCCAGCGCCGTCGTCGGTTCGTCGGCGATCAACATGTCCGGCTCGTTGGCGAGCGCCATGGCGATCATGACGCGCTGGCGCTGCCCGCCCGAAAGCTGGTGCGGGTAGGCGCCGAGCCGCTTCTCGGGGTCGCGGATGCCCACTTCGGCGAGCAGTTCGAGCGTGCGCTTGCGTGCCTGCCCACTGCTCATCCCCTGGTGGACGGAGAGTACCTCGCCGACCTGCCGCTCGATCGAGTGCAGCGGGTTGAGCGAGGTCATCGGCTCCTGGAAGACCATGGTGATCTTGTTGCCGCGCACCTTGCGCAGTTCGTCCTCGTCGGCGGCCAGGAGGTCGTGGCCGCCGAACAGGATCGACCCGGTCGGATGGCTCGCGCTCGGATAGGGCAGCAGCTTCAGCACCGAGAGCGCCGATACCGACTTCCCCGAGCCGGATTCGCCCACGAGTGCGACGGTCTCGCCCTTGGCGATGTCGAACGAGATGCGGTCCACAGCGAGCGACGTCCGGCCGCCTTGCTCGAAGGCCACCGACAGGTCGCGCACGGAGAGCATGGGCTGGTCCGTCACCGGAAGGTCTTCCGCGGATCGAAGGCGTCGCGCGTCGCTTCGCCGATGAAGATGAGCAGGGAAAGCATGACCGACAGCGTGATGAACCCTGTGAAGCCGAGCCACGGCGCATTGAGGTTGCGCTGGCCCTGCTTGAGCAGTTCGCCCAGCGAGGCCGAGCCGGGCGGCAGCCCGAAGCCGAGGAAATCGAGCGAAGTTAGCGTCGTGATCGACCCGTTCAGGATGAAGGGGAGGAACGTCAGCGTCGCCACCATGGCATTCGGCAGCAGGTGCCGGAACATGATCGTGCCGTTCGGCACGCCGAGCGCGCGCGCCGCGTTGACGTATTCGAAGTTACGGGCGCGCAGGAACTCGGCGCGCACCACGCCGACAAATGCGACCCACGAGAACAGCAGCATGATGCCGAGCAGGATGAAGAAGCCGGGCGGCAGCACCGCCGCGATGATCAGCATCAGGTAGAGCACCGGTATCGACGACCAGATCTCGATGACGCGCTGGAAGATGAGGTCGGTCCAGCCGCCGAAATAGCCCTGTATGGCGCCGGCCGTGACGCCGATCACCGCGGACGCAGCAGTCAGGATGAGGCCGAACAGCACCGAAACGCGGAACCCGTAGATGACGCGCGCAATGACGTCCCGCGCCTGGTCGTCGGTGCCGAGCCAGTTCCAGTTGCCGACGGCGCAGTTCGCGTCGTCGACGCCCGCCGCATAGCGGCCGCAGCGCGTGTCGGCGTCATAGGACCATGACGGTTTGGCCGGTGCGGCCTCGGGGATCTCGTTGTTGACCGTGCGGTACGAGTATCGGATCGGCGGCCAGACCGCCCAGCCATTGGCCTGGATCTCGTCCTGGATGAAAGGGTCGCGGTAGTCCGTCACCGCCAGAAAGCCGCCGAACTTCTCTTCGGGATAGTCGACTATCACCGGGAACAGGATCTCGCCCTTGTAGGAAGCGATCAGCGGCTTGTCGTTGGCGATGAACTCCGCGAACAGCGACAGCACGAACAGCACCAGGAAGATCCACAGCGACCAGTAGCCGCGGCGGTTCGCCTTGAAGTTGAGCCATCGCCGCTGGTTGAGCGGCGAAAGCCACGGCCGCGCGACCCTCTCGCGCACCTCCTCGACCGCCGCCTTCGCCTGGATGTCGCTCAAACGTCCCTCCGGTCGAAGTCGATGCGGGGGTCGATCCAGGTGTAGATCAGGTCGGACATCAGGCTGACGACCAGGCCGAGCAGCGAGAAGATGTAGAGCGTCGCGAACACGACCGCGTAGTCGCGGTCGAGCACCGAACGGAAGCCGAGCAGCCCGAGCCCGTCGAGCGAGAAGATGTTTTCGATCAGCAGCGAGCCGGTGAAGAACGCCGAGATGAAGGCGCCGGGAAAGCCGGCGATGATGATCAGCATGGCGTTGCGGAACACATGCCCATAGAGCACCTGGCGCTCGTTGAGCCCCTTGGCGCGCGCTGTCACCACATACTGTTTGCGGATCTCCTCGAGGAACGAGTTCTTCGTCAACAGCGTGGTCGTCGCGAAGGCGGACAGCACCAGCGCCGTCAGCGGCAGCGCGAGATGCCAGAAATAGTCGACGATCTTCTCCGGCCAGGACAGCTGCGCGAAGTTCTCCGATGTCAGCCCGCGCAGCGGAAACCAGTCGAAGAACGAGCCGCCGGCAAACAGCACCATCAGCATGATCGCGAACAGGAAGCCGGGAATCGCGTAGCCGACGATGACGATGCCGCTCGTCCAGACGTCGAAGGTCGACCCGTCCTTCACCGCCTTGCGGATCCCCAGCGGTATCGAGATCGCATACGAGATCAGCGTCAGCCACAGCCCGAGCGAGATCGACACCGGCATTTTCTCGATGATGAGGTCGATGACCGAGATGTCGCGGAAGTAGCTGTCCCCGAAATCGAAGCGGATGTAGTTCCAGATCATCAGGGCAAAGCGCTCGAGCGGCGGCTTGTCGAAGCCGAACTGCTTCTCCAGCTGGGCGATGAAGGCTGGATCGAGGCCTTGGGCGCCGCGATATTTCGACGTGTCCCCGCCGGCGTTAAACTCCTGCGCGCCGGCGTCGGCGCCGCCGCCCGAGATGCGGTCCGCCGCATCGCCGCCCTGGCCGGAAAGCCGCGCGATGACCTGCTCGACCGGCCCGCCCGGCGCGAACTGGATGACGACGAACGAAACGGCCATGATCCCGAGCAGTGTCGGGATCATGAGCAGCAGACGACGCAGGATGTAGGCGGCCATCAGGCGCTCATCGTCCGCGTGGTATCAAGCCTTGCCAATCGCCTTCGCCTTCTCGACGTCCACCCACCACAGCGATTCGACCGGGAACCCGTAGTCCGGCTTCGGATCCTTGAACCCGAACATGTCCCAGTAGGCGGCCTTGTGAGTCGCCGCGAACCAGTTTGGAATCCAGTCGCGCCGCGCGCGCAAGACCCGATCGAGCGCACGGATCGCAGTCACAAGCTCGGCGCGAGTTTCGGCCCGGCCGGCGGCCTCGATCAGGGCGTCGACCGCCTTGCTCTTCGTGCCCGGGTAATTGCGCGAAGATCCGATGTCCGCAGCGTCCGAACCGAACGTGTTGTTGAGCTGCGAGCGGGTAGGGGTGCCGGTGAAGGACTGCGCCATGCTGATCATGTCGTAGTCGAAGTCCACCTGCCGCGCCTGGTACTGCGCGGGGTCGACCATGCGGATCGTCGCATCGATGCCGACTGCCTTCATGTTCTCGACGAACGGCGAGAAGACGCGCACGAAGACCTCGTCTTGAACGAGCAGCTCGACCGAAAATGGTTCGCCCTTGTCGTTGACCAGCCTGTTGCCCTGAGGCTTCCAGCCTAGCTCCGCGAACAGCTCGCGTGCGCGGCGCAGCAGCGCGCGGTCGCGGCCGGAGCCGTCGGATACGGGCATTGTCACGGCCTCGCCAAAGGCTTCCGCCGGTATGTCGGCGCGCAGCGGCTCGAGCAGTGCCAGCTCTTCGGGCGAAGGCACGCCCTCCGCCTTGAACTCAGATTTCTCGAAGGTTGAGGCCGCCCTGGCATAGGCGTCGAAGAACAGGTTTCGATTTGTCCATTCGAAGTCGAAGCACAGGTTCAGCGCCTCGCGTACGCGCGGATCCTTGAAGCGCTCGCGCCGCTGGTTGAGCGTCCAGGCCTGCATCGACGGGCGCAGGTCGCCCGGAAACTCGCGTTTGACCACTTTCTTGTCGCGCATGGCCGGGAAGTCGTACTCGGTCGCCCATGTGCGTGCCGTGAACTCCTGGCGAAACAGGATGTCGCCCTTCTTGAAAGCCTCGAATCCGGCCTGCCGCTCCCGGTAGAACTCGACCCGGATGATCTCGAAATGGTTGAGCCCGCGATTGACCGGAAGGTCGCGCCCCCAGTAGTCCGCCACCTTCTCGTACTCGATGTATTGGCCGGCCGCGAAACGTCCGACCTTGTACCCGCCATTCCCGAGCGGCGCGTTGATCTGCGAGCCGTCGAACGGATTCGCCTCGAAGAACGCTTTCGACAACACGGGATATCCCGATATCGCGAACACGGTTTGCGCGTTCTGCTTGCCGTTGAAGGTGACGCGCAGGCTGTCGCCCTCGGCAACGGCTTCGACCATCTCGAGCAGCGGCAGCTGCAATTGCGGGTGGCCCTTCTCCTTCAAGATGTTGAAGGTGAACGCGGCGTCTTCCGCCGTGACGGGAGTGCCGTCGTGAAAGCGTGCCTGCGGCCGGAGCTTGTAGGTGAAGCTGTTGCGGTCGGCCGAGATGGTGATGCTCTCGGCGAGCAGCCCGTAAAGCGAGTCCGGTTCGTCGAGCGACGAGGTCATCAGCGTGTCGTTGCAGAGCTCCATTCGCGGCGGTGCGTCGCCGCGCGGCACCCACGTGTTCAGCGTGTTGAACGAGATGGGAGACTGGTTGAAGAGCCAGTTCGGTACGGTGAAGTTGAACGTCCCGCCCTGCGGAGCCTCGGGCGATGCGTAGTCGAAATGTGTGAAGTCGGGTCCGTATTTGAGGTCGCCGAAGGTCGAGATCGCGTAGAGTGGCTTCCCGGTCGCAGGCGCTGCGAACACGCGTCCCGGAAGCAGCGGCAACATGGCTGCCGCGCCGCTGCATGCGAGGAAACCGCGACGCGTGAACTGCGCGCGGATCGTCAATTGGCTCTCCCGTACTTTGCCTCGATCGCCTTCTCCCGCTCGACGTCGATCCACCAGGAATCGATGTCGGCGCCGACATAACTGGGTTGCTTCTCGGGAATACCGAACTTGTTCCAATAGGCGAGCCGCAGCGTTGGCGCGTGCCAGTGCGGTACGATGTGATAGCCCCACATCAGGATTCGGTCGAGCGCATGCGTTGCCGCCAGCAGGTCCTCGCGGTCGCTGGCGAAGATCACGCGCTCGACCAGTTTGTCGACGACCGGGTCTTTGATGCCGGAATAATTGCGGGAGTCCGGCTGATCTGCCGATGTCGAGGCGAAGAAGTCACGCTGCTCGTTGCCGGGCGACAGCGACTGCGACATCACCACCACGATGCTATCGTAGTCGAAATTGCGCACGCGGTTCACATACTGCGACGCGTCGACGATCCGGATGGTGGAGGAGATTCCGAGCCGGCTCAGGCTGTCGATGAACGGCTTCATGATCCGCTCGTCCGTCGGGTCGTCGCCAAGGAACTCGATGGTGAAGGCCTCGCCGGCGGCATTGACCAGCTTGCCGCCATGGTTCTTCCAGCCGGCTTCCGCCAGGAGCTGCGACGCGCGCCGGAGATGTTCGCGGGTCGCCTGCGGGGTGTCGTAGACCGGCAGCTTGAATTCCTGCGTGAAGACCTCCTCGGGGATCTGGCCGCGGAACTCTTCCAGGATCGCCAGCTCCTTGCCTTCCGGGAGTCCGGAATGTGCCAGTTCGCCGCCTTCGAAGTAGGAATCCGTGCGGGCGTAAGCGTCATAGAACAGCGTGCGGTTCATGGACTCGAAGTCGAATGCCCAGGTCAGCGCCTCGCGCACCCGTCGGTCCTGGAACTTCGCCTTGCGCTCGTTCAGCACGAAACCCTGCATCGGTGCGCCGGATGTGTCTTCGAACTCGCGGCGTACCACGTCGCCGGCCTGGAACGCGGGAAAATTGTAGCCCGTCGCCCAGCGCGCTGCGCGGTTCTCGCCGCGATAGTCCTGGAAGCCGCCCTTGGTGAAGGCCTGCCAGGCGGCGTTGTCGTCTTGGAAGTAGACGAAGCGGCGGCGGTCGAAATTGTTGCGCCCGATATTCACCGCCAGGTTTATTCCCCAATAGTCGGGAACGCGCTCCCACACGATCTCGGCGCCGGGCTTGAAGCTTGCGATCTTCCACTGCCCCGAGCCCAGCGGTGGTTCGAGTGTTGGCTGGCTGACGTCGCGCTTGTTTCCCTTGCTGTCTGTGCCCTCCCACCAGTGCTTTGGAAGAACCGCCAGGTCACCCATGATGTGCGGCAGCTCGCGGTTGCCCTTCTGGTCGAAGCGGAACTCGACCTCGCGCTCGCTGATCGCGACCGCCTCGGTGACGTTCGCATAGTAGCGGTTGTACATCTGGCTCAGTTCCTTGAGCTTCTGGAACGACCAGACGACGTCCTCCGCCGTTATCGGCTTGCCGTCCTGGAACTTGGCCTGCGGATTGATCCGGTAGGTGGCGGACGAATAATCCGCCGGATATTTGAACGCCTCGGCGATCATCGGATAGCTCGTGGACGGCTCCGAAATCGATTGCTGCATGAGGGTGTCGTAGAGCAGCCCGCCGGTGAAACCCGCCAGCCCTGCCGCCGCGGTGCCGCGCACGATGAACGGATTGAAGCTGTCGAAGGTACCCGTGGCGACGAGGTTGACCGTGCCTCCCTTCGGCGCATCGGGGTTCACGTGGTCGTAGCGCTCGAACGTCGTCTTCTCGGCATCGGGATCGATGAGCGAACTGACGCTGCGCCATTCGTCGGCGACCGCCGGGAACATCACCAGCGCAACGGCGCCGGCAAGCACGGAGGTCATGAACGGCCGTTCGAGCATGTCGTACCTCTCTGAAATGTCCGCGTGACCCCTAAACTAGACCAGCGCTGCGCGATTGAAAGCCGGCCGCCGCCAAAATCCGTCGCGCGCAGCGCCCGCAAAGAAAAAGCCGGGCTGAACCCGGCTTTTTTGCGAAGCTGCGATGACTATCGCGTTATCGGAATTCAGGGCTGGGCCGGAGCAGGCTGAGCCGGAGCCGCCGGTGCCGCGCCCTCGGCAGGCGCCGCCGGCGCGGCAGGAGCAGCTGCATCCGCCGGTGCTGCAGGAGCAGCGCCGTCCGCCGGTGCGGGGGCGGCCGGCGCGCCGGCTTCGGCTGGAGCCGCGGGTGCCGATGCGCCCTCGGCTGGGGCTGCTGCGGCGCTGTCGCCGGCAGGCGCTTCCGGCAGCGGTGCCGGGTTGTCCGAAAGCGTACGCAGATAGGCGATAAGGTTTGCCTCTTCTTTGCGGTTCTTGATGCCGCCGAAGGCCATCGCGGTGCCGTTGACGTAGCCGCGCGGCGAAACCAGGAAGCCGGACAGGTGCTCGTAGTCCCACACCTTGCCGCCTTCGGCGAAGGCCTTCATGCCGGCCGAGTAGGCGAAGCCCTCATGCGAGGCCACCGGGCGGTTGACGATGTTCCAGAGGTTCGGGCCGACCTTGTTCGCGCCGCCGTTTTCGGCGGTATGGCAGGCCTGGCACTTCTTGAAGACCGTTGCGCCGGCATCGGCGTCGGCCGAGGCTAGCAGCACGGCCATCGGCTCTTCCTGGGCTTGCTGGCCACCGGCACCGGAGGCGTCTTCCTCGGCAGCCTCGATGATATAGCCCGGCTTCTCCGGATTATGCGCGGCAAACAGCGAATCCGAGACCATGCTGATCGAGAACATCACGAAGACGGCCGCCAGGAAGGCACCGATCAGCTTATTGATTTCAAAGGAATCCATGTCCCCGTCGTTCCCTGGCTGAGCGCTGGCGCGCGGGAGGCAGCCTTGTCGCGCCCCGGCTGAAAACGGGCGGAAACTAGGTCTTTTGCTCCGGCCTTGCAACACCTATAAGGGGTGCGCCGAGTGAGACCTTTTGCCACCGGCAATGCGTCAGGGGGACGGGCCGCATGGCCGTTCGAGGCAGTTTCGCGGGCATGGTCGGACGGTCGTTTAGACCGGCCGTCGGCGCCGCCGTGGCGGCTCGCTGACGGCCTGCGTTCGCGCCAATCCGAACCCTTTCACTGAACGCAAGATCGCAAGACATCACCATGAAGACGAACAAGATTGCCTTCCAGGGCGAACCCGGTGCCAATTCCGACACCGCGTGCCGCAACATGTACCCGGCCATGGAGCCGCTGCCGTCGCCGACCTTCGAGGATGCCTTCAACGCCGTCGAGAGCGGCAAGGCGGACCTCGCGATGATTCCGATCGAGAACACGATCGCCGGCCGGGTGGCCGACATCCATCATCTTCTCCCGGAATCGAAACTGCACATCGTCGGCGAGTACTTCCTGCCGATCCACTTCCACCTGATGGTGCTGCCCGGCGTCGCCATGGCGGACATCAAGACCGTCCACAGCCACATCCACGCGCTCGGCCAGTGCCGCAAATACATTCGCAAGCATGGCTGGACGCCGGTGGTCGCCGGCGACACGGCCGGCGCGGCGCGCTTCATCCGCGACGAGGGTGACCGCAGCGCGGCTGCTTTGGCTCCGCCGCTCGCATCGAGCCTTTACGGGCTGGACGTTCTCGACACGAACGTCGAGGACACCGACAACAATGTCACCCGTTTCGTCGTGCTGTCGAAGGACAAGGTTTGGGCAGTCCGGCCCTCACCGCAGGCGCGGATGATGACGACGTTCGTCTTCCGCGTGCACAACATTCCCGCAGCGCTCTACAAAGCGATGGGTGGCTTCGCCACGAACAGCGTGAATATGACCAAGCTCGAGAGCTATCAGCTCGGCGGCACGTTTTTCGCCACCCAGTTCTACGCCGACATCGAGGGACATCCCGACGACCCGAATGTGGCGCAGGCCCTGAAGGAGCTGGACTTCTTCTCCCGAGAGGTCCGCATTCTGGGCGTGTACGAGGGCCATGCGTTCCGCGACCAGGTGCCGGCGGAATAGTGTCAGCTACGCGGCGTCATGCCGAGGTAGAACAGGCGCTTCAGCTCCTGTCGCATCCTGCGGGTCTGATCGAGGATCAGGCCCGCGAAAAGAGAGAACACCGCGAGCACGCCAAGGAAGCCGGACAGCATCGCCGTAGGGAAACGCTCGACCAGACCGGTGGCGACGAATTCGCCGATGACCGGGATGCCGAGTCCTAGGCTTGCAGCCGCCAGGAGTGCTGCGCCTGTACCGAAGAATGCTAGTGGCCGCTCGGTCTCCGCCAGTCTGACGATTGTCATCAGGATGCGGATGCCGTCGCGGTAGGTCCGCAGCTTGCTGGCGGAATTTGCCGGTCGTTCCTTGTAGGACGCCTCGATCTCGCGCATCGGCATCGAGAGTTCAAGGGCGTGTATCAGGAGTTCGGTCTCAAGCTCAAAGCCCGACGAAAGCAGCGGAAAGCTCTTCACGAAGCGCCGTGACAGCGCTTTGTAGCCGGACAGCATGTCGCTGACCTGCCGCCCGAATATCGAGCCGACAGCACCACTAAGCAGCCGGTTTCCGACCGTGTGTCCGGGGCGATAGGCGGCCGCAGTGGTATGGCGCCTCGCCGCGTTCACGCAGTCGAGTTGCTCCGAGACCAGCATCTCGACCATACGTGGAGCCGTCGAGGCGTCGTAGGTATCATCACCATCGACTAGTAAGTATACGTCTGCGTCGACGTCCGAGAAAGCGCGGCGCACGGCATTCCCCTTGCCACGGCGAGGCTCGTGTCGCACGAGCGCGCCCGCCGACGTCGCAAGTTCCGCCGTGCGGTCGGTCGATCCATTGTCGTAGACATAGATATCGGCCTGAGGCAGCGCTGCGCGAAAATCGCGCACCACTTTCTCCACGGCCGACTCTTCGTTGCGGCACGGCACGATCACCGCCACGCGAACGGCAAGTTGTGCGAGTCGTGCCACGGCGGCGGGAACTGTCTGCGTTTGCACCGGAAGACGCGAGGCGGAGATCATCGCGCAATGGTAAGCAACGGGACTTACTCCGTCGTAAACGTTGGCACCGCCAAGGCAGTTTGATAATGTCAAATCATCAGGCAGCCTGACATAGAAAATGGAGCAGAATCAATGGGGGTGGGGGAGGGGCTGCGGCGAAGGGAGGACCATCGTCTTGTTGCAGGCGCAGGCCGCTATGCCGACGATCTGCGCCTCGCAAGCCCTGCCTTCGCCGCATTCGCCCGTTCGCCCCACGCACATGCCGCGATCCGCGCCATACGCACCGAGGCGGCACGCGAGGCGCCCGGCGTGCTTGCCGTGCTGACGGCCGCGGACCTCGAGGTCGCGGGCCTGACACCCATCCCGCACAGCATCGGCTCGTCGAAGATCGGCGCGGATGTGGCGATGGCCAATCTCGACGGCTCCGAGCGCGCGCGCACGCCGCACCGCGCACTGCCGGCAGACCGGGTGAGGTTCGTCGGCGACGCTTTCGCCGCCGTCGTCGCCGAAACGGCTGCGCAGGCGCGCGACGCCGCCGAGCTCATCGACGTGGACTGGGACGTCCTTCCCGCGAACGTCGATCCGCTGGCGCCCGATGCGCCGCTGCTATGGGACGGCGTGGCGGGAAATCTGGCGCTCGAGGCGCATATCGGCGACCGGCAGGCGACCGACCTTGCGTTCTCCGCCGCAGCGCATGTCGCCCGTTTCCGTGGCGCGGCTCAGCGCGTCACAGGCGTGCACATGGAACCGCGCACATCCGCGGCGGAATACGATGCCGCAACGGAAACGTTCACGCTGCACGCGTCGTCCGGCGTCGGCGTGGTGATGATGCGCGATCAGATGGCGGCGGTGTTCGGCATCGCGCCGGAGAAGATGCGCGTCGTCGCGCCTCCCGACGTCGGCGGCAATTTCGGAACCCGCAACGCGATCTATCCGGAGTTCGTGGTCCTTGCGCTAGCTGCCAAACGGGTCGGGCGTCCCGTCAAGCACGTCGCCGACCGCACCGAGGCCTTCCTGTCCGACTACCAGGGACGGGATCTCCACATCGACGCAGAGCTGGCTCTCGATGCCGACGGCAAGTTCCTTGCGCTGCGCTCCGTCAACACGGCCAATATCGGCGCGCACACCGTGTCGTACGTACCGCTGAACAAGGGCGCGCAGCTGATGACCAGCCTCTATGCGGTGCCGGTCGCCTCGGTGACGGCGCGCGCCGTGCTGACCAACACGCCGCCGACCATTCCCTATCGCAGCGCCGGCCGACCCGAGGCGATGTACGCCATCGAGCGGCTGATCGACATCGCCGCCCGGCGGTTCGGCTTCGACCGGATCGAACTGCGCCGGCGCAACATGCTTGCCTCGGGCGAGGCCCACCGCAATCCGTTCGGCATCACCTACGACGCCGGAGACTACGCCGCGACGATGCGGCAGGCACTGGAACTTGCCGACTGGGACGGGTTCGAGGACCGCCGCGTCGAGGCGAGAGGGCGCGGAAAGCTTCGCGGACTGGGTTTTTCCAACTACATCGAGGGGACGAGCGGGATCCCGCGCGAGCGCGCCGAAATCGTGGTCGATGGCGCGAGGCGCACGGTCGACGTGATCGTCGGCACCCAGGACACCGGACAGGGACACGCCACGGCCTTTGCACAACTGGTTGGATCGCTGCTTGGCGTGGCGCACGAGACCGTCACGATACGGACGGGCGACACCGATTTCGTGAAGGCAGGCGGCGGAACGCATTCGGGCCGCTCGCTGCGCTTTTCGTCCATCGTGTTTCAGCAAGCCGCCCAGGAGATCGTCTCTCATGCGCGCAGGAGGCTTGCCGAATCCCTCTCGCGTCCGGTCGACGACGTCTCGTATGCCGACGGACACTTCCGCGTGGTGGGGACAAATGAGTCGGCGACACTTTTCGAACTGGCGGCGCGCGCGCCAGAGAAACGGTTCGAAGCGGTCGCCGACGTGGTCACCCCCGGCCTTGCTTTTCCTTACGGCGCAGCCACTTGCGAGATCGAGGTCGATCCCGAGACCGGCAGCTGGGAGATCGTCCGCTATGTGTCCGTCGACGACGTCGGCCGCGCGCTCAACCCGATGATTGTCCACGGCCAGACACATGGCGGTATTGTCCAAGGCGCAGGTCAGGCGTTGATGGAGGCGGTGATGTTCGACGCGGAGAATGGGCAGGCGCTTTCAGCCAGCATGATGGACTACGCGATGCCGCGCGCCGCCGACTTTCCCTCGTTCGTCTCCGCCATCAGCGAGGTACCGTCGCCGAACCATCCGCTCGGCTTCCGGCCGGGCGGGGAGGGCGGTACGACCCCGGCGCTGGGGCTGGTGACCAACGCCCTGGTCGACGCCGTTGCGCATCTCGGCATCGAGGATATCGCCATGCCGGCGACGCCGCACCGCATCTGGCAAGCCATTCAGGAAGCGAAGACGAGGAGCCCGCAATGACGGATGAAGTCAGGATCTCGAACCGCGATGGCGGCATCCTCGAACTGGAGCTCAATCGCCCCGAGCAAGGCAACGCGCTGACGCCGGCCATGGCCATGGCCATCTCGGACGCCCTGCGAAACCTCGACGCGGAAACACGGGTGGTGGTGATCAGGGCCTCCGGGAAGGATTTCTGCACCGGTCGCGCGCCGGGTGCGATGCCCGCGCCGGGAAGCCGCGCCACGGCGCTCGACCTACGCAGGCAGGTGTCCGACCCCGTCCTCGATTTCTACGAGGCGCTGCGCATCGCCGCCGTGCCGGTGATCGCCGAGGTGCGCGGTCGCGCTGCCGGCGTCGGGTGCGCCATCGCGGCCCTCGCCGACGTCGCGGTGGCCGCGGACACGGCAACGTTCCAGGTGCCGGAGATGAACCACGACATCGCGCCGACGCTGGTGATGGACGCCCTGTGCGACCGCCTTCCGCGAGCCGCACTGGCCCGGCTGGTGCTGACGCGCGACACCGTGGCGGCGCAGGAGGCGAAGGCGCTCGGCCTGATCGGGAGCGTCGTTGCGGAAGAGAGACTCGGGGCGGAAGTGGAACGCGTCGTGGCCCAACTGGCCAAGAATTCGCCGCCCGTGCTGCGCGGGGTCAAGGCGTTCCTGTCGCGCGCGCCGGAAGCATCGTTCGCGACTCGCAAGGAACTGGCCGCGCTTATCAACAGTTCGGTGACCGCCGAGCGCTTTCGCTAGGCCGTGAAGTCATAAGCCAACCGAAATCGTGGCTATTCCCCATCGAGATCGACAGCCCTCCATTTATGCTTCGTACCGTTATCGGCATCGATGACGAAGGCAAACTCAGTGTTCCTGAGAGGCAGCACACCACCTTCACAACTGACGTGATCAAATGGTTCTACAATCGATGTCAGCTTGATCATCCGCGAGCAAGTTGCCCCGTGAACTACGATGCAAGCGTTCCAATCTTGTGACGGCGTAAATCCATAGCGGTGAAGCCGTAGATCGTAGAGGCCTCGCTCGCCAAGTGCGTGAAACGCGCACGGTTCCATGACTAAGCTGTGGAACAGAGCTTCGGCTATTCGATCCCAGTTGTCGTACTGCTGCTTAGCTCTCCACGGAACCCGTGCTCGGTCGAGGGCGGGCACGAGAGCTTTGCAGGCTCCTGCAAAATTCATGACGAGGTTAGTGACGGTCACCTGCATGCGGTTGATCGTAAGCCCCATTCCCATGTCTGCAATGGGATCGTCTGGTCGTTGGAGGCTTCCGCTTTCGAACGACTTCGATCCAACCTCTTGATGAGCCGATTTCCCCCTGACCGAAACGGCGTCTGATCGAGCCGCTGTTACCAAACATGCGCGAGGCGTTCCGCGCGTCGTCAGCAAGTACCGGTGTATCGCAACCTGCTACAATAAGCAGGCCGGGTACTAACTGGCCGTCCTCAAACTCGTCGCGATCCGCAACTGGCTACGCGGTAATGGGTGTACGTCCTAGCCCATTTGCAGCGGCCGCATCTCGTCGCGCGCTGCGTCGGTGATGCCGACGATCTTGCGCCGTTCCAGATCGAAGACCACCGCGACGGATTCGACATAGCCGAGCAGCTTGCCGCTCTGCAGGTCGGTCAGCCAGTGGTCGAGCGACATGGTGCGGGAATCGGCGCCCGTGAAACCCGAATGGATCTGGAAGCAGTCGCCGGCGCGCGGCCAGTCGATATAGACCAGCCGCGTCTCGAGCACCGCGCCTCCAAGCTTCGTCGGCTTCGGGTCCGCGTGCTTCGCCGCTATGTCGCGCAGCGGCGCGGTCAGCTGTCGTACCCCGTCGGATACCGCGCCGATCAGTTTTTGCGGCAGCATTCGTCCATGGTGATCGCAATCGGCGGCGTTGATGACGCTGATGGCGATCCGCGTGTAGCGGGAGAGATCCGCGGGACGCTGCTCGATCATGCCGGTGCCGATGCTGCGGGGAGCCGCCTCGGGCGGCATCTCGACGGCCATGGCAGCCGCGCGATCGAGGGCATCCCGCGGCCAGCTGCCGCTCACGCAGCGCACGCGCACGCGGAACGTCGCCGCCAGCTTGTCGTCGGCGCTGTGCCACAGGCAGAGCACGAGCTCGGCGTCGTCGTCACCCATCCGGCCGAAGCCGGCAGTCATGTGGAGAAGCGCCGAGGCGTAGGCCTCGCGATGGAAGCGAATGTGGATTTCGCCGATCCGCATTGACGCCGCCGGCACGCCGACCATGGCGAACAGCACCGTCACGGCGTCATTGCAGCGCGCCACGTAGAAGCGCGTGTTCATGTGCCCCATCTCGTCGCATTCCCAGGTGTTGACGCCGCCGCGCCAGACCTCGGTTGCTGCAGGAGAAGGGGAGGCCGCCACGCGCGGACCTATTCTTCGCGCTTGTAGGCGCCGTGGCCGGGGCGGAACGTCTTGTCGTCGAGGAACTGCGACAGCCCCTTGGCGCGGCCGCGCTCAGGGTCGACAAAGGTGGTCTGGTCGGCCTTGGCGGTGAGGTACTCGGCCGACTCTTCCCAGGTCATCTCGCGCACGTATTTGTAGGCCATGCGGGCCTGGCGCAGCACCGTCGGGTTCTTCTGCAGCAGCACGCGGCAAAGCTCGACCGTCCGTTCGCGCAGACGGTCGTGCGGGACGGACTCGTTGACCAGCCCGAGCTGCTCCGCGACCTTGCCGCCGAACTGCTCGCCGGTCATCACGTAGTACAGCGCCTTGCGGTCATTCATCAGCGTCGAGATCGCCTTCGAGACCACGCCGCCGGGGATGACGCCCCAGTTGATCTCGGACAGGCCGAATACGGCGTCGTCGGAGGCGATGGCGAGATCGCAGCAGATAAGCGGCGTGAACGCGCCGCCGAAGCACCAGCCGTTGACCATCGCGATCGTCGGCTTGGAATAGGTCATCAGGGTGCGCCACTGCCAGGCGCGCGTCGAGCGATAGGCGCGCATGCGCTCGACGTCGGTCACGCCGTCGGTCGCGCGGAAGAAATCCTTCAGGTCCATGCCGGCGGAGAAGGCTTCGCCGACGCCGGTGAGCACGATGACGCCGCAACGGTCGTCTATCTCAAGCGCGTCGAGAACCTTGTTCATCTCCTCGGCGAGGCCGACGCTCATCGCGTTGCGCTTGTCGGGGCGATTGATCTTGACCCAGGCGATGCCCTCCTCGAACTCGACGAGAACGTCTTTTCCCCAGGGCTCGGGACGTGTCATCTGCTCGCTCATCGTTCTCAGGTCTGGCTGACGAATTTGGTGGTGAGGTAGGCGTCCATGCCCTCGGTGCCGCCTTCGCTGCCGTAGCCGCTCTGCTTCACCCCGCCGAATGGCGTCTCGGGCATGTTGAGGAAATTGTTGTTGATGCCCACCATGCCGGCTTCGACCGCCTCGCCGACCATCGCCGCGGTCTTCGACGACTGCGTGAAGGCGTAGGAAGCCAGGCCGAAGGGCAGGCGGTTGGCCTGCTCGATCACCTCTTCGAAGGACGAGAACGGCGCGGTGATCGCCATCGGTCCGAAGGGCTCCTCGTTCATAGCGCGGGCGTCCCCCGGCACGTTGGCGAGCACCGTCGGCTGGAAGAAGAAGCCGCGGTTCGCGCCGCGCTCGCCGCCGGCCTTGAGCTTCGCGCCCTTGTCGACGGCATCGGCCACGAAGCTCTCCATCGCCGACACGCGGCGCGGATTGGCGAGCGGGCCCATGACGGTCGCGGCGTCCATGCCGTCTCCGACCTTCAGGGCCGAGGCAGCTTTGGCGAAATCGTCGACGAACCGGTCGTGGACGCTCTCATGCACATAGAAGCGGGTCGGCGAAATGCAGACCTGGCCGGCGTTGCGATACTTGGCGGCGACCATGGTGCGCACCGCATGATCGATGTCGGCATCGGCGAAGACGAGCACCGGAGCATGTCCGCCGAGCTCCATCGTCGCCCGCTTGACGCCGGCCCTGGCCGCCAGAACCGCGAGCTGCTGGCCGACGCCGGTCGAGCCGGTGAAGGTGATCTTGCGGATCGCCGTATGGGCGATGAGCTGTTCGGAGACGTTCGCCGGTACGCCGTAGACGACGTTGAGCACGCCCTTCGGCAGGCCGGCATCGTGGAGGGCGCGCGCGAGCTCAAGCACGGAGGCCGGCGTTTCCTCCGACGGCTTGATGACCATGGTGCAGCCGGTGGCGAGCGCCGCCGAGATCTTGCGGGCCGGGATGACGATCGGGATGTTCCAGGGCGTGAAGGCGGCGACCGGCCCGACCGGTTCGCGCGTGACCATCCAGCGTGCGCCCGGAATGCGCGGCGGAATGATGCGGCCGTAGGTGCGGCGGCCCTCCTCGCCAGTGTAGTCGAAAATGTCGGCGGCGGCGAGCACCTCCTGCCGCGCCTCCATGACCGGCTTGCCCTGCTCGAGCACGACGCGGGTGGCTATGTGCTCGACCCGCTCGCGCAGGAGGTCGGCGGCCTTGCGCAGGATCTTCGCGCGGTCGAACGCGGGCAAGTTCCTCCACGTCCTGAACGCCTGGCCCGCCGCGTTCGCCGCGGCGTCGATGTCGTCGCGGCCGGCATGCGGCAGTGCGGCGATCGTCTCGCCGGTCGCCGGGTTGACGACATCCTCGGTCGTACGGCCGTCGGCGTCGATCCACTGACCGTCGATGAAGAGCTGCAGCGCCCCGTAGCGCGGATCACCCATGGCATCCTCCCGGCCGCCGGAAGCGGCAATCAGTCCTTCACGAACAAGGCATCGAGCGCGACGGCGCCGTCGCCGAACGCACCGACGACCAGCGGATTGATATCCACCTCCAGGATCGCCGGATCGGACAGCATCATCTGGCCGAGCTTCACCACCACGTCGGCAACCGCATCGACATCCCGCGCGGCCTGGCCGCGGAACGGACCGAGCAGCCTGGCGGCCTTGAGCCTGCGGATTTCGGCGACGGCGCGCTCGCGGCTGGTGCCGGCGGGCAGCAGCCGCGCGTCCTTCAGCGCCTCGATCCACACGCCGCCGAGGCCAACCAGCACCACCGGGCCCCACTGCGCGTCGCGGCGCGCGCCGACGACCATCTCGAGCCCCGGCTTCGCCATCGCCTCGACCAGCACGCCGTCCAGCCTCATGCCGGGCTTTGCCGAGGCGATGTTCGCGTGCAGCCGGTCCCAGGCGGAACGCAGCGCCGCCTCGTCGGCGAGATTGACGATGACGCCGCCGGCATCGCTCTTGTGCGCCAGCGCCGCGGCCTGCGCCTTGATGACGACGGGATAGCCGATCTCCGAGGCGATCGTCGCCGCCTCGTCCGGGGTGGCGGCAAGGCCGCCGCGCGGCACGCCGATGCCGAGCGCGGCGAGCACGCGCTTGCCTTCATATTCGACGATGGTGCCGCTGCCGGGCACCGGGACCGGCGCCGTCGATGCCGGCGCGGCCTTCGGCGCGTCGACCGCGGCGAGCGCCTCGGCGTAGGCCGCGACCGCGGCCATGGCGCGCATGGCGCGCTCCGGCGACCGGAAGAACGGGATGCCGCTCGCCCGCACGTCGGCCATGAACTTTTCGTCGAGCGGATAGTCGTCGCCGATGATGTTGAGGATCACCGGCTTGGTCGCGGCGGCGTACACCGGCAGGATGGCATCGGACTTGGCGATCTGCATCTTCGGCGAGCCGCCGGCATAGGACAGCATCGCCATGCCGACCGCGGGATCCTTGAGCATGACCACTGCGGAGCTGCCGTAGATGGTCGGATCGGCGAAGCCGACGGTGCCGATGTCGAACGGGTTGTCGACATGCACGTAGGGCGGCACGAGCGTCTTCATCTCGGCCTCGACCTCCGGCGCGAGAACCGCCAGCTCGAGCCCGACGGTCTCGGCGAAATCGAAGCACAGGCCGCGGATCGCGCCGGAATTGGTGACGATGCCGGTCTTGCCAGGCGGCGGGGTCGGGAAGCGCGACAGGATGGCGAGCACGTCGAAGAGCTCGTCGGTCGTCGACACGAGCGCCACGGCCTCGCTGCGCAGGATCGTCTGCATGACCGCATGGTCGCCGGCGAGCGCGCCGGTGTGCGACTGGGCGGCGGCGCGGCCCTTTTCGCTCGATCCGGGATGCAGGAGCACGATGGGGATGCCGGCCTTGCGGGCGCGGCGCGCCGCGTCGATGAACAGCGCCGGGTTGCGGATCTGCTCGACATAGACGCCGATCGCCGCGTTGTTGCCGTCGCGGGCGAGGAAATCGACGAAGTGCTCGGCGCCGAGCGACGCCTCGTTGCCTGTCGCGATGACGAACGACACCTCGATGTCGCGTGCATGCATCGCGAAGCGGATGTTCGCGGCGGTGGCGCCGCTCTGCGCCACGATCGCCACCCGCTTGTCGCCCTGCGGCACCGGCTTCAGATCGACAGGCTCGAACGTCAGCGGCACGCCGGCAAGGTAGTTGGTGTAGCCCATGCAGTTGGGGCCGAGCAGGGCGACGCCGGCGTCGCGGCAGAGCGCGGCGAGCGCTTCCTGCTGCAAGCGGCCCTCGTCGCCCGCCTCGGCGAAGCCCGACGCGAAGACGACCACCGCGCCCATGCGGCGCTCGATGCAGGCGCGCACGGAATCCATGATCGCCGCCTGCGGAACGATCAGCACGGCGACATCGATGCCGGCCGGCAGCTCAGCGATGCTCTTCACGCAGGGACGGCCGCGGATCTCGTCCTTCGAGCGGCTGACGAGATGAATCTCGCCGCCGTAGCCGAAGCGCTCGAGGTTGGCGAGCACGCCGCCGCCGATCGAGGTCGGCTCAGGCTGCGCGCCGACGATGGCGATGGAATGGGGCGCGAGCAGCCGGTCGAGGTCGGCCGGCTTCGTAGCGTTTGCTGCCGGCGCGGCTTCAGCCACGATTGTACGTCTCCAGACCAGGCTTGAAGCTCTTCTCGTCGAGGAACTGCTTCATGCCGGTGTTGCGGCCGTTCTCGGGATCGCGGAACTCGGTCTGGTCGGACTTGGCCATGAGGTAGTCGGCCGCCTGGTCCCAGGTCAGGTCCTTGACGAAGCGCGTCGCCGTCTTGGCCTGGCGCAGAACGTAGGGGTTCTTGGCCATAAGCGTCCTCGCGAGCTCGCGCGTGGTGTCCTTGAGCTCGGCCGCCGGCACCGCCTTGTTGACCAGCTTCATCTCGGCCGCCTGGCGGCCGGAGAACGTCTCGCCCGTCATGATGTAGTACATCGCATCGCGGAAGCTCATCACCTCGATAACCGCCTTGGTGACGATGCCGGCGGGGATGATCCCCCAGTTGATCTCGGACAGGCCGAATGTCGCGTCTTCCGACGCGATGGCGAGATCGGAGCCGACGAGGAACTGGAACGCGCCGCCGAAGCACCAGCCGTTGACCATCGAGATGGTCGGCTTTGGGAACTGCATCATGCGCCGCCACTGCCAGCCGGCGTTGGCGCGGAACAGCCGCTCGCGCTGGATCGGCGGCACGCCGTCGGTGGCGCGGAAATACTCCTTGAGGTCCATGCCGGCCGAGAAGGATTCGCCGGCGCCGGTGACCACCATGCACTTGCAGCGATCGTCACCCTCGAGCGCGTCCATGATCGCGTTCATTTCCCAGACGATGCCGGGGTTGATCGCGTTGCGGCGGGCCGGGCGGTTGAGGGTCACCCAGGCGATGCCGTCCTCGAAATCGACGGTGACATTCTCGCCCCAGGAGCCGTTTGCGGCAGTCTGCATAGCTTCTCTCCGTGTTGGGCGGACGGATATCAGGCAGCCATATATCCGTCAACCTGACACAGCCTCAGCCGCGGCCGAGGAACGGCATCTCCACGGGCAACATGACGCTCTCATACAGGTTCACGTCGTCAGGCAGAGACGCCATAAGCAGGGCCAGACGGGCAACGTCGTCGGGGTTCATCGAACCCGAGCGCGGCACGTCGGTGACCCCCGGCACGAGCATGCTCGTCGTCGAGCCGGGGTGGAGCATGGAGACGGCGATGCCGTGCGGTCGCGCGTCGAGCGCCAGCGACCGCGTCAGCCCCTCGAGCGCAAACTTGCTTGCGGTGTAGGCGGCGGTGTTGGGGCGCGGCACCTTGGCCGAGATGCTGCCGATGTTGATGATGCGGCCGCGCCGGCGCGGCATCATCGAACGCAGCGCCGCGCGGCTGCACAGGAACACCGAGGTGATGTTGATGGCCTGCACCTCCTGCCAGCGCGCCAGCGTCAGCTCGGCGGTGGGCGTATGATCGGCGATGCCGGCATTGTTGACCAGCACGTCAGGTTCTCCGAATGCCTCGCGACATCTGTCGAACAACGCCTCGACCTGCGTTTCGTCGGTGACGTCGGTAGCGACCGCCAGCGCGGAGCCGCCCTTGGAACCGATTTCTGAAACGAGCGCCGCAAGCTTGTCGGCGGAGCGCGCCGCAACCACCGTTTTCGCACCGGCTGCCGCGAACGCGAGGGCGATCGACCTGCCGATCCCCGTGCTGGCACCGGTGACGATCGCGATCTTTCCGTCGAGTCTCATGCCTGTCCTTACTCCTCCTGTACCCGCGCCCCGTACCCGCGCGCTGTACCCGCGCCAGGGAACGAACCGGGCGCCGAAGCGCCCGCTCGTCCAGTCGCAGGCTCTAGGCCGCCTCGCCCTTCTTCGCGGCAATCATGCCGGCCTTTTTCTTGGTCCAGGCGTCGAGGTTAGCGCGCGCTTCCTTGTGCGCCGTCTCCAGGTAGCCCGGTTCCTCGGTGCGCGCCGTGATCTCAAGCCGCAGGCCGTTGGGATCGAAGAAGTAGATCGAGTTGATGAACTCGTGGTCGATCACGTCGGTCGTCTGGACGCCCGCTTCCTTCAGCCGGTCGCGCATCTGCAGCACCTTCTCGACGGATTCGACCTCCATCGCGAAGTGCATCACCCACGCGGGCGTGTTCGGGGAAGGCTTAGGCATCTCGTTCTCGCCGAGATCGAAGAAGGCCATGTAGGAGCCGTCGCCCATCTCGAAGAAGAAGTGCGCGTACGGCTTTTCCTCGCCTGTGCTCGGCACCTTGTCCGCGGTCATGCAGTTGACCAGCGGCAGGCCAAGCAGATCCTCGTAGAACTTGCGTGTCTCCTCGCCATCGCGGCAGGGAAACGAATAGTGGTAGAGACCCTTGATCCTGGGGGCGGGAACCATCGCGTTATCTCCTTCTGCTTGATGCCCTTTTCAGTCGTCGAGCAGGTTGTGACGCCTGCTCCAGTCGATCACCCTGTCGGTGCAGATCGTCAGCAATTCCGGCTGGCCGAGATAGTAGTGCGTCGCCCTGGCGATGCTGAGATACTCCTTGTCGGGCGTCGCAAGCGCTGCGGCGATCGCCGGATTGTGCGTCGCCGGCACGGCCTCGTCGGCGGTGTTCTCGATCTGCAGGACGGGCGTGCGGCGGATCAGCCGCGCGTTCACCGGTCCCTTGGCGTTCGACAGATCGTAGCTCCACTGGCTGAGCCATGAGCGCAACGTCGTGTAGCGCGCGAGCCCGACCGGCCCGACATTCACGGTACGCGGGTCGCCCATGTAGCTGACCCCCGCCTTGCGGTCGTTCGGGTCGATGGAGGTATCGAACCAGCGCACGTCGCACATCGTGCGGTGCACCACGAAGGCGCGCTCCTGTTCGGGTCCGCCGCGCTTCTTCAGCCGCGCCAGCATGTCGAGCGACCAGTCGGTGATCTTGCGGTTGCGCGCGACCTGCACGGCACGGAAGCGCGTCACGAACCCGGCGGAGTAGGGCGGCTGGTCCGGGCAGGCGGGCGAATAGATGTCGAGCGACGCATCCCGCGTGTCGGGATCGAGTTCATCGATAACCGAGGGGTCGAGCCACTCGGTCAGCGTCTCGGCGCGAGACAGGTGCGCGGCGATGAAGATGACGCCGTCGGCGGGCGCCAGACCCGCTTCCACGAGGTTGACCTCGTCGCCGGCGGGCGTGTGGGTGATCGTCGGGTTCTCCGCCTGCGCCTGGTAGAACAGCGACAGGGATCCGCCGCCGGACCAGCCGACCAGCACCACCTTGCGGTAACCGAGAACCGTGCGCGCGTGGTCGAGCCAGCGGCCGAGATCGATAGCGACCTTTTCCATGATCAGCGCGCTGTCGTTCTTGGGATACCGGCTGGCCGCGCAGAGTACGTGGAGACCGAGGTCGGCCAGCGCAGTCGGCATCGGCAGGAGCTGCAGCGTCGAGGTCGGGTGCATGAAGACGTAGACCGTCGACGACGGCCGCCCGGCAGGGCGCAGCAACTGGCCCTCCAGGTTCACCCGGCCGGAATTGCCCGCAAACCCGTAGGTCTCGGTGAAACGGGCGGTCTCCGGGAAGGAGACCACCAGCGGGACGCGTTCCCAGCTGACCTTTTGCGCACCCATGACGCTCCTCAGGCGGTCTTGCGATCGCCCGGGGCCAGTCCCGGGAAATCCTTGCGCAGCATGTCCTCGGGACAGGCGAGCCGGCGCGAGACGCTCGACGCGGCCTGGTATACGCGCCGCGCCGTGGCGCCGAGCGGATCGAGGTCTATGTCGTTCTTCATGCCAAGCAGCGTGATCGAAGCCGCGATCTCGCCGAGGTAGTCGAAGACCGGCGCGGAGATCGAGGCGAAGCCGGCGTTGATCTGACTGTCCGAAAACGCCAGCTGGCGCTGACGGATGATCGAAAGACTCTGCTCGGCGCGCTGCTTGACGGCCGCATCGACCGGACGGTCGCGCGTCTCGACATGCTGGATCGCGGAGCGCGACTTGTAGGCCAGGAATACGCGGCCGGTCGCGGCCAGATAGAGCGGGAGCACGTAGCCGACACGCACCGAGACGAGCACCTCCACAGTCGCATCGACCTTGGAGATGATCACCGGCCCGCGATTGCCCCATACGCTGAGGAAGACCAGCAGCCCCGTTTGGGCCTGGAGCTCGTCGAGCGCCTCGCGGGCGATCTGGGCCACGTCGACCTGGCGCATGGCCGCGGCGCCGAGCTGCAACGCGTAGGGCCCGAGACCGTAGCGCATCGTCGACGGATCCTGCTCGACGATCCCCGACTGCACGAAGCTCGCCATGTAGAGGTGCGCCTTGCTCGCCGGCATGCCCGCGAGTTCCGCGATGCGGTTGAGCTGCAGCTTGCCGGGTGCCGCCTCGAGGACCCGGATCAGCCGGAAGCCGACGTCGATCGACTGGATGCGGCGCGGCTCGCGCAGGCCGCTGGCATCGCCGGGGTCACGAGGCTTGCGCAAGAGCAGCCCCCAGCGGCACCGAGGTGGCGTCGTAGGTGAACAGCCATTCGTAACGCTGCTTGACCTTCGATTCCTCCCACTCGGTGTTGACGTATGCCTCGGCCCGGGTTGCGTCGGACAAAGCCGGGTTGTGGAAGCGCTCGGCGTTTGCGGCTGCGCCGCGCACGATGCGCGTCGTGCGCTCCTTGCGTGCGCCCTCGTAGTCCGCGAACGCGCCCTGATAGTCGCCTTCGCGGCCGGCCAGCGCGCGCGCCAGCACGTAACCGTCCTCGATTGCCATAACGGCGCCCTGAGCCAGGAAGGGCAGTGTCGGATGGCAGGCGTCTCCGAGTAGGGTGACACGACCCTGCGACCACTCGTCCATCGGCTCGCGCAGCATCAGGGCCCACTTGTACGGCGTATCGACGGACTTGATCAGCGTGTGCACGTCGTCATGCCAGCCGGCGTAGTCCGCCAGGCACTCTTCGACCGTTCCCGCCACCGACCAGGACTCGACCTGCCAGTTGTCGCGCTCCACGACCGAGACGTAGTTCATCAACTCGCCGCGGCGCAGCAGGTAGTGGATGACGTGACCGCCCGGTCCGATCCAGTTGGTGCCGACGGGCCGCAGCAGGCGGGCGGCCAGCCGCTCGGCGGGTATGACGCCGCGCCAGGCCACGATGCCGCTGAATTTCGGCTCGTCGGGGCCGAACAGCGACTCGCGGACCTTCGAGTGCACGCCGTCCGCGCCGACCACGATATCCGACCTGACGGTGGTGCCGTCGGCGAAGCGCAGTGTCGCGCCGCCGGCGTCCTGGTCGACGCCGAGGCAGCGCATGCCGAGCACGATTGCATCGGGCCGGATGCGGCGGACGCCGGCCGCGAGCGCCTGATGCAGGTCGTTGCGATGAATGGTTATGTAGGGGAAGCCATAGCGCTCCACCGAGAGCGGGCCGAGGTCGAACAGCTTCCACGTCTGGCCGGTGTTCCACAGGCGGATTTCCTTGCCCGTGGCTTCGCTGGCGACCGCCATGATCTCGGCTTCGAGGCCCAGCGCGAACAGTATCCGCGTTCCGTTGGCGCTGACCTGCACGCCGGCGCCGACCTCCCTGAGCTCAGGCGCCTGTTCGTAGACGGTGACGTCGAAACCGCGGCGCAGCAGGGCCAGCGCGGCGGTAAGCCCGCCTATGCCACCTCCGACGACGGCGACTTTCATATTGTTCGGGTTGCGCATCGGCCAAACCATCGTTGCGGGCAGGGACCATGTCAATTTGATTTTGACAACGTATAAGTTGCTTTGCCTAATTCGAACGTGTTGCCAAGTGTGACCCGCCGTCAGCCCTTCCCCGGAATGCTAAGCGCGCATGACGGTTGACACGGAATGTATGGTATCCTGATATAAGGGTACCGAATGTCAATGCCGGGCGTATCGACTACAGCGCTTCGGCATGGTCAAATCGAATTTCCCGGCGCGCCGTTGAGGAGCGGCACGCGTGACGCAACGTCGGGAGAATCGCGTTCGGCGTTTGGTCAGGAGGAGCCATGCTGAAAGTCAGGAGTCCGCAGGATCTGGGAGCAGGCATACTTTTCCTGCTGATCGGACTGGCCGGTCTGTATTTTGGCAGCGAGCTTGAGTTCGGCCGCGCCCGTGCGATGGGCCCTGGCTACTTTCCGACGATAATCTCGTCGCTGATCATGCTGATCGGCCTTGTTCTAAGCGGTCGCGCCCTGGCGCTGGCCGGCCCGGCCATCGAGAAGATCCAGATCCGCCCCATCCTCATGGTGGTGATTGCGCTGGCGGTCTTCGGCTTCCTCGTGCGCCAGATCGGGATCGTCATATCGGCAAGCCTGATGATGGTGATCGCAGCCTACGCCCGGCCGCGCGTCAACCTGGTCGAGGCGGCGATCTTCGCGGCCGCCATGACGCTCTTCGTGGTGCTGGTCTTCGTCTACGGGCTGAACCAGCCCATGCCCCTGTTCTGGAACGGCTGACGGATGGAAGTCCTCGACCATTTGGCAACCGGCTTTGCCGCCGCCGCGACGTGGCAGAACCTCCTGTTCTGCCTGATCGGCGTGCTCCTGGGTACGCTGATCGGCGTGCTCCCCGGCATCGGCCCGATTCCCGCGATCGCGCTGCTGCTGCCCATCACCTTCGGGCTCGACCCGCTGTCGGCACTGATCATGCTCGCCGGCATCTACTACGGCGCCCAGTATGGAGGGTCGACGACCTCGATCCTCGTCAACATGCCCGGCGAAGCGTCGAGCGTCGTGACGTGCATCGAGGGCCACCAGATGGCCAAGAAGGGCCGCGCCGGCTCGGCGCTGGCCACGGCGGCGCTCGCCTCGTTCTTCGCCGGCTGCGTCGGCACCGTGTTCATCGCAGCCTTCGGGCCGCCGCTGTCGTCGATCGCCCAGCAGTTCACCTCGCCCGACTTCTTCTCGCTGATGGTGCTCGGCCTGATCATGGCGGTCGTGCTGGCGCACGGGTCGGTGCTGAAGGCTGTCGCGATGGTGCTGATCGGGCTGCTGCTGGGGCTCGTCGGAACCGACGTCAACACCGGCCTGACACGCTACACGTTCGGCATCGGCGGGCTGTGGGACGGCATCGACTTCCTGCCGCTGGTGCTCGGCCTGTTCGGCATCGTGGAGATCATCCGCAACCTCGAGCATCCGCCGGCGGACCGCTCGCCGATCTCGACGCGGCTGCGCGACCTGTGGCCGACGCGCGACGAGTGGCGCATGGCGTGGCCCGCGGCTCTTCGCGGCACTGGTCTCGGCTCCATCCTCGGGGTCCTTCCAGGCGGAGGAGCGGTGCTGGCGTCGTTCGCGAGCTACACGCTGGAAAAGAAGATCACGCGCGCGCCGCAGCGCTTCGGCAAGGGCGCGATCGAGGGCGTGGCGGGACCGGAGGCGGCGAACAATGCCGCCGCGCAGACCTCGTTCATTCCGCTGCTGACGCTCGGCATCCCGTCCAACCCGGTCATGGCGATCATGATGGGTGCAATGATCATTCAGGGCATCGCGCCCGGCGCGGCGGTCATGACCGCGCGACCGGACCTGTTCTGGGGCATGGTCGCGTCGATGTGGATCGGCAACCTGATGCTGATCGTCATCAACCTGCCGCTTCTCGGCATCTGGGTCAGGCTGCTGACTGTGCCGTACCGCTTCCTGTTCCCGGCGATCCTCCTGTTCTGCGCGGTCGGCGTCTACTCGACCAGCACCGAACCGTTCATGATGCTGCTGATGATCGTCTTCACCGTGTTCGGCTACATCCTGCTCAAGCTCGGCTGCGAGCCGGCGCCGCTCGTCCTCGGCTTCATCCTCGGGCCGCTGATGGAGACCAATCTGCGCCGTTCGCTGCAGCTTTCGCGCGGCGACCCGATGATCTTCCTCGACCGGCCCATTTCCGCCGCGCTCCTGGTCGCATCGTTGCTGATGATCGCGCTCATCATTTTCCCGCAGTTCCGGAAGACCCGCGAAGAGGCCTTCCAGGAGGAATGAGGGGAAGAGGAACTATCAACCACCGATCTCACTCAGGAGGAGAAGAGAGAATGTCGCAGATAATGAACATCACGCGCCGTGCGGCGCTGGCGCTCGCCCTTGGCGGCGCAGCGCTGCTCGCGCCGGGAGCTGCGTTCGCGCAGGCCTTCCCGAGCAAGACGATCACCTTCGTCTGCGCCTTCCCGGCAGGCAGCGGCGCCGACGTACTCGTGCGCTTCATGGCCGAAAAGGTCGCCGCCGTGGCGGGCGCGACCATCATCGTCGAGAACAAGCCGGGTGCGGCCGGAAGCATCGCCGCCGAATACACCGCGCGCGCCGAGCCGGACGGTCACACCATCTTCGTGCACTCCGGCAACTCCACCGCCGGCAACATGTGGCTGCTCAAGAACCCGACCGTCGATGCGGCCAAGGACCTGCAGACGATCGCGACGATCAACAAGCAGGCGTTCATGATCACGGTGCGCAAGGACAGCCCGTACCAGACGCTCGCCGACCTCGTCGCCGACCAGAAGGCCAAGGGCGACGCCGGGTCCTATGCCGTGAACGCCACTTCGGGCCGCGTCATGGCCGAGGAGTTCAAGCAGCTCGCCGGCATCAAGACCGAGCCGGTGCTCTATCAGACCGCTTCGGACTCCATCAACGACATCATGGCCGGCAACGTCGACTTCGGCGCCCAGGATCCGGTGTTCTCGCTGGCGCAGGTCCGCGAAGGCCGCTTCCGCGTGCTGGCGCTGGGTGCCGCCGAGCGTCTGCAGGGCATTCCGGACGTCCCGACCTTCAAGGAGCAGGGTTACGACATCGACCAGCTCGGCTGGTGGGGTGCGATGGTTCCGGATGGGGTTCCCGCCGACCGCGTAGCCACCATCAATGGCTGGTTCAACAAGGTGCTCGAGACCGACGAGGCGAAGGCGTTCCTGCTCAAGCAGGGCGGCGACCCGTATATCTCCACCCCGGAAGAGTCGCAGAAGCTGATGGAAGACACCATCGTCGAGTGGAAGCGTCTCGTCGAAGTGGCGGGCCTGCAGCCGCAATAGCCTTGAACCGCGGCGGCGCCGGTCC
>JAEWLS010000003.1 GCA_023457435.1 Pseudomonadota bacterium
TGACGTGACCCCCTGAAACTCCTCCACGGATAGCTAGAGTCCGCCCCCAGAACGAGGGACGGACGGATGAAGAAGTCACGGTTCACGGAAGAGCAGATCATCGCGATCCTGCGCGAGCAGGAGGCGGGCGTGGCGACCGCGGAGGTCTGCCGGAAGCACGGCGTCAGCTCAGCGACGTTCTACAAATGGAAGGCCAAGTTCGGCGGGCTCGATGTCTCGGAGGCGCGGCGTCTGAAGGGCCTTGAGGACGAGAATGGCCGGCTGAAGCGGATGCTGGCGGACGCGATGCTCGACAACGCCGCGCTGAAGGATCTCCTGGGAAAAAAGTGGTGACGCCCGCCGAGCGACGGGAGGCTGTGGCGTATCTTGCCAAGGCCTTCGAGATGAGCGAGCGGCGGGCGTGCCGGGTGGTCGGCGTGGATCGGACGAGCGTGCGTTACGAAGGGATGCGTCCCGACGACGCCATGCTGCGCAGGCGGCTGAAGGAGCTTGCGGCCGAGCGACGCCGCTTTGGCTATCGGCGACTGCACGTCCTGTTGAAGCGGGAGGGCCATGTGGTCAACCGCAAGCGCGTTCAGCGGCTCTATCGCGAGGAGAAGCTGACGGTGCGCCGGCGCGGTGGCCGCAAGCGAGCGATGGGAACGCGGCGGCCGATCGAGACAGCGGTCGCGCCGAACCAGCGCTGGAGTCTGGACTTCCTGTCCGACCAACTCACCGACGGGCGCCGCTTCCGTATCCTCGCCGTGGTGGACGACTGCACGCGGGAATGCCTGGCGCTCGCGGCCGACACCTCGCTGTCCGGTCTGCGGGTCGCGCGCGAGCTCGACGACATCGTTCGCCGGCGCGGACGACCGACGATTATCGTCAGCGACAACGGCACGGAGTTCACCTCGAACGCGATCCTCGGCTGGGCGGACGAGGCCGGCGTCGGCTGGCACTACATTGCGCCGGGCAAGCCGCAGCAGAACGGCTTCATTGAGAGCTTCATGTATGGACGGCCCCTGCGTTGCAAGGTTGATCGTGCGGGTTGGGCAGCGTCGAGTCGGGTGCGTTCATGTATGCGGCCTGTTCGTGCGGCCTTGTTCCATGACCGCTGGCCCTGATGGAGTTCGCGGATCGACGCCTCATCAACGGGTCGCGCTGTTGCGCGCCTAAAGCTCTGCGGGCTTTGTCGATCCCCGGTCCGCCCGGTCGTGCCATCACCTCACTTTCGCCCTCGCAACCTCTGATGCTCGACCGATGGGCAGCGGCTACGCCGTGGCAGCCGCCGGTGAGCGAAAGCTCTCGCCGCGTATCATCAACGCCCAGGCGATCCGCGCCATCTTATTGGCCAGTGCGATTATGACGACCTTGGGCGGGCGGCGCTCCTGCAGGCCTCGGATCCATGCCTCGCCCGTCGCCGCTCGCGCCTTTGAAAACCGGATCGCGTTGCCGGCGCCGACATAAAGCAGGTGGCGGATGTATCGGTCGCCGCGCTTTGAGATGCGCCCGAGCTTGTCCTTGCCGCCGCTTGAGTGGCTCTTGGGGGTAAGGCCCAGCCAGGCAGCGAACTCGCGGCCGGAGCGGAACACGGATGGATCGGGCACGGTGCTCGCGATCGCCATGGCCGTGATCGGTCCCACGCCCGGGATCGAGGCGAGGCGGCGGCTCAGCTGATCAGCGCGGTGCAGAGCAACCAGCCTCTCCTCAATCGTATCGAGGCGACGCCCGATGCTTGCGAGTTCGTCGACGAGCAGTGAGAGCGCCTCCTGCGCCAATGGCGGGACCGCGGGGTCGCGGACCTCTGCGGTGAGCTTCTCCACCCTGTGAATGCCTTGCGGTGCCACGATACCGAACTCGGCGAGGTGGGCGCGCAAGGCGGTCGCGAGCATGGTCCGCTGCCGCACGAAGAGTTCGCGCACTCGGTGCAGCATCAGCATCGACTGCTGCTCAACCGACTTCACCGCGACAAAGCGCATGGTCGGACGCGTCACTGCCTCGGCGATCGCCTCCGCATCGGCAGCGTCGGTCTTGTTGCGCTTCACATAGGGCTTCACATACGCGGGCGGCATCAGCTTAACCTCGTGCCCGAGCGCGATCAGCTCGCGTGCCCAGTGGTGCGCCGTTGCACAAGCCTCCATGCCGACGAGGCAGGGCGGGAGCTCGCGGAAGAAATCGAGCACCTGAGCGCGACGAAGGCGCACCTGCGCGACCCGCCGACCCTCGGCATCTGCCGCGTGGACCTGAAAGACCTGCTTGGCGATGTCGAGGCCAACAATGCTAATCTGCATGGAGACGGCTCCTGCTCAAAGTGGACCACACCGCGGCCACTATGGCACGCCGATGCCGGGTGCAGGGGCCGTCCACCCCATCAACGGCCGGCTGCGGGACGAGCTTCTGAACGAGACGCTGTTCCGCTCGCTGCCGCACGCCCGCGCCGTGCTCGAAGCCTGGCGGCGCGACTACAACGAGGAACGACCGCACTCCAAACTCGGCTGGATGACGCCTCGGGCCTACGCCAGCGCCATCCTCGAGACCCACGGCCGAAGCGCTGCGCAACCTGACAGCTTCGCGCTTCGGCCTCTTGCAACCGCCATCGATGATGGCTCAGATCACGACAGGACTCTCGCTTCTGCTGGATGAAAAA
>JAEWLS010000004.1 GCA_023457435.1 Pseudomonadota bacterium
GGGGGGCGCCGGCCATCTAATAGGGCGCTGGCGCTTGTTAGCGACCACCATGCTTTCGCCCCAACCTCCGAAGGAGGGCAGCATGACGAATAGAAACACCCATATCGGCGTATTTTCGCCGGAAGAAGTCGAGGAGATGCGCCTCGAGTTCGATGCCAGCAAGATGGCCGACGAATCGACGATCGCGCGCGAGGACCGCGCGGCGGAAATCGTCGCGCGCTATCGCACGAGGAAGGCTATCATCGAGTCGCAGAACGGCGGATCTTCCGCCGATGGGCCGCTCTAGGCGGCCCTTTCGACCTTGCGTCCGGTCGGGCGGATGACGCCTGCACACGAGCCAAGCGCACCGGGCTTCAACTCCACAGCCAGCAGACGATGCTTCTCGAACGGGCCCGGCATGGCAAGGCAGCCCGTCTTCTCGGCCGAGAAACCGAAGCGCGCATAGTACGCAGGATCGCCAACCAGCAGGATCGCCGCATGTCCGGCGCGCTGTGCCTCGACGATCGCGTGGCGCATCAGCGCGCCGCCGATGCCGGCGGAACGCAGCGCCGGGTCCACCGCGAGGGGGCCAAGCAGCAGCGCTTCACGTCCGCCCTCGCCTGCAGAAACGCTCCACAGGCGCACGGTGCCGACGACCGCGCCGCTGTCGTCGCGCGCGACGAAGGCCAGCGCCGGGGCGCGGCCCTTGCGGATCTTCTCCGACGACTTGCGCCGCCAGTTGGGGGCCATCGCACGATCAAGCAGCAGATCGCGCGGCGCCACGTCGCCGGCGGTTTCCGCAGATAGGGCGAAGGCAGCCCTCTCGCCCGGCATGCCGCGCGAGCCACCCAGGTCCATCATGGACGAGGAGGGCGCAAGCGTCGCCATTGCCGGCCAGGTGCCGGGCGAGAGGGAAACGTCGTTGGCGGGTACGAGAGCGTGCATGTTCTGCAATCCTTCACTGGCGGACAAGTTCCACGAGCGAGCCCGTCGCCGGGGGACGCGGCCCCCGGCGGCGGATTGGATCTGACAGTCCCTAGACCGTCAGATCACGTAGGATCGGAGCGGCTCGAAGCCGTTGAACGCGACCGAGGCGTAGGTTGTCGTGTAGGCGCCGGTTCCCTCGATCAGCACCTCGTCGCCGATGGTGAGCGAGAGCGGAAGCGGGTACGGCGTCTTCTCGTACAGCACGTCGGCCGAGTCGCAGGTCGGGCCGGCGAGCACGCATGGCGCGGTCGCGTCCCCGTCCCGCGCCGTCACCAGCGGGTAGCGGATCGCCTCGTCCATCGTCTCGGCGAGACCGCCGAACTTGCCGATGTCGAGGAACACCCAGCGCACATTGTCGTTATCGGCCTTCTTCGAGATCAGGACGACTTCCGACTTGATGACGCCGGCATTGCCGACCATGCCGCGACCCGGCTCGATGATGGTCTCCGGGATACGGTTGCCGAAGTGCTTGCGAAGCGCCGAGAAGATCGCCTGGCCGTAGGCTTGCGCGGTCGGCACGTCCTTCAGGTAGCGCGTCGGGAAGCCGCCGCCCATGTTGACCATCTTCAGCACGATGCCTTCCTCGGCCAGCGTCGCGAACACGCGCTTGGCGTCGACGAGCGCCTTGTCCCAGGCGTTCAGGTCGCACTGCTGCGAGCCGACGTGGAACGACACGCCGTAAGCCTCGAGGCCGAGCGAACGCGCATGGCGCAGCACGTCGACCGCCATGTCCGGCACGCAGCCGAACTTGCGCGAAAGCGGCCACTCGGCGCCTTCGCCGTCGGTCAGCACGCGGCAGAACACGCGGGCGCCCGGAGCGGCACGCGCGACCTTCTCGACCTCTTCGACCGCGTCGACGGCGAACAGGCGGATGCCGAGCTCGAAGGCACGCGCGATGTCGCGCTCCTTCTTGATCGTGTTGCCGTAGGAGATGCGCTCGGCCGGGGCGCCGGCGTCCATCGCCATCTCGATCTCGGCGACCGAAGCGGTGTCGAACGACGAGCCGAGGCCGGCGAGCAGGCGCAGGATCTCGGGCGCAGGGTTGGCCTTCACCGCGTAGTAGATCTTCGAATCCGGCAGGGCCTTCTCGAAGGCGCGGAAATTGTCACGCACGACGTCGAGGTCGACGACCAGGCACGGGCCATTCGGACGTCGGGTGGCGAGAAAGTCGAGGATGCGCTGGGTAGCGGCCATGGGTCTCTCCCTGCGCCGGTGAAGGCGCGTGCTCAGGCTGCGCGTCGCGGGCTCGCGGCCCGACATTCGCGCGGTGGACAAAGGCGAGATCGTTTTCCATGAAACCAGCCGGTGGAGACCCCGGATTCATGAAGCGCGATCTGCGCGGCGGTGAACCTGGCCTTGCCCGGCCTCGGTTCGCTTTGTCTGCCTTGGCTTGGATTGGGAGACCCGTTCCGCACTGCCGGCAATGAGGGTGTGCCTCTTTAGTAACCCCGGCATTTGGACAGCCGAGGGACACCAGAAAGGCCCGCACCGTCGTTGCTTCAAGGCGTCCTCGGATCGGCGGTTGGCCGCTGAACCGACCGGGTTCGTTACTCCCCGGTTACCTGCCCTCGCCTCGCCATTTCGAGGTTCGGGGGACGCCCACAGGCACGTGCGACTTTGGGCAAGCGCGATATAGGGACCACGCCCGTTACAATCAAATGAAAATCGCGTTCGGGTTGAAAAAATCCGTGCGCTGAACAATCTATCGGCGCTGTTTAACAGGATCGAACGATGGCCCCCGCCGCCGACCGTTTCAACGCCTTCGTCGCTGGTATCGAAGGCGCTGATATCGCTGAAAAATCCGGCCCGCTATCGGGGCTGACGCTGGCGGTCAAGGACATCTATGCGGTGAAGGGCCAGCGCACCGGCGGCGGCAATCCGGACTATCGCGCTGCGCACGAGCCGGCAAGCGCGACGGCCCCTGCCGTGCAGCGGCTTTTCGATTCGGGTGCGCGATTCGCCGGCCGCACCCAGACGGACGAGCTGACCTTCTCGCTGATGGGCCAGAACGCGCATTTTCCGCACCCGGTCAATCCGGCGGCACCGGACCGCGTCACAGGCGGGTCTTCGTCCGGCAGTGCCGCTGCCGTCGCCGGCGGTCTCGTCGACATCGCGACGGCATCCGACACGGGCGGATCGGTGCGGGCGCCGGCGAGCTTCTGCGGGCTGATCGGCCTGCGCACGACACACGGCGCGATCAGCCTCGAGGGCGTCATGCCGCTGGCGCCGAGCCTCGACACGTTCGGCTGGTTCGCCAGGGACGCGGCGATCTACGACACGATCGCAGCGTCGCTGCTGCCCGAGGCCGAACTTGCGCCGCGGCCGCTTCGGCTGGCGGCGCTCGACCAGCTCCTGCTTGGCCCGGCCGAGGCTGCCGAGTACGCGCGCATGGGCCGGGTCGTCGCGACCGTGCTCGGCGAGCCTCGCGAGGCGGCACCGCCGTCGCATTCGCTCGACGAGCTCTACTGGACCTTCCGCAAGCTGCAGGCGTTCGAGGCGTGGCGGACGCACGGCGACTTCATCGCGCGGCACGGCGCGGCGATGGGGGAAGGCGTGCGCCAGCGCTTCGAATTCGGCCGCGACCTGCCGGCGGACACGGAGGCACTAGAGACGCCGCGGCGCGACGCCTTCCGCACCGAGCTGGCCGATCTTCTCGGCAGCGACGGCGTGCTCGTGATGCCCACCGTGCCGGGCGCAGCGCCGCTCGCGGCAACGAGTTTCGACGAGCAGCAGGCATATCGCGAGAAGGCGCTGCGGCTGCTCTGCCTGTCCGGCCTCTCCGGCTTCCCGCAGATCACCATTCCGCTCGGCAGCGTCGACGGCGCGCCGTTCGGCATCTCGCTGCTCGGGCCACGCGGCAGCGACCGCGCGCTCGTGCGCCTGGCACGCACGATCCTGGAGGCGCGCTGATGGACACGCTGACCCGGATGCGCGCCTTCATCGACGTCGTCGAGGCGGAGGGGTTTTCCGCCGCGGCGCGCAAGATCGGCCGCTCCAAGGCGCTGCTGTCGAAATATGTGCGCGAGCTGGAGGATGAACTCGGCGCGCTTCTGCTCAACCGGACGACGCGGCAGTTCTCGCTGACCGAGGTCGGGCACACCTACTTTGCCCGTGCTTCCGAACTGGTGAAGGAGATCGACAGCCTCGCCGACACGGTGCGCGAATCGGCGGGCGATGTGCGCGGCCGCATCAAGCTCTCGGCGCCCCGCACCTTCGCCGATGCGCCGATCGGCCAGTCGCTGATCGATTTCGCCGCCGCGCATCCGGAGATCATGCTCGACATCCGCCTCGACGACCGCTTCGTCGATCTGGTGGAGGAGGGTTTCGATCTCGCCATCCGCATTACGCGGCTCGAGGATTCCTCGATGATCGCCCGGCGGCTGGCGCCCTTCAGCGTCAGGATCTGCGGCTCGCCCGAGCTGATCGAGCGCATAGGCAGGCCGGAGAAGCCGGCCGACCTCGCCAAGATGCCGTGCGTGATCGACACCAACAGCCGCTGGCTGGCGAACTGGCCATTCGTCGGCGAGGACGGGCAGATGACCAGCGTGGCGGTCAGCGGCCGCATCGAGGTGAACAGCCCGCTCGCCACCCGCAACGCCGCCTGCGCGTCGCTGGGCTTCGCCAGCCTCCCCGATTTCATCGCCGAACCGGAGCTCAAGAGCGGCCGGCTGGTTGCCGTGTTGCAGGAGTTCACCCCGCAAGGCGGCGGCATCTTTGCGGTCTACCCGCACCGGCGCTACCTGCCCGCCAAGATCCGGGTGCTGGTCGACTACCTCGTGCAGTGGTTCAAGACACGGGAAGCGGAGTGAAGAGGGCAGTCTCGCTCACGCTTCATGCGCAGCAGAAGATGCTCGAGCGCGGCATCGAGAAAGTGTGGGTCGAGCGTGTGGCACTGGATCCGGAGTGGGTCGAGCCCGAACCGCGTCACTCCGGCGCAGAACGACGCTTCGCCGCGGTCCATGCATTTGGAGGCCGATACCTGCGCGTCGTGTGCATAGAGACGCCAGAGGCGATTCGTGTGATAACGGCAACCCTCGATAGAGGCGCGAGGAAACGCCTATGACTGACATGACATACGATCCCGCGGCGGACGCGGCCTACATTTATCTTGGCCGCGGCAAGGTCGCGGAGACACGCGAGGATGGTCCCTTCCTCTACGACGTTGACGAGGCGGGCAAAATCGTCGGCATCGAGATTCTCTCGGCGAGCAAGGTGCTCGCACCTGGTGACTGGCAGAAGGCGCGGTTGCCCGGCCCTTTGACGGCGGACGCCGCGGAGTAGGCGCAAACGTGACGCAGCGCCTGGTCCCAATTTTGCCGGGATCCTGCTAGAGCTCCGCCCGAAACAGGGGACGCGATTTGGCGAAGCTGACGATGACATGGCGGGCGCGGGCGCTCGTTGCGGCACTGGCTGCTTGCAGCTCGACGGCAGCCGTCGCCCACCCCCACGTCTTTGCCGAGGCGACGCTCCAGGTCACCGTCGGCGCCGACGGAAATGTCGAGCAGCTCGGCCATGTCTGGCGCTTCGACGACCTTTTCTCCTCGACCGTCCTCCTCGAGTTCGACGAGAACAAGGATCTGAAGCTGGACGAAGCGGAGCTGCAGAAGGTTGCGGACGTCGTGCACGGCTCGCTCGAGGAATTCGACTACTTCCAGCTCGTCTCGGCCGACGGCAAGGATGTTGCCATGAAGAAGCCGGAACGCTTTCTGGCTTCCTTCGACGACAACATGCTGACCATCATGTTCGCCTCGCAGCCCGAGATGCCGCTGAAGCTCGCCGGCAAGCTCGGTTTCGGCGTCTACGACCCGACTTTCTACACGGCGATCGACTTCACCGACGACGCCACGATGATGGTCGAGAACATGCCGGCGCGCTGCAGCAAGTCCGTGGTTCGCCCGGACCCGGAGGAGGCGCTGGCGGAAAACCAGGAGAACCTCACCGATGCGTTCTTCGAGGACCCGAGCGCGAACGACATGTCGAAGATCTTCGCGACGCGGCTGGAACTGAACTGTGGCTGAGAGCATCGTCGGCAGGATCGGGCCCATCGTCCTCGCGGCCGGCGTCGCGGCCTGCCTCCTTGTCGGTGCAGCCCATGCGCAGTCGTCGCTCGGGATCGGCAACAACGAGGCGGTGCTGCCCTCGACCGGCATGTTCTCGGGCTGGCTGAGCTGGATCAACGCCGAACAGCGGGGCTTCTACCGGTCGATGACTGAGGCGCTGAAATCGATGCGCGACGGCGGCCCCGGCTTCTGGCTGCTGATCGGCCTGTCGTTCGCCTACGGCGTCTTCCACGCCGCTGGGCCCGGCCACGGCAAGGCGGTGATCTCTTCCTACATGCTCGCCAACGAGGTGGCGCTGCGGCGCGGCATCCTGCTGTCCTTCGTATCGGCGTTCCTGCAGGCGGCGACCGCGATCGTGGTGATGGGCATCGTCTACCTGGCGCTGCGCGGCACCACCGTGTCGATGACCGACGCCACCCGTTTCCTCGAGATCGCCAGCTACGCGCTGATCACCGGCTTCGGCCTGTGGCTTCTATGGCAGAAGGCCGGGCGAAGGCTCGTCGCGCGTGCCGGCGGCCGCCCGGTCGCCTCATTGTCGGCGGCCGTGGTGGCCGACCGCCACCATGCCCACCATCACGATGACCACCACGGCCATCATCATCACGGCCATCATCACGGGGATGGCCATCACCATCATCATGGCCATGGGGAGGTCTGCGAGAGCTGCGGCCACAGCCACGCACCGGATCCGTCGATGCTCACAAGCCGCGAGTTCGACTGGCGGTCGGCGTGGACCGCAGTGGCGGCGGTCGGCATGCGCCCCTGCACCGGCGCGCTGATCGTGCTGTCCTTCGCGCTGCTCAACGGCATCGTGCTCGGCGGTATCGCCTCGGTGCTCGCCATGGCGGTGGGCACTGCCGTCACAGTGTCCGTGCTGGCGACGCTGGCGGTGACGGCGAAGAACCTGGCCGTCACCTTCGCTGGCGGCGGGCGCGGCGGCAACACGGTGCACGCGGCGATCGAGATCGCCGGCGCCGCCTTCATCTTCCTGCTCGGGGCGATGCTGCTGGCGGCGAGCCTCAGCGCCTAGAGCGGCTGCGCAGCCAGATGACGAAGTAGAAGCCGAACAGGAAGACGACGGCGACGATCGCCGCGAGGACCGGCGATACGTCGCCTGCAGCCATCATGATGCTTGGCAGCAGCCAGGCGAACAGCACCAGCCCGGCGAAGACGACCACGGCACCGAGAAGCGGCCTGCTCACAGCGTGAATCCTCCGTCGATCGCGATAGCCGTTCCGGTCGTGAAGGCGGCCTCGTCGCTGGCCAGGTAGACGGCGAGAGCCGCGATCTCGCTCGCCTCGCCGACGCGGCCCATCGGCTGGCGCGCGACGAAGCTTTCCATCGCCTTCTTCTGATCGCCGATCTCGCGGCCGAGAGCCTCCACGCGCGCCTCCCACGACGGCGAGCGCACCGTGCCCGGGCATATGGCGTTGCAGCGGATGCCCTGGCGGATGAAGTCCGCCGCGACCGACTTGGTCAATCCGATGACCGCGGCCTTGGTCGCGCCATAGGCGTAGCGGTTTGGTACGCCCTTGATCGACGAGGCGCCGGATGACAGGTTGATGATCGAGCCTGACGCTCCCCGCGCTTTGGCGCGCGACAGCATGCCGGGCAGGAAGGCGCGCAGCGTCCGGTGCATCGACTTGACGTTGATGTCGAAGGACAAGTCCCAGTCGTCCTCCGAGCACTCCAGCACCGAACCGTTGTGGACGTAGCCGGCGACGTTGGCGAGGATGTCGATCTCGCCGATCGCAGCGGCATAGCGATTCACGGCGGCGGTGTCCCGCACGTCGAGCACCTGGGTATTCGGCAGGCCCGCCAGCTTCGACGAATCGACGTCGCTTGCATGCACGGCGGCGCCTTCGGCCGCGAATGCCTCGGCGATGGCGCGGCCTATGCCTTGCCCCGCTGCGGTGACGACCGCGATCCTGCCCTCAAGCCTTCCTGCCACGCAGTCCCTCCCGCACGTCCTCGAGCCGGCGCCGCTGCGCACCCGATGCGTCGAAATTGGCCGGATCGAGCCAGGCCTCGAACGCCGATCCGATCAGCGGCCACTCGCTGTCTAGCATCGAGAACCACGCCGTGTCGCGGTTCTCGCCCTTGATGATCATGTGCTGGCGGAACACGCCCTCGAACGTGAAGCCGAAGCGCAGCGCCGCGGCCTTCGATGGGCCGTTGCGGTTGTTGCACTTCCACTCGAAGCGCCGGTATCCCAAATCGTCGAAGGCATGGCGGGCGAAAAGATAGAGCGCCTCCGTCGCGGCCGGGCGCCGCGCCACCGGAGCATTCCAAAGGATGTTGCCGATCTCGGTGACGCCGTTGGCAATGTCGGTTCGCATGAAGGTCTGCCGTCCGGCAATTTTCCCGGTTTCCTTGTCGACGACGGTGAACCACAGCGGGTCGGTACTCGCCTCGACCCTCTCCAGCCATGGCTGGAAGGCCGAGAGGGTCGTCGGCGCACCTTCGCCGAGCCAGCGGAAACGCGCATCGCCGTCCGACGTGGCGGAGGCGTCGAACAGGCCCTGTCCATGGGCGCTCGCGGACAGCGGCTCGAGCCGCACATAGCGCCCTTCGACCACCTGGCGCTGCGGCAGCTTGCGGGGCGTCCATTGCGAAAGATCGCGCATGAGAATCCTATAGGATCGGTTGACAATGAGGATTTCAGCCCACTTAGCTTCCCGCCTCAAGTTCCAGGGGGGAATGCCGAATGCTCCACACAGTCGCAGCCTTTGACCGTCTCGGCGAGGAGAACGCCTTCGCCGTGCTCGCCCGCGCGACCGCACTGGCGCAGGCAGGCAAGGACGTCATCAATCTCGGTATCGGTCAGCCCGACTTCCGCACGCCGGAGCATATCGTCGAGGCGGCGATCAAGGCGCTGCGCGACGGCCACCACGGCTACACGCCCGCCAACGGCATCCTGCCGCTGCGCGAGGCGGTGGTAAGGCGCACGATTGCGACGACCGGCGTCGAGGTGTCGCCGGAAAGCGTTATGATCCTGCCGGGCGGCAAGCCGACCATGTACGCGGCGATCGTGATGTTCGGCGAGCCCGGCGCCGAGATCATGTACCCGGATCCCGGCTTCCCGATCTACCGCTCGATGATCGAGTTCACTGGCGCCAGGCCGGTGCCGATCCCCATGCGCGAGGCCAACGGCTTCGCCTTTTCGGCCGACGAGACGCTGGCGCTGATCACGCCGAACACGCGGCTGATCATCCTCAATTCGCCGGCCAATCCCACCGGCGGCGTGACCCCGCGCGCCGAGATCGAGAAGCTGGTGCATGGACTGGAGAAGCATCCGGACGTGGCGATCATGTCCGACGAGATCTACGACGTGATGACCTACGACGGCGAGAAGCACTGTTCGCTGCTGCAGTTTCCGCAGATTCGGGACCGGCTGATCGTGCTCAACGGCTGGTCGAAGACCTGGGCAATGACCGGCTGGCGCATGGGCTGGTCGATCTGGCCGAACGGCGAGAAGGGCGGCAACCTCTACGACAAGGTACGCAAGCTCGCCGTGAACTGCTGGTCCTGCGTCAACGCGCCGAGCCAGTATGCCGGCATCGCCGCCATCGACGGGCCGCAGGACGAGGTCGAGAAAATGATGAAAGCGTTCGACCGGCGCCGTCAGGTCGTGGTCGACGGCCTGAACAAGCTGCCCGGCGTTTCCTGCATCACCCCGAAAGGTGCATTCTACGCCTTCCCGAACGTCTCCAAGACAGGGTGGAAGGCCAAGAAGCTCGCCTCCGCGCTGCTCGAGGAAACCGGCGTCGCACTTATCGGGGGCCCGGACTTCGGCGTTCACGGCGAGGGCTATATCCGCCTCTCCTATGCGAATTCGGAGGAGAACATCCTGCGCGCCCTGGAGCGGATCGGCAGCTTCCTCGAGCGCCAGGCGGGACGGAACACATGATCTACGCCATTCTCGCCTATCATCCCGAGACGAAGATCGCGGGCATGACCGCGGAGGACGACGACGCGCTGATGGACAAGCTGCTCGCAACCCATGCGCGCCTCGACGAAATGGGCAGCCTTGGACCGGCGGCGCGCCTCGATTTCACGCAAGAGGCAAAAACCGTGCGCGGGCTCGAGCCCGGTCAGGTGTTGGACGGCCCGTTTGCCGAGACGAAGGAGCAACTGCTCGGCTTCTATCTCTATGAGTGCAAGTCGATGGACGAGGCCGTCGAGGCGGCGCGCGAACTGCGCAAGGTGAACATGACGGCCGTCTACGAAATAAGGCCGGTGAAACTGCTGGTGCCGGGCAGGGAGTTAGGACTGACTGAGGACCACCCTACCACGAATGTCAGCCTGGACCTTCCGGCATGGATGGTCCGCGATCTCGACAAGGAAGCGCAGCGGCTCGGGGTCACGCGTCAGGCGCTGATCAAGATGTGGATCGCCGAAAAGCTCGGCTGACGGGAGCGGCAACGATGCGCGTCTTGATGTTTCTGGCGTTGCTCATGGCTCCGGCTTTCGCCGACGAGCCGCCGGCGCCGATGTGCGGTGGCATCGCCGCGATCCAGTGCACGGGCGGCAACCAGTACTGCGAGCTGCAGGCTGGCACCTGCGGCTCGGGCGACCAGAGCGGCCAGTGCGAGGAGAAGCCGCAGATCTGCACGCGCGAATACCTGCCGGTCTGCGGCTGCGACGGGAAGACCTACGGCAACGACTGCGAACGGCGCGCGGCCGGCGTCTCGCTGCTGCGCGAAGGCATATGCTCCTGAGGCTCTAGCCGCGGCCGACGAACGGCATCTTCGTCGCCATCACGGTCATGAAGAGGATGTTGGTGTCGAGCGGCAGGCTTGCCATGTGCAGCAGAGCCTCGGCGACGCGCTGCACATCCATCGTCGGCTCCGGCCGCACCGAACCGTCCGCCTGGGGCACGCCCTTCGTCATCCGCGCTGCCATGTCGGTCAGCGCATTGCCGATGTCGATCTGGCCGACCGCGATATCGAACGGGCGGCCGTCGAGGGCCAGCGTCTTGGTGAGGCCGGTGATCGCGTGCTTGGTCGTCGTATAGGGCGCCGAGCCCGGGCGCGGCGCATGCGCCGAGATCGAGCCGTTGTTGACGATGCGGCCGCCCTGCGGCTTCTGCCGGCGCATCAGCCCGAAGGCGGAACGGGCGCAGAGGTAGGAGCCGGTGACGTTCACGTCGACCACCTCTTTCCAGACGGCCACCGGAATTTCGTCGATCGGCGCGCCGGGGGCGCTCATGCCGGCATTGTTGAACAGCAGGTCGAGACGACCGTACTCGCGCTCCACCCGCTGGAACAGCAGCTCGACCTGCTCGGGGTTGGTGACGTCGCAGGCGATCGGTACCGCCGTTCCCGCACCCTTCGCCGCGGCTGCGGCCTCCTCGAGCTTTTCCATGCGCCGGCCGACGAACACGGTCGTCCAGCCGGCATTGACGAGTGCGGCGCCGCAGGCCGCGCCTATGCCGGTGCCGGCACCCGTGATGATCGCGATCCTGCTGTCGACTGGCATGGGCTCCTCCAGCCCGCTTGATCGCAGATGCGAAAGACGCGCACAAGCGCACAAAAAGAGGCGGCTGTCGCCAGCCGCCTCGATCTGAACCGGTCTTGGGAGGAGTGAAGCCGATTAGACTGAGGGAAAGGATGCGCCCGGACGGTTAACGAAACGTTAACAGCGTATTATACCCGAACCTTCACCTCGGAGACCGTCGCTTCGATGTGATCGACCAGCGCATCGGGCAGCTTGAGCCGGCCGGCGAGCAGGTCGAGATATCCTCGCTCGGCACGGGTGTTCGGATCGATGGCGAGACGCGATGCCGTATAGAGTTCGGCGCGCTGCGCCTCCGTGCGCGCACCGCCGACGATCACGTCGATGTCGAGGGGCTTGTCGAGTTCGGCCAGCATGAACCTCTCGCTGTCCTCGTCGAGGCCCGACGTGCGCAGCTTGTCGGCGATGCGCGATTTCTCCGCGTCGTCGATATGTCCGTCGGCCTTGGCCGCGGCGATCATCGCGCGAACCAGGGTCAGGGCGAACTCAGCCTCGCCCTGTGGCGCGTTGACCGGATCGAACGGGGTGTCGGACGGCGGCGGCAGCAGCACCGGGTCGCCCTGCGAAGCGGCGCCGGGATCCTTCTCCGCCTGATAGTTCTGGTAGGCCTTGTAGGCGAGACCGGCGATCGCGGCGAGACCGCCGAGCTTCAGCGCCGACCCGGTAACCTGGCGCCCCGCGCCGGTGCCGAGCAGCACCGCGGCGATGGCGCCTGCCGCCAGCGGATTGTCCTTCGCCATCTGCGTGACGCGCCCGGCGCCGTCGCGCACCGTGCCCTGCGTTCCGGGCACCTGCGAGCCGAGCAGGTCGTTGAGAAGCTTCTTGGGGTCGAACACGCGCGCCTCCTCCGTGGGTCGCTTCAACGTAGGATCGGCGGACCAAAATGCAATGACGTGGCGGCAGCTCAACGGCCGATATGCGGCGCCGCGCCGCGGCTTTCCGCGAGTTTCACCTGCCGGTGGCGCTCGGCATAGCGGGCGCGGTCCTCGTCGGCGCGGCTGTCGTGGCAGCGCGCGCACGAGATGCCTTCGACGAAGTGCTCCGACTGTCGGTCCGCGGCAATGAGCGGATGGCGGCACGCGCGACAGAGCGTTGCCTCGCCTTCCGACAGACCATGACCGACAGCGACGCGCTCGTCGAAGACGAAGCATTCGCCCTGCCACAGGCTTTCCGCCTCGGGCACCTCCTCAAGGTACTTCAGGATCCCGCCCTTCAGGTGGAACACCTCGTCGATACCGAGGCTCTTCACATAGGCGGTCGCCTTCTCGCAGCGGATGCCACCGGTGCAGAACATCGCCACCTTCTTGCCGGCGAGCTCGCCGCGATGGGCGTCCGCCCAGGCCGGAAAGTCGCGGAAGCTCGGCGTCCCCGGATCGACGGCGCCGGCGAAGGTGCCGAGCGCCACCTCATAGTCGTTGCGGGTGTCGATCACGACGGTATCGGGATCGGCGATCAGCGCGTTCCAGGCTGCCGGTTCGACATGCGTGCCGGTCGCGCCGACCGGATCGAGACCCTCGACGCCCATCGTCACGATCTCGCGCTTGAGCCGCACCTTCATGCGGTGGAACGGCTTGCCGGCGCTTTCGGCGAATTTCACGTCCATCGTGCTGCAGCCGGGGAGCGAGCGCAGATGGGCGACGAGCCGGTCGATCGCTTCGGCTGCACCGGCGACCGTTCCGTTGATCCCCTCCGGCGCGACGAGGATGGTGCCGCGGATTCCCAGCCCGCAGGCGAGCGCACCGAGTTCGCGCTTCAACGCGGCCGGATCGGCCACCGGGGCAAACTGGTAGAAGGCAGCGACGAGCTGCTTCGGCGTGGACAATTCCATGACGCGCTGAACTAGGAAACCTTGCCGCGCCGCGCAAGACCGCCGGATTCGCCACATCTCTGTCCACCCAAGGCATCTGCGGCCGCACTCTGCGCCGAACGGAGGCGCACCATGTTCGACGACGAGACGACAGAGGCGATTGCGAAGGCGGCAGCCGAATACGGCCTGGAAGGCGCGGCGCTCATGGCCATCGCCGAACTCGAAACCGCCGGCACGGCCTTCGCCAGCTTTGCTGGGCGGCGCGAGCCGTTGATCCGCTTCGAGGGACATTACTTCGACCGAAGGCTGGGCGACGAGGCTCGCACCAGCGCGCGCGCCGAGGGGCTGTCCTCGCCGACCGCCGGCAGGATCGCCAATCCGGGCGGACAGGCGGCGCGCTGGCGCATGCTCGACCGCGCCGCGGCCATCGACGCCAAGGCGGCATACGAATCGACCTCGTGGGGCCTCGGGCAGGTGATGGGCGCGCACTGGGCCTGGCTCGGCTATGCCGATGTCGCCGCGCTCGCCGCCGAAGCACGCGGCAGCGCGGTCGGCCAGGCGCGGCTGATGGCGCGCTACATCGTCAAGGCGGGTCTCGCCGACGCCATCGCGCGGCGCGACTGGGCGGCGTTCGCGCGCGGCTACAACGGGCCGGGCTACGCGCGAAATCGCTACGACCGAAAGCTCGCCGCCGCCTTCGCCCGCCATGCAGGCGCAAGCCCCGCCGCGGCGGCCGCGCCGTTGCTGAAACGCGGCAGCCAGGGTGCGGCGGTGAAGGAATTGCAGGAGGCGCTGACCGCGGCCGGCTACCCGATCGCCAGCGACGGTACGTTCGGACCGGCGACCGAGGCTGCGGTGCGCCGCTTCCAGAACGACAGCGGGCTTCGGGCGGACGGCATCGTCGGTCCGCGCACCCGCGCCGCATTGGCCGAACGATCCCGCAACGGCTTCCTTGCCCGGCTCATGGCACTGATTCTCCGCTTCTTCGGCGTGTAAACCGACAACAGCGGTGGACAGCGCGAAATCCGGTGATCTATTCGATTTAGCAAAGCCGAGGAGTGACCATGTCCGACCGTTCCGCCGCCCTGATCGACGTGCTTGCCAGCCAGCCGGTCGTGCCAGTGCTGAAGATCGACCGGCTGGAGGACGCGGTGCCCCTCGCCCGCGCGCTCGCCGCCGGCGGTTTGCCGGCGATCGAGATCACCCTGCGGACGAAGGTGGCGCTCGACGCCATCGCCAGGGTCGCCAAGGAGGTGCCGGAAGCCGTCGTCGGCGCGGGCACGATCCTCAACGCGAAGGATTTCGACAATGTCGTCGCGGCCGGCGCGAAGTTCGTCGTCAGCCCCGGGCAGACCGAAGGCCTGCTTGCCGCGGCGCGCGGTTCGAAGGTGCCGCTGCTTCCCGGCGCCATAACGCCGTCCGAGATGATGTCGCTGCTCGAGGCCGGCTACAGCGTCGCCAAGTTCTTCCCGGCCGAGCAGGCCGGCGGCGTGCCCTTCATCAAGTCGCTCGCCTCGCCCTTCGCCGGACTCAGCTTCTGCCCGACCGGTGGCATCTCGATGAAGAACGCGGCCACCTACCTTGCACTGTCGAACATCGTCTGCATTGGCGGTTCGTGGGTTGCGCCCGACGAAGCGCTTGCGGGAGGGCGCTGGGACGAGATCAGCGCGCTGGCCGCCGAGGCCGCGAAATTGAAAAAGGCGGGCTGAGCCCGCCTTTCTTTCAACCTGTCTCGACGCTAGCCGCGCTCAGTTCGTCGCGAACTTGGCCACTGACATGAACGTCACGGCCTTGCCGGTGAAGCGGTGGGCCTGCGCCTGCGTGTCCGGCGACTGGAAGCCGGTGGTGTAGACCTCGCGCGGCGAGCTCCACACCTGGGCATGGGCGAAGGACGGCGCCTTCGTGCCGCGGGTGTCCATTTTCACCGGCTGGTTCGACAGAGCCCAGCGCGCGACCTGCTGCGGGACCGGGATCAGGACTGCGCGCGGATCGGGCCGCGTATCGGTCGCAGCCGGCTTCGCGGCCTTGGCGGTGGTACGCACGTTCGATGCCACCGCGGCTTCGGGCGCAACGCCTTCCTCGCGGGCGGCCATCACTGCATGACGCGGCGAACCGTCGGGTGCGGCGGCGAGGCGCGCGAGGCGCTCGTCCACCTTGCCGCGAGCCTCTTCACGAGCCGCTGCGCCATCCCTGCGCGGCAGCGCGGCGAGCAGGACGTCCCCGCCCTCGGGGCGCGCGGCCGGCAGC
>JAEWLS010000005.1 GCA_023457435.1 Pseudomonadota bacterium
GCTCAGTTGAGCTTGCCGCGGACGTCCTTGAGCGAAGCCTTGAACAGCTCGGCGCCGGTCTGCCGGTCAATCTTCTGCGCCATGACGCGACCTGCCGCCTCGACCGCGATGTCGACGGCGCGCGAGCGCACCTCGTTCACCGCGTCGCGCTCGGCCTGGGCGATCTTGGTCTCGGCCATAGCCGTACGGCGGGTGACGTATTCCTCGGTCTTGGTGCGCGCTTCGGCAACGATCATGTCCGCCTCGCGCTTGGCGGCAGCGACGATGTCGCCGGCCTCGCGTTCGGCTTCCTTGCGCTTGCGCTGATACTCGGCGAGCAGCTGTTGCGCTTCCTCGCGCAGGCGGCGAGCTTCTTCGAGTTCCTCGCGGATGCGCTCGGCGCGAGCGTCGAGCGATTTGCCCACCATGCCCGGCACGCCCATGTAAACGACGATGCCGATGAAGATGACGAGGGCGACCATCGCCCAGAAGGTGGCGTCCATGGTCATCTCCTAGCTCGCCGACTTGACCGCGGCGGCGATCGCGGCCCGGTCGGCCTTGCCGCCCAGAAGCTCCTGGACGATTGCGCCGGCAGTGTCCTCCGCGATCGTTCCGACGTCGCGCAGCGCCGTCTCCTTGATGGCGGCGATGCGGCTCTCGGCGGCGCCCAGCTTCTGGTCGAGGTCTGACTCGATCTTCTTGCGCTCGGCCTCTGCGCCGGCCTTGGCGGCATCTCGTGCCTCCTGGCCTATCGCATTGGCGCGAACCTTGGCGTCGGCCAGTTCCTGCTCGTAAGCGGCAATGGCCGCGTCGGCCTCGTCCTTCATGCGGGCAGCCTGGTCGAGATCCTGCGCGATGCGGTCGCGCCGGATTTCGAGGATGTTGCCAATGCGCGGCAGGACCACCCGCTTGAGAAACAGGTAGAAGAGCCCGAAGGTGATTGCCAGCCAAAGCAGCTGCGACGGGAAGCTCGCCGCGTCGAACGGCGGAAACGCGCCGGTGGCATGCTCCGCCCCGGCCTCGGTATGCGCTTCGCCAGCAGCCTGCGCGAATGCGGATGCGATGAACATCGTGCTTCCCCTGTCTCACTCTCCGGCCGCGGCGACCGCGGCCGGCGTTCCGTCTGTCGAAGGATCAGACGGCGAAGAGCAGCAGCAGCGCGACGAGCAGCGAGAAGATGCCCAGCGCTTCGGTCACGGCGAAGCCGAAAATCAGACGGGCGAACTGGCCGTCGGCAGCCGACGGGTTGCGCAGGGCGCCAGCGAGGAAGTTGCCGAAGATGGTACCCACGCCGATGCCGGCGCCGCCCATGCCCAGCGTCGCGAGACCGGCGCCGATGTACTTTGCTGCTTCTGCTTCCATTTCCATTACTCCTTGAAGTGTCCGAAAGAACTGGTGAAGGCGGGACGGCTCAGTGGCCGGGGTGTATCGCGTCGTTGAGATACATGCAGGTCAGGATCGCGAAGACGTAGGCCTGCAGGAAGGCGACGAGGAATTCCAGGCCAGTGATCGCGACGGTCATGGCAAGCGGCAGGACCGCGCCCGCAACGCCGATCGCGCCGTAAGCGCTGAGCGATGTAACGAAGCCCGCGAACACCTTCAGCGTGATGTGACCCGCCAGCATGTTGGCGAACAGACGGACCGACAGACTGATCGGACGGGACAGGAACGAGACGATCTCGATAAGAATGACCAGCGGCAACAGCGCAACCGGCACGCCCTGCGGCACAAACAGCTTCAGAAAGCCGAGCCCGTTCTTGTAGAACCCGTAGACTAGCACCGTGCCGATCACGAGCGCGGCCAGAGCGAAAGTGACGATGATGTGGCTGGTGACCGTGAAGAAGTAAGGCACCATGCCGATCAGGTTCGCGACGAGCACGAACATGAACAGCGAGAACACCATCGGGAAGAACTTCATGCCGTGCGTGCCAGCGGCCTCGCGGAGCATGCCCGCGACGAACTCGTACGACATCTCCGACATCGACTGCAGGCGGCTCGGGATCAACCCGCGGCTCGACGTGGTGAGGTAAAGGAAGCCGCCAGCGATGGCGACCGTAGCGACCATAAAGGCCGAAGAGTTGGTGAACGAAAAGTCGTAGCCGCCGATCTCGATGGGCACGAGCTTGGTAATCTGGAACTGGTGGATCGGGTCGTTGGCCAACCGGCCCTCCTTGAGTTGCGCCTGCGCGCTATTCCACGTCCGGACGCTTGCCGTCCACTTGGCGCGCCGCCGCGCCGAAATCCGCAACCTTGCCGGCTGCCCGCAGCACGTTCAACACGCCTGCGACGAAGCCGATCAGAAGCATGACGATCAGCCCCCAGGGCGACGTCCCGGCAAGACGGTCGATGAACCAGCCCAGCCCCGCTCCGACGATGATGGCGGCGATGAACTCGCTCGACAGGCGCAGCGCGTTGCCGAAAGCAGACGATCCGCCACCCAGAGAGCCCCGCGCCGTCTCGGCCTTGTGAGCCGGGCGCTTGGACGCCAGAGCGCTGTCCAGATCGCGCAGTCTTCGGTCAAGTTCGCTGCCGGCACCGCCGGGCTGGCTTCCCGTCTTCGGGATGCCGCTCTTGCTCTGCCGTTCCGGCCCAGCCATCGCGCCCTCCCGTAGCGCCACCCGTTGCCAGGTGGCCGCCTCAAAGTCGCGCGCAACATAGTTAGGGGCCTCCGCCCCGTCAAGCCGGGCAAGGCCGTCGCAAACGATGTATTTTATCTATTCAGATCAACGGGTTAGTGCGGTGCGACAATGCGCCGTGCGGCGCACCCGGCGAATCCCGCCCGGCCGGTCAGTTCCAGCCGCCGCCGAAGGTACGGTAGAAGATGTGCAGACCGATCTTCTGGGTCTTGTCCATGGCCTTCGCCCAGCGCGGCTTTACGTAGGTGGCGTGGTAGTGGGTTGCAGAGCCCACCTCGGGCAGAAACACCTTGCCTGCGGTCACCGCCATCGCGACCTCCTCGGCCATCTGGTAGTGGTAGGGGCTGCGCACGCGCAGGCGCTTGCCTTCGCAAGCGAAGGAGAACTGGCAGCGGTTCTTCCAGGTGCGGTTCTGATAGACGACGCCGCAAACCGTGTTCGGATAGGCGGGGTTGCGGACGCGGTTGAGGATCACTTGCGCAACCGCAGCCTGGCCCTTCACGCTTTCGCTGCGGGCCTCGAAGTAGATGCCTTCGGCAAGGCATTTCTGCTCTTCCGCCGAAAACACGGAAGCCGGCAGCGGCCGGCTCAACCATTCATGATCCCCTTCGGCAAGCGGGGGGATGAAGCGGCCGCCGGTCGGATCCTCCTCCTTGAGCAGGCTCTCGAAGGGCGAAGCCTCGGCGAAGTCGGGCTTCGGCGGCGCATATGCGGTCGCCAGAATGTCCGCCTTATCGTTGTTGACGAGCGAAGCGAGGTAGGTCGGCACCGCAGGGTCGGCCTGCTTTTCCTTGCGCACGTAGAAGGCGGTTGCGATCTGGATCTCGTGGCCTTTGATGTCCGGCACGGCGAACGCCATCTTCAGCTCTTCGTCGACCTGGGGCGACAAGAGCGAGCTGGTGCGTTCGAGCACGGAGCCCGCGGAAAACGCCTTTGGCGGAGCCACCGGGGCGATGCGCACGATACGGCCGCGCTTGTCGTCGCGCCTGACTCGCGCCTCGTCCGGCGTGCTTTCGGTGTTCTTGCCCTTGGTGCGAAGTGCGACCGCACCGACGCCGGGGGCCACGATGCCCGAACCGGAGACGCTGGCGCTGTTCAGTCCGCCGTCGACGAATGGCAGTTCGGCCTGATGGATCGAACCGACCATCGAACGTTCGACAACCTGACTCCAGCGCGGCGTGGCGGCTTCGCTACCGGATACCAGCGTAGAAATATCCTGAAGCGCGGTGCCGGTTGGAAAACCCAGCCAGATGGCGAAACCGATGACGAGAGGGGCGACGAAGGACCGCTTCTCCTGCGGCCGGTACCACTGCCGCATCATTCTTCTTCCACGCACTGGAACGCTCCGAGACGCAACAAAAACTCAGTGCGTTGAAGATGATCGATTAACCTTGATGGCCGGTTAACGGCGTGCGGGCGGAGGCGATAAGGCTCGATCGAAGCGTTCATGCGGCGCGCGGGATGCCGCCGCGATGCGGCGCAAACGCGGCAGCGATGTGATGATCGGAAGGCCGGACGGAATGTCGCGGCCTACTTCTCGCGTGTCGCGAAAGGATTGTCGGAAGCACGGATCGCTATGCGGATCGGCACGCCCGGAAGGTCGAAGGAATCGCGCAGCCCGTTGACGAGATAGCGGACGTATGAGTCCGGAACCGAGTCCGGGCGGGTGCAGGACAGGACGAAACCGGGCGGCCGCGTCTTCACCTGGGTAATGTACTTGATCTTGAGACGCCGGCCGGCGACAGCCGGCGGCGGGTGCTTTCCGACCGCGACCTCCAGCCAGCGGTTGAGGCGTCCGGTCGAGATGCGGCGGTTCCACACCTCATGAGTGCGTACGACCGCCTCCATCAGCCGGTCCAAACCGCGTCCGGTTTCGGCGGAGATGGTGACGGCCTGAACGCCGCGAAGCTGCGGCAGCAGGCGATCGGTCTTCTCGCGCAGTTCGGCCAGCGTCTTCTGCGGTTCGTCGATGAGGTCCCACTTCGAGAACGCGATGACCGGTGCCCTGCCCTCGCGGCCGATGAGGTCGACGATGTGAAGGTCCTGCTTCTCGAACGGGATCGTGGCGTCGAGCAGAATGACGACCACTTCGGCGAAGCGTAAGGCGCGCAGGCCATCGGCAACCGAAAGCTTTTCCAGCTTTTCCTGGACCTTGGCGCGACGGCGCATGCCGGCGGTGTCGAAAAGCCTGACGGTGCGGCCGCGCCATTCCCAGTCGACGGAGATCGAATCGCGGGTGATGCCAGCCTCGGGACCGGTAAGCAGCCTGTCCTCGCCGAGCAGCGTGTTGATCAGGGTCGACTTGCCGGCATTCGGCCGTCCCACGACGGCGATGCGCAGCGGCTTCGTCGCGTCGTAGGCGGGCTGCTCCTCGGCGTCGGGATCGGCGATATCCTCGCCGATCAGCGGGAGGTTCTCGGACGCTTCGATCTCATCCGGCTCGAGCGCGCGGTCCTCCCCGAGCGCCTCGACGATCGCGTCCCGGAGGTCGGGGATGCCCAGTCCGTGCTCGGCCGAAAGACTGACCGGCTCGCCGAGGCCCAGCTCCCACGCCTCGATCACACCGGCGTCCGACGCACGCGATTCGCCCTTGTTGGCGACCAGCACAACCGGCTTGCCGGATTTGCGCACGACATCGGCGAAGGCGCGGTCGTCGGGAAGAACCCCGGCGCGCGCATCGATCATGAACAGCACGACGTCCGCTTCGTCGATCGCGGCCTCAGTCTGGCGGCGCATGCGTGTGGCAAGCGTTTCAGGGCCCGATTCCTCGAAGCCCGCGGTGTCTATCACCTCGAAACGAAGGTCCTGCAGCTTGGCGGCGTGCATGCGCCGGTCGCGCGTCACGCCGGGCGTATCGTCGACCAGCGCAAGCTTTCGACCCGCGAGGCGATTGAAAAGCGTCGACTTGCCGACATTCGGCCGTCCGACGATCGCGAGCCGGAAGGCCATGGTCGCCTCCGGATCAGCCGGCGTTGCCGCCGCCGCGGATGAGCTCAGCCATCAGCGTGGCGCGCTCGCGCGTGTTTCGCGGCGCCGCCGCATCGCCGGCGATCTGCTCGAACAGCTTGAGTGCATCGGATGTCCGGCCCTCCTTGAAGGCGGACAGACCAAGCGTCTCGCGTGCAGCGTGACGCAGCGTGTTGGTCTCGGCAGTGAGCGCCTCGACGCGGGCGGACACCTCGGCGTACGCACCGTGATCGACGAGAACGTAGCCGGCGCGCAGGCGCGCCATGTCGCGGATCGATTCCGGCACGCCAGTATCAGCGGCGACCGCATCGAACTCGGCGACGGCATCGGCCGGCTTGCCCTGCTGCTGCAGAACGGTGGCGGCCCGCAGGCGCGCAAGGATCGGATAGTTTCCGTAGCCGCCGGTCTCGAGCGCCTTGAGGGCTGCGAGTGCCTCGTCCTGCTTGCCGTCCTTGGCGAGCACGAGAGCGCGGCTGAATTCGTCACCGGAGGCATTCGCCTTGGTCTGAGTCCAGTATTCCCACGCCACGAACAGGCCCGTGCCAACCACTACGGCAATGGCGATGGCAAGGGCGAAGGGGCCGTAACGGTCCCAGAGAGCCTTCGCCTGGTCGGTGCGGAGCTCCTCGTTGACCTCGCGGATGAAACTGTCGTCGGACATCGATCTACCTTCTATCCGGGCGGCATTTCACGGCGATCAGGCCCGGCCGGGGACTTGGCGCAGGGTTTTAGCGGAATTTTGTCGGCAGGGAAGAGGAGCGGCGAAATTAGCGGCCGCGACTTCAAGGAGCCACATTGGTCGGCGAGACACGCGCCTTCGAAACGAAGCGGTTGCGTTCACATGAAGGCTCCAGTCTGCGCGCTGATGGCAATGGCGTCGCCACTCGTCGTTGCGCCGGCCGTCGCCGCCGATCGGACGCAGTATGTCGTCATCTCGTTCGACGGTGCCGGCCCCATCAGCCAGTGGGAGCGCAGCCGCGCTCTCGCGCGCGAGACCGGTGCGGAGTTCACGTACTTTCTCTCCTGCGTATTCCTGCTCACGCCGCAAACGAAGGACGCCTATGCGGGCCCCCGGCACGGTATGGGCAAGTCGAATGTGGGCTTTGCGGCGTCACGCGACGACGTTGCCGCTCGGCTGCGCCAGATATGGGTGGCGCGAATGGAAGGTCACGAGATAGCCAGCCACGGATGCGGCCATTTCGACGGCGGCGAATGGACTGCTGCCGAGTGGCGCGACGAATTCCGCAGCTTCGCCGACATACTGCGCGACGCGTGGACGATAAACGGCATTGCGTACGAACCGCGCGACTGGCGCCGATTTGCCGCGTCGGAGGTGACGGGGTTTCGCGCCCCATACCTCTCGACCAACGCCTCGATGTTCGCTGCGCTGGCGGCGGAGAACTATGCATACGATGCGAGCGGTGTTTCGCGCGGGCCGTCCCAGCCGAAACCTGGGGCAGTCCGGGCCTTCGCTTTGCCGCTGATCCCGGAGGGACCGGCCGCCAAACCGATCATCGCAATGGACTACAACTTGTTCGTGCGGCACTCGGGCGGCTTCGAGAAGCCCTCGGAGGCAGCGGCGTTCGAGGAGCGGACATATCGAGCTTTCATCGGTGCGTTCCGCGAGCAGTTCCATGGCAAGCGCATTCCGCTGCAGCTCGGCTTTCACTTCACGCTCATGAACGACGGCGCGTACTGGCGGGCGCTCGAGCGCTTCGCCCGCGAAGCATGCACACAGCCGGAGGTGCGCTGCGTGAGCTACGCCGGGCTGCTCGCGGCGACAGACAACGCGAACGGCTCGCACGCCGCCGCCGACTGAGCCGATCAGGCGGCGGGCTGATCCTCGGGGTCGACGCCGGATTGCTGACGCTCGAGATAGCGCTGGTCGATATCGGGCAGCGGCTCGCCCTCGATGGCACTCTCGAAGGCGCGCAGTCGCTTGTGAACCGAGAGCAGCTCGACGATCGTCGACCACGAGTTGACCAGGAACTGGAACGAGCCGGATACCTGGCTGAACGCGTAGCTGATCTGGTTCATGAGGCCGAGCGTGATCGTTCCGGCGACGATGGATGGACCCAGAATCAGCAGCGAGAAGATCCCGTTCGCCTGCAGGTAGGTGTAGCGAACGACGTTGAAATAGACGTAGTGGAAATAGAGCCTGAAGTAGTTGCGGCGCACGTTGGCGAACAGTTCGCGCACGGTCGCGGGCTGGGCGCGTGACGCGTCGTCCTCGCCGTACACCAGCTCCTTGCGGTAAGCCGCCTCGACGCGCTGATTGCGGAACTGCAGCCCCGGCAGCTTATAGCCGGCGAGGACAAGGCCGATCGTGCCCAGTACTGACCAGAAGACCGCCGCAACGACGAGCGGATGCGGGATAGCGCCCACAATCGGCAATTCGGTGATGTTGGCGGACAGCCGCACGAGCACGGGCATGAAGGCGATCAGCGTCATGATGCTGTCGATAAACGCGACGCCGAGCCCCTCCATGATTTGAGAGAAGCGCATCGTGTCTTCCTGGACGCGCTGCGATGCGCCTTCGATGTGCCTCAGCTTGTCCCAGTGGGCCATGTAGTAGTCGTTCATTGCCTCGCGCCAGCGGAAGATCCAATGGCTGACGAAGAAGGCGTTCAGAACCGAGACGTTCATTCCGACGAGCGCCAGTCCGGCAAAGCTCGCCACCTGTCCGTAGAATTCGGGCGTGGTGGTCGTGACCTGCTTGGCCATGATGGCCTGCACGTAATCCCAGAACGGCCCGTACCAATTGTTGACCGCGACCGAGACCTGCACCTGGAAATAGACGATGAACAGGATGAGCGCCGACCCAAGGATCGACCAGCGCTGCCACGGATGCGGAGAATATGCCGACCAGAAGGCGTAAAAGATCGCCACGCAGATGGCGAAGTAGATGTAGAACCACAGGAACGGCGGCGACCAGAACACCGAGATGCCGATGATCGGCGGTGCATCGGCCGCTGCGGGCGGCAGGCCTATCAGAGTGCCGAGTTCAGAACCGCCGAGATACCAAAGCGCCACGCAAACGGCCGACCAGACAGCGGCGGACGTGAAGAAGACCTTGGGATTCGGGAAGAACGATACGAACACCTGGCGTGCCTTTCGTGGGCCCTGACATGATGCCTAGCTTGCGCTCGTCAGCGAGACAAGGCGCGCACTGACCGCAGCAGCATTCTTGGCGGCGCAAAGTTTGCGTGCTCAGGGTTGCCCGGGGCTTCGGCTGCGAAGCGCAAGCACGGCCGACAAGAGCAGCGCGGCTGCCGCCATGAGAGAAGCGAGCCGATAGTTTCCCGCCGCTTGCGCCAAAAGGCCGGCAACCAGCGGTCCGCAGATCTGACCGACGCCGAACGCCGCCGTCATCGCCGCGATGGCCCGCCGCGGCGCGTCGGGCGCCATGCGCCGCGCAGCACGCAGGCCGAGCGCCGTAGCTGCAACGAAAGTGCCGCCCACGAGCAGCGCGCCGATCAGTGGCCCTGCAATTCCGCCGAACAGAACGCTCGCCCCAACGCCGAGGCTCTCGACGCCGCAGGCGATCGCCAGGGTCGTCAGATCACCTATGCGCTTCGCAAGACGATCCCACAGCCAGACCGACGGCGCCGCAGCAACTCCTGCAATGAGCCAGACGCCTACCTCGCCATCACGCGATACGCCCGCATCACGCGCGATGGCCACCACAAAGGTGGCGGTCACCACGTAGCCAAAGCCGAAAAGGCCATAGGAAAGGATGAGGTGGCGCAGATGCGAAGTTCCGGGCAGGCGCGGCTCCGCAACCGCCGCGCGGTCGGCAGGCCCGCTCGGCCCGAGAAGGATCAGCGCACCCACGGCGCAGAGCAGCGCCAATCCCGCAGTCCAAAGCCAATCTCCCCGCCAGCCGATATCGTAGCGGTTGAGTGCAAGGATCAGGAGCGAAGAGACCGCGATGCCGAAACCGACGCCGCCGAAGTGCAGGGCGGCGAGCTCCGCCCTGCCGCGGCCGGCTAGTTGCGCCAGGACAATGCCTGACAGCAGGACCAGCGCGAAAGCACTCGCCACCCCTGCGAGGAATCTGACAGCAAGAAGTATTCCCACATGGTTGCTGATCGCCATCGTCGCCGCCAGAACGGCGGTACCGATCATGGCAGTGACAAGGGCCGGCCGCTCGCGAGAGGCAAGCCATGATGCACCCGCGGCAACGGCGCCGACGAGATAGCCGAGGAAGTTCGCGGCCGCGATCAGGCCCGCATCTGCCGGGGTAAGGGCCAACCCCTCCATCATGCCGGGGAGGATAGGAGTATAGACGAAGCGCCCGAAGCCCATGGCGACAGCCATCCCCGCCATCCCGGCGAGCGCGGTCCTCAGGGAGCCAATCTCCTTCATCCACCCTCGGCAGCGCGACGCGATGGAACGCTGCGGCAGCATAACCGTTGATGGGCCAACCCGCTTGTCAACGGAGAGAACCCATGAACGGCATCATCTACCTCGTCGGCCTCGTCGTCATCGTCTTGTTCATCCTGTCGTTCTTCGGACTGCGTTGAGCGAGCACCGTTCAACGGCCAGGACGGCCGGTATCGTAGGGCGAAGGCGTCAGCCCTTCACTCCCACTCGATCGTGCCCGGCGGCTTGCTGGTAACGTCATAGACGACGCGGTTGATGCCGCGTACCTCGTTGATGATGCGGGTTGCCGCGCGGCCGAGGAAGTTCATGTCGAAGGGGAAGAAGTCGGCCGTCATGCCATCGACCGACGTTACGGCGCGCAGCGCGCAGACGAACTCGTAGGTGCGGCCGTCGCCCATCACTCCGACAGTCTGCACAGGAAGAAGTACGGCAAAGGCCTGCCAGATCGTGTCGTAGAGACCGGCTTTGCGGATCTCGTCCAGATAGATCGCATCGGCTTGGCGCAGGATGTCCAGCTTCTCGCGGGTCACGCCCCCCGGGAGGCGGATCGCCAGGCCTGGACCGGGGAACGGGTGGCGGCCGACGAACGTCTCCGGCAGCCCGAGTTCACGGCCGAGGGCCCTCACCTCGTCCTTGAACAGCTCGCGCAGCGGCTCGACCAGCTTCATGTTCATACGCGCCGGGAGCCCGCCGACATTGTGGTGGCTCTTGATCGTCACCGATGGCCCGCCGGTGAACGAAACGCTTTCGATAACGTCGGGGTAGAGCGTCCCCTGCGCGAGGAATTCGGCGCCCCCGATCTTTTTCGCCTCGGCTTCGAAAGTCTCGATGAAGAGGCGGCCGATCGTCTTGCGCTTGACCTCGGGATCGACCTCGCCCTCGAGCGCGCCGATAAACGCTTCCGAGGCGTCTACGTGGACTAGCGGGATGTTGTAGTGGTCGCGGAACATGGCGACGACCTGGGCAGCCTCGTCGAGACGCATAAGGCCATGGTCCACCAGGATGCAGGTCAGCTGCTCCCCGATCGCCTCATGGAGAAGTACCGCGGCGACCGAAGAATCGACGCCGCCAGACAGTCCGCATATGACGCGGCCGCTGCCGACCTGCTCGCGAATCTTCTCGATCATGCGCTGGCGGTAGGCGGCCATCGTCCAGTCGGACTTCAAGCCGACAATATCGTGCACGAAACGGGCAAGAAGCTTGCCGCCGTCGGGCGTGTGCACGACCTCGGGGTGGAACATGGTCGTGTATTGGCGCTTGTCCTCGTTGACCGCGATAGCGAAGGGCGCATTAGGCGAAGTTGCCACGACCTTGAAGCCTTCGGGGAGGCGCGTCACGCGGTCGCCGTGGCTCATCCATACGGGATAGCGCATGCCGACATCCCAGACGCCCTCATAAAGGCGACTCGGCTCGTTGATGGTAACGTCGGCGCGGCCGAATTCACGGCTATGGCCGCCCTCGACCTGCCCGCCGAGTTGGGTAACCAAGGTTTGCTGGCCGTAGCAGATCGCCAGGATCGGCACGCCGGACGCGAGAACTTCCTCAGGCGCACGGGGACTGCCGTCTTCCAGAACCGAGGCTGGTCCGCCCGAAAAGATGACGCCTTTCGGCTGCATGCGCGCGAAGGCCGCGCCGGCTGCATTGAAGGGGTGTATTTCGCAATAGACCCCGGCCTCGCGAACGCGTCTTGCGATCAGCTGGGTGACCTGACTGCCGAAGTCGAGGATCAGGATGGAGTCTGGGACGCTCTGGGTCATCGCGAGCCGATAGACGAGTCCAAGCCCGCCATCAATCCGTTGCCGATCGCCGTCTCCAGAACATCCACCGCGTTCGCCAGCTTTTCATCGATAAGGTGGAGGTATTCGGTCCAGTCGCCGACGTGGCGCAGTTCGGCCGCGCCATCCGAGATGCCGCGCAACGCAACAAGCGGCACCCCGAAGCGCTGGCACGCACGCAGCACGGCGAACGTCTCCATGTCGACCATCTCCGCCGCGACGGCGTCGTAGGCCGAACCGCTGACGACGTTGGCACCGGTGGAGAGCGTCGCCTCGGGAATGCCTGGAACGCGCAGCGGCAGATCGACCACCGCAGGAAGGTCCAGAAACGGTGTCACACCTTTCACGAAGCTGAGCGCCGACGCATCCATGTCGCGGTAGGAGACGGAGGCCGCCTGGTAGATGCCGGTCTGCTCAAGGCTTCGGCTGCCTGCCGACCCGAGCGACACGACCAGCGACGGCAAGCTGTCGTCGGCCGCCAGGCCGGTCAATGTGGCGCTCATCGACACTGCCGCCTCGACAGGGCCGACGCCCGTCATCAGCGGAACGAAACGGCGGCGCAGATGCTCGCCATACTCGGCGTCCGCCGCCATTACGTAAAGCACCGTCGCCGCGCCCACAGGCTTCAGCGCATGCGTCGTCATCCGGCGATGCCCTCGCGGCCCATGACCGTCATCATCGTGCCAGTCATGGTCGCTACCAGCTTTGCCTCGCCGTCGGCGGTGAACGCGTAGGCCTGTCCGTCGGCGACGATGATGGTGCGTCCGGGCTTGGTGACGGAGCCGCGAAAAAGGAAGCGCTCGCCACGTCCAGGAGCGAGAAGATTCACCTTGAACTCGATCGTCAGAACAGCGGCATCGGGCGGCATGACCGAATAGGCGGCATATCCGCACGCGGAATCCAGCACAGTGGAGATGACGCCGGCGTGGAGAAATCCGTGCTGCTGCGTCAGCGCCTCGTCGTACGGCATCTCGATCTCGACGGCACCCTGACTGACGCGCGTCAGCTCCGCACCGATCGTTTCCATGATTTTCTGGCGCGCGAAGCTGTCGCGAACGCGCGCTTCGTAGTCGCCTTCGACGGCGATGGTTGCAGCCATGGACAGCTCCTTCGAGCTGCTTATCGCAGAGGCAGGCTACCCGCGCAATGCGCCGTTGTGCAGCGCAGCAAGGCTAGTTCAACCACCATATCGAAGCGTTCAGCAGCGATGCGAACGAAACCCAACAGGCGTAGGGGATGAACAGCACTGCGGCTGTCCGGTCGACGCGCCATGACAAGACGATGAAGGTAAGGATCGTGACGAGCATCGCCAGGACCACGACGAGTGCCAGCGCAATATTCTCTGCCGCAAAGAAGATCGGCGACCAGAGAAAGTTGAGCGCGAGCTGCACCCACCAGGCAACCATGGCAGCGCTCGTTCTGTCGACGCGCCAGATACGCCAGCCGGCAATGCCGATCAGCACATACAGGACCGTCCAAACCGGGCCGAATATCCAACTCGGCGGATTGAACGGGGGTTTCTGAAGGCTCGCGTACCATTCGCCGGGGGCGGTGAAGATGCCGATCACCCCGCCAACGACGACGACAAGCGCGACGAAGGCGATCAACGAAGCGTACTTGCCCATGACAACTCCCATCTCCCGTGGTGCGCATTAGATGGCGCGGGCGGGAGCGAGGTCAACGTTGTCAGCCGCGTTGAAACACCGCGAGGTAGAAGCCGTCCGTCGCGTTGCGTAGCGGAGTAAGGCGGATGCCATCATTGCCGATCCGAGCGTCGTCGCAGCCCCGTCCAAAAGTCAGCGACCACAGCGACCTATGATCCACCGGAGCGAAATCTCCGTGGCGCGACATGAAGGCAGCGGACTGCCGCCCGTTCTCGGCCTCGAAGACTGAACAGGTGATGTAGGCCAGTCTGCCGCCCGGACGGACGAAACGCGCAGCGGCGTCGAGAATGTCGCTTTGCTCATTCTGCCGTGCGGCGAGCTGGCGTTCGCCCAGCCGCCACTTGGCATCGGGACGACGGCGCCAGGTGCCGCTTCCGGTGCACGGAGCATCAACAAGAACGAGGTCCGCCTTGTCCTGCAGCGGGTGAAGCTCGCTTTGACGGGCCACGGCCTGGACGTTTCGCGCGCCAGCGCGGCGCAGTCGGTCAAAGATCGGGGCGAGCCGCGCCTTTTCGGAATCGTACGCAAATATCTGGCCGCTATTGTCCATCGCAGCTGCCATGGCGAGCGTCTTTCCGCCAGCGCCCGCACAGTAATCCACGACCTGCTGACCGGGAGCGGCATCGGCGAGCCTGGCCACCATCTGCGAGCCGAGGTCCTGCACCTCGAACCAGCCTTTCTGGAAAGCGGGCTCGGCCTGCACATTGGGGTGGCGTCCATCGCCCTCAATCGCGGGAATACGCACCGCGTCGGGCAACATCGGCACGGCATCGGCACCAGTACCAGACAGTTCCGCCAGTACCTTGTCGCGCTTCGACAGCAGGGTGTTGACGCGCAGGTCGAGCGGCGGTCTGCTGGCAAGCGCCGCTGCTTCGGCGACCCATGCTTCTTGCCACGCCTCAGCGAGCAGCGGAGCGCACCAATCCGGCACGTCGGCGCGAACGGCGTCCGGTGCGTCGGACAGGTCGCGTGCCCGGTAAGACGCTATTTCAGAATTGGAGAGTGGCGCGGGAGCAAAGCGGTCTCCGTCCAAGGCCTGGGCAAGACCTTCCGGCGTCATCCCCCACAGAAGCATCGCCCCGTAAGCCTGCGCGCGCGCGCTGTTGTCGCCGAGAAGCCATCCGGCAGAGCGGCGGCGGCGCAGCGCGTCGTACACAATATTGCCGATGGCTGAGCGGTCGCCCGATCCCGCAAAGCGATGTGACAGGCCCCAGTCCCTCAGGGCCTCGGCTGCCGGCCTGTGGCGGCGCTCCATATCCTCAAGGATCTCGATCGCGGCGGCGATCCGTCCACCCAGTCTCATGGCAACCCTGTCTCGGCTAAACCCGTACACCGTTCGGCTAGCGCGCCGACGGGGCCGGCGCAACTGCAAAGGAAAAAGGCCGGGCATCGCTGCCCGGCCTTCTTCAGCACGGCTAATCCGATCAGGCGGCCTTCTTGACCTCGGTCGTGATCCGGTTCTCGAAGCGATCGGCGTTCATCACCTTGTTCCAGGCCGCCACGAAGTCCTTGACGAACTTCTCGTGCGAGTCCGCACACGCGTAAACCTCGGCGAAGGCGCGCAGCTGCGAATGCGAGCCGAAGATCAAGTCGACTTTCGTCGCCGTCCAGCGGAGGACCATCGTCTTGCGGTCCCTGCCCTCGTAGACACCCTCTTCGCCAGAGGGCTTCCACTCGGTCTTCATGTCGAGCAGGTTGACGAAGAAGTCGTTCGTCAGCTGGCCCGGCCGATCGGTGAAGACGCCGTGACGCGAACCGCCAGTGTTTGCGCCAAGAACGCGCAAGCCACCGAGCAGAACGGTCATTTCCGGCCCGGTAAGCGTCAGGAGCTGGGCGCGGTCGACCAGCGCCTCCTCCGGCTGCATGAACTTCGTCTTCGTGCTGTGTGCGTAGTTGCGGAAACCGTCATAGCGAGGTTCCAGCGGAGCAAAGGAGGCGGCGTCCGTCTGCTGCTCGGTAGCGTCGGTGCGGCCGGGTACGAACGGCACCGAAACCGATACACCCGCGTCACTCGCAGCCTTCTCGATTGCCGCAGCACCCGCAAGCACGATCAAGTCCGCCATCGACACAGGCTTTGCGAAATCCTGGCGGATCGCCTCCAACTTTTCGAGGACGGCGCGCAGCTGAGCGGGCTCGTTGACCTCCCAGTCCTTCTGCGGCGCAAGCCGGATCCGCGCGCCATTGGCGCCGCCGCGCTTGTCCGAGCGACGGAAGGTCGACGCCGAAGCCCAAGCCGTGGAAACAAGCTGCGGAACGGTAAGACCGGAGTCGAGGATCTTCGCCTTGAAGGAAGCCATGTCCTGGTCGTCGATCAGCGGATGGTCGACTGCCGGCAGGACGTCCTGCCAGATCAGTTCTTCCTGCGGGACCAGCGGCCCGAGATAGCGCACCCGCGGACCCATGTCGCGATGGGTCAGCTTGAACCAGGCGCGTGCGAACGCATCTGCGAACTGATCCGGATTTTCGTAGAAGCGGCGGGAAATCTTCTCGTAGGCCGGGTCGAAGCGCAGGGCGAGATCCGTCGTCAGCATCGTCGGGCGGTGCTTCTTCGCAGGATCGAACGCGTCCGGAATCGACGGCTCTGCGTTCTTCGCGACCCACTGCTTTGCGCCTGCAGGACTCCTTGTCAGCTCCCACTCGTTCTCGAACAGGTTCTTGAAGAACAGGTTGCTCCACTGCGTGGGCGTCTGGGTCCAGGTCACCTCTGGCCCACCGGTAATGGCATGCGCGCCGACCCCGGTTTCATATTTGCTCTTCCAGCCGAGTCCCTGGTCCTCAATGGCGCCGCTTTCGGGCTCAGGACCAACGAGCGAGGGATCACCGGCGCCGTGCGTCTTGCCGAAAGAATGGCCGCCAGCGATCAGCGCCACCGTCTCCTCGTCGTTCATTGCCATGCGCGCGAAGGTCTCGCGGATGTCGCGCGCCGAAGCTATCGGGTCGGGATTGCCGTTCGGGCCCTCCGGGTTGACGTAGATGAGGCCCATCTGCACCGCGCCGAGGGGCTCCGCGAGCTGGCGTTCACCGCTGTAGCGTTCGTCGCCGAGCCAGCTGCCTTCCGGCCCCCAGTAGAGCTCCTCCGGCTCCCAGACGTCGGCGCGGCCGCCGGCGAAACCAAAAGTCTTGAAGCCCATGGACTCGAGCGCGACGTTGCCGGCGAGGATCATCAGATCGGCCCACGAGATCTTGCGGCCGTACTTCTGCTTGATCGGCCACAGCAGGCGGCGCGCCTTGTCGAGATTGGCGTTGTCCGGCCACGAATTCAGCGGTGCGAAGCGCTGCTGCCCGGCGCCGGCGCCGCCGCGGCCGTCGGTCGTGCGGTAAGTGCCGGCGCTGTGCCACGCCATGCGCACCATCAGGCCGCCATAATGGCCGAAGTCGGCGGGCCACCAATCCTGCGAGTCCGTCATCAGGGCGTGCAGGTCGGCGATGACCGCATCAAGATCGAGGGTTTCAAACTCCTTGGCGTAGTCGAAACCGGCGCCCATCGGGTCCGAAAGCACCGAGTTGCGGTGAAGCATCTCGATGTCGAGCGCATCGGGCCACCACTCCCGGTTTCGGCGGCCGCGCGAGCCACCGTGGTTCACTGGGCACTTGCCCGCAGACTTGTCGTCGGCCTTTGCGTCCATCACTTCACCTCGTCGATTCAGGCTCGCAGCGGGCAATGAGCCACACAACAACCGCCCCGGATTGGAATGATTCCAGACTAGACAGGAAGCGCGTGCGGCGCAATTGCGCCACGGGCGTTCGCGTCGTTTACCGATGCGTCAGCGGTGCTACGTTTCGGCGCAGGAGCCCGCTCCGCCTACCCCCTGTGCCGGTTTCTACTGGAGCTAGACCAGGCCGGCGAGGTGCAGGGCGAGCCACAGCCACAGGGCGCCGACCGCCAAGAACCCGACGATCCATATCGGCCGCCGATAGCGGATGCGGTTCGTGGTGACGTGAACCGACGTGTGAGCGATCCGCGATAGCGCAAAGATCCAGGCAATGATGACAGGAACGGTCCCGGCCCCGCCGGTCACGTACAGAGCGATGCAGACCGGGTGGAACAGGGTCGGCAGTTCGAACTGGTTCGCCAGATTGTTTCGCGCGAACAGGCTCTCTTCGGGTTCGTTCTGGTTGTGCCGGAACTGCGAGACGGTTGCGGTGCCGGCCCTGACTGCGCCAACGCGCCGACGCGACATCAACACGTACACTGCATAGACGAGCGCGACGTGGACGATCATCGGCCAGAAGATGGCGGTGGAGCCGGACATTTCGCCTACATCATCCCCGGATAGTTCGGGCTTTCGCGGGTGATCGTAACGTCATGGACATGGCTCTCGCGCAGGCCCGCCGAAGAGATGCGCACGAACGTCGCCCGTTCGCGGAATTCGGCAAGATCGCCCGCGCCGACATAACCCATCGCCGCCTTGAGGCCGCCAGCCAATTGATGGAGCACGCCGGCGACCGGACCTTTGTAAGGTACCTGGCCCTCAATGCCTTCCGGCACCAGCTTCAGCGTGTCGCGAACCTCCGCCTGGAAGTAGCGATCTGCCGAGCCGCGCGCCATGGCGCCCACCGAGCCCATGCCTCTGTAGGCTTTGTAGGATCGGCCCTGATGCAGATAGACCTCACCGGGGCTTTCATCGGTGCCTGCCAGCAGGGATCCGATCATCGCCGCGCGCGCGCCGGCGGCCAGAGCCTTGGCCAGATCGCCCGAGAACTTGATGCCGCCATCGGCGATGACGCCGACGCCCTGCTTGTCTGCCTCCTCGGCCGACGCCATGATCGCCGACAGTTGCGGCACGCCGACGCCCGCGACCACCCGCGTGGTGCAGATGGAACCGGGACCGATGCCGATTTTCACCGCATCGGCTCCGGCATCAATAAGCGCCTTGGTGCCTTCCGCCGTAGCGACGTTGCCGGCGATGATGCGCACCGAGTTCGATAGCTTCTTGGCGCGCATCACAGCGTCCAGCACACGCTGCGAATGGCCGTGTGCCGTGTCGATGACGAGCAGGTCGACACCGGCATCGATCATCCGCTCCGCGCGCTCATAGCCGTCATCGCCGACCGTCGTCGCCGCCGCGGCACGCAAGCGCCCCTGCGCGTCCTTCGTAGCGTGCGGGTTGAGCTGCGCCTTCTCCATGTCCTTGACGGTGATCAGACCGACGCAATTCCCGTCAACGTCGACCACCAGGAGCTTCTCAATGCGATGCTGATGCAGGAGCCGACGCGCTTCGTCCTGGCTGACCTCTTCGCGGACGGTCACGAGACGGTCCTTGGTCATCAGTTCGCTGACTGGCTGACCGGGGTTGGAGGCGAAACGAACGTCGCGGTTGGTGAGAATGCCGACGAGCTTGCCGCTGGTGTGGCCGCCGAGACTTCCATTTGCAACGACCGGAATCCCGGAGATGCCGTAGCGACGCATCAGCGCCTGCGCGTCGGCCAGCGTCGCTTCCGGTCCAATCGTAACCGGATTCACCACCATGCCGCTCTCGAACTTCTTGACCTGGCGAACCTGTTCGGCCTGCTCCTCAGGTGTGAAGTTTCGGTGGATGACGCCGATGCCGCCGGCCTGAGCCATGGCGATCGCCAGCCGCGCCTCGGTCACAGTGTCCATCGCGGCGGAAAGGATGGGAATATTGAGGTCGATCTCGCCGGCGATCCGAGTGGCGACGTTGGTCTGGCCCGGCATCACCGTCGAATGGCCCGGCTGCAGGAGAACGTCGTCGAAGGTCAACGCCTCCGCGCCGGTAACGGTCTCGATGATCCTCGCCATGCCAACCCTTTCGTCCGTTCTGTAAATAGGTACTCCCGCGGGCGCTCTCGGCGTCGCGGCGAGTCGGTCGTCCCTTTCAGGATTGGCGCGGGCTGGTACCACGGGACGCCGTAGAAGGGAAGCGATGGCGCGACGCGCCGCCTTGCGGCATGATCGGTGCCGGAGGCCTTCATGTCGGAAATCGAGACGGGGCCGCCGGCTGTGCCGGCCCTCAGCATGAGACGCGAGCAGTTCGTCTTTACCGGCAGCGCTCGCGAATATTTCGGCATCTGGATCGTCAACGTGCTGCTGACGATCGTGACGCTGGGCATCTACTCAGCGTGGGCGAAGGTGCGGCGCAACCGCTATTTCTACGGCAATACGCATCTGGGCGGCGGCAGCTTCGACTACCACGCGCGCCCCGCGCAAATCCTTATCGGCCGTTTGATCGTTCTCGTCGTGCTGCTCCTCTACAACGTTGCGGTGCAATTCCTGCCTCTGGTCGGTGGCCTGATCGGCGTGGCGTTCCTCTTCGCCGTGCCGTGGTTCGTCATGCGCGGGCTGCGGTTCAGCGCCCGAGTGACGAGCTTCCGAAACGTGCGGTTCGATTTCACCGGCGGCTATGGCGGGGCGTTCCTGGCCTATCTGCTCGGCGGGCTTCTCACTTGGGGATCGGCGGGGCTGCTTGCCCCGCTGGCGTCGCAATGGGCGTGGAACTACACGCTGTCCAACCTCAGATATGGCGACCGCCCGATCGAGTGCGAGCCGCGGCTCGAGAAACTATACGGCCAGCTCATCATGCCCGCAGTGCTGCTTATCGTTGGCGGTGGGGTCGTGCTCGCCATTGGGATAGCCGCCTTCATTATCGCTTCTGGCCTGGATCTCGAAAAGCAGCTTTCCTCGGACTACGCGGTCTTCGGAATCCTTACAGCGCTGTACGTGGCGCTGCTGCCATTCTTTCTGCTCTACGTGCTTGTCGGCATGCTGTACCGGGCCGGCATCCGCAACGTCGCACTGAACGAGACTGTCGTCGACGGCCGCCACGTCTTCGCGTCGTCGATTCGCAGGTGGCGGTACGCCTGGATCGCCATTTCGAACTTCTTCTCCACAGTACTGACGCTGGGACTGCTTCGCCCCTGGGCGGCGGTGCGAATGGCAAAGTACATCGCATCGGCGACGGTCCTCTATTCGGCGGGCTCGCTGGAGGACTACCTCAGCGCCGTGCGTGACGAGACGGGCGTCGTCGGCTCCGAGTACATGGACGTGGAAGGTCTCGACTTTGGCTTCTGAAGAGGCCCCCATCGTCGGCATCTGGCATCCGGCCCGTTCGAGCCGTGCCGTCGCCTCGAGCCTGCACTTCGCTGAAGGCATCGTGCAGGCACGTGACGCGGACGGCAAGCCGCTGGCCGCGACGCCGCTGGCCGCGCTCGAAGTGTCCGATCGGGTGGGATCGATCGTGCGGCGCATTTCGTTCGCGGACGGAAGCGTGTTCGAAACACCGGATAATGACGGCATAGACGCCGCCCTGCGCGCGCTTCGCCGCAGGGTATCGCGGATCCACGAGCTGGAGCGCTTCAGGCCGCGCCTGCTGATCTTCGTGATGCTCGTGATCGGCTTGTCATTCGCAGTCTACCGATACGCGGTGCCGCTTCTCGTCGAAGGCGCGATTGCGGCGACGCCGCCCGTGGTACCACAGTTGCTCAGCAAGTCGGCGATGATCTCGCTCGACACGACGTTGCTGGCTCCGAGCAAACTGCCGGCGCAGCGTCGGGATGCCATTGCCACCGCTTTTGCGCAGCTGGCGTCGCGAGCACCTGGCGGCGCCGAGAAGTACAACCTCAACTTCCGTTTCGGCGGGCCCGTTGGTCCCAATGCCTTCGCGCTGCCGGACGGTACCGTGGTGCTCACCGACGAGCTCGTGGAGATGGCAGCAGCGGACACCGACGCCGTGCTCGGCGTGCTCGCGCACGAGATCGGCCATGTCGAATTCGAGCACTCCCTGCGCCAGATCTACCGCGCCGCCGGCATCGCAGGGTTGATCATGCTGATAGGCGGCGACCTCGGCAGCGGCTTCGAGGACGTTGTCGTACAGGGCGCGGCGCTCTTGTCGCTGTCGTTCTCGCGCACCCAGGAGGCGCAGGCCGACCGCTACAGCGTCGAACTCATGCATGCGGACGGGCGGGATCCATTCGCTATCGTCCGCTTCTTCGAGCTGCTGCGGGACAAGCTCGACGACAAGGGACATGCGGACACGTTCCTCTCGACCCACCCCGCCACAGCCGAGCGGATCGAGGAAACGCGGCGCTATGCCGAGGATCTTGTTGAAGGCCGGTGACGCCGGCGATTAGGCCGGCGGACCTTGCTACAAGCTCAGCTGGTAGGTGTGGGGAACGTAGCGGTAACCCACATCCATCTTCTCGACGTAACCGACCGATGGCCACGGCATGTGGTAGCCGATGAACGGCAGACGGTCGGCCGCGATCATATCGAAGACCTTCTTGCGTGTTGCGGCGCCCTGTTCCTTGTCCATGTCGAAAGCCACATGCCACTCGGGCCGCTGCAGCGACGCGACGAAATGGTTGGCCGTGTCGGCGGTGACGATCAGCGCCTTACCCCCCGATTCCAGGCGGAAGATCATATGGCCGGGCGTGTGGCCGGGCGCGGCGAGACCGACGATGCCGGCAACGACCTCGCCGTTGTCCTCGATGAACGTCATCTTCTCGGCGAGCGGCTTCACCTTGGCGTCGACTGCCTTGGCGTTGTTCGCGGTCGGCCCGGACATGCGGTCGGGCGATGTCCAGAAGTCATACTCGGTCTTGCCGGCGACGTAACGGGCATTCGGGAAAGCCGGGGCGCCGCCTTCCGTCAGGCCGCCTATGTGGTCGCCATGCATGTGCGTGATGACGACCACGTCGACGTCCTCGGGCTTGTAGCCCGATGCGGCAAGCTGCTCGATCAACTGACCCATCCCGCCTTGCCTCGCACCTTCCCCAAGGCCTGTATCGAAGAGAACCAGCTCGCTGCCAGTGCTGACCAGGGTCGGCGAAAAGCCGTTCACGAACCGGCTCGGCGGCAGCAGGTTTGCCTCCATCAGCGCCGCCACTTCTTCCGGTGGCTGATTTGCACCGAACGTGGGATGAGGCCCGTCGCTCGCACGCGCGCCATCGCGGATCGTCGTGATCTCGAACTCGCCCAGCTTGAAACGGTGGAAGCCGGGGCTGGGGACCTGCGGCATCGCAACCTGCGCGGCAGCCGCCCGCACCATGATCTGCGGCACTGCGAGGCCAATCGCGCCAACTGCGCCAAGCTTGAACAATGTTCTGCGATCGGTCGACATCATCTCTCCCTTTCCTGTGTTGCAGTGCGGGCCCGCACCTGGGCGAGCAAGGTGGCGCAAGCTCATACAATCGCAACCGCCCTCACCCGAACTTTACCGCTAAGCATGCAACCGTGATCGCCCAAGCGGCGATATCGCATGGCAACGGGCATCCGGCGGACAGGACAAGATCGGGAGAGCGTGTTAACGCCGTCGCATCGACATGAACGCAAGTCCTCCCCAGGCACCGCCGGTCCTCCTTCGTCCCAGCCGATCCCTCCCGATCGTGCTGGCTGTGGCCCTGTTCATGGAGAACATGGATTCCACCGTGATCGCGACGTCGCTGCCGCAGATCGCTTCCGACATCGGCACCAGTCCGGTGGCCCTCAAGCTCGCCCTAACCGCCTACCTGGTCTCGCTTGCCATCTTCATCCCCGTCAGCGGCTGGATGGCCGACAGGTACGGCGCCAAGAACGTATTCCGCGCCGCGATAGCCGTGTTTGTTGCCGGATCACTTGCCTGCGCCTTCGCAAACTCGCTCGGCGCCTTCGTCGTGTCGCGCTTTCTGCAAGGCATGGGCGGGGCGATGATGACGCCGCTCGCGCGCCTCGTGCTTGTCCGCTCCACGCCGAAGGCGGCACTGGTATCGACCATGGCGTGGCTGACGACCCCTGCCCTCATCGGACCCATGGTCGGTCCACCCATTGGCGGCTTCATCACCACCTACTTCTCGTGGCACTGGATCTTCATCCTCAATGTGCCGATCGGCATCATTGGCATAATCGCGGCCACGCGCGTGCTACCCGAAATCCCGCGCGAGGGGCGGCGTAAGCTCGACGTCACGGGATTCCTGCTTGCCGCCATGGCCGCGGCAGGCATCGTTTTCGGGCTTTCAGTCATCAGCCTGCCGGCCCTTCCGCCCGCGTTCGGCATCGTCACGGCGGCGATCGGCCTTGCGTCACTCGGCCTCTATGTCCGCCACGCCTTGCGCACGACAAATCCTCTGCTCGACGTCCGCCTGTTCAAGCTGCCGATCTTCCGTGCCGCACTCGGCGGCTCGATATGCTTTCGCATCGGCACCGGCGCGATGCCGTTCCTGCTGCCCCTGATGTTCCAGTTGGCGTTCGGCCTGTCGCCGCTGCAATCAGGGCTCATCACCTTCGTGTCCGCCATCGGCGCGCTGTCGGTGAAGTCGCTCGCGGCCGGCATACTGCGCCGCGCCGGGTTCCGCACCGTGACCATTGCCACGGCCATCATCGGCGCCGCCTTTCTGGCAGCCAACGCGCTCTTCACGCCGACGACGCCATACCTGCTGATCCTCGCCGTACTTCTCATGGGTGGGTTCGTGCGATCACTGTTCTTCTCCAGCGCCAATACGCTCATCTTCGCCGACATCGACGACCGCCAGGCGTCGCAGGCAACAGCTATCGCTGCGACGATCCAGCAGATGAGCGTCGCGCTCGGTGTCGCCTTCGCCGGCGGCCTGCTGGAGGCGACGGCGGCGATCACCGGCGACGGGCTCGACCGCTTCGCGTTCTCGGTCGCGTTCGCGGCGGTCGGTGCGCTGGCGATGCTGTCGGCAATTTTCTTCGTACGCATGCCCGCCGATGCGGGCAGCGCCATTTCCGGGCATGCAGCCAAGATCAAGACTCGGAACCGGCCAGAAATCGGCGAATAGGCTTCGTCCGCCCGACGCCCCGAGCCGGTTAGGCCTTCTCGCGGGCTACGCCGGACGCCAGCCCTCCGCTACGGCTACGGGCGCTCGTCGCTCTCGAAGCCCGTTCTAGGGCTTCTCGCCGGCTTCGCCGGACGCTCCTCGCCCCTTGAACCCTTTGGCAAGGATGAACATTTCGACCGACGCATCGCGCGAAGCAGGCGGCTTCACATGATGGACGGTGCGAAAGTTGCGCTTGAGCATGGTGAGCAGTTCGCCCTCCGTACCCCCCTGGAAGGTCTTGGCGAGGAAATGCCCGCCTGGCTTGAGCACGGAGACGGCGAACTCGGCAGCGACTTCGCAAAGGCCCATCGTGCGCAAATGGTCGGTACGGCGGTGTCCGGTCGTGGGCGCGGCCATGTCCGAAAGCACGATGTCCGGCTCGCCACCCAGCGTCTCCATCAGTCGCGCCGGCGCCTGCGGGTCGAGAAAGTCCATCTGCAGCACCACAGCCCCCGGCACCGCATCCATCTCCAGATAGTCGATGCCAACGACCCGGGTATCGGCCTCGGTCGAGCGCACCTTCGCGGCCGCGACCTGGCACCAGCCGCCAGGCGCCGCCCCGAGGTCGATCACGCGCATGCCGGGCTTCAGCAATTGATGCTTGGAGTCAATTTCCACGAGCTTGAACGCGGCGCGCGAGCGGTATCCTTCTGCCTTCGCCTTATGAACATAAGGGTCGTTGATGTGGCGCTCCAGCCAACGGCGCGACGATTCCTTGAGGCCGCTCTTCTTCTTGATCTTCGTATGGAGGGCGCGCGCGCCGCTTCCCGAACCGGGTTTCCGCGTCATCCACGCCCCCGGGACCAGGCGCCATCCTCGGTCATCAGTTCCGAGAGTATGCCCTCGCGCAGGCCGCGATCGGCGACGCGCAGACGGCCCGCCGGCCAGACCTGGCGGATGGCGTCGAGGATGGCGCAGCCGGCCAGAACCAGGTCGGCGCGGTCCGGACCGATGCATGGGTTTGCAACGCGCCGCTCGAAATCCCAACCGAGGAGCCGATCGATCATTGCGGTGACCTCGCCGTCGCTCATCCAAAGTCCGTCAACCCGGCGACGGTCGTAACGATCGAGACCGAGGTGAACCCCGGCGAGCGTGGTCACCGTTCCCGATGTACCGAGCAGATGAAAGCCGCGGCCCTTCGCGAGCTCGCCGAGCGCGTTCCGGCCGGAAAAGTCGCCAATCAGCCCGCGCACATAGTCGACCATGGCGGCGAAGCTGTCGCCGGTCACGGTCCGGCCGCCGAACTTCTCGGCAAGCGACACCACACCGACCGGCAGCGACGTCCAGGCGGCGATATGGTCGGCAAGCTGCTGAGACCTGCGCCTGCTGACGTCGACCAGCGCGATCTCCGAGGAGCCGCCGCCGATGTCGAACAGTGCGACGGCATCGGTGCCGCTGTCGACCAGCGATCCGCACCCGGAGACCGCAAGGCGCGCCTCGGTCTGGCGATCGATGATCTCGAGCACGAGGCCGGTTTCCCGCTCGACGCGATCGAGAAACTCCTCGCCGTTCTCCGCCGCGCGGCACGCTTCCGTCGCGATCAGGCGGCTTCGCCGCGTCAGGCGGAGCGCCAGCTTGTCTGCGCAGATCTTGAGAGCCTCGACGGCGCGGTCCATGGCCGCCTGCGAGAGGCGCCCACTCGAGGAAAGGCCCTCGCCCAACCTCACGATCCTCGAAAATGCGTCGACCACCCGGAACTGGCCAGGACGCGTCGGCATGGCGACGAGAAGGCGGCAGTTGTTGGTGCCGAGATCGAGAGCGGCGTAGGCCGCCCCGTGAGCGTAAGCTACAGCGGATCGCGCCGGCGCGGGCTCCGGCGGCTTCATTGCCGCGACTGCCACCTTCACCGCCGCGGCCGGCGGGGCTCCCGCAGGTGCGAACACCTTGCGCCCGCGACGACGCTTGCGTCTCTTTCGGTGATGCAGAGGGGCGTCGGCCCTCGGCGACGCCGGTGCGGCATCCCCAAGACCGTTCCCGCCCGTGTCGCGCCCTGACGCGACTCCTCCGGTGCGGGACGCCCCAGCCGGCGCAGGGCCGGTTTCGGGGTCTTCCACGTTCGTGTCCTCGGCGCCGCGCGAACCCTCTGGGACGCAGCAGGCGCTCACAAATGTTGCGTTGCGCAGAAGATAGCATCTGCCGCGCCGAACCCCAAGGGCACGATTAGCTGACGACCAAAACGCTGTTTAACGACATAAACCCGCCAGCCTAGCAGCCATCGATGGCGGCTACGCTGACGGGGTTGAGCAGGATGGCAATGATCGCGGGCACGATCAGGATACTAGTGAACCGCCTAGTTGCGGAACTCGCCCCCACCGGCCGCTATCACGCGCCCGGTCCCGCTCGTGAGCAGTGATTTCAGCCGATCAGATCGAGCAGCGTGTAGCCACCAGCCGAAGCTATTGTTCAAGCACGAAGCCGCTGTCGGCGAGCTTCTGCCAGGTCTTGATATCGGCAGCGAAGGTCTCGGCGGCCTCGGCTGGCGTGCTACCGACCGGGAACATGCCGGCGCGCTCGGCAACCGTCTTGTACTCATCGGTCGTCGCAGCTTTGCCAAGGGCGGAAGCGATGCGATCGATAATCTCCTGGGGGGTACCCTTGGGCACGAAGAGCGCCGTCCAGAGCCCTAGCGTCATCTCTCCGAAGCCCTGTTCCTGCAGGCTGGCAACCTCCGCCAGCCCTGGCCAGCGGCTCTCCGAAGTGACGGCGATTGCCTTGACCTTGCCGCTCCGGATCATCTCCGTAGCCGAGATCGAGTCGAACATGATCTGCACCTGACCACCCATCAGAGCCAGATTGGCGCTGCCGCTGTCGGCGTATGGGATATGGGTGACATCAAGATCGAAGCCCCGGGCGAAACGCTCTGCAATGAGATGCGGCGTGGAGCCGATGCCGGTCGACGCGTAGTTGAGCTTGCCGGGGTTGGATTTGATGTGGGCGATCAGTTCAGCGACGTTGGAAACGGGCAGATCCGGTGTAACCAGGAGCACCTGCGGCCCCTTTCCCAAGATAGTCACCGGCACGATGTCCTTGAGAGGGTCGAAAGTCAGCTTCTTGTTGAAGACCGCATGAATCGCCATCACGCTGGTATGCTGCAGGATCGTGTAACCGTCTGGATCCGACTGGGCCACTCGGTTGGCGCCGATCGTGCCGGCTGCGCCAGGGCGGTTGTCGACCACGAAAGGCTGTCCGAGCGCTTCCTGCAGTCGTGATGCTGCCAGGCGCCCCATCGCGTCGGAAAGTCCGCCCGGTCCATAGGGCACCACGATGGTGACCGGGCGAGCCGGGTAGTCCTGCGCATGCGCAGGCATGCCTGCAAGGACCGCGCTTGCAGCAACCGCCAGGCCCGCGGCGACGGAAACGGCGTACCGACGCAGGCAGTTCATGGTGAAATGTGCGGCCGAGGGCATTCGCTCAACGGCGCCGCCGAGCAATGTAGGTTTGGTACCAAGCTGAAGAAACACTGTCATTCCATCCTCCCATTTCGCTTTCGACACCGGGCGGTCCGCGGACAGCGGCGGCCACGGGGCTACCGAGCGTTCGTCTTCCCGAATCCAGTGACACCCGCCTGGTCCGCACCGGGCGGTCGGTGCGGCACACACGGCCCCACCTCTCCTACAGATGCGCAAAATGCATATGGAAGGCTTCAGCCGGCTTCAAATGGAAAACCGGCAAATTTCAGCCAACGAAACCAGTAACGTCCAAGAGGAGGCTAAGTGCGCTGCTGATTTTTCGGCGCAGAAACTGCACGGCTTTACTGACAGTGCTGCAAGACGGAATTCAATACTATGGGTTATGGACGCCGTACATGCACGCGCGCCCGGCTGCTCTCCCGTCTACTTTATCACAGTGCCTCTAGGCCCGAGGCCGGATCAGTCCTCCTGGAACACCTTTTCACGTCGCTTGCCCATGGACGGGAGCGCCATCGATACGGCCAAGACCAGGGCGAGGATGAGCAGTACAAGGCTGGCCGGATGGGTGACGAACGTTGCCAGGCTGCCGCGCGACAGGAGCATTGCCCGTCGGAAGTTCTCTTCCATCATCGGCCCCAGGATGAAACCCAGAGCCAGCGGCGCCGGCGGGCATTCGTACCTGATGAAGAGGAAGCCCAATAGCGCGAGCACCCCGCCCACCAGGACGTCGAAGGGGCTGTTGCTGACGCTGTAAGCGCCGATGCAGCAGATGACGACAATTGCCGGAAACAGGATCGAGTAGGGGATCCGCAGAAGCCACACCCAGAGCCCGACCAGCGGCAGGTTGATCACCACGAGCATGATGTTCCCGATCCACATGCTGGCGATGAGACCCCACACCAGTTCGGGACGTTGCGTCATGACCTGCGGTCCGGGCACGATGCCCTGGATCATCAGGGCGCCGATCATGATGGCCATGACTGCGTTGGACGGTATTCCCAGCGTCAGCATCGGAATGAAGGAGGCCTGCGCGCCTGCATTGTTCGCCGCTTCCGGCCCGGCCACACCTTCAACGGCGCCTTTCCCAAATCTCTCGGGAGTCTTCGAGATCTTCTTTTCCAGCGCGTAGGAGGCGAAGGAACTCAGGAGCGCCCCGCCGCCCGGCAGAATTCCGAGGATGGACCCGATCCCCGTTCCCCGGAGGGCTGCCGGCCAGGCCCTGGAGAGTTCTTCTTTGGTCGGCCAGAGATGGGTGATCTTGGAACTTAGAACTTCCTTCCCCGACTCCGGACCCCGCATCAGGTTCGAGAGGATGTCGGCAAGACCGAATATGCCAATGGCGAGCGCGACGAAGTCGATACCGTCGAGCAGCTCGACGGAGCCGACGGTGAAACGCTGGGCACCGCTGTTGATGTCGATGCCGATCAAACCGAGCAGAATGCCCAGGAGCACCATGCCGACGGATTTCAACTGGGAGCCGCTCGACAAGGCCGTCGCGCCGACCAGTCCGAAAAGCATCAGCGAGAAGTAGTCCGCAGGCGTGAAATACAACGGAATTCGCGATAGCGGCGGCGCGAACAGCGCGACGACGGCAGTCGAGATCGTTCCGGCCATGAAGGAGGCCAGCGCCGCGATCGCTAGCGCGGAGCCGGCACGGCCGTTGCGCGCCATCTGGTGTCCGTCGATACACGTGACGGCGGCGGAACTCTCGCCTGGGAGATTTACCAGGATCGCGGTCGTCGATCCGCCGTACTGGGCTCCGTAGTAGATTCCCGCGAGCATGATGAGCGCGGATTCCGGCGGGAAGTAGTAGGTCAGCGGCAGCAGCATCGCCATGGTTGCGAGCGGACCGAGACCCGGGAGAACGCCGATGAGCGTGCCGACGAAGCAGCCCAGGAAGGCAAGAGAGATGTTTTGCACCGTCAGCGCGGTAGCAAAGCCGATCTCCAGGTTTTGGAACAGCGACATCAGAACTGCGGCCACAGGGGGATGGGAAGACCTAGGGCCCGGACGAAGATCAGCGATACGAAGACCGACATGCCGACAGCGAGCATCGCGATACGGCGCCACTTCAGCTCGGGAACCGAAAGGCTCGCCAGAATGATGGTGAAGATCACGGTCAGGGGGAGGCCAAGCGTCTCGATCGCGAATCCGAAGAAGACCACGGATGCCAGCACACAGGACAAAGGCCGGAAAGCAATCCTAGGCAGGGCTACGTTCCGGGCAACCATGCCCTTCGCGATCAGCACCAGGCCGATCAGGATCGCCAGTCCGGCGACATAGCGGGGAAAGTATCCCGGTCCCATATCGAACAGGGTGCCTTGCCTGAGTGACCATCCCGCGATCAGAAAGGCGAGCGGGATAACAACGAGAAGGATACCGGCTCCCAGGTCAGGCGAGCTTTTCGATCGCATCATTTGGGCCCCTCCCCATTGCAGTGTTACCGTTCGGTCGCGATCTGATGGTCGGACGGGTCAGGCCCGCACCCTTTGCCCGCAGCGCAAAGCCTGGCTATTTCCCGTATTTCGCGCCGCAGTGCCTGCAATCCCCACATGGATGCGCTTAGGGGCGGTAGGCCGGGTCGGCCACGCCCTTGACGCCCACCTCCAGCGCCAGAAGTCCGCCGGCCAGTGGTTGCGCTGCGAGTTCGGCAGCGCTCAGCCTGAGGCTTGCGGTCGTCACGAACAGCGTCGTCAGATCAGGCCCGCCGAATGTGCAGCAGGTAGGCCGCAGAACCGGCATCTGGATGATGCGATCGACCTGGCCGTCGGGAGCATAACGGACCACCCGTGCGCCATCGAATTCCGCGTTCCAGAGATATCCCTCCGCGTCGACCGTGGAGCCATCAGGTGTGCCCGGCGCCGGAACAGTCGCGAACACCCGCCGGTTTGACGGCAGACCGGCTTCGGAATCGAAATCATACGCCCAGATCTCACGCGAGACGGTGTCGCTGAAGTACATGGTCCGGCTGTCGGGACTGAAGGCGAGGCTGTTCGAAATGATGACAGGGTGCAGCACCGCGGTCATGCGATAGCCGCTGTCGAGTCGATACAGAGTGCCGGTGGGACCGCGAGCGATATCATCCATGGTCCCGGCCCAGAACCGGCCCTGCGGGTCGACCCGGGAATCGTTGAAGCGGATGTTGGGAAAGGTATCCGGGGCACGCGCCACCTTCTCGAGGGACGATGTTACCGGGTCGAAATGGGCGATACTGTCCTCGAGGGCCACCATCACGCCGCCCCCTTCGCGCAGGCACACCGCACCTGCAAGTTCGGGCATCTTGAAGGTGTCGACCCGCCGGTCGGAATAGTTCAGCCGCCGCAGCGACGGCTCGCGGATGTCGACCCAGTAGAGCGCCTGCTCGCTCGCCGACCATACGCAGCTTTCGCCAAGGAGGTCAGTTGTGGTGCCAATTCGTGTGATGTCCATTCACCCCTCCCTGGATGAGAATCTCGGGTATCAGGATTGTAAGCTGGAACCACGTCCAGTGGACTGTCGGGGGAGCGTGACGCAGGACATTGACGGCCGCGGACGAACCTCGAATGACTGACCTCGGCACCCGAAGCCTTCATCACTGCGAATGGTTCGAATGAGGACCGGCAACGGCAAGGCCGGATGCCACCAGCCGGGCGCCCCGCCGAAGCAGAACGCCCGAAACGATTGCTTCAATCGATGACTTTCGCTCCGGCAAGCCGGTTCATATTGCGCCACTGTTCGATGGATTGCGGGAGGAAAGCCTTGAACTCCTCCGGTGTCGATCCCACAGGAAGAAGGCCCTGGTTCACCAGCTTCGACCGCATCTCCTCAACCGTGTAGGCGCGCGCCACCTCCTTGCCCAGACGGTCGATGATCTCCTGGGGCGTGCCTGCCGGAGCGAACATCCCCTGCCACGACGCCAGATCGAAGCCCGGAAGGGTCTCGTCGATCGTCGGCAGGTCGGGGAGCAGTTGCGAGCGCCTCGTCGCCGTAACCGCGAGGGGGCGCAGCGTGCCGCCCTGGAAGTGTGACATCAGCTCGGCAAGAGGTCCGAACACCATGTGCACATTGCCGGCCAGGAGGTCCGCGATCGCAGGCGCACCGCCGGAATACGGCACGTGAACCATCTTGATGCCTGCCATCTGCTCAAGAAGCGCACCACCGATGTGCTGTATCGAGGCGACACCAGCCGAGCCGTAGTTCAGGACGCCGGGATTGGCGCGCGCATACTCGATGAGCTGCGTCATATTCTCGGCAGGGACGGACGGATGGATGGCCAGCACGTGCTCGGCGATGGTGAACTGGCTGATTGGGATGAAGTCCTCGATCGGATCGTACGGCAGGTCGGCCATGATGGTTGGGTTGGAGGCATGAGTGCCACTGGTGCCCATGAGCAGCGTATAGCCATCCGGCTTGGCGCGCTGGACGTAGCTGACCCCAACGATGCCAGACGAGCCCGGCCGCGCTTCGACAACGATCGGCTGTCCGAGCCCCTTGCTCATCTCCTCCGAGACGATGCGAGCGATGAGATCTGTACTGCCGCCGGCTCCGAAAGGGCCTACCAGCGTGATCGGGCGGGTCGGCCAGTCCTGCGCGAATGCGCTTGCGCTCACCGCCACGGCCGCCGCAATCGCGGCGCCGAAAATTCCATATCGAGACCTGAAGTTTAGCACGCGATCCTCCCACGGGTTTCGCAAACACCAGGCCGCGTCAGATATGCGGCCCCGGGTGCAAGCCCTAGTAAGAATGCTATCAACGGGTCACACGAGCCGTCAGTCTCGTTTCATGATAATTTCATCAAGTGAAAACATAGCCGCAAGCTTGCGCGACGGGAAGGTAGAGCGGGGCGGAGGCATTCGGGCCAATTTCACTTGGCGGAAAAGCAGATCTTTCCCTGATGCCTGCAAGGCATGCTCACAAGACGATCATGCTTTCGCGAAACGGCCCTACACGCAGCAATCTGTTCGCGGTTGTGCTGCTTGTTCTGCGTTCGCCAACGGCGTTCCGTGGCGGGCCTCTCCATCAAAAGACCAGACAGGATTTTGCCTAATTATCTGATTCAATTCGACAATCAGCAATCTTTCGCCGAGCGGTTCCTCCGCCTCGTGTGGAGGCTCATGCTGTCTATCAGGCCGCGTCTCAGCGCTTCATGAACGATCACGACGGTCCCTCCCCACGACCGGCAAGACAGATCGCGGCTCGATGCTTCAACATCCAGGCCGCGTTGACACTTTCGATCCCCGCCAGATACCCACCCCCAATTAGGCGCTCAAACAATCGGCGGGTGCCTCAGCGGTGGGGAGCGATGCGCAAGATTCCGGGCTATTCCGTCGTCGCGGATGAAATCTACAACTCCGGGCTGCGGGCCGTCTTCGGACTTATGGGCGAGGGAAACCTCGACCTCCTGTGCGACCTGCAGGAGCGCTACAGCGTGCGCTATATCGGCTCGCGCCACGACGCCGGCGCCGTGTCCATGGCGGTTGGTTACGCGAATGCCACTGGCGGCATCGGCCTCGCCACCCTGACCTACGGTCCGGCGATCGCCAATTGCATCGGGGCCATCATTTCCGCAGTGCGCTCCAGCGCGCAGGTCCTCATCGTCACCTCCCACAACCCGGTGGACGAGTGGAGGAACCTCCAGCGCATGGACCAGGAGGCGCTCATCGCGGGCTCCGAGGCGACGCTGCTCATGATCGATCGCGCCGAGGACGTGCAGCACGCCGTGACACGCGCGATCGCGCTCATCGGCAGGATCAGGAAGCCGGTCGTGCTGAGCTTCCTCGCCCCGCTGCTGCGTGACGACGTGCCGGTGACGGACGCCCCGCCGCCTGAATTGCCCAAGCCTGATCTCCCGGCGATCGACGAGGGCAAGTTCCGGGCGTTCGAGGCGGCACTTGGAGGGGCAGAGCGTCCTGCAATCCTCATCGGTCGCGGCGCGGTGCTGGCCGGTGCGGTGCCGTCGCTCCTGAAGCTTGCCGAGCGGCTCAATGCAGTTGTCACGACGTCCCTTCTGGCTGCGGGCGCCGCGGAGGGCCATGCACGGAATCTCGGCGTCTGCGGCGGCTTCGGCTCGGCGCGGACAAACAGGATCCTTCAGCGCGCCGACGTAGTCGCCGTATTTGGCGCCGGTCTCAACATGTGGACGACTCGCGGCGGCATGGCCTTCCCGCAGGCGCAGCTGCTTCACTGCGACTGGAGCGTCACAGCCTTCGAACGGTCGCTTGTCAAGAGCGACATTCGCCTCGTCGCAGATGCGAAGTCCGCCACCGATCGCCTCCTTGCATGCCTGCCAGAAGCCCAGGAGCAAGGGGCATGGTGGAACGTCGAAATCGGCAACGTCAAGCTATATGATTTACCGTCAGGCGACCGGCTGCACCCCACTTTGGCTTGCCGCCGCCTGGACGAGATCCTGCCTGCCAATCGCACCGTGACGACTGATGGCGGGCATTTCTTCGAGTTCCCGATCCGCGCCCTGAAGATTCAGGACGAGCGCGGCTTTCTCTTCACGCCCAGCTTCGGCTGCATCGGTCTCGGACTTTCGTCGGCGATCGGCGCGGCCGTAGCCCGTCCGGACCGGGTTTCCGTGGCGGTCTGCGGCGATGGCGGCCTCATGATGGCGCTGCCTGAATTCGAAACCGCTGTGCGTGCAAAGCTACCAATGGTCATCATCGTCATGAACGACCAGGCCTATGGCGCCGAGATCAAGCATCTCGAGCATCGCGGCTGGAATCTCGACTATGCGCGGTTCGAAAATCCCGACCTGTCGGCAGTCGCGCGCGCGCTCGGCGGGGATGGCGTGAGCGTCAGGACGCTCGCGGATATGGTAAAGGTCGAGGCGGCGCTCGCCAATCTCACGCGCCCGCTGCTCATCGACGTCCAGGTCGACGGCTCGATCACGGGCGGATGGGTCGGGCTGTCGCGCGGTGAGCACGAAGACTGAGCGCCGGCCCCGACCTGTCGGTCGCGGCCGGACTCGGTGTCCGGTAGTTCGGAGCAGGCTCAGCGGTTGTTGAGGAGGCCCATGTCGCCGGCGATATCGTGGACCAGGGTCTTGCGGCTGAACTGCCACCGCCCTTCGACCTGCCTGAACCTGTCCTTGTAGGTGCCGCCCATCACCGGGATGAGACCAGACTCGGATTCGCGGATGATCAGATAGTCGGCAACAGACGACGCTTCCTGGCCTGCTACGTCGATCACCACGTTGCAGATATAGTGCTTGCGCTGCGGCCCGTTGCCCCTCGTCGGAACGACCGATGCCAGCAAGGCCGCGATGGCTTCGCGCCCGTTCGCCGTTCCATAGTCTGTCGTCCACATACCATCCTCGGTGAACAGCGAAGCGACGCCGACAAAATCGCAGGCGTCGAGCGCATGACAGTACCGGGCCATCGTCTCGCGGATGGCGTCCTTTGCCAGAAGGGTCTCAAGCGTCGTCATCGCGAACTCCAGGTGTTGCCAAGGTTTGTCGGGCCATCATGTGAGCGGGACGGCGTGCGCCAGCTGCTCTCGCATGTGCGACAGCTTCTGGTCGATGCGCTCGATGGCGTCCGCTCCGAGAACGAGATGCGAGGGCGGGTCGGAAGTCAGGGACAGATTCCAGATCGCCATCGCGACCGCGTCAACGTCGCTGCCTCGACGGCCCGCATGCGTCAGCAGGTCGGCTGTCCGCGCGCCGGCGCTCGACTGATAATCTTCCAGGCTGGTTGCCGTCCGCCACACCGAGGTGCCGTTGAAGTCGGTGCGCATTCCGCCGGGTGCGGCCATCGACACCTTTATGCCGAGGCCCGCCACTTCCTTGCGCAAGGCTTCGGTGAGGGCCTCCAGCGCGAATTTGGTGGCGCAATAGGCGCCGGTGCCGGGATTGGCCACGAAACCGGCGACCGAGCCTATGTTGATGATGAGCCCGCGGCGGCGATCGCGCATCGAAGGCAGCACGGCGCGGATCGTCGTGGCGACGCCGAAGAAATTTACGTCGAACAGGGCGCGCAGCTCGCTGTCGGAGGTTTCTTCGATCGCCCCGTGAATTCCCTGACCGGCATTGTTGAGCAGAACGTCGATGGGCCCAAGCTGCTCTTCAGCAAGCTGGACTGCCTGCTCAATGCTGCGCTCGTCTGCCAGATCGAACTTCAGGGGTAGGGTACGCTCCCGAAAACGCTGCACCAGCGCGTGGTCGGCGCTGATGCCGCGCGCCGCCAGCGCTACGCGCTCACCGTGCTCCAGGGCGATCCGGGCGATCGCGGCGCCTAGCCCCTTACTCGCTCCGGTTATGAGCCAAGTCCGCATTGCTCTACCCGCCCGCTCGCAGGAAACCGTGCTTCGGCATGTCAGGACAGCCTGTAGCGGTTGACGGCGGCGTCATCGATCACAAGTCCCAGCCCCGGCCCCTTCGGAGGCCGCAGATAGCCACGGTCAGGCCACGGCACCTCACGGAAGAGCGCGATCGACCACGGCATGTATTCGACCGTCCAGCCGTTCGGCACGGCCCCGATCAGGTGCACCTGTATCTCCGGCGCGAGGTGGCTGACGACGGGCCTGCCCTCAGCGTGCGCCATCCCGGCGATCGTCAGCCATGGGGTTATGCCGCCCGCGCGGAAGGGATCGATCATCACGAAATCGGGGGCAGCCGAGGCCAGCAGCACCTCGAAGCCGCTCGGGCGGTAGATGAATTCTCCGGTCGCGATCTTCAACGGCTGGCCTGCCTTGACCGCCGCCTGGCCGCGCAGATCCTCGTGCGAGACGGGGTCTTCCAGCCAGCACAGGTCGAATTCCTCCAGGGCCTGTCCCATCTCCAGCGCCTGGGGAACGCTCCAGCGCTGGTTGATGTCGCACATCAGCAGGGTCTCGTTGCCGAGCGCCTCGCGGATGCGGCGGATGCGGTCGATCTCGCGGCTTCGGTCGTGCCCGCCTGGCAGCGCCAGCTGCATCTTGACCTGCCCATAGCCGGCGTCGACCAGATGCCGGCAGGCGCGCAGGATTGTGTCGAGATCGAACTCGCGCATGAGCGCGCCGCTTGCATAGGTCGGCACCGGCTCGCCGCTCGCGCCAAGCATGCGCCAGAGTGGCTGCCCGGCCGCCTTCCCGCGGATGTCCCACAGGGCGATGTCCAGCGCGGCGACCGCAAGCGTGAAGATCCCCGCTGGTCCCGAGCCACCGGCAAGTGCCGTCAGGCGGTCCAGCATCGGTGCTGGGTCGAGCGGATCGAAGCCGACGCAAAGGGCGGCTAGGTCTTCCACCGCGACCTTGAGGGCGCGCGACAGGCCTGAACCCAGGAAGGTGAATCCTATGCCCTCCACGCCTTCGTCGGTGCGCAGCCGCAGCAGTACCGTCGGTCGGGTTGCCCCCGGCGAGGCCGGTCTGCCGACAAGTGGCTCGTCGGCGGGAAGGCCGAGCAGATGCACCTCGGAGCCGGTGATTTTCATCGGCTGGTCAGTCCGTCAGCGAATGGGTGACGAATTTCGACACCAGATAGGGTTCCATCGCCTCCGAGCCGCCTTCGGAGCCGTAGCCGCTGTCCTTGACGCCACCGAAAGGCGTTTCCGGCAGGCCGAGGCCGTGATGGTTTATCGAAACCATGCCGCTTTCCATGGCCTCGCTAAATCGCGCGGCGGTGCGTGCGGAGCGGGTATAGGCATAGGCTGCCAGCCCGTAGGGCAGCCGGTTGGCCTCCGCAACCATGCTGTCGAAGTCGCCGAAGCGTTGCAGGACCATGACGGGCCCAAAAGGCTCCTCGTTCATCACCCGCGCCGACAGGGGCACGTTTTCCATGATGGTCGGCTCGAAGAAGTTCCCCTGGTTGCCGATCCGCCTCCCGCCCGTCAGCAGGGCCGCGCCCTGATCGGTTGCATCCTGAACGAAGCCGTCCATGGCTTCGACGCGGCGCGGATTTGCCAGCGGCCCCATCTCCGTCCCGCTGGCCGCACCGTCCCCGACATTCAGCTTGGCGGCACGCTCGACGAGCTTCGACTTGAATTCCCCGTAGACCTTGTCCTGGATCAGGATCCGGGCCGGCGAGGTGCAGACCTGACCGGCATTGCGGAACTTGAACGCGGTCAGCAGTTCCGCGGCACGTTCGAGATTGGCGTCCTCGAAGACCAGCGTCGGCGAATGGCCGCCAAGCTCCATCGTTGCCCGCTTCATGTGCGCGCCCGCCAGGGCGCCGAGCTGCTTGCCCACCACAGTCGATCCCGTGAACGAAATCTTGCGGATCACCGGATGCGGCACGAGGTAGGAGGAAATTTCCGCTGGCACCCCGTAGACCAGGTTCAGCGCACCGGCGGGAAGCCCCGCGTCGTGAAGCGCGCCGACGAAGCCGGCCAGCGCTTCGGGCGTTTCCTCCGGGCCCTTGATGATTACGGAGCATCCGCTGGCAAGCGCGGCGCCGATCTTTCGTGCCGCCTGCGCGAGGGGAAAGTTCCACGGGCTGAACGAGGCGACCGGCCCCACCGGTTCGCGCATCACGGAAAGCCGCACATCCGGCACACGCGAAGGAATGATGCGCCCGTAGACCCGTCGCCCCTCCTCCGCGAACCAGTCGAGGATGTCGGCTGAGGACTCGACCTCCTGATTGGCCTGCGCCAGCGGTTTGCCCTGTTCGCGCGTCAGGAGCGGCGCGATCGAAGCGCTTCGTTCGCGAACCAGCGCGGCTGCCCTGTGCAGAACTGCGCAGCGCTGGACGGCGGCCGTCGCCCGCCACTGTCTGAATGCGCGGTCGGCGGCGGCGCAGGCGTCCTCGAGATCGCTCTTGCCGGCTACGGCTACCCGTCCGACCGGCTGGCCGGTCGCCGGGTTCCAGAACTCCAGCGTGTCCCCTGCGGCGCCGTCACGCCAGGCGCCGTCAATGTAAAGCTGAACGCTGCTGGTCATGCCCAACCCTAACTATCCCTCATCGACGTTACCCTACTGGATCAGCTTGCTGAGGGCCTTGAACTGCGGCGATGCCGCGGTCCGCATCATCTCGAACACCACCATCTCGCTCGTCACGAGGCTGACGCCCGCGGCCGCCATCCTTGCGCGCGCCACATCGACGCTGAGATCGGCGCGGGAGCCGATCGCGTCCACCGCGACGAAGACCTCATAGCCGCGATCCTTAAGATCGAGCGCCGTCTGCAGGACGCATATATGCGCCTCCACCCCGCATAGGACGGCCTGTGTGCGCCCGAGCCCGGCTATGTGGTTCATGAGGGCGGGGTCACGCGCGCAGGAGAACTCGACCTTGTCGAAGGTCGAGCCTTCCGGGACGAATTGCGCCAACGATGGCACTGTCTGACCCAGCCCCTTCGGGTATTGTTGCGAGACTACCGCCGGCACCTGCATCTGGCGCGCCGCTTGCAAGAGAATGGCGCTATTCTTTTCCACGGCGGCCTTGTGGGCGATGGCGGGAAGCAAGCGCTCCTGAACATCCACCATCATGAGAATGGCCTTCGCGGCATCGATGAGCATCTCTACCTCCCGGATCACGCAGCCGCCGTGGCGGACTCGACACGCCCCTCCTGCCTGATCAGATCGGCGATGCGCTCCGCGATCATGATGGTCGGGACGTTGGTGTTCGCACAAGGGATTGCCGGCATCAGCGAGGCATCGCATACGCGAAGGCCGTCGACCCCGTGAACGCGGCCGTGATTGTCGGTTACAGCGAGCGCGTCGTCCGCCCGGCCCATGCGGCAGGTGCCGACCGGATGCCACACTCCGGTTACGCTCTGGACAAGGTAGGCGTCCAGCACCGCGTCGTCGCTGAGTATCTCGTCCAGCGACGCGCCCTCGGTGACGAATTTCCGAACCAGCCAAGGCCGCATGGCGGGCAGGATATCGAGCATACTTGCGAAGATCTGCATCAGGATCTGGTTGCGGACGCCAGGCGACGAGAACCGCCGCACGCGGTCGGAATAGTTTGCCGGGAACGCCATGCGCGCGACACGTGAAACCGGCTCAGAGCGCGCCAGCCCGGCCACGAAGCGAAACGCCTCGCGCAGACGGTGCATGTCGCGTTCGTCCGAGAGCATCCGGAAGTCGACAACCGGCTCCTGGGCCGCGTCCGGGCCGGCGAGCCGGACTTCGCCTTGCGAGAAGGACTTGTTTACCCAGACGTAGAACGTGCCCACTCGATATCCCATCGCATGCCAGCCGGAGCGGGCGATGAGGGCAAGGCTCATGTCGCCCTGCGGGCACCCTTCCACTCCGGAAGAGTACCGAAGATGCGCCTGCGTATGATGCCGGCCGGCATTGGTCATTCGCGCCCGCCGGTCGAGCAGACAGGAGACGGAAATAACGGGGTGCTCGATCAGGTTGCGCCCAACACCCCGCCGGTCGGCAACGATGTCGATGCCCATGGCCGACAGGTCGGCTGCCGGACCTATGCCGTTGCGCATCAGCAGGGCGGGGCTGTGGATCGTGCCGCAGCAAATTACGGTCTGGCGGGCGGACACGGCGTGGGTTGAACCATCCGCTGCACGAAGGCGCCCGCCTTCGACCCGCCGGCCCGAAATCATCAGCGCCTCGAGCTGCGTTTGCGTCAGGACACGCAGGTTCGGCCGTGCCCGCACCTCCGGCGAAAGATAGGCATAGGCGCAGGATACCCTATGGCCGTGCTCGTCTACCGATGCTGCCACGGGCATGTAGCCGTCGCGCCAGACCCCGTTCTGGTCATCGACGTATTGAAATCCCCTGGTGTCGAGCTCCGAAACGACCGCGTTGACGAAGCCGGTCCAATCTTCCCTGGGAAAGCGGCTGATGGTGAACGGCCCCTCGTTTCCGTGTAGGTCGCCCCGGAAGTTAAGGTCTCGTTCCAGGCGTCGGAAATAGGGCAGCACCGACTGCCAGTCCCACCCCTCCGCGCCGCGCCGCTCCCAGTCGTCGTAATCGCTTGGGGCGCCGCGATTGGCGCACAGGCCGTTGATGGTCGAGCCGCCGCCCAGCAGCTTCGCCTGCTCGTAACGCGCGACGCGGCCGGCGTCCGGGTCGTTGCGGCGCCCGCCGCCGAGCAACGCCTTCAGGCCGGGCCAGGTGTAGTCGAGGTTGAAATAGGCCTTGCCCGGATAGTTGGACAGCACGTCTGCCGAGGCGCCTGCCTTGGTGACATCCTTTCCGGCTTCGACAAGCACGACCTTGACGCCGGGATCCTCCGAAAGGCGCGAGGCCAGCGTGCAGCCGGCCGTGCCCCCGCCGACGATGAGGTAGTCGACGATCTCACCGTTCTGTAACGGGCCTTGGCCGGATTGCATCAGCCCTTCCCCTTCGACGCATCGAGAACCAGGGGCGACGTCGCACCCTCGCGTGTGAATATCCACGTTATGACGCGCTTCTTGTAGCGCCAGCGGCCGTCTTCTCCCCGCTCGTACACATCGTCATAGTCTGCCACGACCATCGGATCGGCCGGATGCGGGGGTGGTCCGTCCTCGGCAAATAGTAGCAGGATGCAGTTGCCGGCGACGCTGCCGTCAGTGAGGGGGGTGAGGCGCAGATTGGTGAAGATGTGCCGGGCAGTGCGCACGCCGGCGTCCTTGCGCCGCTTGTAGCTGTCGCGGATCGCCTCCCGGCCGACGCTGCTTCCGCCTGCCGACCTGCCATAGACGCCATCCTCCGTAAACAGGTCCGCTACCTCGGCGGAACGGTCGTGGTCGATCAGATAGGCGAATTCGGCATTCAACGCCTCGATTTCGAGGCGTAGCAGGAGAAGGTCGCGGGGAGTCATCGCAGCCATCCTAGGAAACCGCCGTCACCGTGTTGGAGAGGACCCCGATTTTCTCGATCGACACCGAGATGGGTCCGCCAAGAACCCGCAGATCAACGTTCTGAACGGCCTTGCCGGTTGTGTTCACCCGCTTGAGGGCGGTGCCCATCGAGACGATGTCGCCGGGCAGCAGCGTCATGTAGCCTGAAATGAACTCGATCACTTCCGGTATCTTGTGGGTCAGGTTCTCGGTGCTGTCCTCGGTGACGAACTCGCCTTTGTGTTCGCAACGCACCAGCAGCCCGTGCGGCTCCGGAACGTCCTCGCGAGGCGCCACCCACGGGCCCATCGGCGAGAACGTGTCCGAACACTTGTAGCGGCCCGAATAGGAGACGAAGGTATCGACATATTCGATGGCCCTGTCGTCGTCCCCGCCCGGATGGATGGCGCGATAGTGAAACGTGTCCTCGCCGCGCATGGTCGGCGACGTGATGTCGTTATGGATGGTGTAGCCGAAAACGTGGTCCATGGCGTTCCGCGCCTTAACGTCCTTGGCGACTTTGCCGATGATGACTGCGAGCTCGGGCTCCGGGTGGACACGCCCGTAGTGTTCCTTCACCACGATGGCCTCGCCATGCCCGACAAGCGCGTTCGCCGCCTTTACGAAGACCGCAGGATGGCTTGGCCCCGACATGATACGTTCGGAGTTGGCGCTGTTGTTCAGCGCCAGGCAGCAGATCTTGGACGGTCGACGCACTGGCGCATACCACTGCACCGTATCCGGCGATATCGATCCCACAAGACCAGTATTGCGGCGCAGCGCCTCATCAACCTTCCTGAGCTTAGCGAGCGCATCCTCGCCGGCCTCGATCAGCGCAATCATGTCGTTCGCCCAGCCGGATTGCGCCCCGATCGCCTGCAGCGCCGCCGGCAGGCTGACCAGTCGACCGTCGGCACCTTCGACGACGAGAAGGTCCTCTTCCTTCACCCTCACACTTGCGATCTTCAACTTCGCGCACCTTTCTGGCCAGGGTCAGGGCGACACACGATGTAGGTCGCTATGAACGGGAATACCGCCGACTTTTCGCACGGACCGTCGGCGCCGGACTTTTCGGTAAAGACGAGGGTCGACGCAAACGGCCTGCAACCGAATTCCGCTGAATGAAATTCGGACGGTGTCCGAGCCGCACTCCTCGCCTCCATGCTACGAGGGGCAATCGGGAGATGAGCCTTGAAGATCGAGTCCGTCGACAGCTTTCTGCTTTCTCTGCCCTACAATACCAGCGGCGGGTTCCATTACATCGCGGGCCGGCCCTCGAGCGCACTGGCGATGCTTCTGGTCAGGGTCCGGACGGAGGATGGCCTTACCGGATGGGGAGAAGCCTTCGGTCATGCCGGCGCGGTTGCCACGAAATCGATGCTGGACAGCCTGGTGGCGCCGCTGTTCGTTGGCGAGAACGCCGATGATGTCGCCGCTGTGATGGAGAGGGTGCGCCGCAAGGTGCACCTGTTCGGGCTGAGCGGCCCGACGACCTATGCGCTTTCGGGAATCGACATTGCGCTCTGGGACCTTCTCGGAAAACGCGAGGGAAAATCCCTTTCGGAGATGCTCGGCCGACGCAGACGGGATCTTCCGGTCTACGCCAGCTTCCTCCGCTGCTCTTCGGACGAAGCTTTGGAAAAGACATGCCGCGCCGCAGTCGACGAAGGCTACCGCACCGTCAAACTGCATGAGATCACGCTTGACCGCATTCGTCTGGCGAGGCGCGTTCTTGGACCCGATGTCGCGCTCGCGGTCGATACAAACTGTCCGTGGAGCGAGGGGGACGCGCAGGACATCCTCGCTGCCGTTCGTGACCATAACCTGTTGTGGATCGAGGAACCGATCTGGCCGCCGGACGACTACGAGGCGTTGTCGCGTCTGCGCGGCGCCGGAACCCCCATCTCGGCCGGCGAAAACACCGCCTCCTTCGAAGATTTTTCACGGCTGCTCGCAGCTCGCGCAGTCGATGTGCTCCAGCCGAGCGTATGCAAAGTCGGTGGCATCACGGAAATGCTGAGGATCCTGGCCCTGGCGGAGCGGCACGGAGTGCAGGCCGTGCCGCACTGCGGCTATATGGGGCCGGGTTTCCTGGCGAACCTCCACATTGTCGCCTCCCTGGCCGGGGACGTGCCGGTCGAACGTCTTTACATCGAGTTGGAGGAGACGCCGTTCCTGCACACCCCCGCGGCTGCGGAAGGACGCATCGCCGTGCCTGAAGGACCGGGCCTAGGTTGCGATCCCGATATGAACGTTGTGGCAAAGTGGCAGGTTGCGTAAAATAGGCCGATGGCGGTCGAGGCGGCCAACTCTTCGGAAGAACGCGAGCAGGGCGCCGGGAAGCGCCGCAGCTATGCCGACGTCAGTCTGGTGCAGAGGACGCTTGCCGTCCTCGAATGCGCGAACAAGCTCGAACTCATCACCGTCGGAAAGATCAGCGAAGAGTGCGGGATCCCGGCTAGCAGCGTCGTGCGCATCCTCGAAACGCTCTGCGCAGAAGGTTACATTAGCCACATTTCCCGGCGCGGCGGCTATTCCCTGACCTCCAAGGTCAAGTCGCTCAGTGCTGGCTACCACGGCAAGTCACTCGTCGTCGACGTGCTGAGGCCGGTCGTGGACGCGCTTACCAAGGAGTTCCTATGGCCTTTCGCCGTCGCCACGCTCGACCACAACGCGATGGTCGTGCAGTATTCCTCCATCCCCCTGAGCCCGCTCGCGCATGTGCGCAGCACCCTGCATAAACGCACATCGCTCATCAGCCGCGCACATGGCCTCGCCTACATGGCATTCTGCGATAGCCGTGAGCGGAGCATGCTCCTGAGGCTTGCTCTGGAACGCCACTTTCACGAGGACGAGATCGTGGCCACCAACTATCAGTGGCGTAAGGTGCTGCGCATCACGCGCAGGTCCGGCTACGCCAGCAGGCTCTCCGAGGCTGACCCGTTTACGAACTCTATTGCCGTTCCGGTCATGGTCGAGCCGGGCCAGGTGCTGGCGACCATCGGCGTCACCTATTTCCGCCGTGTCGTCAAACAGGCGCAGATCGGCAAGATGGTCAATGCGCTGAAACGCGAGGCGGTCTCGGCTGCCGCCACCATACGGGACGGCCCCCGGCCCGAACCGGCTGCAGTACGGCCTACGGGCTCCATGCTTCAGCCCGGAACCAGCGATTTCACCTATTGAAATGAGCCAGCCGCGCGCTTTGCGAATTCAGGCCGATGCAAGACACTTGATCGGTGACGAATTCACATCTGCAAATTCCGCCGCAGTCGGAGCGTTCCCGGCCTAGGGAAAGCGGCCAATTCAAGGAAGATCGACCATGGGCAGCGCGGCAATCCTCCACAGGCGGGCGCATGATGTCGACAACGCCGTGGTCTACCGGCGCGACCATGAGTTTGCCAGCCATCCCTATTCCCGCGGTTTTTGGGAGACGGCAGACGGCGGACTGATCGCCAATTTTTCCGTCGCGAATGCCGACTATTTCGGCGATCCGCATGGTCTAGCGCACCACAACCTCATCAAGAACACGGGTGGCCGGCGCGGTGTGACGGTTCGTTCCCAGAATCGCGGTCGCACATGGACCATTTCCAACGAGGACAAGTCGCGTCCGGGGATGGATGTGCAGGCGCCGCGGCCGGGCAGCGACGGGAGGCCCGGCGGGCTGGCGGAGCTGGGACCGGTGGATTTCACCGACCGCGACGTGCTCGTCTCGAATTTCTACTACCAGTACATGCAGGAAGACCCGCAGATCGCGGATTTCGTGCCAACGGTTACGACCGCCTTCGGGCCCCCGGAAAACCAGGTCTTCTTCCGCATTTCCAAGGATGCCGGCCGAAGCTGGTCTCGCTCCGCCATGCTGCCGCTCAACGGCCTTCACTCGCTCAGCGCGGTGGAGTCGTCGCTGGTCCGTGCCGACGGGCATTGCCTCCTCTTCCTGACGGGCGGCACACAAAAGGAGGGCCAGCACAACCGCTTTCCCGCCGGCCCAGAGCATGGCGATCCCAACAGACCGCTCGTGTTCCGTAGTACCGATGACGGAACAGACTTCCGCTTCCTATCCTTTATCACGCCAAAGAACGATCCCAACTTCAGCGGCTTGCAGCCAATGTATCCGCGTGGGCTGTTGCTGCCGAGTGGCCGGATCCTCTGCACCTTGCGCGTCGATCGGGACTGGGCGGGCGACATGTGGACGGAGGTTTACAAGAGCGACGACGGCGGTCGCACCTGGCAGTTCCTCTCCAGGGCCACCGACTTCGGCGCTCCAGGCTCACCGCTACTCTTGAGCGATGGGCGCGTGGCACTCGTCTACACCTACCGCCTGCCGGCCTGCGGGATGCGCGTCGTGGTCAGCGAAGACGGCGGAGCCACGTGGGGGCCGGAAATAATCATCCGCGACGATGCGGGCAGCTGGGACATCGGCTATCCGCGGGTCTGGGAGGTGGAGCCCGGCAGGATCGGCTGCATCTATCACTACAACGACCGCGACGACCCGGTGCAAGTGCGGCCTACCGGCACGCTCTGGGGCGCTGGCGGGGTACGCTACATCGCCCGCAGCATCTTCTCGATCGACTAGTGCATTCGAGGCTCCTGGCGGCGCCGCAGCAACGGGCCAGTCGCCGCCGCCGATCCTCACACATGCCAAGCTAATTTCAGCGAATGAAACTGCGACACTGGTGGGCGCTCTTGTGGCGCTGGGCAATATTCCGACGACCCAAACGGTGTTACCTTTCCGTCAAGTGGGCACCTGAAGCCGCGAAGGCGACCGACATCCTGCAATAGAGGGGCCGCGTGCGGTCGCCATGCGGGCGGAATGGTTCGAGAATTCCTGGGAGCAATAATGAATTCAACCGCTAAAGCGTCCACATCGGGGCAGGCTGAAAGCCAAAGCAGAGCCGCCCTCGCGGGCGTCCGCATCGTGGACCTGACGCAGTTCGAAGCGGGTACCTCATGCACTGAGACACTGGCGTGGCTTGGGGCCGACGTCATCAAGGTCGAGCCGCCCGTTCGCGGAGAGCAGGGCCGCGGCGCCACCACCGACAAACCTGGTTCGGATTCGCCCTATTTCCTGCTCCTCAATGCCAACAAGCGCAGCGTGACCTGCAATCTCAAGACGGAGACCGGCCGCGAGCTGCTCGAGAAGCTGATCAAGGAAGCGGACGTTTTCATCGAGAACTTTGCACCCGGAGTGATCGAGCGCCTCGGCTTCAGCTACGAGCGGGTGCGCGAGATCAACCCGCGCGTCATCTACGCGCAAATCAAAGGGTTCGCTCCGACAGGACGGTTCCGCAATTTTCTTGCCTTCGATCCGATCGCGCAGGCTGCCGGCGGGGCCCTGTCAATTACCGGCGAAGAGGGCGGACGACCACTGAAACCGGGGCCGAACATCGGCGACACGGGCGCCGGGCTTCATTGCGCGATCGGGATTCTGGCGGCGCTGCACCAGCGCCAGAGTACCAACGAGGGGCAGCGCGTCGAGGTTACGATGCAGGATGCAGTCATTAATTTCGGCCGCATCGCCTACGCCGCCCAGTACATGTTCGACGCGCCGGCGCCGCGCTGCGGCAACCAGAGCATCATCGCCGGTACTTCGCCGAGCGAAGTGTACCCTTGTAAGGGCGGCGGGCCCAACGACTACTGTTACATCTACACAACGCGGGCGAGCAACGCGCACTGGCACCGGCTGCTGGATGTCGTCGGCCGGCAGGATCTCCTGGAGGATCCGCGCTTCGTCGACGCCAAGGCGCGTGCCGGCAATTTCAAGGCGGTGGATGAGGTCATCTCTGCCTGGACCGTACAGCACGACAAAAACACCGTCATGCAGCTCCTGGGCGATGCCGGCATTCCCGCCAGCGCGACCTTCGACACAGTCGAGCTTTCGCAGGATCCGGACCTGCGGGCCCGAGGCACTTTTGTCACCGTGGACCATCCGGTGCGCGGGGAATTCGTGCTGCCGGGTTCCATGATCAAGCTGTCGGCCAGCCATGTTCCAGTGACGTCCGCGCCCGCGCTCGGCGCCCACTCGGAGGAAGTCTATCGGGAGATCCTCGGCCTTTCCGAAAGCGAAATCGCCAGCCTGCGTGCGCAGGGAACGATCTAGTCGTGCCGTCGGCCGTCCGGTTTGAAAGTTGAAAATGGTTCGTGGCTACACATTGTTCGGCGAAGCGCTGCAAAGAGAAGGCGTCGATACCGGCTTTTACATCATGGGCGCTCCGATCAACGACGCTCTCAAGGCGGCGATGGCGCGCGGCGTGCGCATGATCGACACACGCCACGAGCAGGCCGCGGCCATGGCCGCGCAAGCCTATGCAAGAGTGAGCGGCAAGCCTGGCTTGTGCATGGGCGCCTCCGGACCGGGAACGATCAACCTCACGCTCGGCCTGGCAAATGCGCTGGTCGATTGCGCCCCGGTCGTGGCTTTCGGGGGATCGAGTTCGGTCTCTCAATATCTCGTCGGTTCCTTTCAGGAGATCGACCAGGTGGCGATCATGCGACCCGTCACAAAATGGGCCGAGCGCGTTTATGAGGCCCGTCGCATACCCGAATACGTAAACATGGCGTTGCGCCGTGCCATGTCGGGCAAGCCCGGCCCCGTCTATATCGACCTCCCCACGGATGTGCTCTACGCGGAAGTGGACGAAGCCGACGTCGTTTGGCCCAAAACGCCTGCGCATTCAGCGAAAAGCAGGCCCGCCGCGCCCGCTGCCTCCATAGCCCAGGTGGCCGACGCGCTGGCCAGAGCCGAACGTCCGGTCATTGTAACCGGCAGCGGCATCCTTTGGTCGCAGGCCTCTGGGGAGCTGAACAGCTTCGTGGATGCAACCGGCATCCCGTTTTACACCACGCCGCAGGGCCGCGGCGTGATTCCTGAAGATCATGCTTACTTTTACGGACACGCCCGTTCCACGGCGTTCAAGGAAGCGGACTTGGTGCTGGTCGTCGGCACTCGGCTGAACTACGTCGTATCCCACGCCCGCCCGCCACGCTTCGCCGAAAGTGCCACGATCGTACAGATCGATGTCGACCCTGACGGCATCGCTGCGAACGACCGTGTCGACATCCCCATCGTTGCCGACGCGGCAGCGGCGCTGCAGCAGCTGCTCGATGCCGTCAAAGCCTTTGCCGATCCGAAAGCGTTCGCCAGCTGGCGTGAGAAGCTTGCGGCCATCGAAAGAAGCCGCGCGCCGCGGCATGAGGAAACAATCTCCACCGACCAGACGCCGATCCACCCGCAGCGGCTGTGCAAGGAGGTGCGTGATTTCATCGACAGGGACGCGATCCTGGTCGTGGACGGCCAGGAAATCCTGAATTACGGCCGGCAGTCGATCCCGAGCTTTCTCCCGGGACACAGGCTCAATTCGGGACCGTTCGGCACCATGGGCGTAGGCATGCCGTTCGGCCTTGGAGCCAAGGCCGCCAGCCCCGGCTCGCAGGTCGTGGTCCTTCACGGCGACGGCTCCTTCGGCCTCAACGCCATGGAACTCGACACGCTGGTCCGCCACAGGCTGCCGGTTCTTGTCGTCATCAGCCTGAACGGCGGCTGGACGGCAGACCCGGAGAAGACCAAGCCTGGCCGCGATCTAGGCTACACGCGTTACGACAAGATGGCTGAAGCGCTCGGCTGCCACGGCGAATACGTCGAGCGGCCCGAGGACATCAAGTCGGCGCTTGAACGCGCCGCGGCCGCGGTGGCGGCTGGCACGACCGCCTTGGTCAACGTTGTGACGGACTGGCGGGCCTTGTCCACCACCGCCAGCTTCACCGCCTATCGAACCTGAACGAAAGGGAGGCTCTTTGCTCGGGGAATATCGGTGGCGATCAGCGACGCGTCGTTTCTCTGTGTTCCGTTCGGCTTTGCCCGACGGATTGAAGTCCGGAAAGGCCTAACGGGCGTCCTGCCCGCAGGCAAAGCAAGTGGAGGAAACCATGAACTCGCATGAACTGACTGCGCACGACACGCGCCGCGGACCGAGCCGCCGCGGAGCCATTCTCGGGGCCGCGGCAGCGGCCGCTCTGACCCTGCTGTCGCCGTCGGCCGGCGTCGCCCAGGAATGGCCGAACCGCCCTATCGAGGTGGTCGTAGGCTTTGCCCCCGGCGGTGGCACCGATCTCCTCGCCCGCGCAATGGCGGATGAATTGTCGAAGCAGTTCAACGTACCCGTGCAGGTGGTGAACCGGGCCGGCGGCGGCGGCGTGGTGGGCTTCGAGGCCCTGAAGGCCGCCAAGCCCGACGGTTATACACTGGGCATCCTCACTGCTCAGCTCATCACGGCCAATTTGCGCGGCGTGATGGCGATGTCCTACAAGGACCTCACTCCAGTAGCGATGCTGTCGATCGATTATGCCGGCGTCGCCGTTCCGGCCAACTCCAAGTGGCAGACCCTTCAGGAGTTCCTCGATGAGGCAAAGGCGCGGCCGAACAGCGTCACGGTAGGCAACGGTAGCCAGGGCGGCAGCTTCCACATGCTGGCGCGCAATCTCGAGGAAGCCGCCGGCGTGACCTTCAAGCACGTTCCCTTCGACGGCGGACCGGCCGCAATCGTGCAGCTGCTGGGCGGACATATCGACAGCGCCGTCAATGGCGTGACCGAGACACTGCCCTACATCCAGTCGGGACAGCTGCGTATGCTCGCGGTCTCCGGAAAGAACCGCTACCCAGAACTTCCCGACACGCCGACCTCGGCCGAGCTGGGGTACACACTTGACATCGCTACGTGGCGTGGTCTGGGAGTTCCGAAGGACACGCCTCCGGAGATCGTCGCGAAGATTTCTGACGCCGTCGCCATCGCGACGAAGAGCCAGACCTTCCTTGACGCCATGAAGAAGATCGGCGCGAACGTCGAATACATGAACGCCTCCGACGTCGAGAGCTATCTCGCTAGACAAGAGGAAATCTACAAGAAGATTTTCTAGTATCTAGATATGACCCATGACGAACCCAAGGGTACTGCCCGGCAGATGAACAAGCCGGAAGTCGCAGTTGCGGCGGCGATCATCCTATTCGGGCTCGTCATGGGTCTGATAGGCAGTTCATACGGAGTCGGCACCCTCCAAGAAATGGGGACCGGATATTTTCCGGTCCTCCTCGGCGTCGTCACCGTCTTGTTCGGCGTAGCGACACTGCTTGAAGTCCGTCGCTCGGACAGCCCGGCGCCTGAAATTCCGTGGCGGGCCTTCTTCTTCGTTTTCTTGGCGATCCTTATCTGGACGCTGTTGGTGGAGCGCGTGGGGCTGTTCCCCAGTTCTGTTCTTCTGGTGATCCTTGGCTCGCTCGGACGCACCAGGCTCAGGATCAAGTCGATGCTTCTCACCGCATTTATCGCGGCGGCTGTATCCGTCCTGATCTTCATCGAGGGATTTTCCCTCCCTCTACGCGCGATAGCCTGGTGACGCCATGATGGATTCCCTCTCGAATCTGATGGCGGGTTTCGGCCATGCGTTGACCCCCGAGGCCCTTCTGTTCTGCCTTATCGGCGTGACGATCGGGACGCTGGTCGGCGTCCTGCCGGGGATCGGCGCACTGGCGGCGATCTCGCTCACTCTGCCGCTGACCTACTACGTGGACCCCCTGCTCGCGCTCATCATGCTGTCGGGCATCTTCTACGGAACCCAGTATGGGGGCTCGATAACCGCCATCCTGCTCAATCTACCCGGCGAGCCCTCGACCGCGATCACCTGCCTCGACGCTCACCCCATGGCAAAGAAGGGCCGCGCCGGCGCCGCGCTGTTCATCACGGCGATCGCCTCCTTTGTCGGCGGATCGCTCGCGCTGATCCTCCTGGTCAGTTTCACGCCCTTTCTGGCGGGGCTGGCATTACGCCTTTCTTCGGCGGACTATTTTGCCCTCATCCTGTTCTGCCTGATCGGTGCGTCGATGCTCGGTCTGGGATCGCCGCTCAAGGGCTTCTCCATGGTCGGCGTGGGGTTGTTGCTGGGCATGGTCGGAACCGACGTGACCACCGGACAGGCACGGTTCACCATGGGCTTCCCCTCGCTCATCGACGGCGTCGATCTGGTAGCCATCATGATGGGCCTGTTCGGCGTAGCGGAAGTCCTCTCAACCTATCTGCAGCCCGAGGACACGCCGTCACCGGCCAAGGTCACGCTCCGCTCACTGATCCCGACGCGCCAGGAGGCCCGCGACGCCGTCATGCCGACCCTGCGCGGTTCGGCGCTGGGATCCCTGGTTGGGCTGCTGCCTGGCATGGGCGCGACGCTCGGAACCTTCCTCGCATATTCCGTCGAGAAGCGGGTTTCACGACAACCCGAGAAGTTCGGCACTGGCGCCGTCGAAGGCATCGCGGCGCCCGAAGCGTGCAACAACGCTACCGTTCAGTCTTCCTTCATTCCAATGCTCGGCCTCGGCATTCCGAGCGGCGCGGTCCTGGCAGTGCTGATGGGCGCCATGATGATCCACGGAATCCAGCCTGGACCGCTGATGATCGTGCGACATGCCGACATCTTCTGGGGCGTCGTCGCCAGCATGTGGATCGGAAACGTGATGCTGCTGGTCCTGAACATTCCGCTTATCGGCATTTGGGTCAGACTGCTGTCTGTTCCGACCCATATCCTGAGCCCGATCGTGCTCCTGATCATGTGTATCGGCGTCTATAGCGTCAACAACAACGTCTTCGACATCTACACGATGATGATCTTCGGCGTCATCGGCTATATCGCCACGTCTTTCGGCTACTCGCCCGCGCTCCTCATTCTGGGTGTCATCCTGTCTCCTATACTGGAAGAGCATTTACGCCGTACTCTGCTCATTTCGGATGGCAACTACCTGGCCTTTCTGCAACAGCCGATCAGCGCGACGCTGATCGTGCTTTGCATCGTGGTCGTGGTGCTTTCGCTGCGCGGCGGCGTTTCCGCGCTTATCCTGAAAAGACGAAACGCTCGCGCCATCGACGAGTGAACGCGCCTTCGGCGGACAACGACATAAGTCGAGGCCGCCATCCTCGCTCTGGGCGCAAGATGCGCTCCCCTGGCATCCGGGCACACACAATAACCGAGTGTCCGGTCGTCGTGTCTGACGCTCCCGATCAAGCACAATCGCCATAGCCGCCGATGGCGGGATCATCGAACACCGCGTCGTGGAGGCGAGGTAGCCTCGCCGTTAGTGACACGACGGAGGCGAGGCTCGCGGGGTCAGCATTGGCGTTTCCCGCGAATTGCAGCCCAGATGGGGCGCTGAATATTCCCTTGCGTCATCCGTGTGGCCCAATCATAGTGTCCGCCTGGAGCAATGGGAGGAACCGATGCTCAAGACTGGGTCTGACGGGAAAGACGTACTCGAAGGGACAAAGGGGCAGGACACCCTAACTGGAGGGGGCGATCAGGACGTTTTCGTATTCCGCTGGGGATTTGGATCATCCGACGGAACCCTTACGGATGGTGACCGGATCACAGACTACGAGTTCGGAGAAGAGATCCTGATCGAAGGGGTCGAGGGGACTGTCAAGGCGGAGTTGGAATACGACCAAGCGAATGACAGAACGGAGTTGAGACTGGATTTTGACGGCAATGGGATCACGGACAGGACGATCTACTTGGACGGAGATCGTTCAGGACAGTTACAAATCGATAAGAACTGCTGTGGGGTCCCAACAATCACTCTTAAGATCAAAGAAGGGGGCAGCGGTATCGAGATCAACGGGTCCAAGGATGGAGATTTTCTTGCTGGATCGGCGGGGATCGACACGATCTTTGCCGGAGCTGGCGACGACTACATTGCGGCCGACAGTGGGGCTGATTTCGCGTTCGGCGGCCACGGTAACGACGTTCTGCTAGGCGGCGACGGCGACGACCATTTGTTCGGTAGTGCTGGAAACGACGAGATCGTCGGCGGAGCTGGGAACGATGTCCTCGGTGGTGGAGACGGTGAAGACACAGTCTTCGGTGGTGCGGGTCAGGACGTCATCTATGGTGGAAGGGGTGCGGACAAGCTCTTTGGCGGCGACGGTGCCGATATTTTGTGGGGCGGCGCCGGAGATGATGAGCTTCGCGGTGGTGCCGGTGCAGAACGATTCAGCTTTGTAGGCGGCAGCGGCAACGATCAAGTGTTTGGCTTTAACCATGCTGAAGGCGACCTTCTGGACCTTCAGGGCCAGACATTCACGCAATCGACGAATGGTGACGGTGACATTGTGCTTACGCTGGCAGGCGGAGGCGTGATTACGCTTGAGGGCGTGACGAGCTTCAGCAGCGACTTCATAGCCTGACCGCACTTCTCACAATGCAGTCGGTCAAGACAAGGTGGTGCGGTTCCGCTTCAGATCATGCAAGCCTTCCGTGCTTGCATATCCAATCTGGAGCCGTCTTGATCGTTCTGCGTCTGGCGCATGAAACGGAACCGACACGGTACGGTATCACGCAAAACATCACTATGGGTTTGTTAGGCGGATGCCGGTGGCTGGCGCCGAAGAGTGGGTGCGGGTATAGAAAACCAGCGGCGACTTTTCTCGGGGCACTGTCGTGCGCCGCCACAGCTACCGACAGTCCGCCCTACGAAATAAAATCTTCGCGGATCGGGGTGAACACCTCGATGATCTCGCCCGCTTCCAGGCACTTCGCGGCATGCATCAGGTTCGTCTGGATGAGGAAGCTGTCGCCTGGCCCCATCTCCTGCGTCACGCCGTCGATAGTGATCTCGAAGCGACCGCTGACGATGTAGCTCGCCTGCACATGCGGGTGGTTATGCAGCGGCCCGGTGAGCCCCTTCGTGAACGCATTGCGCATCACCAGGATTTCCGGCTCGTAGACGAGTATCTTGCGGGTGGTGTCGCCCGGTTTGGCGTACCACGCGACGTCCGCGTCCCGGAGATGGCCGACACGCTGCTTCGGCATGGTCATGTGCCTGTCCTTTCAGTTGAAAATAAGTCATGGCGGTGGTCGGTAGGAGCCCGCCATCCAAGCCGCTTCTGAGCCTCGCCATGCCGAACATCGTTGCGAAGGGTTGGCGGAAACAGCCCGAGCAGACCGCCTGCGCCGGTGACGACGACGCGCCTCATCCCCGGTTTCCCGCCACGTGGCAGCCCGCGATGTAGCCGAAGGTCAGCGCGGGTCCGAGCGTGATGCCTGGACCGGGATAGTGGCCACGCCAGATTGACTGCATGTCGTTGCCGATCGCGTAGAGGCCGGCAATCGGCTCCCCTCGCCGGTCGAGTACCCGGCATTGAAGGTCGGTGCGCAGACCGGCGGCGGTGCCGAGGTCGCTGAGCACGAGCTCGATGGCGTGGAACGGCGGCTGCGACAGGGGTGCGAGGCAAGGATTGGGCTGGTTCTCCGCGTCGCCCAGATAGCGCGAATATATGTCCTCGCCGCGCGCGAACTCGGTGTCCTTTCCCGCCGCGGCATCTGCGTTGAAGCGCGCCATCGTGACCGAGAAGCCCTCCGCATCGACGCCCAGCCTGCGGCCGAGTTCCTGCAGGGTGTCGGAAGTCCGCAGATATCCCGCATCCTGGTAAGGCTTCAGGTTGCGGGTGAACGGGATGATCGCGCCAAGGCCGTACTTCCAGATGAAGGTGTTGTCGCAGACGATCCAGGCCGGAAGGTTGCCGGGTTTCAACATGGCTTCGCCGAAGCGGTGATAGGACACCGCCTCGCTGGTGAAACGGCGGCCGGCGCGGTTCACGACCAGCGAGCCGGGCTTGCCGCGGTCGGTGACCGTGTGCGGATAGACCACCTTGCGGCCGTCCTTGCGGTGGTAGACCGAAGCGGGGCTCCAATAGGCGTTGTTGGCGTTTTCAATGGCGACAGCGCCGCCGGCTGCGACGCCAAGGTCCAGCCCGTCGCCGGTGCTGCCGGGAGCGAAGGGGCTCTGCGGGCTTGCGGCCGCGGGCAGCCATTCCCGGCGCTTCTGTGTGCCGTGCGAGAAGCCGCCGGTGGCAAGCATCACGCCGCGCCGTGCGGTGACGACACGCTCGCCCTGCGCGTCGGCAATGCGCAGGCCCGTGGTCCGGCCGGCACTGACGATCGCCTCCAGCGTCGAACATCCCGTCAGGATGGAGACGCCGCGGTCGATGAGGGATTTCAGCAGCCGAGCCGCCAGCGCATTGCCCAGCACGAGGCGTGAACCGCGAGGATGCCGCAGACGCTGAAACCCGTATTCGGCAACGAGCCGCGCGACGCGCAGGAACGACCGCGGCGAGCGGCGGAAATTGCGAAAGTGCGGCAGATCCTCGCGCGCCACCATCATGCCGCCGAGTATCGTGAATTCGGGGATCGGCGGCCGCAGGCGGGCGAACCATGGACCGAGGGTTCCCGCGTCGAAGGCCACGGGCTCGAGAACGCGCAGCCCGTCGCGCGCGCCTTCGAGGTCCGGATAATAGTCAGGATAGAACTGCACCGGTTTGAGGCGAACGGCGGTGTTTGCCTCGAGGAATTCGATCGCCTCGCGGCCCTTGCGCACGAACAGCGCCCGCATCTCTCGGCCATCCTCGGTCGGCACCGCCCGTTCCAGATAGCCCAGCGCCGCCTCGGGGCTGTCTGGCCTGCCGGTCTCCGCCATCTTGGCGTTGTCGGGAATGTAGACCATGCCGCCGGAGAAGCTTGTGTTGCCGCCGACGAGGTCGGTCTTCTCCACGACTAGCACGCTTAGGCCTTTGGCCGCCGCGGTCGCGGCTGCGGTCATCCCCGCGGCCCCTGCGCCAACGACGATGACGTCGTATTCGCTCCCGCTCATGCCCGCGTGCCGTTCCATACGGTCGGGTTGGCGCGCATCCACGCGGCGAACGCGGCGACGCCTGCGTCAAGGTCGTGGGCCGGCGTGAACCCGAGTTCATCGGCCATGCGCCGGCACGATAGCGGTCCCCGCATCACTGTCGTGTCTGTCCACGGTGCGGTGCCGGGTCCGATGTCGATCCTGGCGCCCGGCACAGCCTTGCGCACCGCCTCCGCCACTCCGAAGGTCGTGTAGTTCTGGCCCGATCCCACGTGATAGGTGTCGTGGGCCAATTGCCCGGCATCCCAGAGCGCGAGCAGGCCGGCGGCGCTGTCAGGCACATAGGTAAAGCTGGCCGCGAAGTCGCCACCCGACGGCTCGGCGATGGCTTCGCCCCGCAGGGCACGCCGCAGGAAATCGGGGATTGGCCCGCGCGGCCCATCGAAGACCGGCGGCACCAGTGGCTGGCCGTAGATCCAAGAGATGCGCGCGGTCGCCGCGGAAAGCCCGTAGGTTCGGGCGTAGACGCCGACCATCATCTCGGCCGCCCGCTTCGTCACCGCATAGAGCGACTTGGGCGTCGGCACCGCGTCCTCCGGCACCGGCGTCAGCGCGTCCGGCAGCGTCTGGAACACCGAACCCGTCGAGACGAAGACAAACCGGCGCCAGCCGAGCCGCCGCGCCGTCTCTAGCATCAGACCGGTCGCGGTCACGTTGCTCTGGAACGCCTTGAGCGGGGCCGGGATCGCCAGCACGTCGTTGGGCACCGCGGCGGTGTGGATGCAGCCGACGATGTCGTGCTCGGCCGCCAGCATGGTCAGCCCGAACGGGTCCGCCAGATCGCATTGGGCCCAGACGATGCCGGGGCCGAGCGCCTCCGCATCATGCCTGCGGAAGGTGTTCATGTACTGGCCGACGACCGGAATGCCCCGCGCCACGGCCTGCCGGGCCAGCTCGAAGCCGACATGGCCCATGGCCCCGGTGATAAGAAGCTTACCCATTGACCAGCTCCGGCTGCCGCAACGCGCGGCGCTCCGCCTCCAATGTGACGGCGAGGCCTGCCCTGATGTCGAACTTCGGGCGATACTCGAAAGCGTCTCTGGCGCGACTGCAGTCGAGTGCCCCCTTGCGCGGCATGGCAACCTTGTCCGCATGACGGTAAGGCCCGCTGCCTACCGTGATCGGCGGCGCCTTGGGATCGAGCTCGGCGAGGATCGCCGCGATCTCCGCGAGCGACGGGCTCGATGCGCTGGAGACGTGATAGGCGTCGTGCAGGTGGCGAGGGCAGTCGAGGGCACCCAGCACGCCGGCCACAGCGTCATCAAGATAGGTATGGTCGATCCGGTCGGCCGCTCCTCCGGGAACGAACAGCGGTTCGCGGCGCGCGACAGCACGAACCATGTTGACCGGCACCCGGTCGCGCGGGAAGTCGGGGCCGTAGACCCAGGAAGTTCGCACGTTGATGCAGTCGAGACCGTGCGTTTCGCGATAGCTGCGCCCGAGATGCTCGACGGCCGCCTTGCTAATGCCGTAGGCATGCAGTGGTCGCTGTGGATGGTTCTCGTCCACCCGGTCCGCCTCGAACGCGCCGTAGATCTCCTCCGAGCTGATGTGGATCATCCGGCGGGTACCGGAGCGAGCCATGGCCTCGAACAGATTGATCGAGCCCTCGACGTTGACGCGGAAGAGCTCCCGCGGCGATTTGAGCGAGGCGAGCACCCCAACCACCGCGGCGCAATGAACGACGGCACGTGGGCGGTGTGCGATCAACAGCGCGTCGACCAGTGCGGCATCGCAGATGTCGCCCTTGATGACCTCTATGCCCGTCTCGGCCGCGGCGTGGGCCTGCAGCCAGGTGCAGTCGCCCGCCTCGAGCGCGACCACGCCATCGCCACGCCGTAGCAGCGCCGCGACGATGGCGCGGCCGAGAAAGCCGCCGGCCCCTGTGACAAGTATCGAGTTCATGGCGTGAACGACCTCAGAGATTGAAAAGGATGAGCCGCTCTTCGGTCATGTCGCGGATCGCGTAGCGAGGTCCCTCGCGACCGATGCCGCTATCCTTGACGCCGCCATAGGCGAGCTGATCGGTACGCCAGGTCGACGTTCCGTTGATGATGACGCCGCCAGTGCGCAGGCGACGCGCCAGCATCATCGCGCGCTGCGTGCTGTCGGTGAAGACGCCGCACTGCAGCCCGAAAGGGCTCTCCGAAATGTCGCGGATCGGCTCGTCGAGGTCGTCATAGGCGATGATGCTGGCTACCGGGCCGAAGACCTCGTCGCACGCGACCTTCATGTCGGATGTAACTTCGGCGAGCAAGGTCGGCTCGTATGCGGTGCCGTGCCGCTTCCCGCCGCACAATATCTTCGCGCCGCCTGCCACGGCCTCGTTGACCCAGCTTTCGACGCGCTTCGCAGCAGCCTCGTCGATCAGCGTGCCGACGTCCGTGCCGGCTGCGAGCGGGTCGCCCAGCTTAAGCGCCCTCATCTGCGCGGCGACCTTGTCGCCAAGGGTGCGGGCTAGTGCGCGCGGCGCGTATATGTTCTGCACCGAGATACAGCTCTGGCCGGCGAGCCGCACGGCGTTGCGGGCAAGCTGCGGCGCGATGACGTCGAGGTTCGCATCCTCGCAGACGATCGTCTGGCCCGTCCCGCCGAGCTCGAGCGTCACGGGGCGAAGGCCCGCGCGCGCCCTGATCTCGGCACCCACGCGCGACGAACCGGTGAACGTGAGCATGTCGACGCCGGGATGCGCCACCAGCGCCTGCCCGGCGGCCGGACCGCCATGCACGATCTGGATGAAGTGGCGCGGCACGCCTGCATCGTAGAGCAGTTCGACAAGCCGGTGCACGACCAGCGGCGACTGGTGCGGCGGCTTGACGACGACCGCATTGCCGGCCGCGAAGGCCGGGCCGAGCTTGTGGCAGGCAAGGTTGACAGGCGCGTTGAACGGCGTGATCGCGCCGACGACGCCCACGGGAAAGCGCATGAGGAAAGCCATCTTGCCGTGGCCCATAGCGCTGCCGTCGAGGGGCACGTGGCTTCCCTCGATGCGGATCGCCTCCTCGCCGGAAAGCGCGATCGTATCGGTCGAGCGCTTGACCTCACCGCGTGCGTCAGCCAGCGCCTTGCCGGTCTCGCGCGCCATGATTTCGCCGATCTCGTCGGCGCGCTCAACGATCAGATCGGCCGCCCGGCGCAGGATCGCGGCACGCTCGTAGGGAGGCATCGCGGCTACTTCCGCTGCGGCGGAGCGCGCGGCCTTGACGGCTTCGGCGACCACACCGACATCGGCGGAGGGCACAGTCGCCATCAGGTCGCCGCGATAGGGGTCGCGGCTCTCGAAATGACCCGTGCCGGCTACCTCCTTGCCGCCGATGATATGGCTCAGCGTTACCGCGCTCATCGCGCCGGACTCCAGGCGCTGCCAAATGCCGGCTCAGGCGCCGGCATCGGAGGCAGCTGCCACGATCCAGTCGACGGCGGCTTCACGCCGGGATCGACCTCGAGGTCGATCAGGTAGGGTCGTCCGGAGGCCAGAGCCAGCTTCAGCGCATCGCGAAAGTCGCTGGAGCGGCTGACCTTGACGCCGTCTACACCATGCGCGCGCGCCAGCGCGGCGAAGTCGGGGTTGTAGGGCTGTCCGTTGCGGCCGTGTGTGAAGGAAGTACCGATTTCCCGGCCGCCGAACACGCCGTGCTGAAGGTCGCGGATCGCGCCCCATGCATAGTTGTTCCACACCACCCAGATAGCCGGTATGTCGTATTCGACCGCCGTGCACAGCACATGCGGCGTCATGGTGAAGCCTCCATCGCCGACGACGGCGATGCAGGGCCGGTCGGGCGCCGCGAGCTTGGCGCCCAGAACGCCTGAGACGCCGAAACCCATCGCCGAATAACCCCACGTGTTGAGCATCGACTGCGGCCGCCGGCACTCCCAGAACTGCATGAACCAGTTGTGGTGCGAGCCGGAGTCCGGCACCAGGATCGAATCTTCCGGCGCCACCTGCCGGATGTCGGCCACGACACGCTCCGGCCGCATCGGATTCGTGTCGATCTCGAAATTGGGCGCGATGAATGCCTGCCACTCGCGTCGCCAAGCACCGATGCGCGCCAGCCATTCGCGGGTCCCGCCATGCCGACGGATGCCACGCCGCTCGAGCTCCGCCAGGAGCTGGCGAATGAAGGTGCGCGCATCCGCCTGGATGCCGATCATCGGCTCGTAGTTGCGGCCGAGCTCCGTCGGATCGATGTCGACATGGATCAGTCGCGTGGGCGGAATGTTCCAGGAATAACCCTGCTTCCACGACGACGCCGAGCGGTCATCGAAGCGCGCGCCGATGGCGAGCAGCACATCCGCGTGCCGTCCTGCCTGGTTGGCGGTAAAGGTGCCGTTACGGCCTATGAAGCCCAGCGACAGCGGGTCGGTCATGTCGAGCGTGCCCATGCCGTTGGGCGATGCGACTTGCGGTATCTGCAGTCGATGCTGCAGTTCGGTCAGCTCTGCGCCGGCCTCGGACAGGGTGACACCGTGGCCGACGAAGATCAGCGGGGTGCGCGCCGCGATCAGCAGGTCGATGACGGCCGCAACCGCTTCCGCCGATGCGCCGGGGCGGTTGGCGACACCTGCACCCTCCATCGGCTCCAGTTCCACCTCCGCCTCTTCCTGGAAGAGATTGTAGGGAACGTCGAGGTTGACCGGCCCTGGCCGGCCCGAAGTAAGCAGGTTGGTCGCCTGGCGAAGTGCCAGCGGCAGCATGTCCACCCGCGTAGGCTGGAACGAGCGCTTCACGAAGGGCCGCAGCGCGTCCGGAAAGCTCGCCTGGCCGTGCATGTACGTTTCCTGGAACGGTGCGCGGTTGAACTGTGACGTCGGCACGTTGGCGGTGATGGCGAGGAACGCCGAGCTGTCTGCCTGGGCGCAGGCCACCGACATGGGGATGTTCGCCGAGCCCGGCCCGCACGATGTCAGCGTCGCCACCGGCTGATGCGCCACGCGGAAATACGCGTCGGCCATGTGTCCGGCCGTCTGCTCGTGGCGGGGCGAGATCAGCTTTATGCTGTCGCGGCGGTCGTAGAGCGCGTCGAGCATGCCGACATTGCCGTGGCCGCAGATACCGAACACGTAGGGCATGCCTGCCCGGATCAGGTGATCGGCGATGAGGTCGCCGCCCTTTGTCTTGGTCATTCGACCCTGGCCTCCGGGAATTCTGGCTGCGGTTTGTCAAGCATGGCTGGCCTCGGCCGGCAGGCGCCGGCGGCGTTGATGGCTGCGGATCATCGCGACAAGCGGGCTGACCCAGACAAGGATCGTCAGGATGCCGAGGCCGGCAGCGAGCGGACGGCTGAAGAAGGCGGCGAGACTGCCGTTCTGCGCGATCATCGCCTGCATGAAGCTCTGCTCGATGATCGGCCCGATCACCATGCCGAGGATCAGCGGCGCGACCGGATAGTCGTTCTCCTGCATGAAGAAGGAGACGACGCCGGCCAGCAGCGCGACCGTGACACCCATCATCGAGTTGTTGATGGCGAAGGCACCGACAATCGTGAAGGTCAGCACGATCGGCATCAGCACCGTGTTCGGCACGCGCAGGATCTGGCTTGCGAGCTTGATCGACACGTAGCCGACCGGAATCAGGAATAGGTTGGCGATGAAGAACGAGACGAAGATCGAGTAAACCAGCGGTGCGTTCTCGACGAAGACCAGCGGCCCCGGCTGCAGGCCCTTCAGAAGCAGCACGCCGATGACGATCGCCGTGACGGAATCGCCGGGGATGCCGAAGACAAGCGAAGGCACCCAGGTCGTCGATGTCGAGGCGTTGTTCGACGCGCTGGCCGAGACGATGCCTTCCGGGTGACCCGTGCCGTAGAGTTCCGGCGTCTTCGAAAGCTTCTTGGAGAAGCCGTAGGACACCCAGGCCGCGATATCCGATCCGGCGCCGGGGATTGCGCCGATGACGATGCCGATGGCCGAACCGATCGACATCTGCCCTTTGTAGCGCCACATGGCGCGAAAGGTCTCGCCGAAGTCGATGCGCTGGACGCGCGACACCCGCGTGTCGCCGCGCGGGGGATGCGTCAGGCAGCGCATCACCTCGGCGACGGCGAACACGCCGATCATGACGGAGATGAAGTTGATGCCTTCCATCATCGACACGCTGCCGAAGGTGAAGCGCGGCGACCCGGTGATCATGTCGAGCCCGACGGTCGACAGCATCAGCCCGACGCAGAGCGAGATCAGCCCCTTGGCCGGGTTGTCGCCCGCAACCAGCGCGGCCGTGCTCAGCCCTATCGCCGCCAGCCAGAAGTATTCCTGGTAGCGGAAGGCGAGCGCGAACTTCGCCAGCGTCGGCGCCAGCAGCGCGAGCGCGATGGTGCCGACGATGCCGCCGATGACCGAACACAGCAGCGAGATCATCAGCCCCGTGCCGCCCTGCCCCTTGAGCGTCATCTCGTGCGATTCTTCGGTGTAGGCGGCCGAGGCCGGAACGCCGGGAATGCGCAGCAACGCGCCCGGCAGGTCACCGGAGAAGATCGCCATGGCGACCGCCGTCGAGATGGCGGCAAGCGCCGCGACCGGTTCCATGAAGTACGTGATCGGCACCAGCATGGCGACGGCTAGCGTAGCGGATATGCCGGGCATGGCGCCGACGAGGATGCCGTAGACGCTCGCCAGCAGGATGACGAGCATCACGTCGAAGCGGAAGACGAGGTCGAACGCAGCGAGCAGGTTGTCCATCTCAGCGCACCATCAGCATTTCGATGGCGCCGATAGGCAGCGGCACGCGCAGCAGGCGGGCGAAGATCATGTAAATGACCACGGTGACCACGGCGGCGATGACGGCGCTCGACGCAAGCTTCGCGGTGCCGCGCGTGACGGCCAGCAGCCCGCCTAGCATCAGGAACCCCGAAAGCAGGAAGCCCAGGCGCTCCGAAGCGAGGATGTAGAACACGACGCTGGCAACCACGGCTGCGAGGATCATGTGGCTGCGTGGCTGGCGCGCCCACTCGGCAATGGCGAAAAGCGGGAGACCGCCCGATCGGCGCAGCGAGCCGACGATCAGCATGACGCCGCCCAGCCCCATCAGCACCGCGATCAGCCGCGGAAACAGATCCGGGCCGTATTTGACGCCCGGCAGCGCCGTGAACGTGCCGGCATAGACGAATGCGAAGATGGCGATAGCGAGAAAAATCCCGCCGGTGATGACGTCATTGGCTTTCATCGGGCCGTTCCTCCCGCCGCGATCGTCTGCGGCAACGTCCGCAAGGTCTTGGCCGGGCGTCCAAGTGCCCGGCCAAATGCAGTCGGCCCGGTTATTTCACCATGCCAGCGACCTTCATCACGTCGCAGATCGCCTTGTCCTGCGCGGCGTGGAAGGCGCGCGCCTCGTCCGGCCCAAGCCAGGAGAAGGCAAAGCCCCGCTCCTTCATGAACTTCTGGAACGGATCGCCGTCATATCCGGCCTTCACCGCGGCCAGAACCTTGGCCTTGATGTCGTCGGGCAGGCCGGCAGGCGCGCCGATCATGCGCCATGTGGCGAGGTTCCACTCGACGCCGATGGCTTCCTTGATGGTCGGCACGTCGGGAAACACCTTGTTGCGCTCGGGGCTCATCGTGCCCAGCGCCTTGATCGTACCGGCGTCGAGCAGCACCTTGCTGTCGGACAGCGGCGGCGTGACGAAGTCGACCGCACCTGACGATACGTCCTGCAGCGAGGGTCCGCCGCCCTGCGACGGAACCCAGGTCACGCGGTCCGGCTCGATACCCGCCGCCACCATGAGGCCGACCCAGGCGAGGTGATAGATGCTGCCCGCGCCCGAGCCGGATGCGGTAAACGTGCCGGGCGGGCTCGACTTGATCGCCTCGATCGCCTCGGCCAGCGTGTTGAACTTCGAATCCTTCTTTACGATCACCGCCGAGTGCTCGACATTGAGCAGGGCGATCTGCGTGAACTTGTCGGCGCTGAGATCGGTCAGTCCCGAGCACACCAGCTGGCTCAGGTCGACGTTGATCGTGCCGATATTGTAGCCGTCGGGGGCCGACTGGGCCATGGCGGTGTGGCCAACCAGGCCCGAGCCACCGGTGCGGTTCACAACGTTGATCGGCTGCCCAAGCACCGGCTCCATGGCGGGGGTCAGCGCGCGAACCAGGATGTCAGTGCCGCCGCCCGCCGCCCACGGCACGATCATGGTCACAGGCCGGTTCGGATAGTCCTGCGCCTTGACAGGCGTGGCGATGGCCAAAGCGGCCAATGCGCCGGCCGCGAGGCCTTGCATCGCCATGTTTCGCGCTCTCATGCTCATTCCTCCCAGTTCGAGCCTAACGGAAGCGGGCGCCTCCGTTCGTGCGGTCCTCCAACCGCGTGACGGATTTCTGAGAGATGGCCATCTCTCTGTCAATTAATTTTCTCACATATCTGGATGTCTTTTCGCCGTATGAGAAAAAATCGTGTTCCGCCGACGCTAAGGCGGCATCACGGCGGGACTCCGACGAGCTAGTCGGTCAACCGGCTTGCCAATCTCGTATAGCGAATGTAACTCACGACAATATGAGAAAACGAGGTTGCATGTGGAAGCCGCAAGGGCAGAGCGCGAAGAGGGCCGCATCCAGTCGCTGGAGCGTGGCTTCATGGTCCTCGAGATGGTGGCGCGCAGCCGCGACGGGATCACGCTGTCGGAACTCAGCCGCAAGCTTGAGCTCCATACGAGCACGCTCTACCACCTGACCCGCACGCTGGTAGCGCTTGGCTATCTGCGCACGGGTCCGGACGACAAGCGTTACCGCATGGGGCGCGGCATCTACCAGATAGCGTCCGCTTGCCTCGACGAGGCGGAGATCAGCGCCACGGTCGAGCCCTATCTCGATCGTCTTGCTGCGGCCACCGGCGAGGCGACGCACTTCGCGATCTGGGAGCGCCGCAAGGCGCTGATCCTGACCCGGCGCGAAGGGCCTAACGCGCTGCAGATCACCGAGCGCGCGGGCACCTTGCGCCCGGTCTACTGCACCGCGATCGGCAAGGTCCTGCTCGCAGGCCTGACGGACGCGGTTTACGACGAGCACGTCGCGGAGATCGATTTCGCGCCCATTACGCAGAACACCTTGCGCGACCCGCAGTCGCTGCGCCAGCAGGTCGAGCGGGCGCGGCGCGAGGGCATCGCCTACGACGACTGCGAGTTCAATCCGGACGTTCGGTGCATGGCCGCACCGGTACGCGATTTTCGCGGGCGCGTGCTTGGTGCGATCGGGTTCTCCGGCCCGGTCTGGCGCCTCTCGCTGGCAGGCATGAGCGACTACATCGCTGTCACCCGTTCGATCGCGGCCGAGGTTTCCGAGCATCTCGGCTTCCGCCCCGGCGAGGTCCTGCACGAGAAGGCGGATGCAAGACGGCGCGCCAATGGCTGAGCTGAAAGGAAAAGCGGCGCTGGTCACCGGGGCCAGCAAGGGCATCGGACGAACCATTGCGGCGCGGCTCGCCGCGGAGGGTTGCGATGTAGCCCTTGTGGCGCGCGACGCGGAAACGTTGAGTTCAGCAGCTGCGGAAATCGCAGCGCAGCACGGCGTTCGCGCCATCGCGATTGCCGCCGATCTGTCTTCGGAGGCGGGCTGCACCGCAACCGCGCTGGAGGCGGTCGACGCGCTCGGCGGCTTGGACATTCTGGTGAACTGCGCAGGCGACACAAGGGCCGGCGCGTTCCCGGCCCAGCCGGATGCCGAGTGGACGAGCGGCTTCGCGCTCAAGTTCTTCGGAGCAGTGCGGCTCACGCGCGCCCTCTGGGAGCCGCTGAAGGTGCGACGCGGCACCGTGATCAACATCGGGGGCGCTGCAGCCTACACCCCCTCGCCCGGCTTCATGGTCGGCGGCGCCGTGAATGCCGCGCTGGCCCATTTCACCAAGTCACTCTCGAAGCAGGGCCTCATCGACGACGTCAACGTCAACATCATCCATCCTGGTTCGACCGTCACAGATCGCATGGAAGCCCTGATCCGGCAGGAGGCCGCCTCCACCGGCGCAAACGAAGACGAGGTGCGCCGCCGCAGCCGGGAACGCGCCGGCGTCAGGCGGCTGGGTGAGCCCGATGACATCGCGGAGGCCGTGGCATTTCTTTGTTCTCCCCGCGCCCGACACATCCAGGGCGTCGGCATCGCCGTCGACGGCGGTGCAACGCCCGGACTCTGACGGCAGCGGCCGCCCTGTCCCGAATCGTCAGATGGCGGCATGGGCGGCCTCGCGCTTATGCCGCGATGAAGTGCGTCATCTTGACGTTCAGATAGTCGTTGATCGCCTGACGCCCGCCCTCGCGGCCCATGCCGGAATGGTTGATTCCGCCAAACGGCGCCTCTGCATGGGCAATCATGAACGTGTTGATGCCCACCATTCCGGAGTTGAGCCCCCTGCTGAGCGCGTCCGCCTTCGTCTGGCTACGGGTGAAGGCATAGGCGGCAAGGCCGTACGGCGTGGAGTTGGAGCGTTCGATGGCGTCGTCGAGGTCGCGGAACGTCGCGATCGGCGCGAGCGGTCCGAACGGCTCCTCGCGCATGATGCGCGCGCCGTCGGGGACTTCCGCGAGCACCGTCGGCTCGAAGAAGAAGCCCTTGTTGCGGCTAGCCGGCCGCCGCCCGCCGGTCAGGCAGCGCGCGCCGTCGGCGACCGTCTCGTCGCACAGCTTCTCGACACGGTCGCGTTGCGAGGCGAGCGTCAGCGGCCCCATCGTGGTGGCGGCGTCCTGGCTGTCTCCGAGCACAAGCGCCCTCGCTGCCGCCACCATGCCTTCGGTGAAGCGCTCTGCAACATTCTCGTGCACGTAGAATCGGTTGGGCGCGATGCAGACCTGGCCGGCATTGCGGAACTTGAAGGCGGCAGACTGGGCGGCTGCGGCCTCGACATCGCTGTCTTCGCAGACAACCACCGGCGCGTGTCCGCCGAGCTCCATCGAAGCGCGTTTGACCGTCTGCGCTGCCTGCGCCAGCAGCATCTTGCCGACACGGGTTGAACCGGTGAGCGAGATTTTGCGCACCTCGTCCGCCTCCATCAGCAGCGGGGTCACGGTGTCGGCGCGGCCGTGCAGCATCTGCACCACTCCCGCCGGCGCGCCGCCTTCAACGCAGGCCATCGCGATCAGCGTCGATGTCAGCGGAGTCTGCTCCGACGGACGGCAGATGATCGGGCAACCGGCGGCGAGCGCAGGCGCGATCTTTCGGGCGATCAGGTTGACCGGGAAGTTCCACGCGGTGAAGGCGGCGACGATACCGACCGGTTCCGGCACGGACTGGAGTCGTCCGCCCTGACGCGACGGGATCGTCTCGCCAAACAAGCGCTCGGCCTCGCCCGCGAACCAGTCGAACTGCTCGATGGCGATGTTGACCTCGCCCTCGGACTGCGACAGCGGCCGGCCGATCTCCAGCGACAGCGCGCGCGCGATCTCACCCTTGCGCCGCTCCATGGCTCGGGCGATGCCGCGCAGCACCTTGCCGCGTTCCCAGCCATGGACGGCCGACCAGGACTTCAGGGCCGCACGCGCATGGGACAGCACCTCGGCAACCTCCTCCGGGCCGGCCGACGGCGCAGTCCACAGCACCTCCTCCGTGCACGGGTTGACGATATCCGTCCTCGGCCGGCGGTTTGCCGACCGCAACTCGCCGCCGATCAGCAGGCCGGGTTCGATGCCGCTCATGTCACACTCCGTCAGAGGATCGCCGGTTCGCCCGGCGAAGGGCCGAAACCCGTTTCAAGGAAGTCGAAGTCGCAGCCTTCATGCGCCTGTCCAATGTGGCGCGAGAACATCCAGCCATAGCCGCGCCCGAAGCGCGGCTGCGGCACGGGCAGCGCGGCGCGGCGATCGGCCAGTTCGTCCTCGCTCACCTGCATATCGATCCTTCGCCCGGCGACATCGACCCCGACGATGTCGCCGGTGCGCACCAGCGCCAGCGGCCCGCCGACATGGGCCTCGGGCGAGACGTGCAGCACGCAGGCGCCGTAGCTGGTGCCGCTCATTCGCGCGTCCGAGATGCGCAGCATGTCGCGCACCCCGACGCGCAGCAGCTTCTTCGGGATAGGCAGCATGCCCCATTCCGGCATGCCCGGACCGCCCTGCGGCCCCGCGCCGCGCATGATGAGCACGGTGTCGGCGGTAACGTCGAGCGCCTCGTCGTCGATGCGCTCCTTGAGTTCGGCATAGCTGTCAAACACCAGCGCCGGCCCGGCATGGTCGAGCAGGCGCGGCTCGGCCGCCGAAGGCTTCATCACGCAGCCATCGGGCGCGAGATTGCCGTAGAGCACCGCCATCGCCGGCTCGGACGAGACCGGCCGGCCGAGCGGGCGGATCACGTCGTCGTTCCAGCACGGCGCCCCGGCGAAGCCGTCGCCGATGGGCCGCCCGGAAACCGTGAGCGGCGAGCCGTCGAGCAGACCGGAGAGGCGCTCCATCAGCGCCAGGATGCCGCCGGCGTAGAAGAAGTCCTCCATCAGGTAGCGTTCGCCCGAGGGGCGCACGTTAGCGAGAACCGGGACCTTGCGGCTCGCGGCCTCGAAATCGTCGAGCCCGACATCGTGGCCGGCGCGGCGGGCCATGGCGATCAGGTGTATGACGGCATTGGTCGAGCAGCCCATCGCCATCGCCACGACGATGGCGTTCTGGAACGCCGCGCGCGACAGGATGGCGGACGGCTTCAGGTCTTCGCCGACCATCTCGACGATGCGCCTTCCGCAGGCCGACGCCATGCGAATGTGGCCCGCATCCGCGGCCGGGATGGAAGACGCGCCGGCCAGCGTCATGCCCATCGCCTCGGCGATCGCCGTCATCGTGCTGGCGGTGCCCATCGTCATGCAATGGCCGTAGGAGCGGGCGATGCCGGCCTCCACGGCCTGCCATTCGGCGGCGCCGATCTTGCCCGCGCGGCGGTCGTCCCAGTATTTCCAGGCATCGGAGCCTGAGCCCAGCGCCTCGCCGCGCAGATTGCCGCGCAGCATCGGCCCGGCGGGCATGAAGATCGCCGGAATGTCCATGCTGATCGCGCCAAGCAGCAGGCCGGGCGTGGTCTTGTCGCAGCCCCCCATCAGCACTGCGCCATCCACGGGGTGCGAGCGCAACAGCTCCTCCGTCTCCATGGCCAGCAGGTTGCGGTAGAGCATCGTCGTCGGCTTGACGAAATTCTCCGACAGCGAGATCGCCGGCAGTTCGAGCGGGAAGCCGCCTGCCTGGAATATGCCGCGCTTCACGTCCTCCACCCTCGTCTTGAAATGGGCGTGGCACGGGTTGATGTCGGACCAGGTGTTGACGATGGCGATGACCGGCCGGCCGTTCCAGTCCTCCAGTTCGTAGCCCATCTGCATGAGCCGTGAACGGTGACCGAAGCCGCGCAGATCGTCGGCGTCGAACCAGCGCGCGCTGCGGAGTGGCTTGTCGCTCATCGTCGTCTCATTGGCTGGCGGTGACCCCGCCATCAACATAGACGATCTGACCCGTCATATAGCTGCCGGCGGGCGCTGCGAAGGCGATGATCTGGCCCACCACCTCGAGTGGATCGCCGATACGGCCGAGCGGATTGCGATCGAGGATGAAGTCGCGAAAACCGTCGCGTTCGAGATGGTGGCGGATGCGCTCAGAGCGGATGAAGGTGGGCGCGACGCCGTTGACGGTGATGTTATGGGGCGCGAGCTCCATCGCGTGCTGCTTGACCAGCATGGCGAGCCCGCCCTTGGTAGCGCAGTAGGCGGAGTAGCCGCGGCCGCGCAGCGCGAGTTGCGAACGCACCGAGAGCAGATGGATCTGCCGCCCGCCGCGGCCCTGTGCGATTTGCTGCTTCGCTACAGACTGGCCGAGGAACATCGCGGACTTCAGGTTGACCTCGTACATCTCGTCGAACGTCTCTTCCGTGACCTCCAGCATCGGCTGCTCGCGCTGGATGCCGACACAGTTGACCAGCACGTCGATGCCGCCGAACTCGGCGGCCACGCGCGCCGTGGCCGCCGCGATATCCGCCGTGGAGCGCGCGTCCATGGCAAAGCCGAAGGCGCGCCCGCCCGCCGTCCTGATGCGTTCAGCCAACTCCTCGGCCCGCGACGGGCTGCGGCCGGCTATGGCCACATGCGCGCCGCGCCGGGCCATGACCAGCGCAGTCGCTTCCCCGATGGCGCCATAGCCGCCGGGGATGAAGACGCGCAGCCCGGAGATGTCGAACAGCCGGTCCATGGCGGACGGGTCGATGTCGGGCGTGAGGCTGGGCTCGGGCCGATTCATGCTGTGATCTCCACGCCAGCGGCGCGATAGACGGATTCCATCAGTCGCAGGGTCTCAAGGTTGTCGAGGCGGTCCGTCTCGAACGGCGCGCCCGTGCGCAACCCTTCGACGAACGCGGACATGATCGTGTCGAAGCAATCCTGATAGCGGCCGATGAGATCGACCTCCTCGGCGTCAGCCTCGGCGCCCACGAGGAAGACGCGGTTGTAGTCCATGACGACCGTGCCTTTCGTGCCGATGATCTCCAGCCGGTCGCCGTGCAGTTGCGGATAGCCCGGCGCGCAGATCGAGCCGTCGGCGGTGGCGATGAAGCCATCCTTGCCTTCGAGCAGGATCGCGGCCGTGTCCTCGCCGGGCAAACCCTCAGCCAGCCGGTTGAGCCGCGCCGCCACGACCTTCAGGGGCCCGCACAGGCAGCGCAGCACGTCGAGATGGTGGATCATCGTCTCGAAGACGAGGTTGCGCCTGAACCCGGTGAGATAGGGCTGGCGCTCGATCAGGAAGGGCACCGTGCCCTCTCGCGATGTCAGCCCGGAGCCCCGGCACGAGATCGCCGCGTGGCGCGGCGTACCGATCCGCCCTTCGGCGATCCAGCGGCGCACTGTCATGTAGTGCGGACGGAAGCGGTAATTCTCGTGCACCATGAAGCGGACGCGCTCGCCGACATAATCCACCAGCGCCTCGGCCTCCGCGACGGTCTCGGTCATCGGCTTCTGCAGCATGACGTGCACGCCGTGATCGGCAGCGAGCCGCGTCACCGGTGCATGAGCGCCGACTGAGGCGGCGATGTCCACCGCCTCGAAGCCACCGTCGGCGAACAGGGCGGCCGGGTCGTCGTAGACGCGGCCGACGGCGAATTCGCGCGCGCGCGCAGCGGCCTTCGTCCGGTCGATGTCGCATACCGCGACGACCTCCGCTCCGGCCGCCCGCCAGGCGCGCAGGTGATAAAGGCTGATCATGCCCGCGCCAACGAGGGCGACGCGCAGCGCACCGCTGTGCGGCGACGTGCTCATGCGGCGCGCTCCGTCAGCAGGTCGCCGAGATAGGCGCGGCACGGCTCGTGGGCGACCAGTCCCGCGAAGTCGGCGATGGCCGTCACCGTGCCCTTCTGCACGAAGATGAACCGCTCGCAGATCTCCTCGAGGATTTCGAGGTGGAAGCGCTCGTTGGGGTGGACGCAGAGAAACACGAGCCGCCCCTCGCCGCGCAGGCGGCGGAAGAAGTCGAGCATGAAGCCTATATAGCCGTCCTGGGTGTTGAACTGCGGCTCGTCGAACAGGTGGACCAGCGGGTATTCGCTGCCGGCGCGCTCCAGCAGCGCGTTGGGCGTGAACGACCGGAAGTGTCGGACCTGGTAGGACTGGTGATAGTGGATCGCGAGGCGGTCGCGCTCGTCCGTGCGCACGCGGTGAATGTCACGGCCCTGCACCCTGACGCTTCCCGCGGTCGGCGCGTTGGAGCCGGTTATCAGCTCGAACAGTGTCGTCTTGCCCGAACCGTTCGGCCCCATCATGCCGACGATGCCGGGGGCCTCGATGGTGAAATCGGCTTCGAGCCGAAATGTTTCCTGCGCGGCCGGCCAGCCGCGCTTGTAGATCTTCTTCAGGCCGCACACTTCCAGCATTGGCGCCATGTTCACATCCCGATCAGGTCGCGGCGCCGGGCCGGGTTGTCGATGAGTTCGCGCGCCGGGCCCGCGTGCACGATGCGGCCGTGGTCCATCACATAGACGCGGTCGGAAACCTCCAGCGCGGCCAGCGCGTTCTGCTCGACGATCAGCGAGGAGATGCCCTCGGCCCTGAGCAGGCGCACCGACTTCATCACGTCCTGCACGATGCGCGGGGCAAGACCCTGGCTCGGCTCGTCGAACAGCACGAGGCCGGGCGATGCCAGCAGGGCGCGGGAGATCGCAACCATCTGCATCTCGCCGCCCGAGAGATTTTCGCATTCGCGCGGCATCAGGTGCTCCAGCGCCGAGAAGACGCCGAACATCTCGGCGACCTTCCACTCGCGGAACTTCGTCCTGCGCCGCGCGATCTGGAGGTTGCGCGCCACCGTCAGCGTCGGAAACACGCGACGGTCGTCCGGCACCCAGCTGATGCCCATGCCGGAGATGCGGTGGGTGGGCAGCGCGGTGATGTCGGCGCCGTCGAAGCTTATGCGCCCGGCGCGCGGGCGCGTGAGGCCGAGAATGGAGCGGATCGTCGTGGTCTTGCCAGCGCCGTTGGGACCAAGCAGGGCAACGACCTCGGCCTTGCCGACAGTGAGCGAGGCGCCGAACAGGGCCTGCGTTTCGCCATAGAAAGCCTCGATGTTGCGGACTTCAAGCAACGGCGGCCTCCCCCAGCGCGGAGCGCCGCACCCACTTGTTGGCCTGCAGCTCGGCCGGCGTCCCCTGCGCGATGACCTGCCCCCAATGGATGACCGAGATGCGGTCGGCGAGCTCGAACAGGAAACGCATGTCGTGCTCGATCATCACGATCGTGTAGCGCTCGCGCAGCCGCCGGATCAGTGCCGCAAGACGCCGCGTCGCCTCGGTACCGAGGCCTGATGTGGGTTCGTCGAGAAACAGGAGCTTCGGTTTCGCGGCAAGCGCGACGCCAATCTCCAGCGCCCGGCGCTCGCCGTAGGAGAGCGACGTCGCCTTCTCCCATGCTCGGGCCGCCAGCCCGACCTGATCGAGCACTTCCGTTGCCGCGTCGACCAGTGCCCGGTCGTCGAACACGCCGCCGAAGAAGCTGGTTTGCCGCACGCGGAACTCCGGCAGCGCCAGCATCACGTTCTCGATGACCACGCTGTCGTCGAAGAGGTTCATGATCTGGAACGAACGCGACACGCCCATGCGCGCGATCGTCTGCGGCGGAAGGCCGGCGATGGATACGCCCTCCAGTTCGATCTCGCCGCGGTCGGGTCGGTGCATTCCGGTCAGCACATGGAAGCAGGTCGTCTTGCCTGCCCCGTTCGGCCCCATAATGCCGCTCACCTGTCCCTTGTCGAAGGATAGCGAGATGTTTTCCAGCACGACGCGCGACCCGAAGCGCTTGTGAAGGTTGCGGGCTTCGAAGAAGGCCATCACGCCTTCCTCTCGGCAAGTGCGGACTCCGCCGGCTCGGCGCCCGCGCCGCGCACGCGCTTCCAGCCGAGATGGATCATGCCCGCCAGCCCCTCGGGGCGCAGCATGACCATGGCCATGAACATCAGCCCGTACCACAGCAGCCAGGTTTCGGTCAGGCCGCCGAGCACGTCGCGGGCGACGAAATAGAGGATGACGCCCAGCACCGGTCCCCAGAAGCTGACCAGGCCGCCGCCGACCAGCACCATCATCACAATGAGGCCCGACTGGTGCAGGCTCATCACGTCGGGATAGGCACTCTGCTGGGCCATAGAGAACACGCCGCCGGCCAGCCCGGCAAACATCGCGGAGATTACGAACGCAGCCCATTTGAAGCGCCAGACTTCGTATCCGGCGAAGCGGGCGCGAGTCTCGTTCTGGCGGATCGCCTGCAGCACGCGTCCAAAGGGCGAATTGACCAGGCGCCACAGGACAAGCACGGTGAGCAGGAGGAAGAAGGCGGCGAGATAGAACAGCGCCACGTTCGAGTTCAGGTCGAGTTGAAGGCCGAAAAATGACAGTGGCGGACGCGGGATGCCGAGCAGGCCGTCTTCGCCCCCGGTCATGCCGTAGAGCTTCATCGACGAGAACCAGAAGACCTGGCCGAAGGCGATCGTCAGCAGGGCGTAGTAGATGCCGCGCCGGTGCGAGATGAACGCGCCGACCACCGCGCCCGCCAGGCCCGCCGCGAGGATGGCCGCGCCCAGCCCGCCCCACAGACTGAGCGCCACGTTCTGCTGGAAAAGGCCAAAGGCGTAGGCGCCGATGCCGAGATAGGCGCCGTGTCCGAACGAGTGCAGCCCGGCGTAGCCGAACAGCAGATTGAAGCCGAGCGCGAAGATCATCCAGATGGCGATCTCGATGCCGAGATAATGGTAGAGGCCGACGGCCGGCAGCCACCAAGGCGCCATCACCAGCGCAAGCGCCAGTGCGCCGACGGGTGCCCAGGCATGAAGCGGCGAGCGGGACGGAACGTCGGAAAGCGATATCACGGTCAGTTCTCCAGCGCGCTCTTGCGGCCGAGCAGGCCGCGGCTGCGGAAACCGACCACGACGATCAGCAGGATGTACATCGACATGGTCGCCCAGGCGCCGGCATAGGCGCCTGTGATGCCCACGGCGAGGCCGACCATGAGGGCGGCCACGACCGCGCCCCAGAAGCTGCCGATGCCGCCGATGACGATGATCAGGAACGCGGGGATCACCACGTCGATGCCGACATGCGGGCGCAGGCCCCAGATCGGCACCATGATGATTCCGGCAAGGCCGGCCAGAGCAGCGCCGAAGCCGAACACCAGCAGACGCAGCTTCGAAAGATCGTAGCCGAGCGCGCGCACCATCTCACTGTCATGCGCGCCCGCCTTGATGATGGCGCCGTAGGGCGTCTTCTCGAGGAACAGCCAAACCGCCACGATGGCCACCAGGCTGAAGCCGGCGGCGAAGAACTTGTACTTGGAATAGATGTATCCGGCGACGAGGATGGGACCGTTGATGATCGCAGGCACCTGCAGGTTCTGCTCGCCTGTGCCCCAGCCGAGCCGGATGATCTCCTCGATCACCAGCGCTGCGCCGAAGGTGAGCAGCAGGCCGTAGAGCGGGGCCTTGCCGTAGGTGGGCCGCAGGCAGAGCTCCACCGCCATGCCTGCAAAGGCTGCGAGCAGCGGCCCCAAGACCAGCGCCGCTATGTAGCGCGTCTCGATCGAAAGGCCGGCCCACCAGATGCCAAGTGCGGTGTCACCCAGGAAAGTGCCGCCGAGAACGCTGAGCGCGAAATAAGCGCCGAGCGCGAACAGCGAACCGTGGGCGAGGTTGATGACCTCCATCACGCCGACGATGAGCGTGAAGCCCAGAGCGATCAGCGCGAAGAGCAGGCCGAGGGTCAGGCCGTTCAGGATGTGGGGCAGAAGGTCGAGCATGAACGGTCTGCGCTGCTTGTGACATGGGTCGCGGCCGGCGTAACCGGCCGCGATCCGGACGATAGGCGTTCGCCGCCTAGGCGTCGAACGTCGGCGTATCCGTGTAGCTTTCCAGCTTGCAGGCGTCGGCCGCCGCCGAGTCCAGCACCGCGTCGGGGGCCGTGTTCGCGACGATCTCGAACATGTCGTCCTTGTCCTTATCGGACCACTTGGAGTTTGCGGTCGCGAGATAGATCGTCTGCTGGACCTGATGCGTGGCGGCGTCGATCCACGCGTCGTGGTGCTGCATGCGGTCTGCGGCCGACATCTTGTGGCCTTCCAGCGCCTTGATGACGGCGATGTTGTTGGCGCTGCCGGCACGCTCGATGGCCGACAGAAGCTCGCGGGTCGACATGTAGCCGTTGTAGAAGACATTGCCCGGAACCTTCATCTGGGTGTCCGGATAGCGCTGCTGGTACTTCTTGACGAAATCCGCCACGCCGGGCAGGTCGAGCTTGTAGTACCAAGTGGTGCCGAAGACGCCGAAAAGGTTGTCCTGCGGCAGGCCGTAAACGTCCGGCCAGTCCTGCTGGCTGTTGATCCAGGCCGGGCTGGCTCCCATGCCGAGCTGCGCGACCTGCTGGCGGAAAGCCTTCTGGTCGTCGCCGCCGATCGCCGCCGACACCACGCCGGGCTTCTGCTGCTGGACCCGCAGCAGGGCGGACGAGAAGTCGCGCGTGCCCTGCGGGATCAGGATCTCCTCCATGACCTCGCCGCCATACTCGGCCAGCAGCGCCTTGGTGGCCTTGGCGGTGTCGTGACCCCAGACATAGTCATTGGTCAGAAGCATCCACTTCTTGCCGTAGGTGTCGATGGCGTTCTTGACCGCCGCCTTGGCGAAGTTCGTGCCGTTGCCGTCCCACACGAACTTGGTGCGGTGGCAGTTCTGCCCTGCCTCGGTCGGCGAGGACGAATTGGTGTTCATGTAGATCACGCCGTATTTCTGCGCGACCTGGCTGATAGCGTTGGCAACGCCCGAATGCACGGCGCCCACGAGGAAACCGCACTGCTCGCGCGTGATCATGCGCTCTGCCACGCGGCTGCCCGTCGCTGGCACCGTCTCGGTGTCGATGTGGATGTATTCGATCTTGCGGCCGAGAACACCGCCGCGCTCGTTGGCCTCGTCGATGGCCATGATCATACCGCGACGGTCGCTGGCCCCGGAATTCGCATACTGGCCGGAAGCATCCGACGTCAGCCCGATACGAATGGGCTTGTCGGAGGCCTGCGCCCAAGCGCGGTTGTGCTTCCACGGGCCCGCGAAAGCGGTCAATGCACTGCCTGCCGCCGCCGCGCCGAGCAGACCCCGGCGCGTGAATTTGCCTTGAGACATTTCTTCCTCCCTTGACGTACGGATTGTTCTCGCCGCGAACCTCCCAGTCGCGGTTTGAATTCATATTCACGCAGAATGAATTTTCATTCTCTCCTTGTCAACGGCCATTGTTTCGGCAATCGCTGTCATGTGCAGGTTATAAAGCAGGCCCGACAGATCGGGCGGAGTGGACGTTGAACGACAGGCAACTGGGCACGACTGATCACTCGGGCGAGACCGCCGAGACTTTCGAGTCCTTGCGCTCCCGCATTCGTTCCAGGTTCGAGAACCTTTCGCCCCATCTCCAGCGCATCGCGCGTTCCGCGCTCGAGCAGCCCAACAGCTTCGCGCTGTCCACGATCGCGACCATCGCCGGCGAGCTGGGCGTGCAACCCTCAACGCTGATCCGTTTCGCCAAGGAGTTCGGCTATGCCGGATTCTCGGACGTTCAGCGCATATTCCGCCTGCGGCTCATCGAAGGCGCGGCCGACATGCGCGAGCAGGTTTATGAGCGGCAGGCAGAGCGGCCGCAAGCCGATCTCGCCGCCACGCTCGCGGCGTCCATTTCGGCATCGGAGGCGTCGCTGGAGGAGCTGCGCACTTCCATCGCCACCGCTGACCTCGCGAGCGCCGTGGCGATGCTCGACGCAGTCAGTCATGTCTACATCGCGGGACTGCGCCGCTCCCGCGCCATCGCGACCTACTTCGCCTATGGTCTCTCGCGGTCAGAGCGACGCTGCAGTCTGCTCGACTTCGGCGGTGGCATGGCCGCGCAGCAGGTGGCCAACATGAAGCCCGGCGACCTGCTGGTCGCCATCGCCTTCCCGCCCTATTCAGAGTCGGTCGTCGACGTCGTCGTTGACGCGCATCTTAGCGGCAAGCAGGTGCTTGCGATCACCGACTCGTCCCATAGTCCGTTGGCGCGGCACGCAAAGCTGACCTTCCTCGTCGACAACGCCGCTACTGGCCAGTTTCGTCCGATCGCCGGCGCGATCGCACTGGTGCAGACGCTGGTGTCCGGGCTTGGACGCGAAACGTCGTCGTAGTGCGATTTGTGGCATACCACTTCTCATTCGCCGCAACCTACGCCAAGGTAGCCTCGGGCGTCATCAGAACGCCGGACCCGGCTCGATGCCGGGAAAGACGGGTCTTCACACGACCCGAATCCGGTCAGATCGACGGAGTCGCCAATGCCTACGCGCCGAGATCTTCTCCTCGCAGTGTTCCTGCTGGCAACGTTCCGCTCCGCGCAGGGCGGCGACGGGGCGACCCGTCGCGACGAACTCTTTGCACGCCTGCGCCAATCCACGACAGAGCACGAGGGGCGCCTCGCCGAGGACGCGGTCTGGCGCATGTGGATGGAAATGGCCCCCAGCCGGAAAATCGCCGCTGCCGTTTCGGAAGCCATGCGAGCGCGCGAGAGCTACGACTTCGACAAGGCGCTCACGATCCTTGATGGCGTGGTCATCCAGGCGCCGCAATATGCCGAAGGCTGGAACCAGCGTGCCTTCGTCCGCTTCCTGAAGGAAGATCATGATGGTGCGCTGCAAGATATAGATCGAGCGCTCCAGCTCGAACCGAAGCACTTCGCCGCTCTTGCGGGCAAGGCCATGATCCTGATGCGGCAGGGGCGCGTGGAAGTCGGGCAGGCAGCATTGCGCCAGGCTGTGGACATACACCCGTGGCTACGTGAACGGTCGATGTTGCTGTCGCCGGTCGAGCCGCCCTCAGACAAAGGCCGCGATATCTAAAGAATGGATATCGGCGGCCGACAACTATCTTTAGATCGCCAGGTAGGTCTGGCGCAGATCGGCGTTGTCCAGCACATCCTGCGCAGTGCCGGTGAATGCGACCTCGCCCGTGTCAAGGATGACCGCCCGGTCCGCAAGCTTGAGCGCGGCGATGGCGTTCTGCTCGACGATGATGGTGGTGATGCCGAGCGCCTTGATCTCCTGAAGGATGCGCTCGATCTCCTGCACGATGACCGGCGCCAGACCCTCATAAGGCTCGTCGAGCAGCAGCAGCTTAAGGTCGCGTGCCAGCGCGCGGGCGATGGCCAGCATCTGCTGCTCGCCGCCGGAAAGCGTGGTGCCTTCCTGCCGGCGCCTCTCGGCCAGCCGCGGGAAGTGCCCGTATATGCGTTCGAGCTCCCACCCCTTCCCCGGCGCCACCTGCGCCAGTTCAAGGTTCTCCTCCACCGTCAAGCCCTGAATGATGCGCCGATCCTCCGGCACCAGCTGGATACCGGCACGTGCAGCCTCGAAGGACTTCATTCTGTGGATGGCCTGGCCGTCAAGCCAGATCTCGCCTCGTCGCAGGGTCGGCTCGTCGAGCCGTGCGATGGTGCGCAGCGTCGAGGATTTTCCGGCACCGTTGCGGCCGAGCAGCGCGAGGATCTCGCCGTGGCGTATCTCCAGCGAGACGCCCTGCACGATGTAGCTTTCGCCGTAGTAGGCATGGATGTCCTTCACCCTGAAGAACGGCGCTTCGGCAGCGTTAGCGTCCGCCGGCCGCGCGGCTTCGATCGTGGCGGACATCAGTGCGCCCCCCCGAGATAGGCTTCCTGCACGCGCGGGTCGCCGCGCACTGCGTCAGGCAGACCCTCCGCGATGATGCGCCCTCCGGCCAGCACGGTGATCTTGTCGGCCAGCGAAAACACGACATGCATGTCGTGCTCGATGATGACCTTGGTCATGCCGCGCGCCTTGATCTTCTTCAGCAGCTCGATCGTCGTGTTGGTATCGTGCCGGCTCATGCCGGCCGTCGGCTCGTCGAGCAGCAGCAGGCGCGGCTTCTGGATCAGACACATGGCAAGCTCCAGGCGTCGCTTGTCGCCGCGCGACAGCGCCCCGGCATGGCCCTCGCGGCGGTCGATCAGCCCGACATCCTCAAGCATCGCCTCCGCCTCCTGGCGGATCTCCTTCTCGTTGTCGACCGAGCGGAACATGTTGATCTTGAACGCCCCGTCGCGTCGCGCGAAGGCGGGAGTCATGACGTTCTGCAGGATCGACAGGTCGGCGAAGATCTCCGGCGTCTGAAACACGCGCGCGACGCCCAGCTGATTGATCTCGTGCGGCTTTTTGCCGGTCAACACGATGCCGTCGAACACGACCGCGCCGCTCGACGGTGGCAGCCTGCCGATGATTATGTTCAGCAGCGTGGACTTACCCGCACCGTTCGGTCCGATGATGGCGTGGGTCTTGCCCTCCTCTACCTGCAGGTCGATGTCGGAAAGCGCGTGAAGGCCGCCGAAGTTCCTGTGCACGTCCGCTACATGGAGGACGACGTTTTCTCTGGTCATCATCGTTCAGCCCACCCTATTCCGCCGCCGTCGGGCTGAGTTCCCCTTGGCGCACGACTCGCGATCCACTGCGCAAGCCGTGGAACCGCGCACCTATGCGCCGCGCTCCCTCCATGATGCCGCCGGGCAGGAACACGACGATCAGCACGAACAGCAGGCCGAGCGACAGGTGCCAGCCCTCGCCGACGAACTTGCCGCCGATGGTGACGGCAACTTCTCGCACCCCGTCGGGCAGGAAGCTGAAGAAGCTCGCCAGCACGTTGTCGTTGAACGACGAGAAGATGTTCTCGAAGTATTTGATCAGCCAGGCGCCGATCACCGGGCCGACAAGCGTGCCGACGCCGCCGAGGATCGTCATCAGCACCACCTCCCCGGACGCCGTCCACTGCATGCGTTCCGCCCCGGCCAGCGGGTCGGTGACGACCAGCAGCGCTCCCGCAAGGCCGGCAAGCATGCCGGAGATAACGAAGGCGGTCAGCGTGTAGGGTCGCGTGTTAAAGCCCGTGTAGTTCATCCGGTTCTGGTTGGACTTGATGCCCTTGAGCATCATGCCGAAAGGCGACCTGTCGATCCGCATGGCGAGCAGGAAAGTCGCAAGCAGGAACACTGCCGAGAAATAGAAACCGTTCCAGCCCGATAGCGACATGCCGAACAGGCTCGGCACCGGCGCGCCAGCCGCCGCATCGAAGAACAGGCGGTCGAGCACCCGCGGGTCGGCGCTCGCCATGCGAAGGCCGGTCTCACCGTTGGTGATCGGGGTCAGAACCGAATAGGCGAGACTGTAGCACATCTGCGCGAAAGCCAGCGTGAGGATCGAGAAGTAGATGCCCGAGCGCCGCAGCGAGACGTAGCCGATCACGAGCGCGAACACACCGGCGATCGCCACCGCGAAGATCAAAGCGGGCACAGCGTTGAGGCTAAGCAGCTTGAACGACCACATCGCTGCATAGGAACCGACGCCGAAGAACGCGGCGTGGCCGAACGAGAGATAGCCCGTCAGGCCGAACAGGATGTTGAAGCCGATGGCGAAGATGCCGAAGATCATGAAGCGCTGCAGCAGATCCGGATAGGCCGCCCCGAACGGCGTGGCCAGGACAGGCAGAAGCAGCACGATCGCCGCGAAGCCGACGAACAGCGTCAGGTCTTTGCGTGACATGATGCTTGCCATCTACGCCTCCATCACGCCGCGGCGGCCGAGCAGCCCGCGCGGGCGAACCAGCAGGATAACGACTGCCACCAGGTAGATGATGACCTGGTCGATGCCTGGAAAGAACGCCTTCAGCTGGTGCATCGAGGCGAACGACTGAAGCACTCCGAGCAGGAAACCGGCGGCGACCGCACCGGGCAGCGAGCCCATGCCGCCCACCACGACCACCACGAAGGAGATGACGAGGAAGTCCATGCCGATCGTATAGTTCGGCGGCAGCAGCGGCGTATACATCACGCCGGCCATGCCCGCGACGACCGCCGCGATTCCGAACATGATGGTGAAACGCCGGTCGATGTTGATGCCGAGCGCGCCTACGGTCTCGCGGTCCGCCATGCCGGCTCGCACCACCATACCGAAGGTGGTGAACTGCAGGAAGGCAAAGACGGCACCGATCACGCCGAGCGAGAACAGGAAGTATACTAACCGCCACAGCGGATAGGTGATGACGCCAGGTTGCATGCCGAGCCACGCGCCGATGTCGGCCGCGCCGCGAAGTTCCGTGGGCATAGGCTGCGGAATCGGGTTCGGCCCGAAGGTCGCCTTGATGATCTCGCCAAGCACGATGGCCAGGCCGAAGGTCACGAGGATCTGCTCGGCGTGCGGCCTTTTGTAGAAATACTTGATCAGCCCGCGTTCCATGCCGATGCCGATTGCCAGCATCACAGGTACCGCGAGCAGCAGCGAAATGGGCACGGAATAGTTGACCAGCACAGCGCCGAAATCGCCGAACCAGGCCTGCACCAGCGGTTCGCGGATCTCGACCGGCGCACCCCAAGGCGACAGCTTCTCAGGATCTAAAGTCACGGTCTCCAGCGTCAGCAGCTGGCGGAAGGCAACGGCGCAAAAGGCCCCGATCATGAACAGCGCGCCATGCGCGAAGTTCACGACGCCCAGCGTCCCGAACACCAGCGTGAGCCCAAGAGCAATCAGCGCATAGGCGCTGCCCTTGTCCAGCCCGTTGAGAAACTGAAGGAATAGGACGTCGAACATGCTGCCTCCCCGAACCGACCCGCCAACCGGCAACGCAAAGCCCGCCCCGCCGGGTGGCGGGGCGGGCAGGCATCAGTCTAGCGGCACTGCGGCACAGGCTCCGCGGCGCCGAGCTCGCCGCCGAAGATGGCAGGATCGTAGTTCGCCGTCTCGCGGTCAACTTCCTTGACCACGTTGAGGACGTCGAACTGGCTGGTCGGGTTCTCGTTGCCGCGCACCACCAGCACCGACTTCATGCACTGGTGATCCTCGGCGCGGTAGAGCGTCTTGCCGTTGCCCATGCCGTCGAACTCGAAACCTTCCAGCGCCTTGATGACTTCCGGCGGATAGAAGGTGCCGGCCCGCTCGCAGGCGTCGGCGTAGAGCAGCGCCTGCACGTAAGCGGTGTGAGCGGCCTGCGACGGCGGCGATCCGTAGGCGGCGCCAAACGACTTGGTGAACGCCTTCGAACCATCGTCCGGCAGGTTCCAGTGCCAGTTCGAAGTGCCGAAGATGCCCTTGATGTTCTCGCCGGCGCCCTTGGCCATCAGTTCGGAGAACAGCGGCACGACAACTTCGAACTGCTTGCCGTTCACCTGCTTGTCGCGCATTCCGAACTGCACGGCCTGGGTCAGCGAGTTGACCATGTCGTTGCCATAGTGGTTCAGGATCAGCACGTCGGCGCCCGAGTTCAGGACCGGGGTCAGGAACTGCGAGAAGTCGCCCGCGCCGAGCGGCGTGCGCACGGTCTGCACCGTCTGCCAGCCGAGCGCCTCGGTGGCGTTCTTGATCGATTCTTCCTGGGTCCAGCCCCAAGTATAGTCGGCGGTCAGGTGGTAGGCCCTGCGATCGGTGCCGTATTCGGCGCCGATCACCGGCGCGATGGCGATGCCTGACTGGTAGGCGTTGAAGAAGTGACGGAACCCGTAGCGGCGCTTGTCCTTGCCCGTGGTATCGTTGGAGTGCGTCAGGCCGGCCATGAAGATCACGCCAAGTTCCTGGCACAGACTCTGCACCGCGATCGCCTCGCCGGAGGACGAGCCGCCGGTAATCATGATGGCGCCGTCGCGCTCGATCATGCGGGTGGCGCCGGCGCGGGCGACGTCCGACTTGGTCTGGCTGTCGGAGCTGACGTACTGCACCTTCTTGCCGAGAATTCCGTTGCCCTTCAGCGCCGACGGCTTCAGCACGTTGAGAAGCCCGCCGTCACCTTCGCCGTTCAGATGCTTGATCGCCAGCTCATAGGCCTTCTGTTCGTCTGCGCCCTCTTCGGCGTAGGCGCCGGTGAGGGGCAGGTTGAGGCCGAAGGTGACCGTGCCGCCGGTCGGGTTGTTGCAGAATTCCTGGGCCCATGCTCCGCGAGAGAAAACCAGCGGCGAGACGCCGGTGGCGATGATGCCGGCAAGGCCGGTACGCAAGACGTTGCGGCGGGAGATCCCGCGCTTTAGTTCGCTCATTGTTCTCCTCCTTGATCGCGGAAGCCAGAACCTGAGCTACAGGCTCCCCGCGCCGGCACTATCCGCGCGCGTTGACAGCCGTTCAATATGCGATTGTTCCTCAACGGAAATTCTGTAAATTGTTGCACAGCTCCAGTGTGAATTGTGTCAACACGTTGACATCTGAGGCGGGATGCGCGCTCCGATCGGGCTCAGGATTTCGACGCGCCGCAAGGCGCTCGGCATATCGCAGGCGTCGCTGGCGCGCAGCGCCGGCTTGTCGCCGAGCTACCTGAATCTGATCGAGGCCAACAAGCGCCAGGTCGGCGGCGCTTTGCTCCAGCGTATCGCGGCGGAGCTGTCGATGGACATCGACGAGCTCACCGGCCAGGCCGAGCATCGCCTCATCCACGAGCTTCTCGAAGCCTTCGCCGATCCGGCGCTGGCCGGCAGCGGCATGGCGCTGGACCACGCCCGCGACCTCGTCGCCACCGCGCCCAAGGTAGCGCGCGTGGTCGCCCGCCTCTACCGGGCCTACGTCGCCGCAATGGCTGCCGCCGACGCTTATTCCGACAGGCTTCGCGCGGACCCGATGCTGTCGCAGTTGCTCCACCAGATCCTGTCAGGCATCACCGCCGTACGCTCGGGCGCCGAAATCCTCGAAAGCACGCCGGACCTCAGCCACCACGAGCAGCGGCGCTTCCTGGCATCCATCAACCGCGAGACCCGCGGTCTCGGCGCGGTCGCACAGAACCTAATCGGCCAGTTCGACCAGGCGTCAAGCGCGCGCGGCTTCGCCTCGGCGCGGCGCGAGGTGGATGACATGATCTTCGCCGCCCAGAACTATTTTCCCGAACTGGAGGAAGCGGGGGCCGCTCTGCGTTCGGACGTGGAAGCGGAAGGGCCGTTCGGCGAGGCGGCTATCGCGCGCCTGCTGGAACGCCGGCATGGTGTCTCCGTTCAGCGCTCTGCGGCATCGCGCGTCGGCAGCGCCTTTGGCTTCGACGCCTCCACGAGGACGCTATGGTTCCGCAACACTGTGCCGCAGTCGACACGCCAGTTCCAGATGGCGCGGCTGATCGCCGAGCTTACCGAGGCACAGGCGGTGAAAGACACCGTCGCGGCGGCGCGGCTCTCGTCTCACACGGCGACACTCGGGGCAGCGCGCTACCTCGGAGCGTACCTGGCCGGCGCGATGCTGTTTCCCTATGAGGGCTTTCTGGGTGCAGCACGGGCTCTGCGCTACGACATCGACGCGCTGAGCGAGCGCTACGATGCAAGCTTCGAGCAGATCGCCCACCGTCTGGTGACGCTGCGTCGACCCGGCGCATCCGGTCTGCCCTTCGGCTTCCTGCGCGCCGACGCGGCCGGCCGGCTCTCGAAGCATTTCCCGCTACCCGGCCTGCTCTTGCCCAGCAGCGGCCACGCCTGCCCGCTGTGGGCCATCTACGCCGCCTTCCGCACGCCCGGTACCGTCGTGCGGCAGGTCGCGCGCTTCTCCGACGGCTCGCGCTTCCTGTTCGTTGCCAAGGCCGTGTCGAGGCGTAGCGGCGGTTTCGCCGACCCGGCGCCGCCGAATTCCATCCTTCTGGTCACCGACGTCCTCCATGCGGACGAAACGGTCTACGGCGACGGGCTCGCCCTGGCCGATTCGAGACTGGACGTGCCCGTCGGCCCGACCTGCCGGCTGTGCACGCGCACCGACTGCGCCAGCCGGCAGGAGCCGCCATGGGCGCCCGGCGGCGAGACGGTTCCTCCTATGCTTGTGCCGTAAGCGCGGGGCTTGGACTTGACGGCAAGTTGCGGTTATCTGGCACGGATACCCCTTGGAGGAGGGGCGGAGGGACAGGTTTGGCGACGGACATTCTTATCGCCGAGGACGAGCCCAGCATCCTTGAGGCGCTGAGCTTCGTTCTGCTGCGCGCGGGCTGGACGATCGCGTCAGTGACCGATGGCGAGGCAGTCATGGGTGCGGTGCGAGCGGAGCGGCCCCGGGTGCTCGTGCTCGACATCATGCTGCCCAAGCGATCCGGCTTCGAGGTGCTGAAGCAGATCCGCAGCGACCCGGCAACCAGCAAGCTGCGCGTGCTGGTGCTAACCGCCAAGGGGCAGCAGCAGGACCGCCGCATCGCCGAAGAACTCGGCGCCGACAGCTTCGTCACAAAGCCCTACGCGAACGCCGACGTGGTCAGCGCGGTGCGCGCCCTGCTGGACGAGCCGGCAGCGCCAGCTAAGCCGTGAGCCTGCGGCGCGCGCGGGGAGCGAGACCATGACGCGCCGCAAGATCATCGCCGCATCGCTGTTCTTCACGCTGTTCGGCGCTCTTGCACTGATGCCGCCGCTCGTGCTGCTGGCGCGTTTCGATGGGCGCGTCCTGGGGGTTCCGGTCGAGACCGTGTACGTTTTCGTGCTCTGGCTCGTCCTGGTGGCCGGCGCACGTTTGTTTAGCCGCTCGCTCCCCGACGACCGGCCGCCTCCCGGCAGTCAGCGGAAGAGCCGATCATGACGCTGACCGTCGACCTCGTGATTGCGACGGCAGTGGCCTATGTCGGGCTGCTCTTCCTCGTCGCCTATCTCGGTGATCGCTATTCGGGGGCGACGGAGGGCGGCCTGCTGCGCTCGCCCTTCGTCTACACGCTGTCTATCTCGGTCTACTGCACCAGCTGGACCTTCTACGGCGCGGTCGGCTCGGCGGCGCGGAACGGCCTGGAATTCGTCACGATCTATCTCGGCCCTACGCTGGTCTTCGTCGGCTGGTGGTTCGTCCTGCGCCGGCTGGTACGTATCAGCCACGACCAGCGCATCACCTCCATCGCCGACCTTCTGTCCTCGCGCTTTGGCAAGTCCAGCCGGCTCGGCGTTCTCGTGACGGCACTGGCTGTGATCGCCATCGCCCCTTACATCGCGCTCCAGTTGAAGGCGGTCACCTCATCGATCGAGGCGGTTGCCGGTTCGTCGGAATTCGGCCGCGGCGCGCTCGAGGGCTGGGACGAGGTCGGCCTTGCGCTCGGTGTGGCGGCCGGCATGGCGATCTTCACGATCCTGTTCGGCACCCGCAACGTCGACGCGAAGGAGCAGCATCACGGCGTCGTGGCGGCGATCGCGCTGGAGGCGGTGGTCAAGTTGACCGCACTCGTCGCAGTCGGCGTGTTCGTGCTTTACTCGGCCGGCGGCCTCGATCCGCTCTTCACGCGCGCTGCCGAGGCTGGTCTGAAAATCCATGCGGCCGACACGTTCGGGGATCGCTGGGTGGCCTCCATGGTGCTGGCCGCGGCGGCGATCATATGCCTGCCGCGTCAGTTCCAGGTAACCGTCGTCGAGAACTCCGATGAGAGCCACCTGCGCACGGCGAGTTGGGCTTTCCCCGCCTACATGCTGGCCATGAGCCTGTTCATCGTGCCGATCGCGCTGCACGGCCTGACCACGATGAAAGCGGGCTCCAATCCCGACATGTTCACCCTGACGCTGCCACTGGCCGCCGGGCAGCACGGGCTGGCGCTGTTCGCCTTTATCGGCGGCTTCTCCTCCGCCACTTCGATGATCATCCTCGAATCGATCGCGCTTTCCATAATGGTCTCGAACCATATCGTCGTGCCGATCATGTTGCGGCTGTCGAGCGACGACCGCGGCAGCGATGGCCTCGGCGTGCGGCGGCTGATCCTCAACGCCCGGCGGCTTTCCATCGTGCTCATCCTGCTGCTTGGCTTCGGATACTTCTACTTGACGCGCGCTTCCGACGCGCTGGCGCCGATCGGGCTGATCTCGTTCACCGGCGTCGCCCAATTCCTGCCGGCCATCCTCGCCGCACTGTTCTGGCGCGATGCTTCGACCAAGGCGGCGATCGCCGCGATCTCCGTCGGCTTCCTCATTTGGCTGTGGTCGAGTTTCCTGCCGTCCTTCGCGTCGTCCTCGCCTGCCGTGGCCGAGATCATGGCGCAGGGACCGCTCAGCATTTCCTGGCTCCGCCCGCAGGCGCTTTTCGGACTCGACCGGCTGGAGCCTCTGGCCCATGCCGTCTTCTGGAGCTTGCTGCTGAATACCACCGTGCTGATCGTCGGGTCGCTGCTCAGCACCCAGTCCGCACTGGAGCATGTGCAGGCGACGATCTTCCTTAACGTGTTCCGTCGCGCTGCAGGCGATGCCGGTCCACTGCGCGGCTCCGCCACCGTCGACGACCTTTTCCTGGTGGCGCGCCGCGTACTTGGACACGACCGAGCGATGGCGGTCTTCTCGGAGGAGGCGAAACAGGCGGGCATGGCGTGGACCAGCTTCGAGCCGACGCCGGCCTTCATCCACCGGCTGGAGCGCGAGCTGGCAGGCTCGATCGGCACCGCCTCGGCTCACGTCATGCTCTCCAAAGTGGTGTCGGGCGACGCCGTCTCCCTGGAGGAGGTCATGCAGATGGCCGACGAGACTCAGCAGGCGATTGAACATTCGCAGGCGCTTGAGCGCACCTCGTCGCAGCTGCGCGCCACGGCGGAGAAGCTGGAATACGCAAACCGGCAGCTGCGCGAGGTTGACCTACAGAAGGACGAGTTCCTGAGCCAGGTCAGCCACGAGGTGCGCACTCCGATGACGGCGATACGGGCGTTCGCCGAGATATTGCTGTCACAGGACGATCTGGAAGGGGAATCGAGGCAGAAGTTCATCTCGACGATCCACAAGGAGAGCCTTCGGCTGACGTCATTGCTCGACGAGATCCTGGATCTGTCGGCCCTGGAGCGTCGCGAACGTGTCTGGGAAAATCGATTGATGGATGTAGAAGCCTCGCTGGATCAAGCGATACACGTGTGCGAGGCGCTGGCGCGCCAGAAAAACACCAAGCTGGTGAGCGGATCGCGCGCGCCCTCCGCGGCCGCGCTGGCCGATCCGGACAGGACGAGCCAAGTTTTCATCAATCTGATTTCGAACGCCATCAAATACAACGACGCCCCCCGGCCGCAGGTCACGATCCGTTCCCGGATAGAGCGCGGGTTTCATGTCGTTGACATTGCAGATAACGGAGCCGGCGTGTCGGACGACGAACGCGAGCGCATCTTCCAGAAGTTCTACCGAGGGCGATTGGCTCAGCCGCTTTCGTTGTCCGGGGCGGGCCTCGGCCTGCCGATCAGCCGGGAGATCGTGAGCCTCATGGGGGGAACGCTGGAACTGGTGCACAATGACGGAAAAGGCGCGTGCTTCCGGGTGAAGCTGCCGCTCACCGCGGCCGAAGACGGCGCCCCGTCATGAGGAAATCGTGCTCTAATGACGAGGCGCAAGAATGGCTCGGGGCGCAGGCTAGTTGCCGGGCAGCAGCGGTCTCGTCCTCTACCTACTCGACTTCTTCGGCCCGGATGATCTCCGGCACCTCAAGCCCTTCGCCCTCGGGACAGCGTGCCGGCGACAACAGCAGCATGTCCGCGCGGGCGCATGAGTTCGGCGGTGGGCCGCTCGCGTTGGACAAGCGTGTTCAGCCGCCGCGCCACGTAGCCTGCCTTCATATAGCAGAGACTGGTGGAGAGAGTGAAAGGTGGCTGTCCGCGACCCTGCGAAGTGGCACTAGATCATTGAGATCGCCGGAAAATCCGGACTGGCGATAAGGCCTCGCCACAATTGTGCATCACCTCTGTGCCCAGATCTCGGTGCGACGTCAAACGTGTATATGGCGGGTTGGCACAACGTTCGTGGGCAATCGCAGGAAGGTAAAGTTTCCCTAGCCAGCGGTTAGGACACGATTGAGACTTGAAACTGGACGAGCGTACACGGCCGCACAGCAGAACTGGCAGTCTGGGCTTGGGGGCCGTCTGCTGCCTGTCCGGTTCTGGCCGACAATCTGAGAAGCCCGACGTACAGCCAACGACCCCATTGCTGGCGTTCAAGGTGCATTCGCCTCCCCAACTTGAAATTCGACCACTATCGGACGAAGAGCGTGGGCCGAAGCCAAGCAATCTTACCGCCCCCCTCCAATCGTTGAACGGGGGCACGACCCAAAGCATATTGGCTACCGATGAGCGATCGCTACGTCCACTCCGCGCCCGACCGCCTTACGGCGTCCGATCAGGAGAATCTGATCGCTCTGGCACGTCATCTTGTCCTGCAATCGGCCGCGATCGAAAAGGTCGGCGGTCTGACCTTTGGGCATATCGACATGACAGGGTTCGATCCGCTGCCCGCGCAGATTACGAGCGTCGCCTCCGGCCCGCTTCCGCCTCTGGCCCACGCGCCTCTGGCCGGGGTCTTGCCGCTGCAAGGCGAGGACTGGCCGGCGTATCTTCTGCGCGTCTTCGGCATTTGCTCGGGTTCCCCCTTTTTGCACTGGCTGCAGTCTAGCCTGTGGTCAAAGACCGAACCCAGCGCCGTCGGCGCCGGGCTTCGCATCGCCTATTTGCTCGACTACGGACTGCCGCACGACTACGTCGAAATTGCCATGGGGCAGGCCTACACCGACTACGACAGCAACGGCTTCCTGTGGGAGCGCATCGGACTGCTTCCGGTCAAAGACGCGAACTCTGATCTCGCGCCGAAAAAGATCTGGCCGAACTGGAAAGGCGCGGTCGAGCAAAACCGGCTTCGCTCGGAAGTGATCTATAACGCCGGCAATCTGGTCCCTAGCCTGATCGAGAACGGCATTGCCCGGCCCGACGAGATCGAGGGATGTCCCACAACCGAAATCGAGGCGCTCGAACGAGAACTCGGAAGCATGCCGCAGAGCTACCGCGACGTGCTCGCCCTCATCGGGCGACGCAGCGGAAATCTGGCTGACCGTTCCGCACTCTGGATACACGCCGACCAATTGGGCCAGGTAAGCCGCATGGCGCGCGAGCGCATCTTCGGCGTGCCCGAGCTAGGTGACGCTCCCGTGCCCCACGACGCAGTCTTCATCGGGGCGCGCCGCGGAGAACATCCTTGGTTCATCCTGTCCGGCCGCCGTGTCGACAGCCCGGTCTTCCAGTTCAATTCCGACACCGGCAAAGTCACGCATGTGGGTGTAAGCGTTTGGTCTTGGGTCGAGGTACTGGTGAATATGCGTCCCAACATCCGCTTGCGGCCGGAGGAGCGCCAGACGATTGATAGGCTCCTTGTGATCTCGAACGAAATCTCCGCGCGACTGGCCGCGACGTCGGTGCCTCTTACAACACACGTTTTGAGCAGGCGCGCCTCCGCATGGTTGTTTATTGCCGGCGGCGCAGTTCTCGTCGCGGGTAGTCTAGCATACATAGGGTGGTAACACCCGGGTACCAGGCGTCGGACGCCATGCGACTATCGAATTGTAATTGGTAACCGAAGAACTTGCCTCCGGCAGAATGGGGGCCGCCTGCTGACCGTCCGGCTGATCCTGATTTCGACTGGTCCGCTCTAAGGGCGTCGGCGTCGTCTTCGTCCCTCAGTTCCCGGCCGACGTGCCCGACGTGGTGCTTTCTCAGTGGCACGAGGGTGCAGCATTCGCTGCGCATCCTCACGCCGAAGGAGCAGAAGATGGTGCGCGCGGCCGCTGACGCCTTCCGGCCCAATCCGAGGTCTGAGAAGGAGTGGAAAGAGGCGATTGCGTGAATCTCTATCTGGTGTCGAGTTAGCGTCGGCGCCAGGACCCAATTCAAGTGGGTGGAAGCCTCGCGGTTGTCGCCGGATGTGCCCTGGTGATTCTGGTTTGGATGCGTCGAAGATATTCGCGAGCTCTTCGTTGCACCCAAAAAGTGTCGATGGACGCGTACGGACGTGCTTGCGGGACAAATTGCTGCTAAGGAAAAGATGAACGTCGCAGATCGTCGCCATTTTTGGATAGAGGCTCATGGCTGTCAATTACAGAACCGACACCTCTCAGGATCAGATCAGCGCGCCTGAACAGGAACTCTACAATCTGATCATGGCTTATCGCGCGAGCATTGGGCTTCCTGCGATACCGCTCTCTGAGTCGCTTTCAATTACGGCGGCGCGACACGCCTTGGACAGCATCGAGAATGTCGGAAGTTACGTTGGCCATGCTTGGAGCGACGCGCCTTACGACGGCGCCAACTCGGCAACATATCCGAACATGTGGGATGCGCCGGAGCGTGTAGGAACCCCGTACACTGCGAACGGGTACGAGATCTCTACAGGATACCTTGGCAACGCCGTCCACACCAACCAGATGACGCCCCAGATGGCTCTTCAGGGCTGGCAGAACTCTGCTCCCCATAACGCGGTTATCACCAACACTGGCACCTGGGCCAACATCTCATGGAAGGCCATAGGCATTGGCATGTACAAAGGCATCGCTCATGTCTGGTTCGGCGAAGCCGTCGATCCCTTGGGCGAACCCGGCGGGGGATCAAACACCTCGACTGAAGGGCCCGACCAGCTGTTCGGTGGAGCGGCCGACAACCTGCTGTTTGGCAAGGGCGGAAACGACACGGTCTTCGCCGGTCTGGGCCGCGACAGCGTTTTCGCTGGCGACGGTGACGACGTCGCCTATGGCGGCGAGGGCGATGACCAGGTTTACGGCGGTTTGGGCAATGACACGGTCGGCGGGGGCGTCGGAAACGATACCATCGGCGGCGGAGTCGGTGATGATCTCGTCTTCGGAGGTGCCGGAGACGACCTCGCTTTTGGCGGCGCAGGCAACGACAACATCGTCAGTCGCCATGGCCGCGACACCATTGTCGCGGGCGAGGGAGCGGATACGATCAATGCCGGTGATGCAGACGACGTTGCCTATGGGGCGGAGGGGAATGACCTCCTCTTTGGAGGAGCGGGTGCGGACACCCTGTTTGGGGGTGCGGGCGCCGATACGTTGTGGGGCGGCGCCGGCGACGATCACCTCTGGGGCGGTCAGGGCGCTGACCCGTACGCCTTCGCGGCTGGCAGCGGCCATGACGTGGTCCACGGCTTCAACCAGGCTGAGGGGGACCGGTTAGACCTACAGGGCCAGACGTTCGCCCAGGCGCTCAATGGCAGCGGTCATGTAGTGCTGACGCTTTCGGGCGGAGGCGTTGTCACGCTCGAGGGCGTTACTTCGTTCAGCGGCGATTTTATCGTCTAGCTGGCCTGGGCGTCCCGACGGCTATCAAGCTGGCAGTCCTTGAGGCGGACGGTATCCGGGCGCATCAAGTCGATGCCTCGAGGAAGCGGATAAGGCCGTTGATAGAAGGCAAAGCAAAGCCCTAGCTTGCATTTGGACGCGCAGGATTTGCAGCGCGCGCTCGAAGCCAGAAGGCGGCTTACACGAATTGCTATCCAGACCCGAGAGACCGCTGACGGGCTCAAAGCTATAATTCAAAATACCCGCATTTCGCGCTGTTGGAGAGACACATTGACCGGCAAAAGGCAGACGCTCGGTTTTCCGCCGTCGTAGATCTTTTTGTGCTTCGAGAGCAAATCCGCTCGCTTCGGGAGATCTGAGTCGGGGGTTGTTCGTAAATGAGGGGTGATGGCATTACGCCGTCCCCGGAGAGCTATTGTGCCTCGCCTGTCCAAGTCGCCCCGACCGGCCTTTCTCATGCGCAGTGCGTCCCTCCCGAGATCAAGACCGCGATGAACCAGGCCAACAGCAGCAAGCGACGCGAGGAGGTGGCTTCAAACCCGGACTTGGTGCTCGTCGGCGCTGGTCTGGCGAACGCGTTGATTGCATTCCGCCTCGCGGTGACGCGGCCGGATGTGCGGATGCTGATGCTCGAAGGCTCCTTCCAGCCGTTCGGCGAACACACCTGGTCGTTTCATGCAAGCGACTTGACAGGTGCTGAGCATGAGTGGCTCTCGCCAATGGTCGCGCGACGGTGGGGGGCGCAATCGGTCCGCTTCGACGGTTACCGCCGCGATCTCAGCACAGGCTACGCTTGCCTGAACTCAAAGTCCGTCGCGGCCGTACTAAGCACCCTGCCCAACCTGACCTTGAAGACCGGCGCGACGGCGACCCATGTCGAGCGCAGCGGTGTCATGCTCGAAGGCGGCGGCATCATCAAGGCGCCATGCGTGATCGACGGACGCGGGTTCGCGCCCAATCCCGCCCTTGCGCTCGGCTACCAGAAATTTGTCGGGCTCGAGGTTGAGACAGAGACGCCACATGGCATCGCCGATCCCGTGATCATGGACGCGACTGTCGACCAGAAGGATGGCTATCGCTTCGTCTACCTCCTGCCGTTCTCTGAGACCCACATCCTGATCGAGGACACGCGCTATTCCGACAGCGGTGCGCTGTTGCGCGAGGAACTGGTGCGCGACATCCACCTGTATGCGAAGGCCCAGGGATGGACGATCGCGCGTGTCGTGCGCGAGGAGCAGGGAGTGCTGCCGATCTCGCTCGCCCATGACATCGATGGCTTCTGGTCGGCGAGCAACGACGAGGTGCCGCGCGTCGGCATGGCTGCAGGCCTGTTCCATCCGACCACCGGCTACAGCCTTCCGGAGGCGGTAAGGTTGGCGTCGCTGGTGGCGCAGCACTGGCCGCTGGACAGCGCCGCGCTTGTTGGGCTGGTGCGCAGGCACGCCGTCGCGCTGCACCGCCGCCAGCGCTATTACCGCATGCTGAATCGCTTCCTTTTCCTCGGTGCGGCGCCGAGCCGCCGGCATCTGGTGATGCGGCGGTTCTACATGCTGCCGCAACCGCTGATCGAGCGCTTCTATGCCGGCAGGCTTACCGCCGCCGACAAGCTGCGCATCCTCGCGGGCAAGCCGCCGATCCCCATCCGCCGAGCACTTGCGGTCCTCCGCGAGGCACCACTCCTGGCGCGAACGCGAGCATGAACGGAAAGCAGAGGACTGCGGCGGTTATCGGCGCCGGCTTCGGCGGCCTGGCGCTGGCCATCCGCCTGCAGAGCGCCGGCATCGCGACAACCGTCTTCGAGAAGCGGGACAAGGCCGGCGGCCGCGCCTATGTTTACAACGATGCCGGCTTCGTATTCGACGCCGGCCCCACGGTCATCACCGACCCCGAATGCCTAGAACAGCTGTGGGCGCTGTCGGGCCGGCGCATGTCGGACTACGTGACGCTGCTTCCGGTCGCGCCGTTCTACCAGCTATGCTGGGAGGACGGGTATCGCTTCGACTACGCCAACGACCAGGCCGAGATCGACCGGCAGATCGAAGAGAAGTCGCCCAGCGACGTCGAGGGCTACCGGCGCTTCCTCGCCTATTCGCAGGACCTATACCGCGAAGGCTACGAGAAGCTCGGAACCGTGCCGTTCCTGAACTTCCGGTCGATGATCAGGGCGGCGCCGCAACTGATACGGCTGGAGAGCCACCGCAGCGTCTACTCGAAGGTGAGCCAGTACATCGCCGACGAGCAGTTGCGGCAGGCTTTCTCGTTCCATTCTCTGCTGGTCGGCGGCAATCCCTTCGCCACGTCGTCGATCTACGCCCTCATCCACGCGCTGGAGCGCAAGGGCGGCGTCTGGTTCGCCAAGGGCGGCACCGGCGCGCTCATTGCCGGCATGGTGAAGCTGCTTGACGACCTTGGCGGCCGGGTGATGCTGAACGCAGAGATCGACAGCATCGACGCGGTCGGCGACCGGGTCTCGGCGGTGGTGCTCAAGGATGGCAGCCGCCACGCCTTCGACCAGATCGCCTCGAACGCCGATGTGGTGCACCTACAAGTCGCTGTTGCGCGGCGCGCCGCGTGGCGAGAGCTACGGCCGCAGGCTGGAGCGCAAGCGCTTCTCCATGTCGCTCTTCGTCGTCTATTTCGGCCTCAAGGGCCTGCGGCCGGAGATGAAGCACCACATGGTGCTGTTCGGGCCGCGCTATCGTGAACTCATAGCCGAGATCTTCAATGCCGACGGACTGGCTGACGACTTCTCGCTCTATTTGCACGCGCCCTCGGTGACCGACGACAGTCTCGCGCCGGCGGGACACAGCGCCTACTACGTACTTTCGCCGGTGCCGCATCTGGGCACGGCCGGTATCGACTGGGCGGTCGAAGGGCCGCGCTACCGCGATCGCATCCTGAAATATCTCGATGAGCGGTATATGCCCGGGCTGCTGAACGATCTCGTTACTGTCCGCCACATGACCCCATTCGACTTCCGTGACGAACTCAACGCGCATCTCGGTTCGGCCTTCTCCATCGAGCCGATCCTGACGCAGAGCGCCTGGTTCCGGCCTCACAACCGCGACGACGTTCTGTCCAACTTCTACATCGTCGGCGCCGGCACGCATCCAGGTGCCGGCATCCCGGGCGTGGTCGGCTCCGCGAAGGCGACGGCTGCCCTGATGATCGAGGACGCGGCGCGATGAGCGATGCAGTCGTCGCCAGTTCCGAGGCGGCCATCGCGAAGGGCTCCAACAGCTTCGCCGCGGCTGCGCGCCTGTTCGACCGCGCCACCCGCGATGACGCCGTGATGCTCTACGCTTGGTGCCGCCACTGCGACGATGTCATTGATGGCCAGACGCTCGGCCACGACCAGCAGGCGTGTTTTCGCGATGGCCAGCGCGAGCGGCTGCAGCTTCTCAAGTCGCAGACGGCGGCAGCGCTTGCTGGTCAGCCCAGCGAAGACACGGTGTTCGAAGCACTGCGGCGGGTGGTGGCGCGTCATCAGATCCCGGCGCGCCACCCGATGGAGCTTCTCGAGGGCTTCGGGATGGACGTCGAGGAGCGGCGCTACGAAACGGTGCCGCAGCTTCTCGAATACTGCTACCACGTTGCCGGCGTCGTCGGGGTGATGATGGCGATGATCATGGGCGCACGCGAGCCCCGCGTGCTGGACCGCGCTAGCGACCTTGGCCTCGACTTCCAGCTCACCAATATCGCGCGAGACGTGGTGGACGACGCGCGCGCCGGCCGCGTCTACATGCCGGCCGAGCTGCTCGCCCGCCACGGTATCGCCGAGGTTTCGGCCGACGATCCCGGCCAGCGCGCGGCGCTCCACGCCGCAGCGTTGGAACTGCTCGATCTTGCCGATGCCTACTACGATTCCGCCTGGGAGGGCATGGCGGCACTTCCGGCCCGTTCGGCCTGGGCAATCGCCGCCGCGCGTCGAGTATACCGCGCCATCGGGGCGCGGCTGCGCGAGCGTGGACCGGCCGCGTGGAACGGCCGCGTCTCGACTACGGGCGGCCAGAAACTCGCCCTCGTCGCGGCTGGTCTGGGTGACGTGCTCGCCACGCGTCTGCCGCGGCGCGAGCGGGCGCGCGGCGAGCTTTGGGTGCGACCGTAACGGATTTCAGTGCGGCTGCGGCCGGTCTTCTGCCTTGAGAATGTCGCGGTCGAACTCTCTGCGGTTGGCGTCGAGTTGTCTGACGAGCTTGTCGACCGGCTGGGCATACACGAAGCCGAAGGACACGCAGCCCTCCTTGCCCTGCACGGCATGATGCAGCCGATGCGCCTGGTAGACACGCTTCAGATAGCCGTGGCGCGGCACATAGCGAAACGGCCAGCGCCGGTGCACCAGTCCGTCGTGCAGCAAGAAGTAGAGCCCGCCGTAGATGGTGACCCCGAGAGCGATCCAGAACAAGAACGGCAGCCAAACCGAGCCCGCAAGGAACAGCGCGATGGCGATACCGGAGAAGACCAGCGCGTAGAGGTCGTTCTTCTCGAACGCCCCATCGTGCGGCTCGTGGTGCGACTTGTGCCATCCCCAGCCCCAGCCATGCATGATATGTTTGTGTGACCAGCTGGCGAACCATTCCATAAAGGCAATCGTGCCGGCCACCAGCACGAGCGGCAGAACATAGGTCATGGCTAGATCTGTCATGGCTTCAAGGAACCCCGCTCGAAGGGCGATTTGATGTCGGGCGCGTCAACCGCGCAGTCGAAGGCGCGATGCAACCATCGCCACGGCAAGCCCAATCGCCGCCATCAGAGCGAGCAGCGTGAGGCTGGGCAAGATTGACCAACGGTCTCGCCGCGCCACAAGACCCCATCATATGCCTCGATAGCCCAGGCGTTCGGCGTGTACCAGCCGATCTCCTGCAGCCAGGCCGGCATCATGAAGCGCGGCACCATCGATCCCCCGACCGCCGAGCACAGCAACACCACGAAGGTTGTGATCGTCTGCGCCTGCTGGCGGGTCGAGGCGGCGGCCGCGACGGCGAGGCCCAGTCCTGCGGCGGCCCCTGACGCGCTCAGCGTAGCCAGCCCCCAGAGGCCGATGTTTGCGAGCACGTCCACGCCGTAGATGACCGCCGCGATCGCAAAGATCAGGGTTGTCTGCGCAAAACCCTGGATGACCAGGAAAACGAAGCGCCCGGCAACGATCGCATCGGTCGCCCCGCGGGCCACGGCGAGGCGGTCCATGATGCCGGAGTCGCGCTCCTCGATCAGCGTGGCGGAACTCTGCATGGCCGAGAACAGCAGGAAAGGATTGCCACCGCACCTATATAGTAGGTGACGATGCCGCCCGGCCCGTTTGCCGGACCGATAGTCTCGGCAGCTACGATCGCTCCGCCATCCGTCTCGTCAGGCGGATTGCGGCGCATCTCCGCGATGCCTGCGGCCAATCGGGCCGTCTGCTCAGCCGTGAGCCCGCCGACAATGCGCTCGACCAGCGGTGCCGCGCGGGCAAGGCCGATGTCCGGCATCGCGGCCGCCACTGCCTCCTGCACGCGACCGGCCAGGATTGCGCCAGCGGTCGCCTTGCCGCGGTCGACCAGCACGACCACCGGCCCGTCGGCGTCAGCGGCGATGTCGCCGCGCACGAACAGTCCGGCGTCGGCGAAGCCGTCCTGGACCTGCGCTCTCACCGCAGCTTCATCGGAATGCGTCTCGGGCTGAAACCGCAGCGATGGCACCGCGCGTAGAGCCTCCTCGAGACGCCGGTTCGTCTCGCTGCTCACACTCACCCCTAGAGCGACCGACAGCCGCATCTGATCGCCGCTGGTGCCCTGGAAGATCGTCGCGAACACCACGAAGATGGCAGGCGGCAGCAGAAATGCCATTGCCAGCGCGCCGCGGTCGCGCAGGAGGCGCAGTGCGGTCACCTTGACCATCGTCCAGATCATGCAGCCGCCTCGTGGCTATTGGCAGCAAGGCGTGTGAACAGACTGCCCAGCCCGGGCTCGCGGATGCGGATTTCGCGGACCTGCAGCCCGGTGCGGATGAAGGCTTTGGCGATCTGATCGGAGCCGGTGTCGGGCGATGCCATGATGGTCCATGTCAGGCCGGAATCGAACGTCCGGAATCCGATGGTCTCGAGCGAGCGGGCCTGCTGCGGCGTTGGTACGGCGCGAAGTGCGGCGACGACCTCGCGGCGGTCATCGAACGCAGCGCGGATCAGGTCGCGCGGCTCGCCTTCCGGATCGATGCGTCCACCATGCAGGAAACCGACGCGGTCGCAGGTGGCCTCCGCCTCTTCGAGATCATGCGTGGTCAGCAGCACACCCATGCCTGCGCGGGCGAGACGCTTGATGGTGCCCGAGAGACCCTCGCGCGACGGCAGGTCGATCCCCACCGTCGGCTCGTCGAGCATCAGAAGCGCCGGCTCGTGCAGAATGGCGGCGCAGATGTTGACACGCCGCTTCCATCCGCCGGACAGCACCGCGACGGGATCATCTAGTCGTTCCGCCAGCGCCGTGGCTTCGGCGGCCCACGCGAGCGCCTTTCGCACCTGCGCGCCGGAAAGCCCCGAAAGTCGCCCGAAAGCAACGAGGTTCTCGCGCGCCGTCAGGTGCTGGAAGAGTGCGATCTCCTGTGGAACAATGCCTATGAGGCGCCGCGCCCTGGGCTCCTCCGACACGCCACCGACGGCGATCGTCCCGCTGCTCTTTCGGACGCGGCCGCACACGGCGCGTATCAGCGTCGTCTTTCCCGCACCGTTCGGCCCGAGGAGACCCACGACGGTCCCCGGTGCAACCTCGAGATCGAGGCCGCTGATGACTTCGCGCTCGCCATACCGGACAGTCAGTCCGGCGACCGAAAGCGCAGCCGTTTCGGACTTCATGGCGTCACGACAGCCCTGCTTGCAAGCAGGTTGGTCACATAGCTGAGGACGGGTCTCGGGGATATGCCGCTGCCTTCGAGCGCGCTCTGGGCCTGCAAGATCTGCTCCGCGCATTCGGCCTGAGCGCGCGACTCGCCGAGCAGCGACGCGATGGTCCCGAAGCCTCGGTCCTTGCCCACGTCCTTCCCGGTCTCGCGTGGACCGGCACTGCGGTCGAGCAGATCGTCCACGGTTTGGAACGCCTGTCCAAGATGTCGGGCGAAGCGGCGAACTTCCGCCACGTCCGTCTCCTCTTGCTTGCGGATCAGAGCTCCCATCTCAGCAGCCGCTGAGAACAGGACAAAGGGCGGCCGACATTAACCGCAATCTCGCGATTGCCTGCGAGGAGCTCGGAATTGGGCTTGCCGTCGGCTCGCAGCGAATTGCGATCGAAGACGGGCGATACGCGGGGATTGACCGAGAACTCAGGCGCCACGCGCCGACAATTCCCATAATGGCCAATCTCGGAGCCGCTCAGCTCAACCTCGGTTTCGGCCTTGAACAGGCGAAGCGCGCGATCGACTTGATTGGAGGCGACGCCCTGATCATCCACCTAAACCCGCTTCAGGAAGCAGTGCAACCCGAAGGGAATCGCGACTGGCGCAATCTGTATGCCGCCATCTCGTCGCTCGCACGCGACCTTGGCGCCCCGATCGTCGCGAAGGAGGTAGGCGCTGGCATTTCCGCAACAGTCGCCCGGCGCCTGATCGACGCCGGCGTGGCTGCTATCGATGTTGCTGGCCGCGGCGGCACCAGCTGGGCTGCCGTGGAAGCAGAGCGCTGCACGGACCCCGACGATCGCGCGGTGGCGGTGGCATTCGCCGACTGGGGCCAGCCGACGCCGGCCTTGATAGCTGACGTGCGTGTCGCCTGCCCAGAGGCCGTCATCATTGGTTCCGGCGGAATCCGCAACGGCATCGATGCAGCCAAGGCGATCGCCCTCGGCGCGGACCTGGTCGCGCAGGCGGCCGCCGTCCTGCCGGCGGCTATGGAGTCGCCGGAAGCGGCTACGCGGCATTTCAGCGTCTTGATCACCCAGCTTCGCATCGCGTGCTTCTGTACAGGTTCCGCGGACCTCGGTGCGTTGCGTCGGGGCGTCTTGTATCCCCCACGTTCGGGTCTGAAGCGATGAGCACTGCCAGCAGCAAGATGGCTCACCCCTTTACGATGCCTCGGGGGGTTCGGCAGTCCCTCCAGCTCGACGAGGCCATCGACGACACGGATCTTGCGCTTGCATGCGTCCGCGATCCTTTCGGCCCCGCAGCGGACCAGGCAAAGTTCGCTGATACTTCTTCGCGGGAAAGCAGCGTGACGTTGCATGTGTTGGCAGCGACCGTCTGTGGGCGGCTCTGCAGCCAAAGCATATGCACCTATCGATGGTGAGGACCGGACTACTTCGCCAGACGAAGCGGGCGAGAGCCGGGTCGCATAGTTCTCGCCGCCCCCGCAGGTGGCAGAGCAAGCGCTTTCCGGCGGATGTGAGCCTGCTCGGAAAGGCCAAAAGTCCCATGATTGAATGGTCTAGGAAGTATAGCGGCTGGGGAACCTGGATTTGGAGACAGCCAAACCCCCGTCCCCAGCTAGACCATTGAGATCACTGGGAAATCCGGACCGGCGAATAGGCCTCGCCACAATTTGTGCATCACCTCTGTGCCCAGATCTCGGGGCGACGTCAAGCAGGAAATCGGCGGTTGGCTCGACTGCTATCGGGCGCATGCTGAGGCACACTTTGCCTAGCGGCCGATCTCAGATCATCGACCGCATTTGCTCGCAAGTTCCCCAACATATTCGGTGTCGGTTATGGGGCCGATTTCCGACGATCCGGTTTTGGGGAGCGCTCGGCGGTAAGCTGCCATTCTGGGTCCGCCGGGCAAAGTCTGCCTGGTCAGCTTTCGACCCCTGAACAGTTGTTCCAGCCCTGCGTGCGAATTTCCCGAAGCCGTCGTTAGTTTATGGCAAGGCGACGTCTGCTAGCGCCGTCATCTCAAACATCCGCAGACTTTTGCCTCTGCTGAAGCTGCGGGGAGCCCCGAACTCGACGTTGAGGGCTTGAGACAATCTCGTCCATAGCGGGCGCCGAGTCTCATGTAGCGCCCGACGGAGTCATTCCATCCGCGCAATGAGATTGCTGGCGTGATAGGATACACCGCAGCGCTAGCATGCGCCGCGCCGCCCCTTGCCGCCTGACAGGCTCAATCGCCTGTCAGTGCGACCGGGATTGCTCCCTGAGCGGCTCATTTCTGTTTCCGCACGCACACCCCAACCCAATCCGGAGAAACCAGCATGATGATACCCAAAGGTACGACGGTTGCCGTCGCAGACGGCGAAAAGCTGAACCTGTTTCGCAACGCAGGAGATGAGGCGGTGTTGAGGCTCGTTGCGGTTTCTCATAGCGACATCGCTTCGGACCCGGGCACCAGCACCGGGCGGCAATCGAGTGCTGCCAACCCTGACCATGGTCAGGCGGGTGAAGACCAGTTCTCCGCCGGAATCGTCCAGCACCTGAACCAGCAGGCTCTCTCAGGCAAGGTCGACAATGTCGTGATCATTGCCGCGCCCCGCGCGCTGGGCGAGATGCGCAAGCACTACCACAAGGCGCTGTCCGCCATTCTGCTGGGCGAGATCGCGAAAGACCTGACGGGGCATTCACTTGCAGATGTCGAGAAGGCGGTGAACGGCTCATGACCGCGATGTTCCCTTGCAAGTCTGGGTGGATGCGCCCCTCCGTTACAGGGGTTGCGCCACTGGTTCTCCTAGGAACGTTGTGTTTTGGTGCATCCCCGACATTTGCGGCCGGGGGCGGTGACATCGCCGCGGGGCGCGTGCTGGTCGAAACCCACTGCAGCCGCTGCCATGCGACGGGCAACGCCGGCGACAGCCCACTCGCAGCCGCACCAAAGTTCCGCGACCTCCACTTCTCGTATGACGTCGAATTTCTGAGCGAGGCCCTCGTCGAGGGGATCGCAACGGCCCATCCGGACATGCCGCAGTTCCAGTTCGATCCGTTTCAGGCGGAAGCCATCATCGCGTACCTGAAATCGCTGGAAAGGTAGGCCGGCGGCGTAGGTATCGCGCGCGAACGAGAGGCCGGAAAGTGGATCGATGTCAGTGAGCGAAGTCCCGGATCATCCGGAGGCCCCCGAGGCAAATCTGCGGCGCTCTATCGGTCCGTTCCAACTCACACTTTACGGCCTTGGCAGCATGCTTGGCTCCGGCATCTATGGCCTGATCGGGCAGGCTGCGGGACTGGCAGGCAACACTGTCTGGCTGGCCTTCCTGGTGGCCATGGTCGCCGCGCTGCTGACGGCGCTTTCCTACGCCTCGCTCGGGTCGCGCTACCCGCGAGCTGGGGGCGCCGCCTTCGTGACCGAGCGCGCCTTCGGCATGCCGCTCCTGAGCTTCGTCGTAGGACTTTCCGTCGTCGCCTCGGGACTGACGTCCATCGCGACGCAGTCGCAGGTATTTGCCGTCAATATTGCCTCGGTCACCGGAGTAGCGATGCTGCCGATCTGGGCGATCGCGATCGGATTCCTGCTCATCCTGACCGGACTGGTGCTGCGTGGCATCAGGGAGGCAATGTGGGTGAACGTCACCTGCACGCTGGTTGAGGCGGCGGGCTTGCTGCTGGTGATCGCGGTCGGCATTCCCTACTGGGGCTCGGTCGATCTGCTGGAAACGCCGGGGCTGCCTGACAACGACGTCCTGATCGTGCTGGTCTTCCAGGGCGCGGTGCTGACCTTCTTTGCTTTTATCGGTTTCGAGGACGTTCTCAATGTCGCCGAAGAATGCCGCGATCCGCAGCGCACCATCCCGGTGGCGCTTGTCACCGCCATGCTGGTGGGCGCCTCGATCTATGTCGCGGTCGCCATTTCGTCTATTTCGGTCGTTCCCTGGCAGGAACTCGCGGAAGCTCCAGGCCCGTTGACTGAGGTCATGCGAAGGGCAGCCCCCGCAATTCCGGTCGCGGTGTTTGGTGGCATCACCCTTTTCGCGGTCGCGAACACGGCTCTCGTCAACTACGTCACCAGTTCGCGCATGATCTACGGCATGGCGCGGCAGGGGCTTCTTCCCGCTGCTCTGGGCAGGGTGCAATCCCAAACCCAGACGCCATATCTGGCAACCCTGGCCCTGCTTGTCCTGCTCGTCCCGCTGGCTTCTTTCGGCAGCATCGCCCAACTCGCATCGGCTTCCGTGCTGTTGCTCCTCGTCGTCTTTGCGATCGTAAACGGCGCGCTGTTGGTGCTCCAGGGCCGCATCGACGAGGCGAAGGGGAAGTTCGAAGTGCCGCGCTGGGTGCCTGCGCTGGGGACGGTCATCTGCGTCGTTCTGATTTCGGTCAGGATCGCCAGCAGCGCCTGGCAGGCGCCAGCACTTGCTGGCACGATGCTGGCCGGAATGGTCGCTCTTCATTTTATACGGGGAAGGATGATGGCGGTTCGGATATGACAGAACTCAACCCCAGTCGCATCGGCCGATCGTATCCCGGGGAGCGTAGTTTCTCATGCTGAAGCCGATTCTCATCGTCACCGCCGTTCTGCTAGTAGGCGCGATCGCCTCCGCCTACTTGTCTTACCGCCGAGCAAGTGGCGAAGCCGAGCAGGCTATGACCTCGATCGCCGCCCGCGCGGCGAAGCCATTGGGGCTCTTTGATGAGAGCATGGTCGAAGGACTGCCGGAGATCGCCCGCCGCTATTTCAAGCATGCCATAGAACCTGGAACTCTGTTGTACACGTCAGTCCGGCTTGAGATGTCCGGCACGTTCCTCTTGGGGGACAAGTCCAGCTATCGAACCTACTCGATGACTGCGCGACAGATGCTGACGCCGCCTTCGGAGTTCGTGTGGATCCCCTCCATGCAGTCCGGGATGATGCAAATTTCGGGTTCGGATGCTCTCGTGCAGGGAAAGAGCTGGACCCGGTTCTGGATCAATGGCCTCGTGCCTGTAGTCAATCAGATGGCGTCGCCCGACCTGAACCGTTCGGCCTTAACCCGCGCTGCGATGGAAGCGATCTGGGTACCCGCAAGCCTCCTGCCGGGAACCGGCGTCACCTGGGAACAGACTGGCCCCGACACGGCCAGGCTGACCTTCCCGACGGGCATAGAGCCCATCGACCTCACCCTCGGCGCATCGGGCAATGTGCTCAATATTGCGACGCTGCGCTGGAGCGATGCCAATCCCGACAAGACGTTCCAGCTGCAGCCTTTCGGTGGCACTATGCTGGCGGAGACGACGTTCGAGGGCTTTACCATCCCGACCGACATCCGCGTGGGCAATCACTTCGGGACAGGCAACTATCTGCCGTTCTTTCAGGCGCATGTGACGCTTGCCCAGTATCTGTAGGTCTTTCCGCCAAATGTTGGCAGCCTCCGGCTCGGCTCCGAGGAATCGCGTCCATCCTGCGGCCCAGCCGTGGTAGCATCCGGAATGCCCCTCACCTCAAACGCGAAAGGCACGCCGTGCCGGGGTACCGGGAAGACCGCCGATGATCTACATGCTTATCCTGCTGCAGGCGGCACTGCCCGCGCTCCTGCTAAGCTGGCTGGCGCTGAAGCCGCTTCCCAGCTTGGTCGGCAGGATGGTGCAGATTCTCTCAACAGGCCTCTACGTCGCCGCACTCTACGTGGTAGGCATGTGGCTCATGCCGCCCTGGTGGACCGCTCACCTTCTTGCGGGGGCTTGGATAGTCGCGGCGCTGGCTTCGTATCGAGGAAGCCCTTCAGGCGCCTGTCTCCCCTCCAGCCTCTGGGAAGGCGGTGCCGCAGTGGCTCTGGCCGCTCTCGGTATCTATGCCGGCTGGCTGACGATAGACGGCGTGGCTGGCAGGCAGCCGACCGTGGAGGTCGTCGACCTCGCATTTCCGCTGGGCCCCGGAACCTATCTCGTCACGAGCGGAGGGTCGGCTCCTTCCGTCAATGGTCACATGCGGACTTTGCACCCGACGACTCCGCGCATGGCTGCGCATCGGGGCCAGAGCTACGCCGTCGACCTGGTGAAGATCAATCCAACGGGACTGCGGGCCGGAGGACTGCACCCGCGCGATCCCTCACGGTACCTGATCTCGGGCGCGTCCGTACGGGCTCCGTGCTCGGGCAGTATCGTCGCAGCACGCGGTGACTTGCCCGACATGGGCGTTCCCGAGAAGGACCTGAAGCACCTGACGGGCAACCATGTCCTGATCGAGTGCAAAGGAGTCCACGTCCTTCTGGCCCACCTGATGGAAGGAACAGTTGCAGTCGGCCTGGGCGACCAGGTGCAGGCCGGCGCGGTCATCGGCACCGTCGGGAACTCCGGGAACACGGACGAGCCGCACCTCCACATTCACGCACAGCGGCCCGGCTCCGCCAGCGAACCCATCTCGGGCGAGCCGCTCCAAATACGCCTGGGTGGGCGCTTCCTCGTGCGCGGAGACAGGCATACCGCGGAGGTCGAACCCTAGCGCCGGAACGGCTCTCGCAGCTGGCAACTCGGTGTGCCCGTCCTAGTTTTTGATCAGGCAACGCAGACGTGGAGTAGAATGTGGCTAAGTTGAAAGACGAGCAAGTCGACCTGATGGACCGCTACTGGCGCGCCGCCAACTACGTCTCGGTGGGTCAGATCTACCTGATGGACAATCCGCTGCTGCGCCAGCCCTTGGCTGCCGGACACGTGAAGCCGAGACTGCTCGGCCACTGGGGAACGACACCGGGCCTCAACTTCATCTACGTCCACCTGAACCGCGTGATCAGGGAGCGGAACGCGGATGTCCTCTACATCTGCGGCCCCGGCCACGGCGGTCCGGCAATGGTCGCGAACACCTATCTCGAAGGCTCATACAGCGAGATCTATCCAGACATCAGCCCGGACGAGGAGGGACTGCGCAGGCTGTTCCGGCAGTTCTCTTTCCCAGGCGGCATCCCGAGCCATGTAGCGCCCGAAACCCCCGGCTCAATCCACGAGGGTGGCGAACTCGGCTACGCGCTCGTCCACGCCTTCGGTGCCGCCTTCGACAACCCGGACCTGATGGTAGCATGCGTCATCGGTGACGGAGAGGCAGAGACCGGACCCTTGGCCGCTGCTTGGCACTCAAGCAAATTCCTCAACCCGAAGGTGGACGGTGCGGTGCTACCGATCCTCCACCTCAACGGCTACAAGATCGCCAATCCCACGCTTCTGGCACGCATGGACGATGACGAGCTTCGCAGCCTGTTCACCGGCTACGGATATGATCCCATCTTCGTCGAGGGCAGCGAACCACACCCGATGCATCGTGCGATGGCGCAAGCTCTTGATGACTGCATGAATCGCATCCAGGCGATTCAGCGCGAGGCGCGCTCAGATGGCTGGTCGGGCGGGCGACCGCGATGGCCCATGATCGTGCTGCGCAGCCCCAAGGGCTGGACTGGCCCCAGGGAAGTCGACGGCAAGAAGGTTGAGGACTTCTGGCGCTCGCACCAGGTTCCGGTTTCGAATGCCCGCGGCGATGACTCCCATCGGGGAATCCTTGAGGAATGGCTGCGCAGCTACCGACCGGAGGAGCTTTTCGACGATAGGGGGCGCTTGCTGGCGGAGATCGCGTCGCTCGCACCAGAAGGCGACAAGCGAATGGGCGCGCTGCCGCATGCCAACGGCGGGCTCTTGAAGAAGGACCTTGTGCTGCCGGACTGGAAGAGCTTGGCCGTCGAGGTGACGCGTCCAGGCAAGACTATCGCTGAGACCACGCGCTTCATGGGAAACTACCTGCGGGAGGTCATGCGCCTGAATTCCAAGGCTAGGAATTTCCGCCTCATGGGCCCGGACGAGACCGCCTCGAACCGGCTCGATGCGGTCTTCGAGGTCACAGACCGCGTCTGGATGGAGAGGATCGAGCCATACGACGTTCACCTCGCTCGAGAAGGCCGGGTGATGGAAGTGCTGTCGGAGCACCTATGCCAGGGCTGGCTCGAGGGCTACCTGCTGACCGGACGCCACGGGCTGTTCTCCTGCTACGAGGCGTTCATCCACATCGTCGACTCGATGGTCAACCAGCACGCCAAGTGGCTCAAGGTCACCGCCGAACTGCCCTGGCGAAAGCCCATCGCCTCGCTCAACTACCTTCTGACCTCGCATGTCTGGCGCCAGGACCACAACGGCTTCAGCCATCAGGACCCCGGCTTTGCCGACTTCATCGCCAACAAGAAGGCAGACATCGTGCGGCTTTATTTTCCGCCGGATGCGAACACGCTGCTGTGGGTCACCGACCACTGCCTGAAGACCTGGAACCGGATTAACGTCATCACGGCTGGCAAGCAGCCGCAGCCGCAATGGCTGACGGCGGACGAAGCCGAACGGCATTGCGAGGCGGGCGCAGGAATCTGGCACTGGGCGGGCACCTGCCCAGCTGACGGGGGGCCTGACCTCGTGATGGCTTGCTGCGGAGACGTGCCCACGCTGGAGACGCTGGCCGCGGTCGACCTGCTACGGCGGGAGCTTCCTGAGCTCCGAATCAGGGTCGTCAACGTGGTCGACCTGATGACGCTGCAACCGAAGGAGGTGCATCCACACGGGTTGGCGGATGAAGAGTTCGACGCGCTCTTCACCCGGGACCGGCCGGTCATCTTCGCCTATCACGGTTATCCATATCTCATTCATCGGCTGGCCTATAAGCGGGCCAACCACGCCAACCTTCACGTCCATGGTTTCCAGGAAGAGGGCACTACCACCACGCCGTTCGACATGGCCGTCATGAACGAGATCGACCGCTTCCATCTGGCGATGGCAGCCGTCAGGCGGTTGCCGGACTTGGGCCCTTCGGGGGAACAGGTGATCCACCATTGCAGCCAAACCCTGAACGAGCACGCCCGCTACGTGCGCGATCACGGCGAGGACATGCCGCAGATCCAGAAATGGAGCTGGCCCTACGGGACCGCTGCGGAGGCGGGAGACTGACGGAGCCGACAGGGCGGCTGAAGCATTTCACACGTTGACAAGCTCGCCGGTGGCCGAGACTTCGATTCCCGCCGCGTTGGCCTCGTCGGTGTCGATGTGCACCTCGGTAAACGAATCCTTGCCAACTCGCACCAGGGTCCTTCCGAAGATCAGGGTGCGATCCTCGTCAGCAATGCGGACATCGACATAATTGCCATCCTCGATCCCCAGCCGCACCGCATCAGCAGGATTCGTATGGATGTGCCGGGCGGCGATGATCAGCCCGTCCGTGGTAACGCTTCCGGCAGGCCCCACAATGGTGACCTCCGGCGTGGCTTCAAGCCTGCCGCTGTCGCGGACGGGCACGTCGATGCCGAGAGAGAAGCTGTCGGTGCGCGAGACCTCGATCTGAGTGCGCTGCCGCAGCGGGCCGAGAATCGCAACGCGCTCCAGCTTCCCCTTCGGCCCCACGAGCGTCACGCGCTCCCGCGCGGCCCAATGGCCCGGCTGCCTCAGCGGTGTCGCCTGATCGAGCTGACATCCCCTGCCGAAAAGGGCGTCGACTGCTTCGCGCGACAGGTGCACATGGCGTGCTGACACCGCTATCGGCAGGCGCAACGCGCCCCCGCGCTTGGCCGAAGCAAGCGCGGCCGCCGTCTCGCGGGCGATCATGAGCTGTTCCGCCGTCTCCGTCACGAAGACCCGGATCCGCGAGCCGTAAGCCTGGATCTGCGGTGCCGCCTGGCCCGACAGTTTCACGGCCATGTTGCGGTCGTGGTCAAGCTGCAGCCCCATGAAGTCCAGTCCGTCGCAGATGCGCCGGCGCATCGAGGCGGAGTTCTCGCCAATCCCCCCTGTGAAGACGACCGCGTCGAGCCCTCCCATGGCAGCAGCATAGGCGCCGACGTACTTGCGGGCGCGATAGGCGTAGATCTCGATTGCCAACTGGGCCTCAGGGTCGCCTTTCGCCGCCCGGTCCTCGATGTCGCGCATGTCCGACGAGCCTGCCAGTCCCTTCAGCCCGCTGTCTTCGTAGAGCGCATCCTCGATATCCTGCGCCGACAGACCGAGCTCGCGGGAAAGGAATCCGAAAGCTCCCGGATCGACATCTCCGGAGCGGGTTCCCATCACCAATCCCTCGAGCGGCGTCATGCCCATCGAGCTGTCCATGCTTTGGCCGCGGTTGACCGCGCAGACGCTTGCCCCGTTGCCGAGATGGATGCTGACAAGCTGGAGATCGGAAAGTGGACGCCCGATCTCCTCGGCCGCTCTCTGAGCTACGTATTTGTGGGAGGTGCCATGGAACCCGTAGCGGCGAAGCCCGGCGTCCCGCCATCTTGCCGGCACGGCGTAGGTGGTCGCGAAGGCTGGATTGGTGAGGTGGAAGGCCGTGTCGAATACCGCAACCTGAGGCAGGTTCGGCCACAGCCCGCGGCAGAGCCGTACAGCCTCCATATTGGCCGGATTGTGCAGGGGAGCGAGCGGCGTCAGCGCCGCGATAGCCTCGACGGTTTCGTCGTCGAGCAGTGTCGGCGCGGAGAATCTTGCGCCGCCGTGGACGATGCGGTGTCCGATCGCCTCGATCACATCCAGGCCAAACCGCCGCAGCGCGTCCGGAACGCCCTTCAACGCGTCGCTCGGACTGGCGAACGCGGCCGCCCCCCGCTCGTCCGTTTCGCCATGGCGGAAGCGGTATTCGCAGCCTCCGTTCCGGAAGCGCTCGTAGGAACCCTTAAACACCTCCGGTGTCTCGTCGTCGCCGACGCTGAAGACGCCGAACTTCAGGCTGGAGCTTCCGGCGTTTAGAACAAGTAGTCGCATCCGTTCCCTGCTGCTTTCCGTGGCGTTGCGCTATAGGATGGTGGCAGGCCTATGGGTGTCTCGCTTTCACTTCAAGCTTCTGTTTGCGCCCCGACAACGACGATCATCGCGGAAGTGCTTAGTGGGGCGCTGGAAGGTACGAGCCCATCCTGTCGCTGAGACACCACGGAGGACCCCGCATGTACAAGCATATCCTGATCTCCACCGATGGTTCCGAAGTCGCCCAGAAGGGGGTGGACCATGGGCTTTCGCTTGCCAAGAGCCTCGCCGCGCGGGTTACCGTCATCACCGTCACGGAGCCGTTCCCCTACTACGCGGCCGCCTCGTCAGCCGGATGGGCGCCGCTGCCCATTGATATCTCCGGTTACGAAGAGGGACAGAAAGATGTCGCGGAGAAGCTGCTCGCCAACGTGAAGGAGGCTGCCGCCAAGCTCGGCGTCGAAGCATCCGTCCTGCATGTGCCTGACTCGCCGCCTGCCGAGGCGATCGTGGAAACAGCGCGGACGCAGGGCTGCAGCTTGATCGTCATGTCCTCGCACGGGCGGCGTGGACTTGGCCGTATGTTGCTGGGAAGCCAGACTGCGGAAGTGCTTGCCCACAGCCCCGTGCCCGTCCTCGTCGTCCGCTGAAGACAAACGATAGCCGCAGAAGGACCGTCAACATGAAAATCCGCTCGTTTCTGCCACTTCTCACCTATCCGGATGCCCACAGCGAGGCGTCCATCCGCACCACGGCCGCGCTGGCGGGTCTGGTCAGCGAAGAACTGCATTTGGTCGCGCTTGAGGCGGATATCCCTCCGATCACCAGCGCGCTCTCCCGCGTTTTGATGAACCTGCCGGAGGTCATCCGCAACGCGGAGAAGCTGAGCGCGCAGGCCGGAGCAAAGCTCCTGGACCTCGCCCGCAGGGAAGCCGAGGCACGTGGACTGCCGGTGACCGCCAGGACGCTGAGGGCCGCGCCCGCGTTTCTTGGTGAAGCCGCCGCATCCGAAGCGCGCTACTTCGACCTCGCCCTGGTTGGCTGGAGTTCCGGCATCCCGGGGATTCAGATGTTGGCGGAGGCGGTGGTCTTCGGCTCCGGGCGGCCCACCATCCTCGTACCGGAAAGTGCAGAGGCAAGTGGGATCAGCCGCATCGCGATCGCCTGGGACGGTAGCCGGGTGGCTGCGCGTGCTCTTGCGGATGCGACCCGTCTGATTGAACGCGCCGAGGAGGTGCATGTCATCACGGTGACCGATGAGAAACCGTTGGCGGACAAAGCTGCGGGCGATCGTCTTGCGGATAATCTCCGGCAGGCAGGCGTGAAGGCCAGCTTCTCGCCTATCCGCGCCGAGGATGGTCCGATCGCGGAGACCCTGCAGCGGCACGCCTTGGACTTGAATGCTCAATTGCTCGTAATGGGCGGTTACGGCCATTCCCGGCTGCGGGACTTCGTGCTCGGTGGTGCTACCGCAGGTGTGTTGGGCGACCTTCGGCTGCCCGTTCTGCTTTCGCACTGAACGAGACGGTCCGGCGCGTCCTCGGTGGATACTGCTCTGGTCGCGGTCCCAGAAAGCCGCTGCACTCTCGTTCTTGTGAGGCCGAAGAGATCGAGCATGCTGGTTGAGGGAGCCGCCGGACAACACGCTGGCTCCGCGCATCGTCGAGTTTAGAGAAGCGGCGACAGAGGAAGGGGCGGCCCGGATGCTAGACTAGCCTGTGTGCCGCGGAATCTGTCGCCGATAAGGCTGTCTTCGAAGAGCTGGCGCGGACAGGGCATGGCCAGAATTGCTTACGTGCGCTGGCTTCCCCCTCCGACCTTGCCGGATCGGCGCCGCCAACAGCCGTAGGCCGTTCAGGACGACAAGCACGGTGCCGCCTTCGTGGCCGATGACGGCAAGCGGCAGGGGCAAGTCGAAGAAAAGGCCGCCGGTGACCAGGACCACCATGGCAATCAGCGCGAAAGCCAGATTCTGCCGGATGATCCTAGCGGTGCGGCGTGCCAAGGTATGGGCTGCCGCAAGCTGGCGCATTTCTTCCGAAAGGAGCGCCACATCAGCCGCCTGCAGCGCGACATCCGATCCCGCAGCACCCATGGCGATGCCGACATCCGCCCGCGCAAGTGCTGCCGCGTCGTTGACGCCGTCTCCGACGAACGCGACCTTGCCGGAAGCCGTCAGCTCGCCGACCATGCGAACCTTGTCCTCAGGCAGCATGTCGGCGTGGACTTCGTCTGGCTGGAATCCGAGTTCCGCGCCGATCCTCAGGGCGACCGGCCTACGGTCTCCCGTCATCATCACGATCCGCTTCACCCCACTCTGTCGCAGGGCGGCAAGCGCTGCCGCGGAGCTCGGACGCACACTGTCAGCAACGGTGACGGCACCCAGGACCGTCGAATCCTTGCCGAGGTAGATGACGGTCTCGCTGTCTGCTGCCAGGGCTTCGAGCGCCGGATGGTCGATCGAAGCCTTCATCTCAGATACCAGCCGCGGATTGCCTGCCCACAGCAGGTGATTCCCGTGGTGGCCGACAATGCCAGCGCTCGGCCTTGTGTTCACATTCGTGACATCTGCGGCCACGATAGACCGGCGCGCCGCCTCCTTCCTGATAGCCGCCGCGCTGTGATGCTCGGACTGGGCTTCGATGCCCGCCAGCAAGGAGAGGAAAGCCTGCTCGTCGCCTTCGAGCGCCACGACGCGGGTCACCGCCGCCTTGCCCGTCGTCAGCGTGCCGGTCTTGTCGAAGGCGAATGTGTCGACCGCCGCCAGGGTTTCAAGTGCTGCGCCACCCTTGAAGAGCACGCCTCCGCGGGCGGCCGCCGACAGCGCTGACAGGATCGCTGCAGGAACCGATATGACGATGGCGCAGGGACTTGCGGCAACAAGCAGGGTCGCGGATCGATAGAGCGCATCCTCCCAGTCACACCCGAGCCAGTAGAAGGCCCCAAAAGCAAGCACTGCTCCTGCCATGACCGCTATCGTATAGCGCTGTCCGAACCATGCGCTGAACTGTTCCGAAGGGGCCTTGGCAGCCTGGGCCTCCGTCACCAGCGCGATCATGCGGGCGACGGTGCTGTGCTCGATGGTCTTCGCGACCGTGACCTCGAGAACACCGTCCAGATTGACGGTCGCCTCGAACACCTGTGCCCCCAGCTCCTTTGCCACGGGCATGGATTCGCCGGTGATGCTTGCCTCGTCCAGAGACCCGCGACCGCTGCTGATCACCCCGTCGGCCGGAACGCGAGCGCCTGGCCGCAGCACGACGACGTCGCCGACCTCGAGTTCGGCTGCGGGAACCTCGGCGACCGTACCGTCCGGGTCCTTGAGCAATGCCGTTTCCGGCCGCAACGCCATCAGGGATTCGACGGCTCGGCGGGCTCGGCCGAGCGCCTGTTCTTCCAGCGTCGTGGATACGCTGAACAGGGTCAGCAGGACCGCCCCCTCGAAAGGCGCCCCGACTGCCGCCGCGGCGACGGCAGCCACAACCATCAGAAGATCGATGTCGAGGACGTGCTCTTTCCACAACGCTTCGAGGGCACGCCACGCAGCCGGGAGCCCGCCCGCGATATAGACGAGGTAAAGTCCGGCGAGCGAGGATTGATCAGCGACAACACCTTTGAGCGGCCATAGCGCGGCTACGGCGAGCAGCATGCCCAAGATCGTCAACCCCGTGAGGATCATCGGAGTATCGAGCGCGAGCCGTCTTGGCATCAAATCCCGCCTTCCATGCGCCAGTTGTCATCCGCGCAACACCTTCTCACTGGGATGACAACCTTAGTGATCGTAAGGCAGCTTAGCCGGATAGAACGGCGGAGCGTAATCTCGTCGTCGCCTGAAAGGTCTGAAATATGGACCTCTTGGACTCGCCTTGTTCACGGTCAAGGCTCCTATTTCCTGTTCTTCTCCAACCAGGCCTGCATTTCTGCGATCTCACGCTCTTGAGTGGCGATGATGGCCTCGGCCAGAGCCTTTGTCTCCGGGTCGACGCCGTGTTCGAGTGCGACCTTCGCCATGTCGATCGCACCCTGGTGATGCGGGATCATCTTGATGCGGAAGTCCACGTCGGCGTTGCCTGTATACTCCACAGCCATGCCCTGCATCATGTCCATGTCGGCCTGCTTGAAGGCCTTGGTGGCCTCGGAATCACCATCCGCAGGCATCATGGTTTCCATCATGGACTGCATCTGGTCCATGTTCATCATCATGTCACCGCCATGGGACCCGTGGTTCATTTGGGCCCAGGCGACGGCGCTTGCGGCGGTCAGGGCAGCCGCTGCTACGATTGTCTTCAACGTCTTCATGATAGTCTCCTCGATTGAATTCGGCATAGGCAGTTGCCGGATCGGCCGGAAGTACCATCCGGAGGGACAGCATGCCCTCAATATCGGGGTTCCAGCAGGTGGAAGGTCAAGCGCCAAGAGTTGCTTGACATTCCAGTAGCTGGAAGCGCGATCGATATTCAGTCCAAACCGGAGTGGCCGCGATGACCTCCCATGAACACGATGCCCGCCAGGATCATGCCATGCCTGACGAAAGCGGGATCGTCTGTGACCCCGTCTGCGGAATGACGGTCAACCCTGGCGCAGGCAAGCCTTCAGCCGAGCATTCCGGCCATCGCTACCATTTCTGTTCCGAGGGGTGCCGCACGAAGTTCCTCGCGGAGCCGGACGCCTACATCACGGCTACCGATCCGGTCTGCGGTATGGACGTGGACCGCGCTTCAGCCACGCACTTCCTGCGACACGAGGGACACGGGCGCTACTTCTGCTCGTCAGGCTGCCAGGGGAAGTTCGAAGCGAACCCGGAGAGCTATCTCGGCCCGCGCCCAGCGGCCGAACCGATGGCCGCAGGCACGCAGTACACCTGCCCGATGCATCCGGAGATAGTCCGCGACAAGCACGGATCCTGCCCGATCTGCGGCATGGCGCTGGAAGCCATGGGCGTGCCGACAGGCGACGAGGGCCCAAACCCGGAGCTCGTCGACTTCACGAGCCGCTTCCGAGTGAGCGTGCTCTTGTCCGTCCCGGTGTTCATCCTGGCGATGGGGCCTATGGTCGGCTTGCCGTTCAGGGAGTGGATCGGAGAGCGGCTTGCGGTCTGGATCGAGTTCGCGCTGGCGACGCCGGTGGTTCTTTGGGCGGCGATTCCGTTCTTTCATCGCGGCTACGAGTCATTCGTGAACAGAAGTCCGAACATGTGGACGCTGATCTCGATCGGCGTCGGGGCAGCCTACGCCTACAGCGTGGTGGCGACGCTCTTTCCCGGCATCTTCCCCGACCAGTTCCGCGGCCACGGCGGCACGGTCCCCGTCTATTTCGAGGCGGCCGCCGTGATCGTCGCCCTGGTCTTCCTCGGCCAGGTGCTGGAGTTGAGGGCGCGCGAGCGGACGGGTTCGGCGATCCGTGCGCTCCTCGACCTCGCGCCGAAGACGGCGAGGCGAATCTCGGAAGATGGCAGCGAGGCAGACGTTCCGTTGGAAGACGTCCAGTCGGGCGACCGGCTGCGCATCCGTCCTGGCGATAGCGTGCCCGTCGACGGCGCAGTGCTCGAGGGCCGTTCCTCGGTCGATGAGTCCATGATCACGGGCGAGCCCGTCCCCGTCGAAAAGACCGAAGGCGACACCTTGACGGGAGGCACGCTCAACAAGAATGGGTCGCTCGTCATGCGCGCCGAGAAAGTCGGCAAGGACACGATGCTGTCGCGGATCGTCGAGATGGTCGCCAAGGCCCAGCGTTCGCGCGCGCCGATCCAGAGGCTAGCCGACCGCGTGTCTTACTACTTCGTGCCGGCGGTCGTGCTGGTAGCGGTTATGGCCTTCATCGTGTGGGCGGTCTTCGGCCCCGAACCCAGCATGACTTTCGCCATCGTCTCCGCGGTTTCCGTCCTGATCATCGCCTGTCCCTGTGCGCTCGGGCTCGCCACCCCGATGTCGATCATGACGGCGACAGGGCGCGGGGCGCAGGCCGGGGTGCTCATCAAGGACGCAGAGGCGCTCGAGCGCTTCGCAAAGGTCGATACGCTGATCGTCGACAAGACAGGAACGCTGACCGAGGGGAGGCCGAAGCTGACCGACGTGGTCGCGGCGGAAGGTTTCGATGAAGACGAACTGCTGGGCCTTGCCGCAAGCATCGAGCGCGGGTCCGAGCATCCCTTGGCCGAAGCGATCGTCGAGGGCGGCCAGGAGAGGGGAGCCTCCATCGTTGACGCCGTGGATTTCGAGGCGATCACCGGGAAAGGTGTTCAGGGCAAAGTGTCCGGTCGCTCCGTTGCGCTCGGGAACGCTGCGATGATGGGAGAGCTTGGCATCGCAGCCGAGGCGATGAAGCCCCAGGCCGACGCGCTCAGGTCGGACGGCAAGACGGCCATGTTCGTCGCCGTGGATGGCAGGCTGGCCGGGATGGTGGCTGTCGCCGATTCGATAAAGGCGACGACCGCGGACGCTATCCGGGCGCTCCATGAGAGCGGCCTGAGGATCATCATGGCGACGGGGGATAACGAGCGAACCGCGAAGGCTGTCGCGGCGAAGCTCGGCATCGACGAGGTTCGCGCGGACATGATGCCCGAAAGCAAGAAGGCGCTGATCGACGAGCTTCACGCGAAGGGCGCGCGCGTTGCCATGGCGGGCGACGGCGTCAACGACGCGCCCGCGCTTGCGGCGGCCGATGTCGGCATCGCCATGGGAACCGGAGCGGACGTGGCGGTGGAAAGCGCGGGCATCACTCTGGTGAAGGGCGACCTCAACGGCATCGTCAGGGCACGGACCCTCGCCAAGGCGACGATCCGCAACATCAAGCAGAACCTCTTCTTCGCCTTCGTCTACAACGCGCTCGGCGTCCCCGTCGCCGCTGGCGTGCTGTATCCGGTTTTCGGGATGCTGCTGTCGCCCATGGTCGCCGCTACGGCCATGAGCCTGTCGTCCGTATCCGTCATTGCCAATTCGCTGCGCCTCCGCAGCGTGCGGCTCGGTTGAAGACCCGTCCTGACCTGCCGGGTCGATCAACAAGCGTGTTCTCAGTCAAATTCATGAGGTCAACCTGCTAGGTGCGGCCAGCCATTGATCGCCGCAACCTCTCGCCCCGCCTGAGTTTAAGCGTTGTCCCCTGGGAAAAGTGCCATACATGCAAGGCATGTGCTGCAACTCGGAGGAAGCCATGACGTATTCGGATTTGGGCGGAAAGGTTGTCTTGATTACGGGCGGCGCGAGCGGCCTGGGTGCAGCGACGGCGGAAGCCTTCCTGGCCGAAGGGTGCAGGGTTGCCATCGTCGACATATCCGAAGACGCGCTGGCCAAGACAGCGACCAGTCTGGATGCCGCTGACCGCCTCCTTACCATCGTTGCGGACGTCTCCAGCGAAGATGATGTCAAACGCTACGTGGAGCGGACCGTCGAGGCTTTCGGCACGATCGATGTGTTCTTCAACAACGCCGGAATCGAGGGCAAGGTAGCTCCGATAGTTGATCAGAAGGTCGAGGACTTCGACCGTGTCATGGCGATCAACGTGCGGGGCTGCTGGCTCGGGCTGAAATATGTGCTGCCGGTCATGTATGCCAGGAAGTCGGGTAGCATCATCAACACGTCGTCCGTCGGCGGATTGGTTGCCGGGCCCATGCCGGTATCACCCTATGTCGCTTCGAAGTTCGCTATTCACGGATTGACGCGGGTCGTTGCGAATGAAGCTGCGCCCTATCAGGTACGGGGTGAATTCCGTCCATCCATCGCCGGCCAATACGCGGATGATGCGCTCTCTCGAAAGCGGCTCCGGCGCTTCGCAGGAGAACATTGCACAATCCATCCCGCTCGGGCGCTATGCGGAGGGTGAGGATATCGCAACATGGTCCTCTTCCTTGCGAGCGAGAAATCCAGCTTTGTCACCGGCTCGCAGTTTCGTGTAGACGGTGGCATGCTTAGCTAGCGCCGAACTCCTGTGCCCTGTCTATCACCGTGAATGGTGGATGAGGCGCTCGATCGCTTCGTGAAAGGAAAACAAAATGAACAAACCCTTCAATCTTGCGGTGGCCTCGATGGCAATGCTGGCCGTGTCAATCTCGGCAGGCTTTGCCGCCGAGCACCAGGTGCTGATGCTGAACAAGGATTCCGAGGGGAGGCCGATGCAGTTCGAGCCGGCGTTTCTGAAGGTGGCGCCTGGCGACACCGTCACCTTCGTTCCGCAGGACAAGACCCACAACAGCGAGTCGATCGCCAAGGCCTTGCCTGAGGGCGCGAAAGGCTGGAAGGGCAAGATCAACCAGGAGGTGACCGTCACCTTCGACGTCGAGGGCTTCTATGGCTACAAATGCTTGCCTCACGCCGGAATGGGCATGGTCGGACTGATCCAGGTCGGCGACGCCGGGGCTCCCGATCCCGCCATAGCGAACACCGTGCCCGGCAAAGGCAAGACACGGATGCAGGAGCTCATCACGCAAGCAGGGGGGCAGTGAAATGAAGCTCATTAAGGAAACGAACGCGGCCGCAGCGAAGGACGACGTATCGATCAGCCGCCGAAACGTTCTGGCCGGCTCGGTTGGTGTGGCCGTAGGCGGGCTGTTGGTGGCAGAGGCTGCTCACGCCCAGTCGCACGGTACCCATGGCACAGCATCGGAGGTGGATCGCACCGTCACGGGTAGCCACGCGAGCCACGCGAGCCACTCGGGCAGCCTGAGCAACCGCATCTATTCAGTCAATCCGGTGCATCCGGACATGGCAGACATCGCCGAGAACCCGACCAACATTCCGCCGGCGATCACGCGGCGCGAGCCTGCGACGATCAGGGTCGACCTCGAGACTGTCGAACTGGAGGCTCACCTGGACGAAAAGGCGATGTTCCGCTTCTGGACATTCAACGGCAAAGTCCCCGGTCCGTTTGTTCGCGTGCGTGTCGGCGACCAGGTCGAGGTGCACCTCAAGAACCATCCGGACAGCTGGATGATGCACAATGTCGATTTCCACGCCGCTACCGGACCCGGCGGGGGTGCGGCGGCTTCGACGGCGGCGCCCGGCGAGGAGCGATCCTTCACCTTCAAGGCCCTCAACCCCGGCATCTATGTCTACCACTGTGCGGTTCCGCCCGTGGCGCTGCACATCGCCAACGGCATGTATGGCCTAATCCTCGTGGAACCGGAGAACGGGCTGCCACCCGTGGATCGTGAGTTCTACGTGATGCAGGGCGAAATCTACACCGAGGAACCGTTCGGTAGCAGCGGTCTGTTGAACGAGAGCTACGAGAAGTTGCTCAATGAGCGGCCGGAATACTTCGTGTTCAATGGCCATGTCGGCGCGATCACCGACCACTACCCTCTCAAGGCCAATGTGGGCGAAACCGTGCGCATATATTTCGGTGTCGGCGGCCCGAATTTCACCTCGTCGTTCCACGTCATCGGCGAGATCTTCGACAAGGCCTACCAGCTCGGCTCGGTCACCAGCGAGCCCATCACCAACGTGCAGAGCATCTCCGTGCCGCCCGGGTCAGCCAACATCGTCGAGTTCAAGTGCGAGGTGCCGGGCCGTTACGTTCTTGTCGACCACGCGCTGTCCCGCGCCGAGCGCGGCCTCGCAGGCTACCTGATCGTCGAGGGACCGGAGAACCTCGAGGTTTTCAACGCACCGCCGAACCCGCACGACAGCGGACACTGAAGGAGCACGGACGATGCGACATCTGATGACAGTAACCATCCTCCTGGCCGCGGCAGTTCCTGCCGCGGCACATATCGGCCTGGCCCAGCGGGAGGCAGCGGTCGGCTCCACCTACCGAGCCACCCTCGTCGTCGGGCATGGGTGCGAAGGCGCCACCACGACCGAGATCCGTGTCGAAGTTCCGGAAGGCTTCTACAATGTGCGTGCGATGCCGAAGACGGGCTGGCAGTTGGAGACCAGGAATGGCCCTTACGAAAAGCCCTTCAACAATCACGGCACCGAAATGACGGAGGGCGTCCGGGAAATCATCTGGTCGGAAGGAGAGCTGCCCGACAGCCAGTTCGACGAGTTCATCTTCCGCGGCACGTTCGGGGCAGACCTAAAGGCCGCCACTAGGTTCCATTTTCCCGTGGTGCAGAAATGCGGCGACAAGCAAGATGCGTGGATAGACGCAAGCGGTGCCGAGGGCGTCGAGTATCCGGCCCCTGCCGTAACGCTGCGGCCTTCGAAAGGTCACGGGCATTAGACAGCGCTGCGCGTGCGCTGCCGTGTGATCGATCAATCGGCCTCGGCAGCCATGCGCCGGCTCAGCTCAACTCGAGCAGCCGGCCGAGCACGTCGTGACGGCGGAGCATTCCGACGAGGCGGCCGTTCCCGACGACGGGAAAGGCCCGGTGCGGCTCGGAAAGGAACATCTCGGCTGCCGCGACGATCTCGGCCTCGGCCCCGATGGTCTTGACCGGGCTGCTCATCTGGTCGCCTACCGTTCCTCGCCACTGCTGGTAGTAGCTCGCCTGCAGCGCCGGACGAAAGCAGTCCTTCTGCGTCAGGACGCCGACCAGCTCGGACTGGCGGATCAGCGCGAGGGTTCGCCCGTGCCATACGCGTCCTGGACACCCAGGCTGCTGAAGGCCGCCTACAACTGGAAGTTCGTCGGTGCCGACACGGGTATCCACGTCCACAATCCGCACTACGCGCTGCAGTTGCTTTATGACAGCGCGGAGGATCTGTCGGCCGCTCTCGGGCGCGAACTGCAGGGCATGGCCCGCTGACGCTACGAACTACCCGCCATGGCGCTCGTGCGACCAATGTAGCCAAGCGACGGCGGATGCTGCGGCCCCGAGCAGCACGCGCCTTGCTGCCGCTCTTAGGTGAAGCCAGGGTTGCTTAAGCGATCAAGATGGGATGGCTGATAGCCGAATACCGTTAACCAGGCGATTGGCTGCTTTCTCGTAGGATGCGCCCGAACCTGTCCGTCGCTTGCCACCCCCCTCCATCGGATGTTTAACGTCGCCGTTACGGACGGCAGCTTTCAGGATCGTTGGCAATACTGCGGAATGGCGACTTAGGGGGCGCATTGCTGCCGCACGCCAATCAAGTTGCAACGTTCCCCGGTGGGAAGGCAAACTTTGCCCAGACCCCGCGGTGGGGCGCGGCGCGAACGTACTTCGGCTTCCTACGGGTTCAGGCCAGCAGACGATCTTCGCGCCCCCTCTCGGTCGTTCGACGAAACGTCATCAGATCCTAGAAGCTGCCGTTCATTCAACCGTTGGCGATTGTGTTATGGCTCGTTAGCTGACCAGTGAGACCGAAGCAGTGTAGGCGCCACACTCACTGCCGCAACGGCTATCCAGATAAACCCGCCGGCCGCTTCCTAGCCGCCTTCGCATTCGGGTGCCGCCGAAGCCGGTTCGGTCGCACTCTAGGCTGCCCTGGAACGGCTCGCGCAACTGCTCGGCATGGACTGTCGTTGTCCGGATTAGACGATCGAATCGTTCCGTCCCCCGCCGCCTTGCCACCAGGAACGCTGGATTTAGACCGGGATGTTCCACACGAAGCGCTGCCCGCGTTCCGTGTTCACTCGACAGGCGTGATGCGAACGAAGCGATGTCACCTACCAACGGCGACCGCAGTGCGGACTTCCAGTTTCGGTCAACCCGTCATCCGGGACACCCCGATATCGTCACACCATCCAGGATTTGGTCCAGATCTGATAGGGACTGCCTAAAAGGAGACATACACAGATCGACATGCATCATACTTTACTTGCCAAGCAAGTTACGAGGTGGCCCTATGTGCTTAGGGAGTCGACGCACAATCTTTGGGGGGACAGTGAAGCTTGGTGACATCGACGCTTACGAGCGTCGCCTCCGCGATGCGATCGTTGCCTTGAACAAGAAGCGAGTGCCAGGGGTCACACTTGTCGAAGCTGTCGACGAAGCGGCCCTTTGGCCGGACGGTTTCGAGCAAGCGCAACCTTTCCTGACTGATCTTCAATTGGCGACGCTCTTTGACAGGAGCCCACTGCTCCTCTGCGCGATCGCGGCCGAGATTGGGTTTAGGTTCGAGGGGGTCGGAACCGAATATTGGAACAAGCTTGCTGCGGCGCTTGGCGTCCCGATCACGATGTCGGATCGAGCGCAGTTCGGTGACGTCTTCAGGGCGACAGCGCACAAGTTCAGGCTTTCGAAGCCCTCGGGAAGTTCATTTAGCGCGCACTTCTCCATAATGTCCTGGCCGATCGCGAGCGCTTTACTGCCGCTCGATCTCATTGGACCCGTCACGCGCCTTGTCGCTAGAGCGCCCTCGGCGGCACTTCCTGGCCCTGGGCGCAGCGCCAATTTCCCTAGTCTACGAGCGTGGGCGAGCGCGGCGGAAGGGGCCCGACTTGTCGATTGGTTGCGTTTCGAGGCGGCTTCGGAACGAGTGTTGGCTGCCTTGCTCACGGAGAACCGCGGAGGCGGTATTCCGGCGCTTAGCTATTTACGCCTTCACGACGCGATCACGAAATCGTCCGAAGCATTTTTCGCCGCTCGCGCTGCCCTCCGGCGTGCCCGACGGATTAAGGGAGGAAGCATCGCTCCAGAGACCCCGGGGCGCCTCATCATGACTCGGGAGTCGGCTGGCTTGAATCTCTACGCGACATGGCCCGCCTTGCCCGGTGAACTGATTGATGAAGCTAAAAACATCGCGCGCGCTGCCGGTTGGCGGCCGCAGCTTTGGGGTGCGGGCGCGCGCCTGCATAGCGATACTGCCCTGGGAGACGGCCCTTTCGCGTTAACCCATTCGGACGTCCCTCGAAGAGATCAGGCAGTCTATGGCGATGCGAAGGCCGTGTTTGGTGAGGGCAGTACGATTGCCGCAGCCCTTGCCAGCCGCAGCATAGACTGGAACGAATCCTTGCTGTTCGATGTGAACAACGAACGCACTCGGGGCGAGCAACGCTTTGCGCCTTTTGAACTCAGTAGCGGACATGCATGGATTGCCTGTCGTGCTGAAACGACTTCTCTCGATCGGCTTCATTTCATCGGGTCGGTTGCCGGCTATCGGGTATTCGAGGCGGGTCTTGCAGATGAAATCGCGCGCGCGATCCTCGGCAACCATGGACTGTTAGCTGCAAGGGATCGCAGCCTGGCTGCCCGCCATCCGATCGACGCGATCATCGCACCGCAAGGAGTGGTTCGGCCGGACAGACCTTACACGACCTATCGCCCAGGGCCTCCAATCGACGTGGGTGAACCACAGCGGTTGCGCAGCGGTGAGCAGATGACCGGACAGCCCCGTATCCGGTGTGAGCACCCCCCGGAGCCGGACGATGTCCCGATCAGCCTTTCCCTCCTGGAGCGTGACGGAGCATTCTCTGCGCTCATAGAGCGGAGGCTGCAGTTGCGTCTCGAAAGCGCACATGCACTCAGGGCCGTTCCACTTACAACCGAGCTTGAAATTGACGGGAAGCTCATCGTTCGCAGTGTCAGCGAAGTTGCCGAACTTCCGGCCACCGTCGACCAGCAATCGCAACTACTTAAGGATCTTTATACAGACGTTGTACGCACACGACTGCTTGAGAGTGGATCGGGCACTCTTCGTTTCTATGTCGGGCGACTTTCCGCTATAGAGGTGCCGCTGGCACGACCCAAGGGGGCCGTCGACTGGTCAACCACGCCTCCAACACTGATCGAGGCGGACGGCTCAGCCAGTATGGCTTGCGCACCCGCCACCGCGCCGCATCGCTTCGCTCCGGCGCCGGCAGTCGTTCGCCCCGAGCGCGGAGCAGTCGGGTACGTGTTTCGCTTCGGAGACGGCCGCTTCGCGGACCCGATGAACATTCTAGCGAGTACAAGCTTCAATCTCGGCGATTTCGCCGCGTTGAGCATTGAATTCGGGTCACGACGGCTTCGCGATGGGGAGCGGGGGAGCGGAGATCTGGCTCGGGCACGCATCGCGTGGTCACGCGCACAATGTGGAACGTTGCAAGCTCTGGCAGCGAAAAGTCGGGTCGTGCAGCAATTCGAAGAACCGCTCATCTACAACCTCTGTGGTCGTGAGTGGTTCGATCGAGAACGAGAGGACAAATCCGCCCGCTCCGACGCTCATGAAGCACTGTATCTCGTTGCGCTCGAGCAGGGTCTCGCCAGCTTGCCTGAAGGCGTTCCGGAACGTTTTGCTGGGGACTTTGCCGAGGCCTTTGCGGTCCGGGCCCGTGACCTCGATCCAGATTGGCCGCTTAGGCGGCCGGCTCCGCGAGACGACGCGATGGACAATGCGCTAAATCTCAGCTTCACCGACGCGGTGAATACCCTTCAGGCGCGTGGCTCCTTGGTGGGGGTCGATCCGGATGATTGCGATTTCGGTAGTCCGGAAGATGCTTGGGCCTCTGCGGCAGAGGAAGCCGTGCGCCGGATACGTCGATCACGTCTAGCGCGCCTGATCGCGCCTGATGAAGGAGGGCGCCAACTGCGCGACCGCTTCTATTCGAACATCGGCGTTGCCGAGATGGCCGAAGATCTCGCGGCGTGGTCCCGCACCTTCGCGCTGCCGCGGGGGCATTTGAGCGCTGAAGCGGCTGCTGCCGCGCTCCAACTGTGGCTTTCCCCAACTGCTTGCAACGCGCTTGATGCCGCGATGCGCGTGCTGGTCAATGACCCATTCGTCGCTCGAGCGAGCCGTTATGCGGCGATCCGTATGGACGCGACGCTGGGCGGCGCGGTCTCATGAGCGATTTCAATCGGCTTCTACTTAACCTCCATGCTGAAGCGCGCCGCTGCGACCGCGATCAAGCTTTGCTTGGCGCGCTAGGGGTGGGCGCGTTCGCCTATCCGCATCAACTCGATAGCGTCCATCGTATGTTGACTGCGTCGGCCTGTCGCTGGTTGCTCGCCGACGAAGTCGGCCTTGGGAAGACTGTCCAGGCAATTATGGTAATGCGCGCACTTGCGGCGCAGTCTTCCCGCCTGTTCAACGTGGCGCTCGTCGTGCCCGATGACCTGGTCGAGCAATGGGAAAAGGAGTTGCTGGCGCGCGGCCATGCAATCGCGATCGAAGCGGGCGAGTCGGGGGGACCCAACAGTAATCTCCTTATGCGCCTCATCCGGCCGAGCCGAATCGTGGCGGGCGGAAAGATCGCTGCCGATAGGATCGACATGCTCCTCGTCGATGAGTTTACCAAGCTGCAGGTCGCCGTTCGCAATGAACTGATCGCGGCCGCACGCACAATTCCGCATGTCATCGCGATGACAGCCACTCCGGCGCTTCACCACGTTCGCACGCGCGGCGAACTCATGGAGTTGCTTGAGCCGGAGGCTGCGCGAATTGCCCGAACCGAAGGCCGCAATGTCCTTGAGGTACTTTCGGAACGCGAACAGGCAGCCTTCGACCGATTTTGCGGCGAACTGGCCGACGCCTCCCGCCGCCGAGCGGTCGGGGACAGCTACGGCCTCTACCGACGGCTCATTCGAACTCAACGCACCGACTACCCCGACACTTTGCCACAGCGCCGCTACCAACCGATCCGCGTCGCGCCAACGGACGGCGACGTAGAGCGCGCCAAAGCAACTCGAGCCTACCTCGAGGCAGCCGAAGCGGCCGGTCTTGACTACAAACGGGACGCGCTGCTGCAAGTTGCCGGTCGCAGTCCGCAATCGCTTCGTGAACGACTCTCAACTCTCAAACGGACGCAAGCCGTTGCAGATGCGTGGCGGCGCATCGAGACCGTGCTACGCGACGAACCGGGGGACGCCAAGCTTGATGCACTCGTCGACCACGTTCGAGAGGTCCGCGCCAGCAAGCCCGACGCTCGCCTCGTGATCGTCGCGGAGGATAATCCCACCACTGACTACCTTCACGATGCACTGACAAAGCTCGTCGATTCCAAGGTGGCTCGAAAACGTCGTGTGATGCGAGCAGCCGAAGAACTCGAAGTTCAAGTCGCCTTGCTCAAAGACGCGCTCGAAGATTTCGTCAGCGGGGAAGCGCATATCTTAATTGCCGCGCTCGACGCTCGTGAAGGTCACAATCTTCAATTCGCAGACGAGATCATCTTCTTCGCGCTCCCGTGGTCGCCGCCGGACATTCAGCAGTGGATCGGGCGCATCGATCGCCTGGGGACGCGAGGGCTTCCATTGAGTCGAACCATCGCCATCACCCCCATCGTGACGGAGAACTCAATTGAGGCTCGAATCCTCGAGGTGCTCGAGGCGACGAAGGTGTTTGAGAGGAGCGAGGTTTGGGACGACTCTGAGTGGGAGGCTATCAGCAAGGCGATCAACGCGGCGGCTGAAGGGGATCGCGGAGCGACCTGGAGCGACGCCACATCATATGCGCGCAATCTCGGCGAAACCGCAGATGATTGGCTGAAAAGTACCAAGCTGCCGCCTAGCCCCCGAACTACGATCGCAGAAAAAAGAGCTGCTGGTCTGCGCAACCGCGACTATGCGTGCCCCCTCACCGCCGAGGCCGAGGATCGAAAACTCAACTGGTTCCAGTGGCGCGAGCGAGGTCTGGACGTCCTTCTGAAGCTCGCGCGCGAAGAGTATTTCGACATCCGCAGTGGAAAGGATGGCCAACAGAGCTTCAAGACCATCTGGTACAGAGGTGATGGTCGCGAACCGGAATTGGCGCTTCCCGACATCGACAACCGGAGTTCGTGGCATCGGCAGGCCTTCATCGCGAAACGCACGGCCATTGAATGCCCTCCCAACACCTATGTAGAGCAAAAGGACGGCCAGAAGCGCCGCCTGCACTTCCTCGATCATGGCTGCAGCTTGCACGATCAATTGATCGATGCACTCACTAGAAAGCCCATATCGAGCGACCTCACGACTGAGTTCGTCGTGGGATTCCCATCCGGTCATCCGATCCTCGCCTGGGAAGGCAGGAGGCTGTTCATCGCAGTTGCAGTGCTCGATCTCTCCAATGCCTTGGCGCCGGACTTGGATGGGATCATCGGCCCGATCGACGTTCAAGCGTCGAAGCCCGAACAGGATGCACAAAACACCGCGCTCCGATCGCTCGATGCGTCGCTCGCTGCCGACCGTCGTTGGCTACTCGACCGCTGCCCGCCCGCGTTCCTAATGAGCGTTTTCGTCGAGAACACGGGCAGCTTCGCACCGGCGATGGCGGCTGCCGGTGCGATCCTGGATCCGTCACATGACGGGTTACGCGGTCGACAGCTTTCGCGGCGACGATCATCTCTTGCCGAGCCGCAAATTGCAGAGGCTCGCGCGGCCGCACAGGCGGAACTACAAAAACGGGGGTCGGAAGCGCTTCGGCGCGCGCTCGTTTCCATCAACGGCGCTGTGGAAACTCGCCTGTTCGCGGTCGACGCAGATGCACTCCAGCATATCCAAGCGGCGCGAGCCGAACTGGCAAGTGCCGAGGCTTTAAATCAGAAGCTGGTTTTCAACCAGGCGGCGGTGCGTGGGGCAAAGCTGGCGGTCGAAATCAGTGAGAGGGCAAGCGCCGCGCGCAGGGCTTGGCTCACCGGAGCGACCGGTAGCGTTTCGAAAGCTGCTGCGTTGAGCAAGCGGCGGTATTTCTGGCTTGTTCCCAGGGCTATGTCCGAGGAGAGCCTAGCAGGCTCTGAATGACGCCCCGCGCTTGATCGTCGAGACGCCAGGACCAAGTGTTGAGCTGATCGCCGGTCAGCAACGCAGCTCGCTCGACTTGCCGCGGTGGCGGTGTCAGGAATTCGAACGTCCCTGCCTCTCTGTTGACAGCCCAGACCGGTTGTCCCGCGGAAAGCGTGATACCTACGATAATCCAGTGCCAGATGTCGCGAGTCGGAGGCTCCCACACCGTTGCCTTTCCATTCTCAATCACCAAAATGACCCGGCGCTTCCGATACCCTCCGCTGATCGTGGCTGCAAAGCATCCGTCACTGTCCGCGCGAGCCCACCGCCCGCTCGGGCCGTCCGGCGTGCCAAAGTAGGCTCCCGATCCGCTCAGGACCGCCAGGTTCTGCGGTTCATCAAGGGAATACCGCTCGCCTGAGCTCGCCAGCGCTCGAGCGTACTCGCTGAGTGCCTTGGCATCATCCTGGGGCTGGTCCGTTCCTCCCAGTTCAACCAGGGCATCCCGCCACGCTGGTCGACCTAGTTCGACGTGGAGAGGCGTCGCGATCAATTCCATTTTGTCATCCACCGGCAATCGCCTGATCGGATCGCTAGAACTGAGCGCCACCGCACCGAGTAGCACATTGTCGGCGCCGCCCCACACCAAACGCCGCGGAGTGGTCGGCGCATATCCACGCCCGGCCCCGGTCGCTAGTTCATCGATATCTCCAGACCGCATGAGCACGCCGATCGCATCGTCGATCGCTGCGCGCAAAGTGTTTTCGGCGATACCTAGAGGGCGATAGGCCTCCTTTATCCCGCTGGTGATGCGGCCGCGACTGACAAACCCCCCCTCCCGGATTGCGTCGCGGATGTGCCTTAATACGCTGCCTGGCAGTGCCTCTTCAGTGTAGAGGTGTAGAACTGCCGCCCATAGTGAACTCTTGCTCATTCGTCGGAGCCGAGGGCCACAGCCGCCGCAATCGCATCATCCAGTTGTTCGCGCGACGATCGGTCGTGCGCCACTATGATCAGATGCGAACGAGCACGCGTCAGGGCGACATAAAGATCGCAAACCGTAAAGAGGCCACCGAGCCCCGAAAAATCGGCAAGCACGACCACGTCGGCCTCGAGCCCCTTAAAACTGCGCGCGGTCGTCACCAAGATACCGCCGCCCTCGCGCCAGTTCCCAGCGTCTTCGACGAGCGACACTCCGTCAACATTACGGACGTTTGCGAGTGGACCCTTTCCCTTGGCCGTTGGACCAAGAATGGCGATTTGACGCGAAGTGAGGCGGTGCTCTTTCAATAGCGAACGCAGTTCTCCCTGGATCAGTCCGGCGATCGATGCGGCGTTAGGGGGAGTAATGATCTTCGGAGGCCTCCCGAGGGGTGCCGTCTCGAACGGTAGGGAGGCTATGTTGGTCGCGGCGGTGGCGCAGGCGACGATTCGGCGCGTGTTCCGGCAGTTAATGTCTAGCTCGAAGCGGAACGCACCCTTAACGGGCGGATCCACCGGCTCGCGACGTAGGCTCTGCGCGGCATCAAGAAATGCCCAAACCGGACCGTTCTCCTCGAGGAGATACTCAAGCGCGTCCCACCAGCCGGGCGAAAAGTCCTGCGCCTCATCGACCACGAGTGCAGTAAACGGCGGTCCATCGCTATAGAGGTCCATTGCCGCCTGCGCGAGCAGATCGGGCGCCAGTTCGTCCCACCACTTCTGCGGCTCGGCGGCATTCGCATTGAATTCGATACCAGCCTCTCGGCAAAGGTCGGCGGCGAGGCGATGGAAGTTCTCGACCCTGATGCGTCCCCCATTCTCCACGAACTCGTCGGCGAACTCTTCCCGGATCCACTTTGCGAGTTCGGAGTTGAAACAGGTAAACAACACTCGGTGGCCCGCGCCCGCGAACGACCGTGCGCGCTGCATGGCCAGGAGCGTTTTGCCCGATCCGGCGACGCCTTCGATGATCGCACGAGGATTGGTCTCGAACCCGCGCAAGACCTGAAGTTGCTGACGGGTCAGGCGAGCAAGCGTCGCCTCATTGGCGGACAGGCTGACACTGAGCGGTTCGTAGATGCGGAACTCTGGCGCTAGCGCCTTACGCACCGCCTCGAGATCTTCAATCGAGAGCTCGGGTTTGAAGGCACCGTTGGCCTTATAGACTCGCGTCAATCCTGCCTCGAGGTCGGCCATGTCGTCGATCGAGAGCACGGCCTCGATGGGAAGATCTGTCGGTGCCTCGCCCTTGAACACGCAATGGGGAAACGCAACCGCCGTGCCCCACGTCACTCGCTCGACCAGAGCTCTCCCGCATATCAGTTCGACACGCTTCCTCAGGGCCCATTTGCTTCGGGACGCCTGTCGAACCGGGTCCTTGATTTCCTCGACACCACTCTTCTTGCGCCGAAACCAGCGACGCTGCCTGACCTCGATCTCGCCGCCCTTGACTTCCAGAACAAGCACGCCGTGCTGACGGTGAAGGATCAGGAAGTCGGCCTCTCCCTCGCGAGCAGGCGCGGCGAGATCGTCGCGGGCAGGATTTGCCCATGGGAGGGAATGCATGACAATGAAGCCGGCCCCGAGGCTGGCTTGCATTGCTCGCGCAATGTCTGCCTCTGATCCATGCTCGATCGTGTCCGGATCGATTGGCGGGATGAACAACGCCATCAATCAACAACCTTTACAAATCGAGCAAGCACTTCGACTGCAGTCGCAGGCACTACCAGTTCACTCACGCATTCCATATGCTGAGAAGCCGCCCGATATCGGATGCGCATACCGTCCGTGCCTGCGGGCTGGAGAATGCCCACCGTCCATTCGGCACTCGTCGATCCGAAAGCCTTTCCATCGGTGCGGCGAAGCAGACAGATGTCCGTTTTGCTCGGTGCGTCGCTCGAAGGTCTGAACAGACAGAGAGCACCGCTCGGCACCGCGCGGCCTTGACCATCTCCATTCTTGCCGCTGAGCATATTTCCTCTGACGCGGAAAAGCAGATCGTTGGTCTCCGCACCAGCGACAGCGTATTTTTGCGTTCCGGAATCGCCGGCTAGATTGCCTGCGTTGACCATCGATGCATCAAGCTCAGGCGTTCCGTTAGGATCGAGTGCGAGGGTGTTCGCGCTTGTGGTCACTGGTCCGACAAGCGCGATATTGGTTGCGATCGGTAGGGCGCGCAGGACCATCAGGATGTCGACGGCCGCCACTACCTGGCCATTGGCGAGCGCCCGAGCTCGCGACGAGCACGGCTCGCCATCGATGAAAGGGTGCGATAGGCAGATTATCCGGCCATCTTCCCCGACGAGTCCTCCGTCGACCCGAGTAAACTTCGCATCGCTTTCCAGGAGGTCGCGACCCAGCCGATCGAGCGCCTCGTCTTCACGATTCTCAGCAATGTTGAGAGATTGCCCCGCGAAGCAGGCCTTCAGCAGATCACTGCCGATGAAGCGATCGAACATCGCATGGTCGAACCGGTTCTTATACGACCGTAGGCATTGGTAGCAGCTGTCGTCGCAGGTGCAGTCATCGAGGAGTTCGATTGCACGTTTCACCAACCGGCTCGGGTCTTTGGAGGCTGCCTTCACGAAGCCGGCGCCGCCGGCTGCCTGATCATAGAGATAGAGGTCAATGAACTGTTGATCGCCGCTCGCTGGAGCAAACCGGAAGTCCCCATCAATATCGTTGGGCTCAAGATCTTCGAGTTGGCAAGCCGCGCGGCGGAGGGCTTCGACTGCTGATCGCGCTGCGATGACGGTGGAAGGCCGATCCGGATCAAACCGCCAGCCGGCCGGCAGCCCCAGACGAAACACTGCGACATCGGTCCTAAACTCGTTTCCAAGGACGATCTTCTGCACCGAGCCCGTACATTGTTCGGGCTCCTTGGGGCGCCTGGGCCGTGGCCTGTCATGCGGCTGCTTGCCGAAAAGCTGTCGCATCGTGGGATCAAAATTCGCAGGCTCAATCCGGCCGCACTGCGTGCAGTAGTTGAATGCCGGATTCGCCGCATCAAGGGATCCGCGATTGGTGACGACGAGATTCTTACTCTCGCTCCATGCCTCCCAACTCGTCCCCAGCGACCAAGTCGCGCCGCCGATGCGCGAGCCCGGCGTGAATGTCATGGAGTCAAGAGTCGCCTTTGTTGGGCGCAGGCGCATCCCGGCGTCGAAATCCGGAGGAAGCGCGGTTATGGTCGGAGGATGCGAGAAGCCGGGCGGCCGAACCCAGCGCCGCGCCGGCCCCAACGTGGCCCGGCCGCTGCAGGCCGGACAGTCTCGGGTCTGGTCAACATAGCCGTCGGACCAATCCAAAAGATCGGCGTAGTTGCAGACTCTGCACTGATAATAGAGCTTGCGAGCACGGTAGGCGTCGAGCCTGTCACTATCACGCTCGGCGTAAATGCCGAGGGACAGGAAGCGCTTACCGTCGACCCAGACCTCATGACCTGGCGCATACTGACTGAGCGCCGCGTTGAGCGCTTGCTGCGGTGAATATCGACGCTTGGGGCGCCAGGGATCGGTGTCGTCCTCAAAGACGCTAAAAGCGGCGACATCGGTCGGGAACGCATATTTGGGGAGCAATCCCTCGGCGAATAATCGGTCGAGGAGACGCCCATCTTTGGCGGGAGGAGCGTCCTCTTCGCTCCCATCCTCCAAGATCTCATCCGAATAATCATCGTCCACGTCAGCCGCGGCTACGGACTCCGCCGGGATTTCCTCATCCGGTTTGATGAGGGCCTCCTCAAGTACTCGCGGAAGGTCATCCAGCACACCCTTGGGGTCGAGCGCTGGGCAGGATTGCGTGAATAAGCGCTCGATGTCGGATTCGAGCGATCCCTGATTGAACGACAGCCAGGCTCGCAGCCCGGCCAGGGAAAAGCTGTCCTCAGCGCCGTTGACAAAATCGGAGACGGAGCCAAGGGACGAAAAGACGTCCGAGGCACTAGAGACGTCATCGATCCGATCCTGTTGGAAGCGGCCGATCAAGAACCCGAACGCTTGGCGCTTCGCAATAACCACGTTGTCGAGATTGAGGATCGGGTCTGGCGCCGGCCCCGCTACGATCGGTGCAGGGTCGCGATAGTAGGTCTGGTCGTGACTGTCCGCGCCGCAGAACATAATGACGGTCGAAAGCCCGGCGCCACGTCGGCCGGCGCGACCGGCACGCTGTTGATAGTTCGCTCGTCCCGGCGGGACGTTCCGGAGGGCGACCGCTGTCAACCCGCCAATATCGATGCCAACCTCCATCGTGGTCGTGCAACTCAGGATATCGATGGGCGCACCCACCTGCCCATCCTGCTCGATCGGAATATCCTGGAATCGAAGTTCGTACGCCTCGTTTCGCGACATCGCGTTGGCCATGCCGCTATCGTTGAGAGCGGCCGAATGCTCCTCGGCGATCAGTTGGTGTGGAGCATAACCGTCGGCGGGATCGATCAGCCTCTCCCACAGCCTGCGGAAAAACGCCTTTCTGCTTCGAAATACTGGATCGTGCGCTGGGTCGATGGGATGCGCGTTGCCGGTGCAACTCGTGCAGCGGTCGCCGATCAGGGCGTTGCGTGGCGATACCGTTGTGCAGCGCTCGCAGCGAATCCACTGAGTGGCGGGATTTAGCTCAAGCGCGACTTTCGCGCCCTGCACATAGAAATCGCCGGTGACGTTCGGCGAAAACACATCGCGCAGCGCTGGGCCAACTGAACTGGCAAAGTCGCCTTTGAGCCATTGCTTGAGGCCGCGTGCTTCAAGCAGCGTTGTAAACTTCTTGGAAAATTTTCCATTCCATGCGCGGATGCCCGAGGATCCGCGGCCCGTTTCGACGTTGTCAGGGGTATCGCGCAATCGGATCGCATGCTTGTGCAGGGCCTGCCAAAGCCAGAGCTCGATAAGGGCCGCACGCGCCTCTTCATCGCTCAGCCCAGGGATTGTTGGTAACGCGACCGCCGCATTCAGCTTGTCCGCCTCGATCTTGGTCAGCTTTGCTTTTAGGGTTGCGAGGGCGAGGGGGAAGATACCCGTGTGCTCGTCCTGCAGCACAGCGTAGATGCTTTGAAATACTGAGAGAGGCGTATCAGCGCTTGTCTGGTTGGTGAGTTGCCGGAAATCTTCGGCGTCCGCGTCGGTGCTTCCGATTAAGCCGACGGCGTGCCGCCCCGCGCGATCCATCCGGCCGTCTTCAGCACCACTGGGACGCAACCGTACCCCATGACGAGCGCCCCCTAGCGCGATCGCGAGAGGCGCATCGTCGAGCGACGGGGTGAACGCAGGTTGCTTTAAGGCGGTCATGCCCGCCAGCAATAGCGGCCGAAGACTGTCGCGGAAGGAAAAGGTTTTTAGGGTGCCGGCCAAGCGGGACGCTGTTTGGCGGCCGTCTGAAAACACCAACGCCTTTCGTCCTTGAAGAGGCGTGTCGCTATCGGGCCGCGGCGGCTGCTCGAGCACCTGAACCGAGATCAGTTCCTGAAAGGGTTGCTCGCCCTTTGTCTGAAGATCAGAAATTCCGTTTGACGAGGATGGGTCGCAATTAGCACCGCAACGCGGGCATTTCTCGAATAGCTTCGAGCCGAGAAGCGGCGCGAGCCATACCTCTCGAACGAAGGTGCCACCACCGTCGATCTTTCCGGTTGCGAGATCCAGGTACACGGGCCGGACCGTCCCCGCGACTTGTGGCTTCGGGTCTTCGAGACAAATGTGGACGGGCTCGATCAGTCCGGTGTCGCCAGCATAGGCATAGCCGTTGTCCTGCCAGAGATGCTCCGTGCCTGCAGGTGCTCCTATGTTAGCTCGGGCGACCGATAGTCCGCAGGACCGGCAACTGTGAAGTTCAAGGACCTGCGATCCGCAATCGCAACTGCGGCGGGGCTCGGAGTGGAGCTTCCCCGTCGGCCCGCCGCGATAGGCAGGGTCGATCTGGTCGCAGTCTGGGTTGGCACAAGCCCACAGGCCGGGCAGACCGCGAAAAAGCATGTGAACCCGAGCGGGCAGCAGCGGCGGTTTGTCCGGCGCAGGCTTGGCTAGTGATGCCAATTCGAGCAGTGTATCGGTCGCTGAGACGCCGTTCGAGGTGTTGGTGAAAAGAGCGCCGGGCAGTTCTGTCACGGCCCACGCGGCTCCCGGCACGTCGACGGGGTCAGCGGGATTCTGGGCACCACTCGTAATATTCCGGAGGCGACCAACGACCGGAAGAGGCGCCAGAATCTCGTACAGAGCTGCAGGCAGATCGTCCGCGGCATTACGAAAGCCTTCGGCATCGGCTTCGCCCAGCGGATAACATCTCGCCACGCTGACCCGTCCCTGGAGGGATGAAACCGTGTCGAGGATGAGAAACGGCTCTCGGGAACGCGCCTCGCCCTTTGCTTCGACAACGACCACTTCCTCGAAGCGGCGGCCGCGGAGATCGAGCCCACCGACCGTAACCGATGCGGCCTCGGGTCCGCTGTCGATTCTTTTCAACGTGACGGAGCGGCCCGATAGGTCGGAACGTTCCGCGGCCAACGGTGCGACGACGCTGGAGCGCTCCCGAATATCTGGCGAGCGCAGAGCATCCAGGGGTACACTGGCCAATTGGTGCGCCAGGTCCGCAGATCCCGCACCCGCCACATCAACAGCATGTTTGCTTCCGATCAGCCGGCGGATGACCTTAGGCTCAAGACCACAAAGCCCGGCTACGAATTCCTTCGCGCGCTCGTCATTCGAGAACGACGCGCTGGTCGCGATGAAGATCACGCGCGACGGAGGCAGTCCCAGTCGGTCCAGCAGCCGACGGATGAGATAGGCGACTTCTGTGCCGTTCGCGCCTCGGTAGAGGTGCGCCTCGTCCAAAATGAGAAGAAACTTCTCCTCAGGATGGGCCTCGAAGTAGGCGCGGGTTTCGCCAAAGATTTCGCGCTCAAGCGGACGCAGGAGCATGTACTCCAGCATCGAGTAGTTCGTGACCAACAGGTCGGGACAGGCCTCCTGGATTTCGTGCCGGGTCAGCAGTTCGGGATCGTCGAGTTGCTCAATTGCACGGGCAGGCTGGCCATTTGCATCCTCCCAATGTTGACCCGAATTGCCGTACCAGTTCCGTAGGCCGTCATATGCGCCTATGAAACTGTCTGGCTTTCCCGGCCACCGGCCTTTTGCCCGGAGCGTCTCGACGAGTTCCTGATCCTTCGTGCTGCCCGCCCGAGCGGCGTCTTCGATCTTCAGGTAGTAGCCGAGTGTTTTCAGACGGTCCCGATCGCGGTCCGCGCTCCGAAATCCAGGATAGAGTGTTCGCCCGGTGTAACGCCCGAACTTTGCCGGTCGACCGCCGGCACTCTTGAAGGCTCGTCGCACCGACGGCGCACCGAACAGGTTTCGCAGGCGCCCCAACTGATCGTTGACCAGCGCGTTCATCGGGTAAAGCAGCAATGCGCGCACCGCCCGCGTCTCAAAATGCGCTGTCCTGTTGAGCGCCTCGTCAGCGAGGCGCGCAAGCACAGGCAGTAGGAAGCTCTCAGTCTTGCCGGAGCCGGTGCCGGTCGTTACGACGATGCCACTTCCTGCCGCGTCCGAACGAGTCGTGTGTTTGAGCGCCTCCGCCTGGTGCTCGTACGGTGGATTGAAAAGCAGATCCTCGGCTTTTTCAGCTAGGTCGGTGAGGAAAGCGGACACACCCTTTGGCAGGGAGAGGTCCGCATATTTGCGGTGACCGGCATAGCTCGGGGTGCTTTCGATGAACGGTGTCTGCGCGACACCATGATCGGTCAGCAGCTTTCGCCGCAATGCGACGACCTTCGGATCAGAGAGATGATAGGTCGCCTCAATATAAGAAGCGAGCGCCTCTCTCATGTGCTCAATTTCGGTACGCACGTGCCCCCAATCCCCCCGGCTTATCCGGCCCCTTTAGCTTTTGATTCTTTGCCACCTAAGGCTACGAAATTTCACTCCGATTGTTGCTACTCTTCGAACACAGTCAGCAGGTCGGGCACGGGCTCGGTCTTCAAACTGCGCTGCACGCTCTCCGGACCGAGGACCTTCACGGCGGCGATAGTCGCATCACGCCGAGCGCGACCATCCAGCCATCGACGCCGCCAGGCTGCCGAGATCGCAGCGGCGGACGAGGCCTTAGCCTCGATGGATGTCAGCCCCATCAGCGCATTTCGCGAGTTCACACCGAGTTCGCAGGCGTAGAATAGCCGTGGAGTGGCATGGTGAAGAATACTATCGCTGGCGATGCCTAGCGCGTCCAGCCCCTCCCTGATCTGTCGCAGGCGCGGGCTTGTTCCCTCACCAAACCGATTATTCACGCGGCGAGACGTGTGCAGGCTTTGCGCCATTAGCCGCAGGGCGTGGGCGGTATCTTGGCCGAGATGCAGCGTGCCAAAGCCGCCGGTCTTGCTCCGCCCGATCGAGTTCCATCGCAGTTCGTGCGTCAAACCCTCGTGCTCGACCGCCCGGAGGCTGAGCCGATTGTATTGACTCGATCCGACACCATAGAGGCTGGTCGTCGTCAGGACGCACAAGTCAGCAGGCTTCGAGATCGCTCGTCCAGCCATCTGTGACGCGATCACACTCACCTGACCGCTGTAACGTTTGGCATAATGATCTCGGACTTCCTTAGACGCCAGTAAGAGGGCCACGAGCTTGCCACCAAGCAGTTCATTGTAAGGAGCGACCGCTCCACAGATGCTCACGTCGGCCACGCGGCTCGAAAGGCCGGCCTTTCGAAACTCGGCCAGCACAATGTCGATGGCACGCTGTCCGCTTTTTGCGGACAGAAGTTGTTCGAGGGCGGGCGAGGGATTCGAAGCGAGGTCGGCCGCCCGAAACATCTGCTTTGCGAACAGCAGTTGAGCGAGCAGTTCGGCTCTCTTACGCACGAAGAGCAGGTCTTCGGAAGCCCTCACCCAATCGGTGTCAGACCCGACCACCTTGACTGCTCCCCGCATCGGGCGGACCCGATCCCCCTCCTGAAGGCTGGTTTGGTAGTGAACCTTCAACTCAAGATCCCGCGCATACGCGGCTCCGGACGCCTTTTGCTCCAGGCGCAGGATCGTATTCTCGCTTGGGCTTTCGATCTCGTCCGGCCGCACCAGATCGTCCCAACGGACCTCGTCGATCGACGCATTCAGTCGATCGAGGAAAGCCTCGGCGAGGAATGCGGGCTCCCACAGGCCGGACCGGAGATTTGCCTCGGTCGACTCCCGCAGCCAGCCGATCCAGTTGTCTCGCGCCGATAGACGCATGACGGGGCTTGCCAGCATCGCGATTCCGATAACGGGTCGTCCTGGGCGCGCGGCGTTTCTGATTAAGACCAGCAACTGGCGTCCGGGAATCGGACGATATTCGTGCGCCCAGGTATGACGGAAGTAGCGCCAGATTTCGTTCAACGGCAGCCCAGTCTCAGAACATTTCGCTCCCGCTTGGCAAACCTCGACGACCGGATCAATCAATCGTGCGAGAGCTGCATCGCGGTCGGCCACCGGCAGTTGATTGATCGCTTCCAGATCGCGTCCTAACGCTGCGCCATCATCGATGAGATCAAGCACAGAACTGCGCACGCCTGGCTGTCGCAGCGTCCGCCGCTCCATCCGTTTGATGAACTTCGCCACGGAGGGTTCGGACAACTGGCGACTGCGAGCGACCTGGAGGGCGGATCGAATTCGAAGCTTGATATCGTCTACAGTCTGGTCCGGGCTTGTTTCGATCCCAGGCGCTTTGAAATGCAGCCCATTTCCTTCGAAAGCGACATGCCACCCTTGATCCAGAAGGTCCGCCACGAGCAGGCAGATGGCGCGCAGCTTGGTGCTATCGCCCTCGTCCACGTATCTCCGGGCAAGTTTGCGAAGACTCTGCGCGAAACCGGGAGGTGTCGGTCCAGTAAGGTTGAGAATCTCGTGGAGTTCTTCACGTTCGTCGGGGGCAAGAAACGGCGTGAAAGGCCGTAATTTCGACCGATCATGCTTATGATCTGCCATGACTGCCCCTCCGCGACCGCCCACGCGTTTTCATTGTCACTTTCGGCGCCTCGGCGCCAGCCGGCAGGTGGCCGGCGCGCATGTCGGAAGCCCATTCTCTTATCAAGCTGTCATAGTCTGCGGCGTGTTCAGCGCTACCTAGCCCCATCCGGACAAGGATCTTCGCCAAGAGACTATCCAAGGCGGCTTCAGGCGCAAACTCTCGAACTATGCGGCCAATCAGAACTTCTACATCTGGCGAGCAGGCAGGTTCGATTGCATGAGGTGTCGGGCGTGAAGGAGGGACGGGGACCGAGTTGGAGGTCGACGCGACAGCAGGCCTCGAGGCAACTGTGCGTTCTGCTTTCGCAGAACGAACCTTGTGCCGCAGATGTTCAATTGCCTTGGGCAAACCGGCCGCGCGAAGGCAGTCCCACATTTCGCGCGAGAGCGACACCTGCTGCTTCGCAGTGGTGACGCCGAACGCCTCGTCTAGGCCTGCAGAAAACTCTATCTCAACTCGGATATATCGATCGTTGTTGATGAACGTGGTCCAAGGCGTCCGGCCCTGGATGTCCACGATTCTTCCATTTCGGCTGAAGATGATGCCGTGATAGTGCTTCAGGATGGGAAAGCGTGAATTGGCGTTAATGCCGATTGCGTCGCGCCCCTTATCGGTCGCGCCGAAAGAAGGCGGCAGCCACGCATATCGCAGTATAACCGATCCCCGCACGTCACCCAGTTGACCATCGATTGTCATGGTGACCGGATCGAGCGCATGAGCGTGATCTTCGTCCAGGGCAAAAAGTTCGGCATCGGGGGACAGGAACAGCGGGTCTATTGGACGGACCCGTTCCCCATCGATGTAGATCGACGTCGCCCGAAGCAGCTTGTGATAGGCGACCCCGAAGTGCCGGACCAGATTGCGACGCAGGCCCGCAGCCGTGGTCCAGTCCAGGCGGTCCAACTTGTCTATGACCACGACCGTTCCGGACTTCCATCCACCCGGATGGCTTTGCACTAGTGCGTCGCTAACGAAGTTTGGCAAATCGGCGCGACGCGCTGGTGGGATTTCCAACTCGCCAACGCTGTTCCGATACGCGTCGCTATCGAGCAGATCGAGATCAAGAGTGACAACGTAGGTCGCGCCGCGGTCAACTTTCGAATAGATCGAGAAACGGCGACCCATGCTGACGGTTGCGCAGGGGAGCCCGTATCCAAATCTTCCCAGACCTTCGCGATCATTCTCTCTGTGAGTCCCGCCCCACATCATGGCGAACCGCAACATTGCAGGTGCCATTCCATGTCCATCATCGACAACGGCCAGTTGGGTCGGCCTAGCAGCCGATCCGTCGCTCGCGAAGTTGAAGAGCAGATCTACCCGCTCCGAATAGGCTTGGATCGAATTGTCGACGAGTTCGGCGAGCGCCTCCAGATTGCTCTTGTATCCGATATGCCTAATTCCGCGGATGAAGGCTTCAGGGACGAAAAGGTTTTGGTGCTGATCGCGTGCTTTGGCCTCGGTGTAACGCTGTTGCGCAGCGATGACTTTGCGAGTTCTCAGTCCGCCGTCCATAACGTCCCCCCGACGTCCGTGTTGTATGTAAAAGGCTAGCACGAAATGCGTCGAGTAGTTGCAGGGCATTTTTTCGGTCCAGCATTCAGATGCCGATCGGCTTGATCGAAATGACAGCTTGCCAAACTGCGTCGCTAGAAGCGGTCAGTCGGCTAGCGGCCCTGTTCAAGCCGGAATAAAGAAGGCCTTTCGAGTGGTCGGTTTCGGGTCGCGGGGGAAATCTGGCTGGAAGGCCGAGGTGGGGCCGCGCGCCGAACAGGCAATCTTTGTCCGCGCACCGCATTTGAGGACAGCGCCGTCGAGCCTAGCTGCTCAAGAGCCGATCCACCGGATCCGGCGCTTACGCAGCGAAGCTGATGTATCCGTTTTTCGCTCTGGCCAACCAAGGCTGAGAAGGTTCACCTCGGCCACGCTGAACAAGACGTTGTTTGCCGCAAGCACGCAGCTTTGACGCTGGCAAGAAGGTAGTCCTAACAGCTGCATGTCAGAATCGCGCGACACATGAGACGGTGGTGTTCACGGTCGCGTCCAGCGCCGCTGCTAGAAATAGGTTGTTCATGGGGTTTGGGGTTTTCATCCATCGCTCAGATTCGATCTACGACGACAGTCCAGCCGAGCGCTATCAATTTCCAGCTCAGTATCTGGGCCGCGTCCAGCAGTGCATTGGCGACTGGATCGTCTATTATGAACCACGGAAGATCCCCGAAACGCGCGGCTATTTTGCCGTTGCCAAGGTCAAGCAGGTAATCCCGGATCCTACCGTACCGGGTATGTATCTCGCACTGATCGAGCCGGGCAGTTATCTCGACTTTGCACGGCCTGTGTCTTTCCAGAACCGTGATGGCATTGTCGAACGTGGGCTTCTGAATGACGAAGGCGGCATCTCTGGCAGAGCCCAGTCGGCCGTTCGGCCGCTGTCGAGCGTCGATTTCGACCGTATTCTAGCACTTGGTCTCGACGATGATGAACCACTGCTTCCCCGACGGGATGATGATCTCGCCTCTGTAGGCTTCTCTGAGGATCAAGCGCCATTCATTGGCGAGCAAGATCGGATCCGCGTCTCCTACCTAGCGTCACGACTGGTCCGTGATCGGGTGTTCCGAAGGATTGTACTCAAGGCCTACGACGCGCGTTGCGCCATTACTGGTTTGAAACTGATCAATGGCGGGGGGCGGGCGGAGGTCGCAGCCGCGCACATCCGCCCGGTGGAAGCCAACGGGCCGGATATCGTCAGCAATGGCCTCGCGCTTTCCGGCACAGCACATTGGATGTTCGATCGCGGCCTAATCAGCTTGAATGACGACCTCGAGATCCTGATCTCAAGGCAAGCAAATGATGTCGACGGTATTCGGGCGATCGTGAACCGAACAGGTCATGCCCTCCCACCAACTCGCATCGGCGATCGACCGCATCCGCATTTCCTAGCCTGGCACCGCGAGAATTGCTTCAAGCACTGAGCAGCCGATTCGGTAAGGCGTCTTGTCTTGACTACGCAGCGCCCGGGCTAGCTAGGGTGTGACATCTGAAAGCTCACTTGCTGCCGCGAACATCGCTGTCAGCCACAAGTGCGTCTCTCGGCGATTATCATCGCCGCGCTGCGCAGGTTCTGCAGCAGGCATTTGAGCTCCTCACCTTCTAGCGTTCCGTGTTTGAGCAACTCGTCGATCACAAATTCGAGGCGTTCCCGATTTTGCCGGACCGACTGCCGCGCCCTGCGCTCCGCCTTCTCGATGCGAACATGAACCCTTCTCGCCAGCCTGGCATCCTGTCGCAGCAGCTTCTGCCAGTGGTCGGGATCGTGATAGAGCAGCGGATGCCGGCCGCCGAAGCCGAGCGAGATTTCCATCACGGTTGCCAGCCTGGTCGCCTGAGCCAGATCGCTTTGGCTCGATCCGCCCGATCCGGCAAGCGCCGAGCCGTAAACGACCTGTTCGGCGGCGCGTCCTCCCATGATCACAGCGAGATAGTCCTCGCATGCTTGCGGCGTCTCGATCATCCCCTCTGCTCCGATGGATTCGGTAAATGCGTCACCGCCGACTGCCTCGATGGTGACCAGCGTCACCTCGCCGACCCCGAGCAGGACACGCAGCAGCAGGTGGCCGGCTTCGTGAACCGCAACACGGCGACGCTTTTCCGGTGACATGGTTGGACGAGTTGCCGCCAGCAAGGCGTCGAGATCGGCATAGGTGAGCGGGCGTCGCTCTCGCCGTGCACGCTGACGGGCTTCACGCACGAGGCGTTCGATGTCGGCGCCGGAGAAACCGACCGCCCGGCGTGCGAGGTGGCGCAACGCCTCGCGATCGATGCAGGTGCCCTCGGCCGTGTTGTCAGTTCGCGTGAGGTTCATGTCGCGCCTCCTTGGCGTCCGTCCGCATTCCGATCGCCATGATTGAATGGCTGCGCCCCGCGAGTGTCACCTGAACTCGGCCGTCGACGCCAAACCGCGTCTCGAAGTCGTCTTGCCCACCCGCTCGCCCAGGCGATCGCGGTTGCCGGTCCTGACCCATCCGGATCCGATCGATTGATCATGGTTGGGGAGTAACTGCCGGTCCGCGCGGCGGGGACGTCGGGATTGACTGTATGGCTGGCGTCCATGGTCTCTGTGGCCCGCGAGGCGCTGCGGACGACGGCCTCGACATCACTTCCCAAATGATGCTGCAGGATACCGACCAGCGCATCAACGTCCGGCATCGGGATGTCGATGCGGGTTTCGAGGCGGCCGGACCGTAGAAGTGCGGGATCGATTGCGGATGGATGGTTGGTGGCGCCGACGAGGATGACGCCTTCCGTCCGGACGGCTCCGTCCATCAGCTCCAGCGCGCGGTTAACGACGGCATTCCAGTATTCATCGTGCTGGCCATGATCATGGCGACGGCGCCCGATTCCATCGATCTCGTCGATGAACAACAGGCATGGGGCGTGGGTCTTCGCTTCCTCGAAGGCGGCCGCCATACGAGCCAGCACATCGCCAAGGTGGGATGGCTCCAGCCATGTGCCGACGGAGGTGGCAAGCAGGGGGAGCCTCAGCGTGTTGCCGAGCGCCCGCGCATATGTGGTCTTCCCCGTACCGGGCGGGCCGGCCAACAACAGGCGCGTGCTCATCTGCGTCCAGCCAAGCGATCCTGCCTTCCACAGCGCAAGGTCGTCCCGCAGCGCCAGCGCCCAGTCGCGGGCTTCGCCATAGCCGGACAGCGTCTCGACCGTGAGCGTCGGCTTGCTGAGCGGTGCACCCTCTGCCTTGTCGATTGCTTCCGGCAGAATGACGGTTGTGCCGCTGCCGACCCGCTCGCGCCGCGAGGTGGAGCCTTTGATGAAGCCGATCGACGCGGAAGATGCGTTCGACTTGCCAGGCTTTGCGTCCGGCTCGTCCTGTTGCGCCTGCCTGCGGGCGATCTGCGTGCACAGGAGATCGACACAGCGCTCGGGCGTCATGCCGGGTCGAATGGCCAGCGCCAGGTCCGGGATGGTGAGTAGCTCGCAGCCCTCCAGATACCGGGCCGCCGTCTCCTCGTCGAAGTCGACGACGAGATGCGTGGTCGACCGGGATGCTGTTCCGTTCGGTGCATGGGCCTTGGCACTGCCGTTGCTACGCCGCATCGCAAGAAAGAGCCGCCGCTCGATCAACTGGATGGCGTCCAGCCCCAGCACCATCTTCATGGTCTCGAGGATGACTGCCGGCGTCACTGGGCCGCAGTTCAGATGGAGGTCGGCCGCATCGAGCAGCGCCTGCGGAACATTATCCTGATCATCGGCCGTCAGCAGGATCGGATAGCTGTTGCGAATGGCGAGGCTGACCTGACGATCGACGATGCCGGTCCTGTCATCGGGAAGGTCGCGCTCGGCGAAGTGAACCAGGACCCGGCGCGATCCATCCGTCACCCGGACGTCGCGGACCGAACGCAGTTTATAGCCGCTCATGAGGCTCGCCTTGCCGGGCAGGATAAAGCCGAGACGGAAGAGATCGACAAAGCTCGTCTCGAAGCCGCTTGCCGATGCGATCACCGCAACGATCGGCTTTGGCCTTCGCAGGATGGCGCGGAGATCCGCAAGGTCATGGCCGGAATGCGCCACGGCTTCGCCCAGCATCAGCAGGGTCGCTACCGACGACGCCGATGGTGGCGTGGCATGCCCGCGCACCATCCGAAGCAGCGACCATCGGTCGATGGGCTGTCGGTCGACAGATCGGTCGAGGGGTTGTCGGTCAATCCGTCCGCTGCCACTACAAGGACCACGAGAGAGCTTGCGACCAGCAGGTGTTGCCGATGGCTCCAGGTCGGAAGCGGGTACGGCCTCAGCCCGATCCTCGAGCATCAGCTGGATCGCCTCCGCGCGCGCAGCAGCCGCCTTCGCTTCATCTTCCGACGCTGCGCCCTTGCCGCCAGAGCGCTTCGACCGGGACGGCCGCTTGGCCTTGTCCGGTTCGCTTTTGCTGCTGGTGAGTGGCAGCCAGTCACTTTCGTCGTCGTCGGGGGGCGCCGTCCCATCGACATAGCGGCCCGGGTAAGGCGACCGCTCCAGCCCTGAAGCCGGAATGCCGAAGGCGTGGCGTAGCAAAAGCCGAACCTTGCCGGTGACCCACCCCTTAACGCGTTCGCCGACGGCGAAGATCATCTTGCCCGACCCGGTCTCAATCCGATTGACGACGCGCAGCGTCACCGCCTGATCGATCGCAACAAGTTCGGCATGGCGCTGCAGGCGCCGCAGCCAGTGACGGACCAGCCGCGTTCCCAACGGCGTCATCGGATTGTCCTTCGCGGTCATTGGGTGCGCTCGCAGACCAGACGAAGCTCCGGCCGGACGTCTGCACGTGCCGGAACCTGCCCGCGGCGGGCGAGCCAGTGCCAGACCAGGATGGCGGCGGGGTTCCTCACGTCGACCTGGCGTACCAGAGCCTGGAGCACGCCACGCGGGATTGGCACCTGCCGCTTGTTCCCCATCTGCGCAAAACGGATCGCAAGCCCAATCGCGGTGGCGGCATCATCCAGCGGCTGCGGCGCGATCTGGCAGGAACAGCCGAGACTGAGGCCGGAACGGATACGCCGGATACAGGGTTCACTGTGGCCGGCAGCATCGAGCAGCACAGCAAGCGGGCTCGAGGCCAGGGCCTCCTTCAGGGTGCCATGCTGGGCACGGGTCAAAGCGTGCTTGTCGCAGTCCGCGGTCTCCGCTCGGCCGCAGGCGTGATCGGGTCTGAGGTCGGATCGCATGGATGGGTTGTCGTTCATGACATGGGTCTCCCGTGGCGCGTCACGGCGCGCGAGGTCGAAGGCTGGTGATGAAAGGAGCTGGAGGTTGGGCTCTGCCCGATCAGGGTCCGCCGCCGCGCGCGAAGCCAACGACGATCGGGCGCCGCTCGATGCGATGGGGCTCCTTGGCACTGCGGCGCCGCGTGCGCGACCTGCTCACCGCGATCCCGACGGCGCCGTCTTCCTCATCGTCCTCGTCCAGCGCTCCCGAACCGTCGTCGTCGTGCTCGTCGTCGCCCAGCTCAACAGTGGCGGCGAACACAGATCCAGAGCCGTCGCTGGCGCCGATTGCCCGCAGACACGCTGCGCGAACCTCCGCCTGAACCCGTTGGGCAAACTTTGCCCGAAGCTGCAGCATGGCCTCTCCGGCATCCGGCACGCCGATCAGGTCACCGACCTCGTCCAGTGCGAAAACGCCGCTTGTCTGGTCGCGCCGCTCGCTGGAGCCATCGATGATCGCAACATCCACCCTGGAGACGCCAGCCACCCGTCCTTCGATGTGCAGCCAGTCTCCGGCAATGAGGGCTGCGGCCATCATGCGCCTGCGCAGCACGTTCAGACGTCGCTCGGCATAGGAGGTGAGCGAACGCTTGACGTCGAACAGCAGGGCCAGGTGCCGGTCACGATCGACGAGGAAGAGATCGGGAATGTAGCTCGTTGCGTGGTGCACCTCGGAACGCAGCCGCAGTCCTTCCAGCCCAGCCCAGTCGTTGCGCTTCAACAGTTCGACCGCGGCAGGCACGATCGGCAGGGCTGTCTCCGGCGGCATCATCATCAGCGCCGGGTTCTCGGTGGCAAGGTGCGCCACGCCCCATTCGAGCAGCTTGCCCTCGTGGTACGTGACGGCACGCACGATCGAGTTGAGTTCGGCAAAGGGGCCAAAGACGGGATCGGCGCGATCGCCCGCCGCCCTGATCGCGGCAATGGCACGATCGATCAGAACCTCGAAGTCGGTATCGCGCCGGGCGGCAGGCGTGTCAGGCTGGCCGACTGCCGACTGGACAGAGCGGCTGCCGGCGATGCCAGTCTGTGCGGTGGCGGCAGACCTGCGGACGTCAGCGGTCGGCCGCCGGCCAGCGGCTGTGTGATAGGTCATGGAGTGATCTCCCGATGAGGCTGAAAGCGACTGCCGATCAGGCGGCGCCGGACGTGGTCAGGCCGCGGCGCGGAGGCTAACCGATACGCAGGCATCATCGCCTGCATGCTCAGCGGCAATGTTTGCCGCCCGGCAGATGCAGTGGCGATGATGGTCGGCGAGCTGCCGTTCGGCCGAGCGCGCGCGCTCTTCTGTTGCCTTGTAGGCGAGCATCAGTGCGGCGACTGCCGAGAGCTGTCCGGCCGAGAGAGCTGCCAGTTCCAGCGTGACATCGACGTCAGTATGCCCGCCAGCAAGCTGGGGGCTCTTTCCGTGAACGGCTTCATTCCAGGGGGAGTTGCAGGTAACGGTATCCATAGCCCAAGACCTCTAAGCAGGTTGCGGGTCAGGCCTTCGTCGATGTTAGCGCATCGGCGGAGGCCGTCCAAAACGCCGGGACCGTCCCGACGCCGAAAACACCCTGGCAGGATCCGCGGGCGATCGGAGCCCGCAAAATCAGCGACTTGGAATCTTTGCGATCGATTGGTTAACGGGCGGCAGAGTGGCGCTACGCGCGCCAGGACCTCAGGCGTTCTAGTCGCCGACCAGGCCAGCTGAGACAAGCTCGGCATGCGAGGCGCGCTGTCGGAGCAGGCTCCAGACGAAGACAGCCCCGCGTCGGACGCAGGGCCGTCTCAATACCCGGGTAGGTGCTGCAATCAGCGTCCGAGCAGCCGCGCCAGCGCCGGGGACGTGGCGAATGTGCCTCGGCGCTCGACCACCCAGCAGTCTCGCTTGAGGCGTTGCAGCGCTGCCTTCGCCACACGAGGTCCCAGCCCGGTGCGGGCCCGGATCTCGGCCATCTCCAGCGGGATATGACCAGCAGCCGACAGGCAGGCGACGATCCGCTCGTCGGCTTGCTCCCGCGCCGCCCGCAGCACCGCCAGCCGCTCGGCCGGCGTCTTCGCAGGCCTCCCGTTGGCCACCGCCTCGAGGCCACTCGCAGCGATGCGAACCTTGGCGCCAGTGCCGACCCCGATCATTTTCGCCGCAAGCAGGTTGGAGATCGCCTCCTGGAAGGCGCTGCGGCGCTCGGTCGTGCCTGCAAGCAGCGCCAGCGCATCCTTCGCCATGCCGCCGCGGCCCTGCTGTGCCAGGATGTCCAGCAGCACCATCTCCATCGACGCGTCTTCAGCGTCAGCGTCGAGCACGACGTCCAACCGAACCGGGTCCGCCGTCATGCCACCGGACGTCATCGGCTGTCTCAGCGAAGGAGGGGTCTTCGTCCGCTCATTCTCGGAACGGCCGCCAAGCTGCTCGCGGATCGTTTCGATCGGCAGGATCGGGTTCTTCAGCCGCTCGATCATGTGATCCTTGCCAGCCTTGCCCGTCACCGGCATCCGGACGCGGACCTTGTCGAGCGGTCCGCCGAAGGCTGCGCCGCGGACGAGGAAGTCGCCCTTGTCGAAGGTGGAAAGGAACGCGGTTTCGCGCGGCCCGAGTCCCAGTTCTTCCGCGATGCGCTTGCGGTCGGATGCGTCCGAGACGTGACCGAAGATGCGGTTCTTGGTTTGCGAGGTCACGGCCTTGGCCACATCGGCAATGCGCTGGGACGCCACGACCACGGTCAGGCCCAGTCTGCGGCCCTCCTTGACCGCATCGACGATCATTCTGGCCGCCTTGCCGGCGCCGCGCTCCGGCGCAAAGCGCTGCACCTCATCGATCACGATGAGGTAGGGCTGCAGCAGCTCCGGGCGCAGTTTCAGCATCACGGCCAGACCCCGCTTCAAAACCGAAGCACGCGCGTCGTCGTCCAGCGCACGGATGTCGAAGACGATCGAGGCGCGTCCGGCAACGATCTTCGGCAACTGGCGGATCGCCTGATCAATGGTGATTGCGGGATCGCCATTGTCACCACCGACGACCAGGATGCCGTTGGGCGCCGCGTCCCGCAGGCTCGACATGTCGCCATCGGAATCGAACACCATGATCGGATAGCCGGCAGCCAGCGCCAGTTCCTCGATCTTGCGCAAGAGCACGCTTTTGCCCTGCCCGGTCTGAGCGGCGACCAGCGTGTGCTCGCCGATGATGTGGTGGAAGTCGATCGCAACGGGCACGCCGTCGGGCGTGTCGGCGTAGATGGCATCGGCGATGACGGTCGAAGGAGAGAGGTTCATGAGACTGGTTCCTTGAACTGGATGAGGAAGAGGAGACACGTCCGGCGGCTGCCGGACGCCTATGCGTCGAGGGATCAGCCCTGTTGTTTGGGTGTGGCTTAGGCGGTGGGGGCCGACGTGTTGGCGCGAGGCTTGCGTTTCCGCCTGGGCTTTTCGAGCCAGTCTCGTTGCGCGAGTTCGTGCCCGACTTTGACACTTCCATCCGCGAAGACCACGCCGAGGCGATCAAGCCAATCGCTTTTGCGGGCCCTGGCATGGAGCCAGCACTCTTCCAGCAGCACATGCTCGAAGACGCGGTTCCCGTCCGCATCGAGGACGCAGTAGCCAACCACGATCTCATCAAGGCCGGGAGGGGTCGCCAGCATGGTTGCCGCCTCCACCTGGAGATGGCGGAAGATGGTGAGCTGCTGTGGCGAATTCAGTTCCTCACCTCCCCGGTGGCAGATGAGGCTGTTGCCGAAGTCGATGACGTCGCGCTCGATATAGTACTGCCTGTCGCCTGCGGTGTCGTAAGCGTCCGGAGCTGCCGAGAGCCGCCAGGCAATATGCTCGAGCGCGTAGAGAAGTCGTTCGGGCGTCGGCAGGATGATGGCGCTGTCGGCAAGACGGCCGAGCAATTCGTCGCCGACCCACCAGGCGCGACCCTCAAGCACAGCCAGGTGCCAGTTCGGCTGCCCCTCCATGAGGACCAGATACTCGGCTCCCGACCATGCTCGGCTGATCGGAATTTCGAAGAGATGGAGGTGGAGTTCTGGCTTGCGGCCGGACAGCCACGGCTTTTGGTCTGCGGGCTCCTTGCGCTTGCGCCGCCGGACGGTTTTGCCGCGGGTGGTCGGTGTCTTCCTTGCAGACCGGGAGGCGCTGCGGGTCTTGGGAGAAGTGGAGTTGCTCATGTCGGATTCCTTGATCGGGGAGAGACGTGTCCGGGCCGGTCACGGCCCGGACTTCTTTCGAGGGGTGGTTAGGCGTCAGCGTTGCCGTTGACCGCAGCGTCGTCGGCGGTGTTTGCCGCCTTCTCAGCCGCCCTGGCCTCGCGCAGGGTCTGCTTCTCGGCCTTCGCCTTGTCGCGCTTGGCCTTCTCGGCGGCCTTCTTCGCGTCAGCCTTCGCGCGCTCCTTGGCCTGCTCGGCCTTGATCCGCTCGGCCTCCGCCTCCGCTTCCATCTTCGCGATGACCGCATGGCTGCGCGGGGCGCGGTCGCCGAGCAGCCAGGCGAGCTGTGCCGCCACCGTGTCGGCCAGCCACCCGCCGACCTCGCCAGCCTTGGGCCAGCCCTCGAAGGCGCCGAGATCCGCCAGCGTCCGCCACAGCGCGTACCAGCGATCGTCGCGCGTGATCGGCTCTTCCTGCGTTGCCCCCTCGAGCGGGCCGTTAAGGTCCTCCACCGTGAGCCAGGTGGTCCGCTCGATCCGCTTGCGCAGGATCCGGGCGGGCGCGATGAAGGGCCGTTGTGCGTCCTTCACCACGATGCGCCTGCCGCGACGGTGCGGCTCCAAGGTCACCAGAGTCAGCGTGAGCAGCGCCTCGGCCTCGTCCATGACCTGGCCGACCTCGATCGCGGTCCGCTCGGCGATCCGCGCCCTGAAGCCTGCCATGCCGCCATCGTCCGGAACGGCGCCCGGCTTGGCTTGCTCCTGGCCCAGCATGGCTTTCACCCGCTTGACCGACAGCTTCTCGCCGGCCTCGGCCGCGACCAGCACCTCCTCGACCCGTTGAGTCTCGGCGGTCGCCATCACGTAGAGCGAGCTCGCCGCGATGCCGAGCCGTGCCAGCCGCGCGCGGTGCTCGCGCAGGTTCCTATGGACCCGTGCGAGGTTCTCCGCTCCGGTGCGGGAGATCCCGAAGGCGCCCTTCACCAGCTTGCCGAAGGCCTTCTGGTCTGGTGCGATCTGATGCACCGCATCCATCACCGCGCCGCACTCGAAGACGTGCTCCGTCGAGCGGCGCCCGAGCTCGGTGTAGGCGAGGCGCAGCGCCTCGACTGCCTGAGCCTCGTCTTCCGAGAGACCATAGGCGGCGTAGTCCGGCGCGGCCGCGATCTCGTCAGTGGCAGCGTTGGACTTCAGCTTCGCCTTGCGGCTCTGCTTCTTGGGCGCCATCTCGCCCATGGCCTCGGCCACCGCCTCGGTCGCCGGATCTGCTGCTGCTCCGGTGGGCGCGGCCGCCTCCAGTTCCGGCGCGGCTTCCGCGGGCGCTCCGGCCCCGGCTTCCGCCTCGACCTCGGGCGACTTGATGTCGCCCGATGCCTCAGCATCGACCGTGACGTCCGTCACGACCTGCCTGGTTGCGTTCTCCGTCGCCTCGACCTCAGTCGTGGTCTCGACTTCATTCTGCTCGTTCTGCTTCGCCATCGCGATATCCTTTCAGCTGGCGTTGAACAAAGGCACCGACCGTCCCGTCAGGGCGGCCACCCGGGAACCCCCGGGCATATGCGGGCACCAGCAGCTTGAGGTTGGAGGACATGGCCCGGCAGCTTGTGGGCAACCGGGTCGGCGAGAAGGCGCGCCGGAGCATCGACCGGGCGGACTGCAACGCGCAGCCAGTCCGGGTCCGACGACCGGGACGACATGGGTCGAGGGCTCCGCTCGGGACGAGCGGAGGGGTGAAGCGTGTTCAAGGTGAACACTCCCTGTTTGCGGCACAAAGGGCCGCGACCGACGGAGCCCTCGGACAATCAGCCCGAGAGCGATGGAGCGCCGAAGAACCCGTCCGCACCCGCTAGGGGCACGGCGTTCGGCAGTCAGTGGCAGGGAGCCCGATCCGTCGGGCAACGACGGAGGGGCTTAGCCGAGCCGGGCTATTCGCTTGGTGAGGGTCAAGTCGCTGCCTCCGTGGCAGGCTGCTGGGTGGATCCCGGCAGCGCGGACCGGTCGTATAGATGAAGAGACTGGGCGGCGCAACAGGAAAATGACAGAAAGTGCAGCGTAATCAGATAGTTAAATTGCGATCGTCCGCGTTTGCTATCTGTTTACGTACGCCGTCGCCCGCGCATGGTGCACGTTGAAGCATCCTGACGTGCCCGCACCTCATCTCGATTTGTGCTGTTCCGATTCAGGATCGGATGCAGTCGATTCAGAACTCGACGCCATCGTTGCAAACCTGCCCACTCGCGATTCAGAGCACTGGAAATTCGCTACGGCCGTCGTGCCATCCGGAGGCTGAAGCATCTCGACGTGGCCGCACTTCGGATCGAAGCGAAACAATTTGTGGTCATCCGATTCTAAGGTCCGAGCAGGCGATTCAGAAGTCCGAGCAACCGATTCAAAACTCGCCGCTCGCGATTCAATGATCCGGGCAAACGCTCCAGACATGCGGATGCGCGATTCAAGCTTGGCGGAGTGCCTGTCGGCAAACGGCGTTTGTTCCTTGCGAGGCCGAGGGCGACCATGGCTGCAGGATTGAGAAGGGAAAGGGAGGCCACGGTGCCAGGACGCAAGAGACAGAGCCGCGAGGAGCGGCTGCGCAAGCAACGGGAATACCAGCGCGCCTACAACAGGCGCATCGCGACAGCGCGTGCGCCGGACCGCGACGCGATCGCGCGCGAGCTGTTGCACTACGCCATCACCGAGAACCTGCGGCTGGGACGCGAGGAGGAACTGTGGACGCTGGCGGCGTCGGTCATCGAGCGTCTGGTCGCGCGCGGCTATGATCGCGCGGCCACGGAGGAGACCTTCTCCGCGATTGTCGACCGCTATGAGGCAGGCTGGACTTTCCAGCGCAGGCTTCATCCCGGCGGCAACGGGGACGAGGCGGCCGAGTGCGACGGCGATCGCACGGGCTGAGGCTGCGAGTGGTTCGGCTGGACGCGCTTCTGGTGGCAACCCAGAAGATTGCCCACCGGATGTAGGCCTGCCCTCGGGCAGCATACTCATAGGTCTCGTGGCCGACCTGCCCGGCGTCCTTCCGGCCGAGGGCAGCCACTTCATCGGGGCGCGGTGCCATGGTCCCCGGGGCGGGTATCCTGAACCCATGGGAAAGGCCTCGTGCAAACCCCGTTATCACCAACCTGTTCGTATTCCCCCCATAACTCCACCAAACGCTGTTTGAATATCAGACGATTCAAAACTCTGTAAACGCGATTCATGGTTCCAAAGTTGGACGCAGGGCACCATCCCGTGAAACATGATCGTCCCCGCACCAATTGCTGCCGACCATGCCCGACGACGACACGATGCTGATCACCGGCCCCGACAACGCCCTTGCCACCATCCTGCTCGCCCATGGCGCAGGCGCGCCAATGGACTCAGCCGGGATGACCGGCATCTCGGAGGTGCTGGCGCAAGCCGGCTTCCGGGTTGCCCGCTTCGAGTTCGCCTACATGGCCGCGCGCCGCTCCGGCCAGCGCAAGCCGCCGCCTAGGGCCGAACTGCTGCAGGACGAGTATCGCCAAGCCGTCGATGCGCTCGCCGCTTCCGACCCGCTCATCATCGGCGGCAAGTCCATGGGTGGACGGGTGGCATCCATGGTGGCGGATGAGCTCCTCGCGGACGGCCGCATCGCCGGACTGCTCTGCCTTGGCTATCCCTTCCATCCGCCCGCCAAGCCGCAGCAGCTTCGAACCGCGCATCTGGAGACGATCCGGACGCCGACCCTGATCTGCCAGGGCACGCGCGATCCGTTTGGCACGCGCGACGAGGTCGTCGGCTACAGCCTCTCACCCTCGATCGAGATCCTGTGGCTCGAGGACGGCGATCATGACCTGAAACCCCGCAAGACGATCTCCGGCTTCACGGCCGCCGATCATCTGGCGACCGTCGCCGACGCAACCCGGGACTGGGTCGCGCGCGTTCTGAGCAGATGAAGATTGCGACCTTCAACATCAACGGCATCAACAAGCGGCTCGGCAACCTGCTCGCTTGGCTTGCCGAGGCTGAGCCAGACATCGTCTGCCTGCAGGAGCTGAAGGCGGCGCAGGACGCGTTTCCCGAAGAGGCAGTCGCAACCGCGGGCTACGATGCGGCGTGGGTCGGGCAGAAGAGCTGGAACGGGGTCGCCATCCTGTCGCGCGTCGGCGAGCCGGTCGTCACCCGCCGCGGCCTTCCGGGCGATCCGGCCGATGCTCAGGCCCGCTACATCGAGGCGGCGGTTGCGGGCATCCTAGTCGCCTCCATCTATGCGCCGAACGGCAATCCGCAGCCGGGGGCAAAGTTTGCCTACAAGCTCGCCTGGCTGGAGCGATTGAGGAAGCACGCCACGGCATTGCGCAAGTCCGGCGCGCCGATCGTGTTGGCGGGCGACTACAATGTCGCGCCGACCGATCTCGACATCTACCCGACGTCCTCCTGGGACGAGGACGCGCTCATCCACCCGGACAGCCGTGCGGCCTACCGGAGGCTCGTCGGCCGCAGTTGGACCGACGCGCTGCGCCACCTCCACCCAAAGGAACGCGTCTACACCTTCTGGCACTACAAGCGCATGCGCTGGCCACGTGACGCTGGTCTCAGGCTCGATCATCTGCTCCTGAGCAGCAACCTAACGGAACGGCTCGTCGAGGCCGACGTCGACCGTGACGTCCGCGGACGTGAAGGTGCCAGCGATCACGCTCCGGTGTGGGTCACCTTGAGGGACGGCTGTGCGGCCAACGTCGTCATCCTCCCATCATCGGATTGAACTCGACAAGGGCAACTAGGACGCCGCCTTTTTGGGTCGCCGTCCGCGCTTGTTGCCGAAGCGGTCGCCGTTCTTCTTGCCCGCCCATGGCGGTGGCTCCATCTTCTCAACCCAAGGAAGCAGCCTGATCGGCTGCGGCTCTAGGTGACCGGTGATGACGGGATATCGGGAAATGATCAGCTGGATCAGCGAAAGGCCCGCCGGGTTGGTATACCGCGTCGCAGTTTCCGTCTCTCCAAGCCGCCCCGAAATGTCTTCGATCACGCCGTCGGAAACGCCCGCCTGCTTGAGCGTATTGGCAAAGCCATGTCGGAGCGCATGGATAGGACGCTGTCAGAGACCCCCCGGCATGCACTTCTTGGCGATCGGCACGAAGTCCTTGTAGAATCGGTCGCCGGGGTCGCTCTTCTGCAGGTAGGGAGAGAAGAGTTCCGGAAACAGCATCTTGTGCCCCAGCTCCTTCAACCGCTCGACATACTCAATGAAATTGAGCCGCAGCAGCTCGTTCGGCACCGGCAGCAGTCGATGTGACTGGGCATTCTTGATGCGCCTGACCTCGCTCGCCTTGATCTGGATCGACCAGTGGCCATCGCTCTGCACGATCTCGTCGACCATGAGGCCGGCGAATTCCTTCCGTCGGGAACCAAGGTAGGTGAAGAGCATGGGGAGGTAGTAGTTGGCGGAATGGAACACGAGGTCTCCTGCGACTTCCGGTTCCTCCACGCTTCTTCGACCCGTGAAGAACGGGATATCAAAGAGCGGCCGGATGTCCTCCGGCTTCGGCTTGACCTGTTGGAGCCTGATCTCGCCTTTTGGCGGCTTCTTGGGCCGCAACCCCTCGAAGGTCCAGTCTGGGACCGTGAAGTGCGATGCGCGCAGATGCTTCAGGAAATGGTCGAGATTGCCGAGGTGTCGGCGGATCGTCGCACGCGAGAGTCCAAGTTCGATCTTCTCGCCCGATGCTGCTGCCTCGTCGGCGCGCCGCTTGCTCTCGGCTCGCAACGCGGCAGGCGGAAGCGCGCGCAGGCGCGGACTGCGACCGTAGAGGGGAAGGATGTGATTGAAGTGCTGGCGGAGCGCAGCGACATGTTCCTGCGTGATCTCGCCGGAATGCGCCACGCCATGCTCTTCCAGGATGCCGCGAAAGATTCCGACGAGTACACGAACGTCCGAGGCAGTGTCGTCTTCCCACTCGTTCTTTCTGTTCGAGACGAGGTTCTCCAACTCTCTATCGAAATCCGTAAGAGGGAGATCTTTCCGAGCCGTCTTCGGCTGGGGTGGCTTGGCCTGAGGGACCGAAAGCTGGGCGGTCACCGGCTCTGCAGGGGCGACCGGCGGCTCCGGCCTAAGTTCTGGCTCGACCGCCGCTCGCGCTACGGGCTTTTCTTCAGCCCAGAGAACTGCGGGGCGAGGAGGTGGCGACCCGGCGCTGGCGGCAACCGATCCACGTTCCGGCGGACGCTCTGCAGTGAGCTTCGGCTTTCTCGTGTCTGCGGCCGACGCCAGCAGCGTGTCCGCCCGCGCCCTGAAAATCTCCTCGATCGCAGCGTCCCGATGCAGCGGCGTGTCCTCGAGCTCGGCCTGTGCCATGCGGTGCAGGACGTCTCGAAGGAACGGGCTGCGCGTCAACCCTTTCCTGTCAGCATTGGTGATTTCGCGTTCGGACCGATAGGTCGCTTCGATGAAGGGGAGGTCGTCTGCCTGGGCGCCCGCTTCGATCAGCGCTTCCCGGGTCTCGCTTCCTTCGGCGAAGGAAACGTCCTCTCCCGACCCGAACGTGTGCAGGAGGCGGTAGGCCCAGCCGACCTGACGGTCTGCCTCGCGATGTTCCGGCTCGCGCAAGGTACCCGACCGTTTTGCGGCCAGGTCCAGCGCCTCGATTTCGGCGCGCATCGCTTCGGCTTCGAGCGCGAAGATTTTCGCGAGCTGTTCCTTTGTCGCCATCCTGGCCTTCGGCACCATCTCAAGTTCGAGCAGCATGGCGTTCAAGCGCCGTGCCACGAGCGAAGCCTTCTTACGGTCCGACAGCCTAAGGCTCAGTGAAAGCCTTGCATTTGTTCCGGTGCCTCTGAAGCCGACGGGGATGCGCGCCCGCCAGTAGAAGATCGGTCCCCTGAGGACGAGGTTTTCGACCTGATGCCTGCGCAGTCCCATCCGCCCCGTGCTCCGTCGGCCCGGAGCGGATGGACACCAGCTCTGGGCATCAGTTGTGGGCACCACTTGCGGAAGGCCGATTCGACGCGAAGCGCGTCGGCTCTAAAGCCAGAAAAATCCAATGATTTCAATGGTTTAGTTAGATGTCTGGCTGGGGAACCTGGATTCGAACCAGGACTAACGGAGTCAGAGTCCGTGGGTCTACCGTTAACCTATTCCCCAGCAGCGGCCGCGCATCGCGACGGCTGGCACGACGCGGCTTTTAGCCATGCCTCGCATTTAGTCAAGTCCGCAACGCTTTCAAGACGGGGCGGCACCCGCGGGCGTGACGCCGCCGCTGCACGCAGGCGACGTCCTGCGCGGACGCATCCAAGTATTGACACCGGGTTCAGTTCGTTGAAAGCTGCTTGCGGGGCAGATGTTTCGTGTATTGTATTGCGGGAGGACGCGCGTGATGCGATCCGACAGCCCCTTCGTCCATTGCCTATTCTATTCGGCAGGTAAATCAAGCACCGAACATCGGCGCCGCGCATGACCGTCGTTCCGGTCGTGCTTGGCGGAGGCGTAGGTTCGCGCTTGTGGCCGCTGTCGCGAGACATGTTCCCGAAGCCGTTCATGACGTTGCCCGACGGTCGCACACTCATGCGCGACACTTACGAGCGGCTAGCTGCGCTGACGGGCGTCGAGCGCATTGTCACGGTCACCAATCGCGACCTGCTGTTCCTGACCATCGACGAGTTTGAACGCGCGGGCTCGCATGCAGGCTTGCATAGCTTCATCGTCGAGCCGTTCGGGCGCGACACTGCGGCGGCAGTGGCGCTGGCATCGCTGCAAGTGGCCGAAGCGGCCGGGCCAGGCACCATCATGCTCATCACGCCCGCCGACCACCTGATACGCGGGCAGGACGCATTCGAGCGCGCCGTGAATGAGGCGACGAGCCTCGCCGAGACCGGACGCATCGTGGTGTTCGGCGTCGCCCCGACGCGGCCCGAAACCGGCTTTGGATATATTGAAGCGCAGAACGACCGCGTAGTGCGTTTCGTCGAGAAGCCCGACGCTCAGACCGCGTCCGACTATCTCGCAACAGGACGCCATTTCTGGAACACTGGAATGGTGTGTTGCCGTGCAGGCGACATGGTCGACTCACTGCGCCACCTCAGCCCGAATACTCTCGCGCAGGCTGAAGCCGCGCTGAGCGCTGCGAGCGTTCACCATCTGCCCGGGCAGGAGATGGTGTATATCGAAAAAGGCGCATTTGCCCAGGTCGAACCGATCTCGCTCGACTACGCGGTGCTGGAGAAGTCGAACGACCTGAGTTTCGTGCCCTGCGGATTCGACTGGTCTGACGTCGGCTCATGGACCGCCGTGTCAGACCTCACTGTGCCGGACGTCGACGGCAATCGTACTCATGGCGCAGTCGTCACCCACGGGACGCGCAATACGTTCGTGCACGGCGAAAACCGGGTTGTGGCTCTCGTCGGCGTGTCAGACCTGTTGGTGATCGATACCGCCGATGCCCTCATGATCGCCGACCGGCGCGCAGCGCAGGATGTGAAATTGATCTACGAAAAGCTGAAGAACACACGATCCGACACCGCAGTCTTCCACAGGACGACGCAGCGCCCCTGGGGACGCTACACGGTGCTGGAGGAAGGCGAGCGCTTCAAGATCAAGCGCCTCGAGGTGCGTCCGGGCGCCAGCCTCAGCCTACAGGCGCATCATCACCGGAGCGAGCACTGGGTCGTCGTGCGCGGGACAGCGAAGGTCATCAACGGCGACGAGGAGATGCTGCTCGCACCGAACCAGTCGACCTACATACCATGCGGCCGCAAGCATCGCCTCGAAAACCCGGGTAAGCTCGGCCTCATCATGATCGAGGTGCAGACCGGGGAATATCTCGGTGAGGACGACATCGTCCGGTACCCGTGGTCCGATGCGTCCGCGAACCCTCGCGATATGCTAGACCATCCGCTTAGCGGAGGCGGGAATGCGGGATCGGCTGGCACAGGCGTTCGAGATCGGCAGGCACCCGATCGAATTCACCGGGTGGACGCAGGCGGCTCGTGGTGACGAATACGCCATCGAGGAACTGAGTTTCGTCAACGCGCGCGGCGAGGCGTTCCGCGGCTTGTTGACACGGCCAGCATCTGAAGGGCCGCACCCTGCGATCCTGTACATCCATGCGCATGGCGCACGTTACGATATCGGCGCGTCGGAGCTGCTCGATGGCCGCCTGGCGCTGGTGTCGCCGCTCGGGCCCGAACTGGCGAGGCGCGGGTTCGTTACGCTCTGCATCGACCTGCCCGGCTTCGGCAGCCGGGCCTCGGTCGGCGAGAGTTCGCTTGCCAAGGCGCGGTTGTGGCGCGGGACGTCGCTGGCCGGACAGATGCTCGGCGAGCTCCATTCGGCACTTGGATGGTTGGGTGGTCGCGCGGATGTCGATCCGGCTAGGCTGGCTGCATTCGGCATTTCGATGGGCGCGACCTTCGGCTACTGGCTCGCGGCAGTCGATCGGCGCCTAGCCTGCGTGGTTCAGCTCTGCTGCTATGCCGACTTCGATGTGCTGATCGATACAGGCGCGCACGACCTTCACGGCATCTACCTGACTGTGCCGGGCTTGCTCGATGTTGCCACCAATGGGGAGATCGCCGGTCTCGTCGCACCGCGGCCGCAGTTCATCGGGATCGGCGATCGCGATCCGCTAACGCCGCCGGCGGCCGTGGACAAGGCGTTGGCGACGACGCGCGCAGCCTACGAAGCCGACGCATCGAAACTGAGTGTGCACCGCGAGGGCGAACTGGGACACAGCGAAAGCGCGGCGATGCGGGAAGCGTGGCTGGCGTTCCTGAAATACCATCTTTGATCAAGAGACGCGCAGCCCGTCCGTGTCGAACGGGTGCAGGTCGTGCGCATCGTAGGCCAGCGTGATCTCCACACCGTTTTCAATCTGCTGCTGGCCCGGAAGCACTGCAAGCACGCGGTGTCCGCCCGCCTCGGCGTGCACGACAGTCTCCGAACCGAGCGCCTCCACCAGCGTGACCGTCGAGCGGATACCCCCCTCGCCCTCCGCCGCGCGCCTCATGTGTTGTGGACGGATGCCAATCTCGGCGCCCGACGCGCCTGGCACCATGGCCGCAGGCAAGAAATTCATGCGCGGCGCGCCGATGAACCCGGCGACGAAGCGGTTAGCCGGCTTGTTGTACAGTTCGAGCGGCGTGCCAACCTGCTCGATGCGCCCTGCTCTCAATACAACGATGCGATGCGCCAGGGTCATTGCCTCGATCTGGTCATGGGTAACGTAGACCATGGTCGTGCCGAGGCGCTTGTGCAGCGCGGAAAGCTCGGCGCGCGTCGAGATGCGCAGCTCGGCATCGAGGTTGGACAGCGGCTCGTCGAGCAGGAACGCGGTCGGATTGCGCACAATGGCGCGGCCGATGGCGACACGCTGACGCTGGCCGCCCGACAGCTGGCCGGGGCGCCGATCCAGATAGGGCTCGATCTCGAGCATGCGCGCCGCTTCTTCGATGCGCTTGCCGATCTCGGCGCGAGGCATCTTTGCATTCTCGAGGCCGAAGGCAAGGTTCTGACGAACGCTCATATGCGGGTAGAGCGCGTAGGATTGGAACACCATCGCCAGACCGCGATCGGCGGCCGGAACGTTTGTAACGTCCGTCGCATCGATCTCGATCCGCCCTGCCGTGGGTCGGTCCAGACCGGCGATCAGCCGCAGCAGGGTCGATTTTCCACAGCCGGACGGCCCTACGAAGACGATCAGCTCGCCATCGCGAATGTCGAGGTCGATATCCCGCAGCACCTCCACCGAGCCATAGGAGCGGGAAACGCCATGCAGCGTGATGCGGCTCATGCGCCCTCCTCTACTTGATGCCGGCTCCGGCGATCCCGGTGGTGATGAATCGCTGCAGGAACACGAATACGAGGACGACCGGCACCATCGTGATCACGGTCATCGCCAGCAGGAAATGCCACTGCACGTTTGTCTCGCCAGCGTATGTGTTGAGCGCGACCTGCAGCGTATAAAGCTCCCGCCGCGACAGAACGATCAGTGGCCACAGGAAGTCGTTCCATCGCCATACGACGGAGAAGATCGCGAGCACAGCAAGCGCCGGCGCGGTCAGTGGCAGAACGATGCGCCAGTAAATCTGCCATTCTGACGCCTTGTCCATCCGCGCGGCGTCGATCAGCTCGTCCGGGATCGTCAGCATGTACTGCCTGAGCATGAACACGCCGGTCGGTGTCGCCACGGTCGGCAGGATCACCCCCCACAGCGAGTTGAACAAACCCATTCCAGCGATGACCGAGTAGAGCGGCACCAGGATGACGGACAACGGTATCATCAGCGTCGCCACGATCAGCACCATGACTGTGGCGCGGCCGCGAAAATTGTACTTCGAAAGCGCGAACGCCGCCATGGAATTGGTGATCAGCGTGATGATGGTTGCCATCACGGTCACGAACACCGAGTTCGACAGATAGCGGAACATGTCGAAAGCGAGGAAAGGCTGGACGTAGTTCTCGGTCGCGAACGATACCTGCCGCACCGGCGTGCGGTCCTGGATATTGACGCGCACGATTTCCGCCGGCGCCTGCGGATCGACCATCTGGGCGACGGTGCCGATGCGCCGCACCTCTGCGAGCGTCTTCGTCGAACCGTCAGGCAGCCGCACCTCGAAGAGCGGCAAGGGCTGATCGTAGCCTTCCACGTTCGCGACCGCGGTCACGTATGGCAGGATCGTCGGGGGAAACTCCGCAAGCGCCGCCGGCGTCTTGAACGACGAATTCACCAGCCAGATGGCGGGCCCGAACATCAGGACGAAACCGCCGATCAGCCAGAACCACGTGAACACGTCGGTCCAGTGCCAAGCTTTGCCGCCACGCCGGCGCAGGAGAAACTCAGCGGCGCGGCTCATCGCTTGCCACGAGCTTCGTTGCGGCGGCCGATGCCGAGCTGCAGCAGGGTCAGCACGACCAACACCAGCCCCATCAGGATCGATGCGGCAGAGGCAAGCCCGGGGTTGCGCAGGTGCGAGGCGAAACCCACCTCGTAGATGTATTGAGTCAGGTAAAGCGTCGCGGTACCCGGCCCGCCCCCGGTCAGAACGTAAACCTCGTCGAAGATCTGCACGGCGCGGATCAGAACGAGGACCAGCACGACGATCAGGTTTGGCCCGAGCAGCGGCAAGGTAATGCGCCAGAAGACTCGCCACGGCCGGGTGCCGTCCATTTCGGCCGCCTCATAGAGATCCTTTGGTATCGCCTGCAGCCCGGCTAGCAGGATCAGTGCATAGAACCCGACATGTGCCCAGATCGAAACGCCGACCGCTGCGGCAAACGCCCAGCCGCGCTCGATCAGCCAGTTGACCTGTGTGATGCCGAGTTCGTAGAGGCCTAGATTTAGCAGTCCCTGCCGCTGGAGGATCCAGCGCCAGATCAGGCCGACGACGACGGGCGACAACAGGACCGGAAAGAAGAATACTGCGCGCCAGAAGCTCCGCGCCCTGATTTCGCGATTGAGCACCAGCGCAGTGATCAGCGCCACAACCACCATAAGCACGACCTGCACAGCCACGAAGCCGGCTGTGTTCCACGCGGCAGTCCAGAAAAGGTCTTCGGCGCAACTCTTGGGATCGAGATAGTTCGAGCAGTCCAGCAGCCGCTCGTACTGAGCGAGCCCGACGAACGTTCGGTCGCCGAGGAAGAGCGGCAGGCCACCGGTTGTCGAATAGACGATGTTCAGAACCAGCGGAAACAGCACGAAGATGCCGAACACGAGCATGTTCGGTGCCAGAAAGAACAGGGCCATGCCCCCGTAGCCGCCGAGGCGCTGCAATGCACGCAACGGCGGGTCGAGCAGACTTGCGAGGCAGCCGACCGGCGCCATGACGATGGCGCCGGCTCTGCTTGCGGGCGATGCGCTCGGCATCGCGGCCAACCGTGCCGCTGCTACTTCGCGGCCGCGACCTGGGCCTTGATGTCCTCGTCCATGCGCTTGAAGGCGTCGTCGATCGACATTTCGCCGGCCATGGTCTGGCTGATCCGGGTGACGAGCACGTTGTAGACCGGGGTGGCCCACTTCCATGCCGGCAGCGCATTGGCCGCCGGAAGCACCTGGCCGGTCGCCTTGACGAAGGTCTCGAGCGCACCCTTCACGTTCGGATCGTCGGTCTTGAAGTCGATCTTGCCGGCAGCGACGCCCTTGTGCGCGGGCAGGAACAGCGTGCGCTCTGTGAACTCCTTCACCACCGCCTCGCTGGCGAGGTAGTCCATCACCTTGCCGACCTCGGCCGGGTTCTTGGTGTACTTGATGCCGACCAAAGCCGCGCCGCCCGGCAGGCCCGAGCAGCCGGCCGTGCCGCACGGCGAGCCGGTGGCCACCCAGTCGAAATTCTTGCCGATCTTGGTCGAGAGCGCGGCGATCTGCCAGCTGCCAGAGTAGTAGAAGGCAACCTGGGCGTTGATGAAGTCCTCGATGCCGGGGCGATAGGTCGTGCCGGCTGCCGAAACCCAGGTTTCCTTGTTCATGAGGCCGGACGCGGTCCAGTCCACGAGCTTCTTGGCAAAGGTTTTGGTTCCCTCGTCGATGCCGGCCGGCATGCGATCAGCCCCGATGTAGTTGCCGCCGTAGGAAGCGATCGGCGCCGAGATGCGATGGCCGGAGCGGTCGATGACGAAAGCTGCGTTAAGCTTCTGGCTCTCTTGGACCTTGGCCGCAGCCTCCACCCACTCGTCCCAAGTCGCCTTCTCGCCCGGCATCGGGACGCCGGCCTGCTCGAACAGCGTCTTGTTGGCAAAGCCTCCGGTCAGGGTCAGCTGCGTCATGAAGCCGGTGATGGCGTCAGACCCGTCCGGCCGCATCCAGTCGAACTGATCGCCAAAATTCTTTTCCCAGTACGCCGCGTCCGCGATGTAGGGGCGCAGGTCCAGCCAATGTTGCGCGATGGTCTTGAGATTGGTGACGCGGGCAATGTCCGGACCGCGGCCAGCTTCGAGTTCGACAGGGAGCTGCTCCTGAACGACCTTGTAGCCTACGTCGTCGAGGATCACGTTGATCCCCGGATTGTCCTTCATGAACCGCGCAAGCAGGTCCTTGATGACCTCCCCCTCAACGCCGTCCGTATACCACATGATGCGCACGTCGCCGGCGAGAGCCGCCGTCGTCGACATCAGGCCCGCTGCAAGAGCCGCAAGCAAAGTCTTCTTCATGGTCATTCCTCCTTCTCGCGGCTCCCGGCCGCTGTTCTTCTAAATCTCAGCGGCCCGGCAGCATCTGTGCCGCTCCTGTTACCGTCCATGTTGCCGGATCGACGACGCGGCCCTCTGCCTCCGCCTTGCCGTCCGCATGGAAGCGTACCTCACCGTATTCCGGGTCCGCGACAACGAGAAGACCGCGCTGCTCACGCTTCAGGGAAAGCGACGAGAAGCGTTCGGCAAAGGCCTGCAGGCTATTGGCAGTACCCAGTCGCAGGATCCATATCGCCTTGCGGCCGGGCACGCGCAATTCGTTTCCAGCCGTCGGCCCGCGCGTCACAAGCTCGACGGGTCGGCTTGCCGAAAGCAGGACGATCGTCTTGCCGGCGCGCGCATAGGCAAGATCGCCATCTACCTCGGTCTCGTCGAACGCGTCGCGCGGGAACCATGCATGCGTAAAGCCAGGCTGCTCGGCAGCGCAATCGAAGACAGCTACTGCAAGGCCGCGATATTGATGGACGCGCGGAAGCGTGCCGGACCCACCCCAGTAGGACGGCCTGCCATAGCCCGAATGTATCGTCTCGCCAGGGTGGTTGATCCATACTTGTGCGTCAGGGTCATCGCCGAGCCGGGCTTGAAGCACCGTCTCCTGGTAACCCCACTCATTCCAGCGATAGGCCGCGGCGCTGCCGAGAGCGAAGTCGCGCGTCTTGTAGTGGTAAAGCTTGGCGATGCGGTCCTGGCCCTGGGCAAAGGTCCATTCCTGCGCACCCGCGCGGCCGAAATTGGCAATGCCGGCCAGCTTCGCCGGAAGCTTAAACTTGTGATCCCGTATGCACAGCGCCAGCTGCGGCAACGCGTGAAAGCGCATGCCGTAGTTGCCCTTGCCCCAAAGCATGCGCGCCATGCCGGACAGTTCGAGCGAGCGCGAGGCGCGGAGCGTGTGCTCGTAGGAGCGGCCCTGTGCGCCCGTCAGTGTGCCGTGATGCGCAGAACGCGCGACGATTTCGAGAAGGCGGACCATCGTCTTGTTGGCCCGCCTGCGCACGTCGGCATGCGGGGCGAGCGCGTAAAGTATGGTCAAGCCCTTGAGATCTATGGGGAAATACGGCGCCGAATTGAACTCGGCCATCTCCCACTTCTCGAAATGGTCGAACCAGGCGCGAACGCGCTCCAGCCCGACCTTCGACTGCTCGACGCCGGTGCGCCCGGACCGCAAAAACCGCGAATCCGGCAGGAAATGGCCGGCCAGATAGGCTGCGGTGTGGAAAAGCAGCGCGTGGTTCTCGGAAAAATACCACTGAACGTCGTTGCCCGGCTCGTCCATCCAATAGCGGTAGCCGAGCGTCGCAGCGTCGATTTTCTTGCGCAGTTTGGGCGAAATCGCGTCGCCAAAGGCATGCCGCGCCCAAAGTAGCGGCACGAGGATGAAGTCGGCGCAGTCGTGGCAGTCCTCGATCGCCGGCAGCGCACCGGCAATCATGGCGTCGGTCTCCTTGCCGCCGCGCCCCGTGGCGAGGCGCGCCAGGGCGCGCACCGTGTCGCTCTCGGCGTGACCGGAAACCTCGTCCAGCGCTTCGGCGATGCGCGCCTCCAGCGTCGCCGGCGCTGTGCCCTGCCGCTCGGCGTGGCATATCTCGACGCCGAAAACGCGGCTGGCGGTGAAACCGTCCTTCGACAGCGCAACCTTGAAGTGGCGGAAGTCGGCGGGCAGATCGGCGGTGTCCGCAATGGGCAAACGCGTCGCGCCGGCCTTGAGCTTACGCGAGAACGCCGTCGGCTTCTCGATCGACATGAAGTCGCCTTCGATCGTCACCCTGACGTCGAGCGAGACAGGCACCGGCGCGTCTGTAACCAGCGCAACCTCGCCGCCGCCATAGGCTGGCCGCTCGAAGTGCATCGCCTCGAGCGCGTCCTCCATCGCCGCCGCGATCTCACCTGCGACGGTCGTCGGCATGGCGTGCTCGACCTCGGGACCGGACAGGTAGTCGAGCTGGAAGAAGTAGCGGGCGTCGCGTTCGGCCAGATCGTCGAACCAGATGGCGATCTCGTTCGCACCCGACACGAGTTCGGCCGAGAATTCCTGCTGGGCTTCGAGATTGCGCCCATAGGGCGCCATCCAACCGATCTCCCTGCCGTTGACGAACAGGACCGCGCCGCCACAGGTGCGCAGCCGCAGCGTAGCCTTACCCTTTGCGGCGGCTGCGACCACCGTGTGCGCCCAGGTTCCGAGCAAAGTCGGCCGGAACCAGAAACCCGACAGGTCGACGCGCGGGGAATCGAACGGCAGCCAAGTGCGGGTTGCCTCGAAACTTCCCTGCGGCTCCGGGCGCTTGCCGCGGCGCTCGGCCGCGAACTGCGTCCGGCAGGGATACTCGTGCGGAATGAAATTCTTGTGCTTGGTCAGGAAGAAGAAGGGATCCATCTCCCCCTTCATCGGCTGGTCGGCGACGTCGTAGCGCGCCTCGCTGGTGGCGCCGAGGCGCCAGTAGACAATCTGACCGCCGGCCGCCAGCGGCCGTCGCAGCGCAGTTCCCGCCTCAGCCTTGGCGCGCACGTTCATCGAAGCTCCGCCACCTTCACCGGCGCGACGTCGTTGTAGGCCTGGTTCTCGCCTGTCATGCCCCACACGAACGCGTATGGCCCCGTGCCTGCCCCCATGTGGATCGACCAGGCCGGCGAAATCACGCAGTCGCCGTCGGAGACGATCAGGTTACGCGTGTTATCCGGCCGTCCCATAAGGTGCACGACCCGATCTTCCGCCGCGAGATTGAAATAGCAATAAGCCTCCATGCGGCGCTCGTGCAGATGCGGCGGCATCGTATTCCAGACGCTGCCGGGCGCGAGGTCGGTTATACCCATCAGCAGCAGGCAGGACGGCGCGACCTCGGGGTGGATGTACATGCGCAATGTGCGTCTGTTGGCGCGGTGCGCATCTCCGAGGTCGAGTGCCTTCGCCTCCGCCCGGGTGATCAGACGATGGGCAATGTCGGCTCCGGCGGGCACCGAGTTCATGTAGAAGCGCGCCGGTGTGGCCGCGTCGCTGCTCTCCAGGGTCACGTTTTTCGCACCGCGGCCAACGTAAAGGACGTCGCGGCTGCCGAGGCTGAAGCTCACGCCGTCAACCGACACCGTGCCAGCGCCACCGAGGTTGGCGATGCCCATCTCGCGAGCGTCGAAGAAATGCGGGGTGCCAACATCGGCGCCGTCACCGAATGCAAGCGCGGCGTCCGTCGGAACCGCGCCGCCGACGATCATGCGGTCGACATGGGTGTATACGAATTCAATCGCACCGGGCGCGAAGAGGCCCTCGACCATGAACTCGGCACGGAGCCGCTCCGTGTTCATGCCATCGATATCGGCCGGCGAAGCGCCGTAGAGCACGCGCATGGTCATGCCGCCGCCTCGCCGCGGGCTTCGGCATGGATCATACCTTCGGTAAGGCACAGTATAGCCAGCGCCTGACCGTAGCCCGTCGGCTGTATAGGGATGTCGCGATAGTGCTGGAGATCGTGACCCATACGGGTACCGTAGGACACGTTCTGGAGCACGCCGTCCGCGTCGATGTTGGCAACCACCGCGTCGAGCGCGCGCAGGCCGGCTTCGCGGCAGCCTTTCGGACCGATGCCGAGCCGCGCGGCCTTCAACAGGCCATAGCCGAACCCTGCAGTCGCCGAGAGTTCTTCGTACGAATCCGGATCGTCGAGCAGCGTGTGCCATGCGCCGGAAGGCGCCTGAAGTTTCAAGAGCGTCTCGACCTGGGCGCCGAGCACGCCGAGCAGGAACTGCTCCGCCGGCTTCGGCACGCCACCCATCTCGATCAGGTCGAGGATGCAGACCGTGACCCAGGCATTGCCACGAGCCCACAGCGCGCGCGCGAAATTGTGCCGGCCGGCGAATGTCCAGCCGTGAAACCAGAGGCCAGTATGCGTGTCGGCAAGATAGCGCGTGTGCACCAGGAACTGCCTCACGGCCTCGTCGACATAGTCCTGTCGCCCGGCGGCCCGCCCATAGGCAGCAAGGAAGAGCGCCGCCATGAACAGCGTGTCGTCCCAGAGTTCGTCGTCGTTTATCTTGTCGGACACGTCGTGCTGGAAACCGTCTTCCGGCGTGCGCGGCATGTCGCGCACCGTACGCTGTGCCCAGTCGGCCAATGGCCGCTCCCAGCGCTTGTCCCGCGTCTCGGCCCAAAGCAACGCCAGCGGCAGCATCGGCGCGGTCGTATTGATGTTCATTTTCGGCAGTCCGGCCGCCAGACGGCGCTCGAACCATGCCTCGAGCGTGCGGCGCAGTGCCGGGTCGCCACTGTGCTGCCACAGCCGAAACATCCCGTACAGGCCGACGCCCTGCGGCCACTCCCAGGAATCGAAGCTGATGTAGTCGCCCGCGGTACCGTCGAGGTTCGGCTCGTCGAAACGGCCGCCGTCGCGCAGGCCGGTAAGCCCGTGCACAAGCCGGTCCAGCAGCGACCCAAGGTCCCTGGCGTGATGGGGCACGGTTCCTCCCTGGCGCCTGCCAAGCGCGATGAAGAGGTTCCACAGCGTCCGCCGTTGCGCAATCTGAAAGTTTTTTGCACAATGTCGGTTCACCAGCGGGGGAAAATCGATGAACGCGTCTTCGGGCGGCAAGCGTGGCACGCCGAGCCGGCGCGTCCGTCTGGAGGATGTCGCCGCGCGCTGCGATGTGTCGGTCAGCACGGCTTCGCGGGCACTAGCCGGCGGCAAAGGCGTACGCTCCGACCTGCGAGCGCACATCGTCGAGACCGCCAAGTCGCTGAACTACAAGTTTCCCGCCTCCATTGCCGGCCGCAAGGTCATATTGGCGGCAAGCAGCGCGGCGATGCTCGACCACGTGCGCAACCAGTTCACCACCCATGTGCTCGAAGGCCTCAACCAGCGCGCCAAGACGCTCGATGTCGAACTGGTGTCCCGGCCTATCGGCGGCGAGGCCGAGGAGATCGCGATGCTGCGCGAAGCGCAGGACGATCCCGAAGTCGCCGGCTGCCTGTTCCTGACGCTGGATGACGAAACGGTCCTGACGCTGACCACGGGCTTCAAGAAACCCATCGTGCTGGTGAATGGCGACGACCCGTCGATGCGCCATTCCAGCGTCACGCCATGCAACCGCTCGGCGGCGCGGCTGGCGACGGAGCACCTACTCAATCTCGGACATCAGCGTGTGCTCTTCCTGATGCGCCGCGGGCGCCGCACCATCGAACGCCGCTTCGAGGGCTGGCAGGACGCACTGCGCGCCGCCGGCATCATCAGCTCGGCGGCACTGGTCGAGGAAGTGAACGACTGGCTGCCCGAACTCGCGGCTCAGGCGGTGAAGGACCGGATCGCTCGCCAAGGCCTCGATTTCACCGCGGTCCTTGCCGCAGGAGACAGTCTCGCCGTCGGCGCCATGCTAGGCGTCGAGTCCGCCGGCTACAAGGTTCCCGACGACGTATCGGTCATGGGCATGGACGACCTGCCACAGGCGGCGTTCCACAATCCGCCGCTCAGCACCATGCACATACCGATGCGCGAAATCGGCGCCGCAGCGCTCGACCTGCTCCTCGACGATCTCGACGGCATGAAGCTGCCGCCGCGACGCGTCGAATTCGCCTGCCACATCGTCGAGCGCCGCTCGACGGCGCCGGCGCGTACCTAGGCGACCTCGCGCCCCAGCGCAGCGGAATATAGCTCGTACCAGCTCTGGCGATCGAGTTTCACCGAAAGCGCTTCCGAGAACCTTCCGATCCGGGCCAGATCATTTGTGCCCATGACGGGGAGGATGCCGGCCGGATGCGCCAGCAGCCAGGCGACGGCCAACGCTGTCGCATCGACGCCGAAGCGTTGCGACAGCTCCGCGAGTATCGTCCTCAGCTGCTCCGGCGGCGCCTTGACCAGGCGCCCGCCGCCCAACGGCGACCACGCCATCGGCCGAAGGTCGTGTTCCTGCAGGAAGGCGATGTCGCCGTTGACGAACGGCTCGTGCGCCATCAGCGACAGTTCGATCTGGTTGGTGACCAGAGGCGTGTCCATCGCCGACTGCAACAAGGAAAAGTCCCACGGACGAAAGTTCGACACGCCGACGGCACGCACCTTTCCGGACCGGACGGCGAAGTCCAATTCCTCACCGGTTTCGCGGTGATCCATGAACGGATCAGGGCGGTGGATGAGGAGCAGGTCGATGCGGTCGATCGCCATTTCGCGCAGCGAATGGTCGATCGACGCCGCGACGTGGGCTGCCGACGTGTCGTAATGCTTCACCCGCCGGTCCGAGTAGCGCCCGAACGGTCCAACGATCCCGCATTTGGTCACGATCTCGACCTTGTCCCTCAGCGATGGCGTCGCCTTGAACACGCGGCCGAGCAGTCCTTCCGCCGTGTAGCCGCCATAGATGTCGGCCTGGTCGATAGTGGTTATCCCCTGCTCCAGGCAGGCCTCGATCTTTGCCTGTATGTGGCCGGGAGAGGTATCGGCGGCGTCGCCGACGCGCCACATGCCGTAGACGATGCGCGAGAGGTCGATCTCGCCGAGGCTGACGCGCTGCATGCCCATCAGCGGCGCTCCCCCGTGCCAAGCGGTGTCGGCGGCGTCCCAGCCGGCACGCGACCGTATTCGTGGGGCAGCGAGCAGGTCTTGAGGTTCGGCAGCACGCGTTTTCCAAACGATTCCGCCTCGTCGAGGTGCGGGTAGCCGGAGAAGATGAAGGCGCGGATGCCCATCTTCCGGTATTCCTCGATCTCGCTCATGACCTGGTCGGTCGAGCCAACGATGGCGGCGCCGCAGCCGGAGCGCGCGCGGCCGATGCCGGTCCACAGGTGCCGCTCGACATAGCCTTCGGCGTCTGCGAGATCGCGGTTCTTCGCCTGATGCGAGACGCCAAGGGAGGTAGCGTCTAGCGCCCGCGCCCGGATCGCCCTGCCCTGCTCATCGTCGAGCTTGGACACCAGTTCCTCGGCGTATTCGCGCGCCTCCTGTTCGGTGTCGCGCACGATCATGTGGACACGCAGGCCGTAATCCAGCGTGCGCCCATGGGCCTCGGCACGCGCATGCACGTCCTTCATGCGCTGGACGATGACCTCCTTCGGCTCCGGCCACATGAGGTAGACGTCGCATTGCGCGCCGCACAGTTCGAGCGCATCGGGCGAATAGCCGCCGAAGTAGAGCAGCGGCCCGCCATTCTGCTGGTACGGCTTGGCCGGATCGGCGCTGACCTTCTTCAGCTTGTAGACCTCGCCGTCATGTTCGACCTCGTCGCGGGTCCAGGCCTTGCGGAGGATCTCGACGACCTCGTGCGAGCGGCGGTAGCGGAAGGCGCTGTCGGCCACCTCGCCGGGGAAATCCGAGGAGATGACGTTCAGGGTCAGGCGGCCCTTCAGCATGTGATCGAGGGTCGCGACGGTCCGCGCCAGCATCAGCGGCTGCATCTCGCCGCAGCGTATAGCCGCGAGCAGGTTGATCCGGTCGGTGATCGGCGCGCACCCGGCGACGAAGGACAAGGTGTCCTGCCCGACCTGGTACGAGGACGGACACAGGATGTTGCGGAAGCCCAGCTCCTCCGCCCGGGTCACGATCTGCGAGCAGTGCTCCCAGCTCGAGCGCAAGTCGCCGTCGGGGACGCCGAGATAGCGGAAGTCGTCGGAGCACAAGGCTGCGAACCAGGACACCTCCGCGGCATCGAGGTCCGGCGAGGTGATCGGTACTACGGTCATGTCAGGCGCCTCCTCCGCGCGGCATCACGCCTATCATCCGCCTTGCCTGTCGCTCAAGAAGCTGCTTGGGGTGTCGCTTCGGAGGACAACATGCCCAAACCCATCGCCTATGGCATCATCGGCTGCGGCATGATGGGCCAGGAGCATCTGCGTAACATCGCCCTGTTGCCGGACGTTTCGGTGGCGGCCATCCATGAGCCGGACGCGGCGATGCGGGCGGTTGCCGCGCAACTGGCGCCCGGCGCCGAGATGGTCGACAGCGCGGCCGCGGTCATCGCGCATCCGGGCGTCGACTGCATCCTGATCGCCAGCCCGAATTTCCTGCATTTCGGCCAGTTGCAGGAGATCGCCCGCGCCAGGCCGCTGCCGATCCTGTGCGAGAAGCCGCTATTCACGGACCCGGCGGACGCGCTGGCCGTGCGGCAGTTCGCCCGCAACTACGCCGCGCCGGCCTGGGTGGCGATGGAGTATCGCTACATGCCCCCGGTGGCCGAGTTCGTCAGCCAAGCGGCAGCAGCGACGGGCGGCATCCGCATGCTGACGATCCGCGAACACCGCTACCCGTTCCTCGCCAAGGTCGGCGACTGGAACCGTTTCAACCGCAATTCCGGCGGCACCTTCGTCGAGAAGTGCTGCCATTTCTTCGACCTGATGCGGCTGATCCTCAGGGCCGAGCCGGTCCGCGTCATGGCCTCGGCGGGACAGGCGGTGAACCATCGCGACGAGATTTACGGCGGCGAGGTGCCCGATATCTGGGACAATGGCTACGTTATCGTCGATTTCGACAGCGGCGCGCGCGCCATGCTCGAACTCTGCATGTTCGCCGAGGGTAGCCGGTACCAAGAGGAGATTTCCGCCGTCGGCGCGATCGGCAAGATCGAATGCCAGGTGCCCGGCCCGGGCCGCTTCTGGCCCGCCCATCTCGGCGAGGCGCCGACCGCGCAGGTCGTCGTCAGCCCGCGCAACCCCGCCGGGCCGCGCGCGATTCCGATTCCGGTGGATCCTGCGCTCCTGGCAGCCGGCGACCACAACGGCTCGACCTTCTACCAGCACCAGCGTTTTGCGGCCGCGGTGCGCGGCGAAGGCCCGGTCGAGGTTTCGCTCGACGACGGCTGGAAGGCGGTGGCGATGGGCATGGCCGCCCAGCGCTCGGCGCGCGAGGGCATCGCGGTCGACAATCCGCTGGAGCCGTCCAGCCTGAGCTAGGCGTCCTGCATCGCCAGCGCCGCGGCGAGCCTGGCGCCGAGCGCGGCGTTGCTCTTGACCAGCGCGATGTTGGCGACGAGGCTCTTGCCACCCGACAGCTCGTTGATCCGGGCAAGCAGGAACGGCGTCAGCTCCTTGCGCGAGATGCCGCGCGAGCCGGCTTCCCGCACCGCGTCGGATATGGCGCCATCGATGAACGCGGGCTGCAGCGCGTCTGCCTCCGGGATCGGGTTTGCAACCATCACGCCGGTACCGGTGCCGAGCGCCGAATGCAGGGCGATGGCACGTGCCAGATCGTCGACCGCGTCGAAGCGGTGGTCGGCTTTCAGGCCGCTGCTGCGAGTGTAGAAAGCCGGGAAGTCGTCCGTGCCGAAGGCGAAGACAGGGACGCGCTGGGTTTCCAGAAACTCCAGAGTCTTGCCGATATCGAGGATGGACTTCACGCCGGCGCAGACCACCGCGACCTCTGTCCTGCCGAGCTCGGTCAGGTCGGCCGAGATGTCGAAAGTCTCCTCGGCGCCGCGGTGAACGCCGCCCACGCCGCCGGTGGCGAAGACCTTGATGCCGACGATGTCGGCAATGAGCATCGTCGCCGATACAGTCGTGCCGGCGCTTCCGCCGCGCGCCAGAATTGCGCCGAGGTCACGGCCGGACGCCTTCACCACGTCCTTCGCTTCGCCAAGCTGGTCGAGTTCGCGCGCGCTCAGGCCAACGCGGATGCGCCCGTTGAGGATCGCGATCGTCGTGGGAACGGCACCGTTGTCGCGAACGACCTTCTCCACCGCCCGCGCCGTCTCGACGTTCTGCGGAAACGGCATGCCGTGGGTGATGATCGTCGATTCCAGTGCAACGATCGGCTTGCGCGCGGCGAGCGCATCGGCGACCTCGGGCTCCACGTCGATCAGGCGCTGAAGCGCATTGCCGGCTTTCATGTGTTCAACCTCGTCATGGCCGCGGCGAGCAGGGCCGGCGACAGGTCGGCACGCACGCTCGCCGTGTTCTCTATGGTCAGCGCCGCAAGCAGCGCGCCCGTTCTCGTAGCCTTGCGAATATCCTCTCCGCCGAGCATTGCATAGAGAGTGCCGGCAATCATCGCGTCGCCGGCGCCGGTGATGTCCACCGGAGCGGCGCGCACCGTTTCGTGCATTGTCACGCCCCCGGCGTCGGCAACAGCGTACTCCCGCGCGCCTGCCGTGACCACCGCCGCCGCAGCACCGCGGCCTACCAGCGCGGTCGCAGCAGTCTCCACCCAAAGACCGGTCTCGCCAAGCAGCGCCGCGGCCTCGTCAAGGTTGGTGAAGATCACCGATACACCGGTCAGGTCTTCTGGAAGCTTCACCGCCTTCGGCGTCGAAACGGTGTCGACGGCAAGCCGGAAACCATCCTGCCTTGCTCGCGCCACCAGCCAGGCGAGCGCGTCCGCCGGGGGGTTGCAGTCAGTGAAGACCATCGCCGGACGTTCGAACCAGCTGGTCTCCAGCAACTGTGGCGTCAGCGCCTCGAAGATGCCCATCGCGGCGAGGCCAAGCGCGAGGTCGTTGCGCGGGTCGAGCACGGCGACGTACTCGGCTGTCGAAACGTCCCGAGAACGCAGCACCGGGGCGACGTCGACACCCAGCGCGGCGAGGCCGTCGACAAGTTCGCGGCCCGCCTCGTCGTCGCCGACGGCCGACAGGAAGCTCGCCGCCACCCCCAGCCGTGCCAGGTTTTCCGTGACGTTTCGAGAGACGCCACCGTGACTGCGCAGGCCTTCGACCGGATTGGATGTCGCGGCGACGATTTCGGCATGCGCGCGGTACTTGCGGTCCAGCACCGCACCGCCGATGCACAGGACCCGTGCCTCAGGCCCCGTAGGCATATTTCCCGCGGCCGAAGATGCGATCGAGGTCGTCGGGGGTTGCGGTCGCGATCAACGACTTGACCGCGGAATGGCGCTCGATGCCGCTGGCGATTCCCGGGCGCGCCATGCAGCGCGAAAACCATGCGCCGATATTGGGATGGTCAGGCGAAGCGCTGTCGAGGAACGGGTACTTGTCCTTCAGCCGGTTGGAGGCCGACCATACCCACGGGAACGTCGCGAGGTCGGCAATCGAGAACGCGTCGCCTCCCACATAGGGGCGGTCGCCAAGCCGGCGCTCGAGCACGCCGTACAGGCGCTTGAGTTCGGTCGTGTAACGGCTCTTGGAATAAGCATGCTCGCCCGGCGCGTAGTTCTCGAAGTGATTGAACTGGCCGTTCGCGGGACCGAAGTTGGCGGCCTGCCAGACGGCCCACTCCATGACCTCATAGCGAGCCTGCCCGGAAGCGGGCAGCAACTTGCCGGTCTTCTCCGCGAGATAGAACAGGATCGCAACGGATTCGAACACGGTGACCGGGCCGCCGACAGCATCATGGTCGACGAGGACCGGCACCTTCGAGTTCGGATTCAGGCGTGTGAAATCGGTGTCGAACTGCTCTCCCTTCCAAACATTCACAGGAAGGAAGCGAAACTCCAATTCAAGTTCGGTCAGCGCCAGCGTGATCTTCATCACGTTCGGCGTCATGGAGGCGTACAGGTCGATCATGTGGGGTCAGCCCTTTGTGATGGCGTCGATCTCGGCGAGATCTTCGTTCGAAAGCTTCCATCCGGCGGCCTTGACGTTGGCCACGACCTGCTCCGGCTTCGTCGCACCGGCAATGATGCTACCCACCTCGGGTTTCGCAGCGAGCCAGGCGAAGGCCAGTTCCAGCACGCTGTGTCCGCGCCCCTCGGCGAAGTCGACGAGCTTCTCGACCTTGTCCATCGGCGCGGCCTTCAGCCGGTTCGACCAGCGATCGCTCGACAGCCGCGCATCTGCGGGGACGGCGGCGCCCTTGCGGTACTTGCCGGTGAGCAGGCCGTTTGCCAGCGGGAAATAGGGAAGCAGCGAAACGCCCTTGGCCTTCAGGGCGGGAACCAGCGTCGTCTCGGCGTCGCGCGCGAGCAGGCTGAGCTCGGCCTGCGTGGAGACGAAGCTGGAAAGACCATTCTGGCGCGACGTCCAGAGCGCATCGACCAGTTGCCACGCCGGCAGGTTGGAGCATCCAATGTAGCGCACCTTGCCCTGGCGCACGAGGTCGTCCATGGCGCGAAGCGTTTCTTCGATGGGCGTCCGCGGATCGGGGAAATGATACTGATAGAGGTCGATCCAGTCGGTTTTCAGCCGCCGCAGCGAATCCTCAACGGCGTTCATGATGTAACGGCGCGACCCGGAGTACCTGCTGTCCTTCTCGCGGTTCAGCGGCGACGCGAATTTCGTGGCCAGGACAATGTCCTTGCGCCGCTCGCCGAGCGTCTCGCCGAGCGCGGTCTCCGAGCCGCTGTTGAAGCCGTACGAGTCCGCGGTGTCGAACAGGGTGACGCCGGCGTCGATCGCCGTGTGCACGATCCTGCGCACGCCCTCCGTGTCGAGCCCTTCTTTCCAGCCGCCGAAATTGTTGCAGCCGAGGCCGACAAGCGATACTTCGAGGCCGGAGCGGCCGAGCAGACGATATTCCATGGACGTGCTTCCTCCTCGGCGTTCAGCGCAGTTGCATCGCGCATCCGCGGACGCGGCGCAAGCGAGCCTCTATCAGCCCGCCTTTTCCAGAGATGACGGAACGTGGATCGCCCGATGCCGGGCAAACGCCGCGGCATCGAAGCCGGCAAGCTTGGCAATGAGCGCCCCGGCATCGAGCGGCGCCGCGTTGCCACGCCAGGCGATCTGCTGATCTCCGCGCACGATGAGCAGGTGGTTGCGAACTTGCGCCGGGACTTCGGCACCGTCGATATCGAGCAGCGCCAGCGGAACCCCGGCCCGATCAGCGGCCGACCCGAGCGCCGAGACGTCCGTCGCGGCGTCGAAGCGGAGCAACGTATAATCGTCGGCCAGGTGGTCGTAGACCGGCCTGCCGTCGCGCATCAGGAAAAACGGCAGACGCGCGCCGGGCGCCGTCGAAGGCGTGTAGCTGCCGAGCGAATAGGGCGGGGCCGCCTCACCATCATAGGCGACCAGCGGCGAGTTATCGTAGAAGTAGGCGAAGTTGAGCCCCTCGCAGCAATATTGCGGCGTGTTCTGGTCGACCAAATGCCTGCCGAGCGCGGCACGCGCGCGTTCGCCCTCCGGTCCGTCCCACTCAAGATCCGGTCCGTAGCTCGCGCGCTCCCTGGTTATCGTCTGGCCGAGCCCACCGACAAATCGCGAAAGCTGCTCGGTGATCGGATGGCGTTCGAGTTCGTAGACGTCGAGGATGGATTCCGGCGCCCAGCCTTTCAGATGCGCGGCGAGCATGAAGGTCAGGTTGGTCGCGTCGGCGATGCCGGCGTTCATGCCGTAGCCTGCAACGGGGATCCAGATGTGCGCCGCGTCGCCCGCCAGGAACACGCGACGATCGCGGAAGCGCTCGGCGACGAGACGGCGGGCGATCCAGTCCTCCTTCGACAGCACCTCATACTGAAAATCGTCGCCGACGCCGAGCACGTCGCGAATCGCGCGGTCGCGATCGACCGATGCGAACTCCGTCTCGCCGCCCTTGAGGTGGCAGTGGATCAGCCAGTGCTCCTTGCCGTCGATCGCAACCGCGTTGCCGGTGCGGCGCATGTTGCAGGCGTGGTTCATCCAGCCGCGGCGCCGCCCGCCCATCAGAGCGAGCAGCGACGGCGCCCTGATGTGCGTCGAGAGGTAGCGGCCGATCTCGGCGGTTCCGGCGAGCTTGATCCCGAGCTGCTTGCGCACGCCCGAGCGGCCGCCGTCGGCGCCGATCATGTAGCGGGCGCGGATCGTGCGGCGCTGGCCGTCGTCCAACCCGACGATCTCGCCGGTCACGCCGGTCTCGTCCTGCGTGAAGCTTTCGAGCCGCGTGCGGTTGAGGATCGTGACGCCCGGCTGCCTGCGCGCGTGCTCGAACAGGATCGGCTCAAGGTAGATCTGGTTGATGCGGTGCGGCGGCTCAACGGTGGGCCAATCCAAGTCGGGAAAACGCTCGGAAGGCGGAAGCGCGCGCTCGGCAACGGACGGTATCCACACCCGATCGAGTTCGCGGCCGGTGGCGGTGGTTAGGAATACCACGTCGTTCGGGTAGTCCCGCGGCAAGCCGGCGGCGCGCACCGCTTCGGAGACGCCGAGCCGGCGGAAGATCTCCATCGTGCGCGCGGCGACATGGTTGCACTTTACCGGCGGCGGCTCGCCGACGTGGCGAGTCTCGACGACGATCGTCTCGATGCCGCGCCGCGACAGGTCCATCGCTGCAACCAAGCCGACCGGACCTGCACCGACAATCAGCACCGGCGCATCGAATGTGCTTGTGGGGGGCATCACGCCGATCCCTGAGACGGAGGCCGCTCGATGCCCGGCGCCGGCGGAATATGGAACACGCGTTCGGCGTTGCGGTGGTAGATCTTTGCTCGCACGTCTTCGGGGATGTCGACCGTATCCATGAAATCCACCGACAGCTTCGCTTCCTGGTACGGATAGTCGATCGCGAACATGATGTTGTCCGGACCCAGCACCTCGAGGCAGAATTTCAGCGTCGGCGACCAGTCCATGCCGCTCGTCGTCACCACGAAATTCTCGCGGATGTAGTCGGACGGCAGCCTGTTCAGCGCCGGGCGGCGTCCGCCGTTCTTGTGCCAGTAGTCGAAGCGCCACAGCCAGTAAGGCAGCCCCTCGCCCATATGGCCGAGCACGATCTTCAGATTGGGGAAATCGTCGAAGGCGCGCCCGTAGATCAGGCGCATGGCATGCAGCGAGACGTCGGCCGGGAAACCCCAGTGCGCGCCCTCCAGCGCATATTTCATCGCCGCCTCCGCGACCTGACGAGGCGGCGTACGCGGATGGATGTAGATTGCCGCATCGAGCGCGGCCGCCGCCTCGAGGATCGGCCGGAACTTCGGCTCGTCCAGATACTCGCCGTTGGTGTGCGAGTTGACCACGAAGCCGTTCAGGCCAAGCTTCCTGACGGCGCGCTCCATCTCGCGCGCCGCGCGCTTCGGGTCCTGCGGCGCGAAGCTGGCCAGCCCCGCATAGCGATCGGGGTGTCGCGCCTTGATCTCCGCCAAGCGGTCGTTGGACGCCTCGGCGATGTCTCCCGCGAGACCCGCCTCGAACATCTGAACGCCTGGCGACGTCAGCGACAGCAGGTGCATGGCGACGCCCAGTTCGTCCATGGTGCGCAAGCGCTGGTGATCGACGTCCATGAGGTTGTCGACGAACGGTGGACGCGAATTGCCGAGGAAGTGCCGCCACATGGCGAGGTCCGGCTCGGTCGAGCCTGCCGTGGCGAGATCGCGGATCGCCTCGTACTGCTCGGGGATCGAGAACGCCTCTTCCGTCGCTATGCGCCGCATAGGCGCCCGCGGCTCTCCTTCGACTGCCATCGCTGCTCCCCTCGTTCCCGATCCAGACTGGCGCAACCGTTGCCGATGCGATAACAGATCGTCTAACAAGATAACATATTAAGTTGTTGGAGAACGGTATGTCGATAAGAGGCGACGGGATAAAGCGCATCGCGGTCGAAGAGGCCTTCGCGGTAGCCGAGCAGATCGAGGAACTGGCGCGCCTTGCGGAAACGACGCCGGGATACGACCCGGACCTGATGCTCGCCAAGCGGCAGACTGACGGCGGGCCGACGACGAAATCGCTGCTCGACCTCGAAGGCGACCGCCTGCAGCTCATGGACGAGGCCGGGCTCGACCTTACCCTGCTGTTACTGACGGCGCCCGGTATCCAGATGTTCGCGCCCGACATGGCCGTCGAGATGGCGACACGCACGAACGACATGCTCGCCGCGCTCGTCGGCCGGCATCCGACGCGCTTCGCCGCCCTCGCCGCGGTGGCACCGCAGGAGCCGGAAGCGGCTGCCAGAGAAATCGAGCGGGCGATGACGAAGCTCGGGCACCATGGCGTGGTGATCAATTCGCACACCGGCGGCGAATATCTCGACGAGGAGAAGTTCTGGCCGATCCTCGAGGCCGCGGAAGCGCACGACGCACCGATCTACATCCATCCGCGGGCACCGATCCCGCTGATGGCGCAGGCTTTCCGGAAGAACCACCTCGAACACGCGATCTACGGCTTCCAGGTCGAAACCGGGCTGCACGGGCTGCGCCTGATCACCTCGGGCATATTCGACCGCTTCCCGAAGCTGAAGATCGTGCTCGGCCACGCCGGCGAGGGCCTGCCGTTCTGGATCGACCGCATCGACTACATGCACGCCAAGCCGCGCGGCCGGCCGACGCTGAAGGCGCCGCCGAGCCACTACCTACGCGAGAACTTCTATTTCACCACCAGCGGCATGAACTGGCACAAGCAGGTGCGCTTCCTCGTCGACGCCGCCGGCGCCGACCGGGTGATGTTCGCAGCCGACTACCCGTACCAGAAGATGGCGGAAGAGGTGGCGCTGATGGATACGGCGCCGATCTCGGACGCCGAACGCCGGCAGGTCTACGCGACGACGGCCGAGAAGGTCTTCAAGCTCTAGTCCATTCCCTCCTTCTCCCCCTCGGGGGAGAAGGAACCGCCCGCTACGTCGTGAACTTCGGGTCCAGCCAGTCGCGCAGCGCATCGCCGAACAGATTGAAGGCGATGACGGCGATCGAGATGGCCAGGCCCGGGAAGATGATCAGCCACGGCGCGGTCATGAAGTAGTCGGTCGCGTTGCCCGACAGCATCAGCCCCCATGCAGGCGTCGGTTCGACCACGCCCAGGCCAAGGAACGACAGCGATGCCTCGAGCAGGATCGCCTGGGCGATGTAGGCCGTCACCATGATCAGAAACGGCGCGGCGAGGTTCGGCGCCATGTGCCGCAGAATGATGCGGGTGTGCGAGTAACCTGCGACTCGTGCAGCGTCGACATAGGCCATCGAGCGGATCGACAGCGCCGAGGCGCGAATGACGCGCGACACCTGCGGTACGATCGGGATGGCAATCGCGAAGATCAGCCCGACATCGATGCCCCAGACGATGTTGCGGCCGATCACGGCGGCGATGACCAGCGCCAGCACCACCAGCGGGAACGACAGCAGCAAATCGACGATGCGCTGGATCACGGTATCGATGCGGCCGCCGAAATAGGCCGACGACGCGCCCAGGATCGCGCCGAGGGTGCAGCCGATCAGCGATGCGGTGATACCGATGACCAGCGCCGTGCGGGCGCCGTGGATCAGTCGCGAGAAGACGTCGCGGCCGAACGTGTCGGTGCCCGCGAGGTGCGCAGCCGACGGGGCTTCCAAAATGGCCATGAAGTCCGAGTCGAGGGGGTGATACGGCGCCACCCACGTCGCGAAGATGCTGGCGAGCAGCATGATCAGGATCACCGCGAGGCTGATCGCCCCGACCGGCTGGTGGCGGATGAAGCCGCCTACACCGGTGAGGAGGTTCGAGCGGCGGCGGGGCGCGATGGCGGCTGCGGTTGTGTCGGTCATGACGCCCTCACTGGTAGCGAACGCGCGGGTCGATCGCCGCGTAGAGCAGGTCGACGATGAGGTTGGCTATCACGTAGATCGCCGCGAACATCATCACCATGCCCTGGATCATCGTGTAGTCGTTGTTCTTGATCGCCTGGATAAACAGCTTGCCCAGCCCGTTCAGATTGAACACCTGTTCGGTGACCACAAGGCCGCCGATCAGGAAGGCGAATTCCAGCCCGACGACGGTGATGGCCGGCAGCAGCGCGTTGGAAAGCGCGTGAAGCCCGATCACCCGCCGCTCCGAAGCACCCTTCGCACGCGCCGTGCGGATGAAGTCCTCGCCGAGGATTTCGAGCAGCGACGAGCGGATGAGGCGCGCCAGCACGGATGCAAAGCGATAGCCGACGACCATCGCAGGCCAGATCAGCTGCGACAGGTTCGCGACAGGATCGGAGAAAAACGGCGTGTAGGTCAGCGGCGGCAGCCAGTTGAAGTACCAGAGCATCCCCATCAGCAGCAGCAGGCCGACCCAGAACGTCGGCAAAGCGAGACCGCCCATGGTGAGCAGCCGCATCGTGTAGTCGACCCAGGTCCCTCGCCAGAGCGCCGAGACAGTGCCCAAGGGCACAGCCACCGCGACCGCGAACAAGGTCGCCAAAAGGGCCGTCTGGAAGGTCAGCATGAAGCGGACCGCGATCTCTTCGTAGACCGGGCGACCGGTCCACATCGAATTGCCGAGATCGAACGTGGCGAGCCCCGTCATCCAGTTGACGAACTGGGTTGCCATCGGCTGGTCGAGCCCGAGGCGCTTGCGTTCGGCCTCGATCGCCTCGATCGAAACAACGGCGCCATCGCCGCGCATCTTCACTTCGACGATATCGCCGGGAACGACGCGCAGGATGAAGAACGTGATGATGGCGACGCCGAGCAGCGTCGGGATCATCATCAACAGACGATAAAATATATAGCGCACCATCGCTCAGACCCTGATGCAGGCGGCAAAGTGGCCGCTCTTCTTTTGTTCGAGCGGCGGGATCACCTGCGAGCACTCATTGATCGCCATCGGGCAACGGGTGTGGAAGACGCAGCCGCTCGGCGGGTTGACCGGACTGGGCAGGTCCCCCTGGATGATGCGCGGCGCCCGCAGCTTCTCGACCTGGGGATCCGGTACGGGCGCGGCGTCGAGCAATGCACGCGTGTAGGGATGCAGCGGGTTGGCGTAGAGCTCGTCGCGGTCGGCGAGTTCCATGACCCGACCGAGATACATCACCGCGACGCGGTTCGAGATGTGACGGACAACAGCCAGGTCGTGGGCAATGAAGAGGAATGTCAGGCCAAGGCGCTTCTGGAGATCCTCGAGCAGGTTGATGATCTGCCCCTGGATCGACACGTCGAGTGCCGACACCGCCTCGTCGCAGACAATGAAGTCCGGTTCGATCGCCAGTGCGCGGGCAATGCCGACGCGCTGCCGCTGGCCGCCGGAGAGCTGGTGCGGATAACGGTCGTACATTTCCGGACGCAGCCCGACCAGGCCGAGCAATTCCTGCACCCGCGCGCGCTCGGCTTCCGAGTTTTTCGCAAGATCGTAGACGCGGATCGGCTCGCCGATGATCTGTCCGATCGTCATACGCGGGTTGAGGGAAGAGTACGGGTCCTGGAAGATGACCTGAATCTTGCGACGCAATTCCTTGCGCGCCTTGCCGTCGGTGGCAAGCAGGTCACGGCCGCGGAACGAGATCTCGCCCTCGGTCGGGTTTTCGAGACCGAGCAGCAGGCGGCCGACCGTGGTCTTGCCGCAGCCCGACTCACCTACCAGCCCCAGCGTCTCGCCGCGGGCGATCTCGAAGCTGACATCCTCGACGGCCTTGACGACGCCGGGCTTGCCGAACACGCCACCCGAGACCGGGAAATGTTTACGGAGCCCGCGCACCTTGACCAAAATCTCGTTGCGAACCGCGGCGGCTCCGACCTCGGCGCCGCGCTCGCTGTCCCAGGTGATCGTCTTCGCCGCAATCTCTTCCCAGCGCCAGCACGCCGAACGCGACCCGGTGTCGGTTGGCACCAGCGGCGGCGACTTTTCGCAGATGTCGATCTTGAACGGACAGCGCGGCGCGAACCGGCAACCCGTCGGCGCGGTGGTGAGATTTGGCGGCAGCCCGTCGATGGTCTGCAGGCGGCCGGTGCGCGGGCGGTCGAGGCGCGGCACGGAGCGCAGCAGCCCCATCGTATACGGATGGCGCGGGCTGCCGAATACCTGGTCGGCCGGCCCCTCCTCGACGAGCCGCGCGGCGTACATGACCGCGACACGGTCGGCGTAGCGGGCGACGACACCGAGATTGTGCGTAATGATGATGAGCGCGATGCCGAGGTCGCGCGACAGGTTCTTCAACAGTTCCAGGATCTGCGCCTGGATGGTGACGTCGAGCGCCGTCGTCGGCTCGTCCGCGATGATCATGCGCGGATTGCAGGCGAGGCCGATGGCGATCATCACGCGCTGCCGCATGCCGCCCGAAAACTGGTGCGGATACTGGTCCAGGCGGCGCTCCGCATCGGGAATGCCGACCATGCGCATGAGTTCGACCGCGCGCTCTCTGGCCTTCTCCTTCGACGCGCCGGTGTGGATGCGCACCGGCTCGGCGATCTGGTAGCCGATCGTCAGGATCGGGTTCAGCGAGCTCATCGGCTCCTGAAAGATCATCGAAATCTGGCTGCCGCGCGTTTCGCGGATTTCCTGATCCGACATGGTGCGCAGATCGCGCCCGTCGAACTGGATCGTGCCGGAAACCACGCGCGCGATGCGACCGGGCAACAGGCGCATGATCGACAGCGCCGAGACCGACTTTCCCGAACCGGACTCGCCGACGACGGCAAGCGTCTCGCCCGGCGCAACGGAAATGTTCAGCCCGTCAACGGCACGAAGGCGGCCAGCGCCGGTGGTGAACTCCACGGCGAGGTTCTCGACCTCGAGCAGCGGCCGGCGCGGCGTTGTCTGATTGGCCGCCATGTCTGGACCGGCCACGATAAGCTCGCTGGAAATCTGAGCCTCCTCCCAAAGAACGCCCGCCACGTTTTCGCACAGTCGCGCGGCGAAGCCTACAGCCCCGCCTCGCTTCCCGCGAACGGCAATCACTTAACCTATTAAGTATCTCAAGTCACTCCCCTTGGCACGGGCGAAAAGCCCTGCCGGGACGTTGTGCCGCGGCCGCCGCCATGTTACTTACCAAGTTAATCATCCGAGGGTTTATGCCGGGGCCGGGGCCCCTCGGGGTGGAGGTTCAGACGTTCCCGTTCCCCGTGGAGGAGAAGTAATGCCGAGCAAGACATCCTTGCGCCTAGGCATGGCCGGCGTAGCCGCTGCCATGTTCCTGTCTCAACCAGCTTTCGCCCAGGAGACGCCGAAGCGCGGAGGGATCCTCCGTCACGCCGTCGAATCCGAAAGCAACACCTACGACTGCCATGCCACCGCGACATCGTTCTCGCTGCAGGTGCTGGCGCCGCACTACGACACCCTGCTGCGCTTCGATCCGATGGACTACACCAAGGTCATCGGCGGGCTTGCGGAGAGCTGGGAAGCTTCGGCCGACGGCCTGACCTACACGTTCAAGCTGCACAAGGACGTCAAGTTCCACGACGGCTCGGACTTCGATTCCAAGGACATCCAGGCGACCTTCGACCGCATCCGCAAGCCGCCGGAGGGCATCACGTCGGCGCGCTCGGGCCAGTGGCAGAACATCGACAAGATCGAGACCCCCGACGCCCACACCGTCGTCTTCACGCTGAAGAGCCCGAACCCGGCTCAGGAACTCCTGTTCGCCAACCCGTGGAACTGCGTGTACTCGGCCGAGAAGCTCGCCGAGAACCCCAACTATCCGGCGACGGAAGTCATGGGCACCGGCCCGTTCGTGTTCGTCGAGAACATCAAGGGCTCGACCTGGACGGCAAAGCGCAACGAGAACTACTTCATCAAGGACAAGCCGTTTCTCGACGGCATCCAGGTGAACTTCATCGGCGGCCCCGGCATCATCAACGCCCTCGCCGGCAATCAGGTTGACGCGGCGCTGTTCTCCGTCGTCGGCGCCGACCAGGAGAAGCTGAAGGCTCTCAACCCGGACATGGTGTTCCAGAACGGTCCGTTCACGATCACCAACTTCATCACCTTCAACATGACCAAGGCGCCGTTCAACGACCCGAAGGTGCGCAAGGCCCTCAACATGGCGATCAGCCGCGCCGAGGGTGAGCAGGTCCTGCCGAAGATCTCGCCGCTGACCGGCCATGGCTCCATCCTCTTCCCGCGCGGCTCGATCGCCGACCGCACGCCGGAGGAACTCGCCAAGCTGCCCGGCATGAGCAACGACATCGAGGCGCAGCGCGCCGAGGCCAAGAAGATGCTCGAAGAAGCCGGCGTGGCGGGCATGAAGTTGACCCTGGTGAACCGCACCATCCGCCAGCCGTGGGAGCCGCTCGGTCTGTTCTTCCTCGACCAATGGCGCAAGGTCGGCCTGAACGTCGATCAGGTCGCGCTCGAGACGCCCCAGTATTTTGCGGCGCTCCAGGGCAAGAACTTCGACGTGGCGATCGACTTCAACAACACCGTGTCCGTCGACCCCAACGAGGTGCTGGTGAAGTTCCTGCCGGGCAGCCCGAACAATTATTCGGGCCTCGACGATCCGAAGATCCGCGAGATGTTCCAGGCGCAGATCAAGGCCACCGGCGAAGAGCGCGCCAAGATCGTCCGAGAGATCGAGGACTACTACCTCGAGAACGGCTACATCATCCCGGGCTTCGAATCGAAGCGCGGCGTGGCGCTGCACAAGTCGGTGAAAGGCTGGAAGCTTCCGTCCTCGACCGTTCTCAACCTGCAGCTCGACACCGTCTGGCTCGACAAGTAGCCGCGATATCCGCTGAAACGGAAAGGCCGCCCACGGGCGGCCTTTTTTTTCGTCGCAGCGTCGCGCGGCTAAAGTGCGAAGATCCTGCGCGCATTGTCTTCGCGGACCATTTTCGCGGTCCGTGCATCGAGCGCGTTCACCCTGTGCAGTACGCCCTTCATGTCGCCGATCGTGTGCGGGAAATCCGAGCCGTACATCACCTTGTCGACACCGCCGACTTCGATGCACATCTGCAGCGCCTCCATGCGGTAGGCGATGGCGTCATACCAGATCTCGCGCAGATATTCGCTTGGCCTACGCTCGATTTTCACCCGTGCCGCCTTGAGCTGCTCGTGGATGCGGTCGAGCCGGCCGGCGATGTAGGGCAGCGTTCCGCCGGCGTGGCTTGCGATGATCTTAAGCTTGCGGTGCCGGTCGAAGAAACCGTCGAAGATCATGCGGCTGATCGCCAGCGTCGTATCCATCATGAAGCCGACCGACGAAGCCAGCATGAACTCGTCGAGCGCCATGGCGGCGGTGCCGGGCGGCGTGGACGGGTGCACAAGCACCGGCAGGCCGCGCTCGTCGATCGCACTCCAGATCGGCGCAAACGCCTCCTCGGTCAGGTGACGCTCGTGAACGTTGGCGATGACCATCACACCGACGGCGCCAGCCTTCACCGCACGGTCGAGTTCGGCGACTGCGGCATCGGGATATTCCCACGGCAGCGACGCCATCCATCGTATCCGGTCGGGATATTGTCGCTGCGCGGCCGCCATCTCGTCGTTCACCAGGCGTGCCGCGCGTGTGCTGATCGCTTCGTCGCCGAAGTATGCGTTGGGCGAGGTGAGCGAGACAATGGCGATGTCGACGCCGGCTTCGTCCATCGCCTTGATGCGGAGGGCATAATCGAAGTGCGCAGGATGCGGCGTCAGAAACTGCGCGCCATTCGAGAACACGCAGTCGCGACCGTCCGGACCCGTGCCTATGGTGTATTGCGGGGCCCCGTGTTCCCTCAGCAGGTCCCACCATCCGCGGCCCAGCATGTGCGTGTGGACGTCGATCACGGTCATTGCATTCCCTCCGGGCACTTGCCTGTGAATTAATTAACCTATTAAGTTGTTTGCGATGACGCGCAAGCGCGATGTCACGTGTCGGGGCTTGATGCCGCAACGGTCAGCGGCGCGCAGACAGCGCTTTTCACGAGGCGTTGCAGGCGCTAGGGAAACGGCGTCTCGTCGGAGTTGGGAACTATGAGCGCCTACCAATCGCGAAGCGCCGCACGATGAGCCGCGCGGTTCTCGAACAGCTCGAAGCTCGGCGCGAGCAGGCTCGCCTCGGCGGCGGCCTCAAGCGCATCGAAGCGCAGCACGCCAAGGGCAAGCTGACGGCGCGGGAGCGCATCGACGTCCTGCTCGACGAGGGTTCGTTCGAGGAGTTCGACATGTATGTCGCGCACCGCGCGACCGATTTCGGCATGGCAAGCCAGAAATACCCCGGCGACGGCGTGGTCACCGGCTGGGGCACGATCAATGGCCGCCAGGTCTACGTGTTCAGCCAGGACTTCACCGTGCTGGGCGGTTCGTTGTCCGAGACCCACGCCCAGAAGATCTGCAAGATCATGAAGATGGCGATGCGTAACGGCGCGCCGGTGATCGGCCTCAACGATTCCGGCGGCGCGCGCATCCAGGAGGGCGTCGCGTCGCTCGCCGGCTATGCCGACGTGTTCAAGCTGAACACCGACGCATCGGGCGTGATTCCGCAGATTTCCGTCATTATGGGGCCGTGCGCCGGCGGCGCAGTCTACTCGCCGGCGATGACCGACTTCATCTTCATGGTCCGCGACTCGTCGTACATGTTCGTGACTGGCCCGGATGTCGTGAAGACGGTGACCAACGAGATCGTGACCGCCGAGGAGCTGGGCGGCGCCGGTACGCACACCAGAAAGTCGTCGGTCGCCGACGGTGCCTATGACAATGATGTCGAGGCGCTCGAAGCGGTGCGCCAACTGTTCGATTTCCTGCCGCTCAGCAATCGCGAAAAGGCGCCGGTGCGGCCTTTCTACGACGACCCGGACCGGCTGGAGAAGCGGCTGGACACGCTGATTCCCGACAGCGCCAACAAGCCCTACGATATGAAGGAACTCATCCACGCGCTAGCCGACGAGGGCGAGTTCTTCGAAATCCAGGAGGCCTTTGCCCGAAACATCGTCACCGGCTTCATACGCATGGAAGGCCAGACGATCGGCGTCGTCGCCAACCAGCCGATGGTGCTGGCGGGCTGCCTCGACATCGATTCCTCGCGCAAGGCGGCGCGCTTCGTGCGCTTTTGCGACGCCTTCAACATCCCGCTCCTGACGCTGGTGGACGTGCCGGGTTTCCTGCCGGGCACGGCGCAGGAATATGGCGGCGTCATCAAGCACGGCGCCAAGCTGCTGTTCGCCTATGCGCAGGCGACCGTGCCGATGGTGACTCTGATCACCCGCAAAGCCTATGGCGGCGCGTACGACGTCATGGCGTCGAAGCACATCGGCGCTGACGTCAATTATGCCTGGCCGACCGCCGAGATCGCCGTGATGGGCGCCAAGGGCGCAACGGAAATCCTCTACCGCTCCGAGCTCGGCGACCCCGAAAAGATCGCGGCGCGCACGAAGGAATACGAGGAGAACTTCGCCAACCCGTTCAAGGCGGCCGAGCGCGGATTCATCGACGAGGTGATCATGCCGCATTCATCGCGCCGCCGTATCGCGCGGGCGTTTGCGGCTCTGCGCTCGAAGAAGCAGGATGCGCCGTGGAAGAAGCACGACACGATCCCGCTGTGAGCTCATAGCAATGCCGAGCGTTTTTTGAATGGAAGGGCTGGCGCTTCAAATTCTATAGCCTTGACCGATTTGAGCCACCTCACATCCACATCCGGAAGGACCGGAAAGAAACGAAGATTTGGCTCGAACGCATCACGGTCGCTTGCAACAAGCGCTGCACCGACAAGGAACTGAACGCCTTGATTGATGTGGTAAGGTCCCGCCAGCGAGAATTTCTGGGGAAGTGGCATGAGCACTTTGGAAATTGAGGACGACCTTCTGGAGCCCACGAGGGCTTATTGTACGGACACGTCGCTCGTCGTCCATCTCGCTGACGGTGCGCAGCTCGTGACCCCGCTCTGGTGGTATCCGCCGTTGCTGGCCGCCACACCGGAGCAGCGAAATAAGATCGAGCTTTCTCCTTACGGGATTCACTGGCCTGACCTCGACGAGGATCTGAGCATCGAAGGAATGCTCAAGGGCCGCCGCTATCCGAACGCCGTACCGCCTGCACAAGCAGCAGAGTGAACCCATGACCGACACCAAGTTCCCGCCCGAGAAGAACCTCCCCGCCGGCTATGTGCCGCCTGCGGTCTGGCAGAACACCGCATCCGGCGGGGCCTTTGCCAACATCAACAGGCCGATCGCCGGCCCGACGCACGACAAGGAGCTGCCGGTCGGCAAGCATCCGCTGCAGCTCTACTCTCTGGGCACGCCCAACGGCATCAAGGTCACCATCATGCTGGAGGAACTGCTGGCGGCCGGTCACTCTGGCGCCGAATACGACGCCTGGCTGATCGACATCGGCAAGGGCGAACAGTTCGGTTCGGGCTTTGTCGAGGTCAACCCGAACTCGAAGATCCCGGCGCTCAGCGACCGCCAGCCGAAGGGTGGCGGCGAGCCGGTCCGCGTGTTCGAGTCCGCCTCGATCCTGACCTATCTCGCGGAAAAGTTCGGCGCCTTCCTGCCGACCGACCTGCGCGCCCGCACAGAGACGTTCAACTGGCTGTTCTGGCAGATGGGCTCCGCGCCTTTCCTCGGCGGCGGCTTTGGCCACTTCTTCGCCTACGCGCCGATGAAGATCCAGTACGCCATCGACCGCTACGCCATGGAGGTGAAGCGGCAGATGGACGTGCTGAACCGCCATCTGGCTGATCACGAATACATGGCAGGGAAGGACTACACGATCGCCGACATGGCGATCTGGCCCTGGTACGGGCGGCTCGCGCTCGACAAGTCCTATCCCGACGCCGGGCCATTCCTCTCCGTGCACGAATACCAGCACGTCCAGCGCTGGACGAAGCTCGTCGGCGACCGCCGCGCCGTGCAGCGGGGCGCCATGGTCAACGTCCGTTCCGGCGACCCGTCGCAGCAGCTGCACGAGCGCCACGATGCCTCCGACTTCGACACGAAGACGGCGGACAAGCTCTCGGGAAATTGATGTTCAAGAAGATCCTGATCGCCAACCGCGGCGAGATCGCCTGCCGCGTGATCAAGACAGCGAAGAAGCTCGGCATCGCGACCGTCGCCGTCTACTCCGACGCCGACCGCGATGCGCTGCACGTGCGCATGGCCGAAGAGGCGGTGCATATCGGTCCGGCGCCGTCGAACCAGTCTTACATTGTCATCGAGAAGATTTTGGCGGCGATCGGGGAAACGGGCGCGGATGCGGTTCACCCCGGCTACGGCTTCCTCTCGGAAAACGCCAAGTTCGCCGAGGCACTGAAGCAGGCCAATGTCACCTTCATCGGCCCGCCGGTGAAGGCCATCGAGGCGATGGGCGACAAGATAACCTCGAAAAAGATCGCGGCCGCAGCGGGCGTCAGTACCGTGCCCGGCCATATGGGGCTGATCGAGGACGCCGAGGAAGCGGCAAGGATCTCCGCGCAGATCGGCTACCCGGTGATGATCAAAGCGTCCGCCGGCGGCGGCGGCAAGGGCATGCGCATAGCCTGGAACGACGCCGAGGCGCGCGAGGGGTTCCAGCTGTCGCGCAACGAGGCGAAATCGTCCTTCGGCGACGACCGCATCTTCATCGAGAAGTTCGTCACGGAGCCGCGCCACATCGAGATACAGGTGCTGGGCGATCAGCACGGCAACGTTATCTATCTCGGCGAACGCGAATGCTCGATCCAGCGCCGCAACCAGAAGGTCATCGAGGAGGCACCTTCGCCGTTCCTGGACGCGGCTACCCGGCGCGCGATGGGCGAGCAGGCGTGCGCGCTGGCGCGCGAGGTCGGCTACTTCTCGGCCGGAACCGTCGAGTTCATCGTCGACGGCAAGCGAAACTTCTACTTCCTGGAGATGAACACCCGCCTGCAGGTCGAGCACCCGGTTACCGAGCTGATCACCGGCCTCGACCTGGTCGAGCAGATGATCCGCGTCGCCTACGGCGAGAAGCTGCCGCTGGCCCAGGCCGACGTGAAGATCGACGGCTGGTCGATGGAATGCCGCATCAACGCCGAAGACCCGTTCCGCGGCTTCCAGCCGTCCACCGGTCGTCTGGTGAAGTTCCAGGCGCCGCAGGAGGTGCCGGGCCAGGTGCGCGTCGACACCGGCGTGTATGAAGGCGGCGAGATCTCGATGTACTACGACT
>JAEWLS010000006.1 GCA_023457435.1 Pseudomonadota bacterium
CCCGCGCACTTTCGCACGCGGGTCGCCGACGTTCACCATCAAAAGTTAGAGATGCAAAAAATTTGCAGCCTTTCGGCGCACAATAAAGTGAGTTCTACAGAACCTGGCTGAGCTGCATGGCGACCGACATGTCGCCCTCGATCTTCAGCTTGCCAGACATGTAGGCCATGGTCGGGTTGAGCTCCCCGGCCATCAGGGATTCCATGTTGTCCTTGGAGAGCTTGATCGTGCAGTCGGCGTCGGAATCGGTCGTCGACACGGTCGAGCCGTCGACCACGACGACGCCGTCGCTGCCCATGTCGAACTTGACGGAGCGGCTGAAGTCGCTGTCGGCCGCCTTCGATTTGATCTTGTCGGCGATTTCCTGAAGGGTCATGGGATGCTCCTGTTGGGGACCGCCAGGCGGCCTGATGCATGGCTTCGCGCATAGCTTTGATTGACGTTTACGTCAACGTGATTTAGCGTTCCCGGCGATGGGAGGAGCCATCCTGGACAGACTGCCGCACGCATCAGGCGGGTGCCGCCGATGACCGTCCTCGCCTCGGCGCTGGATGCCGGCTCGGCGGCGTTCGCGGCCGATCGGGCAGCGATGGAGGCGAAGCTCGCCAACCTCCGCCGGCTTGAGCAGGCGGTGCGCGACAACTCGGCGTCGCGGCGCTCGACCTTCGAGAAGCGCGGGCAGATCCTGCCGCGTGAGCGCGTCGAGCGGCTGCTCGACCGCGGTCAGCCCTTCATCGAGATTTCGCCGCTTGCCGGCTACCGCATGCATGATGACGATGGCGACGCCAACATCATGGGCGGCGGCTCGATCGCCGGCATCGGCGTCGTCGCCGGGCGCCGCGTCGTGGTGTCCGCTTCCGACAGCGGCATCAAGGGCGGGACGATCCCGCCGATGGGGCTGAAGAAGGCGCTGCGGCTGCAGGAGATCGCGCTCGAAAACCGTCTGCCCTTCGTGCACCTGGTCGAGAGCGGCGGCGCCAACCTCAACTACCAGGCCGAGATGTTCGTCGAGGGCGGCCGCTCCTTCGCCAACCAGGCACGGCTGTCGGCGGCCGGCATCCCGCAGATCGCGGTGGTTCACGGCTCGTCGACGGCGGGCGGCGCATATCTGCCCGGCCTGTCGGACTACGTGGTCCTCGTGCGCGGACGGACGAGGATCTTCCTTGCCGGCCCGCCGCTGGTGAAGGCGGCGATCGGCGAGGATGCCGACGAGGAGGCGCTCGGCGGCGCCGACCTGCACGGGGGCGTTACCGGCCTCGGCGAGTACGTCGCCGACGACGACCGGCAGGCGCTCGCCGTCGCGCGCGACATCCTGCGCAACCTGACATGGGACAGCGTGGCCCCGCGCGCCGTGTCCGAGCCGCCGCGCTACGATCCGGACGAGCTGCTCGGCATCGTGCCGGCCGACGAGAAGGCCGGCTTCGACATGCGCGAGATCGTTGCCCGCATCGTCGACGGCTCGGACTTCCTCGAGTTCAAGGCCGCGTATTCGCCCGACACCGTCTGCGGCCACGCGGCAATCGAAGGCCATCGCGTCGGCATCCTGGCCAACAACGGGCCAATCATGCCGACCGGCTCGCTGAAGGCGGCGCAGTTCATCCAGCTCTGCGACCAGTCCGGCACGCCGCTCGTCTTCCTGCAGAACACGACGGGCTACATGGTCGGCACCGAGGCCGAGCGTGCCGGCGCGGTCAAGCACGGATCGAAGATGATCCAGGCGGTCGCGACCGCGCGCGTGCCGAAGTTCACGATCCTCATCGGCGGTTCGTTCGGCGCCGGCAATTACGGCATGTGCGGGCGCGGCTTCGGCCCGCGCTTCATCTTCGCCTGGCCGTCCGCCCGCACCGCCGTGATGGGCGGCGAGCAGGCGGCGAAGGTCATGGAGATCGTCGCCCGCGGCAAGGCAGCGCGCGAAGGCGCCGAGGTCAACGAAGCCGCGCTGGCGAAACAGTCCGCGGCGATCCGTGGCGGCATCGAGCAGCAGTCGACGGCGCTGTTCTCGACCGCGCGGCTCTGGGACGACGGCATCATCGACCCGCGCGACACGCGCCGCGTGCTGGGGCTCTGCCTGAGCATCGCGGCAGAGGGAGACGCTAGGACGCTGAGGCCGAACGCGTTCGGAGTGGCGAGGGGATAGGAATGCAGTTCACGCCCGAGCACAACGAGATCCGCCGCACGGTCGCGCGGTTCGTGGAGACCGAGCTCAACCCGCGTGTCGACGCCTGGGAGGAGGCGGAGGAGTTTCCCTCGCACGCGGTGTTCAAGAAGCTCGGCGGCCTCGGCCTGCTCGGCATCAAGTACGACCCTGCCTATGGCGGGCTGGGGCTCGACTTCTCCTATTCGATGGTGATGGCGGAGGAGCTCGGCATGACCGCATGCGGCGGCGTGCCGATGGCCATCGGCGTCCATACCGACATGTGCACGCCGGCGCTCAACCGCTACGGCTCCGATCACGTGAAGCGAAACTTCCTGGCGCCGTCCATTGCCGGCGACGTCGTCGGCTGCATTGGCGTATCGGAGCCCGGCGGCGGCTCGGACGTCGCCGCGGTCAAGACGATAGCGCGCCGCGACGGCGACGACCTCGTGATCTCCGGCACCAAGATGTGGATCACCAACGGCATGAAGGCCGACTGGTGCTGCCTGCTTGCCAATACGTCCGAGGGCGCGCCGCACCGCAACAAGTCGCTGATCTGCGTGCCGATGGATGCGAAGGGCATCTCGCGGCAGAAGATCCGCAAGATCGGCATGAATGCGTCGGACACGGCGCAGCTGTTCTTCGACGAGGTGCGCGTGCCGGCTGCAAACATCATCGGCGAGCCCGGTGCCGGCTTCACCATGCAGATGCAGCAGTTCCAGGAGGAACGGCTCTACTCCGCGGCCAGCTCGATCAAGGGTTTCGACCGGCTGATCGACCTCACCATCGACTATGCCGGGGAGCGCAAGGTGTTCGGCAAGCCGGTGCTCGATAATCAGGTCGTGCACTTCCGCCTCGCCGAACTGCGCACCGAAGTGGAGGCGCTGCGTGCGCTGACGTGGTCGGCGATCGAGCAATACGTCGCCGGCGCCGACGTGACGCGGCTCGCCTCGATGGCCAAGCTCAAGACCGGTCGGCTGGCGCGCGAGATCACCGATTCCTGCCTGCAGTACTGGGGCGGCATGGGCTACACGCTCGAGAATCCGATCAGCCGCGCCTATCGCGACACGCGTCTCGTCTCGATCGGTGCCGGCGCCGACGAGATCATGCTCGGCATCATCGCCAAGCTGGAAGGCACGCTGCCGGGAACGGGGAACCGCGCGAAGTGAGGCGCCTGCTGATCGCCAATCGCGGCGAGATCGCGATCCGCGTGGCGCGAACCGCCCGCCGCATGGGAATCGCCACTGTTGCGGTCTATTCCGATGCCGACGCAGGCATGCCGCACGTCGCGGCCTGCGACAGTGCGGTGCGCATCGGCCCGGCGCCGTCGCGCGACAGCTACCTGAACATCGGCGCCGTCATCGACGCCGCGCGCCAGTCCGGCGCCGACGCCGTGCATCCGGGCTACGGCTTCCTGTCGGAGAATGCGGCCTTCGCGCGCGCCGTCCTGGATGCCGGGCTGACCTTCGTCGGTCCGCGGCCGGAGACCATCGAGACGATGGGCGACAAGGCGCGCGCACGCGAGATCGCGGCGCAGCTCGGCGTCCCGGTGCTTGGCGGACACGAGGTCGATCCAGGCTCGGATGCACGTGCCACGGCGGATCGGCTCGGATATCCGTTGATCGTCAAGGCGCTCGCTGGCGGCGGCGGGCGCGGCATGCGCGTCGTGCGCTCTTCGGCCGGGCTGGCCGAGGCACTCGCCGGCGCGGCTCGCGAGGCGGAGGCCGCGTTCGGCGACGGCCGGCTGCTTCTGGAGCGACTTGTCGAGGATGCGCGCCATGTCGAGGTGCAGGTCTTCGGAGACGCGCACGGCAATGTCGTCCACCTGTTCGAGCGCGACTGCTCGGCGCAGCGCCGGCACCAGAAAGTCGTCGAGGAAGCGCCGTCGCCGGCCGTGTCGCAGACGCTGCGCGACAGGCTCACCGGCGACGCGCTGAAACTCGCGCGTTCTGTCGGCTATATCGGCGCCGGGACGGTGGAGTTCGTCGTCGGTGGCGGCGGCGAGCACCACTTCCTCGAGATGAACACCCGCCTGCAGGTCGAGCATCCGGTCACTGAAGCCATCACCGGGCTCGACCTTGTCGAGTGGCAGCTTCGTGTCGCGCGCGGCGAAAGGCTGCCGCTGGCGCAGGACGGCATCACCATGCGCGGGCATGCCATCGAGGCGCGGCTTTGCGCCGAGGACCCGGCAATCGGCTTCCTGCCCCAGACCGGCCGCATCGTCGGCTGGTCGCCGCCGCCCGATGCACGCATCGATGCGGGCGTCGAGACGGGTTCGGTCATCTCGCCGCACTACGATTCTATGATCGCGAAGATCGTCGTCCACGGCGCCGATCGCTTGGAAGCGGTGGATCGTCTGGTTGCCGCCCTCGATGCCACCCGCGTCGCCGGCGTCATCACCAACCGCACCTTCCTGCGCCGGCTCGTCGATGGCTCGGAGTTCCGCGACGGCGCGGTGACGACGCCACTGATCGACGCCTGGGTCGGGTCGGCCGGCGCCGGCAAGGTCGCGCCGGCGCTCGCTGCGCCGAAGCCCTCGCCGGAGGTTGTCGCGCTTGCCGCCGCGATACTGGGGCGCGCCGATGGCGACTGGTTCCGCTCTACCGGCGTCGCGGACTGCCCGATCGATCTGGAAGGCGCGGGCGAGCGCCACTCGTGCCGCCTGCTGTTCGAGCGGGGCACATTGGCCGGCATCGACGTCGATGGAGGCCGTGCCGATCTGGATGCCATCCATATCGGACCCGGCAGTGTGGAGTATGTCCGGTCGAACGTAAGCCGCCACGCACATTACACGCTCGCCGGCGGCGAGCTGTGGCTCGACGTGGCTGGCGAGACCTACCGGTTTGCCGAGACCGACCATCGCACCGGCGGCTCGGAGCGCCATGACGGGCAGATCGTCGCGCCGCTCTCCGGGCTCGTCCGTCAGGTGCTCGTCGCGGTCGGCGACGACGTCGCCGCCGGCGCTCCGGTCCTCATCATCGAGGCGATGAAGATGGAAACCCGGCTCACCGCCAGGGTCGCGGGGACCGTGCGTGCGATCCATGTCCTGGAAGGGCGGCAGGCGAGCGCCCGCGCTGTACTGATCGAGATCGAACCGGCGGCCTGAACGCAGCGCCTGTTGCAGCGGTGCGCGGCTATTGTTATTGTCCATAACAATAGGGAGGAACCTTCATGCCGGTCGTCGAGCGCCCGGGCCTTCGGCCCGTCAATATGGGCGAATTGTCGGTGGACATCTCCGAGGGGCGGGACGGCGTGCGCTATGTGCGCTCGCGCTCGACGCTGCCGGAGATGCCGCACAGCATCCTGCAGAGGCTCGATCACTGGGCCTCGGTTGCTCCCGACCGCACGCTGTTCGCCGACCGCGGTGCGGACGGCGAGTGGCGCAAGCTCTCCTACGCCGAGATGCGCGACCGCTCCTACGCCGTCGCCGAATACCTGCTCGGCAAGGGGCTCTCCGCCGACCGGCCGCTCGTCATCCTCTCCGGCAACTCGCTGGAGCATATCCAGCTGGCCTTCGGCGCGCTCCGCGCCGGCATTCCCTACGCGCCCGTATCGCCGGCCTATTCGCTCGTTGCCAGGGACTACGCCAAGCTGCACCATATTTTCCGGCTGCTGACGCCGGGCATGGTCTTCGTCGCGGATGCCGCGCCGTTCGCTGCGGCGCTGGCCGGCTCGCTGCCCGAGGGCGTGGCGGTTGCCGCCGCGCGCAACCTGCCGGCAGGCGCCATCGACTTCGCCGACATCGTCTCGACCGTTCCGGGCGAGGCGGCGCGGGCCGCCTACGCCGCGGTCAACCGCGACACCGTCGCCAAGTTCCTGTTCACGTCGGGCTCGACCGGCCTGCCCAAGGCGGTGATCAACACGCACGGGATGATCGCGGTCAACCAGGTGATGATCGCGCATGCGCTGGCCTTTCTGAAGGACCGTCCGCCGGTGATGGTCGACTGGCTGCCGTGGAACCACACGGCTGGCGGCAACCACAATGTCGGCATCGCGCTGCATAATGGCGGCACCTTCTACATCGACGACGGCTCGCCGACGCCGGGCGGCATCGCCAAGACGATCCGCAATCTCGAGGAGATTTCGCCGACGCTCTACTTCAACGTCCCCAAGGGCTACGAGATGGTCTCGGCGGCGCTGCGCACCAACGACCGCCTGCGGGAGAGCTTCTTCCGCGAGGTCGACCTCCTTCAGTATTCCGGCGCCGGCCTGTCGCAGCACGTCTGGGACGCGCTGGAAGAAGAGGCGATGAAGGCGATCGGCATGAAGGTGATGATCATCACCGGCTACGGATCGACCGAGACCGCGCCTTTCACCATGACCACCACCTGGCCCGTCGACCGGCCGGGAGAGGTCGGCCTGCCGGCCCCGGGCATCGAACTCAAGCTCATCCCCGACGGCGAGAAACTCGAGCTCCGGCTCAAGGGACCGAACGTCACTCCCGGCTACTGGCGTCAGCCCGACAAGTCGGCCGAGAGCTTCGACGAGGAAGGGTTCTACCGCATCGGCGACGCCTTGAAGTTCGTCGATCCGTCGGACGCCAACAAAGGTTTCCTGTTCGACGGGCGCGTGTCGGAGGACTTCAAGCTCGACACGGGCACCTGGGTGAACTTCGCCGCGGTGAAGGGCTCGATCGTGCGCGCCTTCGCGCCATACGTGCGCGATGCGGTGCTCACCGGCCTCAACCGCTCCTACATCGGCGCCATGCTGTTCCTCGATCTCGACGCCGCACGCGGCATCGACCCGTCGCTCGCCGGAGCCGACGAGGCGACGCTGGCGCATGCGCCGAAGCTGCTCGAGGTTTTCCAGCAGCGGCTCGATGCGCTCGCCGCGCAGTCGACCGGCAGCTCGATGCATGTCGCGCGCGCAGTGGTGCTCGATCGGCCGCCGTCTCTCGACGCGAGCGAGATCACCGACAAGGGTTCGATCAACCAGCGCGCGGTGCTCGCGGCGCGTGCCGAACTCGCCGACAGCCTTTATGCCGAGCCGGCGCCGGCCGGCGTGCTCGTGGCGAAGCGCGGCTAGTCGGCGATGACCCGATCCAGCAGGGCGATCAGCCGGTCGCGCTCGGCGACGCCGCCGAGCCTCGCCACGAGGCGATCCTCGTGATCCTTCCACGTCGCCAGCATGCGCTCGACGAAGCCGCGGCCCTCGGCGGTGAGATGCAGCGAGTGCGACCGCTTGTCGTCGGGCGACTTTCGTCTCTCGGCGAGGCCGCGCCGCTCCAGCCCGTCCATCAGCGCGACGAAGTTGGCGCGCTTGATGCCGAGCCGGGCCGCGATCTCCGACTGCTTAAGCCCCGGCAAGCTCGCGATCATCGCGAGCACCGAGAACTCGGCGGGCCGCAGCGGCATGCGCTCGAAGCTTTCGATGAAGTCCTGGAAGACGTGGAGCTGCGCGCGGCGCAGCTTGTAGCCGATGATCGCGCCCATGTCGGGCACGTTCGCCATCGGCTCGTCCGTTTCCCTCTCGCCGGCATGCTTCATGTCAGGGTCCCCGGTGCCCTCCTTGGCCCGAATCGCCCGGCCATACAATCACAGTCACGAACAACTCGCAGCGGAGGTGTGGTTTGAGCGCTCATGCAGGAGGCCACCGCCCGGCAGCCGACAGTCCGGTCCTCGTATCGGTCGACGGTGCCGTCGCGCGCCTGACATTCAACCGCCCGGCCAAGCGCAACGCCATCAACGACGACACGCTGAATGCCCTCGGCGCGTTCTTCGAGGTCGTCCCGAAGGGCGTGAAGGTCATCATCCTGTCGGGCGAGGGCGGCCATTTCTCCGCCGGGCTCGATCTCGGCGAGCAGAAGCTGCGCGAGCCGGACGAGGTCATGCGCCATTCGCGCAACTGGCACGCCATCATGGACCGCATGCAGTTCTCCGGCGTGCCGATCGTCGCCGTGCTCACCGGCGCGGTGATGGGCGGCGGTCTCGAGATCGCAACGGCCGCGCATGTGCGCATCGCCGAGCCCTCCGCGATCTTCCGCCTGCCCGAGGGCAAGCGCGGCATCTTCGTCGGCGGCGGCGCGACGGTGCGCGTCGGGCGCATCATCGGCGCCGACCGCATGACCGAGATGATGCTCACCGGCCGCGCCTACGATGCCGCGGACGGGCACCGCCTCGGCCTCGCGCACTACCTCGTCGGCGAAGGCGAGGGGCAGGCCAAGGCCGAGGAGCTGGCCGCCGAGATCGCGTCCAACGCGACGCTGGTGAACTACCTGATCATCCAGTCGATCTCGCGCATCGCTTCGATGTCGCATGGCGACGGGCTGTACACGGAGAGCCTGAGCGCGGCGCTCAGCCAGAGCGGCGCGGATGCGCGCGAGGGCCTCTCGGCGTTCCTCGAGAAGCGGAAGCCGAACTTCTCCTAGCCCGCGTCGATCTGGCGGCCAACCAATCTATTGGCCGCCGGAGCCGCCCTTGGCGGCCTTCTGCGCCTCGGCGGCGGCCGCCGCGTTGCGCTTTTCCTCGGCCTCGATGGCCGACAGCTTGCGCCGCGAGGTGTTGTCGCGGATGTCCTGCTTCGACAGGAAGTCGACCTGCTCGATCAACACCTCGTGGATCAACTCGTCGCCGACCCGCTTGTTGATCGCTTCCTTCACGCTGGATCGCAGCTGGTCGAGGTCCAGTTCCTTAGCTTGGGCGAAATTGAGCTGCGGGTTGGCGTATAGCCAGGTATAGACCTCGTCCATCATCAGCGCTTCGGGCGGTACAACCAGCTTGGCGAGCTTCGCCGGCTCTGCGGTGTAGACGAACTTGGCGATGAAGTAGCCATACACGTCGCCCTTCGCCATCAGCGGGATCGACGCGAGCGGCATGCTCACATAGTCGAGCCCGCCGAGCAGCGTCGGCTGCGGCTTCTCGTCGACCGCGTGCGTCTTCGCCGACGAGAACGAGAAGTACACCGAGGCAAGAGTGGCGCCGGCGAGCCAGATCGCCGCGACGATGAACTTGATCATGAGCGGCCGAATTCGTTGGCCGAGTAGGTGCCGTCGGTCTCGGACCGGCGGATCGCGCCTTGCAGCAGGTCGGCGACCTCGCGCACGGCGTTGAGGTGCGCCAGGATCGCCTGCTCGTTCACGGTGAGCGTGCGCTTCAGGCTGTTCAGTGCGGCGCGATGCTCGTCGCGCAGCCCGGCCTCGGTCAGCCCGCGCGCCGCCTTGTTGAGGTCGTAGAGATAGCGGCTCTTGCGCGCGTTCGACGCCGCGACGTCGAAGTTGATGTCGGTGCGGATGGCGTCGGTTTCCGCCTGCACGGCCTCCTCGATGCGGCCGATGAGGCCGAGCAGGCTGCCGGTCTGGCTCGCGGTCGGGCTCGCGGTCGGGGGCTGCGCCGGGCGCGGGCGGGTCAAGGTTGCGGTCTGCTGGTCCATGCTGGCTCCGGCTTACTCTTCTGGCTTGCGCACGCCGCTGTCGATCAGCGCGTCGGCCGCCTTGCGCTGCAGTTCCTGCACCAGGCCGCGCGACAGCCCGGTCTGCGTGTCGAGCGCGGCACTGACCTGCAAATCGTTCATGCCGCGCAGCGGTTCGGCTTTTTCGCCGCTCGGATAGCGGTCGGCCAGGTAGCGGCTGGCGATGCCGATGCCGCCTTGCGCGGCGACGGCCTCGCCGAGGTGCTGCGCCATGATCGACTTCCACATGTCGCCCGACAGCCCCTCGCCATAGGCCGCGGTCGCGTCGCTCGGCAGCATCTTTTCGAAGAACGAACCGAGCACCATGGCCTCGAACTTCTCCATCGCCACGGCTTCGGCGTCCGGGGTCGGCTTGCGCGAGGCGCCTGCGCCCGCGAGCCTTGCCGCGAAAGCCGCGCTGTCGCCCGCGGACGCGCCGGCGGCGATGCTGCGCAGCCTCGCCTGCGCCGCCTGCAGCTTCTCGGGCGAGGCGGCGCGCATCACGTCGGCAACGATATCGGTCGTCAGGGTGACGGCCACGGCATTCCTCCGATTCAACGCGGCAACAATGCCGCCGAAAGCTTGTGGCAGGCTTGCCCTGTCAGCGCGTCGTGGACAAAGTGCACGTGCTGCACTATTTTGTGCCCATGCCGACGCTCGCCGTGCTGGGGCGGATCAGGATTCGCATGTTCGCGGATGACCACAATCCACCGCATTTTCACGTCGTGGCGCCGGATGGCGAGGTGATGGTGGCGCTGGATGGCTTGAAGGTCTTGCGCGGGCGCCTGAGGCGCGACGACCTGGAGGCGGCCTTGGTCTGGGCGCGTTCGCGACAAAGGGAGCTTTCAGATGAGTGGCATCGCCTCAACGGATGAGTTCGTCACCGCCGGACGGCCGCTGCCGCGCATCGCCTCGGTCGACATCCTGGAGAGATCGAAGGTGCGCGTAGTCTGGCGGGACGGCGGTAGCGTCATCGTCAATCTGGCCCCGGTGCTGAAGAGCCATCGCCATTTCATACCGCTGCGCGACGATTCCGATCTGTTTCGGACATTGAGGCCCGCGGAAGACGGCACCGCGATCGAGTGGGACGGCGGCATCGAGCTGTCGGCAGAATGGATTGAGCGGCTCCCGCCCGCCGGGATGGAGAATGCGGAGTTCCGCCAGCTCATGGAGCGGTTGGGCCTGTCGCTGGAAGGTATGGCGGAGCAGCTCGAGATATCGCGCCGGCAGGTTGCGTCGTATCGCGCGGGATTGCCGATACCGGCGCATGTTGCGCTTGCGGTTCGTCATCTCGCCGAGATCCGGAACCGCTAGGTCAGCGCTTCCGGTCGATCAGCTCCTGGCGCTCGTTCTCGGCCGCCTTGTCGTCGACGACGCGGGCGGCGGCGCGCCACTTATCCTCGACCCGGCCGGCGCGCACCGTCGAGGCGGCGACGTGCTTCGCCTCCTCCTCGGCCAGCGCAAGGCTCTTCGCTTGGCGCTCTGCGGCGTGCTCGATGCCGCGGTAGTAGACGCCCGGAAACAGCGCCGAGAGCGAATCCGGGTGGTCGATGCGGCTGGCGATCTCGGCCTGCTCCTCGGCAGCGCGGTTGGCGTCGGCGATGTGGCCGGCGCGGCGCGTCTCGTGGAAATCCTTGAGCCGCCGCTCGAGCTTGACGAGCTTGGCGAGGCGGTCGCGGCGTTCGACGCTCATCGCGCCACCGTCAGGTCGGCGAAGGCGTCGCCGAACAGGCTGAGCATGGTGGGGTAGGCGAAGTACATGAGCAGCAGCGCTCCGGCGAGCACGAACGGCGTGGCGATGAAGTAGACCGGGATCGCCGGTGCGAGCTTGTTGATCAGGCCGGCCGCAAGGTTGACGAGGATGGCGTAGGCGATGAACGGGCTGCCGAGCCGCAGCACGAGCAGGAAGCTGTCGGCGATGGTGTCGGAGAGGTCGGTCAGCGCCGAGGCGCTGGAGAAGAACACGTTCACCGGCGCCACGCGATAGGATTCGACCAGCGCGAACACCACCTGGTGGTGGAAGTCGAAGATGAACAGGATGAGCAGCGCCGACATGGTGACGATCGCGCCGGACGGGCCCTGCACGTCGTTGTCCTCGATGGCCGTGCCCGGCGTGCCGCCGAAGCCGCCCAGCATGGTGATCGCGGCGGCGATGAAGCCGAGCGACAGCACGTAGAACCGCGCGACGAGGCCGATCAGCGCGCCGGTGACCAGTTCGGAGACGATCATCGGCAGCAGGATGTCGGGCCGCCGGCTCACCACCGGCACGAGCTGGTCCCACAGATGCCCGAGCAGCGCGAGGCTCGCCGCGACGGAGACGAACAGGCGCACGTTCATCGGCACGCGCATGCTCGACAGTCCGGGCATCAGCATGAAGCAGGCGCCGATGCGGCAGAACGCGACGAACGTCGCGAGGACCGCGCTTTCGATCACGACACTGCGCCGAGCACGCGTATCTCGACGCCCTTTGCGATCTCGACGTGGCTGAGCACGGGCAGGGTGGGGAACAGGCGCTCGACGATCATGCGCACATACGGCCGCGCCTCGGGCGCTGTCACGAGGGCGAAGCGCTCGCCGGCTTCGAGATGGGTGCGCAGCACGCGCGTCGCGTCCTGGCCGAATTCCTCGAGCTGGCGCGGGTCGATGTCGAATTCGCGCACCTCGCCTTTCGGATCGCGCTTCAGCGCCTGGTGGAAGGCGACGTCCCAGCGGTTGCCGAGCCGCACGACCTTGAGCGCGCCGGCTTCGGTCAGGTCGCCGCAGATCTGCTGCGCCATGCGGATACGGACGTGCTCGACGATCTGCTCGGTGCGCCGCACGTGCGGCGCGATCTCGGCGATGGCCTCGATGATCAGGTGCAGGTTGCGGATCGACACGCGCTCGGCAAGCAGCAGTTTCAGCACCGCCTGCAGGCCCGGATAGGTGATGTGCGAGGTGCAGACCTCCTCGGCGAGCTTCTTGTATTCCGGGTCGAGGCGGTCGATCAGCGCCTTCATGTCCTTGTAGGACAGGAGCTGCGGCAGGTTGTTGCGGATCACCTCCGAGAGGTGCGTGAGCAGCACCGACATGTTGTCGGCATAGGCGAACTGCTCGCGCTTCAGGTCCTCGGCGAACATTTCCTGGACCGAGAAGGCGCGCATGCCGAAGGCCGGCTCCTTCACTTCGGTGCCCGGCATGTCCGGCGTCTTGCCGCCGCCGATCAGCACCATCAGCTCGCCGACGCGCAGCTCGTGCTCGGCCACCACGGTGCCGTGGATCTTGATCTGGTAGCATTTGGCGGGGATCGCGAAGTCGTCGGTCAGCCGCACTTCCGGCACGACGAAGCCGTACTGCGTGGCGAACTTCTTGCGCATCTTGTTCATGCGGAAGGCGAGTTCCTGGTGCTGCGTCAGGAGCTTGGTCGAGAGCTGCTTGCCGATCAGCAGCTCGATCTCGGGCGTGCGCAGCGAGTGCTTGATCGAGTTCTTCTCCTCGTCTGCCTTGGCGGCGTCCTCGCTGCGCTTCGCGGCGGCAGTCACCGCCTCCGCGCGGTTGCGGCGCAGCGGGATCACGTAGGCGATGGTGCACATGCCGATGGCCAGGAGCCAGAAAGGCAGCAGCGGCAATCCCGGAATGATGCCCATCAGGATCAGCAGTCCGGCCGCGACGTAGAGCGCGCGCGGATAGGCCGAAAGCTGGCCGAACACCGCCTGGTCGGCGGAGCCGCGCGTGCCGCCCTTCGAGACGAGCAGGCCCGATGCCAGCGACACGATCAGCGCCGGGATCTGCGTCACGAGGCCGTCGCCGACGGAGAGCTTGACGAAGACGTCGGCTGCCTCGCCGATGTCCATGGCGTGGCGGCCGTAGCCGATGGCGATGCCGCCGACGATGTTGATGGCGGTGATGATGAGGCCGGCGATGGCGTCGCCGCGCACGAACTTCGACGCGCCGTCCATGGCGCCGAAGAACGACGATTCCTCTTCGAGCTCGCGGCGCCGGCGCTGCGCTTCCTTGTCGTCGATGACGCCTGCCGAGAGGTCGGCGTCGATCGACATCTGCTTGCCGGGGATGGCGTCGAGGGTGAAGCGTGCGCCGACTTCGGCGATGCGCGTCGCGCCCTTGGTGATGACGATGAAGTTCACGACGATCAGGATCAGGAACACGATCAGGCCGATGACGAAGTCGCCGGCCATGACCAGGTTCGAGAAGCCACCGATGACGTAGCCGGCGGCATTGGTGCCGTCGCTGCCGTGGGTCAGGATCACGCGCGTGGTGGCGATGTTGAGCGACAGCCGCAGCATGGTGACGATCAGCAGGATCGTCGGGAACGAGGTGAAGTCGAGCGGCCGCTGGATCCACAGCGCCACCATCAGGATCAGCACCGAAACGGCGATCGAGAAGGCGAGGCCGATGTCGATGAGGAAAGACGGGATCGGCAGAAACAGCACGGCGAGGATGACCAACACGCCGATGGCGAAGCCGATGTCGCGGCCGTTGCCCTTGATCGGCGCTACCGCCAGACTGTCCGTCACCGCCATGCCGCCACCTCGAGAAAGCCGGGCCCGGGCGCATGAGCACCCTGCGCAACGCTAGCGGCTCAAGCTTGTGCGGAGGTGATCGGGCAGGGGTGCCGCGCCCGCGGCCGGCGGATCCTCCCCTGCGAAGCGGGGGTGGGGGACCGCCGAAGGCGGTGGAGGGGGCGCAAAATGCCCCTCACTTGGAATTTCTAGCACTTAGCCTCGCGGACGGCCTCCGGCCTGCTATCCCCAAACCTTCGTCATCCCGGAAGATGCGCGCTCGCTTGAGCGAGCGGCATCTATCCGGGACCCATGCCTCGCGACGGCGGGCGTGCAATACGGGTCCCGGCAAGCCACTCATATGTTTGACGGCAACGGCATGGGTCCCGGATAGCCATCCGGCGCATCGCGCCGTCTGTCTTCCGGGATGACGAAGCGGAGGGTGTGCGGCTAGGCACCGTCTTCGCACCGGCCAAAACGCATCCGCCCCCCTTCTCCCCTTGTGGGAGAAGGTGGCCGAGCCGAGCGAAGCGAAGTCGGATGTGGGGTGTTGGAAGAAATGAGGCGTTTCCGGCGAACGCGCACTCCGGCCAGCACCCCTCATCCGTCTCGGCGCTGCGCGCCGATCCACCGCCCTGGGTGCTTCGCACCCGTCCTTCGGACCCCACAAGGGGAGAAGGGAAGGCGCAACCTCCCTGGCCGACGTGGCGCACACCTTTGCCCCCTCCACCATGCTCCGCATGGTCCCCCTCCCCCGCTCCGCAGGGGAGGATCAAGCGCCTCACCTGCGACGTTTCAGGACCAGGGGGCCGCGCTGGCGGCCGGCGGATCCTCCCCTGCGAAGCAGGGGAGGGGGACCACGTAGTGGTGGAGGGGGCAAGGTTCTCGCGAAAATCTATCCAAGCTCTCCCGACCTCGTGCACAATCCCCCCGCCTTCGCACGGGAGACGGGTGCGCGCCGAACATTCGGGCGGAGGCCGGTGCCGGATGGGCTGCGCAATCGGTAGCGCGGCTGGGCCTTGAGCCCTGACGTCCGGGCCTTGCGGAACCACACGCTGCCCGGCGCTCGCCGGGGCGTGCCGGAGGTCAGAACACCGGACGGGCGGCCGCAAGGCCGCACACAGAACTATTCTACGAGCGACCGAACGGCCGCCCGTCCTCCCACTTCGCGTGGGCGATCTTTCTCAATGGCCAGACCGGATTTTTCGGGGCGTGGCGCCGACCGGTTGCGTGCGCGCTAGAAGCCGGTCTCGATACGCTGGAAGACCACAGTCGTGAACGAGTTGATCTGCGCGCCGACGAACGGGCCCGTCAGCGACACCACCACGAGGATGGCGACGATCTTCGGCACGAAGGTCAGCGTGATCTCCTGGATCTGGGTCAGCGCCTGCATCAGCGCGATGCCGACGCCGACCACCATGGCGACGACGACGGCCGGGGCCGAGGCGACGATCACCGTCCAGATGGCGTACTGGACCAGGTCCAGCGCATCGGCCTCGTTCATGGCTACTTGATCGTCACGCCGTTCTGCATGACGATCTCGGTGCCGCCGTCGAGGACGGCGATGACGCCGTTGGCCGCGAGCTTCACCGAGGCTACCTTGCCGGTGGTCTCCCCGTCGGCGGCCGTCACGGTGCGGCCGATGATCGAGCCGGCCTGCGAGACCGCCGAGACCTGCAGCAGCTGGTTGAGCTTGGTGTTGACCTGGATCGACTGCTCGACCTGCGAGAACTGCGCCAGCTGGGCGACGTACTGCGTCGAATCCATCGGCTTGGTCGGGTCCTGGTTCTTCATCTCGGCGACGAGCAGCTTCAGGAACGACTGGTAGTCGACGTTGCCGGCGGAATTCCTGGATGCGTTCGCCGGCGCGTTCTTCTGGCTGGCCGCGGTGTTGGCGATTGCGGAGACGTCCATGGTCATTCTCCTGCGAGGAGGAGCGGCGCCGGGGTGGCGGGCTCCAGAGGATTGAGGATGGCTTCCTCGACACGATAGAGGCCGCGGATCGCCTTTAGCGCCTCGTACGCCCGATCCTCGGAGACGAGCGCGTCGACGTGCTTCAGCGTCGCCAGGATCTGTGCGTCGGCATAGGCCGAAAGCAGCTTCGGCAGCGTGTCGCGGAACAGCTTGCGCGCTTCCTCCGCGCCGGTCGGCGTCATCAGCATGATCTGCACGATGAAATACAGCTGCTTGAGCGGGGTGGAGGCGTTCTCGGGCTGCATGACGTGGTTCTCGAGCAGGAACTGCACGTCGTTGAGGAACTCGAGCGAGACCTTACGGTCGGCGCGGATGACGGCGCCGTTGATGTAGAGCTTCTCGTTCGGCTTGAGCGTGATCTTCAGCGTGCCGCTCATTGAATGCCGTCGCGGATGATCTGCGAGACCTCGATGAGGCCGTCGAAATTGTCGGAGCGTCCCTGCCGCACCTCTTCGCACTCGCGCAGAAGCCAGAGTCCGATCGAGATCAGGTTGGCTCGCAGTTCGGAAGGCAGCGCGTTGTCCGGGCTGCCGAGATCCTCGACCAGCGTCGACCAGATGCGGTTGAGGAAGTGCAGCGCCTCCACCGCCTGCAGCGAGCCGATGCCGCGATCCTTCGCCTTGACCAGAAGGTCGATCGAGCGGCTGAGCAGCTGGCGTTCGCGGTCGCGGGCATCCGCGACGGAGTCGTTTTGAACTTCTGCGTATGAGAACTGATACATCTCAGCGACGTCTCACGGTGCTCGGGGTGGAAGGACAGGCGGTGCTCATCCCAGGTACTTCACCAGGCTGAGCTGCGAGAGGCGGTTGGTCAGCGTGTAGGCGGTCTCGATCTGCGACAGCAGCGTCTGCACCCGCGTCGAGGCTTCGTAGGGGTCGATGCCGACGAGGTCGTTGACCTTGCCGGTGAAGATGTCGACCTGCATGGACAGGCGCTCGGAGGCCGCGGTGACGCGCTGCTCGACGATGCCGGTGCGGGCCTGCGCCTGGGCCAGGTCCGAGACGGCCTGGCCGACCAGCGAGGTCGAGTTGGCGATCACCGAGCTGCGCGCCAGGTCGTTCAGGTTGCCGGACATGAACACGGCGACGGCGGCCGCGGCGGCGGCGAGCTTGCGCATGCCGGGCTCGTTGGCGCTGACCGAGGCCGGCGTCGTGTCGGTGAGGGTGATGCGCGCGGTGATCGTCGTGTCGGTCGCGTTCGACCAGTTGGTGGTCCAGTCGGCGCCGGTGAAGCTCGGGTTCAGCACGGTGTCGAGGAACGTCGTCATGTCGGCCGCTGTCACGGTCGCTGCCGCGGCGCTGTCGTAGGTGAATCCGAAATGCGTATTGAACGCATCCTCCATCGCCGTGCGCGCGGGCGAGCCGGCGGCGAAGAAGTCGTTGATCGGCTGGACGTCGGTGTTGATGCCGGCGAACAGGTTCTCGCCGTTGAGGCTCGAGTTCAGGACGCCGGTCATCTTGACGATGGCGGTGTTGGCCTCGGCGAGCAGCACCGCCGTCTCGACCGCGCCGGAGGAGGCTGCGGTCATGGTCGACTGGAAGCTTTGCGCGGTCTGGGTCAGCGTATTCATGCCCGCCTGGGTCGCCGAGAGACGCGACAGCACGAGCTGGTTGGAGTCCATCACGCCCTTGAGGCGGTCGATGTCGCGCTCCAGCGATACGACGTTGCCCGTACGGGCGCCAAGGTGGAGACCGGCGTCCGCCGCGCGTCCGCTCACCACCTCCTTCTCCAGCTTCACGAGCTCGACCTGCATCTTGAGCAGATGCGATCGGACCGAGGTGGAGGTGGCGTAGCTGGAGATGAACGAGGTCTTCATGGCGTCAGTTCACCGCGCTGAACAGGGCGACGAGCATGTCGTCGACGGCGCGCATGAGACGTGCCGAGGCCTCGTATGTGTGTTCGAGGTCCAGCAGCAAGGTCAGTTCCTCGTCGATGTTGACGCCGGTCAGGTTGGATAGCGCTTCCTGCGTCCGTGCCATCAGCGCGTTCTTCGATTCCGCCGCGCGCGAGGCGTCCTCGCGGATGTTGGAGAACCAGCTGATCGCCTCGGTGCTGTAGGTCGTGACGCTGATCGTGCCGTTGATCCCGGCGGATGCGTCGAAGGCCATCGGCTCGTCGAGCCGCGCGGCGAAGGTGAGGAGCTGAGCGGTGAACGAAGGGCCGCCGACGGTGTTTTGGACGTAGGCCGCGCCGTTCGCGCCGCCGTCGCGCAGCAGGCTCGGTGTGCCGCCCTGTGCGGTGTCGAACGCCGCGTTGATCGAGATCTGCGCCGCGAGACCGTCGACCAGCGTGCCGGCCGGGGGAAGTCCCGGACCTCCGGTCCATGTGAACAGGCCGGCGAGATCGGGCTGCACGCCGCTCGGATCGGTCTCGCGCATAGCGGTGATCAGGCCGCGCGCGATCTCGTCGAGCTGCGACTGCATCCCGCCCGCGACTTCCTCGCGCAACTGCACGAAGGCCGCGAGCTTGCCGCCGCCTGTGGTGTTGCCGCCGGTGCCGGCGATCACCGGAACGCCGTCGATGTAGATCGCGTTGCCGCTGGTGCCCGGAGCAAGCCCGACCGCCTGGGTGAAGGTCACCTCGCGCGGCAGCTTCTCGAACAGCGTCTGGCCGGTCGAGGTGACGAGCATCAGGTCGTTGTCGGCCCGCGTGATGGCGTTGACCGGGATCAGCTGCGAGATCTTCTTGAGGATCGCGTCGCGCTGGTCGAGCGACTGGTTGACGTCGCGCCCGGCGCGCGTTCCTGCGGTGATCTGGTCGTTAGCTATCTTGAAGTCGGCGAGCAGGGTGTTCAGTTCGCCGACGGAGCTCGAGATCTGTCGATCCACGTCGGCGCGGAACGCCTGGATCGCGGTCGTGCCCTCGTTGAGCGAGCGCACCACGCTCTTGGCGGAATCGATCGCATTCTCGGCGACCGAGCCGTTGGAAGGCGAAGCCGAGTAGATCTGCAGCGCTTCCATGAAGCGGCCGATGGTGGTCGCGGCGGAGTTCGCGTTCTCGACGCCGTTGACGTCGAAGTTGAGCGTGTTCAGCCCGGAGAGCAGCGTGGTCTGGCTGGCGGCGGCCGAGGTGGCCGCCATGTTCTGCCGGAACAGGATGTCGCTCGTCGACCTGCGTATTTCGACGACCTGCGCACCGTTGTTGCTGGTGACCAGGATCGCGGTGCGACGGGAATAGTCCGGGTTGCTGGCGTCCGAGATATTGCGTGAAACGACCGTCGTCTGACGAGACGTATTGAGTAGCGCGCTTTGTGCTATGCTCAGTGCAGACGACAGTGACATTTCACTTGCTTCCCGGGCTCACGTCCGGATTACCGCTTCAAGTTGACGAGAACGTCCATCAGGTCCGAACCTGTCTGGAATACCTTGGAGTTGGCCGTGTAACTGCGCTGCGCCTCGATCATCGATGTCAGCTCCTCGGCGATGTCCGCGTTAGAGCTCTCGAGCGCGCCGGCGACGATGCCTCCGAGCTTGCCTTCGCCAGGGAAGCCGATGCGGATGTCGCCGGAGTCGGAGCTCTGCTGGAACACGTTGCCCGGCAGGACCTTGAGCTTGTCGGGCGAGTTCACGGTCGCGAGCGGAATGCGGTAGAGCGCGCGGAAGGAGCCGTCCGAATACTGGGCGTAGGCGGTGCCGTCCTCGGCGATCTCGACGACATCGATACCGCTCGGCGCGTTGCCGTTCACGTAGGCCTCGGATGGCGTGAAGCCTGCGGCCAGCTCGGTCATCTTAGACAGGTCGAGGACAACGTTCTGGCCGCCCGGCACCGGAATGGTGATTTCGGTGTTTCCGGTCGTATCGAGCTGGCCGTTGGTCGGATCGAACGTGATGTCCGTCGTGGCCAGCGGCGGGTCGCCTGCCGTGCCATAGGGGAAGAACGTGTCCGCCGTGGCGTCGGCCCGGTTGAACGCAGTCACCTCCCACGAGTTCGCGGCGGTCTTGGTGAAGTAGATGTCGACCATCACTTGGTTGCCGACATCGTCGTACATGACCATCGACGTCTTGGCCGAATACTCGGCAGTGGCAGCGTTCGCCGAGGGCAGGTTTGCCGCTGGCACTATCGTTGCGTTGGAGGGCAGGTTCGCCGTGTAGGCGCCTGCGGTCGACGCCGACGCGGTCAACGATACGTCGTTGATCGTCACTGTCTCGAGGCCGTTGAAGCTGTTGGCCGTCGCGGTCGGCGTGCCGTTGGCGTAGCTGTAGCCCATCAGCTTGAATCCGGCCGCGTTGACCAGCTCGCCTTCGGCGTTCGGCACGAAGGAGCCGGCGCGCGTGAGAAAGGCCTGTCCGGCCGCATCCTGCACGATGAAGAAGCCTTCGCCATCGATCGCGAGGTCGGTGGTCGACGTCGTGTACTGCAGCACGCCCTGCTTGGTGATGGACGTCTGGATCGTGCTGTTCACGCCGCCGGAGGTGTAGGAGCCGCCTGCGTTCGGCAGCACGAGCGTCGAGAATTCGGCCTTGGAGCGCTTGTAGCCGGTGGTGCTCGAATTGGCGATGTTGTCGGCGACGGTGGCGAGCCGGGTGGCCTGGGCGTTCATACCGGACACGCCGGTCCGCATCATACCGAAAAGGCTCATTGGGGTCTCCTCAAACGCAGGGAAGCACTGGCGCGAGGATAGTCTCTCTTACTTGCGCGAAGCTGGCTGCGATCCTGCTCCGCGCACTGCCTTCAGACGACCAGGCGGTAGCCCAGGAACCGCTTCGACTCGATCGGATCGAAGCCGAGCTGCTCGCGCAGCTTCTTGCGCAGCTTGGAGATGTGGCTCTCGACCACGTTCTCTTCGACTTCGCCGTCGAACAGTCCGTAGATCGCGTTGAAGACCTGCGACTTGGTCACCCGGCGTCCGCCGTTTGTCGCCAGGTATTCCAGGATGCGGCGCTCGCGGCGCGGCAGCGGCAAGGTGCAGCCGTTGACCTCGGGGTCGCGGCCGTCGTTGTAGATGCGCATGTTGCCGACGGTGGTGTAGGCCGGCTTCTCGCTGGCACGCCCGCGGATCGCGGTAATGCGCGCGAGGATTTCGCGGATGTGCACCGGCTTGCGCACGACGTCGTCGACGCCGGCGTCGAAGAGGCGAAGTGTGTTTTCGAGAGAGTTCTGCTCGGCCAGCGCGATGACCGGCGCACCGGTGCGGTCGCGGAGCTTGCGTGGCTGCACTTTGTCGGTCTCGCACTCGCCGATGAGAAAGGCCTGGACAGCCTTCAAATCGTCATCGGCGACACTGTCGACCCACTCGCCGAATTCGGTTGAGCCGAAGCCGGCGCTCGCCACGCCCTCTCGCCCGAAAAGCGAGTGGTACCCGTCTTTTACGAGTTCTCGTTCATCAACGATAACTATCATCGGCCCGCCCCCGAATCAGTCGAAACTTCCGCCAACCCAGAGGTAGCCGGTGCCGGGATTCGGGCACAACAGCCCATTAATGAGGTGCAGCTTTTTGGGAGTCTCGGCAGTCAAGTGCCTGTTCTGACTCAGATCGCCGAATTCACGGCTGGCAGAATTCGCGAGCTTCCGGCGTCCATGCGCCGAATCCGGTCGCCGCGAGATTGGCGACCACACGGCAGATATAGCGCTTCTGCGCGGGATCGTTGTTCGGGCCGGCGTGATAGCGGGCGACCGCCATCGACCATGTTTCGTGCCTTCCCTTCAGTGCGTGGAGAAAGCGTGCCGCGTAGTCGACGTTGCGCGCTGGGTCGAGCATCTGTGAGACGTCGGCAAACTTGGCGCCGTGGTATCGATGGTTGATCTGCATGCAGCCTAGATCGATGAGGGTGGACCCCGCCTTTCGCGAATCCTCGAAAGTGCGCAGCGCTTCCGCCTTCGTGGCCGGAAACAGCGCCTTGCCCTCGACGTTCAGGGCGTATGGCTGCAGGCTTCCCTTTCGCCCGGTTTCTGTCAGCCCGACGGCGTAGAGGATGCCCTCGGGGACCCCATAGCGCTTTGCCGCTACCGCAATCTCGCGCTCGCAGGCGTTCTGCGCTGCATAAGCAGAGACCGACAGCCAGCTATATGTAAACGCCACCAGAAGCAGCCGGACGATCGGACTGAACCGCTGACGCGTAGCTATCATTGTGATCCTGCCTGCCGGAGTCGCCTTGCTGACCGCCCCTGTCTCCACGGCCTTCGCCAGCGCGGTCGCCGAATTGCTGGAAGGAACCGCCGTCCCGTCCGCCCGATTGCGCTCCCGACGACTGGGCGGATTGCGTCACCGGAACCTGTTGCACCGTGATGCGGTCGATGTCGTAGCCGAGCCCCTGAAGGGACCTGACGATCGCCTCGCTGTCGGCCGCGAGCCGATGCCGCGCCTCGCCGGTTTCGACCTGGATCTCGATGGCAAGGTTTTCGCCGCTGCCGGTGAGCTTGACGGTCACGACACCGAGCTCGACAGGCGTGAGCTGGATCTTGAGTATGTTTACCGGTCGAGCGTCGGCGAGCGCCTGGGCCGCCTGTCCGGCGTTCTCGGCGGCGTATGCGGGAAGAGCGCCGTCCGACGCCAAAGCGGCGACAAGGTTCGCTCCGGTCGCCGACATTCCGCCACCCTGGAACGACGGTGCCGGCATCGCGGTCTGGGAGGCAATCACGGAAACCTTCTGGTCGGCCATTGGTGCACTGTCGCGCCCGGCCGGCTTGCGGTCTGCACTTGCGGTTGGCTCGACGGTTTCCCCGGGCGCGTCGATCGTCTCGGCGGGGGCGCTCTGGGCGGTCACGAGTTGAGCCTCGGCAGCAACGGCTTTCATTCCGTCGCTCTTCGCTTCGGTGCGTGCGGGCGCTGGTATCGATGTTCCGGGGTCCGCACGAGGCGCCGGCGTCGTGGCGTCTGCTTGACCATCCAGGTCGGCGCCGGCCTCGGCCTCATCACCGGTATCGGCGTCCTGTTGCACGATGTGGAGTGGCGCGATCATTGCTCCAACGATCGCGATGGGCTCCGCCGGCTCGTCCTTGTTTACTTGCTTGTCGTCGTGCTGATCGTTGTCTTCGCGCGCGGTCTTCCGCGCATCGACCAGCTTCTGCAACAGCGCGTCGACGATGCTTGTAGGCCGGTCAGCGTTCCCATCGGGGAGTCCCTGAACGCTCGAAGTACCCGCCGGCTGACGCTCAGGCTTGGGTGCCGGCGCCACCGTTCGCTCAGCGGCGTTCGTGGGCTTGCCCTTGTCACCGCCGGGTCGCTTCAGCATTGCACCGAAATCGCCTGCGGTCTGGCTGCCCTTTCCGGCGGAGCCCGTCCTGCCGGCGGGTCCACCGGTCTGAGAAGTGGAGACGGGTAGGGGGGCAAGACTCACTGCGAACTCTCCTTCAACAAATCGTCGATCGCCTGGAGGCGGCTGCGTGCGTCCGCGACATAAGCGTCTTCGGGACCTTCGGGCCTGGGCTTCTGGGCAGCCTGTACGGTCTCATCCACCGCCTCGGCTTCTGGTTCGGCATTCTCCGGCTGCTCGGCGTAGTCGACCGTCTCGTCGGCACGGCGCGGCGCTGACGGCCGGGTGGGAACTGGGGGAGCGACCTCGACAACCGGCTCGGGCTGGGGTTCGGGATCAGGTGTCGCCGGCGGCGCGATCACATCGGTGAGAATTGCCTTGGCGGCGTCGAGCAGGAGGGCGTCCGACGCCGACAACCGATCGCGCCTGATCGCATCGAGGCGGCCGCGCAACGCACCAGGCTCGGACGTCGCAACCTCCGCGAGAGCCCAATACAATTCGGCTCGCGGGTCGCTGTCCGGGCCGCCAGGCGCGGCATCCTTCAGGCCCTCCGTCGCGAAAGCCAGCAGCGGGTCGATCCGGTCGATCGCCGCGCGCCGTGCGATGCGCATGTAGGTGACCTTGGCCTGTTCCGGCGTCATGTAAGCGATGACTTCCGCGACGGCGTGAAGATCAATCTTGTCGTGCATCGCGACCACTCCGGCAACGAAGCCGTCGGCAAACTGGCTCGCATACGGCGAGCGCAGGAAGCGGCGCACGTACTGGCTTGCTGCGGATACGAAGCGAGCAGGCTGCGCAAGCTGCGCCGCGAGCGCCATCGAGCGGCGCAGCGCCGCTTCCTCGATGAGCGTGCCGGGGCCAAGCAGGCGTGCCTGATCGAGAAGTTCGAGGCTCTTCGCCGGATCCTTGCCGGCAAAGATGGTCCCCTTGACGAGAGCCAGGAACGGGCTGAGGTCGGCGGAGACATCCTTCGGCTCGATGTCATTCAGCGCGGCGGCGGCCGCACCCGGATTCCCCCTCACGTATTTGAGAAGCCCGGCACTGAGCCTGGCATCCTGTTCGTCGAGGACAAGACCGGAAACGAGGCGGTCGACAGTGCGCGGATTGCCGCCGCTCATGGCGTAAACCATCAGCGCGCGGAAATTTCGCTGGTCGGCGAAGTCGCTCGGCATGCTGTCCTTCAGTCGCAGGTCGATCATCTGAAGGATGCGCTGCTGCATGGGGAGCGACGCCTGGTCGCCGTCGGCGATACGGTCCTGTACCAGCTGCAGCGATCGGACCAGCTGGAACGGCGCAAGCTCGACCTGCTGCTCGCCGCCATGCGAAGGCGCGCCCGCACTCACTACGGCGGCAATTGCGAGGATGACCGAGGCAACCGATCGCATCAGCTCGCGCCCAGAAGGATCTCGATGCGACGGTTGGCGCTCGCATAAGGGTCTTCCGGCACCTTCAGCCGCCGGTCGGCAAAGCCTCCGACCGAGACGATCCGGTCCTCGTTGAGCCCGCCGCGCACCAGCATGTAATAGGTCGCGTGGGCACGCGAGGTCGAGAGCCGCCAGTTGTCGTAGCTTCCCTTGTACGGTCGCCCGTCAGTGTGACCGTTGATGGTGACGTTGCCACTGTGTTGCGACAAGGTCCGGCCGATCTTCTCCATGGCGAGAACGAGCTCGCGGCGCGGGACCGCGGAGCCGATTTCGAACATGCCGGCATCGATGTCGTCGACAATGGAGATGACGACGGCGGCTTCGGTTTCCGAAACGGTTATGCCTTCGAGCTTCTCGACACCGCCGAATGCCCTCGCCAGCTCCTCCCGGATCTCGCCGGCGAGTTTCTGAAGCCTTTCGTTCGGCTGCTCGCGTTTCAGGTCAAGCGGAGCGGACTGCTTGGCGGCAGCAACCAGTTCCGGGATCGACGCTTTCGTCTCTACCGAAGGCGGCTCCGCGACGGCCTGCTGCAGCGGCGGCGTTGCGAGGGGAGCATCGGCGGTCCGCTCGAGGGGTTCGCTCGCGCCGCTCGGGGGCGGGCCGTCGAACGGGTTGCGCGCCTGCTCGGTCGGGGTCTCGAGGTCGGACGATGCCTCGGAGCCATAGCGGATCGGCAGCTCGGGCGTCTGTTCCGCCACTTCGCCTTCCGGCACGCTGCGTTCCGTCGTCTGGTTGGCGGCGGGGGCCTGTACCTGGGTGGACCAGAAGTCTGGCGCGAACGGATCGCGATAGGATTCCCCGCCCGACGCACCGTTAGCCGGGCCGGCTTCGCTGGCGCCACCGTCGCCCATCACGCTGATGTTCTGCTTGTCGGCAACGTCAGCGGCGATTTCGGCAAGCACTGAGTAGGGATCGGCGAACATGTTCTCGTCGGAATGCTTCTCGGTCTCGGAGAGGTCCTTCGAGTTCGGATTGTCAGCCGGCCCGGTAAGCGCCCGGCGCTCGGCAACCGGGTTGGTCGTGCTCATCTCGGTGGGTTCGGGAGAGGACGAGGTGTGCTGCCCTTTGCCTAGGTCGTCGATACCGCGACGGTTGGTGTTGCGGTCGATGAGCTTGACCGGATTGAAGTAGCTGGCGACGGACTCCTTCGTCTGCTCATTGGCGGCATTGATGAGCCACATGACGAGAAAGAAGCACATCATTGCGGTCATGAAGTCGGCGAAGGCGATCTTCCAAGCACCGCCGTGGTGGCCTTCCTCATCGTCGCCGCCACCGCGGCGAACGATGATGATCTCCTGATGATGACCGCCTTCCTCCGCGCCCCTGTTCACGTCTGCGCCCCTGACAAGGCTTCAGCGAGGGCCGCCGACCACGCGGAGATTCGCGTTTCGTAGAGCGCGGAATCGACCGAGACGGTAACATCGAGTCCAGGCGCCTCGATGAACTCGGCGCGTTCGGCATTGGCCCCCAACGAAGGCCGCAGAGCTTCGAGCAGCGATTGGGGTCCGGTGATCCGGAGGCGTACGGCGTCACGATCGGCAAGCGCTGCGGCCACGGTGCGCCCCAGCTCTTCGACAGCGTTGCGCGTTACCTCTTCGGTCAGCGCGACGCCGAGGATGCGGGCGACGACCGCCGCCGAGGACGAGGCGAGGCGCGCTTCGAGCTCCCTGAAGCGAGTGGCGATGGCGGCGCCTGCCTGTTCCCCGAGTTCGCGGCGCAATCCCTCGGTTTCCGTCGCGTGCTTCTGTTCGAGCACCGCGATCTCGAGCTCGCAGTGCGCTCGCACGCGCTCTTCGGTTTCGATCCGGGCCTGCGCGACAGCGCGCTCGAGTTCATCGATCGTGACCTTCTCCGGCTCGGGCTCGGCAGGTGGCGGCGGAGTGGCCGTGTCCAGGCGCATTGGCTCGACGGCGCGCGGCATCGGCCGAGGCATGCCGAAGTCGGGCAGGGCGTCGAAGAGGGCGTGCGCGGCCATCAGCTAGCGAGCGCCTCCGCCGAAGCCCACTTGCGAAGAATCTGCGCGGTGCGTTCGTCGTTGAGATCGACCATGCGCGCCAGACGTTCCTGCGGCGCTGGCTTGACGCGCTGGTTGAAGCCTTCCATCGGCGCCATCTGCGGGCCGGCGGTGGGTATCGGCGCGCCGGTGATGGGATCATAGGTCTGGGTGCCGGGCAGCGCTTGCTGGCCGTCGCCGGGCTGGGGAAGGGCGCGCTGCCCTTCTCCCGCCGCGATCGCGGCGACCTCCGGCTCGTTTGGCTGAACGACCCGTGCAAGCGGCCTGAGACCGAACCACACCAGCAAGAACGCCACGACCACGAATGCCAGCGCGTTGATCATCGTGCCCGTCTGAGCCATCAGCTTGTCGAGCACGCCGCTGCCCTCGGACGCGACCGCTGCATCGTCGACAAACTGCACGGCGGACACATTGATCTGGTCGCCCCGGGTTGCGGAAAGCCCTGCCGCTGATGTGACCAGCGCTTGGATCTCGGCAACCTTGGCCGCAACCTGCGCTTCGGTCGCGTTGGCGCCGATGAGGGCAGCGATGCGGCTCTGGTTGACCACCACTGCGATCGAAAGTTGCGAGACGCTGTAGCCGTTGCTCACTGTGGCAACGCGCTTGGTGTTCAATTCGTAGTTCGTCGTTTCCTCGCGGCGCTCGCTATTCTCGCTCGACTGTGGACCCGGCGCCGGACCGGCCGCCGGATCCGGCAGGTTCTGCTCTACGGAGGTCGGCGAAGCGGTTGAGCTCTGGCTGGCGTTCTCGGCCGCCTTCACGACCTGCACCGAGCGTTCGACGCGGGATTCGGGATCGAAAATCGTTTCCTCTACCTGGCGCTGGTCGGTGTTCACGGTCGCGCGCACACTGGCCCGGAAGTTCTCGAAGCCGAGATACGGCGCCAGAGCGCGACTGATGTTTTCTTCGATGCCGGCGGCTACTTGGCGCTCGACATCCATCGCGCGCGCGAGCGACGAATTGGTCGGGTCGTCGCCAGACGCGAGGAGCATGCCGGTGGAATCGAGCACCGTGACTTTGTCCGACCCCAACCCTGGAACGGCGGCGGCAACGAGATGGCGTATCGCTGCGGCGCTACGCTGGCCTTCGATTCCGACGGCACGTATTACCACGGACGCGGTCGGCTGCTGCTCTTCGCGGCGGAAGTTGCCGCGCTCGGGCAGAACGATGTGCACGCGCGCCGAGCGGATTCCCTCGATCGACTGAATGGTTCGGGCGATCTCGCCCTCGAGCGCGCGCACGCGCGTAATCTGCTGCATGAAGCTCGTCAGGCCGAGCGACCCGACATTGTCGAAAAGTTCGTAACCGGCGTTCGCGCTGGTCGGCAGGCCTTTTTCGGCGAGCAGCATGCGGGCGTTGGCGGTCTTGCCGGCGGCGACGAGAACTGTCGTGCCATCCGAAGCGACGTCGAACGGGATGCCGGCCTCGCCAAGCACCATGCCGATCTGGTTCACGTCGCTGCGCTCGAGACCGACATAGAGAGTCTCGTATGCAGGCTTGTTGAGGTAGATGGCGGCAACTGCAAGCATCGCGATCACGAGCGCGACGCCGCCTCCGAGAACAGCAAGACGCTGCGGCCCGAGAACGGTCAGTCTGTCGATGATCCGCTGGATCTGTTCCGGCACGATGCAACCCGCCCACACTGTTTGCGTGTCGCGAGGCTAAGGTGCGAAGCTTGTGCGAAAATGCCCACGCCTACGCAAAATGGCCGCGGGTTGCCCCACGGCCCTTCAAGCGATGCTCAAAGCCTCCGTTACTGGCGGAAGAGGCTGAGGATGTTCTGCGCGTTCGAGTTGGCGATCGACAGCGCCTGGATGCCGAGCTGCTGCTGCACCTGGAGGGCAGCGAGCTTGGCCGACTCTTCCTCCATGTCTGCGTCGACAAGGCGTCCGATACCGCGATCGAGCGAGTCGGTGAGCTTGGAGATGAAATCGTTCTGCAGGTCGATGCGGGACTTCACGGAGCCGAGGGTGGCGGTTGCGCTGGTGACCGCCGAGAGAGAGTCTTCGACCATCTGCAGCATGCCGTCGATCTGCGCCATCGTCGTGGCCGTGGTGATCACGAGCGTGTTGATGGAGGAGGTCGTCCCAGCCGCGGTCGCTCCGGTATCTACCGCCCACATGTCGGTCCCATCGTCGAACGCGACCTCCTGGTCGGTTACGGTCGACTGATTGACCGCGCGGACCCACGTGTCTGCGCCGACCCTCACGTAATTGTTCGTGCCGTCATTCGCGTAGCCACCGCCGCTTACGGGGTCGATGTCGAAGGTCGAGGCACCGCCGCCCGCGGTGATGACGTCGTTCGTGGTGTACGCCCCGACCGTGTAATCGCTGACCACACCAGCGACATTGATCTGCAGCGTTACCGCTCCTCCCGAAATCGAGGTGGTAGTATCGAGCAGCCCCGAATTACCAACCGTGTCGTAAAGCACTGTCGTGCTGTCCAGCGCGTAGTTGATCTTCGTAACGGTGATGCTGCCTGTCGAGTCGCGCACGAAGGAGCTGACGACGCTCTTGGTGACTGCGCCACCGGAGAGGTCGGCCTGGAGCCAATTCTCCCCCGAGAATGTTGCCGACTCGGCGATGCCGCGAAGCTGTTCCTGCAGCTGGGATATATCCTCCTGGAGTTTGGCGCGGTCGGCGCTCGGCTCCTTGGCAGTCACCAGTTTCTTCTTGATCTCGTCGATATACTCGATCGCCTGCTCCATGCCGGCGTAGGCCGTATCGACCTTCGCGCCGCCGAGGCCGAGCGCTTCCTGCACCGCGCCGAGCGCAGCATTGTCCGAGCGCATTGTGGTCGCGATGGACCAGTATGCGGCATTGTCGGATGCCTGCGAAACCTTCTGGCCAGTTGCGACACGCGACTGAGTTGAAGCCAGATCCTTGTTGATCTGCGACAACGTCTGCAGCGCGGTCATTGCAGATGCGTTGGTAAGAAGACTCGACATCAGACCCGTTCCTTCTGATCCGTTCAGGGAACCTGGCCGCTCTTGCAGAGGTCCGGCGGGCCCAAACTATGGGCTAACGACGGCTGCACCGAAGCATCGGCTCAATTCCTGATGCCGATAAATATTTGGGTAACCTTAATGATCGGTAAATCGGTATGGCGGTTCCGTTAACGACCGATGTCAGAGGGAATAAAATAGAGCCGGGGGGGGCGGGGGCGGGGGCGCG
>JAEWLS010000007.1 GCA_023457435.1 Pseudomonadota bacterium
TGTATGCGGCCTTGCGGCCGCCCGTCCGGTGGTCTGCCCCGCGGCACGCCCCGGCAAGCCGGGCAGCGTGTGGTTCCGAAAGGCCCGGACGTCAGGGCTCAAGGCCCAGCCGCGCTACCGATTGCGCGACCCATCCGGCACCGGCCTTCGCCCGGATACCCGGTGCGCACCCGTCTCCCGTGCGAAGGCGGGGGGATTGTGGGTGCGCTGAGCGTTGTGTGGAAAGAAGATTGCCCCTCACTTGCGATTTCTAAGGTTTAGCCTCCCGACGCCCTGCGGGCTGCTCGGCTAAAGCCTTGAAATCGCTTTCTCTCCCGCAAGGGGAGAGATAAGGCTCTGCACTTTCTTCATCGCAAACCTTCCACGTCGCGCTTTGCACTGAGGTTGCAAGTTCAGCGCTGAGATTGCGGCAGCGGTTATCTCTCCCCTTGCGGGAGAGAAAGGAATTTCAGCATCTTAGCCGAGCAGGCCGGAGGCCGTCCGCGAGGCTAAGTGCTAGAAATTCCAAGTGAGGGGCATTCTTGCGCCCCCTCCACCACTACGTGGTCCCTTCGGGGCGAGACCAGTGGTCGCCCAGGTCGGGGACCATGCGAAGCATGGTGGAGGGGGCGGAGGTCTGCACTGACGCCGGCCGCGCGACATCGGCGCCGCCCATTTGCCAGCAATCCCGCGCTTACCCCTTCCTGCGGCGCTTTCTGCCGTAGAGTTCAAGCCGGTGGTGGACGATCTCGTAGCCGAGCTTGCGGGCGATCTCGTCCTGCAGCTCCTCGATGCGCTCGGAGTGGAACTCGATGACGTCGCCGGTGTCGAGATCGATCAGATGGTCGTGGTGCTCGCCCGACGCCTGCTCGAAGCGCGACGGACCACCGGCAAAGGCGTGGCGATGGATCGCCCCCATCGTCTCCAGCAGCTTCATCGTGCGGTAGACGGTCGACAGCGAGATCGACTTGTCGATGGCCACGGCGCGCTGGAAGATCTCGGTGGCGTCCGGGTGGTCGTCGGTGGCCGACAATATGTCGAGGATGACGCGGCGCGGCCTGGTGATGCGCACGCCGGCGCGGCGCAGCTCGCGCTCATAATCCGGGCGTGAGGGCGGCGATTCCGACATGAGCCATCTATGGTCCAGTTGCGAGCCAGTTGCAAATTCGCGCTCTTCCTGCAAACGCTTCGCAACTGCATTGACTTCAGTTTAGAACCGCTCTAGGTATCCGAGCGTCCGAAGTCGTGCACGAAGGCCAGACGATGACCCTGAACCGCCGCAGTCTCCTCGCCTCCGGCGCCGCGCTGGGAGCGACGGCGACGCTGCCGCGATGGGTCGGGCGCGCCGCGGCGCAGGACAAGCTCAAGGTCGTCACCACCTTCACCGTGATCGCCGACATCGCCCGCAACGTCGCCGGCGAAGCGGCGACCGTGGAGTCCATCACCAAGCCCAACGCCGAGATCCACAACTACCAGCCGACGCCGGGCGACATATTGCGTGCGCAGGACGCCGGGCTGGTGCTGTGGAACGGGCTCAATCTCGAGCAATGGTTCGAGCGCTTCTTCCGCAATTTGCGCGGGGTGGCGAGCGCGGTGGTCTCGGAAGGCGTCGAGCCGATGGGCATCGCCGAGGGGCCGTATCAGGGAAAGCCCAATCCGCATGCATGGATGTCGCCGACCGACGTGAAGACCTATGTCGACAACATCCGCAAGGCGATGAGCGCGGCCGATCCCGCCAATGCGGCGGCGTATGACGCGAATGCCAAGGCCTACATCGGCAAGATCGACGAGGTGGCCGGGCCGATCCGCGCTGCGCTCGACGGCATACCGCCGGAGCGGCGCTGGCTGGTGACGAGCGAAGGCGCGTTCTCGTATCTGTGCCGCGATTTCGGGCTGAACGAGCTCTACCTCTGGCCGATCAACGCCGACAGCCAGGGCACACCGCAGCAGGTGCGGCGCGTCATCGACGCCATGCGGCAGAACAAGATACCGGCGATCTTCTCCGAGAGCACGGTCTCGGCCGACCCGGCGCAGCAGGTGGCGCGCGAGACCGGCGCGAAATATGGCGGCGTCCTCTATGTCGACTCGCTGTCCGACGAAGGCGGCCCGGTGCCGACCTATCTCGACCTGATGCGCGTCACCGCCGAAACGATCGTGAAGGGGCTGGCCGCGTGAACGCGCCGATGACGCCGCAGGCGACTGGGCTGGCAGTCGACGGCGTCGCCGTCACCTATCGCAACGGCAATACGGCGCTGAAGGACGCCACCTTCGCCCTGCCGGCAGGCACGATCACCGCGCTCGTCGGCGTCAACGGCTCGGGCAAGTCGACGCTGTTCAAGGCGATCATGGGCTTCGTGCCGCTGGCGCGCGGCAGCGTCTCGATCTTCGGCGAGCCGGCCGGCCGGGCGCTGAAGCGCAACATCGTCGCCTACGTCCCGCAGGCCGAGCAGGTCGACTGGGATTTCCCGGTGCTGGTCGAGGACGTGGTGATGATGGGCCGCTACGGCCACATGAACTTCCTGCGCATGGCCTCGGCCAGGGACCGCGACATGGTCGACCAGGCGCTGGCCCGCGTCGGCATGGGCGAGTTCCGCAAGCGGCAGATCGGCGAACTTTCCGGCGGGCAGAAGAAGCGCGTCTTCCTTGCCCGCGCGCTGGCCCAGGAGGGCCGCGTCATCCTGCTCGACGAGCCGTTCACCGGCGTCGACGTCAAGACCGAGGAGGCGATCGTCACGCTGCTGGCGGAGCTGCGTACGGAGGGGCGCATCATGCTCGTCTCGACGCACAATCTCGGCAGCGTGCCGCGCTTCTGCGACCGCGCCGTGCTGCTCGCGGACCGGCGCGTGCTGGCAAGCGGGCCGACGGCGGAGGTGTTCACGCAGGGCAATCTGCAGGTCGCCTTCGGCGGCGTGCTGCGCGCCTTCACGCTCGGCGGCGCCGACCTGCACGAGGATGCGCACGCAGACAGCCGCGCGCTGACGGTGCTGACCGACGACGAGCATCCACTGGTCTTCTATGGCGACCAGCAGCGGCAGCGCGAGGGGCGTCCGGAGGATCGCGGCGAATGAGCGTGCTGCTCGAGCCGTTCGGCTATTCCTACATGGTCAACGCCATGTGGGTCTCGGCGCTGGTCGGCGGCGTATGCGCCTTCCTGTCGGCGTACCTGATGCTGAAGGGCTGGTCGCTGATCGGCGACGCGCTCAGCCACGCCATCGTGCCGGGCGTCGCCGGCGCCTACATGCTCGGCCTGCCGTTCTCGCTCGGCGCATTCATCGCCGGCGGCCTGGCGGCGGGCTCGATGCTATTCCTCAACCAGCGCACCAAGCTGCGCGAGGACGCGATCATCGGGCTGATCTTCTCGTCATTCTTCGGGCTCGGGCTGTTCATGGTGTCGCTCAACCCGACGGCGGTGAACATCCAGACCATCGTGCTGGGCAACATCCTGGCGATCACCCCCTCCGACACGATCCAGCTGGTGATCATCGCGGCGGTGACCTTCGTCGTCATGGCGGCCAAGTGGAAGGACATGATGGTGGCCTTCTTCGACGAGACGCATGCGCGCTCGGTCGGCATCAACCCGGTGGCGCTGCGCATCGTGTTCTTCACGCTGCTGGCGGCGAGCACGGTCGCCGCGCTGCAGACCGTCGGCGCGTTCCTCGTCATCGCCATGGTGGTGACGCCCGGCGCGACCGCCTACCTGCTCACCGACCGGTTCGGCCGTCTCATCATACTCTCGATCGCCATCGGCACGCTGACCAGCTTCATCGGCGCCTATGCCAGCTTCTTCCTCGACGGCGCGACCGGCGGCATCATCGTCGTGCTGCAGACCCTGGTGTTTCTCGCGGCCTTCGTGTTCGCGCCGAAGCACGGATGGCTGGCGGCACGCGGCAAGGCGCGCGCGGCGCTGGAGGCGTCCGCATGATCGAGCTGATGCTTCTGCCGCTGCAACTGCCGTTCATGCAGCAGGCGCTGCTGGTCGCGGCGCTGGCGGCGCTGCCGATGGGGCTCTTGTCGCCGTTCATGGTGCTGAAGGGCTGGTCGCTGATGGGCGATGCGATCAGCCACGCGGTGCTGCCGGGCATCGTGCTCGCCTACCTCGCAGGCGTGCCGCTCGCTGCCGGCGCGTTCGCCGCCGGCATGGGCTGCGCGCTGCTGACCGGCTTTCTCAAGGAGAACAGCCGCATCAAGGAGGACACGGTGATGGGCGTGGTGTTCTCCGGCATGTTCGCGGCGGGATTCGTGCTCTACATCGCCATCAGCACCGACATCCACCTCGACCATATCCTGTTCGGCGACATACTCGGCGCGGCGTGGGAGGATCTGATCCAGAGCGGCGTCATCGCGGCACTGGTCGGCGCGGCGGTGCTGGCATTCCGTCGCGACCTGACGGTGCACGCCTTCGACGCGCAGCACGCGGCGGCGATCGGGCTGCCGGTGCGGCTCCTGCATTACGGGCTGCTGGCGATGATCGCGCTGACAATCGTCGGGGCGCTGCAGGCGGTCGGCATCGTGCTGTCGATCGCGCTGCTGATCGCGCCGGGATCGATCGCCTTCCTGCTGACGCGGCGGTTCGAGCGCATGCTGGCGCTGTCGGTGGCGATCGCGGTCGTCTCGGCCATCGTCGGCGTCTATGCGAGCTTCTTCATCGACTCGGCGCCGGCGCCGACCATCGTGCTGCTGATGACGATCCAGTTCGTCGCCGCTTTCGCGTGGAGCCAGATCAGGGACAGGCGCGTGGTCGAAAGGGCCTAGCCGACGCCGACGTAGCGATTGACCAGCGCCGGGTCGCCGCGCAGGCGCGCGACATCGACGGTTTCGCGGTTGCGGCCGTTCTCGATGAAGGCGACGCGGTCGGCGACGGGCAGCACGGCATCGACGCGCTGCTCGACAAGAATGGTCGAGACGCCGCGGCTGCGCAGCGCGGCGACGGTTTCGCGTACGCGCGCGATCATCGACGGCATCAGCCCCTCGGTCGGCTCGTCGAGCAGCAGCACGGAGGGTTCGAGGCAAAGGGCGCGCGCCATCGCCAGCATCTGCTGCTCGCCGCCCGACAGCGTGCCGGAGCGCTGGCGCCAGCGCTCGCGCAGGACCGGAAAGAGGTCGAGCACGGCATCCCTGACCTCGGCGCCCCTGTTTCGCGCAAGCAAGCCGATCTCGACGTTCTCGGCAACGGAGAGTTCGGCAAACAGCCGCCGGCCCTGCGGCACGTAGGCTACGCCGTGCCGCGGCACCTCGTGCGCCGGCATGGCGGAGAGCTCGACGGAACCGAGCCGGATCGTGCCGGCGGTCGGCCTGACGAGACCCATGATCGCCTTCAGCGCCGTGGTCTTGCCGGCACCGTTGCGGCCAAGCAGGCAGAGCACCTCGCCACGGCGGAGTTCGAGCGACAGGCCGTGCAGGACCTGCACGCCGCCGTAGCCGGCGTCGACGCTCTCGAGGACCAGCGCATCGGCTTCCCGCTCAGTGGGCATCGGACGGTGCTCCGAGATAGGCTGCCTGCACCTTCGGGTCGGCCCGGATCGCCTCCGGCGGACCCTCGGCGATGACGCGGCCCTGGTCCATGACGGTGATGCGGCCGGCGAGCGCCATGACGACGGCCATGTTGTGCTCGATCAGCATGATGGTGGCGTTGGCAGCGATGTCGCGCACGAGCGTGACGAAGGCCTCGATCTCGGCGTCGGACAGGCCTTGCGTCGGTTCGTCGAGGATGAGCAGGCGGGGCTTCAGCGCCAGCCCCATGGCGACCTCGAGAAGGCGCTGGTGCCCGTAGGCGAGATTGCCGGCGATCTCTGCGGAGCGAGCCGACAGGCCGACGCGGCCGAGCGCTTCGCCCACCGCGGCGCGCAGCGCGGGTTCGCCACTGGCTGAACGCTGGGCAGCGAGCGCGACATTCTCGGCCACCGACAGGGTCTTGTAGATCGAGGTGATCTGGAACGTGTAGGCGATGCCCGCCGCGACGCGCCGGTGCGCCGGCATGTCGGTGATGTCGGCGCCGTCGAACAGGATGCGCCCGGCGGATGGCGCGATGCGGCCCGAGACCAGGCTGACGAAGGTGGTCTTGCCGGCGCCGTTGGGACCGATGACGGCGCGGATCTCGCCGGCCGGCAGGTCGAAGTCGACACCCTGAACCGCCTTCAACCCGCCGAAGCTCTTCGACAGGCCGCGGGTTGAGAGCAGCGATGTGTTCTTTCCCCCATTCAGGGCAGCCATCTGAGCCACCTTTCGCGGATCGTGCCGAGCAGGCCCTTCGGGAAGAACAGGATGAGCAGTACCAGCGCCACGCCGACGATGCCGAGATAGGAGATGTCCCAGTCGGGGAAGTTGCGGTTGAGCAAGTCGTTGGAGAGGTCGGTGAGGTAGTACATGGCGAGCGTGCCGACGAGCGGCCCAAGCACGGTCGCGGCGCCGCCGACCAGCACCCACAAAAGCGGCAGTATCGAATAGGCGGTGGCGGCGAAGCCGGCGCCGAGATAGCCGAAGAGAAGCGCGTAGGCCGCGCCGGACATGGCCGACAGCGTGCCGGAGACGACGATTGCTACGAGCTTGGCACGGAACACGTCGTAGCCAAGCATGCGCGTGCGCTCCTCGTTCTCGCGGATGGCGACCAGCACGCGGCCGACGGGCGAGCGCACCAGCGCGAGCGTGACGAACAGGACGCAAGCAAAGAGGAAGAGGGCGGCGAAATAGCGCGTCGTCGGATCGGTGAGGTCGAGCGGGCCGATGGCGCGCGCCGACTGCTGCAGCGTGAGACCCTCCTCGCCGCGCGTCCAATTGCCGAACCAGAGCGACAGCAGGTAGGCGACCTGTCCGAACATCATGGTGACGATCATGAAGGCGACGCCGGCGGTGCGCAGCGCCAGCAGGCCGATGCCGAGCGCCAGAACCGCGCCGCAGACCATGCCGAAGGCGAAGGCGGGCAGGACCGGCCAGCCGAGGTGATAGACGGTCAATCCCGCACCGTACATGCCCGCGGCGAAGAACATCGCGTGGCCTAGGCTGAGCAGCCCGACATAGCCGAACAGCAGATTGTACCCCATGGCGAAGATCGCCAGCACCAGGATGCGCGAGACGATGCCGTGATGATAGGCGGGCAGCACGAACTGGGCGGCGAAGAGCAGCGCGATCACCGCGAGGTGGAGGGCGAGCGCGCGCCGGCCGACGGCTGAAAAGCTCATCGCGGCGCGGTCCCGAACAGGCCCTGCGGCCTGAACACCAGCACGAGCGCGACCGCCGATGTGGCGATGATCTTGGCGAGCGTCGGCGAGAAGAAGACCGACAGGATGCCGTCCGACAGGCCGACGAGGAGAGCCGCAACCACGGTGCCGCGCAGCGAGCCGAGGCCGCCGATGATGACGACTATGAAGGAGAGGAGAAGCGGATCGTGGCCCATCAGGTAATGCGCCTGCTGGATCGGCACGACCAGCACGGCGGCGACGGCGGCCAGCATCGCGCCGGCCGCGAAGACGCCGGCATAGACGCGGTCGACCGGGATCCCGAAGGCGGTTGCGGTCTCGCGGTCGTATTGCGTGGCGCGCATGATCAGGCCGATCCTGGTACGCGTCAGTACGAACCAGGTGAGACCGAGCAGCACCAGCGAGGCGCCGACGACCGAAAGCTTGTAGGCCGAATAGCCGAACCATGGCAGCTGCAGGCGGACATTGTAGGGCGGAACGACGGGCCGCGCATCCGGTCCGTAGAAGGTGAGCGCGGCCTGCTGGAGGATGTAGAGGAGGCCGATCGTGGCGACGATGGTCGCTTCCGGATTGTATTCGAGCCGGCGCAGGACCAGCCGCTCCGACAGGAGGGCGAAGAGGCCGACCACCACGGGGGCAACAACCAGCGCGGCTGCGAAGCCCAGCGCCGGGTGGCCGGAAACAGCATTGGTGACACCCCAGGCGACGACAGCGCCAAGCATGAAGAACTCGCCATGGGCGACGTTGACGACGCGCATGACGCCAAAGACCAGCGACAGGCCGAGTGCGGTCAGCGCCAGCACCGCCGCCATGACGAGACCTTCGAGCGAGGCGAGCAGGAGATAGGGACCGAAGGCCATGCGTCAGTCGTCGTCCGTCATAGGTGGCCACTGGCGGGCGGTGTGGACGAGCGCCACGATCTGCACCTCGTCCACGAGGACTTGATAGACCAGACGGTAGCTCGGATGCGGAATAGTTTCACGTGTCCCCGGCAAGGCACCCTGACGTCCCATGAACGGTTGGTGCGCCAGGTAGGAGACCGACTTCTCGATCCGGACTTTCATCTTTCTGGCAGCGGCCGGATCATCGGCGCGGATATAGGACAGAATTTCGCGAAGATGCTTTTTCGCCGTGTCCGTCCAGACCAGCCTCACGCAGCTTTCGCCTTGCGGGTCTGGCGCTTCTCCCCGTCGAGGAGGTCGTCCATCTCCGACATAACGTCCTCGTGGCTATGCACTCGGCCGGCCGCAATTTCCGCGCGGGAACGCTCGACCTTGCCGCGCAACCACTCAAGGTAGACATGATCCTGCTGGACATAGTCGCGCATGAACTCGCGAACGAGCTGCGATGCCGGTCGATGGGCACGTTTCGCAGCCGCCATGAAGGCGTCGCGCAGCTCGGGCTCGAGCTTCATGGTGAAGACGGCTTCCTTTGCCATGGCGTTCTCCTTAGGTACTGACGACGTATATACGTCGTCAGTACCGTTCGGCAAATCCCCGTGCCTCAGAGCGCCTTGGCGGTGTAGTCGACGTCGCTGTCGTACAGCCCGTCTTCGATGGCGGTCTTGTGGACGGCCTTGAGCTTTCCGCCCTCGACCTGCGAGATGTACTGGCTGCCATAGACCTGATGGGTCTTGCCGTTGAAGCGCTTGGCGCCCTGCGGATGCTCCGGCCCCTCGGCGAAATCCGTCATCGCCTCGGTCGCCTCGACCAGCTTGGCCCGGTCCTGCGGGCCCTGGTAGCCGGACGCTTCCATTGCGTGCTTGATGACGTAGAGCGTCTCCCAGCACCCATACATGTGCGCGGCGGTGGAGATGTCCTTCGGGTCGGACGTGGACGCGCCGTTCTCGTCGATGCCCACGGCCGCGCGATATGCCTTCTGCGCGTCCGATGCGTCGGCCTGCAGGTAGCGCGGGCTGCCTTCCCAGAAGTAGGTGCCGTCGAGGAATTCGAGACCGGGCGAGTTGATGTCGACGGCTTCGAGGCTGTCGATGTAGCCGAACAGCTTCGGGCCGCCAGTGCCGTAGAACTCGCCGAGTTCCTTGACGAAGGTGAGCACGGCGGGTCCGACCATGACGTGGTAGATGACCTCGGTCGACGCAGGGATCTGCGGGAAATAGCGGGTGAAGGAGGATTCCGTCGGCGGAATCGGCACCATGCCGACGACCTCGCCGCCGGCCTCCTTGAACTTCTCCGGGAAGTAGTCGCGGTGATCGTGGCCGAAGGCGTAGTCGGGGAAGACGAGGGTGATCTTCTTGCCGACATTGTTGGCGATCCACGGACCGACGGCGCGGACCTGGCTGCGGACATCGGTGATGCCAGGCTGGAAGACGTAGCGGTTCAGTGAGCCGGAGGCGACGTGGTAGCCCTCGGAGACGACATAGTAAGGCAGCTTGAGCTCGCCTGCCGCCGGCGCCGAGCCCACCACGACGTGACTGAACAGCGTGCCATAGGCGACGTCGACCTTGTGCTGGTTGGCGAACTTCTCGACCACCTCGGCGCCGCGCTTCGGGTCGGTGCCGTCATCCTCGGTGACGATCTCGACCTGCCTGCCGTTGATGCCGCCGGCGGCGTTGATGGCCTTCGCCGCGGCCATGGTAGTGCGCTCGTACCACCGGCCGTAGGCGGCGCCGATGCCGGTGCGGTGCGCCTGGAAGCCGATCTTGATCGGCGCCGACGACTGCGCCTGAGCGTAGCGGACGTAGCCCGGCGCCGTGCCGACAGCGGCGCCGGCGGCAAGGCCTTGCAGGACCGAGCGGCGGGTCAGGCCGCGCTTCGGCAGGATGAGGGATTTGCGGCTGTCGGGCATGCGGATTCCCCTGTTTTCGAGCGACGTTATCGTTGTCTCCGCCGCGCCGTGGGGCACGGCCAAATTCGCTTGTGTGCAAACTAGATCATCGTTCCGGGAAGGTGGCAACAGAATAGGCGGACGCTGCGTCAGCAGCGTCAGAAGCCGGTGGGCGAGGACAGGAGCCACAGGCCGAGGACCGTGTAGCCGATCATGAGGACCGCCAGCGGCAACTGGCTCAACGCGGCGCGGCGCGCATCGCCATGCAGGCGGAAGGCCGCGGCGTGCGCCATGGCGACAGCGAGCACGTGGCCGAGCACGATCGCAGCCGCCTGCAGGTTCCACACGACCCAGGCGCTTTCGTAGCCTGAGGTCGCGCCGGCGAGCACGTGGTAGCCGGCGGTGCCGAACAGGTTTGCCCCGTTCGACAGCGGGTCGGAGACCGCGGCGAGCGCGTATTGGCCGTAGAGCACGAGCGACACGAGATAGTGCGAGAAGTGATACGCGAGCGCGATCGGCGCGATCGACCAGACCAGCGCGCCCGCGGCGTGCCAAAAGCCGTTGGCGCCGGCCAGACGCTGGCCCAGCCAGACGCAGAAGAGGTAGGCGGAGGAGAGCGCGAGGAAGGCCAGCGCCATGCCTGCCGTGTTTTCCCGGACGACCGCCGAGCGGCCGGGAAACTCCAGCGGGTTGACGCCGATCGCGCCAAGCCAGGCGAAGGTGCGCATGAAGCCGTCGAAGGACACGGTGGAGAGCGCCAGCAGCAGGAAGAACACGCCGCCGGGGGCAAGCGGCGCTGCCGCGAGCGCCTTGGCGCCCGGCACGACGAGCGAGACGCGGCCCGTCGCGTCGCGGCGGAGCGGCGAGAGCTTCGCGATCATGGAGAAGAAGACCGAGAAGCATTCGACCTGCGCGGTGAAGGCGGCGTGTCCGAACACCAGGCAGCCAACGAAGACGGCCAGCCAGTAGAAGGCGACCACGGCGGCGAGCAGTTCGGGGTCGTCCGGTGCCGGATGGATAAGCTCGAACCAGCCGAAGCCGGCAAAAAAGAGAATGGCCGGCGCGACGCCGAGCCATGAAGGCATGGCCGCGAGCGGCGGGGCCGAGCGGCGCCCCGCGAAGGCGAGAACGAGCCGTACCGGGCCGTACCACGGATCGAACCAGCGCCAGAGATCGCCGAAAGCGCCGACGAGCAGCGTGAGCCCGACCCACCAGACTGTCCAGATCACCAGCGGCAGGGGGTTGGAGAGCGGATCGCGGCTGCCTTCGACGCCGGCGAAGACGAGGAGCCCTATCACCAGCGCCGAGAGGATGCTGGTGAGCACGCGGCCGTCGAAAGGCAGGCGAAACAGCGGCTGCGCTGCACCGAACAGGCGGTCGAGCGGCTCCGGGCGGACCAGTGACAAGATCGCAAAGCTCGCCGCCACGGCGAGCGCGCCGCCGACCATGTAGAAACCGGTCGGCAACAGCATGACGAAGCCGCGGTCCGCCGCATGGGCGAAGGCGGGAGCGGGAACGACAGCGAAAGGGAGCGCGAGGCCGATGCGTTTCATGCCAGCGCGAGCTTAGCCGGCCGCGGCGCCGATGCCAGTGCCGACACAGCGGGCCGCGCTTCCTTTTTCGCCCGGCGGCGCATAGAGACGAAGCCTGACGGGGCGAGGAACCGATATGCCCAAGACTGACATCGCGCGGCGGGTCTACAACCACGCCTGGAAGCTCGATCCGATCGTGCGCAGCCTGCTCGACACGGATTTCTACAAGCTGCTGATGCTCCAGATGATCTGGAGCCTCTATCCGAAGGTCGACGCCACCTTCACGCTGATCAACCGTACGCGCTCGGTGAAGCTGGCGCAGGATATCGACGAGGGCGAATTGCGGGCGCAGCTCGACTACGCGCGCACCCTCACCTTCTCGAAGAAGGAGATGATCTGGCTCGCCGGCAACACGTTCTACGGCCGCAAGCAGATCTTCGACCCCGAGTTCCTCCACTGGCTGGAGGACTTCCGGCTGCCCGAATACGAGCTCAGCCACGAGGACGGGCAGTACCGGCTCGATTTCCACGGCAAGTGGAGCCACACGAGCCTGTGGGAGATCCCGGCGCTGGCGATCATCAACGAGCTGCGCTCGCGCGCGGCGCTGAAGGAACTCGGCCAGTTCGCCATCGACGTGACCTATGCCCGGGCCAAGGCGAAGATGTGGGACAAGGTCGAGCGGCTGAAGAAGCTGCCCGATATCCGCATCTCCGACTTCGGGACGCGGCGGCGGCACTCGTTCCTGTGGCAGCGCTGGTGCGTCGAGGCGCTCAAGGAAGGCATTGGCGAGGCTTTCACCGGCACGTCGAACGTCAAGCTCGCGATGGACACCGACCTCGAAGCGCTGGGCACCAACGCGCACGAGTTGCCGATGGTGCTGACCGCGCTCGCCGATAGCGAGGCGGCGATGCGCGCGGCGCCGTACCGGGTGCTGCAGGACTGGAACACGCTCTACGGCGGCAACCTCCTGATCGTGCTGCCGGACGCCTACGGGACGGCGGCATTCCTGCGCGACGCGCCGGACTGGGTCGCCGACTGGACCGGCTTCCGCCCCGACAGCGCACCGCCGATCGAGGGCGGCGAGCGCATCATCGAATGGTGGAAGGCGAAAGGGCGAGACCCGCGCGAGAAGATGCTGATCTTCTCCGACGGGCTGGACGTCGACACCATCGTCAACACCTACCGCCACTTCGAGGGACGGGTGCGGATGGCGTTCGGCTGGGGCACCAACCTCACCAACGATTTCGTGGACTGCGCGCCGCTGCCGAACGAAAAGCTGAAGGCGATCTCGCTGGTCTGCAAGGTCACCACGGCGAACGGCCGGCCTGCCGTGAAGCTCTCCGACAATCCGGAAAAGGCGACGGGCGACCCCGAGGCGATCAAGCGCTATCTGCGCATCTTCGGCGACCAGGACATGGTGCGACAGAAGGTGCGGGTCTGACTACTCCGCCGCGACCGCGAGATGCTCGCGGGCGAAGGTCTTGCCGTCGCCGTCGAAGATGTGGAGATCGCCGGGGCTGGCAGTCAGCCTGACGGTGTCGCCACGCTTGATCTCGGCATTGCCGGGCAGCTTGGCAACCAGCGGCTCCTCGGGACGGCCGATGTCGACGTAGAGCAACTGCACCTCGCCCAGCTGCTCGATGTAGTCGATGCGGCCCTCGAACAGCACGCCGCCATCGGCATCGGTGGCCAGGCGCAAATCCTCCGGCCGCACGCCGAAGCTGATGGCCGTGCCTTGCGCATCCGAAGGCGTCGGGACCGGGACATGGGCGACGGCGCCGCCGGCGAGCTTCACCGCGGTCGGGCCGCCGGCACGTTCGACGGTGGCGGGCAGGATGTTCATCGACGGCGAGCCGATGAACTTCGCCACGAAGAGGTTGCCGGGGTGGCGGTAGAGCTCCATCGGCGAGCCGACCTGCTCGATGTGGCCATCCTTGAGCACGACGATGCGATCGGCCAGCGTCATCGCCTCGACCTGGTCGTGGGTGACGTAGATCATCGTGGTATTCGGCATCGACTCCTTCAGCTTGGCGATCTCGATGCGAGTCGCGACGCGCAGCGCCGCGTCGAGGTTCGACAGCGGTTCGTCGAAGAGAAAGACCTTGGGATTGCGGCAGATGGCGCGGCCGATGGCGACGCGCTGACGCTGACCGCCGGACAGCGCCTTCGGCAGGCGGTCGAGATACTTTGTCAGCTGCAGGATCTCGGCGGCGTTCTTGACGCGCGCGTCGATCTCCTCCTTCGAAGCGCGGGCGATGCGCATGCCGAAGGCCATGTTGTCGTAGACGGTCATGTGCGGGTAGAGCGCATAGCTCTGGAACACCATGGCAATGCCGCGCTTCGACGGCGGCACCTCGTTGACCACCTCGCCGTCGATCTCCAGCGTGCCGCCGGTGATCTCCTCGAGGCCGGCGATGGAGCGCAGCAATGTCGACTTGCCGCAGCCGGACGGTCCGACGAAGACCACGAATTCGCCGGAGCGGATGTCAAGGTCGATGCCGTGCAATATCTGTATGGCTCCGTACGCCTTGCGTACGTCACGCAGCTTGAGTTCGGCCATTGCTTCCCCTCCCCGCGGCCTTCAGGCCGTCATCGTTCAGGCCACCCTTCCAAACCAGGCCTGGTAAGGCCCCAGCCGGATCGTATCGCCGTCGCTCCTGCCATCGAAGCCGTGCCCCGGAACGCCGACGGCGGACTGACCATCGCGCAGCTTCACCTCCGCCTCCTCAGACGACAGGTTGAAGGCGCAGAGGACGCGCTCGTTGCCGTGGGTACGGGTAAAGGCAACCGTCTCGCCTTCCGTCTCGACGAACTCGATCGCCCCCTTGATCAGTGCCGGATGGGCGTGGCGGAAGGCGAGCATGCGCCGATAGTGCGCGAGCATCGTCGCTTCGCCATCCTCCTGCGTGTTGACAGCGCGGGCGATGTGCTCCGCCGGCACCGGGAGCCACGGCTTGGCGGCCGAGAAGCCGGCATTCGGCTCGAAGGAGGACCACGCCATCGGCGTGCGGCAGCCGTCGCGGCCCTTGAATTCGGGCCAGAAGCGGATGCCGTAGGGGTCGCGCAGGTCCTCGAAGGCGAGATCGGCTTCGGGCAGGCCGAGCTCGTCGCCCTGGTAGATGCAGACGGAGCCGCGCAGCGAGAACAGCAGGGCCGATATGACCTTCAGATAGGCGATCGGGTCGGCCTCGTTGGCGGCCCAGCGCGTCGGCGTGCGCACCACGTCATGATTGGCGAAGGCCCAGCACGACCACCCGTCGGCGGCGACTTCGCCGAAGCTCTCCAGCACGCGGCGGACCCGCGGCGCCGAAATCTTCTGCGGCGACAGGAAGTCGAACGAGTAGCACATGTGCACGCGCTCGTGGCCGGCCGTGTAGGCGGCGACGACCTCCAGACCGCGCTGCGCGTCGCCGACCTCGCCGACGGCCGCCTTGCCCGGATACTCCTCGAGCAGCGCGCGGAAACGGGCGAGGAAGCCGAGGTTCTCCGGCCGGCTCTTGTCGTAGAGGTGGTCCTGATAGTTATACGGATTGACCGACGGGGCGGTCGAGTAGTCGCGCTTCTCGAGCGGCAGGGCCGGATTGTCCTCGAGGCCTTCCGAGTGGAAGTAGAAGTTGATGGTGTCGAGGCGGAAGCCGTCGACACCGCGCTCCAGCCAGAAGCGCGTCGCGTCCAGAAGCGCGTCCTGGACCGCGGGATTGTGGAAGTTCAGGTCGGGCTGCTCGGACAGGAAGTTGTGCAGGTAATACTGCTCGCGGCGGGTATCCCACTGCCAGGCCGAGCCGCCGAAGATCGACAGCCAGTTGTTCGGCGGCGTGCCGTCCGGCTTCGAATCCGACCAGACATACCAGTCGGCGCGCGGGTTGGTGCGGGAGGCGCGGCTCTCCTTGAACCAGGGATGCTGGTCGGAGGTGTGCGACAGGACCAGGTCGATCATGACCTTGAGATTGAGGCGATGCGCCTCGGCGATCAGCGCGTCGAAATCCTCGAGCGTTCCGAACATCGGATCGACGTCGCAGTAATCCGAAACGTCGTAGCCGTAGTCGAGCATCGGCGACTTGAAGAAGGGCGATATCCAGATCGCATCTACGCCGAGCGAGGCGACATGCTGCAGACGCATGATGATGCCGCGCAGGTCGCCGACACCGTCGCCGTTCGAGTCCTGAAAGGAGCGCGGATAGATCTGGTAGATCACCGCGCCGCGCCACCAGTCCCGGTCCGGCGCGGCATGCGCCCGCACCGCTTCGCCGCTCAATTTCACCGCCGCATTCGTCATTCAGGTTCCTATCAACCGCCTTTCACCGAGCCTGCGAGCAGGCCACGGACAAAATAGCGCTGCAGGGAGAAGAAGACGATGAGCGGAACGATGATTGTGATGAAGGCGGAGGTGGTGAGAATCTCCCAGTCGCCGCCGCGCGAGCCGAGGAGGGCATTGAGCTTGCCGGTCAGCACCAGCTGATCGGCACCCGAGCCGAGGAAGACCATCGCCACGAGAAGGTCGTTCCACACCCACAGGAACTGGAAAATGGCGAAGGAGGCGAGCACCGGAAACGACAGCGGCAGCACGATCTTGATGAAGATCTCGAAATCGCTGGCGCCATCGATGCGCGCCGACTCCATCAGCTCGCGCGGCAGACCGGCAATGTAGCTGCGGAGCAGGAAGATGGCGAAGGGCAGGCCGAAGCCGGTGTGAGCGAGCCATATTCCGAGGTAGGTCTTGGCCGGAACGCCGAAGAACAGGCTGACGCCGTTGTAGAGCTTGAGCAGCGGGATCAGCGTCATCTGCAGCGGCACGACGAGCAGCCCGATGACCACCGCGATCAGGATGGCGCGGCCGGGAAAACGCATCCAGGCGAGCGCATAGGCGGCGAAGGCGGCGATCATGATCGGGATGATGGTGGCAGGGATCGTCACCGTCAGCGAATTGATGAAGGAGCGGCCGATGCCCTCGGAGAACAGGACCGTCTCGTAGTTCTCGGCGGTGAAGCGCGGCGGCGTCGCGGCGGAGAAGTAGACGCGCTGGCCGCGTTCGCCGAACTCGGCCGGCGACGTCTGCACCGCAGACCCATCCGCATTGACCTGAAGCGTGACGCCGTCGCCGAGATCGGCGACCTCGCCCGCTGGATACTGCGTCGGCGCCTGGGAGCGGACGCCGAAGGCGCTGATCGTGCGATTGTCGCCTTCCTCGAGCAGATTTCCCTCGATCACCCACCTGCCGTCGCGCTGGACCTGCGCCTCCTTGCCGGGCATGCGGCCGGCGGCGGTCTGCTCGGACGACGACAGCGCCGTCCACCAGCCCGAGGCGACGATCTGGTTCTTGTCGCGCAGGGACGAGACGAGGATGCCGAAGGTCGGGATCGTCCACAGCACCACGAAGAACAGGACGGCGAGGTGCACGCCGTATTTCGAGACGGGCGACTGTCCAGCAGCGCTTGCCATTTTCAATGCCCCCCGCTGCCTTCGCGCGCGGCGTTGCGGATGTTCCAGATCATGATCGGGATCACGGCGAGCATGATGATCACGGCGATGGTAGCGCCGCGGCCGAAATCGCCGCCGCCGCGGAACATCCAGTCGAACATGAGGTTGGCCAGGACCATGGTATTCCACTGGCCGTTGGTCATCGTCAGCACGATGTCGAACACCTTCAGCACGAGGATGGTGATGGTGGTCCAGACGACGGCGATGGTGCCCCAGATCTGCGGCACCATGATCTTCCAGAAGATCTGGAAGCCACTGGCGCCATCGATGGTCGCGGCCTCGATGGTCTCTTCCGGAATGCCGCGGAGAGCGGCCGACAGGATCACCATGGCGAAGCCGGTCTGGATCCAGACCAGGATGACCATCAGGAAGAAATTGTTCCAGAAGGGAATCGAGATCCATACCTGCGGATCGCCGCCAAGGCCCTGGACGATCGCGTTGAGCACCCCGATCTGCTCCTGCCCGCTGCCGCGATACTCGTAGATGAACTTCCAGATGACGCTGGCGCCGACGAAGGAGATGGCGAGCGGCATGAAGATGAACATCTTGGCGATGTTGCCCCACCAGATGCGGTCGGTGAGCACGGCGATGATCAGGCCGAGGAAGGTGCAGGCCGCAGGCACCACCAGCAGCCACAGGAAATTGTTGAAGATGGACTGGCGAAACTCGCGGTCGCCGAAGGCCCATTCGTAATTGTCGGTGCCGACGAAGTTCTGCCCGCCGCGATCCATGAAGGACAGGCGAACCGTGTCGATGACCGGGTAGATCAGATAGACCGCGAGAATGATGAGAGCCGGGCCGAGGAACAGCCACGGCCGGATGTAGGCCTGGCGGCGGAGGTTATCGACGGCGGCCTTGCCGGTCGACCGGCGCGCCGGAATCGCCAGCTCGAGCAGCTGGTTGGCGCCCCAGAAGTAGAACACGCAGCCGCCGACGCCGATCACGATGGTCAGAATTGCGGATACGATCTGGCCGGTCATCGCGAAGTCCCCCCGAGGCCGAAAAGCGAACGGGCCGGAAGATCCGGCCCGTTGCAGCGACGACTACTTGATCGCGTCCCAGGCGGCCTGGATCTCCTTGCCGACCTGCTCGGGCGACTTGCCGCCGGCGAGATCGACCATGCCGGTCCAGAAGGCACCGGCGCCGATCTTGCCCGGCATCAGGTCAGATGCGTCGAAGCGGAAGGTCGTCGCCTCGGTCAGCACCTGACCCTCCTTCTTCAAGGTGTCGTTGGCATAGGCATCGACGTTGACCGTCTTGAGCGGGGTCAGGAAGCCCGACTGGGCCATCCACAGCTCATGCGCGAGCGGCATCTTGAGGAAGTCGATGAAGGCGCGGGAAGCAGGGCTGTCCTTGGTGATCATCGCCAGCGTGCCGGCGCCGAGCACGGGCTTGCCGAGGTTCTTCGTGTCGTCCGCGGGGAAGTAGAAGAAGTCGGCATCGGTTCCGAGCTCCGTGCCCTCCGGGAAGAAAGACGGGATGAACGACGCCTGGCGGTGCATGTAGCACTTGGGCGGGATGCCGAAGAGACCCTTCGGGCTGTCGCGGAAGTCGGTCGCCGCAACCGCGGCGCGGCCGCCGTCGACGAGCTTGTCGTTGGTGGCGATGTCGGCAAAGACCTTGAGCGCCTCGACCACCTTCGGGTCGTCGAACTTCAGCTCGTTCGCAACCCACTTGTCGTAATCCTCCGGCGAGTGGAGGCGCAGCATGATGTCCTCGACCCAATCGGTCGCCGGCCAGCCGGTGGCGCCGCCCGAGCCGAGACCGATGCACCACGGCACGCCGCCATCGGCGACGATCTTGTCCTGCAGCGCCATCAGCTCGGACCAGGTCTCCGGAACCTCGTAGCCGCCTTCCTCGAAGTTCTCGGGCGAGTACCAGACGAGCGACTTCAAGTCGGCCTTGTACGGCAGGGCGAAGAACTTCTCGGTGCCGTCCTTGTCCTTGTAGGTGCCGAGGTCGACCCAGCTTTCGCCGGCGCCGAAATTCTCGGCGACAAACTTGGCGTCCTCGTCCTTGAGCGGCACGAGTAGGCCCTTGGAGGCGAGGTCCTGGATCAGACCCGGCTGCGGCAGGATGGCGATGTTCGGCGGGCTGCCCGCCTGGGTGTCGATGACGATTTGCTGCTCGTAGTTCTCGGACGAGGCGTAGTTGACCGTCGCACCGGTCGCGGTGCGGAAATATTCGAGGATCGACTGGACGAGCTCCTCGTCCGGCCCGCGCCACGGACCGAATACGGTCAGCGTCTGGCCCGACAGATCGACCTTGTCGAGTTCTTCGTAGTTGGCCCAGTTGAAGCGGGCGTCCTCGCCCGGCTTGAACTTGAGATCGGCAGATGCGGGTGCGGCGAAGGCCAGCGCGGTCAGTGCCACGCCGGCTGCAAGAATGGCTTTCATCGGAAATCCTCCGGATCGTACGCTTCGGTCGACCGGAACCTCCTCCCGGCCGCGCCTTGCGCCCAAGCTTACTCCCGCAGGTCGGCGGGGCAAGCCCAGGAGCGCCCAGGCTTGTCGCATACGTGGAAGAACGACCGTCGATGTCAACCCGACGGGTCGGTCAATCGATTGAAAGCCGCCGATCCCGCCGGCTAGCTGCCGGCGCCGTTCAGCACCGTGACGGCGCGACGGTTCTGCGACCAGCACGAGATGTTGTCGCAGACAGCGACCGGGCGCTCCTTGCCGTAGGAAATGGTGCCCAGGCGATTGGCAGGGACGCCGAGACCGACGAGGTAGTCGCGCGTGGCGGCGGCTCGACGCGCAGAAAGCGCTAGGTTGTACTCGCGCGTGCCGCGCTCGTCGGCGTGGCCTTCGATCGTCACGCGGTAGCTCGGATACTTCGCCAGCCACTGCGCCTGACGCGAGAGCGTCTGCTGCGCGTCGCCGCGAATGGCCGACGAGTCGGTGTCGAAGAAGATGCGGTCGCCGACGGTGACGGTGAACTCCTGCTGCGAGCCCGGAGCACCGGCCCCGGGCGTGTTGCCGAGCCCGAGATCGGACGGATTGTTCGGTATGTCCTTCTTGGACGAGCAGCCGGCGACTGCGACGAGGACCGCGAGCGCAAGCGCAGCCGGGACCCTGGCGGTGAAATGAATGCGGCCCATCAGCCCTCTCCTTGGCATTCCTGGCATTTGAACGAATAGCTTGACGACGCAGTAACCATGTCGCGGTTAATCGCCGCTCAACGAACAGGGTTAACAAGGAATGAAGCGTCCCCCGCTTCACATCCTGTCACTCCGACGAACGCGCTGTCTGGCCCCGGAATCGGGCCGAATGGCGGCGCGAAGGCCGCAACAATGCGGCGATGCGCGCCGTAAGCCCCAGGACGCCGCGTCGCAACGTCGCTCCGGTCTACTCCAGCAACGGCGACCACGCAGGGTCGGAGGCGAAGTTGGGCGTGGTGATCGGCTGCTCGTTGCGGCCGGTCAGATCGATCGAGTAGAGGCGCGGGCCGCCGGCGCCGGCCTGTTCGCGGAAGAACATCAGGACGCGGCCGTTCGGCGCCCAGGTCGGGCCTTCCTGCAGGTAGCCGGACGACAGGATGCGCTCGCCCTGCCCGTCGGTACGCATGACGCCGATCTGGAACTCGTTGCCGACCTGCTTGGTGAAGGCGATGAGATCGCCGCGCGGCGACCAGACCGGGGTCGAGTAGTTTCCGTCGCCGAACGAGATGCGCTTGGCGTCGCCGCCGCCGGCGCCCATGACGTAGATCTGGGTGCGGCCGCCGCGGTCCGACGTGAAGACGATCTGCGAGCCATCCGGCGAGTAGGACGGCGAGGTGTCGATCGCGTTGGAGTTGGTCAGCCGCGTCGTGTTGCGGCTTCTGAGGTCGAGCGCGAAGATGTTGGAGTTGCCGTCGTCGCGCAGCAGCGACATGATCACGCGCTGCCCGTCGGGCGAGAAGCGCGGCGCAAAGGTCATGTTCGGGAAGTTGGCGACGAGCTCGCGCTGTCCCGTCTCGATCTGCAGCAGATAGACCTGCGGCTGACCGCCCTCGTAGGACATGTAGGTGATTTCCTGACGCGACGGCGAAAAGCGCGGCGTCAGCACGATGGCGCGGCCATCGGACAGGAAGCGGTGGTTGGCACCGTCCTGGTCCATGATGGCAAGCTTCTTGACGCGCTTGTCCTTCGGGCCGGATTCGTCGACATAGACGATGCGGGTATCAAAATAGCCCTTTTCGCCGGTCAGCCGCTCGTAGATCGCGTCGGCGATGATGTGGGCGATGCGGCGCCAGTTGCCCTTGTTCGCGAAGAACTGCTCGCCGACCAACTGCTGGCCGGCAAAGGTGTCCCAGAGGCGGAACTCGGCGCGAACGCGGCCGTCCGCCTCGGTGGTGACGCGGCCGGTGACGAGCGCCTGCGCGTTGATGACCGTCCAATCGGCGAAGCGCGGAGCCTGGTCCGGATTGCCGATCTTCTCGATGAAGGCGGCCTTGTCGAGCGGGACGAAAAGTCCGGAGCGCTTCAGATCTGCCGCGACCACGCCGGCGATGTCGGCGCCCATCTTGTCGGCGGCGACGAAATCCGTGACGGCGATCGGCAAAGGCTCGACCACGCCCTGGCTGACGTCGATTTCCAGCACGGCGTGCGCCGGCAGCGTCACCGCGCCAAACGTCAGCGCGGCGCATGCAGCGGCAATCAGCGTCCTGAACAGCGTCTTCATCAAGAACCTCTTTGCGTGTGCGACCGCCGGGCGTCAGAACATCTCGGCGGGATCGAAATTGACGAGCACCTCGGCCCAGATTTCGTGCTTGCCTTCCGGCACGAGCAGGCCGGCCTGGTCGCATTTCAACACGGCGCGCACGGCGCTCTCGTCGAACTGCTGATTGCCGCTCGAGCTGTCCACCCTGGGACGGCCTTCGAGCTTGCCGGCCTGGTCGAGATTGAAGCGGATCGAGGCGCGCAGGCCGGCGACGTCGGCGGCACCGACCGGAATCGACCAGCATCCCGACAGCTGCTGGCGCAGCGCGGCTTCCTCGCTTTGCGTGAGCTTGGCGCCGGTCGTGGTCTTGCGGCCGCCAAGCGCCGCTGTCTCGGTGGAGCGGCGCGCCCCGCCGCCCGCCGGGCTCTGCTTGTTGAGCAGCGCCGCGACCTCGTCGGCGTCGAACTCCTTCTCGGTGCTCTGCTGCCGTTGCGCCTGCTGCTCAACCGGCCGCTCGGCATCGCGGCGATCGGGCGCCTTGGCGGTCTGCGCCTGCGGCGGTTCCGGGCGCGCCATCGGCGACGGCGCGGTTTCCGGCAGCTTGACGGCTTCGGCCTCGGCGTTCTCAGCCACGGCGGTTTCGGGGGCCGGAGCCGGAGTAACCTCGCGCGGCGGCTGCGCCTGCTGGGTCTGTTCGATCGCCGGCACGGCGGCGGGCTGCTGCGGCGCGGCGGGGGCCTCGCGCGGGGTCGGCG
>JAEWLS010000008.1 GCA_023457435.1 Pseudomonadota bacterium
TCGTCGTCAACAAGCTGCGCGGCGGCCTGAAGATCGCTGCCGTCAAGGCTCCGGGCTTCGGCGATCGCCGCAAGGCCATGCTGGAGGACATCGCGATCCTCACCGGCGGCCAGGTGATCTCGGAAGATCTCGGCATCAAGCTCGAGAACGTCGGCCTCAACATGCTCGGCCGCGCCAAGAAGGTCTCGATCTCCAAGGAGAACACCACAATCGTCGACGGCGCCGGCAAGAAGCCCGAGATCCAGGGCCGCGTGTCCCAGATCAAGCAGCAGATCGAGGAGACGACCTCGGACTACGATCGCGAGAAGCTCCAGGAGCGTCTGGCCAAGCTGGCCGGTGGCGTTGCCGTCATCCGCGTCGGCGGTGCGACCGAGGTTGAAGTCAAGGAGAAGAAGGACCGCGTCGACGACGCTCTGAACGCGACCCGCGCGGCCGTGGAAGAGGGCATCGTTCCGGGCGGCGGCGTGGCTCTGCTGCGTGCTTCGCTCGCGATCAAGGCGGTCGGCGTCAACAGCGACCAGCAGGCTGGCATCAACATCGTCCGCCGTGCTCTGCAGGCTCCGGCCCGTCAGATCGCCACCAACGCCGGCGCTGAGGCGTCGATCGTTGCCGGCAAGATCCTCGACAACAAGGGCGCGACCTACGGCTACAACGCCCAGACGGGCGAGTATGGCGACATGATCGCGATGGGCATCGTCGACCCGATGAAGGTCGTGCGCACCGCCCTGCAGGACGCGGCTTCGGTCGCCGGCCTGCTCGTCACCACCGAGGCGATGATCGCCGAGGCCCCGAAGAAGGACTCGCCGATGCCGGCGATGCCGGGCGGCGGCGGCATGGGCGGCATGGGCGGCATGGACTTCTAGGAAGTCGGCTTCCCGAGCCACCGGTTCGGATTGCGAAGGGGCGGCAGCGATGCCGCCCCTTTTGTTTTGCCTGCGGTAAGCGCCGCGGCGCATAAGCGCGGGTGGAACCCGGAATCATTAACCTGCCCGAATATCTCCCCGCGCTCGGCGCACTCGCACTCTCGGCCTTCACCTCGGCAACGATCCTACCGGGGACGTCCGAGGCGTTGCTCGTGTCGCTGTCGATTACGCCGACGGCGCCATATGTCGTGCTCCTGATTGTGGCGAGTGTCGCGAACGTCGCCGGATCGTGCGTGAACTGGGGGATGGGAAGGATTGCTGCGGCCGGTGGACGCGCGATTAGCGGCGAGGGGCGGGGGTTCGCGCGGGCCGAGGCGTTCTGGCGCCGCTGGGGTAAATGGTCGCTGCTCGCGTCATGGGTACCCATCGTCGGTGACCCGCTCACCATCGTAGCGGGCCTCCTTCGGGTGCCGTTCTGGCAATTCGCCGTAATCGTCGCGGCTGCGAAGACGGCGCGCTACGCCGCAGTCATCGCCGCCGTCGCGTGGTGGTAGCTAGCGCCGCGCCGTCCGCTCCGGGATCAGCCCGCGCGGGGCGAATCGCATGACCAAGAGCAGGATCAGTCCCATCAGAAACAGCCGCATGTGCGGCGCGGCGTCGAGGAGGCGCACGCGTATCACGCTGGCCGGGTCGAGACCGGAGGTCAGCACGTTCATGAACCAGATGCCGAGCGGCTCTGCCTCAATCCAGATGAACCAGATGAGGAGACCGCCGAGCACGGCGCCGAAATTGTTGCCGGAACCACCGACGATGACCATCACCCAGATGGTGAAGGTGAAGCGCAACGGGTTGTAGGAGCCGGGCGTAAGCTGGCCGTCGAGCGTGGTCAGCATGGCACCGGCAATGCCCACCACGGCGGAGCCGAGGATGAACACCTGCAGGTGGCGCGCGGTTACGTCCTTGCCCATGGCTTCGGCCGCGTCGCGGTTGTCCCGGATGGCGCGCATCATGCGGCCCCAGGGCGAGTTCAGCGCATTCTCCGCCAGCCACAGCAGGACCAGCAGCACGACCGTGAACAGCACTGCGTAGGCGAGCTTCGTCCAGATCGCGGCGAAGGTGACGGGCGAGACGCCCAGCCGCGCCGACCAGTCGATGACCCACTGCGCCGCCTGAAGCTCGACCTCGACCGGCATCGGCCGCGGCAGGCCGGAGACGTTCTTCACGCCACGCGCCAGCCAGTCCTCGTTCTTGATGACGGCGAGAATGATCTCGGAGATGCCGAGCGTGGCGATGGCGAGGTAGTCCGAACGCAGGCCGAGCGCGATCTTGCCGATGAACCATGCGGCTCCCGCCGCGAACAGGCCGCCGACCAGCCAGGAGAAAAGGATCGGCAGGCCGAGGCCGCCGAGATAGCCGGTGCGGGCGGGGTCGAAGGTCTCGATCGCCTGCACCGCCGGATCGAAAACGGCGCGGAAGACGAAGAAGCCCACGATGGCCGTGGCGGTCATCGCCCAGGTCCGCCAGCGCCCTTCGGTGTAGCGGCCGACCGCGATAACGGCGGCGATCGTCGCCACCAGCGCGACCAGCGAGAGCAGGATGCCCGGCCCGCCGGCCGCGATAGCGCCGGACACCGGCGGCATCGACGTCAGCACCGCCGCCAGCCCGCCGAGCGCGGCGAAGCCCATGATGCCGACGTTGAACAGCCCGGCATAGCCCCACTGGATGTTCACGCCCAGCGCCATGACGGCGGAGATGAGGCTGAGGTTCAGGATCGCCAGGCTGACGTTCCAGCTCTGCAGCTGGCCGACGAGCACGAACAGCAGCGCCATCACGCCATAGAGTGCGAAGCCGCGGCGCATCACAGCACCCTCCCGCGGAAGATGCCGGTGGGCCGGATGAGCAGCACCAGCACGAGGATGATGAACGACACGGCGAACTTGTATTCGGTCGACAGCAGCTGCAGCAGGCCCTCGGGCGCGCCGCCGAGATATTCGACGACGCGCTTGTAGGCGTAGGTCACCGTCACTTCGGAGAAGGCAATGACGAAGCCTCCGGCTATTGCCCCGAAGGGCTGGCCGATACCGCCGACGATGGCAGCGGCGAAGATAGGCAGCAGAAGCTGGAAATATGTGAAGGGCTTGAAGCTCTTGTCGAGCCCGTAGAGCACGCCGGCGATAGTAGCGAGGCTGGCCGCGATGATCCAGGTGACCATGACGACGCGCTCGGGACTGATGCCGGACAGCAGCGCGAGATCCTCGTTGTCGGAGAAGGCGCGCATCGCCTTGCCGGTCTTCGTGCGGGCCAGGAACCACCAGAGCCAGACCACCACGACCACCGCCACGACGACGGTGATGACGACCGGCACGCGTATCACCAGCGGCTCGGCCAGCCCGCTCCAGGCGCGGAACTGCGCGGCGGTGACGAGGAAGCGCTCGCCGTCGGCGAAGCGCTGGTCGTCGACGCCGATGACGAGGCGCACGATGCCGTTCAGCATGAACATCACGCCGATCGAGGCCATGACGAACACGATGCCCGGCGATTTCTGCCGCCGGTAGAAGCGGTAGACCCAGCGGTCGGTGAGCAGGCTGATGGCGATGGCGGCCACGATGCCGAAGGGGAGGGCGAGCAGCGCCGTGGGCAGCGGGCCGAAGGAGATGCCGACCGACTGCATCCACCAGGTGACCAGGATCGTGGCCATGGCGCCGAAGGCCATCAGGTCGCCATGCGCGAAGTTGGAGAAGCGCAGGATGCCGTAGATCAGCGTGACGCCGAGCGCGCCCAGCGCCAGCTGCGCGCCATAGGCCAGCCCCGGCAGCAGAACGAAGTTGGCGAAGAGCACCAGGGCGTTGAGGAGGCCTTCCATATCTCAGCCCCCCAGAAACGAAGCGCGGACTTCGGCGTTGGCCAGCAGGGCCTCGCCGGTGTCGGTGAACCTGTTCTGGCCCTGCACGAGCACGTAGCCGCGGTCGGCGATGGCCAGCGCCTGGCGGGCGTTCTGCTCCACCATCAGGATGGCGATGCCGGTCTGGGCGACCTCGATGATGCGGTCGAACAGCTCGTCCATGACGATGGGCGAGACGCCGGCCGTCGGCTCGTCGAGCATCAGCACCGAGGGCTTCGTCATCAGCGCGCGGCCGACTGCGACCTGCTGGCGCTGGCCGCCGGACAGCTCGCCTGCCGGCTGCCAGCGCTTTTCCTTCAGAATCGGGAACAGGTGGAAGACCTGGTCCATCGTGCCGGTGAAGTCGTCGTCGCGGATGAACGCGCCCATCTCCAGGTTTTCCTGGACGCTCATGCCGGTGAAGACGTTGCCGGTCTGCGGCACGAAGCCCATGCCGGCCTTCACGCGGTCCTGCGGCGAGAGCTCGGTGATGTCCTTTCCGTCCAGCGTCACGCGTCCCTCGCGCAGCTTCAGCATGCCGAACATCGCCTTCATGGCGGTCGACTTGCCGGCGCCATTGGGGCCGACGATGACGACGATCTCGCCGCGGTCGACGGAGATGCCGCAGCCCTTCAGGATGTCGGCGCCGCCGTAGCCGCCGGTCATGGCCTCGCCGGCAAGCAGCTTCATGCCGGCACCCCCGCCCCGGCCGCCGGCAGGGCGCGGCCCTTCGGCCGCTGCTTCAGGCCGCGGCCGAGATAGGCCTCGATCACCTGCTCGTTGGCGCGCACCTCGGCGCTGGCCCCTTGAAACAGCACCTTGCCCTCGGCCATGACGATGACCGGGTCGCAGAGCTGCGCGATGAAATCCATGTCGTGCTCGATGACGCAGAATGTGTAGCCGCGCTCGCGATTGAGCCGCAGGATGGCGTCGGCGATCGTCTTCAGAAGCGTGCGGTTCACGCCGGCGCCGACCTCGTCGAGGAAGACGATGCGCGCATCGACCATCATGGTGCGTCCGAGTTCGAGCAGCTTCTTCTGCCCGCCGGAGAGGTTGCCGGCCAGCTCGTCGGCGACGTGGCCGAGCTGCAGGAACGAGATCACGTCCTCGGCGCGGTCGCGGACTTCCTTCTCGCGCTCACGCACCTGCCTGCCGCGCAGCCACACGTCGAGCAGGCGCTCGCCCGGCTGGCCGCCCGGTACCATCATCAGGTTCTCGCGCACCGTCAGCGTAGAGAACTCGTGCGCGATCTGGAAGGTGCGCAGCAGGCCCTTCTGGAACAGCTCGTGCGGCGGGAGGCCAGTGATGTCGTCGTCACCCAGCCATACCTTGCCTGACGTCGGCCGGTAGTGCCCGGCGATCACGTTGAACAGCGTCGTCTTGCCGGCCCCGTTCGGCCCGATCAGGCCGGTGATGGAACCCTTGGCAATCTCGATGCTGGCCCCGTCGACGGCCCGGATACCCCCGAAATGCATGTGTAGGTCGTCTACACGTATCATCCCGTTCCCCTTATGCGCGAACAGCCCGGCCTTCTGCGTGCCGGGCTGTCCGAGTTCGTGAAGCCGGTTCTCAGCGGAACTGGACGGTCTCGTACTTGCCGCCCTTGACCTCGTACTCGCGATAGGTGCCGGCGGCCTCGCCGGGTCCGATCAGCTCGACGTTGGTGGCACCGACATAGTCGATGTCGCCGCCGGCCTTGAGGATCTCAAGGCCCTTCTTCAGCTGGCCCGGGAGGATCTTCTCGCCCGGCTCGTTGGCGACTTCCAGAACGGCGTCCTTGAGCTTGGAGCGGTCGGTGGTGCCGGCCTTCTGCATGGCGAGCGCGATGAGCGCGGCCGCGTCATAGCTCTCGCGGCGGAACGAGCCCTCCGGGTTCACGCCGGCAGCAGTCGAGGCCGCCACGAAGGCGTCGGTGCCTTCGCCTTCCGACCACGGAACCGAGCCGATGGTGCCTTCCAGCCCTTCGCCGATCGCGGTCAGCAGGCTGTCGGCGAACATGCCGTCGCCCAGCGCGAACTTCTCAAACGCGCCGGAGTCGACCGCAGCGCGGATGATGCCGACGCCGCCCTGGTCGGCATAGCCGAACACGACGAGCAGGTCGCCGCCGGCGGCGGCGAGAGCGCCAACCTCGGCCGAGTAGTCGCCCTTGCCGTCCTCATGCGGTGCGGCGATGGTGATGGTGCCGCCGGCCGCCTTGTAGGCAGCGGCGAACGAGTCCGACAGGCCCTTGCCGTAGTCGTTGTTGGTGTAGGTCATCGCGACGTTCTTGATGCCCTTGCCGATCAGGATGTCGGTGAGCACCTGGCCCTGGCGGGCGTCGGACGGCGCGGTACGGAAGAAGGTGCCGTTATCCTGGATGTCGGTCAGCGCCGGCGTGGTGGCCGACGGCGAGATCATGGTGATGCCGTTCGGAGTGGTGACATTGTTCGCCACCGCGACGGTCACGCCCGAGCAGTCGGCGCCCATGATGGCCACGACGTTTTCCGAGTTGACGAGGCGCTCGGCGGCGGCGGTCGCCGCTGCGGCGTCGATGCAGGTCGAGTCCGCGCGCACGCCGACCAGCTTCTCGCCGTTCAGGAACACGCCGGAATCGTTGACTTCCTTGAGCGCCAGCTCGGCGCTTTCGGCCATTGCCGGCGTCAGCGACTCGATCGGGCCGGTGTAGCCCAGCAGGATGCCGACCTTGACTTCCTGGGCCGCGGCGACCGAGGCGCCGGCCAGCAGGGCAACGCCAGCCGCGGTCGCGACGAGGTGGTTGCGGAACGTTGAACGCATTATTGTACTCCCCTTGATGTTTTCCCGGCTTGTGCTGAACGCGCCTCTGGCGCCCGCCGGGGCGAAATCGCGATACTTCCCTTGCCCGTGGCGTTTGTAAAGCGCAAGCGCGACCGTTGCGCGCGCTTGCCTTCCATCGCATATGAGCCCCGACGAAAAGGGAGCCGAAGATGACCACCAGCCCCGGGACCAGAACCGAGACCGACACTTTCGGCCCGATCGAAGTCGCCAACGATCGCTATTGGGGTGCGCAGGCGCAGCGCTCCCTCGGCAACTTCAAGATCGGCTGGGAGAGGCAGCCGCTGCCGATCGTCAAGGCGCTGGGCGTGGTGAAGCGCGCTGCGGCCGAGACCAACATGGAGCTCGGCCGGCTCGATGCGAACCTGGGCAAGGCGATCGTCGCTGCCGCGCAGGAGGTCATCGACGGCAAACTCGACGAGCACTTCCCGCTGGTCGTCTGGCAGACAGGTTCCGGAACCCAGTCGAACATGAACGCCAACGAGGTGATCTCCAACCGCGCCATCGAGATGCTGGGCGGACAGATGGGCTCGAAGAAGCCGGTCCATCCCAACGACCACGTCAACATGAGCCAGTCGTCCAACGATACCTACCCGACTGCCATGCACATCGCGGCGGCGGTCGAGGTCGTGGAGCGCCTGTTGCCGGCGCTGAAGAAGCTGCACGGCGCGCTCGACGAGAAGGCGAAGGCCTGGGAGGGGATCGTCAAGATCGGCCGCACCCACACGCAGGATGCGACGCCGCTGACCCTTGGCCAGGAGTTCTCCGGCTACGCCGCCCAGGTCGAGAACGGCATTGCGCGCGTGGAGAGCACTCTGCCCGGCCTGATGCAGCTCGCCCAGGGCGGCACCGCGGTCGGCACCGGCCTCAACGCCCCGGTCGGCTTCGCCGAGAAAGTGGCAGACAGGATCGCCGCAATCACCGGCCTTTCCTTCACGTCCGCGCCGAACAAGTTCGAGGCGCTTGCCGCGCACGACGCCATGGTGTTCAGCCACGGCGCCATCAACACTGTCGCGGCGTCGCTCTTCAAGATCGCCAACGACATCCGCTTCCTCGGCTCGGGCCCGCGTGCCGGCCTCGGCGAACTTGCTCTGCCGGAGAATGAGCCGGGCTCGTCGATCATGCCGGGCAAGGTCAACCCGACCCAGTGCGAGGCGCTGACCCAGGTCTGCGTGCAGGTGTTCGGCAACCATGCTGCGCTGACCTTCGCCGGAAGCCAGGGCCATTTCGAGCTCAATGTCTTCAACCCGGTGATGGCCTACAACTTCCTCCAGTCGGTGCGGCTGCTCGCCGATGCATCCGTGTCGTTCACCGACAATTGCGTCGTCGGCATCGAGCCGCGCGAGGACAACATCAAGCGCGGGCTGGAAAACTCGCTGATGCTGGTGACGGCGCTGAACGGCAAGCTCGGCTACGACACCTGTGCCAAGATCGCCAAGACCGCGCACAAGAACGGCACGACCTTGCGCGAAGAAACGGTCGGCGGCGGGTATCTCACCGATGCCGAGTTCGACACGCTCGTGCGGCCCGAGAACATGACCCGCCCCGGCTGACGATTCGCCAGGCAGAGCTGTGAACGAGAACTGGGCGGCGACGCGCGTTCGGTGAACGATGTGTCGCCGCTTCGACGGCTCCACGATGCGCCTGCGATCCGCTACGACGCGGCTCCAAGATATCGCATCGGAGCCTGACATGACCAACAGCATCCTTCTCGTCGCCCGCGTTCTCCTTTCCTTCATGTTCATCATGGCGGGCGCGCAGAAGTTCACCGACCTTGCCGGGACGGCCGGATACATCTCCTCCGTGGGCCTGCCCGCGGGCTCGCTGCTCGCCCCCCTGTCGGGCGTGCTCGAGGTCGTCGCCGGCCTGTTCATCCTCGTCGGCTTCCAGACCCGAATCGCCGCGTGGGCGCTGGCGCTGTTCTGCGTCGTTGCGGCTGCCTTCTTCCACTACGCGCCGGCCGACATGATGCAGACGCTGCTGTTCACCAAGAACCTCACCATCGCCGGCGGCCTCCTGGCGCTGTCGGTTGCGGGTGCCGGCGCCTGGTCGCTCGACGCGCGTCGCGGCGGTGCGCTGGCTGCAGCCTGACAACACTAGACGCTCATCTCCCTTCCTGGCCGGTGCTATCCTAGCGCACCGGTCGGGGAGGGGGATAAATGCCGCTCCTGCTTCTGCGTAAGGGCAGGGGCGATCTCGCTGGACGGGCGGCGCGGCTAGGACCCCAGCGCCGCGGCGATCTCGCGGATGGTAGCCTCATCGGCGGCGGCGCGCGGCTTCCTCGATGCCACGAGACAGGCTTCCGAGCGCAGGATCACCCCGTCGGACAGCACCTTCAGGTGATTGGCGCGCAGCGTCGAGCCGCTGGTGGTGATGTCGACGATCACATCGGCGGAGCCCGCCGCCGGGGCACCCTCCGTGGCGCCAAGGCTTTCGACGATCCGGTAGACCTGGATGCCGTGCTGGCGGGTGAAGAAGCCCTGTGTCAGCCGCCAGTACTTGGTAGCGATGCGCAGCCGGCGGCCATGGCGCTGGCGGAAGTCGGCGGCGACGTCGTCGAGATCGGCCATCGTGTCGACGTCGAGCCAGACGTCGGGCACCGCCACGACGACGTCGGCGCGGCCGAAGCCGAGGCGGGCGGCGATCTCCACCCTCTGGTCGACATCGGCGATGGTCTCTCGCACCAGATCCTCTCCGGTGACGCCGAGATCGACCGCGCCGGCTGCAAGCTCGCGAGCGATCTCGGAGGCTGACAGGAGCACGATCTCGACGTCGCTGCGGCCGGCGATGGTGGCACGGTATCGGCGCGGATCGTCCGGCTCGACGATGGCGAGCCCAGCCGCCGCAAGCCGCTCGGCGGTCTGTTCCTTGAGCCGACCTTTCGACGGCAGGGCGAAAGAGACGGTCATAGCCCGGCCCCTCCGCCGCGAGCTTCCTCGATGCGGTCGATCCAGGCCGAGAATCCGACGCCCGGAATAGGCGACCTGGCGCCGAGCAGGGTCAGCAGGCGGTCGTAGCGGCCGCCGCCGACGAGCGGGCGCGCGGCACCCGGGAGGCTGATCTCGAAAACCAGGCCGGTATAATAGTCGAGCGGGCGGCCGAAGCCGGCGTCGTAGGCAAGTGTGGTCAGATCCAGCCCGTGCGCACCGATCTTTTCGGCGCGCGCCGAAAAGCGCGTCAGCGCCGGTCCGAGCGAAATCGACGCCGAGCGGGCGAACGCTTCGAGCCGTGCCGCCGCATCGGCGAGCGGCACGCGTATCGACAGAAATGTTTCGAGCGCGGCCAGCGCCTCGTCCGACAGGCGCACGCTGCGCAGATCGGACTTTTCGAGGAGCCGCCGCGCGATCTCGATCGGGGCACGACCCGCGCCCGGCGAGATGCCTGCGGCCTCCATGCGGTGCGCGACCAGGGCGGCGAGCGGCTCCGGCTCGCCGGCCATCACGAGAGCCGCCGCATCGTCGTCCAGTGCGCCGTTCCTGGGCGGATTCTTGAGGTCGGCGAGCGCGACTTTCAGCGCATCGGCCGAGCCGAAGGCGCGTGCCAGCCGTTTCTGCCAGCCGCGGGGCAGGCCGAGCGCGGCGAGAACGGCTTCGAACACCGACTGGTCGCCGACGAGGATGCGCGGCACGGCGCCGGGGAGGGCGCGCTCGATCAGCGCCGCCGCATCGGCAATCGAGCGCGCGTCGGCGGCAGCCTGGTCGGTCTCGCCGAGATCCTCGATGCCGGCCTGCAGAAATTCGTTGCGGCCCTGCCGCTGCTGGCGGAAGACGGTGCCGAGATAGCCGTAGCGGCGCGGCGTCGCGGCATTCGTCGCAATATGGTCGAGGCAAACCGGGATGGTGAACTCCGGCCGCAGGCACAGCGCTTCGCCGGTCTCGCTTTCGGTAAGGAAGATGCGGCGTCGCAGGTCTTCGCCCGCCATGTCGAGAAACGGGTCGGCCGGCTGGATCATCGGCACGTCGACAAGCGGCGCGCCGCGCTCGGCGAGCAGGGCGAGGATGTCGTCGGCGAAGGCGGGCAGGGCGGCCGCGCCCATCATCCCCGCTCCGCCTTCTGCGCCTCGATCACGCGCCGCACGGCCTCGACCAGCTCGCTCTCGGGCACCGAGAACTGCGCCGGGCGGGAGTCGCGCCATTCGGCGTGGTCGGCGATCTCGGCGGCGGCTTTCGCGCCGGCGACGAGGTCCTTGATGGTCACTTCGCCTTTCGCCCGTTCGTCGCCGCCCTGGATGACGACGCAAGGAGCGCCGCGGCGGTCGGCGTATTTCATCTGCGCCTTCATGCCGGCGCCGCCGAGGTAGAGTTCGGAGCGGATGCCGGCTGCGCGGAGTGAGGCGACCATCTTCTGGTAGCGGCCGAGGCTCTCGGTGTCCTTGTCCATGACCAGCACGACGACCGGCGCGACGATTTCGGTGCCTTCGAGCTTGCCGAGGTTCTTCAGCGCGGCGGTGAGCCGCGACACGCCGATGGAGAAGCCGGTGGCCGGCACCGGTTCGCCGCGGAAGCGCGAGACGAGACCGTCATACCGCCCGCCGCCGGCGACCGAGCCGAAGCGCACGGTCTCGCCGTCCTCGTTGACGACCGGGAAGGTGAGCTCGGCCTCGTAGACCGGGCCGGTGTAGTATTCGAGGCCGCGGACGACGGAGCGATCCATGACAATCCGGTCAGCATAATAGCCAGCGGATCGAACAAGGGCCTCGATTTCGGCCAGCTCCTTTGATCCTTCATTGAAGAACTGACTTGCCCGAACAGCCGCATTTGCGTGCCCCGCATCCGCTAACTCAGGAGAAGCAGTCGCATAAAGCACCGACTCCGCTTGAACATCAGCCAGCCCCGCGCCCTTCGTGAAGTCGCCACTCTCGTCCAGCCGGCCCTTGCCAAGCAATTGCCGCACGCCGTCCGGCCCGAACTTGTCTAGCTTGTCGATCGCTCGCAGCACGCCGAGCTTCTGGCCGGCGTCGGTGACGCCAATCGCCTCCATCACCCCGTCGAGCACCTTGCGGTTGTTCACGCGGATCACGTAATCCCCGCGCTTGATGCCGACGGCCTCCAGCGTGTCCGCCATCATCATCGCCATTTCGGCGTCGGCCGCGACGCCGGGCGTGCCGACGATGTCGGCGTCGAACTGCATGAACTGCCTGAACCGCCCCGGCCCCGGCTTCTCGTTGCGGAACACCCAACCCGAGCGGTAGCTGCGATAGGGTTTGGGCAGCTGCTCGAAATTCTCCGCGACGAAGCGCGCAAGCGGCGCGGTGAGGTCGTAGCGCAGCGACAGCCACTGCTCGTCGTCGTCCTGGAACGAGAACACGCCCTCGTTGGGCCGGTCCTGGTCGGGCAGGAACTTGCCGAGCGCGTCGGTATATTCGATGAGCGGCTGCTCGACCGGCTCGAAGCCGTAAAGTTCGTAGACGGCGCGGATCTTGGCAGTCATCGCGTCGACGGCGCGGATGTCGGCGGCATGGCGGTCGGCGAAGCCCCGCGGCAGCCGCGCCTTCATCCTGTCCGTCTTGTCCGCCATGATCGTATCCCGAGCAAATCCGCGCCTCGGCGGCGCGCGCGGTTCCTAGACCGCTGACGCCAAGCCGACAAGCTCTTAGGCCGCCACGCCCCGTTTCCGGTCTGGCCGTTGAGCAGGAAGGAGGACGGGCGGCCGGTCGGTCGCTCGTAGATTAGTGTGTATGCGGCCTTGCGGCCGCCCGTCCGGTGTTCTGCCCTGCGGCACGCCCCGGCGGGTGCCGGGCAGCGTGTGGTTCCGCAAGGCCCGGACGTCCGGGCTCAAGGCCCAGCCGCGCTACCGATTGCGCAGCCCATCCGGCACCGGCCTCCGCCCGACTGTTCGGTGCGCACCCGTCTCCCGTGCGAAGGCGGGGGGAGTATGGGGGAGGTGGAGAGGGTGTGGATAGAATTTCGCGAGGCCGTTGCGGCAACGCGGCGACGTCTTCCCTTCTCCCCTTTTGGGAGAAGGTGGATCGGCACGTAGTGCCGAGACGGATGAGGGGTGCTGGACAGAACGCCAGCGTCTCATTTCTTCCAACACCCCTCATCCGACTTCGCTCTCGCTTCGCTCGGCTCGGCCACCTTCTCCCACAAGGGGAGAAGGGGGAGCGCGCGGCATCTACGTCGTGCGTGGCTGGAACACTGCAGATCGTGCGATGCTTTGCGGCCGACCGCTCCTCCCCCTCACTTGCGATTTCTAGCACTTAGCGTCGCTGCGCTTTGGCTAAGATGCTGAAATCGCTTTCTC
>JAEWLS010000009.1 GCA_023457435.1 Pseudomonadota bacterium
GGCAGGTCTTGCGACGACGATGGAACGGACGCCGGGTCGGGATCTGGTTGATGTCGACCATTTACGCTGCTCTTTCTGTCTGCTCGCGGGGCCCGCGCGGGCCGCGATCCTCACGGTCGCCGCCGAAGCCGCCTCCGCCGCCACCGAAGCTGCGCGGGCCGCGGTCGCGGTCGCCGAAGCGTCCGCCGCCGCGCGGACCGTCACGGTCGCCGCGCTCGCGGTCGCGATCGTCGCGCTTCTGCATCATCGCGGATGCGCCTTCCTCGTGCTTCTCGACCTTGATGGTCAGGAAGCGCAGGACGTCTTCCGACAGGCCCTGCTGGCGCTCCATCTCCTTGACGGCCGAGGACGGCGCGTCGATGTCGATGAGCGTGTAGTAGGCCTTGCGGTTCTTGTTGATGCGGTAGGTGAGGGACTTGAGCCCCCAGTTCTCCACCCGGCCGAACGAGCCGCCTGCTGCCTCGACGATGCCCTTGTATTGATTGACAAGGTCGTCGACCTGCTGCTGCGAGAGGTCCTGACGGGCAAGGAACACGTGTTCGTAGAGAGCCATGCTCTTTTGCCTTTCTTCGTTTCTCTCCCGGACCCCGACGGCTAAGCCCCTGAACCTGTCTTTTCAGCTTCCCGAGTGGGCGGGGAGCGGCGAAGAAAGGAACGTGTCGAGACGGTCGAGAGCGGAGACACGGGAGGCGGAGCGCTCTTGGCGCCCGCGACGCTGCCTTCACGAGAATGCAGCGGCCCTCCGTTCAGCCCCCAATCGGGACCGGCAGATTGCGGGCGCCTATACAGGAGGATGCCGCTGTGGGCAATACTTATCGGCCGGCGTGTACGTCACGGAACAAACGCAATCGGACGCGCATTGTCCGCATTGGTTTCACGGAGGCCCTTTCATGAAAACTCTACTGATTCTCGCGGCTGTTGCCGGTTCGATAGCCATGTCTGGATGCTCGCGCACGGCTGATGGCGCAGGGATCGGCGCGGTCGGCGGCGCTGCCGTCGGCGCGATCGCGACCGGAACGCCCGAAGGCGCGCTGGTCGGAGCCGCGATCGGTGCGGGTACCGGCGCACTGATTGGCGCGGCGACCGAGCCCGGCCAGTGCTACTACCGCGACCGTTATGGCCGCCGCTACATTGATCGCTGCTAGCACGAACACGTCGCAGTTAAGGGAAGGGCGAGGCGCCGCGCGCCTCGCCCTTTCCGCGTCTACTTCTTGACGCGCCAGCCGGTGCGGAAGATCCACCATACCACGGCGAGGCACATAGCGAGGAACGCCGCTATCGCTGCGAGGCTGTAGCCGACACCGACATCGGAATGCTCGAAGAAGGCCCATCGGAAACCGCTGATCAGGTACAGCACCGGGTTGAAGTGGCTGACCGCCTGCCAGAACGGCGGCAGCATATCGATCGAGTAGAACGATCCGCCGAGAAACACGAGGGGCATCACGATCAGCATCGGGATGAGCTGCAGCTTCTCGAAATTGTCCGCCCAGATCCCGATGATGAAGCCGAACAGCGAAAACGTGACGCCTGTCAGCACCAGGAACGCCAGCATGAACATCGGATGCGCGATATGCAGCGGCACGAAGAACGATGCGGTGCCGAGGATCAGCAGTCCGATCACGACCGACTTCGTCGCCGCGGCGCCGACATATCCGATCACCATCTCCAGTGCCGACACGGGCGCCGACAGGAGTTCGTAGATCGTGCCGATGAATTTCGGAAAGTAGATGCCGAACGACCCGACGCTGATCGCCTGCGTGATCATCGTCATCATGATCAGGCCGGGCACGATGAACGCTCCATACGACACGCCCCCGATATCCTGCATGCGGCTGCCGATGGCGCTGCCGAAGACCACGAAGTAGAGCGCGGTGGAGAGTACCGGCGAAACGATGCTCTGCCAGATCGTGCGCCACCAGCGCGCCATCTCGAACCTGTAGATTGCGCGGATCGCGAGCAGGTTCATCGTGCATCTCCTCTGGCAGCGTCGCGGTGCACGAGCGTCACGAAGATGTCCTCGAGCGAGTTCTGGGATGTGGAGATGTCGCGAAGGCCGATGCCCGCGGCGCTGAGGTCGGACAGAAGAGTCGCGATGCCGGTGCGTTCGGCGTGGACATCGTATCGGTACGTGATCGACTGCCCATCCGAGCCGAGATCGAGACCTTGCCGCGCAAGAGTATCCGGGAGGCGCTCGATCGGCTGGCGCAGCTCGATGGTCAGGACCTTCTCCCCCATCTTGCGCATCAGCTCTGCCTTCGGCTCCACCAGCAACAGTTCGCCCTTGTTGATGACGCCGACGCGGTCGGCGATCTCTTCGGCTTCCTCGATGTAGTGAGTGGTCAGGATAATGGTGACGCCAGACGCGTTGAGGCGTCTGATCAGATCCCACATCGACTTGCGCAGCTCGACGTCCACGCCGGCGGTCGGCTCATCGAGGAACAGGATACGCGGCTCGTGCACCAGGGCTTTGGCGATCATCACGCGCCGCTTCATGCCGCCGGACAGCGAGATGATCTTCTGATCTTTCTTGTCGAGCAGCGACAGGTCCGCCAGTACCTCCTCGACCTTCGCATCGTCGCGCTTTTTGCCGAACAGCCCTCGCGAAAACGACACCGAAGCCCACACGCTCTCGAAGCCGTCGACATGCATTTCCTGCGGCACCAGCCCGATCGACTGGCGGGCGGCGCGCCAGTCCCGAATGATATCGTGCCCAGCAACGGTGACTTTGCCGCCACTCGGATTGACGATGCCGCAGACGATCGAGATCAGCGTCGTCTTGCCGGCGCCGTTGGGGCCTAGGAGCGCCAGTATCTCGCCGTCCTGAATATCGAGATCGATGCCTTTCAGCGCGTCGAAGCCGTTGGGGTACTGCTTCGTCAGCCCTTTGATCGAGATAACCGAAACCATCGCGCGTCCCTCGCTGGTCGGGCGCATATAGGATGCCGCCGCGGAAGCGCCAGCCGCTTTCCGTTGGGCCAGCTTGGCAAGGACGGTCGGGATCGAAAGGTTCCGACATCGTGGGCCACCATAAGGCGCAGAGGGTTCGGCGCTTGACGGGCACAGGCCCATGCGCCACCTAGCCTGCAATCCAGGAGGAGCCGGATGTCGATCGCTTTCACCTTTCCCGGACAGGGCAGCCAGGCCGTCGGCATGGGCAAGGACCTTGCCGACGGATTTCCCGAGGCGCGCCGCGTTTTCGAGGAGGTCGACGAAGCACTTGGCCAGAAACTCTCCTCCATCATGTGGGAAGGCCCGGAAGAGACGCTGACGCTGACCGCGAACGCTCAGCCGGCGCTGATGGCGGTATCCATGGCCGCGATCCGTGCAATGGAAGCGCGTGGCTTCTCGCTGAAGGACAGGGTGAAGTTCGTTGCCGGCCATTCGCTCGGCGAGTATTCGGCCCTGGCGGCGGCCGGCACGTTTTCGATTGCCGATACGGCGCGGCTGCTGCGCATTCGGGGTAATGCCATGCAGGCGGCCGTACCCGTCGGCGAGGGCGCAATGGCGGCGATTATCGGCCTCGATCAGGCAGCGGTCGAGGCGGCCTGCATGGAGGCCGGCAACTGCCAGATCGCCAATGACAACGGCGGAGGGCAACTCGTCATCTCCGGCGGCAAACCGGGCGTCGAGCATGCCGCGCGTATATGCACCGAGAAGGGCGCCAAGCGCGCGCTGATGCTGCAGGTCTCCGCGCCGTTCCACTCTGCCTTGATGGCGCCTGCCGCGGCTGCGATGCGCGAAGCTATGAGCACCGTAAAGAAGAATGCGCCTTCGGTGCCGGTTGTCGCAAACGTCGTCGTCCAGCCGCTCAGCGACCCGGAGCAAATCGCGGCGCGACTCGTCGAGCAGGTCACCGGACGCGTACGCTGGCGCGAGACCGTAGAGTGGTTTGCCGCGAACGGCGTCACCACACTCTACGAAGTGGGCTCCGGAAAGGTTCTGTCCGGCCTCGCGCGGCGCATCGCCAAGGACGTTGCAACCGCAAATGTCGGTACTGCAGCAGAGGTCGAGGCGGCGCTGGCCTCGTTGAAGTAATTGCGCCAGCCACTCCCTTGGTAAGGGAGTGGTCCAGTTTCCAGTTGGAGGCACACATGTTCTCACTCACCGGCCGCAAGGCCTTGATTACCGGTGCGACCGGCGGCATTGGCGAGTCGATTGTGCGGATGCTGCATGCGCAGGGCGCGACGGTCGGCCTGCACGGGACGCGCGTCGAGAAGCTGCAGGCTTTGGCAGGAGAACTCGGCGAGCGGGTTCAGATCTTCCCGGCGAACCTGTCGGACCGCGACGAGGTCAAGCAGCTCGGTCAGAAGGCCGAAGCCGACCTCGGCGGCGTGGACATTCTCGTCAACAATGCCGGCATCACCAAGGATGGGCTCTTCGTGCGAATGTCCGACGCCGACTGGGACGCCGTGCTTGAGGTGAATCTCACCGCCGTATTCCGCCTGACGCGCGAGCTTACGCATCCGATGATGCGCCGCCGCCACGGCCGCATCGTCAACATCACGTCGGTCGTCGGCGTCACCGGAAATCCCGGTCAGGCCAATTACTGCGCCACGAAAGCGGGCATGATCGGCTTCTCCAAGTCGCTCGCGCAGGAGATCGCCACGCGAAACATCACCGTCAACTGCGTGGCGCCCGGTTTCATCGAATCGGCGATGACCGACAAGCTCAACGACAAGCAGAAAGAGGCGATCATGGGCCAGATTCCGATGAAGCGCATGGGCACCGGTTCCGAGGTCGCCTCCGCGGTCGCCTGGCTTGCCTCGGACGAAGCAGGCTATGTCACCGGCCAGACGCTGCACGTCAACGGCGGCATGGCGATGATCTGAGCCCACCGGCGTGCTTGGCCAGAGCGCGCTTTTCGTGTACTCCGCCAAAAGCCTCGATGCGACCAGGCGCCTACCCGCGCAGTGGCGCTCGTGGCATGGGAACGCATCGGCTTCGTACGGCTTTCTGAACAAGCCGGAGCACGCTAGGAAATCAGCTTGATCGGAGGCGGCGCTGCCGCTAACGAAAGCCGGACAATTGAATTCGAGGGTCAATACATGAGCGATACCGCAGAACGCGTGAAGAAGATCGTGATCGAGCATCTCGGCGTGGACGCCGAAAAGGTCACCGACGGCGCGAGCTTCATCGACGATCTGGGCGCGGACAGTCTCGACACCGTCGAGCTGGTCATGGCCTTCGAGGAAGAGTTCGGCGTGGAGATTCCGGACGATGCGGCCGAAACGATCTTGACCGTTGGCGACGCCGTCAAGTTCATCGACAAAGCGACCGCCTAAGGGCGGTGCACCGGGTTCGCCCGATGGTTTTGGATATGGAAGGCCGGTTGTCGTGAGGCGGGTCGTCGTCACCGGCATCGGCCTTCTGTCGCCTTTCGGCGGCGACGCCGAGTATAGTTGGCAACAGATCCTGGCTGGCCGTAGCGCAGTCAGCCGCATTACCAAGTTCGAGGTTGAGGATCTCCCGGCGAAGATCGCCGCCAGTATCCCGCGCGAGGGCGAGGCGGCGTTCAATCCCGACGCTGTTCTGGAGCCCAAGGAACAGCGCAAGGTCGCCGATTTCATAATTTACGCCATCGCGGCCGCCGACATGGCGCTTGCCGATTCTGGCTGGAAGCCGAAGACCGAGGAAGAGCGCTGCGCCACCGGCGTGATGATCGGCTCCGGCATTGGCGGCATCGAAGGCATCGCCGAAAACGCACTGATCCTTCAGGAGCGCGGACCGCGCCGCATCAGCCCGTTCTTCATTCCGGGCAACATCATCAATCTCGCATCCGGGCAGGTGTCGATCCGCCACGGATTGAAGGGGCCCAACCATTCGGTCGTCACGGCGTGCTCCACTGGCGCACATGCCATCGGCGATGCCGCGCGTTTCGTAGCGCTGGGCGACGCTGACGTGATGCTGGCGGGGGGTACCGAATCGCCGATCACGCGCCTCTCCTTCGCCGGGTTTTCCGCGACGCGGGCGTTGTGCACTGCTTTCAACGACGAGCCGGAGCGCGCATCGCGCCCCTACGACAAGGACCGCGACGGCTTCGTCATGGGCGAGGGTGCCGGCGTGGTGGTGCTCGAGGCGCTCGAGCATGCGCAGGCCCGCGGTGCCAAGGTTTACGCCGAAGTCATCGGCTATGGCCTTTCCGGCGATGCCTATCACATCACTGCGCCGGCCGAGGACGGCGACGGCGCCTTCCGCTGCATGAACATGGCGATCAAGCGCGCCGGCATTGCGCCGTCGGCGATCGACTACATCAACGCGCACGGCACCTCGACGATGGCCGACACAATCGAGCTCGGCGCGGTGGAGCGGATTGTCGGCCCTGCGGCGAACAAGGTTTCGATGTCGTCGACGAAGTCGTCGATCGGCCACCTGCTCGGCGCAGCCGGCGCGGCTGAGGCGATCTTCTCGCTTCTCGCCATCCGCGACAACGTCGCTCCGCCCACCATCAATCTGGACAATCCGGCTGTCGAAACCGAGATCGACCTCGTTCCCCACAAGGCGCGGCCGCGCCAGATCGACGTGGCGCTCTCAAACTCTTTCGGTTTTGGCGGCACCAACGCGTCGCTGATCTTCCGGCGTTTCAACGGCTGATCAGCACTCGTCGCGGTTGGCTGGTTGCCGTTGCCGCGTCAATTTTGCCATATTCCCCGCTACTTCTGGGAGGAGTCGCCCCCTGAGGCGATAGGGAGATCTCCGCGCCGACATGACCGACACGAACTATACCCCGGGCAGCGTGCCAGCCAGGCCCGACGCGCCCCGTTTGATCGTGCCGAAATCGGCAAGCGAAGCTTTGCGCCCCGAAGCCGGAACGCCGCCGCCGCTGCGCCGTTCACGCCGGTCGCGCAGCCGCTTCGTCATCTTCGCGAATTTCATCTTCTCGACGGTCGTGCTGGTAACGCTCGCAGGCGGGGCGGCCGTCTGGTACGGGAAGCAGAAGTTCGAGGAGCCGGGACCGCTCGATCATACGGATACGATCCTGATCAAACCGCAGACGAGCGTGGCCGATATCGCAAGCCAGCTTCAGCGCAACGGTATGATCTCCGACGCCCGCATCTTCCGCCTCGGCCTGCGTGCCTATGGCAACGACGGCGCGCTCAAGGCGGGTGAGTACGAGATCAAGCCGCGAGCCTCCATGGTCGACATCATGGAACTGCTCCGCAGCGGCAAGTCCGTGCAGTACGCCGTGACGGTCCCCGAGGGCATGACCGTCGAGGCGGCGTTCCAACGCATCGCCAACATGGAAGAGCTCGAAGGGCCGATGCCTACGGCCATTCCCGCGGAAGGAACGCTCGCCACCGACACCATTCGCTTCACACGCGGCGCGAAACGCCAGGACATCATCGACAAGCTCTCCGCCGACCAGAAAGCTCTCGTCGAGCGCATATGGGCGCAGCGCAGCGCTGACTTGCCGCTCAAAGACATCAACGAGTTCGTCACGCTCGCATCGATCGTCGAGAAGGAAACCGGCATCGCCGACGAGCGCAGCAGGGTCGCCGCCGTATTCATCAACCGGCTGCGCAAAGGCATGCGACTGCAGTCGGATCCGACGATCATCTACGGCATATTCGGTGGCAAAGGTAAGCCGGCCGATCGTCCCATATACCGCTCGGACATCGACACGCCGACGCCCTACAACACCTACACGATCCCTGGCCTGCCGCCCGGTCCGATCGCCAACCCGGGACGTGCCGCGCTCGAAGCGGTCGCCAATCCGTCGAAGACGGACGACCTGTACTTCGTCGCCGACGGAACGGGTGGGCACGTTTTCGCTTCGACTCTGGACGAGCACAACGAAAACGTGGCGCGCTATCGGGCGGCACAGAGAGCGGCGGAAGAGGCTGCTGCCAAGGCGAACGCAGCAGTGCCTGCATCGACGAACAGCGGCAACTGAACCGCTTCGAATAGGGGTGGCCGGTCGGCACCGGCCGAGGGGACGCTATGGCTCTTCAGAGCATGACCGGCTTTGCGCGCGCGGCGGGCGAGCACGGCGATACGGCGCTCGTGTGGGAACTGCGTTCGGTGAACGGCAAAGGTCTCGAGGCACGGCTGCGGCTACCGCCTGGACACGAGCGTCTGGAGCCCGCCGCACGGCAGGCTATGGTCAAGGCATTCGCGCGCGGAAATATCCAGGCGTCGCTGACAGTTTCTTCGGTCGCGCGCCTGGTCCAGCCGGTGGTCAACGAATCGTTCCTGCGCGATCTGGCAGGCCTTGCGAAACGGCTCGAAGAGCAGTTCGGTTTTGCTCCCGCGCGGTCGGATGGCCTTCTGGCACTGCGCGGTGTCCTTGAGGTTCCGGAGACGCAGCAGGCCGAGGGCGAGCGAGGCGCTTTCGATGCGGCCGCGCTAAGTTTGCTCGGTACAGCACTCGCAGCGCTCACTGAAGCGAGGAAGGCCGAAGGCATCGCGCTGGGTGCGCTCCTTGCCGGCCATGTCGACGAAATCGAGACGCTGACCAATGAGGCGGAGGCCGACCCGTCGCGTCAGCCAACGGCCATACGTGCGCGGCTGACCGAGCAGGTGCGCCTGCTTGTCGAGGCAACCTCCGCGCTCGACGAGTCGCGCCTGACGACGGAAGCGGCATTGCTTGCCACGCGAGCCGACATTCGCGAAGAGATCGACCGCCTGAAGACGCATGTCGCGTCGGCGCGTACCCTGCTCGCCGAGGGGGGAGCGGTCGGACGCCGCCTGGACTTCCTCGCCCAGGAATTTAACCGCGAGGCAAACACTCTGTGTTCGAAGTCGAACGCGGCATCGGTGACGGCATTGGGGCTTCGGCTCAAGGCGGTCGTCGACCAGTTCCGCGAGCAAGTCCAGAACCTGGAATAGAAATGGCCGCTCTCGTCACCGCCCGCATCAAACGCCGCGGACTCATGCTCGTCCTGTCGTCGCCCTCCGGCGCCGGCAAGTCGACCATAGCGCGCAATCTGCTGGAGAGCGACCACGACCTCACGCTCTCTGTCAGCGTCACGACGCGCGAGCGCCGTGGCAGCGAAATCGACGGGGTTCACTACCATTTCGTCAGCAAGCGTGAGTTCGACCGGCTGAAAGAAGGTGACGAACTGCTCGAATGGGCCGAGGTCCACGGCAACTTCTACGCGACGCCGCGCGCGCCTGCCGAGCGTGCCATGTCGGAGGGCAGGGACATGCTGTTCGACATCGACTGGCAGGGCGCGCGTCAGCTGCGCGAGAAGGTCCCGGCCGACATCGTGTCCATCTTCATCCTCCCGCCATCGATGACGGAATTGAAGGCGCGCCTGCTGCGCCGCGCAGAGGACCAGGAGAAGGTCATCGAAAAGCGCCTGATGAATGCGCGTGAGGAGCTCGAGCACTGGGGCGAATACGATTTTGTCGTGATCAATCACGACCTGCAGAAGGCGTTTCACGAAGTCCAGGCAATCGTCACTGCGGAGCGCCTTCGGCGCGACCGCCGACCGGGCCTTTTCGATTTCGTCACAGGTCTGCTCGACGAAAAGGTCTAGCGATGAGCATAGCCACTGGAGAACCACGCGTGTCTTGGCGGTCGGTCATGTGGTGCGCGATCGTTGTGCTGCTGCTCCTGCCCCTGGTGGCGATGCAGCTGACGTCCGAGGTGGACTGGACGGCGTTCGACTTCGCGGTCGCCGCGGCACTGCTCGGTTCCGCGGGGGCCGCAACCGAAGCGGCAATGCGGTTCATTAGCACCCCGTGGAAGCGAACCGCAGCACTGCTCGCGGTAGGTACGGCTACGCTTCTCATCTGGGCGAACGGCGCCGTCGGCCTAGCCTAGCCGGCAAGGGCGCGTGCCAGAGAAACGAATTCCTCCACGCTAAGGGTTTCGGCCCGGCGGGTCGGGTCAATGCCGGCGCGCGCCAACAGTGTTTCTCCGCCGAGCTGCTTCAGGCTTTGCCTCAACATCTTCCTGCGCTGCCCGAACGCCGCCTCGGTGATGCGCTCGAGAGCTTTCAGCGGGACGGGGAGGGGGGTGGCGCGCGGGAGGATGTGGACGACCGAAGAGGTAACGCTCGGCGGCGGCACGAAGGCCTGGCTCGGCACGTCGAAAGCGATCTTCGCGTCCGTTCTCCACCCTGCGAGCACCCCGAGCCGGCCATACGCGTCGTCCTCCGGCGTCGCCACGATACGCTCCGCAACCTCCTTCTGGAACATCAACGTCAACGATGACCAGAACGGAGGCCAGCGGTCTGTAGCGATCCAGTTGATGAGGAGTTGTGTGCCGATATTGTAGGGAAGGTTGGCTACGACGCGGACGTCGTCGTCGCCCGACCCAATATAGGTGAAGTCCGTCTTCAACGCATCGCCTTCGACCACCTGAAGCCGGCCAGGCCAATGCGCGGCAATCTCCGCCAGGGCGGCGAGGCAGCGCGGGTCGCGTTCGATTGCAACGACCCGCCTCGCGCCGGCGGATAGAAGCGCGCGTGTGAGCCCCCCGGGTCCTGGCCCCACTTCGATGACGGTACTTCGCGTCAGGTCGCCGGCAACGCGTGCGATCTTCCCGGTGAGGTTCAGGTCGAGAAGGAAATTCTGGCCCAGCTCCTTGCGCGCGCGCAGGCCGTGGCGCTCGATAACCTCGCTGAGCTTCGGCAGCCCGTCCGCACTCATTGCGTCTTGCCGCAGTCTGGTCTCAGCGGCGCGGCCGGCATGTCACGGCTGGCTGATGCGGGCCTTGGAGCGCAACTCGGCGGTGTAAGTCTTGCTCATTTCCTCGATCTGGTTGCCGCCCTGCGCCTGGCTCTTCATGATCTGCAATTCCGCGACCCGATCGTCGGAGGTTACGCGCGTGCTGCATACGCCGATGAACTCTACCCCGCGCGGCGTTTCCTGCGCGGCCGTTGCTGCGCCGGCCTTTGTGGCCTTGACCGCCTTCTCCCAATCCGGCGGCAGCTCCGGCTCGAGCACCCGGCCGAGACTCCGGACCGTAACGTCAAGCATGCCGCGGACAAGTTCCTTGGACGTGTTGCAGCCAGTATAGCGGGCTCGCAGATCCTGAGCCTCGCGCTTGCGTTTGCCGAGGAGCGCGCGCCGGTCCCGTTCCGGCACGACAAGGATCACCTGCTCAAGAACGTACTCCGTTGTCGACGGCTTCGGACCACCCTTCTTGAACATCTCGCGCACCGCGTCGGTAACTGCGTTCCGTCCCTCGCCGCCGCGCGCGCGTGAGCCGAGCGCCTGGTTCCAGCCAATCTGAGAGCGGATGAATTCCTTGAAATGGGACTTAGTGACACCAGCCTGTCCGAGCACCTGGTCCATCTGCGACGTCGTCAGCTTGTTCGATTTCGCGAAGTTCTGATACGCGGCGTCAACCTGCTGGTCGGTGATGTCGATGCGCAGCCGCTTCATCTCCTGCGCTCTCAGCGTCTGCTCGATCATCTCGTCAGCAGCGAGCTGCTGAACGTTCCCCTTGCGCTGCTGCAGTCGCAGGAACGCTGCACGGCGCTGGATGTCGGTGCTCATTACCGGAGTGCCGTTGACGACATAGCGGATCTCCGCGGCATGCGCAGTCACGGTCATGACTGACGGCAAGGCGCAGGCGCTGAGGGCGATCAAAGCCGCTGCGATCAGCGGCCTCGTCTTGATGATCATCGAGGCATATCCCTGTTGGACCGATGTACCGGTGTTCAAGCCTAATCCTGCCGGCTCTCCTTGGCAAAACCAAGGCCTTGCAGGCAACCCCCCGTGTCGACCTCTCACTGGCCGAGACCGAAGCTGCCGCCGCTGGCCCCGCCGAAGTCGCCGATCGTCCGGAAGGAGATCTGCACGCCGAAGCTTTGCGATGTCACCACGTTGCCGGCGCCGTAGCCTTGAGAGGCCGTAAGCGTGAACCCGAAGCACTCGTCATCGTAACTGAAGCCCAGGGATGTGCTCATGAGGTTCGCGTTCTGGATGTCATAGGTCGCAGAACCGATGAGCCGCCAGTGATCGGCTACGCGCGCCGTGGTCGAAGCGCTGATTTGATGGCGATCGACCGGATACCCGTAGAGCGGCTGTGCCTGGATGAAGGCATAGCCGAGGCTTGCCGAGACGCGTCCGATCGTTCCCGACGCGCGTACGTCCGCCCGTCTTACCGCGAGCGTCGTCTCGTCGAACCGGCCGCCAACAAGAAGCTGCCGACCCTTGGGATCCACGATCGTCGCCGATGCGACGTAGTCCGAACGCGCGGTCTCCAGACCCGAAAATGCGCCTGCATTTACGTAGCTAGGCGTGCCGTAGGAATTGAGCCCGGCGAGGTGGAACGACTGACCGGCGATGGCGGAGAGCATCCACCCGCGACCGAAGGTGCCGGTGTACCGCGCACCGATATTGGCGCGTATGCCGCCTTCCATCTCGTCGTAGCCGGAGAACTTGTCTCGCTCGAACAGGTTGGCGGTATCGAACACCATACTCTGCGCATCCTCGTTGGGAATGCTGAGCGTCCTGTCGAACGGCGCATCGGGACGTATGAAGATCTGGCCGACGGGCTCTATGACATGCGTCGTGTTGCGGGTGGCCATAAGTATGGGCCAGCGCGCTTCGAGCCCTGCGGTGGCCATGCCGCGGAAATATCCGGACCGCAGATCCGTCGGCACGGGTACGCCATTGATCATCGCTCCGGAAATTGCCGCTTGCTGGACGGCGGACAGGTTGCTGTAGATGGCATCGCCGCGCGCACTAAGCATAGGCGTCAGAACGAGGCCCCCGGGCGCGACGATCTGCTTTCGCCACTCCACCTCGGCCGTGAACCGCCCGTGCGACCCCTGAACGCCAACGAAGTTTCTGCCCGGAATGAGCGCTGTCGGCAAGGTTCGTGAGCCGGAGCGGAGAAAGTTCTCCGCATTGGCATCAAAGCGCAGCTCGCCGCCCGCGACGGCTCGGTCGACCGTGTAGGTGTAGTCGAAGATCGGGAGAACGTAAGGGAGCGTCTCGGATAGACCGGGCCCCGTCGTCGCTTCCTGAATCTTGTAGTGGTGCGCCTGGAGGTCGAAGAAATTCCGGTCATTGAGACCGGTTAGATAGACGTTCTGGCTATAGTACTCGGCGGTGTAGCCGGGGATGATGTAGTTCGCGCCGAAATTCTCGTCGCTCTGCAGCAGGCCGTACCAGCCGAAGCGCCACCTTGGGTTGATGTTGAATGCGCCCGTCGTTCCGATCAGACCCCTGAACGTGTTTGCCGCGCCGTGGGTGCCCACCGGGAATGCGCTCGGCTGAAGCTGGTAGATGCCGGCCGCGCGGATCGAATACGTGCCGGAGTTGAAGCGCTGCCGCCACTCGAGTTCGGTCAGGAAACCCTGGCGATGCAGTCCCGTCACCGTAGCGGTCAGGTCGTATGTCGGCGAAAGCGCGAAGTAGTAGGGCACCGAAACGCCAAACCCTACCTCTCCGCTGGCGAACTTAAGTCCGGGAAACAGGAACCCGCTTTTGCGCTTCACCGTGTGGTCGGGAAGCTCGAGCGCGCGGAAATACGCGATCGGAAAGCCGAACAGCTCGAACCTGGTGCGCTCGAAGCGAACGATCTTCTCCTTGCCGTTCCAGATGATCCGCGCTGCGCGGATACGCCAGATCGGCGGCTTGTCGGGCTTCTCCTCGCAGGGTTCGCACGCGGTGTAGACCCCGCTGTTGAAGGTGGTGATGTTGCCTTCGACGCGCTCGCCGCTCTCCGACGCGAAAAACGTTCGCGCGCTGGTCTCAACTCGCAGGGTGTTGATGAATCCGTCGCGCAGATCGTCCGACAGGTTGATTTCGTCGCCGTAGAGCTTGTTGCCGTCGGGATCGATGATCTCGATCCCGCCTTGCGCCCTAAGGCGGTTCCCGCGCCGTTCGTAAATGACGCGGTCGGCCACCAGGCGGGTTCCGTTGTAGTCGATGCGGACGCCGCCGGCGGCGGTAATCGTGCCGGTATCGTCGTCGTAGATAAGCGTGTCCGCCTCGAGCAGCATCTGCCCTTGAGTGGTCGCAGCGGTAGCCGCCTGAGCGCTGGTTTCCGTCGCGCTGCCGAGCACCAGCCCGAGCGAGACCGCAGCCGCGGCCGCTACCGATCGGACAACGTATCCCGTCTTAAAGCTGGCCCCTGGCCCTACTCGCAACTAACCGTCCTCTCGATGGAGCAAGGACGTCGCCCCGAGGAAAAATGCAATTATCACAGGTGTCCACGCTGCCATCGGCGGCGCTATGAAACCGACATTGCCGAATGCGGTAAACGTGACAAGTGCGACATAGAGTAGAAAGCCCGCCAGTACGCCACCGAGCACGAGACTTGCGGACTGGCCGGTTCGATTGAACCGAAGAGTGGTCGTGGCGGCGATGATCGTCATGGCCATCATGAGCGCGGGCAGCGCAAGCAGGTTGTGAAATTGCGTCGCGAGCCGCGTTGCAGGCAGGCCGACGGCGCGGGCTGCGCGGATGCGGGCAGGCAACTGGTAGATCGGCACGATGGTGTTGTCGCCGACGCGCTCCTCGATCAGCGCCGGATCGAGTTCGGTCGGCACGTATTCCACCTCGAGCCGAGTCGTGCGCCGTTCAGGATCGGTGCGCCGTACGCCTTCGAGCCGCCAGCGTCCCGGCTCGAGCGTCGCAGACCGTGCATCGAGCCGGTCGTAGATGTCTCCCTCCGCGTTTACGCGGATGAAGACCGCATCGCCGAGCAGGGACCCGCGTCGGGCCGTCCTTGCGGCGCCGATGATAGTCGTCTCGCCATCGACATTGTCGACGAGCCAGGGGATCCTCAATTCGTCCTGGAATTTTGGGGAGTAGCCGCGGAAGGCGAGTTCTATGTCCTGAATGGTGGCTTGCGCGCGCGCCGCGATCGGGTTGACGACCGTGACGGCCAGGCTGCCGATGGTCAGCGCACCGGCACATATCGGAACAAGGAACTGCCATGCCGATATGCCCGCCGCGCGGACAACTACCAGCTCATATTGACGGTTGAGGCCGATGAGCGTGATCATTCCGGCAATAAGCGCGACGAACGGCCAGATCGACATGGCTATCAACGGCATCCGCATGGCCGAGAGGTATAAGCCTTTGGCAAGCGTGTAATCCGGCCAGATGTCGGAACGCCGAGCGAAATCGGTGAAGTCGATCATGTAGGCGATGAGGAGGATGAGCCCGAGCGCCTGCAATGCAACGACCAAATACCGGCCGATAAAGTATCGAAACAGCGTCCAGCCGATCACGTCGCCACCCTCGGGTCTTTGGGACGTGACTGGAAATACTTGCTGGCGATCCAATGGGCAGTACGCGCGACGCGGTTGGTGCCGCTGAACGTGGCGATGACGAAGCCGATCGCAATCGCCGATATGGGCATCGCATAACTTAGCACGGCCTGGAAAGAACTGGTTCCGGAGTTGCCGACCGTGATGAAGCCGGCCGCGCGCAACGAGAACGCGGCAGCCAGCCCCAGGCCGAAGCCCAGAGCGGTGTTCTGTCGGCTGGTCTTCGCCTTGCCTGCAATGCAGGCGGCGACGATCGCGAATAGCAGCGGATAAAACCAGTCCGTCATGCGCCGGTGGAATTCGATCGAAGCGTCTGGTGGCGGTACCCCTGCGCCGAACACGGCGTCGATAAGCTCCCTAGTTGGTCTTGCCTGCCAGCTGTAGTCGATCCCGGCGCCGCTGCTCAGGCCAAGATCGATGGCAGTCGAGTCGAAAGCGATGACCGATACGTGCCCGGTGTTGCGATTCTGGCGATGCACCTCGCCGTTCGCGAGAGCAAAGAGCGTCGACCCCTGATGTTCGATCAGGTCGCCGCGCTTCGCGTAGTAGAGGACCTGTGTGAGCGGATCGCTGTCGTCGACCATGACGACATTCGCCATCTGGCCATTCGGCAGTTCGTGCCCGACCTGGATGAAGGCCGTGTCGCCCAGCCGCGCAAACGAGCCTGAACGCACGCTGGAGCGGACGATGTCCGCGCGCGCGACACGGAACGCCTCGAGCAGGTTCAGATTCGAGATGGGCTCGAGCGTGTGCGCCAGTCCTAGGGTCAGCAGCGACGCCAGCGCGCCGAACAAGATGATTGGCCGGGTCGTCGCTCGTGGGGCGCGCCCCGTCGCCTCCAGTACCGAAAGCTCTGCGTCGGCATTCATACCATTCAGGGTGCGGAGCGCGCCGAACAATATGCCGAATGGCATGACGATCATCGTCATCGGCAGAACGAGATTTCCCATAAGGCGCAGAAAGCCGATCGCCGCCTGCGTCGAGCGCGTCAGCATGTCGATGTTGAGCATCAGCTGCGAGGTGATGACGACGCCCGATATCACCGCCAGCGTCGGGATCGAGAGCGCAACCACCCGGCGCAGAATGTACAGTTCAATCAGACGCATGCGTACCCGTAATCGATGCGTCGCGCCCGCGCTTCTCGCGCGGCGCCCGACTTCCTCACGCTCGAACGCGATCCCCCGCCTCATTGAGCTACGGGATTGGCTAATAATGGCCGAAGAAGGACGCCTAACCAATCCCTAATGGCGACGCGGAGGCTCCCGAAAGGCACCCGTGCCCGGTTTGCCACATTGTCGCGCTTGCGCTAGGTCTGCCCGAAAGGGCGTGCACCGCCATTCCTCCGGAGATTGACTTGTCGAAGAAGCTGGAACTGTCGTTCGCGCGGACTGCCAAACCCGTGGGGCTTTGCGTGGTGCTTGCGGCGGAAGGCCTGAAGCTCGGGAATTCCGCGGCCACTGTGGACCCAGCCGGGGTGCTGGCCAAGGCTTCTGGCATTGTCGGATATACCGCCAAGGCGCGTGCAGCGCTCGAAGTGATAGCGCCGCAGGGATCCGCGGCTGACCGTATCGTCGTTGTCGGCGTCGGCGACCCTGCGGTTGTGCAGCCGGATGGCTGGGCGCGTCTCGGCGGCAGCATCGCCGGCCATATCGGCAAAGCTGCAAAGGTGACCGTCTGGCTGGACGCGCCCGGTGCCACGATCGGCGGCGCGGAGGCAGCCGAAATCGCACTTGGCATGCTGCTGCGCGCCTACACTTTCGACCGCTACAAGACGAAGAAGGGCGAGGACGATGCGGGCGACGCCGGCACCGTCAAGGTCACTCTGATCACGGCGGCGGCCGCCGAGGCGAAGCGCCATTTCGCATCTGCGCAGGCGGTCGCGGCCGGCGTCACCCTGGCGCGCGATCTCGTGAACGAACCGGCCAATATTCTCGGCCCCGTCGAATTCGCCGAAGAGGCGCGGAAGCTGAGCGCGCTCGGCGTGAAGGTCGAAATCCTGACCGAGAAAGAGATGAAGAAGCTCGGAATGGGCGCGCTTCTCGGTGTGGCTCAGGGCGCGACCCGGCCGGCACGGCTTGCTGTCCTGCAGTGGAACGGCGGAAAGCCCAAGAGCCAACCGATCGCCTTCATCGGAAAAGGCGTCGTCTTCGACACGGGTGGCAACTCCATGAAACCTGCTTCCGGCATGGAAGACATGAAGGGTGACATGGGCGGGGCGGCTGCGGTTATCGGATTGATGCATACCCTTGCTGCCCGCAAGGCCAGGGCAAACGTTGTCGGGATACTGGGTCTTGTCGAGAACATGGTCGACGGCAACGCCCAGCGCCCCGGCGACATCGTTACCTCGATGTCCGGCCAGACCATCGAGGTGCTGAACACCGACGCCGAAGGCCGCCTCGTACTGGCCGATGCGCTCTGGTACTGCAACGATCGCTTCAAGCCGGCGCTGATGGTCAATCTGGCAACACTGACTGGAGCCATCCTCGTCGCTCTCGGACAGAATCATGCCGGCCTGTTTTCCAACAACGACGACCTTTCGGCCAAGCTCATTGCCGCCGGGCTGGTGACACAGGAAAAGCTGTGGCGCATGCCGATGGGCCCGGAATACGACAAGCTGATCGACTCGAAGAACGCCGACATGAAGAACATCGGCGGCCGCTACGGTGGCGCCATCACCGCCGCGCAGTTCCTGCAGCGCTTCGTCAAGGACACCCCTTGGGCTCACCTCGACGTTGCCGGAACCGCGATGGGGTCGCCGGCGACCGAAATCAGTCAGGGTTGGGCATCTGGCTTCGGCGTTCGCCTGCTCGACCGCTTCGTGGCTGACAATCACGAGGCGTGAGCCGCTCGCGTCGATGACCGAGGTACTGTTCTATCACTTGACGGAATCGACGCTGGAGGAAGCACTTCCAGGCCTCGTCGAGCGCAGCGTGGCGCGTGGCTGGAGAGCGGTGATCCAGTCTGGCGGCGAGGAGCGTCGCGACGCGCTCGACGTCCATCTATGGACGTTTCGCGACGATTCGTTTCTTGGCCATGGTACCGACCGCGAGCCGCATGCGGGCGAACAGCCCGTCCTGCTCACGACGTCGACGGACAACGCGAACGATGCGCCGATACGCTTCATTGTCGACGGCGCCGTCCCGCCGCCGCTCGACGGTTACGAGCGCGCGGTCTTCATGTTCGATGGCCACGACGAGGCTCAGCTTGCTGCCGCGCGTACCCAATGGAAGGCGCTCAAGGCGGAAGGTCACACGCTGACCTATTGGCAGCAAACGTCCGACCGGCGATGGGAGCGCAAGGCCTAGTTCAGCGCTCGCGTGCTGCCACCGCGTCGAGCCTCTCGAGGATGCGTGGCCATCCGCTTCCCATGCCGAGATATCCGCGCTCGTCCTCCGGTCTGAAGCCGGACTGTTCCATCCGCACTCGCGTCCCCCCGGCCTCCGGCGTCAATGTCCAGGTGACCACGGTCCGCAGGCCGCTATCGGACTCCGAGCCGTCGCCCCAGGAATAGGAAAGCGTCCTCGGCCGATCCAGCGTCAGGACAACGCAGTTCGTCACTCCCGACCATCCTGGAACAGGCTTTGCGCTGAACGTGAAGCGGTGTCCGACTGTTGGCTCGAAGCTGTTTTCCATGAGCCATTCACTGATGATTTCGGACGTCGTCAGAGCGCGCCAGATCCTTTCGGGTTGGTGCGGCATGAGGCGTTCGACGACGATCGTCTTGTTTGCGGCTGCGACGGTCATTGGTCCATCCTGCTGAGAACATCTTCAAGTTTGTCAAAGCGCTCACGCCAGAAGGCGGCGTAGTGGTCGAGCCAGTCGATCAGAGGGGCAAGCCCGTGAGGCTCGGCGCTATAGTATGTCAGACGGCCGGCCGGCCGGTCGCGTACGAGGCCGGCCGCCCTTAGCGCTGCCAAGTGCTTGGACACTGCCGGCTGCGATACGTTTGCGTGTGATGTCAACGAGGCGACCGACAGTTCGCCCTCGCTCAACAAGCGCTCGTATAGCCTCCGGCGCGTGGGATCCGACAATACTCTGAACAGCTGGTCCGAAGGCGGCGGGCGAGTCATCTCATAACCATCCGGATATTGATTGAATACATAACTCAGTGGTTATCGGTCGGTCAAGCGTCGACCATACACTCCGCGACTTGCGTCTTGCGCCTGCGTATCCAATAAGCCGCGCCATGCTGACCATTACCGACCTGTCGCTGCGGATTGCCGGGCGCCTGCTTCTTGACCATGCCTCTCTGGCGCTCCCCACGGGCGCGAAGGCGGGGCTCGTCGGCAGAAATGGGACCGGCAAGACCACGCTGTTCCGCGCCATCACCGGAGACCTGGCCTCGGAGACTGGTTCAGTCTCGATTCCCCGCAACACTCGCATCGGGCAGGTCGCCCAGGAGGCGCCGGGCACCGAGGAGCCGCTGATCGACATCGTCCTCGCCGCCGACACCGAACGTGCCGCGCTGCTGGCAGAGGAGAGGACGGCGACGGACGCAAACCGCATCGCCGAGATCCATATGCGCCTGGCCGACATCGATGCGCACACGGCCGAGGCGCGCGCCGCCACGATTCTTGCCGGCCTTGGCTTCGACGACGCGGCGCAGCGACGACCGGCAAGCAGCTTCTCCGGCGGTTGGCGCATGCGCGTCGCGCTCGCCGCTGTGCTGTTCTCGCAGCCCGACCTCCTGCTGCTCGACGAGCCGACGAACTACCTCGACCTCGAGGGCACGCTTTGGCTCGAAAACTACGTAGCGAAATATCCGCATACGGTGCTGCTCATCAGCCACGACCGCGACCTGCTGAACCGCGCCGTCAACTCCATCGTCCATCTCGACCAGAAGAAGCTCACCTTCTGGCGCGGCGGCTACGACCAGTTTGAGCGTCAGCGAGCCGAACAGATGCTTCTGCAGGAGAAGAGTCGGCAGAAGCAGGAGGCGCAACGCAAGCATCTGCAGTCCTTCGTGGACCGCTTCAGGGCCAAGGCCTCGAAGGCCCGGCAGGCGCAGTCGCGCATCAAGGCGCTGGAGAAGATGAAGCCTATCGCCGCGATGATCGAGGATTCGGTAAGGCCGTTCTCGTTCCCCGAGCCGGTCAAGACGGTGGCCTCGCCGATCGTGGCGATCAACGGCATGTCGGTCGGGTACAAGCCAGGCGAGCCCGTGCTGAAGCGCCTGACCCTGCGCATCGACAACGACGACCGCATCGCGCTTCTCGGCGCCAACGGCAACGGCAAGTCGACGTTCGCCAAGCTCTTGTCGGGACGTCTGAAGGGCGAGACCGGCACGATGACCGTGGCGCCGGGCCTCAAGGTCGCGATCTTCGCGCAGCACCAGCTCGACGATCTGCGGCCCGACGAGAATGCCTATGAGCACGTGCGACGTCTTATGCCCGATGCGCCAGAGCCGAAGGTTCGCGCACGCGTCGCGCAGTTCGGGCTGGCGACCGAGAAGATGGGAACCGCGGCCAAGGATCTGTCGGGCGGCGAGAAGGCGCGGCTGCTCATGGGCTTGTCGTCGTTCGAGGGTCCCAATCTCTTCATCCTCGACGAACCGACCAACCACCTCGACATCGACAGCCGCGAAGCGCTGATCCACGCGCTCAACGACTTTCCCGGCGCCGTCATCGTCATCTCGCACGACCGCCACCTTCTGGAGGCCACTGTCGACCGCCTGTGGCTCGTCAAGGATGGCACGGTTGCGCCCTATGACGGCGATCTCGACGACTATCGTCAGGAGGTCACCGGTTCTGCAGGAGACCGGCGTGAGAAGCGCGAGGCCGATAAGGCGTCCAAGGCCGACAAACGGCGCGAATCCGCCGCACGTCGCGCCGCCCTCGAGCCGCTGGCGAAGCAGATCAAGGCGACCGAGGGCCTGATGGATCGCACCCGCAGGCGCCTCGACGGCATCGAGGATCAGCTCGCCGACCCGACGCTTTACGAGCGCGACCCGAAAGCCGTTACCGAGTTGTCGAAGGAGCGCGCGCAACTGGCCGCCGCGCTGGAGAAACACGAGGAGAGCTGGCTCGCAATGTCGGCCGAGTACGAGGAGGGGATGGCCGAGTAACTGCTATTGCCGGCCCCAGCGTGGCGGAGGCGGCGATGAGTTCGGGTTACTGGGCGTGCGCTTGCGGAAGCCCGCGATGAAACCGACAAGGCCGACAATCATCAGAATGTAACCGGCAGGCACCAGATTGGGCTGGCGCAGGCCGCGCGTCCCCTCGACGATAACCGTCACCGACGAGATATCGACGCCCTCGGCATCGCCGCGCGCGACATTGATTTGAAGGCCGCTGCCGTCGCTTTCGACAGTGCCAGCCCGCTGACGATAGGCGACTTCACCGGTCTGCGGATTTGTGATGCGGCCGTCGACGCCCTTAAAATCAAGTGCTTCGGCAAGAACGGTGCGACCACCCTCGGCAGCCGTCACGGTCAACACGGCGCCTTGAAGATCGGAACGCAGCGGCCCCCGGCTGATCATCTCGACCGCAATGGCGAGCGGAGTATCGGTCTCATCCGGCTGCACTTCCGCTGGCCTGAACCCTCCAACGGGATCGAAAACCGCCGAGCTAGCGAGCGTCGAGTTCGCGAGATTGCGCTCCGTCCATGGGTAGACGAAAGCAAGCCCGACGCCGGCGACCAGCAAGAGCAATGAAAGAAACCGGACCAAGAAAAACCCGCGCGACGATTGCCGCGCGGGTCTGCCATGGCCCGTAGGAGTTGTCCACGTTCACCCCCTGCCAGGTTAGCGCGATGCAGACTGGACTGCCTGGCAAAGGGTCATGAGTTCGCGGTCAAAACCGCCATTAGCCAGAATATCGTCGCACCGTCGTGCGAGGCGCCGAATCTCCTCGGGGGAGGCTTGAGCGAGGCTAGAAGGCAAGTCGCGACCCGAGATCGAATTCCCGTTTGGCTGGGTGGGCGCCAGAGGCATCGCGGGGTTTATCGGGCCTTGAACTGTGCCGCCCAAACCGCCTGATCCGCCCGTTCCGGACCCACCTCCAGCGCTGCCACCGGTTCCTCGCGCGCCTATCCCAACACCGACGTTGGCGTCGACGCCATCGCCGATGCCCACATTGGCACCTGCGCCGACTCCGCTGCCACCGCCGATCGAGGCAGTCGCGGCCGCATCGACGCCGCCGCTCCCGCCAACGGTGGCGTCGACGGAAGCTGCGGTGCCACCGCCGCCGCCAAGGCTCGCATCGACGTCGGCGGCGACGCCGTTAGATCCGCCGATGCCAACATTGGCGGCGGCGGCGACGCCATCGCTGCCACCAATCCCAAGTCCGACGTCGGCATTGACGCCGTTTGACCCGCCGACGCTGATGTCGACTCCGACGCCGATGCCTTCCTGCGCATTTGCCGCTGCGATCGCCACCAGGACGACGGCGCTGCCGGCAATCAGCGTCGTGAATACGCGCTTGGTCATAACGTGCTCCTTTGCGTTTCCTGCGTTCCGGTGTTTCCCGGTCTGCATGGAAAGCCCCCTGTGGAGCGGTGGTTTCTACAGCTTTGACGACATCCTTTCGGGGGCGTTTACGCAATGCGGGGCATTCGAAAGACCTAAGTCAGGCGAAAGGCTGCCCGCCGGGAGTCCGCTGGAAGTATATGAGGTCGAGCTGCAGCGAGGGCTGGCCGAGACGGGTCAGGATGGCGTGCGCCTGTCCCCTGTGGTGCGTTTGGTGGTTGAAGAAGTGCGCCAGCGCCGGAGATAGGCGCTGCGACACCGTGCGCATGTCGGCCACCGTAACGTAGGTGAAGCGTCCGGCAAGGTCCCTCGGAGTGAGGCTCTCGATCCACGAGATGATACGGCTGTCCTCCGCTTCACGCGCAAGCGTCAGGGCGGGGAGACCGGGAAACAGGACGGTGTCCAGCGCCGCAGGCGCTTCCCCTTCGCCGGTGAAGCGCTTCAGCCAGATGCGGTCTGCGACCAGTATATGGTTGAGCGTCTTCATCAACGTGGGGAAGAAGGTCCCGGCTTCACGGTTGAGCTCCTCCTCGCTCAGCACCGCCGCCGCGGTGTAGAGCCGCTGGTTCGACCAGCGGTTGTAGGCTGCCATCATTGAAAAGTGCTGCTTCACGGCTCTGACCTGTCTTCATGGGCGTCGGGCGTGATAGCACGCCGCCGCGTTTGCGCGTCAGTGACTTCACAGCGCCGCCTGCCGCCGCTATAGAGCCGCCACTTTTCCCCAATTTCCAAGGATTTGACGATGGCGATCGAACGCACTTTCTCGATGATCAAGCCGGACGCCACGAAGCGCAACCTGACGGGCGCGATCATCAAGATGCTTGAAGAGGCGGGCCTGCGCGTCATCGCGTCGAAGCGCGTCTGGATGAGCCGCCGCGAGGCCGAGGGCTTCTATGCCGTGCACAAGGACCGCCCGTTCTTCGGCGAGCTTGTCGAGTTCATGTCGTCGGGCCCGACCGTCGTGCAGGTTCTGGAAGGCGAGAACGCCGTCGCCCGCAACCGCGAAGTGATGGGCGCCACCAACCCGGCCAACGCTGCCGAGGGCACCATCCGCAAGACGCACGCCCTGTCGATCGGCGAGAACTCGGTGCACGGATCTGACGCACCCGAGACTGCCGCGCAGGAGATTCGCTACTGGTTCTCGGATACCGAGATCGTCGGCTGATCGCCTGCGAAGTTCACATTAGGAAAGGCCGGGCTCGCCCCGGCCTTTTTCACGCGCTGGCAAGGGCCAAGGTGAATGCTTCCGCCACGTCGCTGGCATGCTCGTGCGCGTAGGTTTCGAAGGCCGCGAGGGGCTGCGCCCTCGCGTATAGCCAGCCCTGAAAGCGGTTGCACCCGTGCGCCCGCAGAAATGCCTCCTGTTCCGCCGTCTCGACCCGCTCTGCCACGGACGTGAGTCCGAGCGTGCGCGCCATGCCGAGGATGGTCTGGACGAGAACGCGATTGCTCTCGCTTTTGTCGATGTCGGCGACGAACGAGCCGTCTACCTTCACTTCGTCGAAAGGCAGCGTCTTGAGATAGGTCAGCGACGAGTAGCCGGTGCCGAAATCGTCGAGCGCCAAGCCGACACCGAGCGATTTCAGTCCGAGCATGCGCTCCGCGATGAGCGCCTGGTCCCGAGCCATGACGTGCTCGGTGACCTCGATGGTCAGCCTGGTTCCAGAGACACCATACTCGGCGAGCAGGCGCCGCAGCGTTGGAACCAGCTCCTCCTGTTGGAAGCACTGAACGCTGAGATTGATCGATAGGCGCAGATGCATCAGGCGGCGGTGACGCTGCCAGCGAGCCAGCGTGGCGACCGCGCGCTCCACGACGATTGCGCCGATGCCGCTGATCAGGCCGAACTGCTCGGCAAGCGGAATGAAGCGGTCCGGCGCGATCAGACCGAGTTCCGGGTGATGCCAGCGTATCAGCGCTTCGGCGGCTACGACGCCGCCAGCTTCGTCCACGAGCGGTTGGTAGTGCAACTCGAAGTCGATCCCGCCTTGGCTGATCGCATCCTTGAGGTCGGCAAGCAGCTTGTAGCGCTCGGCCTCGCGGTTCATGGACACCGGATCGTAGAGCGCGACACTGTCGCGGCCTGAGGACTTGGCTTCGTACATGGCCACATCGGCGCGCTTCAGAACCTCGTCGGGTTCCGCGCTTGAGCCATCGAACACCACGACGCCGATCGACGCGGACGCCCGATGGTTTACTTCGCCGAGTTCGAACGGCTGACGCATTGCCGTCACCAGGCGATTGCCGAGCGTGATGGCGCTGCGCGTGGCCTCGGCTTCGGTCGGGCCTGCGTCCTCGATCAGCACCACGAACTCGTCGCCGCCGATACGGGCAACGTGCCGCCCCGCACCCGCAGTCGCCTGCAGGCGCTCGGCCGCCTTGATCAGATACTTGTCGCCGACGTCGTGGCCTTGAGTGTCGTTGAGGGACTTGAAATTGTCGAGGTCGATGAAGAGCAGAGCGCCGCGCTGATGGTCTGCAGCGCATGCCCTAACTGCACCGGCAATCCGGTCGAGGAAGGCCCGGCGGTTTGGCAGGCCGGTCAGCGTGTCGTAGTAGGCCAGCCTTTCGACCGCGAGCTGGTTGTTCTTCCTCAGCGTCACGTCGGACAGATAGCCGTGCCAGATGACGGCGCCCTCGGCGATCTCCGGAGTCGCCGATACCCGGATCCACTTCTCCTCGCCAAGCGGACAGGTGTATCGATGCTCGATGTCGAAGGGTTGCGGATAGCCGCCGCGCAATCCGAAGCACTCCGCGTAGAGGGCACGGTCCGCGTCCGGCACCCGGCTCAGAAACGCCCGCCAGTCAGCCATCTGTGCCTGTGCAGGTATGCCGCTTAGCCGCTCGAAGCCCGGGCTGAGATAATCGACGACGCTCAGCTTCCCCGGTGTCACCGTGCACTGGAACAGGCTTCCGGGCACTTCGCGCATGAGCTTGGAGAATTGTTCCTCCAGCTTCAGGCGCTTGACGGTCTCGGTGATCTCGCGGACGGAACCCTCATAGTAGAGTGGCCGGCCGCTGCGTTTGTGGCGCACGAGCCGCGCCGATTCGGTGATCCAGATCCGCTCGCGCGTCTTGTGCCGATAGATCTCCGAAATGAAATCGACGACCTTGCCGTCTTGTTCGATCAGCCGCATGAACTCGTTGCGGCGATTGGGATCGACATACCATTCGCCGGCGATGTCGCTGACCTTGGCGAGCATTTCCCGTTCGGTCTGGTAACCGTTCAGCCTCACCAGGGCGCGGTTGGCCTTGATCTGCCGCCCGCTTGGCAGCGAACGATAGATTCCCTCGGAGAGGTTCTCGATCAGTTCGTCCGTGTTCGATTGCTGGCTTCGTGCGCGGAAATAGAGGCGCCGATAGCGCAGCATCCAAAGCGCGAGGAGCACAGACAGTATGAAGTTCGCGGTGACCAGCCACAAAGGGCTGCCCGAGAGCTCGGTCACCGAGGAGAGTACTGCCTGCATGAATACGTCGCGCCGAGATTGTCGTGGGCGACACTATCGGCGGCACGTTTCAAATCTTCTAATAAGGCGCCCGGTCCACGATTATGAACATGGAAGGATAATCTCCCGGCAGTCCGCATCGAATAACACGAGCCGGCTACCGGTTTCTTCGAAACGGGTACCGCGCATCAACGCGCTGAAATAGGCGCGCTCCGGCCTACCTCGTACCGGCCCGCCCAAACGTGATCGCAGTCACGGCTTGGCCCAGCGCCTCAAGGCCGCTTCGTCGGTGTCCTTCGCATCGACCCATCCGCCCGCGCGTCCTTGGGCGTCATGCTCCTTCTTCCAGAAAGGCGCGTTCGATTTGAGGAAATCCATCATGAACTCGGCTGCGGCGAAAGCCGCCTGACGGTGGGGCGAAGCCGCGAGCACCAGCACGATATTGGCGCCTGGATTTACCCTGCCGACCCTGTGCACGACGCGAACCGCCTGCAGGTCCCAGCGTTGCGTGGCCTCGCGGCAAATCCTGGAGATTTCCGCCTCGGCCATTCCGGGATAGTGCTCGAGTTCGAGCGCCGACAACATCCCGCCCTCGTCGCGGCACAGACCAGTGAAGGTCACAACGGCGCCGATATCGGTTCGCCCGGCAGTCGCAGCAGCGATCTCCGCCGCCGTGTCGAAGTCCTCGTGCTGTATGCGGACGACCGGCTCGGCGTGCACGCGGTCCATGTCAGCCGCCAGTCATCGGCGGAAACAGACCGATTTCGCGCGCGCCGGCAATCGCCGCCGTGTGCTTCACGTGCTCCTGGTTGATCGCGACGCGAATCGCTTCGGGGAAGCGCAGCGCTTCCTCGTACTCTTCGCCTCGACTCTTGAGCCAGCCTAGCAACTCGCGAACGGTCTGCACCTCGGCCGGCAGCTCGACCTCCTCGGACGGCTTGCCGATCCGTTCCCGCACCCAGGCGAAGTAGATGAGCTTCGTCGCCACCCTCAATCTTCCATGTGCTTCAGCCCAGCCCGGAAATAGTCGTAGCCGGTGTAGAGCGTGATCACTGCCGAAACCCACAGCAGCGCTATGCCGAGTTCGGTCAGATAGGGGACGACGTCGTCGATCGCCGGACCCAGCAGAAGAAACCCGATGGCAAGCAGCTGCAGGGTCGTCTTCCACTTGGCCAGTTGCGTCACCGGCACCGACACCTTCAGCGCGGCGAGATATTCCCGCAGGCCAGAGACCAGGATCTCGCGGCACAGAATGATGATCGCCGCCCAAAGCGACCAGCCGGCAATGGTGCCGTCGGCGGCGAGCAGCAGAAGCACGGACGACACCAAAAGCTTGTCGGCGATCGGGTCGAGCATCTTCCCGATGTTCGACGTCTGCTTCCAGATCCGCGCGAGATAGCCGTCGAGGAAGTCCGTCACGCTGGCGATGGTAAACAGGCTGAACGACACCAGCCGCGCCGGATCGCTCGACGCCAGTCGACCCTCGAGAAAGAAGCACAGCACCACCAGCGGGACGGCGACGATGCGTCCGTAGGTGAGCATGTTCGGAATGTTGTAGCTGCGTTTCTGCATCCTGCTCGCGCCGGTTGGAGCGTACGTCAAATCAGATGCCTCCCGTAGCGGTCAACCTCCTGTCAGTTAGGTGGTCGCGGGCCGCATCACGAGCCCGAATCGTGAAAGTGATTGTAGATGATGCGGGCCATCGACTCCGATATGCCATCGACCGCCTGCAAATCTGCCAGGGCTGCACGTCCGATCGCCTTTGCCGTGCCGAAGTGGTGCAGCAGCGCCCGCTTGCGCGCAGGGCCGATGCCGGCGATCTCGTCGAGCGGATTGCGTGTCAGCTCCTTCTTGCGGCGTATCCGGTGCGATCCGATCGCGAACCGGTGCGCCTCGTCGCGCAGCCTCTGCACAAAATAGAGGACGGGGTCGCGCGGCGGCAGCGTGAAACTCGGCCTTCCGTCCATCGCGAAGCGTTCGCGGCCGGCCTCGCGGTCGACACCCTTTGCGACGCCGATCGCCACCACCTTGTCGCGAATGCCGAGTTCATCGAGCACCGCGCGCACCTTGCCCATCTGCCCGGCGCCGCCGTCGATGAAGATAACGTCGGGCCATGCCGGCATCTCGTCGCCCTCGCCCTGCGCCGCCTCGCCATCCGGGATCCCATGCTCCTTCACCAGTCGCGAGAACCGGCGCTCCATCACCTCCTTCATCATGCCGAAGTCGTCTCCCGGCGTGATCTCGGTCGAGCGAATGTTGAACTTGCGGTACTGATTCTTCTGAAATCCCTCAGGCCCGGCGACGATCATGGCGCCGACCGCATTCGTGCCCATGATGTGGGAGTTGTCATAGACCTCGATGCGCCGCGGCGGGCGAGCAAGACCGAACGTCGCCGCAAGCCCCTCGAGCAGTCGGGTCTGCGTCGACGTTTCGGCAAGTCTTCGGCCAAGCGCCTCGCGCGCATTCTGCAGCGCGTGGTCGGTCAAATCCTTCTTCTCGCCGCGCTGCGGCACGCCGATAGAGATTCGCCGCCCGGCGCGCGTCCCCAGTGCCTCGGCCAGGAGTTCCTGCTCCTCGGCGGCCTGGCTGAGCAGGATCATCGCCGGTATCGGCTTGTCGTCGTAGAACTGTGCGAGGAAAGAACTCAGCACCTCGGCTGGCTCCATCGCCGCATCCGCCTTAGGGAAGTAGGCGCGGTTGCCCCAGTTCTGGCCGGTGCGGAAAAAGAACACCTCGACGCAGTAATGCCCGCCTTCCTGATGGATCGCGAAGACGTCCGCCTCGTCGACCGACTGCGGGTTGATCCCCTGATGGCTCTGCACGTGGCTGAGCGCCGCCAGTCGGTCGCGGTAGATCGCCGCGCGCTCGAAATCGAGCTCGTCGGAGGCCTGTTGCATGGCACCGGAGATCTGAGACTTGATCTTCTGTGACCGTCCGGACAGGAAATCCCGCGCCTCGGAAACCAGCTCCGCATAACCGGATGCGTCGATCTCGCCGGTGCATGGCCCGGAACAGCGCTTGATCTGGTAGAGCAGGCAGGGACGCGTGCGGCTCTCGAACACGCTGTCGGCGCAGGTGCGCAACAGGAAGGCGCGCTGCAACGAGTTGATGGTTCGCCCGACCGCCCCGGCGGACGCGAACGGCCCGAAATAGTCGCCCTTGCGGCTGCGCGCGCCGCGATGCTTGAAGATGCCCGGGGCAGGGTGGTCGCCGGTCAAAAGGATGTAGGGGAACGACTTGTCGTCCCGCATCAGCACGTTGAAGCGCGGGCGCAACCTCTTGATGAGATTTGCTTCGAGCAGCAGTGCCTCAGTCTCGGTGCGGGTCACGACGAACTCCATCGTCGCGGTCTCGCGCACCATCCTGCCGATGCGGCTGGTGTGGAATCGTCCCTGCGCGTAGTTGGAGACGCGCTTCTTCAAGCTGCGCGCCTTGCCCACGTAGAGCACGTCGCCGGAAGTGCCCATCATGCGGTAGACACCAGGGCGGTTGGGCAGCCGCCTGACCAGTTCCTGGATTACCTCGGGGCCCGCGGACAAGGGCTGATCGCCGGCGAGCGACCAGTCGATGCCGGATACGACGGTGTCGACCTGTTCTGCCTCAGGCGCGTCTAGCTCGTCCTCCTCCGATTCGTTGCCAGGCAGGTAGCCGGCGACGTCGTCGGCGGCGCGACCCGTCTTCTTGGGGATCGGCGGACTGTTCGGGTGGCCGTCCTTCATGGGCGGCTCCTGTAGGGTCGTGTTTGCGGCATCTCGGACTGAAGCGTTACGCGAAATTCGGCGTTCTCCCTATATGGGGATTCGGTCACGGCCCTGTCAGTAGACAACGCCCCGCCGTAGGTGCTTGGTCGCGACGTATCGGAATGGGGGGAAAAACAGGTGTCGCGTGAGGTCGCCAGGCCGGTCTGCCTGATTACTGGCGGCGCCCGCAGGATTGGTGCCGCGTTCGCGCGGCGGCTGGCGCCCGCTTTTGATCTCGCCCTGCATTACAATTCTTCGCGAGACGAAGCCGAGGCGGTGGCGATTGAACTTCGGCAGCACGGCGGACGCGTCGAGCTCTTTCCGGCGGAGTTTTCGGAGCCTGAGAAAGCCGCCGAACTGGTTCGATCCGTCAGCGCGACCTTCGGCCCGCTGGACCTTGTGATCAACAGCGCCTCAGCCTTCGACTACGACGACGCCGCAGATTTCACCGCCGCAACGATGCAGCGTCTGCTCGCCGTCAACGTTGTCGCTCCCTTGGTGATCGCGCGCGAGTTCGCACGCTACGGCTCGCCGCGCGCGCTCCTAGTCAACATGCTCGACAACAAGGTCATGGCGCCCAACCCCGATTACTTCAGCTACAGCGTCGGCAAGTTCGCGCTGAAGGCGGCGGCGGACATGCTGGCGATGCGCTTCGCGGGAAATATGCGCGTTAACTCGATCGCTCCAGGAAACACCCTTGTTAGTGGAGCCCAGTCTCCGGAGAATTTTGAACATTCGTGGCGGCGCACGCTGACAGGGTCGGGACCCACGCTGGACGATCTTGCGTCGACCGTCGAGTTCCTCTGGAACACGCCGTCGATCAACGGCGAGACGATCGTCGTCGATGGCGGCCAGCGTCTCATGGGACTGACGCGCGACGTCGCCTTTATAGATGATCGATGAGCAATCTCGTCCGCACCGTGATCGTCAGGAATCTGGAGCTGGATCTCCGCATCGGCGTGCACGATCACGAGAAGCGCGCGCCGCAGCGGCTTTTCGTGAGCGTCGAAGCGGAGCTCGACGAATCGGGCGATGAGGACGACGAGCTTGATCGCACGCTTGATTACGACCTGTTGTGCGACTTTATCCGATCGTTGGCCCGGAAGCCGCATGTCGAGCTGCAGGAAACGGTCGCGAGGCTTGTCGTCGACTTCACACTGAAGTTCGAAATCGTCCGCAGCGTAACCGTCGAAACCAAAAAACCCGATGTTTTCGACGACTGCGAGTATGTTGGTGTGCGGTTTCAAGCAACGCGGGTTAACGCCACCGCGCGCAGCGTCAGACGTGGTTAACCGAACGTTACGCAGATTGAATCATTTGTAGTAAATTTACCACGTTTCGCATTGGTCATACTTGGGCCTCCTCAAAGCCGAATTTCGACTTATTTCCTGCCCCATTCACCGCGCACTGCTGGAACCAGAAGCACCCTGGTCCGTTTAAGTGCCCAGAGGCGGAGTGGGGTGCGTCTGCCCGCGGGCGTAATTCCGCTGCATACCAAGGAGTAAGAAAATGAGAGCCAAGATTAATTTCGTGCGTTCGCTCGCCGTCGTCGCAGGCCTGTCGGCCATGCTCGGCGCTGCTCAGGCAGCGGACGTTGTCTTCGAAGAGCCGCCGGCACCGGCGCCGGCCCCGCTTGACCCGACCCCGATTGCCTCCTGGCAGGGCGGATACATCGGTCTAAACGGAAGCTACGGCTTCGGCGTGATGAATAACACCAGCGTCGGCACCATCGCCAACAACGGCTGGATGGTCGGCGCCTTCGCCGGCGTCCAGGGTCAGCGCAACGCGTTTGTCTACGGTGCTGAAGCCGACATCGGCTGGAATTTCGGCTCGAACACGGTCGGTGGCACCACCACCCGTGCGGGTCTCGAGGGTTCGCTGCGCGCACGTCTCGGCGCTGCGGTCTCGGACCGCGTGCTGCTGTACGGTACCGCTGGTCTGGCGGCCACGCAGGTCAGCATCACCGACGCGGCCGGAACGGCTTCCGGCGCCCAGCTCGGCTACACGGTCGGCGCGGGCATGGATGCCAAGTTCACCGAGAAGGTCTTCGGCCGTCTGGAGTATCGCTGGACCGACAACTTCGCCCGCACCTATAACACGGGTTCGGGCCCGCAGACCGTCGACTACAACAACCACCGCATCACGGTGGGTCTCGGCGTCAAGTTCTGACCGCCAAAGCTGTTTCGGAAAGAGCCGGCCTTGCGCCGGCTCTTTTCGTTTCAGCCTTTAGGGACGTAAGGCGCGAGCTCAGGAAACTTCTCGTCGAAGCGCTTGATCCAGCGCACCAGTTTCGAACGTCCCTTTTCCCATTTTCCCTCGAAGCGCAGCTGCAGGTAGCCCAGCGCAGCCCGAAGCGCGATCTGGCCTGCCGTGATCCTGCTTGGAAGTTTCGGCGGATTCTCGTTCAGTTTGTCGAGAGCCCGCGTCACCTTCTCCCACTGCTTGTCCATCCACGGCTGGTGGACCTTCTCCTCGGGACGAAACCGCCGCTCGTAGATGTACGCGAGTGCGCAGTCACACATCCCGTCAGCAAGCGCCTCCAGCTGTTCGGCCTCGGTCCTCTTGGCTGGATTGCGCGGCAGCAGCTTGTTGCCGGACTGGCGGTTCAGGAACTGGATGATGGCGGCGCTGTCGCAAACCGCGGTGCCGTCTTCGGTGACCACTACCGGGATCTTACCGAGCGGATTCAGTTTCAGGAACTCGGGGGACGGCGTGTTCGTGTCCGCCGTGACGCTTTCGAACTCCAGGCCGGCATAGGCGGCCGCCATGCGCACCTTGGCGCTGTATGGCGATGCATTCGACACCAGGATCTTCATGGCTTTCGGTCTCCGTGGAGGTGATTGCATAGCCGATCGCGCGCGGTCGTTGGATAGGCCAGGGATCAGCGAATGAAGGTCAGGGCGCGGCAGGCAGGCTAATCGACGACGCGCGGCAGGATTTTCTGTCGACCTCGGGGCAGGAGCGGAAGGAAAGGTCCTTTGACAGGCAGATCCGAACCTCGTCGAGCCGGCCCCCATCGCAGGTCACAGCGATACCACCTGCCGGTAGTCCCTTGTTCGCGGTCAGGAAATCCGCTTCGACGTCATCCGGATCGCTTCTCGACGGCCGCGAAGCCGCGCGATAGGCCGGTGGAATGGTTATTGCCTCCCACGCCTCGCGGATCGCGGCAACGTAGTTCGCCTGCGAAAGACCCGTGCATGTCCCATGCTTGCGCCATTGATGCCTCACGAGCCCTGGCGATGGCATGATGTCGCGGATCGTTCGGGCCAGCGCCTCCGGCACGCGCTCCGGTTCGGAACTGTCGCAGAACTCCGGCCATCCCCGGTCGAACTGAGGCCAGAGCCCGTGAACCAGGAAGGCGAAGTCGCGATCGGCCCCGCATTGTGAATTTGGCGCGTCGGTACCCTCACTCGCGCAGAATGTCGGCGACCAGGTCAGCGACAACACGTAGAAATCGAACCCCGAGCTTGCCGTGGCAGCGGCGGGAACTGCGGTGATGGGCGTCTGGACGGGGGCGCCTGCTGGTTCACCCGATGGCTCGCATCCGCCGAGTGCCAGGGCGACGGCCAGAGAGAGAGCCCGAAGAATCAGCGCAGGACCCGGCAGTTGCCATTGTAGACATGCCACCGGTCGAAGCCGGACACACAAAACTCGACGTTCGTCCCGACGCCGGCGTAGCCCCACGGGGTTTCGAGAAGGTACCATACCGTCCGGTGCTTGCCGTTCGAGAGCGCCACCTGCGCATGGCAGTAGCGCCGCTCTACGGGGCGGTTCTCAAGGGCTGGCAGATAGCGTGTTTGTCCGATCCTGTGGAATCCGTTGATCGACACATCCGGGAGGTGAGCGACGTTGCGCACCTGGTGATCGAACTTGCTCGAGATGCGCGCCAGAATGCGAGGATGTGCACACGCGCCAGGATCAGATACATAGACACCTTCGATCAGGTCGGCAGCGCGCGCGACAGGTGCGGCCAGCACGCCGGTTGCCAACAGCGTCACGGCAAGAACCGCATTCAACAGGCTTCGCATGTTGGTCTCCGTGGTCGAATCGTCGCTTTTCTGCCGCATTTTCCACTCTGCTCAGGCCTTGGTGGCGGGTCAAGCGCTGCCGCCACGAAGGGTAGCGCCAATGCGATTTATAGCTGCAATACCTGGAGCGTTGTGCTTGCTTGCGCTTGCAACGTTTGATGCCCGCGCCGGGTTGCTAAGCTGCACGTTCACCGAGCCGTTCTTTACGATCAGTTTCGACCCTGCCACTGGGGAGGTGACGCGGATTTCGCCGGATGACGCGGGCCCGCATGGTCACGAGTTCGAAGTGACGACCGTGGCGACCGGTGCGCAGATCGTCCGCGACGACAGTTATCGTGAACATCCTACGGCGCAGCTGCGGACGGCCGGTGAGGTGCTGATGGTCATAACGTTCAGCGGCAAGGGTAACGACGGCATGAGCGACCGCGTTTACCCCATGGAGGGGATCTGGGGAACAGAACCTCGCGGCAACAATGTCGGCGGATGCGCAACAGAAAAGGCGCCCGGGTTCGAGCTTTACGAGCTCTATGATGAACTCGGCGTAAGCTACTGACCGGACTCAGCCTTCGCCTGTCAGCGCCTCGATGCCGAAGCTGCCGCCTCCATCGATCCCCAGCAGCTCGGCCAGGATTGGCAGAAGCACGCGCATCTCCTGCTCCAGGACGTAGGGCGGGTTCACCACCACCATGCCGGTGCCATCGAGTTGCGACACGACCGACCACGGCCGCACCATCAGCGTGACGTCGAGGATCCGCGGAATCCCGGACGCGCGGAGTTGGGCGCGGAAGGCCTCCACGGCCGTCCGCTCCTTGATCGGATACCAGAGCAGGTAGACCCCGCCGGGCCAGCGGCGGCAGGCGTTCGCCAGGCCATCGAGCAGCCGGTCGAACTCGCCCGCCTGCTCGTATGGGGGATCGACCAGCACCAGGCCGCGCTTTTCCTTCGGCGGCAGGTGCGCATTGAGCGCGAGCCAGCCGTCGAGTTCGATGATTCGCGTCTGGAAATCGCCGGCGAAGCGCGCTTTGAGCGCGAAGCAGTCTTCGGGATGCAGCTCGATCGCGGTCAGCCGGTCGCGGCCGCGCAGCAACGCGCGGGCGATGGTGGGCGAGCCCGGGTAGAAGCCGAACGGCCGCCCGGCATTGAAGCGTCCCACGGCGTCGAGGTATGGCGCGAGCAGGGCCCCCGCGTCGGCTGGAAGGTCCGCGCCCAGCAGCCTGCCGATGCCGCCTCGCCACTCGCCCGTCTTCTGCGCTTCCGCCGAGGAAAGGTCGTACAGGCCCGTCCCGGCATGCGTGTCGATGATGCGGAAAGGCTTGTCCTTCAGCTTCAGGTATTCGATGCAGCGTACCAGGACGACGTGCTTCAGCACGTCGGGGAAGTTCCCGGCATGGTAGATGTGACGGTAGTTCACGCGGCCCCTGGCGCAAGCGTCGGCATCCACCATCCCCTACACCCGACGTTCGAAACCGGCTAGTTCTGCCGCATGAACGTCGCCGCCAATATCCGCATCGGCCATTCGGCCTGTCCGCACGACTGCCCATCCACCTGCGCTCTCGACATAGAGATTGTCGACGGGCGCACCATCGGTCGGGTCCACGGCTCGAAAGACAACAGCTACACGGCCGGCGTCATCTGCGCCAAGGTCGCGCGCTACGCCGAGCGCGTCCACCATCCCGATCGCCTGACGCGTCCGCTGATCCGCGGCGGGTCGAAGGGCGAGGGCCTATGGAAGGAAGCGAGCTGGGATGCAGCGCTGGACCTGATCGCCGAAAAATTCATCGCCGCCGAAGCCGCGCACGGCTCGGAGGCCGTCTGGCCATACTATTACGCCGGCACGATGGGGCTGGTGCAGCGCGATTCGATCAACCGCCTGCGTCACGCCAAGAAATACTCCGGCTTCTTCGACTCGATCTGCACCAATCTGGCGTGGACCGGCTACGTCATGGGCACGGGCCGGCTCGCCGGACCCGATCCGCGCGAGATGGCGCAGTCGGACTGCATCGTCATCTGGGGCACCAACGCCGTCGTCACCCAGGTCAACGTGATGACGCATGCGACGCGCGCCCGGAAGGAACGCGGCGCCAAGATCGTCGTCATCGACGTCTACGACAATGCGACCATGAAGCAGGCCGACATCGGCCTTATCCTGAAGCCCGGCACGGACGGGGCGCTCGCCTGTGCGGTCATGCACGTTCTGTTTCGCGACGGGCTCGCCGACTGGGACTATCTGGAGAAGTTCACCGACGACCCGCGCGGCCTCGAGGCGCATCTTGCGACCCGCACGCCGCAATGGGCGGCGGCGATCACCGGCCTCTCGGTCGAGCAGATCGAATCGTTCGCTCGCCTGGTCGGCACCACGAAGCGAACCTTCTTCCGGCTCGGCTACGGCTTTTCGCGTCAGCGCAACGGCTCCGTCAACATGCACGCCGCAGCCTCGATCGCTGCGGTAACGGGGTGCTGGCAGTACGAGGGCGGCGGCGCGTTCCACAACAACGGCGCGATTTACAAGCTCGACCGCGCCCTGCTCGAGGGCGACCGGCTGGCCGATCCGCGTATCCGCCATCTCGACCAGAGCCAGGTCGGCCGCATCTTGACCGGAGACGCCGCAGCGCTGCGCAACGGCCCGCCGGTGACCGCGATGCTGATCCAGAACACCAATCCGGCCAATGTCTGCCCCGAGCAGCGGCTGGTGAAGCGCGGTTTCATGCGCGACGATCTATTCGTCGCGGTCCATGAGCACTTCATGACCGACACAGCCAGGCTGGCCGACGTGGTCCTGCCGGCGACGATGTTCATGGAGCATGACGACATCTACAAGGCCGGCGGCAACCAGTACCTGTCCCTTGGCCCGAAGCTGATCGACGCGCCGGAAGGCGCCCGCACCAACCTGTTCGTCATCGAGGAACTGGCGAAGCGCCTCGGCGTCGCCGGCATGCCCGGCTTTGGCATGAGCGAGCGCCAGCACATCGACCATATGCTGGCGCGCCACGGCTACGGCACCTTCGACACCCTAAGCGACGATCGCTTCATCGACCTGCAGCCGGACTTCCAGACCGCGCACTACCTCAACGGCTTCGGCCACCGTGACGGCAAGTTCCGGTTCCGCCCGCAATGGCAGGGTGGCATTGCACCGAACAAGCCGCCCCGCTCGGTCGGGCTGCTGGGGCCGCACGACCGGATTCCGGAGTTTCCCGACCATTTCGAGGTCATCGAAGCGGCGGACGAAAGCCATCCGTTCCGCCTTGCGACGTCGCCGGCCCGCAGCTTCCTCAATTCCAGCTTCACCGAAACGCCCGGCTCGCTGAAGCGCGAGGGCCGGCCCGAGCTCCTGGTCCACCCGCTCGATGCCGCTGAGCTTGCAATAGCCGACGGCGGCCGCGTCGAGATCGGCAATGTGCGCGGCGAGGTGGTCCTTCACGCGAAGCTGTTCGACGGTGTCCAGCGCGGCGTGGTGATCGCCGAGGGCGTCTGGCCCAACACCGCCCACGAACGCGGCGAGGGCATCAATGTGCTGACGGGCGCCGATGCGCCCGCACCTTATGGCGGAGCGGCATTCCACGACAACAAGGTGTGGCTGAGGCCCGCGCCGATCGTCTAGGGCGTCATCCGCGCCAGCGTTTCGATGTCGGTTTCGTCGCCGGCAGCTTCGGGGGAGAACAGTGTCCCGGCGGCGTTGACGCCCTTGTACCGCACCGCTGCGCCGTCAAGCTCGGCGCGGCCGGACGCGACGAGCTTCAACGCGAACGGATACAGACGATGCTCGGCCTCGAGTACGCGCGCCGCCAGCGCACCCTCGCTCTCGCCCGGCAGAATCGGCACCGCCGCCTGTGCGATGATCGGCCCGGCATCAGCCTCGGCGGTGACGAAGTGCACCGTGCAGCCGGAAATGCGCACGCCGGCATCGAGCGCCTGCCGGTGCGGGTGCAGACCGCGGAACAGCGGCAGCAGGGACGGGTGGATGTTGATCATCCGTCCGGCCCACTGATCGACGAAGGCGCCCGACAGGAGCCGCATGTAGCCGGCGAGGCAGACGATCTCGCCGCCGAGTTCGGCGATTGCCGCGCCGACGGCGTTGTCATGCACCTGGCTTGCCATCCCCGCCGGCCGCTCGACGACGCGCGTGGCGATACCCGCGCGTTCGGCGAGTTCCAGTCCCTCCGCATCGGGCCGGTCGGAGATCACGCCGACGACCGCGGCGGGATAGTCGTCGTCGCGCGCGGCGCGAACGAGTGCCGCCATGTTCGACCCTCGGCCCGAGATCAGGACGACGACACGCTTGCGGACAGCCATTTCAGAACTCCACGCGCCCTCGATAGACCACGCCGGTCGCCCGCCTCGGCACGATGCGACCGACCGGCATCACCGTCTCGCCATGCTCGGCCAGCACCGCCGCGACCTGCGCAGCCTGCCCTTCCGCAACGACGACAACCATCCCGATTCCGCAATTGAACGTGCGCAGCATCTCGTCATGCTCGACACGGCCAGTGCGCGCCAGCCATGAGAAGACAGGCGGCGCCTCGACGGTATCGAGATCGAACTCCGCGGACCACGCCTCGGGCAGCACTCTCGGAGTGTTCTCGGGCAGGCCGCCGCCCGTGATATGGGCCAGCGCCTTGATGCCGTGCGTGCCGCGGATCGCCGCAAGCACCGGCCGGACGTAGATCCGCGTCGGCTCGAGCAGCGCCTGGCCGATGGACTGCCCCGGCGCGAACGGCGCTTCGTCGGCCCACGACTTGCCGCTTTCTGCGACAATGCGGCGGATCAGCGAAAAACCGTTCGAATGCGCGCCCGACGACCCGAGCGCCAGCAGCACGTCGCCTTCGGCGATGTCGTCGGTCGGCAGCAGCTGGCCGCGTTCCGCGGCGCCCACCGCGAAGCCCGCGAGGTCGTAGTCCCGCTTGGCATAGAGGCCGGGCATCTCGGCGGTCTCGCCGCCGATCAACGCGCAGCCAGCGCGGCGGCAGCCTTCGGCGATCCCCGCCACGATCGCGGCGCCCTGGTCGGGATCGAGCTTCCCGGTGGCGAAATAGTCGAGGAAGAACAGCGGCTCCGCGCCCTGCACTATGAGGTCGTTGACGCACATGGCGACGAGGTCGATGCCGACCGTGTCGTGGATGCCGGTCTCGATGGCGACCATCACCTTGGTCCCGACGCCGTCATTCGCGGCGACGAGAACCGGGTCGTTGAACCCGGCGGCGCGCAGGTCGAACAGGCCGCCGAAGCCGCCGATCTCGCCATCGGCGCCCGGCCGCCGCGTGGCGCGAACCAGCGGCTTGATCTTCTCGACCATCGCCGCTCCGGCGTCGATGTCGACGCCCGCATGCGCGTAGGTGAGTCCGGTCGTCCGCTCGTTCATGGCCGCCCTTTCGCGATGCCGCGGCAAATGCCACGAGAAGGCGCGGCAAGGCAAGTTTTGCCGCCGCGGCGGACGTGGAAAGCCGTGGACGCTTGATCGTCTTGTGTGCCGCAACCATTTCAGGGTTCGGCACCAGGCTGCGGGGGAGCTTCGTGACCATACCCAACCTCATCTCGATGCTGCGGCTGATCCTGGTTCCCGCGGTCGTCTACGCCCTGCTCGAAGGCGAGACGGCCTGGGCGCTCGCCGGATTCATCGTCGCCGGAGTCTCCGATGCTGTCGACGGCCTGATTGCGCGCCGCTGGCCGGGCCAGCGGTCCGAGCTCGGCGCCTGGCTCGATCCGCTCGCCGACAAGGCGCTTCTGGTAAGCCTGTTCGTCGTCCTCGGCCTCATGCGCGAGGTGCCGCTGTGGCTGGTCATCGGCGCGATCAGCCGCGACATCGTCATCATGGGCGCGGTGCTGCTCGCCGATCTGCTCAAAAGGCCGGTGGCCATGCGGCCGCTCCTCGTCTCGAAGGCGAACACCGCGGCGCAGCTGCTGCTCATCGCGGTCGTGCAGTCCGAACTCGCCCTCGGCATCAGCCTCGGCGATGCGCGATGGTGGCTCGTCGCCCTTGCCGGGGCCTTGACCGCCGCTTCCGCCGCGGCCTATCTCGTCGCCTGGCTCCGGCACATGAGCGGATATGGCGAAGGCAAAGACCCGCGTGGCTAAGCCGCGCACCCAGACTGCTCCGGTGCCGGCTACGGCGACATCGCGCACGCCTGCGATCGTCGCGCCGCAGATCGTGCAGCTCGAGCGGGTTTCGGCCGCCGCCGCCTTCCGTCGCCAGGTCGTATTCTGGCTGGTCACGGCGGCAATCCTCGTCGCCTTCCTCTACGTCTTCAGCTCGATCCTGCTGCCGTTCCTCGCGGGCATGATCCTCGCCTACTTCCTCGACCCGGTCGCCGACGCGCTGGAGCGGCTCGGCCTGTCGCGCATCTGGGCGACGGTGGTCATCCTCGTCGGCTTCATCCTGCTGCTGGCCCTCGGAATGATGATCGTCATCCCGATCCTCGCCAGCCAGCTTGCCGACTTCGTCAAGAATGTCCCCGACTACCTGTCGCGGCTGCAGACGCTGATCACCAGCCTCGACCCGGAGTGGCTGCGCGAGAATTTCGGCATCGCGCCCGAATCGCTGCGCGACAGCCTGAGCGGCCTGCTGGCATCGGGCGCCGGTTTCATGACCACTGTGTTCGAAGGCCTGTGGAGCTCAGGCAAGGCGCTGGTCGACATCGCCGGCCTGTTCGTCGTCACCCCCGTCGTGGCGTTCTACATGCTGCTCGACTGGGACCGCATGGTGGAGACCGTCGACGGCTGGGTACCCCGCGATCACGTCGGCACGGTGCGCGCCATCGCCACCGATATCAATCGCGCCACCGCGGGCTTCGTGCGCGGGCAGGGCACGCTCTGTCTCGTGCTCGGCATCATGTACGCGATCGGGCTTACCGCTGTCGGTCTCAACTTCGGCTTGCTCATCGGCCTGTTCGCCGGCCTGATCAGCTTCATCCCCTATGTCGGATCGCTTGTCGGCCTCGTGCTCGCCGTCGGCGTCGCGCTGGTCCAGTTCTGGCCCGAGTGGCAGTGGGTCGTCGCCGTCGCGGTCGTCTTCTTCGCCGGACAGTTCATCGAAGGCAACATTTTGCAGCCGCGGCTCGTCGGCAAGAGCGTCGGCCTGCATCCAGTGTGGCTGATGTTCGCGCTGTTCGCCTTCGGCTACCTATTCGGTTTCGTCGGCCTGCTGGTTGCGGTGCCCGCCGCCGCGGCGGTGGCGGTGCTGGTCCGCTTCGCGATCGCGCGCTACCTCGAATCGCCGCTCTACCGCGGCCACGACGATGCCGCGGTGCGTGGAAGGGACTGAGCGGCCGTTGGTCGATTCCCGGCCACGGCAGCTGCCCCTCGACCTCGGCCATTCGCCGAGCCTGTCGCGCGACGACCTCGTCGTCAGCCCGGCCAACGCCGCCGCGGTCGCTCTCGTCGACAGCTGGCCCAGCTGGCCGTCCAGCGTCATGGTACTCGCAGGCCCGCCAGGCTCGGGGAAATCTCACCTCGCCATGATCTGGCGCGATCTGAGCGGCGCTGAAGTGCTGGGCGCCGCGCGCCTGCAGGCGGGCATCGACCCGGATCTGCGCTCACCGGTCCTCGTCGACGACGCCGACATGCTGGGCCATGCCGCGGAGACCGGACTTTTCCATTTGCTCAACGCGGTGCGCCAGTCGGGCACGCAGCTGCTCCTTACGGCGCGCCGGTTTCCGGCGGCATGGGGCGTACGCCTGCCAGACCTCGCGTCGCGGCTGAAGGCGGCGGCGACCGTCGAGATCGGCGAGCCGGATGACGCGCTGCTCTCCGGCGTGATGGTCAAGCTGTTCGCCGACCGCCAGGTCGAGGTCGAGCCGGCGACGATCCAGTTCCTGCTGCGCCGTATCGAGCGGTCGCTGTCGGCGGCCATCGACGTCGTCGAACGTCTCGACCGCAGGGCTCTGGAAGAGAAAACGCGGATAACCCGGCAGTTCGCCGCGCGTGTCCTTGCCGCTGCCGATCCGACGCAGGGCACGCTCGACCTCTAGCATTCGGGCGCCGTTAACCGAAAAGCCGCCGGTCCGCCGCAATTCATTCAAATTGACGTCGGCTTCGTTCGCTAAACCCCGATCATCTGATCGAGGGGATCAATCACATGAAGAACTGGAAGAACTGGGAGTCCGACGTCGCGCTGTTCCTGCTCGCCGGATTTTGCGCCGCAGGGGTGCTGATGATCGGCGATTCGCGCACCGACCAACTCATCGCCGCCGTGAAGGCGCTGCTGCTCGGCCAAGCCTGAGGCCGACTATCTGTAGCAGAGCGGCTTCGCCCGGCCCGGCGTCAGATAGGCGCTGCGCGCACCGCACGCCGATCCGTCGAGCATCAGGTCGTAGGGACACTGGCAGTTTCCCTCCTGGGGCCGGCGTACCGGCTGCGCCTGCCCGGTGCCGACCTGCGCGACCGGCTGCGACGGCCGCTTCGGCGGCATCGGCGTCCTGTCGCGCGGCAGTGCACCGGTGATGATTGCCGAGGGCCGCGGCGGGTTCCCGGGCGTGAATCGGCGGTCTGCCTGCGGGCGTCGTTCCGGCGCCGTCATCTTGTGGGGCAGGGCGGCCTGCACTTCCCGCTTCTTGCTTTCGGAAGTCAGGCGCTCCGCCTGCCTGGGAGGCTCGCCGCGCAGATGGCGGCCGAGCGAGTCGAGTCCGCCCTGACCGTAGGCGAGGGCGCCCGCGCCGAGCGCGCCGACGATGAGAAGCTTGAAGCTGGGGAGCCCGGATCTCTTCATTACGCGAGGCTAGAACGCCCCCGCTTAAGACCGGGTTGATGGCGATCCCGGCAGGGCTCGAACCTGCGACCTCGAACTTAGAAGGTTCTTGCTCTATCCAGCTGAGCTACGGGACCGGGCGCCAACGCTCAGTGCGTCCACGGCGTCTTTCGGTCATAGCGGAAATTGTCAGAGTAGGAAATCTGCCGGCGCCGCGGCTCCTTGGGCTCGTCGACGCGGTAGGCGAGGCCGTTCGCGCGGGCATAGGCCTCGGCCTCCTCGCGCGTCTCGAACGACAGGCGGATCTGGCTCTTCATGTCGCTCGACGTGGTGTAGCCCATCAGCGGGTCGATCGTACGCGGCCGCTCCGGCTCGAACTCCAGCACCCAGTGGCCAGTCTTGGCCTTGCCTGACTGCATGGCATTGCGTGCGGGGCTGTAGATGCGTGCCGACATGTCTGGTGTTCCGGTCTGTTACGTCCGCTCAATGCCAGCAACGGGCGGAATGCGCAACGGTTGCGGCCGGCTGGTCGGAGCGGCAGGATTCGAACCTGCGACCCCCTGATCCCAAATCAGGTGCGCTACCAGGCTGCGCTACGCTCCGTTGCGAGGACGCCTAAGGATTTCGGCGGCGAAAGGCAAGCGCCAAGCTAGGCCGGCGGTGCGGCTTGCTCCGGTGCCGGCGCCTCGTCGTCCCGCCCAGTGCGCGAGAGCGCGACGCCGAGCACGATGGTCATCACGCTGGTCACCGGGTCCATGTTGAAGCCGACCTCGGCCATCATGTAGACGGCGAGCATGATCAGCAGGGCGTACGACGCCCGGCGCAACGGCTCGTCGGGCAGGCGCGACACCAGCCGCCACGTCAGCACGTAGTAGGCTATGAGGAAGAGCCCCCCAAAAACACCGAACGCCAGCAGGTGCGTCACGTAGTCGTTGTGGACATAGTCCAGAAAGGTGATGTCGGGGCCGCCGGGCGTGGCGTGAGCGAAAACTTGCGGCATGCGCTCCGCAAAGCCGTATCCAAGAATGGGATTATCGAGGAACGCCCTCATTCCGGAAATCGCCAGCTCGTATCTGAGACCAAGCGAACTCCCGTGCGAAGAGCCCAGTTCGATGAACGCCAATATCTCATCCCTGAGCTGGGCATAACGCTCCGCCATCATCAGCGAGCTGGCGATGCCCAGCGGTACGATCAGCGCGATGCCGATCACGAGCATCTGCCGCCAACGACCGTGGCGTATTGCCCAATGGATGCCGACAGCGGCCATGCCCACTACCATCGCGGCGAGCGCGATCTTGCTCTCGGTAATGAGGACGGTGAAGCAGCCGGCCGCAATACCGGCGATCTGAGCCATGCGCAGGAGGCGGTTACTGCTGCCAAACAGAGACATCGCCACAACGACCCAGACCGCGACGACATAGGCGTATCCGATCGAGTGGAGGTGCAGGCCACCTGGACGCACTTCCTGCAGCCAGACAAGCCGCGTCAGGCTGATCGCCAATGCGCACCACAGGGTCACGTGCACAACCGCCAGGAACGTCCCGCGTCCAAGCCGGACGATTTTCACGGCATGGGCGAAGGGCGCCAGCGCGATGAGAGGAAGATAGTTGAATGCTGACTCGACATTGTAGATGCCGCCACCATTCACTAGGTCGATGCCCACTACGATGAAATAGCATGGCACCATGTAGAACGCGATGCGTCGTTGCTCCGGCGCAAGTGGAACCGTGGCGTAGGCCAGATAGGCGCCGATAACCGCGACCAGTGCCATCGCAATGGTGCCGCCAGGGGATGTGAGGGTCAGTGGAAGCGCAGCAATCAGGATTGCGCGACAAGTTTTGATAACGACGTTCACCCTGGCAGTTGTCAGCAGGACGCGTGGGATCGCGACGACGTCGGGCACTGCCATGGACAACTATTCCCCCTCGATCCCTGCATAATCATGGAAGATTTGAGCGCGCCGCGCAATGTATCCACGATAGCCAATGAGACCGGGCGGACTGCGCCATCTCCACCGTCGCTATTCGGAGATTGCAGTCAAAATGCGGTCTTGCGTGGCCTGGTCGAGATAGGCGTGCATCGGCAAGCTGATGACGCGACTGGAGAGATCGTCACTAACCCTCAGACCATTCGGGTCACGAAGGCAGTGTGAATAGGCTTTCTGCGTATGAAGAGGCGTCGGATAGTACACCGCCGTCGGGACGCCGGCGCTCCTGGCACGATCCTGCAGGTTTGACCGCTCCTTGGCGTTGGCCATCTTCAGTGTGTACTGCGCCCAGACGCTTGTCAGGCCGTCGGGAACGTAGGGCGTCTCGTAGCGGTTCGATAGAGCGTTGGTATAGCGTTGGGCAACAAGCTGGCGTGCTTCGATCTCACTGACATAGACACTCAGTTTCTCGAGCAGAATTGCCGCCTGCAACGTATCGAGACGGCTGTTGAGGCCGACCCTGTCATGCGCGTAGTTGTGCTCGCCGCGACCATGCCAGCGAAAGCTGTCGATCAGCGACGCGGTTTCCTCGTCGTCGGTGAAAACCGCACCGCCATCTCCGTAGCAGCCGAGAGGTTTTGCCGGGAAGAATGACGTCGTCGCCACGTCGCCTATCGAGCCGGTGACCTTCCCACGGTAGACCGCACCAAAGCCCTGTGCGCTGTCGCAGATCACCTTGAGGTCGCTCTCGCGCGCAATCGCGAGAAGGGTGTCGTACTCGGCTGGCAGGCCGAAGAGATCCACAACGATGACTGCGGCTGGCTTCAGCCCTGCGTCGCGCGCCGCAACGATGCATCGTTTCAGACTGTTCGGATCCATGTTGAAGGTGTCGGGCAAAACATCGACGAAAACCGCCTCGGCATTCGCGAGTGCAACGACCTCGGCCGTGGCCGCGAACGTGAAGGATGGCGTGAAGACCGCGTCGCCCGGCCCCAAGCCGAAAGCCTTGAGCGCGAGCAGGAGCGCGTCGGTACCGTTCGCGCACGTGATCGTACGTTTCGCGCCACAGAAAGCAGAGAGACGCGACTCGAGCTCCTTTACCTCGGGACCCATGATGTATTGGCCGTGGGCGAGCACGCGCGCGATGGCATCGTTCAGGCTGGGCTGCAGGCGGGCCTGCTGGGCGGCGAGGTCGATGAACGGAATTGCCATGGTTCTCGGATATCGAGTTGTCGATCCCCGCCCGATACAGGCTTCCAACTGTCATGGAAAGTCGCAGGCCCCGAAATACGCCATCCGGACGCCTCGGGCCAGGATGGCCAATCGAGAGCCACCTTTCCGCTAGGGAACGCCGCCGTAATGGAAAGTGATTGCCGCTAAGCCGGTGTGACCATTGCCTAAATTGGGCACTGGCCGCTAGCTGCCGTCGGGGGACGTTCTGAAGTCGGGTGACTCGGAATGCCTCGGCGAGATCGTCGGGCAAACGCCGACTCACGCCTGATCGACGCACGAACAACTCTGGGGACGATATTGGCAACCTTCAATACGAACATTGCCGGCGCGGGCTACGGGAGCGTCTACGTTGACGCCCTGGTATGGGGAAACGCCGGCTGGAACGTTTCGACCGGACCGATCACGTGGTGGCTTGCAGGACCCGGTGAGGCGACCGCTTCTGACAATCCCGGCACGCAGACGGTCATGGCATGGACGGACGCGGAACGCGCGGCGTTTCGCGAAATACTGCAGCTCTACTCTTCGGTGTCGGGCCTCACGTTCCAGGAGGCAGCCAACGTCCAGAGTGCGAACCTGATCCAGTGGAAAGTCGGTAACGCGGCTTTCGGGAACGACACCACTGCCGGTGACCACGAAGTCCCGATGAGCGGCACGCATTTCGGCAACCCGAACTCCCTGTTCGGTCGCTACAACTACGAGCAACTGCCGAGCTGGGACCAGAACTACAAGGGTGGTGACGGCTATCAGACGCTCGTCCACGAAATCGGTCACGGACTGGGCCTCGCCCATCCGCACGATGGCGGCGATCGTCCCGACCTCAACGTCTTCCCCGGCGTCACCGGGGAACAGGTGATGGGTGATTTCAACCTCAACCAGAGCCCATACTCGACGATGTCCTATGTCGAGAGCTTCCGGTCGCTTTTCGGCTCCCTGGCGACCGAAGCGGAATACGGGCGCAATGGCGGTCTTGGGCCTTTCGACATCGCCGCGCTGCAGCGCATGTATGGCGCGAACATGACGAATGCGAGTGGCGCCAACGTCTACGAGATGCCGACCGCAAACGTTCGCGGCACCTACTGGAGCACGATCTGGGATGCCGGCGGCACCGATACGCTGAGCAACGAAGCGTCCTCGACCGGGTCGACCATGGACCTGCGCGGCGCGCCTCTCGTCGGCCCTGAGGCCGGCGGCTACGCCTCCTTCAACGTCGGCATCCAGGGCGGCTTCCTGATCGCCAACGGCGTCGTGATCGAAAACGCGATCGGCGGGTCTGGCGCCGACACCATCACCGGCAACGATGCCTGGAACATGGTCGATGGCCGTGGCGGCGCCGATGTCATCAAGCTCGGCATTGGCAACGACGTTGCTTTCGCCGGCGCCGGAGCCGACCAGGCATATGGCGGCTGGGGCAACGACAAGCTGAGCGGCGGCGCCGGGGACGACACGATCAGCGGCGGCATGGGCGACGACTTCGTCTTCGCCGGTGCCGACAACGACGTGATCTATGCGGGCATGGGCAACGACGTGGTCTTCGCCGGCAGCGGCGCCGACACCGTCTTCGGCGGCGCCGGCAACGACACGATCTGGGGCGGCGCCGGCAACGACCAGCTCTGGGGCGGTCTGGGTGCCGATCAGTTCGCGTTCGCGGCCGGTTCGGGCGCGGACACGATCTCGGGCTTCAACCAGGCTGAGGGCGATCGTTTGGCACTGCAGGGTCAGACCTACACGACGAGCAACGTCGGCGGTAACGTCGTGCTTGCGCTTTCCGGCGGCGGCAGCATCACCCTCGAGGGCGTTTCGAACTTCGTTCCGAACGACTTCATCGCCTAGCGCGATCCCCGATCTCCGGGTGTTACCGGGCCGCGTGCCGCAAGGCGCGCGGCTCTTTTTTTGCTGAATCGAAAGTTAAGCAGAAGCGAAGAATTCTTTAAATTAACCGCATAGCAATGATGAAGCATCGGTGAATGAAGCACTGATGTTTCGATGGAAAAGCTTATCAAGATCTACAAACAACTTGTGCATGATCGTTCACGACTGAGCAAGGCGACAGAAGTTCGCCGCTCTGAAACGGGGACGGTCTCATGTGCACGATTTGCCAGCTGGGCGGATATTCTTCCTCCAATCATAGCAACGGTGCGGAATACGGCTCGGGCAGCTTTGCCGCGCTCAAGGCCATCGGCGTGCTTGGCGCGATCGAGAAGCTCAGCACCTCGTGGAGCCACGAGGCTTCGCCGAGCCCGATCTCCTGGGGCGGCTCGACGATCAACTACCGCATCCTCGGCTCCGCCATAGGCGGTCCGGAGGCCGGCGGCTTCGAGGCGATGTCGGCCGTGAAGGCCGCGGTCGCCCGAAATGCGTTCGAGCTCTGGGACGATCTGATCAAGTCCAACATCCAGGAGGGCCAGGGCGGCATCACCATCGGCCAGAGCGGCACCACCAGCGGCGGCGGTACCTACACCTCCTACGAGTTCCAGTACGACGGCATCTCGGGCGGTCACGATCGCTTCACCAAGGCGGCGATCTGGCTGAACACCGGCTGGTCGACGCAGAACGACGACGGCGACTTCGCCTACGGCAGCTACGGCACGATGACCTACATGCACGAGATCGGCCATGCGCTCGGCCTCAGCCATCCCGGCAAGTACAACGCCGCGAACGGCAGCCAGATCACCTACCAGGGCAGCGCCAGCTATGCCGAGGATACGCGGCAGTTCAGCCTGATGTCCTATTTCGACGCCGGCAGCGACGGCAGCGCCACCAACCACCGCGGCGCCGATGGCGAGATGAACTACGCGCAGACGCCGATGCTCTACGACATCGCGGCAATCCAGAAGCTCTACGGCGCCGACATGACGACGCGCTCCGGCGACACCACCTACGGGTTTGGCGCCGTCGGCTTTGCCGGTCATGAGGAAGTCTTCGACTTCACCAGGAACGCCGAGCCCATCCTCACCATCTGGGATGGCGGCGGCAAGGACATGCTCGACGTCTCGGGCTTCTCCAACAACTCGGTTATCGACCTTGGCGAAGGCACCTGGTCGTCGGTCGCCGGCATGGTCAACAACATCGCCATTGCCTTCGGCGCGACCATCGAAAACGCCCGCGGCGGCGCCGCCGGCGAAACCATCTACGGCAATGCCGCTGCCAACCAGCTGTTCGGCGGCGCCGGTGCCGACCGTCTCTACGGCCACGACGGGGACGACGTGCTGTTCGGCGGCAACGACGACGCGGCCGACTATCTCGAAGGCGGCAACGGCAACGACCAGCTCTTTGCCGGCGCCGGCGACGACGAGCTGCATGGCGGCGCCGGCAACGACTTCCTCGGCGGCGGCACCGGCAGCGACAAGGTCTGGGGCGACGACGGCAACGACACCATCTTCGGCGGCGCCGTTCCCGGCGACGATCACCTCGACGGCGGCGCGGGCGACGATGTCGTCTGGGCCGGCGGCGGCAACGACGCGCTCTACGGCCAGGACGGCAACGACCTCCTCGGTGCCGCCTCGGGCGACGACCTGGTCGACGCCGGCAACGGCAATGACACGCTCTACGGCGGCGCCGGCAACGACACGCTGCGCGCCGGAGCGGGCGCCGACATGGTCTACGGCGGCGCCGGCGACGACCTCGTCGATCTCGGCGGCAACGACGGCGCGGTCGACACCTTCGTCTTCGCGCCGGGCCAGGGCAGCGACACCATCACCGGCTTCGAGATCGGCAAGGACGACATCGACCTGACCGCCTTCGACCTCGATGTCGGCGCCATCATGGGCAAGCTCGCTAATGTCGCGGAAGGCGTCCTCCTGACGCTGGCCGACGATGCCAAGCTGCTCTTCGCCGGCCTGACGGTCGACAAGCTCTCGGCCGGCGACTTCATCGCCTGAATGAAGCGAAGCGATTTCATCGCCTGACACGAATACAACCGTCCCCGGTTGCTTTCACGCGCGCGGCCCGAAAGGCTGCGCGCGCTTCTTTTCCCACCTCGTATAACAGGCTGACTTATAGGCACTTTTCGGTTTGGACGGCAATCGTCGACCCAAGCTCACTGAGCTTGCTTGTCAGTATAGGAAGGTATCCTTGCCTGTCGTTGCAGCAAGACTGGTCTTGCGCCGTTTTCGGTTGCCAGCAAGTCGAGCGGCCCACCGCAGTCCGCTAAGCCAGCAAATCCGAAAGCGACGGGAAAACAGCGTAATCCGGGCTGTTTACCCTTCGGCAAGATTAGTTGTTTACGGAAAATTAAGCTTCCTCTATTGTCCCCTCCGACGGGGGTGCAATGGCCGGTTGTGGCGTCCTCAACCCCTGCGTGTCGTGAACGTAACGAGTCGCCCGCGTGGCGCGTAGGGAGTGTGGGTTATGGCAGTTTACTATGGAACGACTGGCGCCGACTCAATTTCTGGCAGCTCTGGGAACGACGAATTTCGATATTCCGGCGGAAGCGACACCATTGTCGGAGGTGCTGGCGAAGACGTCTTTCGCGCGCCTGGCGCAGCGGCAGACTACACGACACAGTTTTTCTCTGATGGGTCCGCGACGCTAGTTCCTACTGCAGGTGGCGACACAATCCGCCTTATCGGTATTGAAAAGATCGAGTTCAACCAAGAAAAGTTCAACCTGGCATTCAACGACCCAGCGGATGCGAAAATCGGCGGCGCCGGTCCCGGTTGGGTGAAGGATCGTACGCTGCCGGAGACGTGGGAAATAGATGCTGGGAAACTGAAAGTAAATGTTAATGAGGCCTTGGGGTCTCCTACTTTCTACCATTACCAAGGAATGAAGTACCTGGCAGATGCCGCGGACGGCAATTCGTCTTGGAACGCGGGAAGTGGAAGCAAGTTAAGCTATGAGTTTTCCATTCCGGTCGACAACGAATTTGGGCAGCGGACTGGCGTATGGCTGGTCATGGAAAACAATGTCGGCGGCATAAGTAGATACCCGATTCTCGAGTACGTTGATGCGGATTCTAATCTCGGAGGAGCCCCTGCAACTGGGCAATCGGATGGTACCGAGGCGATTGCTGGATTCAGAGCCTATAAAGCCGATGGCACTTGGCAGTGGATCGGGATGCCTGCCGGCGTCGACTCTGATGGCGATGGACATGTAACGGTCGAATACCGCTTTAAAGCTGGCGTAAGCCATTCGTGGTGGATCGACGGGGTGATGGTTTTTGAAGACACTTCCGCGGCAACCGATGGTAGTGCTGAGATCAGAACATTCATCGTCAACAGCTCAAATCGCGGCGAGGATCAGACCTACACCTACGACAATTTCGTCCTTACTAACGGCGCAGGCGAGACCGTCAACGTTCCGCCTCCGGTTCCTTCCGGCGGCGGAACTCCCGGCGGTGGCACCGGCGGTGGCAGCACTGCGGCGACGCCCGGCCCGGATATCGTCAGCGGCTCGACCGGCCCGGACACGATCGATGGCGGCCTCGGCGATGACACCATCGGCGGCGGCGCCGGCGACGACACGGTCACAGGCGGCGACGGCAACGACGTGGCCTTCGGCGGCGAAGGCAGCGACTTTGTCGGCGGCGGCGCAGGTGATGACAAGGCCTATGGCGGTGCCGGCAACGACACGGTCGCGGGCGGTGCGGGCAACGACGTCGTCGGCGGCGGCGCCGGCAACGACCAGCTGCTCGGCGGAGCCGGCAACGACACCGTCTACGGCGGTTCCGGCGACGACACGGTATTTGCCGGCTCGGGCGCGGACCGCATCTATGGCGGCACCGGCAACGACGTCATCTACTTCGGCACCAACGACGGCGCGGCCGACGTCTATGCCTCCGTCGCGAGCAACGGCAGCGACACGCTGTGGGGC
>JAEWLS010000010.1 GCA_023457435.1 Pseudomonadota bacterium
CTGTTCGCCATTTAAAGCGGTACGTGAGTTGGGTTCAGAACGTCGTGAGACAGTTCGGTCCCTATCTGCCGTGGGTGTAGGAATATTGACAGGATCTGTCCCTAGTACGAGAGGACCGGGATGGACGTACCTCTGGTGGACCTGTTGTGGCGCCAGCCGCATAGCAGGGTAGCTATGTACGGTCGGGATAACCGCTGAAGGCATCTAAGCGGGAAACCCACCTGAAAACGAGTATTCCCTGAGAGTCGTGGTAGACTACCACGTTGATAGGCCGGGTGTGGAAGTGCGGCAACGCATGAAGCTTACCGGTACTAATAGCTCGATCGGCTTGATCATTCTCATTGCTCGTGCCCACTGTGGCATCGGCAGCCAGCTTCTCGATTAATGTGCGCTTCGTTGACCTGGTGGTTATTGCGGGGTGGCTGCACCCGTTCCCATTCCGAACACGGCCGTGAAACGCCCCAGCGCCGATGGTACTTCGTCTCAAGACGCGGGAGAGTAGGTCGCTGCCAGGTCTACAAAACGCACATGCTCCTCATTCACTACATGCACTGCCTTTGACGCGGGGTGGAGCAGCCCGGTAGCTCGTCAGGCTCATAACCTGAAGGCCGCAGGTTCAAATCCTGCCCCCGCAACCAAATTCATCAAGCCCGCCCTAACCGGCGGGCTTTTTGCGTTTGCGAAGTAGTCGTCAGGAGACGGTGGAAGTCGTTCCACGAGCAGGGCGCTTGAAACTGACGCGGACTCCTGCCGCAGGGCTATGAGAATCTCCCGCGCGACGACCACATCCGCGCATACCATTACAGGCAGGTTCCAAGATGCTCGGGACTTCGGGCGGGCTTGCCGCATTAGCCCCGTCTCTGGGCCGAATGCGATAGCGTACGGGACGTCTGCCGGAGGACCAACGCGGTGGAAAAGCCGGGACGATACCCCCCGGCGAGGGATGCGCCTTGATCCCAAACAGGTTGGAGGCATGATGCGGCGTTTACGGAGGCGCCGATGAGCATTCGCAACCTCGAGCATGCAGTTCGCCCGAAGTCGGTCGCAGTGATCGGCGCATCTACCCGGGAAGGGTCCGTCGGGCGCGTCGTCATGACCAACATCGTGCTGGGAGGGTTTGCTGGCGATATCTATCCGGTGAATCCAAAGTACGAGGAAGTGTCAGGCAGGCGCTGCTACAGAAGCGTCAGCGATCTGCCCACGGCGCCAGACCTGGCGATCATCATGACGCCGCCGGCCACGGTGCCGGGGTTGATCGAAGTACTGGCGACAAAGGGAACACGCGCGGCCGTCGTCATCACGGCCGGGCTGACCCGGGAAAACGGTCTGCGCCAACAGATGCTGGACGCGGCGCGGCCGCACCTCTTTCGCATCATCGGGCCGAACACGGTCGGACTTATGCTGCCGCCGCTGAGGCTGAACGCCAGCTTCGCCCATATGGCGCCCGCGGCTGACGGCATTGCATTGCTTTCCCAATCTGGGGCCATAGCGACATCGCTCGTCGACTGGGCAGCCGAGCGCAACATCGGCTTCTCACACATCGTGTCCCTCGGCGACATGGCCGACGTCGACGTGGGCGACTGGCTGGACATGCTCGCGGGCGACGCCGTAACGCGCGCCGTCGTGATGTACCTGGAGTCCGTCCCCAATCCGCGCAAGTTCATGTCGGCGGCACGTGCGGCGGCACGCGCGAAGCCAGTGATTGCAATCAAGGCAGGCCGACACGCCCAGGCTGCCAAAGCCGCGGCGACCCACACGGGCGCCTTGTCGGGTGCCGACCGGGTGATCGATGCCGCCTTGCGCCGCGCCGGAATCCTGCGTGTCCAGGGCCTTGGCGAACTGTTCGACGCCGCCGAGATTACCGCGCGGTTTCCGCCCCTGGAACGCGCACGTGTCGGCATCGTCACCAATGGCGGCGGCGCCGGCGTACTTGCCGTCGATAGGCTGGTCGACTGCGCGGGGGAACTGGCCGAGCTCAGCGCGGAGACGCTGGCGCAGCTCGATGCTGCGCTGCCTACGACCTGGTCGCGTGCCAACCCGGTGGATATTATCGGCGACGCGCCGCCGCAGCGCTATAGCGACGCGGCGCGGACCGTCGCCGACGACCCCGGCTGCGACGCCGTTCTTGTTCTGAACTGCCCGACCGGCCTGGCGTCGCCCCAGGACGCGGCTCGCGCGATCGCGGCGCTGACGGTCGACGGAAAGGCCAGCGGCAAACCGGTGCTGACCTGCTGGCTCGGCGAGCACACGGCACGCGAGGGCCGCCAGATCCTGCAGGCATCGGGCGTAGCGACGTTCGACACGCCCGGCGACGCGGCGATGGGCGTGTCCTATCTCTCCCGATGGTCTGTGGCACAGCGCGCGCTGATGCGCGTTCCGTCTGCCAACGAAAGCACCGTTGCGCCATCTCGCGAGAAGGTGCTCGCGATCTTTCGTGCCGTCGCCGCGGAAGGGCGACGCATGCTTACGGAGCCCGAGGCAAAGGAAGCGATCGCGGCTTACGGAATCCCAGTACCGGAGACGGTCGTCACCACCACCCCCGAAGCCACAGGCCGGGCAGCGGAACGTCTGCTCAAGTCGTCACAGAAGGTCGTGGTCAAGCTTCTGTCCCGGGATATCTCGCACAAATCCGACATCGGCGGCGTTGTGCTCAACATCGAGACACCGGTCGCCGCACAGGAGGCGGCCGGCGCGATCCTCGCGCGGGCAAAGGCTGCGCAGCCTACGGCGCGCATCGATGGGCTGGCCGTCCAGCCGATGGTGGTCCGCAAGCATGCGCACGAGCTGATCGTCGGCATGAACCGCGACCCGATCTTCGGGCCTGCTCTCCTCTTCGGCGCGGGCGGCACCGCAGTCGAGGTCATGGACGACACCGCGATTGGCCTGCCGCCGCTCGACGATGTCCTGGCAAGCGACCTCATCGATGCTACGCGGATCGGCAGGCTGCTTGCCGGCTACAGGGACCGAAAGCCTGCCGACCACAGCGCCATCATCGCCGCGCTCAATGCCGTCTCGCAGCTTGTCGTCGACTTTTCGTGCATCGTCGGACTCGACATCAATCCGCTGCTGGCCAACGAGGAAGGCCTGATTGCACTCGACGCCAGGATCGAAATCGATCCTGGCCAAGTCGAGGCGCCTGCTCCCAACGCCGCGCTGGCCATCCGGCCCTATCCGGCCGGCTGGCAGCGGGAATTCAGTGCCGAAGGACACGGATATCACCTGCGGCCGATTCGTCCGGCCGACATTGCGCTCTATCCGCCATTCCTTGAGCGGATTTCGACAGAGGATATCCAGTTGCGCTTTCTCGCGCCGCGCCGGAACTTTCCAGACGACATGCTCAAACGGCTGACGCAGCTCGACTATGACCGTGACATGGCGTTCGTCGCCATTGACGACGGGAACGGGGAACTCGCGGGCATTGGGCGCCTGTCATTCGATCCAGACAAGACGATTGGCGAGTTTGCGCTCCTCGTCCGGTCGGACCTGCAAGGGCACGGAATCGGGCGGGAACTTTTCCAGCAGATCATCGACTACGCGAAGGCAGAGGGCGTAGGACGGCTTGAAGGCTACATCCACAACGACAACCGCAAGATGCTGGCGCTCAGCGCCGAGCTCGGCTCCACGCTCGCGGCCTATCCCGCGGACCCGGCGCTGCGGCTCGCCACTCTCGATCTTTCCGGCGAAGGTTGACGCAGGGCAACCCGGAGACAGCGCGGGAGCGACGCACCCCCCGCTCGCCGCCGATCCTAGGTATTGCGGCGCTTGAGCGCCTCCTCCCACGCGGCGGCGTGACGGACGATTGTATCGAGACTGTCCAGCTTGGGCTGCCAGCCGAATTCCTGGCGCGCTCGCGTCGCGTCGGCGACCACGGCGACCGCGTCGCCGGGACGGCGCGGCGCGATCCGTACCTCGAAATCGTTGCCGGTGACGCGCTTCACCGTGTCGATGACGTCCTTCACAGAGTAACCTCGGCCGTAGCCGCAGTTGGCGATCAGGCTTTCGCCGCCTGCGCGCAAACGCTGCAGCGCCAGATAGTGGGCGTCGGCCAGATCGCTGACATGGATGTAGTCGCGCACGCAGGTGCCATCGTGCGTGGGATAGTCGGTACCGAAGATCTCCATGTAGGGACGCTTGCCGGTAGCGGCTTCGGACGCGACCTTTATCAGATGCGTGGCGCCCTTGGTCGATTGACCGGTGCGCAGCCGCGGATCGGCGCCGGAGACGTTGAAGTAGCGGAGCGCCGTGTAGCGGAAATCGTGCGCCGCGGCAGTGTCGCGCAGCATGTGCTCCGTCATCAGCTTCGAGGTGCCGTAGGGCGATTCCGGCGCGGGCGGAGCGGCCTCCGTCACCGGCACCTTATCCGGCGTTCCGTAGACTGCAGCAGTCGACGAGAAGATGAAGTTGCGCACGCCGGTGCGCACGGCGCTCTCGAGCAGAGCGCGCGACTTCACCGTGTTGTTGAGATAGTAGCCGAGCGGATCGGAAACGCTCTCCGGCACGACGATCGACCCGGCGAAGTGGATGATGGCATCGACGCCGCGGCGACGGATCGTTTCCTCGACCGTCGCCTGGTCGGCAATGTCGGCGACGACGAGTTCGGCCTCCGCCGGCACCGCCCAGTCGAAGCCGGTCGACAGCCGATCGACGACGACCACGTCCTCGCCGGCGTCCAGCAGACGCCAGACCATGTGGCTGCCGATATAGCCGGCACCGCCCGTAACAAGAACCGTCATCGCGTGTTTCCTCGCAGGCGCCGCCCCGCCATCTTTCTGATACAGCCGGGCTGTTACCGATTTCCTATTGGATTTTGAAGACGCCGCGCGATTCGGATGGCATGATGCCAGCTCGCGCGGTGCGCGATTGGGGGTTATCTAAAATGAGTGACACATTCACTGTGACCACGCGAAAGTCGTGGCTCAGCCGGATCGGCTCGTCCGTCGGCGGCGTCGTGATCGGCCTCATCCTGGTGGTCGTTGGCGTCGTGCTCCTGTTCTGGAACGAGGGCCGCGCCGTGCAGACGGCGCAGTCTCTCGCGGAAGGCAAGGGTATCGTGGTCTCGGTACCGAGCGCGACTGTCGACGCGGCCAATGAGGGCAAGCTCGTCCACACCAGCGGGGCGCTGGCGACCGACGAAACCCTGGCCGACAGCGGCTTCGGCATCAGCGCGACCGGCATCCGGCTTGTTCGCAAGTCCGAGATGTACCAGTGGGTCGAGAAGAGCGAGAGCAAGACCGAGACCAAGCTCGGCGGCGGCGAGGAGACGGTCACCACATACACCTACTCGCGCGAGTGGAGCGACCGTCCCATCAACTCCTCGGAGTTCAAGCAGCCCGACGGCCACCGCAACCCGGAGATGGCGTACCGAGGCGACCGCTTCCAGGTGAAGCAGGCCTCGCTCGGCGCCTATCGCCTGACCGGCGACGCACTCGACCGCATCGGCGGAGCGCAGACTTTGGCGATCACCGGCGACAAGCTCGACGCGATCAAGGCCGCCGCAGGGAACACTGCCAGGCCGCTCAGCATCGTCGACGGCAAGATCTACATGGCCTTCAACGCCAGCTCCCCGTCGGTGGGCGACCAGCGCATCTCCTACGAACTGGTGCCGCTCGGCGACATCAGCGTCATCGGCAAGCAGGCCGGCAACGGCTTTGTGGCCTACCAGACCGAGGCTGGCGACACGCTGCTGATGGTCGATCGCGGCACGGTGTCATCCGATCAAATGCTCGCTGACGCCGAGGCGGCCAACACCGTGCTGACCTGGATCCTGCGCCTGGTTGGCCTCGTCGTGCTCGTCATCGCCTTCGCATTGCTGTTCGCACCACTCGGCGTCATCGGCGACGCAATCCCGTTCGTCGGCCGATTGGTCCGCATGGGCACCGGCGTGCTCGGCTTCGCGCTGGCCGTCCTTGTCGGCTCGGTGACGATCGGCATCGCCTGGTTCTGGTACAGACCCCTGCTCGCGCTGATCATCATCGCGGTCGGCATCGCCATCGTCGCAGCCGTGGTGTTCCTCGGCCGCAAGCGCGGCGCGCCGCCGGCGCCTTCGGCGACCGCGCAGGCGGCGTAAGCATACTGGACCTTCTTCGGCGCAGCGGCTAAACGGTCGCTGCGCCGAGAGCGCATTGCGGCAACGCGTTGGGGCGTCGCCAAGCGGTAAGGCAGCGGTTTTTGGTACCGCCATTCCCAGGTTCGAATCCTGGCGCCCCAGCCACCGACCTTACGGCATCAGACGAACGGCCTGGCCGGGTCGAAGCGGCGCGGCAGGAGTCGCTCGAGATAGGCGAGCCCGCTCGGCGCGAGGCAGTTCTCCTCGGCCATCAGGAAGTCGTCCGGCATGTGCCGCGTCTTGCCTGCGACCGCAGTGAGGGGAACCAGCGCGGGAATCATGCGGTCGTCGTCCATGGTGACCGCGACGGAGCCGCCGCCGCTGGCGATCGCCTCGACTGCGTATTCGCCGCAGCGGAAAGCTTCGCGCTGGTCGACCGCGCTGATCATGGAGATGGCGCCGCGCGGCATGTAGCCCAGCGTGTCGACGCGGGCGCGCTTGCCGGGCAACCCTTCGGAAAGCATGCGCTCGACCGCCTGCCCGAGATCGCCGCCGGACAGGCGGATGTTGCCATGTGCGTCGCGTTCGAGCATTTCGTTCGGTACAAGGCTCTCGACCAGCGGCCGGCCGTAAGTGTCGCAGACGCCCTCGGACATCGCGACGATGCAGCGGCCATGCCGGTCCATCGCGGCGCGGACATCCTCGACGAAGCGGTCGCGCGTAAACGGGCGCTCGGGGACGTAGACGAGATGCGGGCCGGCGTCCTCGTCCAGGCGCCAGGTGGCCGCGGCGGCCGTCAGGAAACCGGCATGCCGGCCCATGACGATGCCGACATAGATGCCGGGGAGGGCGCGGAAGTCGAGATCGACCGACAGGAACGCCGCGGCGACGAACTCCCCGGCGGAGATGAAGCCGGGCGTGTGGTCGTTCTCCTCGAGGTCGTTGTCGATCGTCTTGGGCGCGTGGACCATGGCGATCGAGCCGCCGGCAGCTTCGGCGAGGATCGCCTGGGTGCCGGCTGTATCGTTGCCGCCAATATAGATGAAGGCGTCGGCACCGGCGCGCTTGAGGCCGGCGAGGATCTTCTCGCAGTACGCCGCGTCGGGCTTGTCGCGGGTCGAGCCCAGTGCCGCGCTCGGCGTCGACGCTATGCGCAGCAGCTCGCGCTCGGGCAATGCAGACAGGTCCACGAACCTGTCGTCGCGGATTCCGCGGACACCGTGCAACGCGCCGAGGACGCGCGTCTGTGGATCGCGGCGGCGCGCTTCGACGACCGCACCGACCATCGTCTGGTTGATCACGGCCGTCGGGCCGCCGCCTTGAGCGATGACGATCGTGCCGGCCACGAAGCCTCTCCTTCTGACACTTCAATCGGTTCAATCGTAGTCATAGGCCTTACATGGGAACATGCAACCGTCGCGTCCTTGCGTCCGCGCCCGGCGCAGCTAGGTTTGGCCCATGAAGCAGGACATACACGGGCTCGCCGTCTCGGGCGCGAGCGGAGCGAGCATCGAAAAGTTCGAGGCAGCCCAGCACATGCTGCGCTGCTTCCGCGGCGATCCGCTGGCTGCCATCGACGCTGCCATTGTCGCGGATCCCGGCTTCGTGATGGGTCACGTGTTCAAGGGCTACCTGTTCGCCCTTTCGACCGAAGCCGCTGCCATGCCGGTGGCACGCGCCGCCCATGAAGCCGCCGCGCGGCTTCCCGCCACGGCGCGCGAAGCCGGGCATGTCGCGGCCCTGGGCGCGCTGGTTTCCGGTCGCTGGCACCAAGCGGGCAAGCTGCTCGAGGATCTCGCGATCGACCATCCCCGCGATGCGCTGGCCCTGCAGGCCGGGCACCAGATCGACTTCTTCACGGGCAACTCACGCATGCTGCGCGACCGCATCGCCCGTGCCTTGCCGTCGTGGAGTGCCGATGCGCCCGGCTACCACGCGCTGCTCGGCATGCATGCGTTCGGGCTCGAGGAAACCGGCGACTACGTGCGCGCCGAACGAGCCGGGCGCCGGGCCATCGAGCTCGAGCGCCACGATGGCTGGGCCCAACACGCGGTCGCCCACGTGATGGAAATGCAGGCGCGCCAACGCGACGGCATCGCCTGGATGCGAGCGGACACGCCGTCGTGGAGCGAGGAAAGCTTCCTCCAGGTGCACAATTGGTGGCACCTGGCTCTGTTTCACTACGAGCTTGGCGAGATCGACGAGGTGTTCGCGCTGCTCGACGGACCGATCATGAGCGGCAAGTCGACCGTTGCGCTGAACATGGTGGACGCTTCCGCGCTCCTTTGGCGGCTGCATCTAGGCGGCATCGACGACAGCGGGCGCTGGGCACGGCTCGCCGACTTGTGGGAAAAGCAGAACCCATCGACCTACGCATTCAATGCCGCGCATGCGATGATGGCGTTCGCAGGCGCCGGAAGGACACGCGCCGCCGCCGCCCTCGTCGAGGCGCAGAAGGCGGCCATGGACTGCGACGGCGACAACGCGGCCTTCACGCGCGATGTCGGATATCCCGTCGCCAAGGCCATCCTGGCATTCGTCGACGGGAACTACGCGGAGACCGTCGACCTGTTGCGCCCCATCCGCCACCTGTCGCACCGCTTCGGCGGGAGCCACGCCCAGCGCGACGTGATCGACCTGACGCTGATCGAGGCGGCATTGCGAACCGGCAACGCGGCACTTGCCCGGGCCATGACGGCGGAGCGCGCGGATCATCGGCCGGAAAGCCCGCTGTCGCAGCTGTTCGTCAAGCGCGCGATCGCCCTCGGCACCTGACCAGTATTTATTGCGAGCACCGAAAAAATTGCGGTGGCCTCGCGTTTTCTTTCTGCTATGGATTCCCCCCAACGGCGCCGGAGCGTGCCGGGAGGAGACATGGGCGCCGCCTCGGCTGCGCCGCCGGGAGGGCGGATGTATCTCGGGCTCGATCTGGGCACGTCGGGCGTCAAGGCGATGCTCGTCGATCGGAATCAGCGTGTCGTCGGCTCGGCTACCGGCGCGCTGGAGGTTGCGCGGCCGCATCCCGGCTGGTCCGAACAGGATCCGTCGCACTGGATCAAGGCGACCGAGGAAGCTCTTGCCGGTCTGAAAACGAAGCATGCCGCCGAGCTTTCGGCCGTGCGCGGCATCGGCCTTTCGGGGCAGATGCACGGGGCAACTCTGCTGGACGGCGCCGGCAAGGTCCTTCGCCCTTGCATCCTCTGGAACGATACGCGGAGCCACAAGGAAGCGGCCGCGCTCGATGCCGATCCGCGGTTCCGCAAGATCACCGGCAACATCGTGTTTCCCGGTTTCACGGCGCCGAAGCTTGCCTGGGTCAAGGCCAACGAGCCGGAGATCTTCAGGGCAACCCGCAAAGTCCTGCTGCCCAAGGACTATCTGCGGTACTGGCTCACCGGCGACCATATCTCCGAAATGTCGGACTCGGCCGGAACCAGCTGGCTCGACACGGCGGGACGGCGCTGGTCGGCGGAGCTCTTGGCCGCGACAGGACTGGACGAGAGCCATATGCCGGCGCTCGTCGAGGGCACCGAGCCGGGCGGAACGCTCAAGGCCGAGCACGCGTCGCGCTGGGGCATGAGCGGCAGCGTGGTGGTGGCCGGCGGCGCCGGCGACAACGCTGCATCCGCCGTCGGTATGGGCACCGTCAGGGAAGGCCACGCCTTCGTCTCGCTCGGCACGTCGGGCGTGCTGTTTGCGGCGAACGACGCGTACCGCCCCAGTCCCAAGACGGCGGTACACACGTTCTGCCACGCACTGCCGAAGACCTGGCACCAGATGGGTGTGATCCTCTCGGCAACTGACGCTATCAACTGGCTGACGCATATCACAGGGAGGGACGCCGCGGCCTTGACCGCCGAACTGGGCGACTCGCTCAAGGCGCCTTCTCCAGTGACGTTCCTGCCGTACCTGTCCGGCGAGCGGACGCCGCACAACGATGCGCTGATCCGCGGCGCATTCGTCGGCCTCGCGCATGCGCACGACCGGGCATCGCTAACTCAGTCCGTCCTCGAAGGCGTCGCGTTCGCGTTCCGTGACAATCTGGAGGCGCTCAAGGCCGCCGGCACGACGATCGAGCGGGCGACCGCCATCGGCGGCGGCTCGCGTTCGACCTATTGGCTGAAGGCCATCGCCACCGCGCTCGGTATCCCGATCGACATACCTGCCGATGGCGACTTCGGAGCCGCCTTCGGGGCCGCGCGGCTGGGTCTGATGGCGGCCGAAAAGGCGGATGCGGCCGAGATCTGCACGCCGCCGGCCACCGCATCCACAATCGAACCAGACCGCAAGCTCGCCGACGCATTCGCATCGGCCTATGCGCGCTACCGCGCGCTTTACCCAGCTATCAAGGGAGCGACACAGTGAGCACTGGCTATTTCGGCGACATCGCCAAGGTCAAATACGAAGGCGCTGACAGCAGGAATCCGCTGGCCTACCGCTTCTACAATCCGGACGAAATGGTCGCCGGCAAGCGCATGGAAGACCACCTGCGCTTCGCGGTCGCGTACTGGCACTCCTTCGCATGGCCGGGCGGCGACCCGTTCGGTGGCCAGACCTTCGAGCGGCCATGGTTCCCGAACGGTTCGGGGGACACGATGGAGCTGGCGAAGCTCAAGGCAGACGTGGCCTTCGAGATGTTCTCGATCCTGGGGGTGCCATACTACTGCTTCCACGACGCCGATGTGCGTCCTGAAGCGGCGACATTGAAGGAAAGCATCGCCAGGCTCGACCAGGTCGGCGACATCTTCGCCGAGAAGCAGAAGCAGACCGGCGTGAAACTGCTGTGGGGGACGGCAAACCTCTTCTCCCACCGACGCTACATGGCGGGAGCCGCGACCAACCCGGATCCGGACGTTTTCGCCTACGCCGCAGCCACGGTGAAGAGCTGCATCGACGTCACCAAGCGGCTCAAGGGCGAGAACTACGTGCTGTGGGGCGGCCGCGAGGGCTACGAGACCCTGCTCAACACCGACATGAAGCGCGAGCGCGAGCAGGCGGGCCGTTTCCTGTCGATGGTGGTCGATTACAAGCATCGCATCGGCTTCAAGGGCACTATCCTGATCGAGCCCAAGCCGCAGGAACCGACGAAGCACCAGTACGATTTCGACGTCGCCACCGTGTACGGCTTCCTCAAGGACTGGGGCCTGGAAAAGGAAGTGAAGGTCAACATCGAGCAAGGCCATGCGATCCTTGCCGGCCACTCGTTCGAGCACGAGCTTGCTACCGCAAACGCGCTGGGCATCTTCGGGTCGATCGACATGAACCGTAACGACTACCAGTCCGGCTGGGACACCGACCAGTTCCCCAACAACGTGCCGGAGATGGCGCTCGCCTTCTACGAGATCCTGCGCGGCGGCGGCTTCAAGACCGGCGGCACGAACTTCGACGCCAAGCTGCGCCGCCAGTCGCTCGATCCGCAGGATCTGCTCATCGCCCACATCGGCGGCATGGACTGCTGCGCGCGCGGCCTGAAGGCGGCGGCAGCGATGATCGAGGACAAGGCGTTGTCGGGTCCGCTCGAGGAGCGCTACGCCGGATGGAAGTCGGCGGAAGGCAAGGCCATGCTCTCAGGCAAGCGCACGCTGGAAGAAATCTCCGAGCGCGTGCTGAAGAAGGGCATCGAACCAAGGCCGCGCTCGGGCCGCCAGGAATTCCTGGAGAACGTCGTCAACCGATACGTCTAACGCTGAGTACCAGGCATACAGCAAGCCGGCGGGCCGATGGCCCGCCGGCTTTTTCACGCCAAGCACGGCTTTCAAAAGTTAGATAACATGTTAATCTGCGATGATTTACACATACAGCAATCGGGTGCCGGGAGGATGCCGGGCGTCGGTTGCCCAGCGGAGGACATTCGATGCGTAGCCTGACACTATCGAGGATGGCGGCGGTGGCGTTGTGCGCCACGGGCCTTGCAAGCGGCGCACTCGCGCAGGAGACGCCGGTCAAGGGCGGCAACCTCACCCAGGCGATCGAAGGCGGACCGGACACTCTCGATTGCCATGCCGGCGCGTCGGTGACGGTGCTGTTCTTCATCGCGCCGCACTACTCGACGCTGCTCAAGTTCGATGCCGCGAACTACCCAGACATTGTTGGCGATCTGGCGCAGTCGTGGGAGGTCGCACCGGACGGAAAGAAGGTGACATTCAAGCTGGCGCAGAACGTCAAATTCCACGACGGCAGCACGTTCGACGCGCAGGACGTCGCGGCAACCTACGAGCGGCTGCGCAACCCGCCGGCCGGCATCACCTCGGCGCGAAAGTCGATCTTCAACAATATCGACACCATAGAGGTCATCGATCCGTACACGATCAGCTTCACGATGAAGAAGGCCGACGCAGCCCTGCTCGAGACCTTCGCCAACCCGTGGAACTGCATCTACTCGGCCGAGAAGCTGGCCGAGAACCCGAACTACCCATCGACGGATGTGATGGGTACAGGGCCGTTCAAGTTCACCTCGTACACTTCCGGCGCGAAATGGCGCGGCGACCGGTTCGATGGCTATTTCCGCGACGGGCTGCCGTTGCTCGATTCCTTCGAAGTGCTCGAGCTTTCCGGCGCCGGGTTGACCACCGCCGTGGCCGGCGGACAGGTGCATGCGAACTTCCGCATGGTGCCGCCGGCGCAGCAGGACCAGATCAAGGCGGTGCGCGGCGACAAGACCGTGTTTCCCGCCACGGAATCCGGCACCGTGGTCATGGCGACCGTCAATGCCAAGAACCCGATCTTCGCCGACGAACGCGTTCGCCGCGCGCTCAACATCGCGATCGACCGCGAGGGCGGTCTGCCCGTCATGCAGAAGCAGACCATCCTCGCCTATATCAGCGGCGCGATGCGCGGCGAGCACAATCTCGCCATGCCGCGCGAACGGCTGACGGAGTTTCCGGGCTACGGCGGTGACATCGAAGCGCGCCGGGAAGAGGCGCGAAAGCTGCTCAAAGAGGCGGGCCGCGAGAACCTGTCCTTCACCCTGCTCAACCGCAACGTGAAGCAGCCGTACGAGCCGGTCGGCATATTCCTGATCGACCAGTGGCGGCGGATCGGTGTGACCGTGACGATGCAGACGGCCGAGACCGGCGAGTATTTCAGCCGACTCCGCGACGGCAGCTACGAGGCGGCAGTCGACTACAATGCGGCCTCCGGTGACGATCCGAACGAGATCCTGGTCAAATACCTGCCCGGCTCGCCAAGCGAGTTCAGCCACAACGACGATGCCGAACTGAAGACGCTCTACGACCAGCAGTTCGGGGAGCTGGACGAAGCCAAGCGGCGCGAGCTCGTACGGCAGTTCGAGTCCAAGGTGTACTCGGCCAGCTACAACATGCACCTGTTCCGCGGAATGCGCGCGGTGGCCTATCCGGCCAACCTGCACGGCTGGCACATCACGCCGAGCTACTATGTCGGAAACGATCTCGCCGAGGTCTGGCTCGGCAAGGAGTAGCTGTTCGAAAGGGCCGGTCGAAAGCCGGCCCTTTTCAGTTCAACGGGATGTCGTTTCCGGATTTCGATGCCTGATAGGCGTTCGAGAGATCGGCGTATGTTTCCTCGATGGAGGCGATACGCTTCTCCGCGAAGGTGCGCTGCAACGGTTCGAGTTCACGCGCGAGCTTGCGCAGATTGAAGCTCTTCCAATAGGCGTTTTCTGCGCGATAGCCGCCAGGCTTCAACCTGAACACCTCGTCGAGAATCTTCAGATCGTGCGGGATGGCGAAGCTGTCGCGCGAATCCTCGTGACTGAAGAGGAAGTAGAAGTTGTCGAAGCCGGTCCAGGTAATGGCCGAAAGGCAAAGCGAACACGGCTCGTGCGTGGCGAGGAAGATGCAGTCCCGCGGGTCTGGCCGCTCTCCACGGGGTAGCTCGTAGAAACGCTTCAGCGCGTGCACCTCGCCGTGCCAAAGCGGATTTTCCATTTCGTTGTTGGTTTCGGCAACGACGACCGACATGTCCGACTTGCGCAGGATGGCAGCGCCGAAGAGCTTGTTGCCCGCGGAGACGCCTTCCCGCGTGCGCGGGACGATGTTGCCTTCGATCACATCGAACAGGCGGTTGATCAGTTGTGCGTCAGGTGCGCTCACGGCAGGTGGATCTCGTACGGCGTATCGAAGTGGAATTCCTCAAGATTGTTGCCGCCGCCGGCTCGGTCGACGACGAGGAAATCCTGATTCTCGCCGATCGGCGTAAGCACCGCATGCCAGCGGTTGCGCGGATAGTTGATGCCCTGGCCGGGGGCTGTAACGAACGCCTGCGCCTCGCCGGGCCGCCCATCCTGGCCCTCAGCGCAGACGACGATGAGGAACGGGCGCGGCGATAGCGGGATGAATGCCTGGCTGCCGAGAGGGTGACGCTCGACCAGCTTCAGGGTCAGCGGAAACGCATAGGGCGTGCCGCGGCACAAAGACATCACAACCCGGCCGTCGGGGCCGGCCGCCTCAGCCGTCGCCAGGTCATGGATGCGCTCGGCCTTGCCGCCATTGATGAAGAAGCGGTTGGGGCCGGTATCGTCAATGATGTCGCCGAACGGCGCGAACGCCTCGCGCGTGAGCTGGCGTGCGACGATGCGCTTCATCGTCCGAACCTGCGAAGCCCGACGTGGCGGTTCACGTCCTTGTAGAGGAGATAGCGAAATCTGCCGGGTCCGCCGGCATAGCAGGCCTGCGGGCAGAAGGCGCGCAGCCACATGAAGTCGCCTGCCTCGACCTCCACCCAGTCCTGATTGAGCCGGTAGACCGCCTTGCCTTCGAGCACGTAGAGCCCGTGCTCCATCACATGCGTTTCGGCGAACGGTATCACCGCGCCCGGCTCGAAGGTGACAATGTTCACGTGCATGTCATGGCGCAGATCGTCCGGATCGATCATGCGAGTGGTCGCCCACTTTCCCGCCGTTCCCGGCATGGACAGCGGTATCACATCCTGCTCGTTGGTGAAGACCGGATCAGGCACGTCGATGCCGTCGACCTTCTCGTAGATCTTTCTGATCCAGTGGAAGCAGGCGGGATCCTTGCCGGTGGCTCGCACGGTCCACTTCGCTCCGGGAGGCAGGAAAGCCCAGCCACCCGGCACCATGCGATGCTCGGCGCCGTCCAGTGTCACGGTCACCTCGCCTTCCATGACGAAGAGGACGCCTTCCGCACCATCCTCTGGTTCCGGACGATCGCTGCCGCCGCCGGGCTGCACCTCCATCACATACTGCGCGAAGGTTTCGGCGAAACCCGAAAGCGGTCGGGCGATAATCCAGGCCCGCGTCTTGTGCCAGTGCGGCAGATAGCTCGTCACGATGTCGCGCATCACCCCTTTGGGAATGAACGCATAAGCCTCGGTGAAGACGGCGCGGTCGGTCAGCAGTTCGGTCTGCTGCGGATGGCCGCCCTGCGGCGCCTTGTATTGGGGGTTGGGACCGGGCATCGGCGTCCTATTGCGGGAGAATGTCTTTGAGCCGGAGTTCGGCGATGCGCTCGACCTGCCGGCAGGCGGTATCGAATTCGACGCCGCGGTCGTTACCGATACGCGCCTTGAAGGCGGCGAGAATGTCACCCTTGGTCAGTCCGCGAACGGCGATGATGAACGGAAAGCCGAACTTCGATACGTAGTCGCTGTTGAGCTGGCTGAACATCGAGCGTTCGTCGTCGGTCAGGGCATCGAGGCCGGCGGAGGCCTGCTCCGCGGTCGACTCCGCAGTCAGGCGCTTCGCCTGCGCGAGCTTCCCGGCCAGATCGGGATGCGCCTTGAGAACACCCAGCCGCTCATCTTCGCTGGCCAACCTGAAAATGCGCGCGAGCGCATTGTGCAGGCCGCCGGCGCTGTCGTGCGCGGGCCCGAGCTCGAGGTCGAAGGCGCGCTCGGCGATCCACGGCGAGTGCTCGAAGATGCCGCCGAAGCGGTCGACGAACGTATCCCGGTCCATCCGCGATGGGCGCAGCGCCGGGAGACGGTAGGGATGCACCGCCTTCCAGTGGGCTGCGATCTCGCCGCGTGTCGGCGTCCAGACGCGTTCGTGGCCTTTCACGTAATCGATGAAGCGCTGCAGCGACGCGGCGCGTCCCGGCCGGCCGATCAGACGGCAGTGCAGGCCTATGCTCATCATCCTGGGACGGCCGGCCTTGCCTTCGGCATAAAGCGTGTCGAAAGCGTCCTTCAGGTAGGCGAAGAACTGCTCGCCGGAGTTGAAACCCTGCGCTGTCGCGAAACGCATGTCGTTGGCGTCAAGCGTGTACGGAATAACCAGCTGGGGCTCGATGCCGTTGCCATGACCGTCGTGGTCGAGCCAGTAAGGCAGATCGTCGTCGTAGGTGTCCGATATCCAGTCGAAGCCACCCTCCGACGCCGCGAGGCGCACCGACCACACCGATGTGCGGCCAAGGTACAGCCCCTTCGGCCGTTCGCCGACGACCTCGGCGTGCAGGCGCACGGCCTCCAGCAGGTCGGCACGCTCGGTGGCCTCATCATGATCGCGATAGTCGATCCAGCGCAGGCCGTGGCTCGCCATCTCCCAGCCGGCTTCCTTCATCGCGGCGACCTGGTCGGGCGAACGTGCCAGTGCCGATGCGACGCCAAAGACCGTCGGCCTGATACCAGCCGCGCCGAACATGCGGTGCAGACGCCAGAAACCGGCGCGCGCGCCGTACTCGTAGATCGACTCCATGTTCCAGTGGCGCTTGCCAGGCCATGGCGCGGCGCCGACGACCTCGGAGAGGAATGCCTCGGAAGCGGCGTCGCCGTGGAGGATGTTGTTCTCGCTGCCTTCCTCGTAGTTGACGACGAACTGCACAGCTACCAAGGCACCGCCAGGCCACTTCGCATCTGGCGGATTGGCGCCGTAGCCGCGCATGTCGCGCACATAGCGTGGAGGATTTGCCGTCATCGGGCTTGCCATCTCGTTAGATCAAGCCGGTATGCCAGAGAAATGGCCAGTCATTCCCCTGCGAAATTTTGAAAGTCTTTATGTTCGGTTCCCGCGCGTCGCACCTTATGCAAACATGCAACTTGCCGGATATCGCGGCAGGCAAGCAACAGGCGATCGAAGCATGGCGAGCGGACAGGGCGGAAGGCTGACCACGCATGTGCTGGACACAGCTTCGGGGAAGCCTGCGTCGGGGCTTGCGATCGCGCTGTACCGGCTCGCAGGCAACGAGCGCACCTTGCTGAAGACCGCGATGACCAACGCCGACGGCCGCTGCGACGGGCCACTGCTCGCCGGCGACGAATTCGCGACCGGCGAGTATGAACTGGAGTTCAAAGCAGGCGATTACCTGCGCCGGTCTGGCGCGGCGCTGCCCGCGCCGGCATTCCTCGACGTCGTGCCGATCCGCTTCGGCATGGCGGAACATTCGCACTATCACGTGCCACTGCTCATCTCGCCTTACGGCTACTCGACCTACAGGGGCAGCTGACTTGCCGTCCATTCGCTCGCAACTGAGGTTCATGCTCAACGGCGAAGAGGTTTCCCTCTCCGACGTCAGACCGGACGAGACCCTGCTCGATTATCTCCGCCTGCGGCGGCGGCTGGTCGGCACCAAGGAGGGTTGCGCGGAGGGCGACTGCGGCGCCTGCACCGTGCTGGTCGGCCGGCTGAGTAACGGCGCGCTCGTTTATGAAGCGGTGAATGCGTGCATACGCTTTCTCGGCTCGCTCGACGGAACCCATGTCGTGACCGTGGAGCATCTGCGGGGCGCCGATGGAGCGCTGCATCCGGTGCAGCAGGCGATGGTCGATTTCCACGGCTCGCAATGCGGCTTCTGCACGCCGGGCTTCGTCATGTCGCTCTATGCGCTGTGGATGCGGGTGCCGGACCCATCCGTCGCGCAGATCGAGAAGGCCCTGCAGGGCAACCTTTGCCGCTGCACGGGATACGAGCCGATCGTGAAGGCCGCGCAGGCGATCTCGTCGTATGGCAGGCTGGAGGCCGACTTCCTCGCGGCAGAACGCGCCTCGGTCACCGCAAGGCTTTCTGCTCTCAGGGACGGTGCCAGGGTTGAAATCGGCGCGGACAAGGAACATCTAGTCGTTCCGGCTTCGGTCGAGGACCTTGCCGCTTTGCTTATCGAGGCCCCCGCAACGGTCGTTGCCGGCTCGACGGATGTGGGGCTCTGGGTTACGAAATTCATGCGCGATATCGCGCCGGTCGTCTTCGTTGGTGGATTGGACGAACTGAAGGCGGTGTCGATCACGGACGGCGTGATCACCATCGGCGCTGGCGTGAGTTATTCGGAGGCTTTCGACATCCTCTCCGGGCACATCCCGGCCTTCGGGCCGCTGATCGATCGAATCGGCGGCGAGCAGGTGCGCAATATGGGGACGATCGGCGGCAACATCGCCAACGGTTCGCCGATCGGCGATACGCCGCCCCCGTTGATCGCGCTCGGCGCCAAGCTGACGCTGCGCAAGGGAACGGAGCGGAGGACCATCCCCCTCGAGGATTTCTTCGTCGCCTACGGCAAACAGGATCGGCAGGCAGGCGAGTTCGTCGAAAGCGTATCGATCCCGGTACCCGCGCATGGCGCTATCTTCCGTGTCCACAAGATCAGCAAGCGGCGCGACGAGGATATCACTGCTGTCCTGGGCGCATTCCACCTCGCGGTTGTCGACGGCATCGTACGGTCGCCGCGGATCGCCTATGGCGGCATGGCGGCAACTCCGAAGCGCGCCAAGGCCGTCGAAGCGGCGCTTGTCGGCAAGGCGTGGACAATGGCGACTGTCGAAGCAGCGCTGCCTTCCTATGAACGGGATTTTACCCCGCTGACTGACATGCGCGCGTCCGCCGAATACCGCATGCTGACCGCGAAGAACCTCCTGAAGCGCGTGCTCCTCGAGACTACCGCGGAAACCGCGCGCCCGCTGACGGTGCGACGATTCGAGGAAGCGGTAACGCTATGACCGCGCATCACCCCTCCCTCACCGCGTCGAAGATCGCCGGCGGCGTCCACACCGATACGCGCCACGACAGCGCCCACAAGCACGTCACCGGCCAGGCCGTCTACATCGACGACATGGCCGAACCCGCTGGCACGTTGCACGGCTGTCTCGGACTGTCGACCGTGGCGCATGGGAAGATCCTGTCCTGCGATCTCTCGGCTGTCGCTGCGGCGCCGGGCGTGTGGCTCGTGCTGACCGGGCACGACGTGCCGGGGGAGAACGACATTTCGCCGACGGGGCGCAACGACGAGCCGGTCCTGACCACCGACACGGTGCAGTTTTTCGGGCAGCCGGTCTTCGCCGTGATTGCGGATACGCGCGAGCAGGCGCGGCGTGCGACGCGGCTGGCGAAGATCGCCTACGACACTTTGCCGGCAGTGTTCGACGTCGGAGAACTCGACCCGATGCAGGACAAGCTCGTAGCGCCGCCGCTGACGCTGAAGCGCGGTGACGCGAAGGCTGCAATCGAGACGGCGCCGCGACGGCTGAAGGGGCGCATGCGGGTCGGCGGGCAGGACCATTTCTACCTCGAGGGCCACATCGCTATGGCGATCCCCGGCGAAGACGGGGACGTGACGATCTACTCGTCGACGCAGCATCCTTCCGAGGTGCAGCACATGGTGGCGCACGCCCTGGGTGTTCCAAGCCACTCCGTCACCGTCGAGATCAGGCGCATGGGCGGTGGCTTCGGCGGCAAGGAAACGCAGGGCAACCAGTTCGCGGCGCTCGCCGCCATCGCAGCCAAGCGGCTCGGCCGCGCAGTCAAGATCCGGCCGGACCGCGACGACGACATGACCGCGACCGGCAAGCGGCACGACTTCGCCATCGACTACGAGGTCGGCTTCGATGACGAGGGCAACATCCTGGGGGTGGATTATATCTACGCGGCGCGCTGCGGCTATTCGTCGGATCTCTCAGGCCCGGTGACCGACCGCGCGCTGTTCCACTGCGACAACGCCTATTTCCTGCCTGCGGTGCGGGCGCAGTCGGCGCCGCTCTACACCAATACCGTGTCCAACACGGCTTTTCGCGGCTTCGGCGGCCCGCAGGGGATGATGGGCGCGGAGCGCGTCATCGACGAAGTCGCGTTTGCGACGGGTCTCGATCCGCTCGAGGTGCGAAAGCGCAATTTCTACGACGCGCAGGTCGGCGCACGCAGCGTGACGCCGTATCACCAGACGGTGGAGGATAACGTCATCCATCGCGTCGCCGCCGAACTCGAAGCGAGTTCGAGCTATGCGAGGCGACGCCGTGAGATCGCGGCGTTCAACACGAACTCCGACATCGTCAAGCGCGGGCTTGCTCTGACGCCGGTGAAGTTCGGCATCTCGTTCACGGCAACGCAGTTCAACCAGGCCGGGGCGCTCGTCCACGTATACGCCGATGGCTCGGTCCACCTGAACCACGGCGGCACGGAGATGGGTCAGGGGCTGTACGTCAAGGTTGCCCAGGTCGTCGCCGAAGAATTCCAGATCGACATCGACCAGGTGAAGATCACCGCCACCACGACCGGAAAGGTTCCGAACACGTCGGCTACCGCGGCTTCTTCCGGCGCCGACCTCAACGGGATGGCGGCGCAGAACGCAGCGCGTCAGATCAAGGACCGGTTGTGCCAGTTCGCGTCGGACAAATACGGTCTGCCCAAGGAGCAGATCCTGTTCCTGCCCAACCGCGTGCGTATCGGGAACCAGGAGATCCCCTTCGCGCAGCTGGCGAAGGAAGCGTATTTTGCCCGAGTGCAGCTGTCTGCGGCGGGGTTCTACAAAACACCGAAGATCCACTGGGATCGCGACAAGGGGCAGGGGACCCCGTTCTACTACTTCGCATATGGCGCTGCCTGCGCCGAAGTGTCTATCGACACGCTCACCGGCGAGTACATGGTCGAGCGCGTCGACATCCTGCACGAGACGGGCCGGTCGCTGAACCGCGCCATCGACGTCGGGCAGATCGAAGGCGCGTTCATCCAGGGAATGGGCTGGCTAACTACCGAAGAGCTCGTGTGGGACGAGAAGGGCCGGCTGCGCACGCATGCACCGTCGACCTACAAGATCCCGCTCGCGTCGGACCGTCCCAAGGTTTTCAACGTCACCTTGGCCGATTGGTCCGAAAACGCCGAAGCCACCGTCCACAAGTCGAAAGCCGTTGGCGAGCCGCCATTCATGCTGGGCATGTCGGTGTTCCATGCATTGTCAGATGCGATCGCGAGCGTCGCCGACCACAGGATCAGTCCGCGGCTGGACGCGCCCGCTACGCCCGAGCGCGTGCTGATGGCCGTCGAGCGGCTCAGGCGGGAGATCGCGAGCGGCCGATGAGCGCGGCTCGCTCGATGCTTGTCGCCTTCCTTGACGCCCATGCGCAACTGGCGCTCGTCGAGGTGCGCGAGGCGCTAGGCTCGACGCCGCGCGAGGCGGGAGCGTGGATGCTGGTCTCGCCGACCGCCAGTCTCGGCACCATCGGCGGCGGCCAGCTGGAGTTCCTCGCCATCGACAAGGCGCGCCACCTGCTCGCCGCGAATGTCGAGAGCGGCGCGCTCTCCGTTCCCCTCGGCCCGGAGATCGGGCAGTGCTGCGGCGGACGCGTCGAGGTCGCCATCGCCATACTCAGCGACACCAGCCGCGCAGAGCTGTTGGAGAGGATCCAGGCCGAAGACGGTGCGCAGCCTGCGGTGTACCTATTCGGTGGCGGTCATGTCGGTCACGCGCTCGCCGCGGCGCTGACGCTCCTGCCGATCAGGGTCACTGTCGTCGAAACGCGGCAGGAGGCGCTCGATGGCCTCGTCGAAGCGGCGACCCAGCTGTTGACACCGGTACCCGAGCAGGTGGTGCGCAGCGCCCCTCCGCGGTCGGCCTTCGTGGTGCTGACGCACGACCACGCGCTCGACTTCCTCATCGTCGCCGAGGCGCTGAAGCGACGGGATGCCGCCTATGTGGGCATGATCGGGTCCAAGACGAAGCGCGCGACATTCCGAAGCTGGTATCTGCGGGAGACAGCCGGCGAACCGGCAGATCTCGAGCGCCTGGTCTCCCCCATCGGTGGCAACGCGCTGCACGACAAGCGGCCGGCGGTCATCGCGGCGCTTGCAGCGGCGGAGATCGCGGCGGCGGTGCTCGAGTAGGTTCTTTTCCTCGACGGTGTCGGCGCGTCCTCCGGTCCAACGTCTTTCCCACGAAACCTGGGAGAGAAGCATGACCGGACGTCTCGACGCTTACGCCCCCAAAGCGCTCGCACTGATGCGTATCGCTGCCGCCTTGCTCTTCGTCGAGGCCGGCTCATTCCACCTGTTCGGTTTTCCGGCATCGCCGTATCCGCCGCCTCCGCCGGAGATGGCGACGCTTCTCCTTGTGGCAGGCGTGCTGGAATTCATCGGCGGGATCCTCCTGCTCGTCGGCCTGTTCACGCGGCCCACGGCGTTCATCATGTCGGGCATGATGGCAGTGGCCTACTGGGGCTTTCACTTCCCCATGGCCATGTTCCCCTCGCAGAACATGGGCGCGGCCGCGATCCTGTTCTGCTTCATCTACCTCTATCTGGTGTTCGCAGGCCCCGGCGCCTGGAGCCTTGATCGGACAATGCGCCACACGACTAACGCGGCTCTCCAGCGCCCGGCCGGGCGGAATGTGGCGGAACCTTGGCGTTCATTGCGGGTTATGCGCCCATGTCCGGCGTACCGGACGCATGCCACGGAGAGACATCAATGCACGGAATCATCTACCTCGTCGGCCTGGTCGTCGTGATCCTCGCCATCCTCTCGTTCTTCGGCCTGCGCTGAGCAGCCCCCAAAGCCAGGAGAAAAGACATGGCAATCCAGGAGGAAATCGTCGTAGCGGGTGCCGCTAACGACGGACGCTCTTACGTAGACTGGCCGGCAATCTTCGCCGGCGCTGTGATCGCGACCGCGATATCGTTTCTTCTCATCACCTTTGGCTCGGCAGTCGGCCTGTCGCTGACCTCTGCATATGAAGGCCAGGGCATGTCGCTGACGTGGTTCGCCATTGCAGCGGGACTTTGGTTGCTGTGGGTGCAGGTTTCCGGCTTCTTTGCCGGCGGCTACATCGCAGGGCGCCTTCGCCGGCGCCACGGCGACGCAACCGAGAGCGAATCCGATTTGCGCGACGGTGCACACGGCCTCGTCGTATGGGCCGTCGGCCTGCTGTTCGGCGCTGCGCTTGCGTGGATGACGGCTGCCGGAGCGGTTTCCACTGCCGCGACGACCGCCGGTGCGGTTGCCGGTGCCGCCGGAACCGTTGCCGCCGAGACGATTGACCCATCTGCAATGCTCGTCGACCGCTTGCTGCGTGGCGGCGCTGACGCACAGCCCGTGGACGAAGGCACGCGCGGCGAAATCGGCCGCATCCTGATGTCGGCAACCGACGACGACGGCCTCGACGCCGCCGATCGCGACTATCTCGTGTCGGTGGTTTCGCAGCGCGCCGGTATCTCGCAGGAGGAGGCGCGCACTCGCGTCGATCAGTTGGTCGCCCAGGCACAGCAGATCGAGAACGATGCCCGCGCCGCGGCCGAACGCGCCCGCAAGATCGCCGTCGTTGCTGCCTTCTTCGCTGCCGCAGCGACCTTGATCAGCGGTGCCGCCGCCTACTTCGCCGCGACGCTGGGCGGCAACCACCGCGACAGGCAGACGGTCGTCGAAGGCTGGCTAGGCCGCTGGTAACAGAGCCTTCCGACGGAAAAAGACAGCCCCGGCCTTGCGCCGGGGCTGTTTCGTTTCAGCGATGCGCCAGGGCCTCGCGGATCAGCCGCTGGCAACGGTCCGCCATGAAATCCAGCAGCAGCCGCACTTTCGGATCCTGGAAGTTCTTGTGCGGATAGATCGCGGCGAGCTGCACCGGGGTGGGCGGGCAGTCGGGCAGAATGACCTTGAGCCGACGGTCGCGGATGAAAGGTTCGACGTCGAAACGCGGTTTGTTGACGATCCCGCGGCCCGCCAGGGCCCAGCCCGTGAGGACGTCGCCGTCGTCGCTGTCGAACGGTCCGCGTACGTCGAGCCGCTGGATGCCGTCAGGGGTCCGCAGCTGCCAGAAATGCTCCTTCGCGCCGGGGAAGCGCAGCAGCAGGCAATCATGCCTGCGCGTGACCAGTTCGTCGGGGAAGGAAGGCTCGCCACGGGCTGCCAGGTATGAGGGAGCCGCGACGAGAACGCGCTCGCAATCGATGACGCCGCGCATGCGGAGCGAGGAGTCCTCTATCTGGCCGAGCCGGAACGCGACGTCGATGCCTTCCTTCATGATGTCGACGTTGTGGTCGGACAGCCGGAGTCGGACCTCGATGTCGGGATAACGGTCGTGAAACTCCGGTATGCCGCTCGCGATCATGCGGCGTCCAAGCCCAAGCGGCGCGGTCACGCGTATCGTTCCGCGCGGCTGTCCCGACAGTGCCGTGACCGCTGCCTCCGCCTCTTCCACCGCTTCAAGGACCTGCTTGGCGCCCTTGTAGAAGACGCGGCCCTGCTCGGTCGGCATCAGCTGACGCGTCGTGCGGTTGAACAGTCTTACGCCAAGGTGCTTCTCCAGCTCCTTGATGCGGTTGGACGCGACTGCCGGCGAGATCCGCATGTCGCGTCCCGCCGAGGAGAGGTTGCCGAGCTCCACAACACGGACGAACACGGCGACATTGTCCAGATAGGCCACGCCTTACCCTGCGAATGTTGAAGCTCGAGCATTATTTTCCAGATTTTTTTGAAAGTCATCGGCGATCGATGGGCTGGCGCGGCGCGCGTCGCACGATAGTGTTGCGGACTGGGGATCAGCGCGCAGGAATGACATGCAGGACTTTGCAATCGCGTGGGACTGGCTCTCCTTCGCCGTCCGATGGCTGCATGTGGTGACGGCGATCGCGTGGATCGGCTCGTCCTTCTACTTCATCGCCCTCGACCTCGGTCTGCGCAAGCATCCGAACCTGCCTCAAGGCGCGCACGGCGAAGAGTGGCAGGTGCACGGTGGCGGATTCTACCATATCCAGAAGTATCTCGTGGCGCCGGCGGCGATGCCCGAACATCTGACCTGGTTCAAATGGGAGTCCTACGCGACCTGGCTTTCGGGGTTCGCGATGCTCGCGGTGGTCTACTACGCCGGAGCCGACCTATATCTGATCGACCGTAATGTGCTCGACGTGTCGCCGCTGACCGCGACCGGGCTCTCGATCGCTTCGTTGGTCGTCGGCTGGCTTATCTATGACGCGCTGTGCAGGTCGCCGCTCGGCAACAGCGATACGACGCTCATGCTGGTGCTCTATGCGGTGCTCGTGTTCATCGCCTGGGGCTACACCCAGCTGTTTACCGGCCGCGCGGCATTTGTGCATCTCGGCGCGTTCACTGCGACGATCATGTCCGCCAACGTTTTCCTGATCATCATCCCGAATCAGAAGATCGTGGTTGCCGACCTCGTCGCGGGGCGGAAGCCGGATCCGAAATATGGCAAGATCGCCAAGACACGGTCACTCCATAACAACTACCTGACGCTGCCGGTCATCTTCCTGATGCTTTCCAACCATTACCCGCTGGCGTTCGCAACGGAGTTCAACTGGATCATCGCGTCGCTGATCTTCATCATCGGCGTGCTGATCCGGCACTATTTCAACACGAAGCATGCGCGGAAGGGCAATCCGCACTGGACCTGGGGTCTGGCAGCGGTGCTGTTCATCGTGATCATGTGGCTATCGACTGTGCCGTCGGTGCTGACCGGCGAGCCCAAATTGTCGGCGCTCGGCGAGCGCTACATAGCCTCCAGCCATTTCCCCGCGGTCCGCGACACGGTGATGGGACGCTGCTCCATGTGCCATGCGGACGAGCCCAGTTGGGACGGTCTCCACCGGGCGCCGAAGGGCGTTACCTTCGACAACGAAGGCCAGATTGCCGAGCATGCCCGGGAGATCTATCTGCAGGCCGGCGTGAGCCACGCCATGCCTCCCGGTAATCTGTCGGCCATAACGCCTGAGGAGCGGGCGCTGATCGTAGCCTGGTACGAGGGAGCGAGGCGGTGAGCCTGCTTCTGCGGGGCCGGACTCTCACCTTTGTCCGAGAGCCGAGCGGTATCGACGATCAGGCGTCCTACCGCTTCAGCGAAGACGGCGGCGTGCTGATCGACAAGGGCAGGATCGTCGCGACCGGCGATTTCAGTCCTCTGCGCTCCGGCATTGGCGCGACAGCCGAAGTGGTCGACCACCGACCGCATCTGATCCTGCCGGGATTCATCGACGCACATGTGCACATGCCGCAAATGCAGGTGATTGCGAGCTACGGCGCGGAGCTGCTCGACTGGCTGAACAACTACACGTTCCCCGGAGAGACGAAATTCCGCGACGCGCAGCACGGCCGCCGCATCGCGCGCCTGTTTCTCGACCAGATGGTGTCTCAGGGAACCACGACTGTCGCGGCATACTGCACCGTTCACAAAGCAAGCGCGGAGGCGCTGTTCGCGGAGGCGCTGTCGCGCGATATGCGCATAGTCGCAGGCAAGTGCCTGATGGACCGCAATGCGCCGGAAGACCTGCGGGACACCGCGAAATCAGGCTACGACGATACCAAGGCGCTGATTGCCGAATGGCACGGCCGGGGACGTCTCCACTATGCAATTACGCCGCGCTTCGCCATCACCTCCTCGGACGAACAGATGGCGGCGACGGGTGCGCTAGCGCAGGAGTTTCCGGACCTGCACATCCAGACGCACCTCTCCGAGAACCGCGCAGAAATCGAGTTCACCCAGCAGCTTTTCCCGTGGTCGAAGGACTACACCGACGTGTACGAGCGCTTCGGGCTGCTTGGCCGCAGGACGCTGTTCGGCCATTGCATCCATCTGTCGGAGCGCGAGGCAGACGCCCTGTCGGACAGCGGATCGGTGGCGATATTCTGCCCGACCTCCAACCTGTTTCTCGGGTCGGGGCTGTTCGATTACCATCGCTACCGACGGCGCGCGAAGCCTCTGCGCATCGCGACGGCAAGCGATGTCGGCGGTGGCACCAACTACTCGATGCTGAGGACGATGGACGAAGGCTACAAGGTCATCGCACTGCAGGGCGAAAAGCTGAACCCACTGGCTTCGTTCTGGCAGATGACGCTTGGCAATGCGGAGGCGCTGTCGCTCGAGGCTCATGTCGGCACGCTGGAGCCCGGCACGGACGCAGACGTGGTGGTACTCGACAGCCGTGCGACGCCGGGAATGGCACTCCGCATGGAGACAATCGAGACACTGGCGGAGGAACTGTTCCTGCTCCAGACGCTCGGCGACGATCGCGCGGTGAGCGCGGTTTACGTAGCGGGTAGGGCAGCGAAGCCTAACTAGCTTCGGGGGGCGTGAATGGCTGCACAGGACGACATCCGGACCATCGCGAGGCAGGAAGCCGAGCTCACCTTCGACGGGTTTGACGAAGCGCGCGCCTTTGCGCTGGGCACCGCGATCCGCGACGTCGCGCTGGCGCGCGGCCAGGGCGTGGTGATCGATATCCGCTTCTGGCACCGCCCGCTTTTCTTCGCCGCCACCGCGGGCGTCAACGCCGGCAATCACGAGTGGGTGCGGCGCAAGATCAACGTGGTCCAGCGCTTCGCCAAAAGCACCTATCGGCTCGTGCTCGAGATGAACCGGGCGGACAGCACGCTGGAGCCGCGCCATGGTCTCGATGCAAAGGACTACGTGCTCGCCGGCGGAGCATTTCCGATCACGGTTCCGGCCGTCGGACAGGTCGGTGTGGTCGCCGTCTCCGGCCTGCCGCAGCGCGAGGATCACGCGCTGGTCGTCGAAGCGCTGTGCGCCCACCTTGGCAAGGACTATGCCGACTACGCTCTGCCGTCGCAATGAGTGGCGCCGAGCCGCGCGCCCTTTTCCGCGCGCTGTTTAAGGCTGCGGTCGCGGCGGCCGATCCTGCCCGAACGATCGCCCGCTTCCTTCCGCCGAGGCCGAGGGGCCGCACGGTCGTCATCGGTGCCGGCAAGGCAGCGAGCGAGATGGCGCGCGCGCTGGAGACGCTTTGGCAAGGACCGCTGGAAGGCGTCGTCGTTACGCGGCGCGGCCAGGGCGTTGCTACGGAGCGCATACGCGTCTTGCACGCCGCCCATCCCGTGCCAGACGAGGCTGGCATCGCCGCATCTCGTGCGCTGTTCGGAGCGGTAACCGGCCTGACGGCGAACGACCTCGTCATCGCGCTCATTTCCGGCGGGGGATCGGCATTGTTACCGGCGCCGGCGGCCGGACTGACCCTTGCCGACGAGATCGCGGTGAATCAGGCGCTTCTCGCGTCGGGCGCGCCGATCGCCGCCATGAACACCGTGCGCAAGCACGTATCGGCTATCAAAGGGGGGCGGCTGGCGCTCGCGGCATTTCCGGCGCGCGTCGTCACGCTGGTGGTCTCGGACGTACCCGGCGACAATCCCGCTTTCGTCGCTTCCGGACCAACGGTGCCGGACAACGCGTCGCGCGACGATGCGCTTGGTATCGTGGCGGACTGGAAGCTGGAGATGCCTGATCGCGTGATGGCTCACCTGCGAAGTCTCGCTGCGGATGCGCCGTCACCCGACGATGCGCGCTTCGCGGACAATGTCGTGCACGTCGTCGCGTCGGCCGCGATGTCGCTCGAGGCCGCGGCCGAAGCGGCGCGTAGCAGCGGCATCGAAGCGGTCATCCTGTCGGACTCGATCGAGGGCGAGGCACGTGAGGTCGGCGCGTTGCATGCCGCGATCGCGCGCGAGATCGCGACGCGCGGCAGACCGTTTGCGCGGCCGGTGCTTCTGTTGTCCGGGGGTGAGACGACGGTGACGCTGCGGGGCGCCGGCGGCAGGGGCGGGCGAAACAGCGAGTTCTTGCTGTCACTGGCGCTGGGCGTCGATGGCATCGAGAGCATTCACGCCTTCGCGGCCGATACCGATGGAATCGACGGCACTGAGGACAATGCCGGCGCCTTCGCCGACTGGACGTCCGCAGCGCGCATGCGCGCTGCCGGATGCGATCCGCGCTCGGCGCTGATGCGCAACGACGCATGGAGTGCGTTCAACGCGGTGGGCGACCTCTTCGCGATGGGGCCAACCGGCACGAACGTGAATGATCTGCGGGCAGTTCTCGTCGTCTAAGTCATCAGCCGCTTCACGGCCTTGAGGTCTTCGAGGAAACGACCGCGCTCGGCCAACTTGTCGGCTTCGTCGCGGATGCGCAGCAGGTAGGAAGGGTGGATGGTGATGAACACGCGCACGCCGTCGTCCCGCTCGATGACGTTGCCGCGCTCCTTGGTCACCGGCACCGGGCGGCCGAGCAAAGACTGAGCCGCAGTCGCGCCCAGCGCCACGACCAGCTCCGGCTTGATCAGGTCGAGTTCCTGGCCGATCCACCAGCGGCACGCCTGGATCTCGCCGGCGTTTGGTTTGGAATGGATGCGGCGCTTGCCGCGCGGCTCGAACTTGAAGTGCTTCACGGCATTGGTCACGTAGGTGATGTCGCGGTCGACGCCGGCTTCCTCGAGCACGGCGTCGAACATGCGGCCAGCCGGACCGACGAAGGGTTTGCCGGCAAGATCCTCCTGATCGCCCGGCTGCTCCCCGACGAAAACGACCTTGGCGTCGCGGGGACCTTCGCCGAACACAGTCTGCGTCGCATCGCGCCATAGCGGGCAGCGGCGGCATCCCGCCGCCTGGTGCGCCAGTTCATCTAGCGACCGTGCCGGAGCGTTCGGCTCATCAGGAGCGGGAACGGGATCGCGCTTCCAGTGCTTGGCCTGGATCTTCTCGTGATGCGGGGCCGGCATGGTGGGCAGCCTTTCGATCATGTCCGCGGCGGCCTTGTCGGCGCCACGTATCAGATCGGGAATGAGCGAAGCCTCCGGCAAGTTCCGCCAATACTTCTTTGGCATCTCTGCGGTCATCGCTTTCGGCTTGAGCCGCGCCGGATTGAAAATATTGGCGAAATAGGTGCGCCAAAGCTCGTTCGCTGCATCTTCGGCGGGGGCGTCAGCCTTCGAGGCGCCTGGCCCGATCGTCAACGTCTCGCCATCCCACTCCGCGCTGGCGCGCGGTGTCAAGATCGCCCAGCGCATGCCGGTGAAACGCCGGACAAAGAAAGGCGCGTTGCGCTCCACGATATGATGGTCCGGCTCGAACCAGGCGACGAAGCGTTCTTCGGCCCCGTCGCCGACCTTCACGAAGCGCACGAAAGCGCGCATCTTGTGGATGTCGCGACGGACTGCCTTCTCCAATTCGCGCAGCCGCTGAACGTCCGGATCGCTTGCTATGTCCAGGAGGCGGGGTTCATCGCGAAGCCGCCACAGCAGACGGTAGAGCAGGTCGAAGCGCGACGGATCGCTGTGGCAGATAACGGCTTCGGCCTTGTCGACAAATTCCTTCGGGACATTGAACGTGGCGCCACCGGCGGGCGGCAAGGCTTGAGCTGTCGGCTCGGCGCCATCGACAACCCAGTGCACGCGCTCCGGCGGAATGTTCGACAACGCCAGTCGACGTGCCGCGACCCGCCAGCCCGCGAAATCCGTCTCGCTCGCCAGCGCGACCGTCTCACCGCCAAGGTCGAGGGACCGCTGAGCGCCCATCAGAACAGGCTCATCTGCTCAGGTTGGGGTGCGACCTTGGCGCGAAGGCGCTCGTGGTCGAGCGTCGCTCCCGGCGACCAGCCATCGGCGACGATGAAAGGGCGTACCTTGGCGATCGAAGCGCAAAGCCGTCCGACGTCCTCGATGCGCAGACGCTTCACGCGCCGCGTTTCGAGAATGCGGGTCACCACCTTGGTTCCGAGGCCGGGCACGCGCAGCAGCATCTCCTTCGGCGCACGGTTGACGTCGACCGGGAAGCGTCCGCGATTGGCCAATGCCCAGGCGAGCTTGGGATCGATAGCCAGGTCGAGCATGCCGTCGACCGTGCCGGCGACGATTTCCCCGCGATCGAAGCCGTAGAAGCGCATGAGCCAATCGGCCTGATAGAGGCGGTGCTCGCGCATCAGCGGCGGCTTCATTAGCGGCAGCGCCCGCGAAGCGTCCGGGATCGGGCTGAAGGCCGAATAATAAACTCGCTTCAAGCGGTAGCTGCCGTAGAGCCGCGCACTCGTCGCGAGAACATCAGCATCGGTCGTCGCATCGGCGCCGACGATCATCTGGGTGGACTGTCCACCAGGAACGAAGCGCTCGCGCCGCTTCGTTTTCAGGGTCGGCTCCGACTTCTCCTCGATCTTGGCGCGTAACTGGGCCATGCCGAGGCGTATGGTGTGCGGCTTCTTTTCGGGTGCAAGCTTCTGCACGCCTTCATCCGTCGGAAGCTCGATGTTGATCGACAGCCGGTCGGCATAGCGGCCAGCCGCTTCGACGAGTTCTGGGGCTGCTTCCGGTATCGTCTTGAGATGGATGTAGCCGCCGAACTTCTCCTCCTCGCGCAGCCGCCGCGCGACCTCCACCATTTCGCCCATCGTCTCGTCGGGAGAGCGGATGACGCCGGAGGAAAGAAAGAGTCCTTCGATGTAATTGCGCTTGTAGAACTCGATGGTCAGCCGGACGACCTCGTCGACCGAAAAGCGTGCCCGCTTTACGTTCGAGGACGAGCGGTTGATGCAATACGAGCAGTCGTAGATGCAGAAATTGGTCAGCAGGATCTTCAGAAGCGAGATGCAGCGACCGTCCGGCGCATAGGAATGGCAAATGCCCATGCCTTCCGTCGAGCCGATGCCTTTCGACTTGACCGAGTTTCGTCCGGACGAGCCCGAAGATGCGCACGAGGCGTCATATTTCGCCGCGTCGGAAAGGATTGCCAGCTTTTCACGGGTGGAGAGCACTGCCATATGTTCATGGTACGTTCCGAAATGCGGCTCTGCTATGGCTTTTGACGCAATGCCTGCGTGACGCAGGGTCAAACCTCGTGGAGATAAAGCCGATAATCCAGGTCGCTGACCGTGCGCGCGACCCGCAGATACTCGGCCCGCTTGATGGCCGTAAAAGTGCGGTGCATGTCGGCACCCAGCGACTCCCTCAGGAAGCTGGAATTTTCTGCGGCTTCTATCGCCGAGCGCCAGTCGGGCGGGATCGCCGCCTCGCTCGTCTGTCCATAGCCGTTGCCCTCGGTCATCGGGCCGGGGTCGAGCATTTCCGTCAGACCCTTGGAAATCCCGGCCAGCACGGTAGCGGCAACGAGATAGGGGTTCGCGTCAACGCCCGACGGGCGATGTTCGATGCGCCTGTTCTTCGCGTCGCCAGCCGGCACGCGCAGCGCGACGGACCGGTTGTTGACGCCCCAGGTCGGCGCCACCGGCGCGTAGGACTGCGACACGAAGCGGCGCCATGAGTTGGCGTGAGGCGCGAATACGAGCATGGATTCGGACATCGTACTGGCAAGGCCGCCGATAGCGTGGAGCAATGCGGGCGCCCATGCGCCCTCCTGCGCTTCGGAGAAGACATTGCCTCGCTCGCCTGCCATCGACACGTGCAGGTGCATCCCGGAGCCGGCATAGCGTTCGATCGGCTTGGCCATGAAACAGGCGACGACGCCGTGGCGGCGTGCCTGCGCCCGGACGAGGCGCTTGAGCATGACCAGGTCGTCGGCGGCGCGCATCAGATCGGTGCGGTAGTTCAGCGTCAACTCGTACTGGCCGGGCGCATATTCCGAGATCACCGTTTCCGCCGGTATGCCCTGGCCGCGCGCATCGGCGTAAATATCGCTGAGCAGGGGCTCCATGCCGTGAAGATGGTCAACCGAGTAGACCTCCGTCTTGTTGCTGGCGCGACCATCGAGGACCGCGCGCGCCGGTTGCGCGCGCCCTTCCGCATCCCGCTCCGGGTCGAGAAGGAAGAATTCGAGCTCGAAAGCGCCAGCCGGACGCAGTCCGCGGTTGCCGAGCGCATCGACCTGGCGCTGCAGCGCGTGGCGCGGGTCCGACGTCATCGGCGTGCCGTCGAGCAGAAACATCGACATCAGTAGTTGAGCCCGCGGCGGATTGGTGCCGTGCATAGGCACGAGGGTTCCCGGAATTGGCCAGGCGCGGAGGTCGCCGTCGCCAGAATCCCAGATCAGTCCGGTCTCGTGGACATCCTCGCCAGTGATGTCGAGCCCGAGGATGGAGATCGGCAGGTGGCGGCCGGAACGGTAGAGCGAGGACAGCTCGTGGCGGCGGATGATCTTGCCGCGGCCGATGCCGTTCGCGTCGGTGAGCACGATGTCGAACGCTTCGATCTCGGGATGCGCAGCGAGGAATGCCTCGGCCTCGTCGAGGCTGGAGCCGGAAGGTGAACTCAAGACGTCAACTCCTGCAGCACGTCTTCGAACGCCGCGATCAGGCGCTCGATCTGCTTTCGCTTCGTCTTCGGCGAGACGAGCATCATGTTGTGGAACGGCGCGATAAGGCAGCCGCGGTTCGCAAGAGCGACGTGTATCGCTGCCTCGAGCGCCGGCTGGTGCGCACGTTCGGCCTCCGTCCCGTTGAGCAGTGGGCCAGGCGCGCAGATGAACTCGACACGGGCGCCAACCCGGACGACGTGCCACGGTAGGCAGCGTGCCTCGATGGCCGCACGAAGCCCATCTTCAAGCTTTGCCGCGAGCGCTTCCATGTGCGCGTAACTCTTCTCCGTCATGACCTCCTGCAGCGTCGCGCGCATGGCGGCGAGCTGCAGTGGATTGGCGGAAAGCGTCGTGCCCATACCTGAGTGTCCCGGCTCGCGTCGCGCCTCGGATTCGGCGAAGCGCCGGGCGACATCGTGCGTCATGCCCCACACGCTCGCCGGCACGCCGCCGGCAATCGGCTTGCCGAGCACGAACAGATCTGGGTCCAGATCGTGCTTACGGGTGTAGCCGCCGGGACCGGTCGAAATCGTGTGCGTCTCGTCGATGAGGAGCAGCGTGCCTGCCCGCTGCGTGGCGGCGCGCAACGCTTCGTGGAAGCCTGGTTGCGGCAGAACCATGCAGCAATTGGTCATGACCGGCTCGGCGATGACGGCAGCGACATCGCTGGCGGCAAGCGCTCGCTCCAGCGCGGGAATATCGTTGAATTCGACGACGCGCGTGTTCGCGGTCAGGTCGCGAAACTCGCCGACCATGCCTGGCCGGTTTACCGCGCGCCGGCCCTTGAGCCGCACGAAGGTCTCGTCGACGGTTCCGTGGTAGCAACCATTGAATACGAGGATCCTCGGCCGGCCGGTAACGGCGCGGGCTACCCGCAGCGCGAAACGGTTGGCGTCGGTCGCGGTGGTCGCCACCTGCCAGACCGGCAGTCCGAAGCGTTCGGCAAGCAGCGACCCGACGACTGCGGCGTCCTCCGTCGGAAGCATCGTGGCAAGCCCGCGCCGCGCCTGGCGGCGGATCGCCTTGGCAACAGCGGCCGGCGAATGTCCAAACATCGCCCCGGTGTCGCCAAGGCAGAAATCGTCAAGCCGGTGGCCGTCGGCATCGGTGAGCCGCGCGCCGCTTGCCTTCTGAACGACGATGGGAAAAGGGGTAGGCCAGTCGCGCATCCAATGCATCGGCACGGCGCCGAGCCAGTTCGCGGCATCCGCCGATAGCTGCGCCGAACGCGGGCGCGCCGCGGCGAAGGCCTGCGCCTCCCGCCGGCGGAACGCCGCGACGCGGCGCACCGCAATCCCGCCCGTCAGTCTTGCAGCCATGGACCCCTCCGTGACAGCGCCATGTAACGGAGCTTGCGACGCCCGGGCAACCGCGAGGCATGCGGCTGAAACGTCGGTGAGCGAATACGACGGCATTCATGGAGAGTCATCATGCGCAGCGCGGTCTTCATCATTTCGACACTCGCCATGGCAGCCTTCGTCGGCGCCCTGAGCGCCACTATCCTGCCAGCCCGAGCTTCAGGGGGGATCTCATGCGACGCCGGCGGCACGGGCGTGACAGTGGCGTTCGGCGGCGGCGTGACGCGCGGCATGGGCTCGCCGCTTTTCAGTTTCGATGGCGAGGCGAGCGTCAAGGACAACTCCGTCGCGTCCGACCTGCAGTCGGTCAAGTTCGAACTCGCCAACGTCGCCCAGTACTGGCTTTCCGGGAATGAGTTGAAGCTGGTGCTCTACCGCGAACGGGAAGGCGACAAGCCGCATGGCTACCTGACGGTGACGGTTGAAACGAATGCCGTGGATGAAGGTAGCTACTCTGGCACCTACAGTCTCTCCACGTACGATACCACTGGCGCCGGCGAACCGAAGGAATATGCCGCGGACGGCGCAATCGAGTGCTTCGTGGAGTAGCTCAGCCCGCGATATCGACGACGCCGCAGTCTCCGGTTTCGCTGCCAAAGGCGAGGCGGCGTCCGGCTCTGTCCCACGCCATCGAGGTGATTGCCCCCTTGCCGGGGCGACGCAGAAGCACCTCGCGGCTGTCGGCGCAGCGAACGGCCATGACCATGCCGTCGGCATAGCCCACAGCGACGATCTCGTCGGCCGAATGGAAGCTGACTGCCGTTGCCATGGAATCCCCGCGCGCGCCGAGCTCAAGCGGCGCCTTCCCCATTGGGCCGTCCTTTGCCTGGAAGGGCCATACGATCGCGGCCTGAGCGCCGCTCGATGCCAGCCAGCGGCCCTTCGGCCCCCAGGACAAGCTCTTCACCTTGGCAGGATAGCCGGTCATACGCATGTGCTTGCCGTCGACCAGTTTCCAGCCGTGGAGCGCGTTTTCCTGCATGGCCGTGACGAGAAACTGACCGTCCGGGGAGAAGGTAACCGCCACATGCGCTCCGGCCCATTCGAGCTCGACGGGTTTGCCTTCGGCTGCGGGGAAATGCAGCGTCGCGCCATTATAGCGCGCCACTGCGATGCGCATGCCCTTCGGCGCAAAGGCGACGGCTTCGGCGGTACGCGCATGCTGGAATTCGCGGACCTTGCCGTCAGGAAGCCTGACGAAGGCATTGCGACCGACGGTCCAGGCCACGGCCCCCTGAGGGCCAGACGCCACTGACTGCACCCATCTGCGTCCGGCCTCGGCAATGGTCGAAACCGCGCCGTCCGGTCCGATCGACTGTACCTTGCCGTCTTCGCCACCGGTCAGCATCGCCTTGCCGTCCAGCGTCAGCGTCACGGCAAGAAGCCCGTCGTGCGCCTGAACGTGCTTGTGCCCATTATCGAGGCGATGGACGGCACCGTCCGCGAGAGCAAAGTGCGGCACGTCGTCCAGCCAGCAAGCGGCAACGCAATGGCCAGTGAGGTCGAGCGGCGCGACGGTGGGCATGATCGGTCTCCGGCAGTTGCAGGCGCCGGCTACCTAACCCGCGCCGCAGGGAGCCTCAAGCCGCCTGGCACGCTTCGAACGTGCGGCGCAGCCTCTCCTCGTCGAGGTCACGGCCGATGAGAACAAGCCGCGTCTCACGCTTCTCGCCATCCTTCCAGGGGCGCTGGTGGTCGCCCTCGAGGATCATGTGCACGGCCTGCACGACGTAGCGCTCAGGATCGTTCTTCAACGCGATGACGCCCTTGAGACGCAGGATGTTGGGACCATCGACCTGCGTCGTCTTCTCGATCCACGGAAAGAACTTCCGGGGGTCCATCTCGCCGGCGCGCAGCGACAGGGACTTCACAGAGACGTCGTGGATCGCCGACGGAGCGTCGTCGTGGTGATGATCGTGCCCGTCATGGTCATGGTGATGATGGTCGTCGTCGCCGTCGAGGAAATGCGGGTCGTTTTCGAGGGCGCGCGACAGGTCGAACGCACCGCGGTCCAACACTTCCTTCAAATCCACGCCCGAGCGCTCGGTCTTGTGGATCTTCGCGGCGGGGTTGATGGCGCGAACCGTGGCCTCGACCTTGGCGAGTTCGTCCGGGGAAACGAGGTCGGTCTTATTGAGCACAATGACGTCGGCGAACGCGATCTGGTCTTCGGCTTCCTTCGAATCCTTCAGGCGCAGCGGCAGGTGCTTCGCGTCGACCAGGGCCACCACGGCGTCGAGCTTGGTCTTCGAGCGGACGTCCTCGTCCATGAAGAACGTCTGAGCGACGGGCGCCGGATCGGCAAGGCCGGTGGTTTCGACGAGGATCGCGTCGAAGCGGCCGGGGCGACGCATCAGGCCCTCGACAGTGCGGATCAGATCACCGCGCACCGTGCAGCAGACACAGCCATTGTTCATCTCGTAGATTTCCTCATCGGATTCCACGATCAAATCGTTGTCGATACCGATCTCGCCGAACTCGTTGACGATGACGGCGTAAAGGCGGCCGTGGTTCTCCGAGAGAATCCGGTTGAGCAGCGTGGTCTTTCCGGCGCCGAGATAGCCGGTGAGAACGGTGACGGGAATCTGCGCCTCAGCCTGCGCCATGGTAAGCCTCGCTCGAAGGGAATGTCGGAGGCTTCATATAGGTAAGGCTAAAGGGAAATGCACGAGGCCCCGTCAAGCCAGCATACCCGCCTCGAAGCGGTCGACATCGAGCAAGAGTTCCGCAAACCCCCGAGCCGCATCGTCAAGCAGGCGATTACCGATGTCCGCGGTGGCGGAAGCGGCATCACCGACCACCCCTTCCGCCGACAGGTCTTCCATCTTCCAGCCGAAGGCATGCGGCCCGTAGGCGCGAAGGTGCCTGAAATGGCGCTCGAAATCCGATTGCGCGGACGGGAAGTTGCGCGCCTTGGCCATGTCCACCAGTTCCGGGCGCAAAGCGAGCATGACCGATGTCTCCGCAAGCCCGCCGTGAATGCCGAGCGCCTTCTCCCTGGGCGAAACAAGCTGCTGATCGAACCCGAAGCGGGTCCAGCTGGTAGCCACCGCGAGCATGTTGCGGCGGACACGCAGCTCGGTCGCCACGATAGCCATGAGCGGCGAGTTTCCGCCGTGCGCGTTTAACATGACGAACTTCCGGATGCCGCGCTCCGCCGCGGCCTCGCCGATCTTGATCCAGCGGCGGATAGCTTCGGTGTATCCCAGGGACAGGGAGCCTCTGAAGCCGAGGTGCTCCGGCGAATAGCCTACGCGCTCCACCGGCAGGAACTCGACCCTGACACTTTCAGGCATCAGCGCCGCTGCCCTGCGGCAGACGCCCTCGGCGATGATGGCGTCCGTCTCGAATGGAAGGTGTGGACCATGCTGCTCGGTCGCGCCGAGCGGGAGAATGGCGATCGTGGCGCCGGAGCGCCGGCCGCCGGTTGTCATATGAGTGTCGTACGGCTCTGGCATGACCGAATATGTTGCCGGCAAAGAGCCGGAACAGGACAGTCACGGCGCGGGCTCCATTCTTGCCTGCGCGACGGGCGTTTGCATAGGGAGGAGCGTCGCGATGTCCAAGGGTACGCGCAAGGCTGTCATCGGGCACTTGCAAGGTGCGGCGCGGCAGGCACGGACGTCGCTGGCGGCGCGGCTGCTCGAGCATGGCTTCTACGCCGGTCAGGACCAGATCATGCTGGCGCTGGCCGACGCCGACGGCCAGACGCCGGGCGGCCTGGCGCAGCGTCTCGGCGTGCGGCCTCCGACCATCACCAAGACGATCAACCGCCTGCAGATCCAGGGGTTCCTGGACCGCCGGTCCAGCGATTCCGACTCCCGTCAGGCCCACGTCTTCCTGAGCGACACCGGACGCGAAGCCATCAAGGCCATCGAAAAATCGCTGCGGCGGACCGAGAAGCAGGCGCTGAAAGGCTTCGACAAGAAGGACCAGAAGGCGCTCATGCGCATGCTTGCCCGTGTCGAGGCCAATCTCGCCGACACGGGGGCGGCAGAGATCGAGGAAACGGCGGAAGAGGATTGACGCGGCCGCGACGCGCGTATCGCCTAGGCGCGTGAACGATTACGCGACCATCATCAAGGCGAACCTTCCGGCGCGAGAAGTGCCCGGCCTCGGCGGCCTGCAACTCCACCTCGCGGCGCCCTCGAGCGGGCTGTCACGCCTACCTCTCGACACGCCGTATTTCGCCTTTGCGTGGGCTGGCGGGCTTGCGCTCGCGGCACACTTTCAGCGCAATCCAGCAGCGATTGCCGGTCGGAAGCTGCTCGACTTCGGCGCGGGATCGGGTGTCGTGGGCATCGCAGCCGCGCTGAACGGGGCCGAGGTCACCTGCGCGGAGACCGACCCCGCCGCAGTTGACGCGATCCGTCTAAACGCCCTGCTCAACCGTGTCGAACTCAAGGTCATTTCCGACGACTTGACCGACGGCCCGGCACCGACGGTCGACGTCGTCGCGGGCGGCGACATCTTTTACAGCCCGCACGTCGCGGCGCGCGTGCTGCCGTTTCTGGAGCGATGCTTGGCTGGGGGTGCCGAGGTGCTGGTCGGCGACCCGGGCCGAACCGACCTTCCCAGGGTATGGCTCCAACCCGTCGCCAGCTATGAAGTTTGCGACGTTGGCTCGGGGTCGCGAACCGTCGCGAGCACCGTCTATTCGCTGCGCAGCACGTCGCATCTCGCTGGACGAACGCCGAAAATGCTTTGACACCTTTCCGGCGGGTGGCATAAGCGCGATTTAAACAGTTTAAGCGGGTTTGAGCCCGCATTCCGGGGGAGCGTCGCTGGCACAGAAAATCAAGCTCTCGACGATTGCCGACGGACTCGGCGTCTCGACGGCGACAGTTTCGCTTGCGCTGCGCGACAGTCCGCTGGTGGCGGACGCAACGCGCGAGCGCATCAAGCAGCACGCGCGCGACATCGGCTACATCTACAATCGTCGCGCCGCCAGTCTGCGCACGTCGCGCTCGGGCATTGTCGGGGTCTGCGTCCACGACGTGATGAACCCGTTCTATGCGGAGATACTGCGCTCGATCGAGCTCGAACTCGATCGCTCTCGCCAGACCTTCCTGCTCTGCAACCACTACGATCAGGTGGAGAAGCAGCGCAATTTCCTCGACACCCTGCTGCAACTGGGGGCCGACGGCGTCATCATGTCCGCGGCCATCGGAACTCCGGCTGCCGATATCCAGATGGTCGAGGACAATGGTCTGCCTGCGGTGCTGATCGCGCGCAGCGTCGACGGTGTCGACGTGCCGTCGTTCCGCGGCGACGACGCCTACGGCATAGGCCTTGCAACCAACCACCTCATATCGCTGGGACACACACGCATCGCGATGATCGGCGGCACGGACCAGACGTCGACCGGCCGCGACCGCTACCAGGGTTATGTCGCGGCCATGGAGCGCGCCGAACTGCCGGTATTGAAATCCATGCGACTTCCGGGGCCGCGGACAAAGCAGGCGGGGTTCGAGGCCGCCGGCGCTTTCCTGGCGCTCAAGGAAAAGCCGACGGCGGCAGTTTGCTGGAACGACCTCGTCGCAATCGGGCTGATGAACGGCATCGCGCGTGCCGGCCTCGTTCCGGGCCATGACATCTCGGTAACCGGCTATGACGACCTGGAAGAGGCAGCGATCGCCACACCGGCACTAACGACCGTCTGGAACGGCCAGCGCGAGGTCGGGCGCCGCGCCGCACGCGTATTGCTCGACCGGTTGAACGGCGTTGAGGTGGAGCGCGGCCAGCATCTTATCCAGCCGGAGCTGCACGTGCGGCAGTCGACGTCCAAGCCACGCGAGCGCGCATGAACGCCACGCGCGACCTCGCGATCCTTCTTCCGGGCAAGATCAACCCGCGCGTCGTCGAGCGGCTGGAGCGCGAGTTCGACATGATCCGCATTGCCGAGGGCGATCCGGCGCTCATCCCCGGCGAAGCGGTGAAGCGCATACGCGGTATCGCGGTTCACGGGCCCGTGCGCGCAAACCTGATAGACGCGCTCCCCAACCTTGAGATCGTCTCCTCGTTCGGCGTGGGCTACGACCCTGTCGATGTACCGCACTGTGTGTCGCGCAACATCATGGTGACGCACACGCCCGATGTCCTGACGGAGGAAGTGGCGGATACGGTGCTCGGGCTCCTGCTCAACACCGTTCGCGAACTGGCGAAGTCGGAAGTTTATCTGCGGTCGGGTCGCTGGGCGCGCGAGGGCGAGTATCCGCCGACGCGTTCGACGCTGCGCGGCCGGCATGTCGGCATCTATGGCATGGGGCGTATCGGAACGGCGATCGCCCGACGCCTGGAGGCGATGCAGCTCAAGGTCAGCTACCACAACAGACGACGGTCGGAAGGCGTGGCTTACGACTACCATCCGACGCTGCTCGACCTGGCGCGCGCCGTCGACACGCTGATCTGCGTGGCGCCGGGCGGGCCGTTGACGGCGCATGCGGTGAACGCGGAAGTTCTTGCGGCCCTTGGCCCGGAAGGCGTGCTCATCAGCGCCGGACGCGGGAGCTCGGTCGACGAAGCGGCGCTGATCGAAGCGCTGCGCAGCGGGCGTATTCGCGCAGCTGGTCTCGACGTCTTTGCCAGCGAGCCCAACATTAACCCCGTTCTGCTGGAGTTTCCGAACGTCACGCTCCAGCCGCATATGGGATCGGCGACGCAACACACGCGCAACGCGATGTCCGACCTCGTGGTGGATAACCTGGTCTCCTGGTTTTCGACCGGAGCGCCGCTGACTTCGGTGCCGGAGACAAGGGCTTTGAAGCGTCCTTAGCCCGGCGTTAACGCTGTTGGTTCATCCTCCTCTCCGATTTTCGTGCGGGGGCACAGATGGGCCTGTTCAAGATCCTGGCAGCGGCGGCGCTTGCCGCGGCGGCAGCCGCGGCCTTCGCGGCAGGGCCGTCCTCGCAAAGCCGCTCCCCAGAACCGAAACAACCGCGCTTCGAGCGTTTCCTCGTTCTCGACGCAGGAACGCCGACCGGCTGCGAGATCAAACGGGCGGAATCGGGCGGCGACCGCAAGCCGGTCGTGCTCGGTCTGGCATGCAACGCAGATGCGGCGATCTCTGCCGTCCGCTACTGGATCGATCTTCCGGACGGCACGGTCGAACTCAGCGACGAAACGGGCGATGCCGCGCTGCGCCTCAGCGAGGGCGACGGAGCGGCGTTCGAGGCATTCGGCGCCGGCGAGAGGCTGGTGACGCTGGTTTCCGTTCGGCCCTGAGCCTACTCCGCGGCGGCAGCCATGCCGCTGCGCGACAGCATCTGGCCGCGTGCCGCGTCGCCGAAGGCGCGGAAGATCTTGGCCGAGTTTTCGTCGGTGCCTGCCCAGTATTCCGGGTGCCACTGAACACCGACCGCAAAGCCGCGGGACCCGCGGACAGAGACGGCCTCGACGGTTCCGTCCGGGGCGACGGCTTCGACTTGCAGGTTCGGCCCGAGCCGATCCACCGCCTGGCGATGCACCGAGTTGACCTGGATGTCTCCCGCGCCGAACACGCCCGCGAGGCAACTGCCCGGCTTGATGGTCACCGATTGGCGGATGGCAAAGCGCACGTCCTGGTTGTCGCTCGCGGGGGCACGATGGTCGCTGCGTCCCGGCAGCTCCTGAATCTCCGTCGCCAGCGTCCCGCCGAGCGCGACGTTCATCTCCTGAATGCCGCGGCAGATGGCGAGCAGCGGCACGCCGCGCTCGACCGCCCGGCGGATCAAGGGGAGCGTGGTGGCGTCACGATCCGGATCGTAAGGACCGTTTGCCTCGGTCGCCTCGGCGCCGTAGAGCGACGGGTGAACGTTTGACTTGGAGCCCGTAATCAACACGCCGTCGACGCGATCGAGCAGACCGTCGATGTCCAGCCTGTCGCCGAACGAGGGCACGAGAACCGGCAGGACGCCGGCGGCACCGAGGGCTGCCTCCAGATACTGCCGCGGCGCAGCGTGCCAGGTGTAGTTCTCGAAGGTGCGGACGTCGGTCGAGACGGCGACGAGCGGCTGCATGTCAGGTCCCTCTGAGGAATGCGGAAGTTCGGCGCGCGAAGCGCTGCCGAACTTCCGTACCACAGCCATGCACAGTCAGCCAATTCACCATGCAAGTACGTAGAAATACGAATTCGCCCAGAGCACTAGGGCTCGTTGCTGGACACGCGATAGTCGCCGTGTAATGTCCGAATTAAGCCGGGCGGGAAGAGACGAAACATCGGCTCCCGGTCCGCCTTGATCCAGCATGGGAGGTGTTTCTATGGATCGTCGTAAGTTTATCCGCAACGCCGGCGTTGCCGGTGCGGGTGCCGCAGCGGCTACCGCCCTGGCCGCTCCGGCCATCGCGCAGTCGAATCCGAAGATCGTGTGGCGTCTTGCCTCTTCGTTCCCGAAGAGCCTGTCCGACACCATCTACGGCGGCGCGATCACGCTGTCGAAGTATGTCTCGGAGATCACCGACGGCAATTTCGAGATTCAGCTTTTCGCCGCCGGCGAGCTGGTTCCCGGGCTGCAGGTCGCCGACGCCGTCACTGCCGGCACCGTCGAGGTGGCGCACACGGTGGCCTACTACTTCTGGGGCAAGGACCCGACCTGGGCGCTCGGCGCCGCGGTTCCCTTCGCACTCAACGCGCGCGGCATGAACGCCTGGCACTACCATGGCGGCGGCATCGACATGTTCAACGAGTTCCTGGCGACCCAGGGTCTCATCGGCTTCCCGAACGGCAATACCGGCGTGCAGATGGGTGGCTGGTTCCGCAAGGAGATCAACACCGTTGCCGACCTTCAGGGCCTGAAGTACCGCATCGGCGGCTTCGCCGGTAAGGTAGTCGAGCGCCTTGGCGTCGTGCCGCAGCAGATCGCCGGTGGCGACATCTATCCGGCGCTGGAAAAGGGCACCATCGACGCTGCCGAGTGGGTCGGTCCGTTCGACGACGAGAAGCTCGGCTTCTACAAGGTCGCTCCGTACTACTACTATCCTGGCTGGTGGGAAGGCGGTCCAACCGTCCACACCCTGTACAATCTGGAGAAGTTCAACGCACTGCCGAAGCACTACCAGGCGGCCATCCGCGTGGGCGCGCAGGCGGCCGACGCGCACATGCTGCAGGCCTATGACTGGCTTAACACGGCGGCGCTGAAGCGTCTCGTGGCGGCCGGCGCGCAGCTGCGTCCGTTCAGCCAGGAGATCATGTCGGCCTCGTTCGACGCGGCCAACGCGGTCTACGCCGAGATGGAAGCCTCAAACCCGCAGTTCGCCAAGATCTGGAAGTCGATCAAGGCGTTCCGCGCGGACTATTATCTCAACGCGCAGGTGGCCGAGTACAACTACGACACCTTCATGATGCTGCAGCAGCGCGCCAAGAAGCTGTAACGCTTCCAGGCACGTACAAGCGTTTGAAAACCCCGGGGCGCCGCCCTGGGGTTTTTCTTTGCGCAGTGGGTCACGAAAAAAGACCCCGGCGCTCGGCCGGGGTCTGGAGAATCAGTTGAAGGACGGCGGCTGGGTCAGATCGGGCCCGGGCGCGGGAGCCGGTACAGGCGCGCCATCAGCCGGCGGCGGCGCGCCGAGCGGCGGCAGGCCGAACCCACCGGGAATGCCGGGCAGATCGCCGCCTCCGCCCAAGGGCGGCAGCACGATCTCGACATCGTCGGGATTGGTTACGACGCCCTTGTAATGCAGCACGATCTGCGGGAACGCGATGGTGACGCCGACCATGATCAGCTGGATGCAGACGAACGGCACGGCGCCCCAGTAGATCTGTCCGGTGGTCACCGGCTCGATGTTCTTGCCGGTGATGCGGTCGAGATAGGGCACGCGAGCCGCGACCGAGCGCAGGTAGAACAGCGCGAAGCCGAATGGCGGGTGCATGAAGCTCGTCTGCATGTTGATGCCGAGCAGTACGCCGAACCAGATCAGATCGATGCCGAGCTTGTCCGCCGCCGGTGCGAGCAGCGGCACGATGATGAAAGCCAGCTCGAAGAAGTCCAGGAAGAAAGCCAGGAAGAAGACGAGCAGGTTGACGACGATGAGGAAGCCCGTTTCGCCGCCGGGCAGACCGACCAGCAGATGCTCGACCCAGAGGTGCCCGTTAACGCCATAGAACGTCAGCGAGAAGACTCGCGCGCCGATCAGGATGAACAGCACGAAAGACGAGAGGCGGGTCGTCGACAGAAGTGCCTGACGGACGACGTCGAAGCTCAGTCGGCCCTTCGCTGCGGCCATGATGAGCGCACCGACCGCCCCCATTGCGCCGCCTTCCGTCGGCGTCGCAATGCCGAGGAAGATCGTGCCGAGGACGAGGAAGACGAGCGCCAGCGGCGGGATCAGGACGATGATGACCTGCTGCGCCAGCCGCGACATGATGCCGAGCTTAAGCTTCTGGTCGGCAAGCGCGACGACGTAGATGGCAATCGTGCCCACGGTCGCGCCGAGGATATCGGCGTTGGCGCCCTGGCTCGCGGCAAGCCAGAGATGCGCGCCGTAGGCAACGGCGCCGGCGGCGATGAGAGCGACGATCAGCGAGGTGACGCCATGGCCGAGGGTGCGCGCTTCCGGCGGAAGTGCCGGCATCGAATCCGGCTGCAGGATGCTCTTCATCGCGACATAGCCTAGGTACATGCCGGTCAGAATAAGGGCGGGCACCAAGGCGCCGGCGTACATGTCGCCGACCGAGCGGCCGAGCTGGTCCGCAAGCACGATCAGCACCAGCGACGGCGGTATGATCTGGGCGAGCGTACCTGAAGCCGCGATCACGCCGGCGGAGGAAGCGCGGTCGTAGCCGTAGCGCAGCATGATTGGCAGCGAGATCAGACCCATGGCGATCACCGATGCGGCCACGACGCCGGTGGTTGCCGCCAGCAGCGCGCCGACGAGGATGACCGCGTAGGCGAGGCCGCCGCGTATCGGCCCGAACAGCTGGCCGATCGTGTCGAGCAGATCCTCGGCCATGCCCGATCGTTCGAGAATCAATCCCATGAAGGTGAAGAATGGGATGGCCAACAGCGTTTCGTTGGCGAGCACCCCGTAGAAGCGTTCCGGCAGGGCGTAGAGCAGCGGCCAGGAGAGCGTGATCTCGCCGTTCGAATAGGGCGCGAGTTCGACGCCGATGAAGAAGAACAGCAGGCCGTTGGCAGCGAGCGAGAACGCGACAGGGTACCCGAGCAGCAGGAAGACGATCAGCGAGGCGAACATGATCGGAGCCATGTTCTCGGCGATGAAGGGGATCATGTCCGCAGCTCCTGCGCCAGCGCCTTGCCTTCCTCTTCGGCAGCCTTGTGCGCCGAAATGAACGGGTTTGGATCGTCCATCTTGCCGCGCATGATCGCGATCTTCTTGACGATCTCCGACAGTCCCTGCGCGAAGAGCTGGATGAAGCCGATCAGGAGCAACAGCTTGGCCGGCCACAGGGGCAGACCTCCGGAGGCCGAAGACACCTCGCCGCTGTTGTAGGCGCGCAGGAACCAGGGCCCGAAGTAGTAGACCATCAATGCCACGAACGGCATCAGGAAGAGGATGTGTCCGAGCAGGTCGATCCAGTGCTGACCGCGGCGCCGGAACATGCCGTATACGATGTCGACGCGAATGTGCTCGTTCTGCTTCAGCGTGTAGGCGGCGGCCAGCAGGAAGGCTACGCCGAACAGATACCATTGCATCTCGAGATAGGCGTTCGACGAATAGTTGAAGGCCTTGCGGACGACCGCATTGGCGGCGCTGACGAGAATCGCCGCCAGGATGGCCCAGGCGGCTAGCTTGCCGATGCTCTCGTTGACCCAGTCGATCGCACGCGAGATCGCCAGACTCAGCCGCATCCCAGGTTCGAATAGCGCGAACAGTATGAGGAATATGAGCAGCGCCGCCACGCCGAGCGCGGCAAGCATCCACGGCGTCAGGGCGATGCCGACCAACACAATCAATGAAGTACCTCCCGCAGTCTGCCGGCCCGGGTGTTCCTTTTTCTCCGGTCCGTCACGATGTCGAGCCTATGCATTGCACCCCTGGGGGCGTCAACCGCATCGGCGTCGCGCCTGGCGCGTAGCAGGCACAGGCCGATGCGGAAAGACCGTGAGAATACGCTACAGGCACGACGCCGCCTCAAACAAAAAGGGCGCCTCGCAAGGCGCCCTTCGCTTGTGTGAGACCGTCTGCCGGTTACTCGCGATTGCCGAGGAACTGCAGAAGGAAGGTGAAGAGGTTGATGAAGTCGAGGTACAGCGTCAGCGCGCCCATGATCGCCTTGCGGCCCGCGACCATGACGTCGTCGCCCTCGAAATACATCTCCTTGATCTTCTGGGTGTCATAGGCGGTGAGGCCCGAGAAGATCAGCACGCCGATCGCCGAGATCGCGAACTGCAGAGCCGGCGAGCCGAGGAAGATGTTGACGACCATCGCCACGATCAGACCGATCACGCCCATGAACAGGAACGTGCCCATGCCGGTCAGGTCGCGCTTCGTGGTGTAACCCCAGAGCGACAGTGCGCCGAAGGCGGTCGCCGTGATGAAGAAGGTCTGGACGATCGACGCCGAGGTGTAGACCAGGAAGATCGACGACAGCGAGATGCCCATAACCGCCGCGAAGGCCCAGAACGTGGTCTGCGCCGCCGAAACGCTCATCTTGTGAACGCGGAAAGACAGGAAGAACACGAAGGCGAGCGGGGCGAGCATGACGACCCAGCGCAGCGGCGAGCCGTAAAGCGCGACGCCGAGGTTGGTCAGCATCTTGCCGTTCGGCAACGTGGCAACGGCGCTGGACGGATCGCCGGTCGTGGCGAGCATCACCGTGCCAAGCGCGGCCAGGCCGGTGATGGCGAGGCCGATCGCCATCAAGTTGTAGACGCGGATCATATAGGCGCGCAGGCCCTCGTCGATCGCGGCGTCCGCACGGCCGCCGGCGGTCGCTACCCGCGCCTGATAGTTGCGAAGCGGTTCAGCCATTGGAATTCCTCACTTGCTTCTGTCCCGTCGGGTGTCCGGTCGCGGCGGACCTGCCGCGCGCCGAGGCTCCGCTGGCGGGACTCCAGCATGCCTGCGGCGGAATATGATGTTTCTTCGTGGTGAGAACAAGACCCGTAGGCTTAGCGGATGTCGGAAAAATCGCGACAAAGTTGCCGCATGTAACCGCGCCGTGATGATGTATGAGCTTGTATCAACTCATTGTTAGCGTTGAGCTTCAAAGATCGCGCAGAACCGGTGCGGCTTTGTGCCCCAGCACGCGCCAGGTGCCCGCCAGACCGAAGCCCACAGTCAGCACCAGAGCGATGACGATGGTCGACACCGCGACCTCCGGCAGGAAGGTCGAGGGCAGTTGCATGATGCGGGCGACGACGTACCACGCGGCAACGCCACCGGCAGCGAGGGCGAAGATGGCCGTCGCCAGGCCGATAATGGTGTACTCGAGCGAGAAGGCCGTGATCAGCGTACGACGCGTGGCCCCGAGCGTCTTGAGGACAACTGCGTCGTGGACGCGCGCGCGGTTGCCCGCGGCGAGCGCGCCTGACAGCACCAGAATGGACGCGATCAGCGCCACTGCGGCCGCCGCGCGGATGGCGGTCGCAAGCTGGGCGACGAGGCCGTTGACGATCTCCAGCGCATCCTTGACCCGCACTGTGGTGACGGCAGGGAATGCCCGCGTCACTGCGTTGAGCAGCCGCGCCTCCTCCGCAGGCTCGGCGGTGCGATCGGTCAGCGTCGCCAGCCATGCATGCGGCGCGCCGGCGAAGGTGTTGGGCGAGAACACCATCACGAAGTTGATGCCCATCGATTCCCACTGAATCTGGCGGAGGTTGGCGATTCGGGCGGTGATGTTGCGGCCGAGGATGTTGACGGTGACCGTGTCGCCAACCTTGAGGCCGATCTGGCCTGCCTCTTCCGCCGCAAACGAGACAAGCGGCTCGCCCGCATAATCGGAAGACCACCAGCTGCCTTCGCTGACGGTCGAATTCTCCGGCGGCGTTTCGGAGTAGGTGACGCCACGGTCGCCGCGCAAAACCCACGCCCCTTCGGGCGGAACCTGGATCTCGCGCACGTCGGTGCCGTTCAGCGCCATGATGCGTCCGCGCAGCATAGGCACGGTGTCCAACTCGCCCTGCGGCGCCTGCTCGGCGATCAGGCTGCGAAAATCGCCGATCTCGGCGTTCTGGATGTCGACGAAGAAGAAGTTCGGCGCGCGCTCCGGAAGGTTCCCGGCGATCTGGCGGCGTAGGTTGCCATCGATCAGGGCTAGGGTGACGAGCAGCGTCAGCCCGAGACCCAGCGACAGCACGACGGACGGCGTCAGGGCCCCTGGCCGGTGGATGTTGCCGATGGCCAGCCGCAGGGCGGTGGAACGCACACGCGGGCTGCGCCGGGCCAGCCACTGCACGCCGAGGCTGACGAGCCGCAGCACGGCAAACGAGAACAGCATCGCACCGATGAAGATCGCGGCGATGAGGCGGTCGGTCGACCACCACACTGCAAAGCCGGCGAGGGCCAACGCAATCGCGGCCGAAGCCGCGACATAGGCGAAACGCGGCAGGCCGCGTGCTTCGAAGCCAAGTTCGCGGAACAGCGCCGTCGCCGGCACATCGCGGGCACGACCGAGCGGGAGGAGGGCGAAGGCGAGCGTGACCATCAGGCCGAACAGCGCCCCTACTGCCAGCGCCCCGGGATAGATCCCTCCCGTGGCCGGCATCGGCAGCAGAGTCGACAGGAAGGCAGCGGCGAGGAAAGGCATGGATGCTGCGAGGACCAGTCCGACAGCGATGCCGATCAGCGCGATCAGGACGATCTGGACGAGGTAGACGACGAAGACGAAGCCACCGGACGCGCCAAGGCTCTTGAACGTGGCGATGACGCCGCGCTTGCCGTCCAGGTAAGCGCGCACCGCATTGGCGACACCGACGCCGCCGACGACAAGCGCCGTCAGACCGACCAGCGTCAAGAACTGCGAGAACCGCTCGACATTCGACGACAGCGATGGCGCGGCGCTGGTGCGGTCGCGGATGGACCAGCCGGCTTCGGGGAAATCGGCGGCTGCCTGCGCGCGGATCGCCTCGAGGCGCGCGGGCGGCGCCCCATCGGCGAGCCGCACCTTGTAGGCATTCTCGACCAGGCTGCCCTCCTGGATCAGGCCGGAGGCGCGCAAGGCGTCGCGCGAAATCATCATGCGCGGCGCGAAGCCGAAGCCTTCGCCGACTGCATCGGGTTCGGTCGCGACCAGCGCCCTGATCTCGAAGGTCTCGCTCCCGAGCATCAGCCTGTCGCCCAGTTTCAAGTTCAGGCGCGACAGGAGCAGGTCCGCAACGGCCGCGCCCCATGCACCATCGCGATTCCCGTAGAGCTCATTGCGCGGCAATGCGGGCTGCGTGACATAGTCGCCATAGAGGGGGTAAGCATCGTCGGTTGCCTTGAGTTCGACCAGGGTCTGGTCGCTGCCGTCGGGCACGCGCACCATAGAGCGCATCGAAGAACTCGCGGACACCGCGCCGAGGCCCTCGATGAACTCCCGCTCCTTGTCGTTTGCCTCGCGGTGGACCAGCTGGAAGCGGATGTCGCCGCCGAGCAGCACCTGCCCCTGGCTCGCGACGGCGCTGCCGATCGCCTGGGCCACCGAGTTAACGCCGCCGATCGCCGCCACACCAAGCGCGATGCAGGTTATGAAGATAATGAAGCCGGATACCCCCGCGCGCATCTCGCGCAGCGAGAACCGGAGGGCGAGGGCGATCGTCCGCGAGGCGGTCAAAGCGGGTTGACCTCGGCGTGGTCCGGACGCGGCCGGACTGCGGCCGGCTGCTCGATGAGGCCGGAGCGCATCGCAACCTGGCGGGTGCAGCGCGCCGCCAGCCCCGGATCGTGAGTGACCAGCACCAGGGTCATGCCGCGCTCGGCAGCCTTGGCAAAAAGCAGGTCGGCGATGTGTCTGCCGGTTGCCTGGTCGAGATTGCCCGTCGGCTCGTCGGCGATGAGGATCGCCGGGGAGGGCGCAAGCGCTCGGGCGATGGCGACACGCTGCTGTTCGCCGCCGGAAAGCTCGCCCGGATAGTGCGTCACGCGTTCGGCAAGCCCGACGGCGGCCAATTCATGCGAGGCGATCGCGAACGCGTCGGCATGGCCGGCAAGCTCGAGGGGTACCGCAACGTTCTCCAGCGCGGTCATGTTCGGAATCAGGTGAAAGGACTGGAAGACGATTCCCACGTTGCGGCCGCGGAAGGCCGCGATGCGGTCTTCCGACAGTCCGTTGAGCCGCGTGCCGGCAATCGCGACGCCGCCCGAATCGACGCGCTCCAGGCCCGCGAGAACCATGAGAAGTGTGGACTTGCCCGACCCGGAGGGGCCGACGATCCCGACGGTCTCGCCTTTGCCGACTTTCAGGCTGACACCTTTCAGCACATGGACCGATGAGGCACCTTGGCCAAGCGTGAGCGATACGTCGTCCAGTTCGATGACGGCTTCTGTCACGCGGATTCGGTCCTATGTAGGGAGTTCAGGCGGCTTCGGTCCGCATCATATGGGTGGGTTGGCATGGCATTCAAACGACACCTCGTCGCAACATTGGCTCTGCTCGCCGCGGCCCTGGCTCTTCCCGCCGCGGCAAGCGCCGAACCGCTGCGGATCGTCGGCTTCGGCGACAGTTTAATGGCAGGATATGGCCTGTCGCCCGGTGAATCGTTCCCGGAAAAGCTGCAAGAAGCCCTAAGGGCCAAGGGTCACGATGTGGTGATCGACAACGCCGGCGTCTCGGGGGACACGACCAGCGGCGGTGTCTCACGGCTCGACTGGTCGGTGCCCGACGGTACCGACCTTGTCATTCTAGAACTCGGCGCGAACGACATGTTGCGCGGCATCGCGCCCGAGATCACCGAACGCAACCTGACCACGATGATCGAGCGCCTGCTGTCGCGTAACATCCGTGTCCTGCTCGCCGGCATGCGCGCCTCGCCGAGTCTCGGCGCCGACTTTCAGGGCAAGTTCGACGCCATCTATCCTGGACTGGCTGCCAAGTTCGGCATCAATCTCTATCCGTTCTTCCTCGACGGGGTCGCCGCCCAGCGGGACGCGCTCCTCGATGATGGGATGCATCCGAATGCGTCGGGCGTCGACACGATGGTCGAACGGTTCCTTCCGACAATGGAGGCTGAGCTCGCTGCCGTATCCGGGGACAGCTGACGGTGCAACGCACAAAGGTCTTGCCGCGTTAGACGATCGGTGATTCGCTGGAGTCACATCGTCGATTCGAGGAGGTAGCAATGCCCCGGCTCTTCACCGCCCTCGAGATCCCGCGTGATGCCGCCATGTCGCTTTCTCTGCTACGCGGCGGACTGCCAGGGGCCCGCTGGATCGACCTCGAGAACTATCATCTGACATTGCGCTTCATCGGCGACGTCGAAGGTCACACCGCCGATGAGATCGCCAACGCTCTCGATCGCGTGCGCCGCCCGGCATTCGAGTTGCAGCTCTCGGGCGTGGGCCAGTTCGGCGGCAAGAAACCGCATGCGATCTGGGCGGGGGCGCAGCCCTCGGCAGACCTGATTGCGCTGCAATCCGAGATCGAACGCATCTGCCAGCGGCTCCGGCTGCCAGCGGATCCGCGCAAGTTCACCCCGCATGTGACCCTTGCGCGACTCAAGAACGTCAGCCCGGAATCGGTCGCACATTACCTTTCGGCGCGCGGCAACTTCTCGGCTGCGCCGTTCCGTGTCGGGCGCTTCGTGCTGATGTCCTCGAAGGAGTCGGTCGGCGGCGGCCCGTATGTTGTGGAAGAAGTCTGGCCGCTGACGGGCAAGGCAGGCGGCGGCGGTTTGCCGAGCTATGCCGGCGCATTTGCGGAAGCCCCGCGCTACATGCGGTGACGCTGCCATGACGCGCGAAAAGCTACAGCGTGACGAGGCCGAGAGCGCTCTCAGCGAGCTGTCGGGCTGGACGCTTTCCGATGACGCTACGGCAATCCACAAGCGCTTCACGTTCAGGAATTTCGGCGAGGCTTTCGCCTTCATGACCCGTGTGGCGATGGCGGCGGAAAAGCTCGACCACCACCCGGAGTGGACGAACGTCTACAAGACGATCGACGTGAAGCTCTCCACCCACGACGCGAAAGGGCTCACCGATCTCGATTTCAGGTTGGCGAAGCAAATGGACATGTATGCCGCCCGCTGAGGTTGCGGCATCTTGCAGCGCGCCGACCGCCTCACCACATTTTTGTTAGTGGAGGTGTCACGCGAACGATGACCACGACGCGACTGGATGAACTCTTCGCCCGTTTCGGCCTGCGGTCGTCGCGGGACGAGAATGACGTCCGCGCAAAGTTCTGGCGGACGGCCAAGCGCGCGGCGCGTCATATCCCGTTTATGGAGGAAGTCGTCGCGGGCTACTACGCCGCGCTCGACAGCCGCACGCCATTCCGCGTTCGCGCAACGTTGTTCGCTGCGCTGGGCTACTTCGTCATGCCGGCGGACATGGTGCCTGACTTCCTCGCGCTCGTCGGTTTCACCGACGACATTGCGGTGCTGACCGCCGCGATCACGTCGGTCCGTCCGCACATCAAGGCCGCGCACCGCAAGGCGGCTCGCGAGGCGCTTGCCTCCGCCTGATTACTGGACCACGAAGAACTCCTCGACGCTCGCTGCCGCCTTGCGCAGCAGCGGCAGCGCCTTGTCGCGAAGCTCCGCGGGCGTGTATCGCGCCGACTGGGCGGGCACGTTGATGGCTCCGACTACGCGGCCGGCGCGGTCGCGGATCGGCACGGCAATGGACATCAGACCGAGTTCCAGTTCTCCGTCGACCAGCGCGTAGCCCTCGCGCGCCGCGGCCTGGACAGCGTCCAGCAGGGCGGCGCGGTCGGTGATCGTCTTCGGCGTGTTGGCGACGATTTGCGAGCGCGACAGTCGCTCGGCGCGATCCTCGAGCGAAAGGCCCGCAAGCAGCACGCGGCCTATTGAGGTGCACCATGCCGGCAGTCTGGTGCCAACGTGAAGTGCGACCGACATGATGCGCTCGCCCGGAACACGCGCCACATATACGACGTCGGTTTCGGCGAGCACGGCCGCCGAGCAGGATTCCTTCAAGCTCTCGGCTACCTCGCGCATGTAGGGGAGCGCGAAATCCCAAAGCGGCACGCCCTCCAGCCATGACCGCGCCAGGGTCAACAAGCGGGGCGTGAGCAGAAACAGCCTGCCGTCCTGCCGTGCGTGACCGGTCCCGACCAATGTCAGTAATAGCCGTCGCGCGCCCGCTCTTGTCAGTTCGGCGCGCTCGCCGACCTCCGTAAGCGTCAGACCTTTCGGATTTGCGGCGAGCACGTCGATGACCGCGAGGCCCTTCACAAGGGAGCCTACATGCTCGCGCGACAGGCCGGTGGTATCCTCTAGCGTTGACTCAACTACGGTGGTCATCTACAAAATATTGCATACAGAACATCTGTTCGCAATGCGAACTTTGGGGATCGCGATGGACAAGACCTGCGCCAGCATCGAAGACGCGATCTCGCGCATAGACAGCGGCGTCGATCTGATGATCGGGGGATTTGGCGGCGCCGGCGCGCCTATCGAACTGATCCACGCGCTGGTGGATCGCTACAAGGCCACGGGCGCGCCGGGAGACCTTACCGTCATCAACAACAACGCCGGCAATGGCGATGTAGGCATCGCGGCGATGATCTATGCCGGCATGGTCGCCAAGATGGTCTGTTCGTTCCCGCGCTCGTCCGATCCGCGCGCGTTCACCGAAAAGTATCTCGCGGGGGAGATCGCCCTCGAGCTTGTGCCGCAGGGCACCCTCGCAGAGCGGATCCGTGCCGGTGGCGCCGGGATCCCGGCGTTCTACACACCGACGAGCTATGGCACCGAGGTCGCCGAAGGAAAGCCGATCGCCGAATTCGAAGGCCGCAAGTACGTGCAGGAGCGCTGGCTCAAGGCCGATGTGGCGATCATCAAGGCGGAGCTCGCGGACCGACACGGCAATCTCACGTTCCGCAAGGCTGCGCGCAACTTCTCGCCGCTGATGGCGATGGCCGCCAGGATCACCATCGTCCAGGCGAGCCGCGTCGTCGAGCCCGGCGAGATCGATCCGGAGCAGGTCATCACACCCGGGATCTTCGTAGACCACGTCGTCGAAGTGCCCAATCCGCAGCAGGAAGAGGCGCTGCTTCGGGCCGGAGCCCAGACTGGAGCGAAGTCATGAGCGCCAAGCTTTCCAACGCACAGATTGCCTGGCGGGCCGCACAGGATCTGCCTGACGGCGCCTATGTGAACCTCGGCATCGGCTTCCCCGAGATGATCGCCAAGTTCAAGCCGGACGGGCGCGAGGTGATCTACCATACCGAAAACGGCATTCTCGACTTCGGCGAATCTCCGCCGGCCGGGGAAGAAGACTGGGACCTCATCAACGCCGGAAAGAAGGCGGTGACGCTTAAGCCAGGCGCCGCATTCTTCCACCACGCGGACTCGTTCGCGATGGTGCGCGGGGGCCATCTCGATATTGCGGTGCTCGGTGCCTACGAGGTCGCCGAGAATGGAGATATCGCGAACTGGAGCACCGGGCCTGGCTCGGTGCCCGCGGTCGGCGGCGCAATGGACCTGGTTCACGGCGCGAAGCAGATATGGGTGGTCACCGATCACGTCACCAAGAAGGGCGAGCCGAAACTGCTCAAGCAGTGCCGATTGCCGCTGACCGGGGTTGGCTGCGTTACCACGGTGTTCACCAGCCTGGCGGTTATCGACGTCAAGGACGGCCGCTTCGTGCTTCGCGAGAAGCTCCCGTCGATGAGCGTCGAGGAGCTGCAGGCGGTCACCGAAGCAACACTCGTCGTTGGCGACCGCGTCGGCGACCTCATCGTACCGGAGGTCTGATCATGGCCGAAGCTTTCATCTGCGACTACATCCGCACGCCGATCGGCCGCTTCGGCGGCTCGCTCTCGTCGGTCAGGGCCGACGATCTGGGCGCGATCCCGCTCAAGGCGCTTGTCGCGCGCAACGGCTCGGTCGATTGGGAGGCCGTCGACGACGTGATCTTCGGATGCGCCAACCAGGCCGGCGAGGACAATCGCAACGTCGCCCGGATGTCGCTGCTGCTTGCGGGCCTGCCAGCAGGAATTCCCGGCGGCACGGTCAACCGGCTGTGCGGCTCCGGCATGAACGCTGTGATCGACGCAGCGCGCGCCATCAAGGCCGGCGAGGCCGAGCTGATGATCGCCGGCGGCGTCGAAAGCATGTCCCGTGCCCCGTTCGTCATGCCGAAGGCAAGCGAGGCGTTCTCGCGCAATGCCGAGATCTACGACACCACCATTGGCTGGCGCTTCGTCAATCCGCTGATGAAGAAGCAGTACGGCGTCGATTCCATGCCGGAGACCGGCGAGAACGTAGCCGAGGACTACAAGGTGTCGCGCGCCGACCAGGACGCCTTCGCAGCGCGCAGCCAGAACAAGGCCGTGGCCGCGCAGCAGAACGGAAGGCTAGGCCGGGAGATTACGCCGGTGACCATTCCGCAGCGCAAGGGCGACTCGTTTGTGGTCGACAGGGACGAGCATCCGCGCGCCGGAACGACGGTGGAGACGCTGGCGAAGCTGCCGACACCGTTCAAGAGGGAAGGCGGCACCGTGACGGCCGGCAACGCATCGGGCGTCAACGACGGCGCCGCGGCGCTGATCGTGGCTTCCGAAGCCGCAGTGAAGAAATACGGTCTAACACCGATCGCGCGCATCCTCGGCGGTGCGGCCGCCGGCGTTCCGCCGCGCATCATGGGTATCGGCCCGGCCCCTGCAACGCAGAAGCTGTGCGCGCGGCTCGGCATCAAGCCGACCGACTTCGACATCGTAGAGCTCAACGAAGCCTTCGCCTCCCAAGGCATTGCCGTGCTCCGCTAACTCGGCATCGCCGTGGACGCGGAGCACGTCAACCCGAACGGCGGCGCGATCGCCCTAGGTCACCCGCTCGGCATGTCGGGCGCCCGCATCGCGGGGACCGCGGCACTCGAGCTTAGAGAGCGTGGCGCTAAGCTCGCGCTGGCGACGATGTGCATCGGCGTCGGGCAGGGCATCGCCGTGGCGCTGGAACGCGTCTGAGGCGCGGTTAGCGCCCCTCGCGGTACCACATCGAGCCGAGCGCCATCAGCAGCAGGCCGAGACCGAGGAAACCGGCGAACAGCGGCGTGCGGCTGACGGCCTTGAGCACGCTGTCGTTGGTCGTGCGCAATCCCATCCAGTCGCGGCCGGCGGCATCGGCACTGGCGCGCACCGGCACGATCCCCGGCAGAGACACGCCTCCAGTGATTCCGCGCGCGATACGACGCACGCTGCCACCGGTCGCTTCCGCCACGGGGTCGAGCTTGGCGGTCGTCGAAACCACGTCCTGGAACTCAGGCGCGTTGATCGGTCCGACATGCGCCAGCGTAGCGAGATCGTCGTTGCCGACCTGGTAGAGGCCGATTTCGTCGACCTCGATATTGCCGGCAAAGACGCCCGGCCCGCTGGCGCGGAGCGGCACGGTCAGCCGCTTGCCCGAAGGAGAGATGACCTGCGCCTCACCCGCCTCGTCGAGCATCGTCTGGCGGCGCACTTCGAGTGTCATGCCGCGACCGTCGGCGGTAAGGCGCTCCTCTTCGAGCTCCGGCTCCTTCATCAGCCAGTGTGCGATGCGGCGGTAGAGCTGCACGTGCGGTCCGCCGCCCTCGAAGCCGCGTGCCCACAGCCAACCCTGGTCGGACAGGAGCATGCCGACGCGGCCCTCGCCCTTGCGGTCGAGAAGCAGCAGCGGCCGATCGTCCGGGCCCTTCATGACGACGTCGCCTTCGGGATTGTCGATGCCGATCAGACGGAACCAGCGACTCCAGTCCGGCGGCTCGTTGCCTGAACCCTCCAGCCCGCGCGTGACAGGATGGCGCTCACCTGTCTCCGTGAGACGCGGAAAGAAACCTTCCTCGACGACGTCGCCGGAGGGCATCGCGGGAAGCGCGGCCATCAGCGGCGTGCGCGCGATGGATTGCTCGCCGGAAAACTCCGGCCCTGCCGCTATCAGCAGCGCGCCGCCTTTCTGCACATATTCGGCAATGTAGTCGTAGTAGAGAATCGGCAGCACGTCGCGGTGCTTGTACCGGTCGAAGATAATGAGGTCGAAATCGTCAATCTTCTCGACAAAAAGCTCGCGCGTCGGAAAGGCAATCAGCGAGAGCTCGTTGATCGGCGTGCCGTCCTGCTTCTCCGGCGGGCGCAGGATGGTGAAGTGAACGAGGTCGACCGAGGCGTCCGATTTCAGGAGGTTGCGCCAGGTGCGCTCGCCCGCGTGCGGCTCGCCTGAAACAAGCAGTACGCGCAAATTCTCGCGGATGCCGTCGACGACGGCGATGGCGCGGTTGTTCGCATCGGTCAGTTCGCTCTCTGTCGGCGCGATGGCCAGCTCGATGATATTTCGGCCGGCGGTGGTGATCGTCGTCGCCAGCGGCATCTCTTCGCCGATCACAGCCTGGCGAATGACGCGCTGCTCGCCATTGACCGAGACGCGGACATCGACGGTGCCGCTCTCGCCCGGCGCGCCGATCACGCGGTAGGTCATTTCGAGTTCCCGGCCGACGATACCGAAGCGAGGAGCCCGCTCGAAGCGGATACGGCGGTCGCGCTCGCCTTCCTCGCCGGTGACAAGGGCGTGCACCGGCCCGCCGAATTCGGCCAGGTTTTCAGGTATGTCGTGGACCTGCCCGTCGGTAATCATAACGGCACCGCCGATCCGCGAGGGCGGCACGTCGCGGAACGCGCCCTCCAGCGCGCCGAACAAGCGGGTCTCGGTGCGGTCGTCCTGCGCATCGGCGCGGCCGGCCTCGACCGTGCGCACCTCGAACTGGCCGAGGCGGGCAAGTCGGGCGGTCAGTTCGGCCACCGCCGCGTCGGTAGTGGCTGAGCGGTCACCGATTCCCTGGCTCTGGCTACGATCGACGACGAGCGCGACCACGCTCTTCAGCGTCTCGCGCTCCTCGTCGAGCACCACAGGATTTGCCAGCGCAAGAACGAGCGCAGCGGCCGCGAGTGTGCGGAACCACGCGCCTCGCTGGCGCAGCAGCAGCCCGGCAGAAGCCAGCACGAGGACCGGCGCGGCAATAGCAAAGAGCCATATCCACGGGACCAGCGGTTCGAACGCGATAGACAGGTTCACGTCACTGCCCCAGCCGCTCGAGAAGCACCGGCACGTGCACCTGGTCGGACTTGTAGTTGCCGGTCAGCATGTACATCATGATGTTGACGCCGCCGCGCAGCGCCCAAAGCCTCTGCAGCGGATCGTTCGGCACCGTCGGCAGCATCGGGCTGCCGGCAGCATCGACAGCCCACGCGCCGGCAAGGTCGTTGGCAGTGATCATGATCGGCGAGACGCCGTCGCCGGTACGCACCGGGCGGTTGTCGGCATTCGAGGCGTCGAGCGAAGACTCGACCCATAGCGGACTGCCGCTGAAGCGCCCCGGGAACTCGTTCATGATGAAGAACGCCTTGGTCAGCACGTGGTCGGGCGGCACCGGCTCAAGCGCCGGGACATTCAACGTCGACAGGATGTCGCGCAACCGCCGCGTCGAGGCGCTGGCGTCGTTGCTGCCGAGCCCCTGGCTGAATTGGTCGCGCGTGTCGAACAGCACCGTCCCACCCTGCTGCATGTAAGCATCCACACGCGCTATCGCCGCCGCCGACGGCATCTGCGCGTCGGCGTCGATCGGCCAGTAGATCAGCGGATAGAACGAAAGTTCGTCGCTCGCGACGTCGACGCCGGCCGGATCGCCGGGCTCCAATGCCGTCTTCTCGGTCAGATAGCGCGTCAACCCGGTCAGGCCGGCACGGCTGATCGAATCGATCGACGGATTCCCGGTCACGACGTAAGCGATCCGCGTCACGCTGATCGCGTCGATGGAAGCCTGGTCCTCGAGACGATTCTCCTGGGCGTCGGCGCGCGGCGTTGGCAGCGACACCGAAACCATGACAGCGAGCGCCAGTGCTGCCGATGCCGCCGCCGGTCGCGCGGTACGTCGCCGCCGGCTGAAGACGCCGCTCATCCAGAACACAGCCAACATGTCGAGCAGCATGAGCGCGAGCGCAATTCCGAAAAGTGGCCCCCGAAGCGGCTGCGACTCATCGGCGGCGTAGGCGGCGTCCGTCAGCGGGAGCGACGTCTCTGGCCTGGCAATCGGGATAAGGTCGGTCCCTGGTGACAGCAGATTGTGGGCGAGAACGCCTTCATCGCCTCCATACAGGCCGGGCGGATTCTCGATGGTGACGGCGGCTTGCTGCCCGGCCACAATGTCGAGAGGTCGGGCGTCCGGCGGCGGCGGCACGATCTGCCCGTCTGCGGCGATCATGCGATATGGCGGCAGCGCCACGCGCGCACTTTCGGCGGCTTGATCCAGGCTGCCCTGGTTCCGCGAGAGCTGGACGAGACGACGCAGCATCTCCACGAATGTACCCGATATCGGAAGGTTCGACCACGTTGCCTCGGGCGTCACGTGGAAGAGCACCAGCGTTCCCTGACCGCGCCGCGCCCCGGTGACAAGAGGGGTACCGTCGGCGAGCGTGGCCCAGGTGCGCTCGACGATGTCCGGCGTGGGCTGTGCCAGGACCTGTCTGTTCACCGTTACCTCGACGGGCGGCGTAAGGTCGGCAAAAGGCCCTGTCGCCGGGAAATCGCTGACCCGTTGCGGTTCGGTCCATGACAGCGCGCCTCCAAGGGAGCGCTCACCGAGGCGCAAGGTGACCGGAAGCAACTCGTCCTCGTATTCCGACGCCGCCAGGCGCGACCCGGCGAAGCGGACCAGTGTGCCGCCGTCCTCGACCCACTCGGAAAGCGCCTCATGCGCTTCGTCGGGGAGGATGCCGACGTCAGCCATGACGATCATCGCGGGCTTCTTCGCGAGCAGCGTCGGCACCGCCTCGGTCAGGTCGGCGCTGTCGGCTTCGACAAGATCGGTGAACGGCTCCATGGCGCGGCGAATGTAGTAGAGCGGCGACAGCAGCGGCTGGGCCTGATCGGCCTCAGAAGCCGATATCAGCCCGATGCGGCGGCGGCGCGAGTTCTCGTCGAGCAGGCGCACGGCAGCCGCCTGGTTTTCGCCGTCGACGGCAACCGAGGCAAAGTCATTGCGCAACTCGAACGGCAGGCGGAACTCGCCCCTGGCTTCCGTCTCCCCGGCACCGAAGGCGACGGCCGCATCGGCAATGCGCCTGCCGCGCTCGTCGAAGGCGCCGACGCTGACGCGGCGCGGCGCAGGGTCGCCCGGCGCGCGGACAGCCGTCACCGAGAAGGCATCGACGGTGTTCTCGGTGTTGGTGAGCGCGACCATAGGCAGGCGGTCGGGGGCCACCCAGATCAGGCGCGAGGCGCCTGCGGCGAGCAGTATCGAAAACGCCTCCTCGTCGCCCGGCTGGGTCAGCCCGTCCGACAGGATGGCGACGGCGGCCCCCGGGATCCGGTCGAGCGCGCCCGCGATCCGCCCGTAGACCGCCGGCCGATCGCCAGGCAGTGGCCGCGGCGCAGCCGCGTTGAGCCGATCGAGCGCCGCGGCAGCATCGAACGGTCCAATCTCTGCATTCTCCGCATCGGCGGTGAAGCCAAGCACGACCGGAACGTCGGCATCGGCCGCGTCGGCAATGAGCCGTCGAGCGGTGGCGATACGAAGGTCCCAGTCCGTGGCCGTCGCCCAGCCATTGTCGACCACCAGGGCCAGGGCCGTGCCGCCCGTGGGCAGGCGCTCGCGCGGGTTCAGTACCGGCTCGGCCAGCGCCATGATGACCAATGCCGCCATCAGAAGCCGCAGCAAGGTCAGCCACCACGGGCTGCGATGCGGCGTCTCCTCACGACGCAGTACCTTTGCAAGGATGCGCAGCGGCGGGAACAGCTCGGTCTGCGGCTTCGGCGGCGTCAGGCGCAGCAGCCACCAGATTGCCGGCAAGGCGACCAGGCCTGCAAGTATCAGCGGCGCGCCGAACGACAGAAAACCCACTAGCGGCCCCCCGCCATCTCGCCCATAGCGAGATGGATCTTCACCAGCGCCTCCGATGCGAGGCGATCGGTGTGGTTGACGGTGTAGCTCCAGCCGCGCTTCTTGCACCAGGCAGACAGCTCGGCGCGACGCGCCGTGTAGTGGTGGCGGTATTCCTCGGCAAGGGTTTCGGCGCGGCCCGCCGTCAGGCGCTCGCCCGTCTCGGGATCGCGGAACTCTGTCCGGCCGGAATAGGGAAAGGTTTCTTCGACCGGATCGGCGATCTCGATCAGGTGGCCGCGCACTCCGCGCCGCGCGAGAGGGTCGAGCCACGCCTGGGTATCCTCAGGCGAATCGAGAAAGTCCGATGCCAGGACGATGTCGGAGAAGCGGCGCACCCCCGAGAGGTCGGGCCGCGCGGGGGCGGCCGCCGCATGCGTCAGCCTTCCGGCAATGCGCTCGGCGCCGTTGCGCGCGGTGAACGGGTCGACCACGCCCGGCCATGCTATCCGCTCGCCGCTTCGCGACAGGAGTTCGGCGAGGGCGAGGATCATCACCAGCGCGCGCGACTCCTTCGAGACCGTTGCCACGCGTGACTTGTAGAGCATCGACGACGATGGGTCGGCCCACAGCCAGACCGTGTGCGCCGCCTCCCACTCGCGATCGCGGATATAGGTGTGGTCGTCGCGGGCGGAGCGGCGCCAGTCGATGCGCGCGGTAGCCTCGCCTTCGACATAGGGACGGAACTGCCAGAAATTCTCGCCGACGCCGCGGCGGCGGCGTCCGTGCCAGCCCTGGATCACCGTATTCACCAGGCTACGTGCCTCGACGAGCAGGTCCGGCACCAGCGAAGCTCTCAGCCGCGCGCGCGCCAGTGCGTCTGGGGTGGTGACGGAGCCTACTGCTTCACCGATTTGCGCCAATGCGTGCGACCTATCCCTGCGCCTTGAGCAGGCGGGCAATCACGTCACGTACGCTCATTCCTTCGGCGCGCGCGGCGAAGGTGAGCGCCATGCGATGCTGCAGGACAGGCTCGGCGAGCGCTTGCACGTCGTCGACCGACGGTGCGAGCCGGCCATCGTAGAGCGCGCGCGCGCGGGCGCACAGGGTCAGCGCCTGGCTGGCGCGCGGACCGGGGCCCCAGGCGATGTGCTTGTCGGTCTCGGCATTGCCCTGACCCGGCCGCGCGGCGCGCACCAGGTTCAGGATCGCCTCCACGACGCTTTCCGGCACGGGCATGCGACGGATGAGACCCTGGATTTCCTTCAGGCGCTCGGCGGTCAATACGGCCGTAGCCCGCTGGTCTGAGATGCCTGTGGTCTCGATGAGAATGCGTCGCTCGGCTTCGAGGTCGGGGTATGAGATGTCGACCTGCATCAAAAACCGGTCGAGCTGCGCCTCGGGCAGCGGATAGGTGCCTTCCTGCTCAAGCGGATTTTGCGTCGCGAGTACGTGGAACGGCGACGGCAGGTCATGTCGCTGTCCGGCTACGGTGACGTGATACTCCTGCATCGACTGCAACAGCGCCGATTGCGTGCGCGGGCTTGCCCGGTTGATCTCGTCGGCCATCAGCAACTGGGCGAAGATCGGGCCGGAGATGAAGCGGAACGAACGCTTGCCGCCGGCATCCTGCTCCAGAACTTCGGAACCAAGGATGTCTGACGGCATCAGGTCCGGCGTGAACTGGATCCGGCTGGTATCGAGCCCAAGAACGACGCCGAGTGTCTCGACGAGCTTCGTCTTGGCGAGGCCGGGGACGCCGACAAGCAGCGCATGACCACCCGCCAGCACGGCGACGAGCGTGCGCTCGACGACCGGCTGCTGACCGAAGATCACCTTGCCGACGCCTTCGCGTACTCGCGCGATATCTGCCAGCGCGCGCTCTGCCTCGGCGATCATCTCCTCCGCGCCGAGTGGCTTGTCCTTCAGCATGACGCTCATGCGCTAACCCGTTCCCTTCCCCGGTCGCCGACCGGACTCGTCCTCAGGTTCGGGCGGGCGACCGCAGGTCCTGCAGGAGCCGCCGGAACGTTGCTGCCGCTAATGCGGCGCACGACTCATGGACCTGTTCGCAGTGCCGCATCGCCAACTTAAGACAGCCCGGGTTGCTGACAAGCGCGTCCACAGTGACTATTTCGTGACGATGGCCGATCACGAAAACTCTATGGAAGAAGGGCTCGCCGAGGCTGCCGATGCGTCAGGTCTGCAGGCCCTGATTTCGCGCGCGACCCGCGCCGGCAAAGGTCTTCCGCCAGTGGATCGCTGGAACCCACCGTTTTGCGGCGACCTCGACATGGAAATCCGTGCCGACGGCACTTGGTACTATCTCGGCACGCCGATCGGGCGCATGCCGCTCGTGCAATTGTTTTCGACCGTTCTGCGCAAGGATGAGGACGGCAGGACCTACCTTGTCACGCCTGTCGAGAAGGTCGGCATTCGCGTGGTCGACGCGCCGTTCGTTGCCGTCGAGATGAACGTATCCGGCAAGGACGCGGATCAGGTGCTGATGTTTCGCACCAATGTCGGCGATGTCGTCGAGGCAGGTCCAGATCACCAGCTGCGTTTCGTCGACGAGCCCGAGACGGGTGGGCTCAAGCCCTATCTGCACGTTCGCGGACGGCTTGAGGCGCTGGTCGCACGACCGGTGATGTACGAGATGGTGGAGATCGGCGAACGTCTTGACCTTGCCGGAACGCCGACATTCTGCGTGCGCTCGAAGGGTGAGGTTTTCCCGATCATGCCCGCAGCCAGACTGGACGCGATGTCGGCATGAGCATAACCGAGCAGCGGCCGCTGACCGCCGATGACTTCCGCCGGCGCGCGCTGCGCCAGAGAGGCCCGTTCGACGGTGACGATTTCGGCGATCACGACCTCAATCCTGGCCTGAAGGACCGATTCCTGACTGGCGCGCTGAAGCGCGCCGCGGTCATGGTGCCGGTCATCGAGCATGCGGCGGGCGCCACGGTTTTGCTGACGCAGCGGCCGACGACGATGCGCAGCCACGCCGGGCAGATCGCGTTCCCGGGCGGGCGTATCGACGCGGGGGACGCGTCGGTCGAGGCCGCCGCGTTGCGGGAGACGGAGGAGGAGGTCGGCCTCGGCCCTGACCGCGTCGAGGTGGTCGGGCGTTTGCCCGATTACGTCGCGGGCCTGGGATATCGCGTTTCACCGGTACTCGGCGTGGTGCAGCCCGGCTTTGCGCTGCGGCTCAATCCCGACGAAGTGGATGCGGCGTTCGAGGTACCGCTTGCGTTCCTCATGGACCCGGCGAACCATCATCGGCAGAGCAAGAGCTGGAACGGTGTCGAGCGGCATTTCTACGAGATGCCGTTCGGCGAGCGCCATATCTGGGGGCTGACGGCCGGGGTACTTCGCCTTCTGTACGAGCGGCTCTACGCATGAACCCAGCGACGATAAGTGGTGCGCCATGGCTTGCGGAGCCGGGCCTGCAGAGGCTTCTCGAGGTCCTCGGCAGCGATGGCGAGGCGGCGCGGGTTGCCGGGGGAGCGGTGCGCAACACGCTGCTTGGTGAAGAGGTCGGCGATATCGACATCGCCACCACCAACCCGCCGCACGAGACCATCCGCAGGGCCGAGGCTGCCGGGTTTCGCACCGTCCCTACCGGCATCGAACACGGCACGGTCACGATCGTGGCCAATGGAGCAACGTATGAGGTCACGACCTTGCGCGCAGACGTCGAGACCGACGGCCGGCATGCCAGGGTGAAGTTCGGGCGCGACTGGAAGGCCGACGCCGAGCGGCGCGACTTCACCATCAACGCGATCTATGCCGATGCACAGGGCACGCTGCATGACTTCGTCGGCGGTCTTGGCGATATTCGAACGCGAACGCTGCGTTTCATCGGTGATCCGGAGCATCGCATCCGCGAGGACTATCTTCGCATCCTGCGCTTCTTCCGGTTCTTTGCGTGGTACGGCTCCGGCCGGCCGGACGCCGAAGGACTGAAAGCCTGCGCGCGGCTGAAAGAAGGGCTGGCCCGTCTTTCGGCCGAACGCGTGTGGTCGGAACTCAGAAAGCTGTTGGCGGCGCCCAATCCCGCCCGCGCCTTGCTGTGGATGCGGCAGGCAAGCGTGCTGACCGCTGTGCTGCCCGAAAGCGAGAAATGGGGCATAGACGCCATCCCCGGTCTCATCGCTGCCGAAAGGTCGCTCGGCTGGACCGCCGATGCGATGACTCGTCTCGCGGCGATCGTTCCGCCCGACGCCGTTCGCATGAAGAGCCTTGGCGAGCGGCTGCGAATGTCGAAGGCGGAAACCGCCCGACTGATCGAATGGGCAAGCGCCGACGCGGCGCGCGCGGATCGGTCTGAGCCGGCCTTGCGACGCGAACTGTACCGCCGCGGCGTTGTCGGCCCGCGCGACCGTCTGCGCCTGGCGCTGGCCGCAGCCCGCGTGAGTGCCGCGCATGATTCGGCAATGCTGATGGCCGCAGGCCACCTGTCGCGGCAGCTCGGAGCGCTTGAGAAATGGCAGAAGCCGATTTTTCCGCTATCCGGGCATGATCTGGAGCGGCTCGGCCTGTCGGGCAAGGTGCTCGGCGATCGCCTGCGTCAGATCGAGGAAGAGTGGGCAGCAGGCGACTTCGCCGCGGGCCGCGAGGAACTTCTCGCGCGCGCGGGCGAACTCTCGGTCTAGAGCCCGTTTCACCCGAAACGATCCTGTTTCCTCGATGGCGCCGCCAGCGGGAAACCACCCTTCGGGGCCGGGCGTTTAGGCCGCGTCGCGGACCTTTTCGATGCGAGAGCGGATCGCCTCGACCATAGTCTCGCGGATGGTCTCTTCGCCATGCGTGTCGCGCATGTGCTGAACCGCCCGTCGCATGACCTCGGCCTCTTCGTTGTGGCGCGTATGCCAGTCGCAGCCCGGTACCAGCGAGCCGCAGTGGAACTCCTTCATGGCGTCCTCCTGTGCCGTTATGGAACGAGTATAGCAGATTTTTCCAGTTAGCGCGCGCCGGTGGCGACCAATTCCGCCGACGCCGTCGTCTCGTTCGACGCGGACAGCCACTCGCGCACCAGACGGGCATCCTCGTCGCCGATGCCATGATTTGCATTGATCATGTAGGATTTTACCCGTGCACCGCGGCTCTTGAACATCGTCTCGAGCGCCGGCGCGAACGGCGAGTAGGTCGCGTCGGTCTTGCCGGCGATCGTCAGGATGCTGGCATCGGACAGCATAACGTCTGGGACCTGCTCAAGCACCGGCATGGCGCGCAGGAGTGCCGCACGATGAACCAGCTCCGGATGGAGCACCGTCAGCGCCGCGATCAGGTTGGCGCCGTTCGAGTAGCCCAGGAACACGGCATCGTCGAGGCTGAAGCCATACTGCTTGGACGCGGTGGCGAGCGATGCGACGAAAGCGTCGGCCTCGGCGCGAATGTCCGTCTGGTCGAAGCGCGTCGGCGTCAGCCGACGATACCAGCGCGTGGTCCCTTCCTGTACCAGGCGACCGCGCACGCCGACGAGTGTTGCGTCCGGTGCGATCTTCGCCGCCAGGTCCATCAGCGTCGTTTCGTTGCCGCCTGAGCCGTGCAAGAGGATGAAGGTGCGCCCGTCGGGCTTCTGCGGCCTGCGGCAGAGGAACGTGAACTCTTTGGCGCGCTCAATCGCAAGGCTCGCGGAGGTCGCCAGCGCGGCTGTGGCGGCGGTCGCCCCATGTTCGAGCGCGGGAACTGAAATCTTGGCTTCCGTGGCTGACGCAGCGGATACGACGGCAAAGATCGGAAGCGCAAGGAGCGCAGCGAGGACGGCGTCACGGAGCATGTGGCGTTGAATTCCCGAAGTCTGGAGAGGCACGCCCGCCGAGACAACCCCGGCGCAGCGCGCTTGTCACCTTCGCTGGCGGTCCGTTCACGGCGAGATTGCGGCGAAGTCCAAGGCGCGTGCGCAAGTGTTGCGCCTGCGGCACGGTTTGTTACAGCCGGGGCGAAGTTGTGATCAGCTGGCGCCGAGCCGGACCAGCACTTCGCCGGGGATCCCGACTTCGCGGATCACGTCGGCATGGCGGCGCAAGCCGCAGACTTCGCGCTGGATGAACCACGCGTGCACCGCTCGGGCGGCGTCGCGCAGCAATTCCGGGCGACGATGATCGTCTTGTGCCGCAGACTTCAGGCGCTCGACTGCAAGGGCCGCTTTCTCGCCGGCGCGGCCGAGCGCAGCAGCCTTCTCCTGCATGATCTCGTGGCTGAGCGCGTCGAACAAGGCAGCGCCGACATCGACGGGTCCGGAAAGAGAGGGCGGCCGAAACGACATCTGTTATTCCGCGGCCAGGCGGTCCGGCAGGAAGCCTCCGGACTGACGCTTCCAGAGCTGTGCATAAAGCCCGGCGGAGGCGATCAGTTCGGCATGCGTACCCTCCTCGACCACGCGCCCCTCATCGAGAACGATCAGGCGGTCAAGCGCGGCGATGGTGGAGAGCCTGTGCGCAATGGCAATCACCGTCTTCCCCTCCATCATCGGGAAAAGCGTGTCCTGAATCGCCGCCTCGACCTCGGAATCGAGCGCGGAGGTCGCCTCGTCGAGGATCAGCACGGGCGCATCCTTGAGCATCATCCGGGCGATCGTGATACGCTGCCGCTGCCCGCCCGACAATTTCACGCCGCGCTCGCCGACATGGGCGTCATAGCCGGTACGGCCGCGCGGATCGGAAACGCCGACGATGAAATCGTGCGCCGAGGCCTTCTTGGCGGCTGCAACGATCTCCGCTTCCGTCGCATCCGGCTTGCCGTAGGCGATGTTGTCACGGATCGAGCGATGCATCAGCATCGGCTCCTGGCTGACGACGCCGAACTGGGCACGCAGCGACGCCTGCGTGACATCGCGAACGTCGTTGCCGTCTATAAGCACCCTGCCGCCCTCAACGTCGAAGAGGCGCAGCATCAGGTTCACGATAGTGGTCTTCCCCGCTCCGGAGGGCCCGACCAAGGCCACGCGCTCGCCCGGTCGGATATGCAGGTTCAGCTTCTCGATGACGCCGGCGCCCTCGGGACGATCCTTTCCGTAGCTAAAGGTCACATCGTCGAAGCGGAGGTCGCCGCTGGCGCGCGGCAGGACCTTTGCGGCTCGCGCATCGGCGAGGGCAGGGCGCACGGAGATCGTGCCGGTCGCGTCCTGCACCGTGGCGAAGTTGCGGATCAGGCCGTTGATGTTGAACATCACGTAGCCGGACATCTGGTTCAGGCGGAAGCTGAGGCCGAGGGCGGCGGCAACCTCGCCGGTCGAGGCAGCGCCGTTCATCCAGCCGCGCAGAGTCAGTGCCGCGACCGCAGCGATCATGAACCCATTGAGAATGGCGACCGAGCCGCGCACTGCCGTGATCGATCGGGTCAACTGATGCACTGCATCGAGGAAGCGCTCCATCCCTTCGCGCACAAAGCCATGCTCACGCTTGCCGCTGTCGTAGAGTTTTACCGCCAGGATGTTGGTGAAAGCGTCGACCATCCGGCCATTGAGAATGGAGCGTTCGTCCGCGGTGCGGCGTCCGGCAGCCCGTAGCGGGGGCAGCAGGCGCCAGGCGACGACGCCGTAGGTTGCAAGCCAGACGACCAGCACGACGCCCATCAGCGGGTCAAGCGCAGAGAAAATGGCGCCGGCAAGCACGACGAAGGTGATGAAACTCCACATCGACTGGAGACTGGAGACGATGAAATCGCCGGTCGCCTCGCCGCCCTGCAGGATCTTCGTGGCGATGCGGCCGGCGAAATCGTTCTGATAGAACTCGTAAGGCTGCTCGATGACGCGCCTGAACGACTGCCAGCGCACGAGCTGGTAGAAGTTCGGCACCACGATCTGCTGCTCGACCACGGCGTTGGCGATCAGCACGCCGGCCCGCACCACCAGAACCAGAGCCAGAAAGGCCACCAGATGCGGCCAGTAGTCGACGAACAACGTTTCCGGCGATGATGCGTCGAGGATGTCGATCAACCAGCCGACCGACCAGTAGAGTGCCGCGTCCACCGCGCCCGACAGGCCGCCGGTAATCAGCAGAAGCAGGAACGGCCAGCGCGCCTGGTTGGCGAAGAACAGGATGAACTGCAGCGCGTCCTTCGGCAGGACTGGCCGGTCGGTATCGGCAAACGGCGTTATGACGTTTTCCGTCGCGCGCCAGAACCGCTCGCCAAGACCTATCTTGGCATCCGTGTCCTGATCCTGCTTGTCTGGGAGAGCGTCCTTCATTCGCGACATAGATGGGGCCGCGGCAGCATCGGGACAACCGCCTGCGTTTTCACTCGGCAGCCGCCTTCTCGGCGTCGAGATCCGCGTCGAGGAACCCGCCGGACTGCCGCGCCCACAACTGGGCGTACAGGCCGCCTTGTTCGATGAGCTCGGCGTGGGTGCCTTGTTCGACGACGCGACCCTTGTCCATCACCACAAGCCGGTCCATCGCCGCGATGGTCGACAGCCGGTGCGCGATGGCGATGACCGTCTTGCCCTCCATCAGCCTGTAAAGATTTTCCTGGATCGCCGCCTCGACCTCGGAATCGAGCGCCGAAGTCGCTTCGTCGAGGATGAGGATCGGCGCGTCCTTGAGCATGACGCGGGCGATCGCGATGCGCTGGCGCTGGCCGCCCGAGAGCTTGACGCCGCGCTCGCCGACATGAGCCTCCAAGCCCTTCCGGCCTTTCGGGTCCGTCAATCCGGCGATGAAATCGAGCGCTTCGGCGCGGCGCGCAGCATCGAGCACCATCGCTTCCGTGGCGTCCGGACGCCCGTACAGGATGTTCTCCCGTACCGAGCGATGCAGCAGCGACGTGTCCTGCGTCACCATGCCGATATTGGCGCGCAGCGAATCCTGCGTCACCGCCGCGATGTCCTGCCCGTCGATCAGGATGCGGCCGCCCTCGATGTCGTAGAATCGGAGGAGCAGGTTGACCAGCGTCGACTTGCCGGCGCCGGAACGCCCGACGATGCCGACCTTTTCGCCCGGCCGGATCGTCAGCGACATGTTCTCGAGCACGCCCTTCGAGTGGCCGTAGTGGAAGCGGACGCCGTCGAACGCGATCTCGCCGCGCGATACGGCGAGCGGCTTCGCGTCCGGCTTGTCCTCGACCACGCGGGGCAGCGAGATCGATGCTATGCCGTCCTGAACCGTGCCGATGTTCTCGAACAGCCCGGTCATCTCCCACATGACCCATTGCGACATGCCCCACAGCCGGATCACCAGACCGATCGCCGTGGCCACCGCGCCGACGGTGATGACCTCGCCGAGCCATAGCCAGATGCCGAGGCCGGCAATGGTGGCGAGGCACAGCGAGTTCAGGAGATAGAGCAGTCCGTATAGCGTCGTGATCATCCGGAACTGGCGGTAGACGGTCTTCAGGAAGTCGCTCATGCCCTCGCGGGCGTAGGAGGCTTCGCGGCCGGCGTGGCTGAAGAGCTTCACGGTCTGAATGTTGGTGTAACTGTCGACGACGCGTCCGGTCATCATGGAGCGTGCGTCCGCCTGTTCCTCGCCGATCGCACCGAGCTTCGGTATGAAGTAGCGGAGCAGCGTAATGTAGCCGATCAGCCATACGGCGAGCGGCAGCGCCAGCCGCCAGTCCGCGGCGGCTACGTCAGCAGCATGCCGGTGAAGTAGACGACGACATAGTTCAGCATGTCGGCGAGCTTCATCACCGTCTCGCGGACAGCGAGCGCGGTCTGCATCAGCTTGGTGGCTATGCGTCCCGCGAACTCGTCCTGATAGAAGGTCATCGACTGCTTGAGCAGGTAGCGATGGACCTGCCAGCGGATCCGCATCGGATAGTTGCCGATCAGCGTCTGCATGTTGATCAGCGACTGCAGCCAGACCATGGTCGGCAGCGCCACCAGCACGATCGCCGCCATACCGGCCAGGCGCCACCCTTCATCGGCGAGGAAGGTTGCGCGGTTCGCGGCCGTCAGCCAGTCGACGATGTTGCCGAGGAAGGAGAACATCCAGACCTCGACGCCTGCGATCATCGCGGTCAGGAGCGCCGAGGGTACCAGCCACGGCCAGGCGCCTTTGGTGAAGTGAAGGCAGAACGCGACAAGCGTCTTCGGCGGCTCTACCGGCTCTTCGGCAGGGAACGGATTGAGGCGGGTCTCGAACCAGCGGAACATCGTCGTGTCTCTCGGCGGCGTGCCGGTTCATTCGGAATCGCGGCGGATGGCGGCTATACCTAGTGCGCCTGGACTGAAACCGGTAGGCGTCCGAGGTGGGGTATGCGCTCATGCTGACACGACCCGAACTTGACCTCGCCCGCTGCAGAGGCTGTAAGCAGGCGATGACCGTCGACCTCAACGCCTATTTCGGGCGCATCGGCTACACCGGCCACGGCGCGCCTACGCTTGAAACGCTTCGCGACATCCATCGCCTGCACCCTGCGTCGATCTCGTTCGAAAACCTGGATCCGTTCCTGGGCGACTGCGTCTCCCTCGATCTTGGCGACGTTCAGAACAAGCTCGTCCAGCATCATCGTGGCGGCTTCTGCTACGAGCAGAACAGGCTGCTGATGGAGGTCGTACAAGCGCTCGGCTTCAAGGTGAGAGGATTGGCGGCTCGCGTGCTGTGGAATCGCCCTGCCGACGCTGTCGTGCCTCGCAGCCACATGCTGATCGCCATTCCGATCGATGGGGAAACCTGGTTGATGGACGTCGGCTTCGGAGGGCTGACGCAAACGGCGCCGCTGCGTCTCGCGCCGGGGATCGAGCAGGAGACGCCGCACGAACCGTTTCGCGTCCTTGACGAGGGCGGCACCTACCTGATGCAGGCGCATGCGGCAGGCGAGTGGCGAAACTTATACCGCTTCGACCTCTATGAGCAGCTTCCGATCGACTACGAGCTGCCGAACTTCTACCTCTGCCGTCATCCGAACTCACATTTCATCTCGACGCTGATGGCGGCGCGGGCCTTGCCGGGCAAGCGCCTCGCGCTGATGAACGACCGCTTCACCAAGCACATCCACGACGGCGGCACCGAGCGCGTCGAACTTGCCGACGCGGAAGAGCTCGCTGGCGTGCTGGAAGACGAATTCGGACTGGAACTGCCCGGCCGCGAGCGCTTCCTTCAAGCGGCCGAGGCGAAGATCTTCGCCAGGCGCTGATGGCCTGCTGCGACATCGCCCTTTACCAGCCTGATATTGCCGGCAACACCGGAACGATCCTGCGCACCGCCGCGTGTCTCGGATTTTGCGTGCACCTGATCGAGCCGGCCGGCTTCGACATCTCGGACCGCAACCTGAAGCGCGCCGGCATGGATTACCTGGAACTCGCGGCGCTGCGTCGGCATATCGACTGGGCGGGGTTCGATGACTGGCGCCGCGGCGAGGGCAGGCGGGCGATCCTGTTCACGACCAGGGCGCAGCTGCCCTACACCGACGTCAGCTACGCGGCGTCGGACATTCTGCTGTTCGGGCGCGAGAGCGCTGGCGTGCCTGACGGTGTCCACGAGACGGCGGACGTTCGCGTTGCGATCCCCATGGCGGGCGGCGGCCGTAGCCTCAACCTCGCGGTGTCGGTGGCGATGGCTGCAGGCGAGGCTATGCGTCAGCTCAGGGCAGGCTGACGTCGAGCCTGCGCTCCGCTTCAGCGATTGACATGCCGGAAGCCAGCAACTCCTCGACCGGGAAGAGTTCGCGCTCCAGCATGAAAGCCACGAGCAATCTGTAGCGTGCGTAAAGACCGGATTTCTTCGGATCGAGGTCGGGGTCGCCGCGGCGAAGCGCCTCGGTCAGAGCCTCGATGTCGACCTTTCCGCCAAATCCCACGTAGTCGGCGAGCCCCTCGCGCATCCAGGCAGGAAGCTGCCAGTTGGAAAGCACGCCGGCACGTCGGCCGATCAGAGTGTGGGCGATCTCGTGCGCGGCATAGTAGGCCATCGTCCGCGGCTCGGGCACCGTGTCCCCGTTCTCGCGGATCAGCCGGTCCCGATCGATATCACCCTGGCGCAGGAAAACGTTCCACCCGATAGGGTAATAGTTCACGCCGCCGGCGCCGTAATTCCAAAGGAAGGCCAGCCGTCGTCGCCAGGCGCTGTTCGCAACGAAGATATGGTAGCGGCCGGCATCGTCACGCAAATAGCCTGGCGCGGCGCCAAGGCGCTGCTCGACATCCGCGAGCAGTGACTGCACTCTGTCGGTGTCGAAGGGCCGATCCGAATGTATGGTCAGGCGGCCGTGGCTGGCTGAGTAGGCATAGAGCGGCTGCGGATGAAGAAGCAGAGCCAGCACGCTGCCGCCTGCAATCGCGACGGCCATCGCCAGAACTGAAAGAGCTTTGCGAACCTTGCGCATCAGTCAGCCGTGGGCAGGCGCCGCATCGTGAACTCGATCTGGTCGCCAGGCCGCTCGGACCAGCTCTCGATACTCGTCCAGTAGGCCTGCTTGGGCCAGCGGTCGAACCATTCGCGCGCCTTGGCGCGGGCATCGCTGCGCGGCAGCAGGTAGGATTCGCGCACGAAGCCGTCTCGCGGCTTGGCCTCCCTTCCGCGAGCCAGCCGGTCGCGCAACCCGTCAAGCGGCGGGCGCGTCGCAACGCGGCGCGGTCTGAAGGGCACGGACAACAAACACTCCTTGACCTCGGCAGTGCAAAGACTAGGGATCGATGAAGCGGATTGCGAGTCATTTTCCACACTGGAGCAGGTATGGAGCGTCCAGAAATCGAGCCGGGCCTCCCGGCCGACATCGAGGCGAAGAAGGCGACGGCCAAAGCCTGGTTCGAGGAGCTGCGCGACAAGATCTGTGACGCGTTCGAGAGGCTCGAGGCGGAGCTGTCCGGCCCGCTTTCCTCCTGGTCGCCGGGTCGCTTCGAGCGCGAGCCTTGGCAGCGCGACGGCGGCTCGGGCGGCGGCGGCGTCATGTCGATGATGTACGGGCGGGTCTTCGAGAAGGTCGGCGTCCACACTTCGACGGTGTACGGCGAGTTCTCGCCTGAGTTCCGAAAGACCATGCCGGGGGCCGAGGAAGACCCGCGATTCTGGGCGTCGGGGATCTCGCTGATCGCGCATCCGCAGAACCCGAACGTGCCGGCGGTGCACATGAACACGCGGATGGTGGTAACGACGCGCCAGTGGTTCGGCGGCGGCGCCGACCTGACTCCGGTGCTGGAGCGGCGCCGTACGCAGGAAGACCCGGATACGGTGGCCTTCCACAAGGCCATGCGTTTCGCCTGCGACAAGCACCGCGCTGTAGCCGACTACGATCGCTACAAGGCGTGGTGCGACAAGTATTTCTACCTGCCGCACCGCAACGAGCCGCGCGGCGTCGGCGGAATCTTCTTCGACTGGCACAAGTCGCGGCCGGAGCAGGGCGGCTGGGGCGCCGACTTCGCGTTCGTTCAGGATGTCGGGCGGGCCTTCCTCGTCGCCTACCAGCACGTCGTCCGCAAGAATTTCAACGAGAACTGGACCGAGGCCGATCGCGAGGAGCAGCTGATACGCCGCGGCCGCTACGTCGAGTTCAACCTGCTCTACGACCGCGGCACGATCTTCGGCCTCAAGACCGGCGGCAACGTCAACTCCATCCTCTCGAGCATGCCGCCGGAGGTGAAGTGGCCCTGATGCGCTTTCTCCTGCGCCAGCGCGGTACCGGGGTGCCCCGCGACAAACTGCCCAAAGCCTTTGCGCCCGTCTGGACAAGCATTTGGCGCGCGCATAAGAACCAACGCCGAATGCCGGGGGAATCCGCGAGCCTTTTCAGCAAGCTTCCCGCCCCGGGAAGCAGCGGCGCGTGAGACCAGGAATAGCGGATATCCGGCCGTACCGAGCGGAAAGGATGCCGTCCCCGTGAGCGCGACAGAACATAGCGAGCCCACCCGCCGCGATTTCCTCTACGTCGCCACCGGCATGGCCGGCGTCGTCGGCGTGGCCGGCGTCGCGTGGCCGTTCATCGACCAGTTGCGGCCCGACGCGTCGACGCTGGCGCTTGCGTCGATCGAGGTCGACGTTTCGGCGGTCGAGCCCGGCATGTCGCTGACCGTGAAGTGGCGCGGCAAGCCGGTGTTCATCCGCAACCGGACCGAGGAAGAGGTGAAGGCGGCGCAGGAAGTGCCGCTCGCCGACCTCAAGGATCCCGTCGCCCGCAACCTCAACGGCCCGGCGGAAGAGCCCGCGACCGACATTGCGCGGTCAGCCGGCGAGGGCAAGGAAAACTGGATCATCATGATCGGCTCGTGCACCCATCTGGGCTGCATTCCGCTCGGTCAGGCCGGCGACTTCGGCGGCTGGTTCTGCCCATGCCACGGTTCGCACTACGATACCGCCGGCCGTATCCGTAAGGGTCCGGCGCCGGAGAACCTCGCCATTCCCAACTACGCATTCACCTCCGACACCGTCATCAAGATCGGCTGAGGCAAGAGGGGCACATCGACATGAGCGGCGGACACTCGCACGGAACCTACGCGCCCAAGACCGGCTTCGGCCGCTGGATGGACGCCCGCCTGCCGCTGCCGCGGCTGGTCTACGATTCGTTCGTTGCCTACCCGGTGCCGCGTAACCTGAACTACGCGTACACCTTCGGCGGCATCCTCACGATCATGCTGGTCATTCAGATCGTGACGGGCGTCGTGCTGGCGATGCATTACGGCGCCAACACGGCGGTCGCCTTCAACTCCGTCGAACACGTCATGCGGGACGTGAACTCGGGCTGGCTGATCCGCTACATGCATTCGAACGGCGCCTCGTTCTTCTTTATCGCCGTCTACATCCACATCTTCCGCGGTCTCTATTACGGCTCCTACAAGGCGCCGCGCGAGATGCTGTGGATCCTCGGCGTCGTGATCTACGCGCTGATGATGGCGACCGGCTTCTTCGGCTACGTGCTGCCGTGGGGCCAGATGAGCTTCTGGGGCGCAACCGTCATCACCGGCTTCTTCAGCGCGGTGCCCCTGGTCGGCGGCTTCATCCAGGAACTGTTGCTCGGCGGCTTCGCGGTCGACAATCCTACGCTCAACCGCATGTTCTCGCTGCACTACCTTCTGCCGTTCATGATCGCCGGCGTCGTGGTGCTGCACGTCTGGGCGCTGCACGTCACCGGACAGACCAACCCGACCGGCATCGAGGTCAAGTCGAAGACCGACACCGTGCCGTTCTCGCCGCACGCTTCGGCGAAGGACGCCTTCGCGATGATCGTGTTCCTCGCGGTCTACGCCTACTTCGTCTTCTACATCCCCAACTATCTCGGCCATCCGGACAACTACATTCCTGCCGATCCGCTCAAGACGCCGGCGCACATCGTCCCCGAATGGTACTACCTGCCGTTCTACGCGATCCTGCGCGCCATCACCTTCAACATCGGGCCGATCGACTCCAAGCTCGGCGGCGTGTTGGCGATGGCGGGCGCGATCCTCATCCTCTTCTTCGTGCCATGGCTCGATACGTCGAAGGTGCGTTCGGCGGTCTACCGCCCTTGGTACAAGCTGTTCTTCTGGCTGTTTGCCGCGAACTGCCTTTTCCTGGGCTGGCTCGGCGCCAAGCCGGCCGAGGGCGCCTACGTGGTGATGTCGCAGATCGCGACGCTGTACTATTTCGCCTTCTTCATCGTCATCATGCCGCTGCTCGGCCTCATCGAGACGCCGCGGCGCTTGCCGAACTCCATCACCGAAGCGGTCCTGTCCAAGGCCAAGCCGGCTGCCGTCGCAGCTCCGGCCGCCGAGCCAGCCGCGACCGCCCACCACTGATCGGCGCCTGAGGCTCGAAAGGACTCTTCGATGATATCGATCCTCAAGGGATTTGCGGCGCTGGGCTTCGGCCTCATCGCCACGACCGCGGTGCTGGCGCAGGACCACGCGCCAGACGCCGACCACGCGGAGGGCGGCACGCCGCACTACCCGATCGTCAAGCCGGTGCCGCAGGACTGGTCGTTCAGCGGCCCCTTCGGCACGTACGATCGCGGACAGCTGCAGCGTGGATTGAAGGTCTATCGCGAAGCCTGCGCCGCCTGCCATTCGATGAGCCTGGTGCCGTTCCGCTCGCTCGAATCCCTCGGCTACTCCGAGGCGCAGGTTCGGGCTCTGGCGGCCGAATACACGATCCAGGACGGCCCGAACGGCGACGGCGACATGTTCGAGCGCCCCGGCGTGCCGTCGGATCACTTTCCCTCGCCGTTCCCGAACAAGGAAGCGGCTGCCGCGTCCAACAACGGTGCGGCGCCTCCGGACTTCTCTTTGATCGGCAAGGCGCGCGGCGTGGAGCGCGGGTTCCCGACCTTCGTCTTCGATATCTTCACCCAGTACGCGGAGGGCGGGCCCGACTACATCTACGGGCTTCTGACCGGCTACGCGCCTGCTCCGGAAGGCTTCGAGCTGCAGCCGGGCACGTACTACAATCCGCACTTCATCTCGGGGCCGGCGCTGTCGATGCCACCGCCGCTTTCCGACGGCCAGGTCACCTACGACGACGGCTCGCCGCAGACGCTCGACCAGTATTCACGCGACATCTCGGCCTTCCTGATGTGGGCGGCCGAGCCGCACCTTCAGGAGCGCAAACAGACCGGTTTCGTGGTCATGATCTTCCTGCTGATCTTTGCCGGCCTGGTCTACGTGACCAAGCGAAAGATCTGGTCAGACGTGTCGCACTGAGCTCCGGCCGTTCCAGACGACGGGGCGCCCACAAGGCGCCCCTTTTCATTTGAGCCGGCTTGCGCGAGAAGAAGCGGCGACATTTCCCGGATCCCGCCCCATGCCTGCTTCCCTCGACGACACGCTGCGCGCGGCGATCCGCACGATCCCTGACTATCCGAAGCCCGGTATTCTGTTCCGGGACATCACGACCTTGCTTGGCGATGCGCGCGCTTTCCGCCGTGCGGTGGACGAACTCGTGCATCCCTGGGCCGGCGGCAAGATCGACAAGATCGCCGGCATCGAGGCTCGTGGCTTCATCCTGGGCGGCGCCATTGCGCATCAGACTTCGGCCGGGTTCATCCCGATCCGCAAGAAGGGCAAGCTCCCGCACGAGACCGTACGCGTCGCCTACTCGCTCGAATATGGAATCGACGAGATGGAGATGCACAAGGACGCCGTGAAACCGGGGGAGAAGGTCATCCTCGTGGACGATTTGATCGCCACCGGCGGGACCGCCGAAGGCGCGGTGAAGCTGCTACGGCAAATGGGCGCGGAGGTTATCGCGGCCTGCTTCGTCATCGACCTGCCGGACCTTGGCGGCCGCAGGAAACTCGAGGCGCTTGGCGTCGATGTGAGGACCCTCGTGGCCTACGAGGGTCACTAGAGAGTCCTACGCACCGCCGCAGGCGGAGAGCGTCGCCTCGATAGCCTCGCGAGACCCCGTCAGAGGGAAAACGGCGATCGTCTCGAACGGAGACCCGTCGGCGTTGTTCGCCGCGGTGATGTCGAACCCCAGCGTCAGCGTCTTGCCTGCCATCAGCGCCTGTACAAGGGCGGCGGGGAGCTTGTCCATGTAGCTCTGCGCCTTGGAGCCCTCGCCGAACAGGACGACAGCGCCGTCGGAACCTGCCGCCGTCAGCTTGAACGCCTGGCCGTCGATGGTCGCCCGTACCTTGTTCGGCTTGTAAAAATAGTCTGCCGCGACTTCCTGATCCGCCGGCTGGACCGGACCGCCACGCGCATAGACTTCGAGCTGATACGGGTCGCCGCAAACCAGCGCGACCAGCTCCATGTTGGAGTTCGTCTCTGCGGGTTCGACGATCGCCACGCCATTGTCGAGGCGCCACTGTGCATGGGCGGGCGCGATGGCGATGAACATCGCTGCAAGGGCGGCGGAGGAGAGCAGGGTCTTCATGCGTGGATTCTGCCTTGTTGCCGGCTCCCGGGCAAGAGCAGCTTGATAGGGACGGGCTAGCCGCGATAGCCAGTAGCATGACGTCAAGCACCAGCGCACCGGCGGAGCGGCCCGCGTTCCACGACATGACGCGCGTATTCGCTCGGGTCGGCTTGCTGTCGTTCGGAGGTCCTGCGGCGCAGATCGCGTTGATGCACCGGATGCTCGTCGAAGAGCGCGGATGGCTTTCCGAAAGGCGGTTCCTCCACGCGCTGAACTATTGCATGCTTCTGCCAGGCCCCGAGGCGATGCAGCTGGCGACCTACGTCGGGTGGCTGCTGCACGGTATTCGCGGGGGCCTCATCGCCGGGCTGCTGTTCGTCCTGCCGGGTGCCATCGTCATCACGGGCCTTTCGATACTTTACCTGCTGCTCGGCGAGGCGCCGGCAGTTTCCGGCCTGCTTTTCGGCCTCAAGGCCGCCGTGCTCGCCATTGTTGCCGAAGCGCTGCTTCGCGTCAGCCGCCGTGCGCTCAATGGTTCCGCGATGTATGCGATTGCCGCCGTCGCCTTCATCGGCATCGCTCTGCTCAAGATCCCGTTTCCGATCATCGTCCTGGCCGCGGCACTTGCTGGCGCGATGGTGCGCGCTGGTGGCGGCGCGACGCAGTCGGAGGTAGAGCCCGTTTCCAGCGACGCAACCCCCGTATGGACGCGCCCGAGCCCAAGGCGGCTGCTCGCCACCACCACTGCGTGGCTCGCGCCCTGGCTGCTGCCGCTCGTTGCGCTGGCCGCATGGTTCGGCGGAGAGCATGTCCTCGCAGAAGAAGCCCGATTCTTCTCGGTGATGGCGGCCGTCACGTTCGGCGGCGCGTATGCGGTGCTCGCCTACGTTGCGCAGCAGGCAGTCGAAGTGTACGGCTGGTTGCGCCCGGACGAGATGCTCACGGGCCTTGGCCTCGCCGAGACGACACCGGGGCCACTGATCCTCGTCCTGGTATTCGTCGGTTTCCACGGCGCCGCGAGACAGGTGGGTATCGACCCGCTTCTCGGCGGGCTTGCCGGCGCCGCGGTAGCGCTCTGGTTCACCTTCGTGCCCTGCTTCCTGTGGATCTTCGCAGGCGCGCCCTACATCGAGCGTCTGCGCAACGTGCGCTGGCTCGCGGCGGCGCTGTCTGGAGTGACTGCAGCAGTCGTCGGCGTCATCGCCAACCTAGCACTATGGTTCGGACTGCACGTGCTGTTTCGGCAAACTTCGGAGATGCCGTTCGGCCCGTTCGTCTTACCGGCACCTGAACTTGGGTCCTTCGACTGGCAGGCCGCAGCCATCGCACTCGGGGCGGGGGTCGCCCTGCTGTGGTTTCATGCCAACCTGTTCGCGGTGCTTGCCTTGGCGATGCTCGCAGGAATTGCTTTGGCGCTGTTCTAGTCGAAAAGGCTGGAGACGGATTCCTCGGTCGCCGTGCGGGAAATAGCCTCGCCAATGAGATCGGCGATCGACACAACGCGAATATTGCGTGCACCCTCGACGCCCGCGGATGGCTGGATCGAGTCGGTAATGACCAGTTCACGCAGTTTCGAGCCGGCGATCCGCGCCACGGCCCCGCCGGAGAGCACCCCGTGGGTAATATACGCCGTGACGCTGGTTGCGCCCTTGGCGAGGAGGGCATCGGCTGCATTGCAAAGCGTGCCGCCGGAATCGACGATATCGTCGATAAGCAGGCAGTCCTTCCCGTCGACCTCGCCGATGACGTTCATGACTTCGGACTCGCCCGGACGCTCGCGACGCTTGTCGACGATGGCGAGCTGGGCGTCGATGCGCTTCGCGACGGCGCGCGCACGCACAACGCCGCCGACGTCGGGCGACACGACCATCACGTTCGACAGCTGGTAGTGGCTCTTGATGTCGCGGGCCAGGACGGGAGCCGCGAAGAGGTTGTCGGTCGGAATGTCGAAAAAGCCCTGGATCTGCCCGGCATGCAGATCGAGCGTCAGCACGCGGTCGGCGCCGGCGCGCGTGATCAGGTTGGCGACTAGCTTGGCCGAGATCGGCGTGCGGCCGGAAGCGCGCCGGTCCTGCCGGGCGTAGCCGAAATAGGGAATTACCGCCGTGATGCGCCGCGCCGATGAACGACGGAAGGCGTCGATCATGATGAGCAGTTCCATCAGGTGATCGTTCGCCGGATAGGCGGTCGATTGCAGGACGAAGACGTCCTCGCCGCGCACGTTCTCCTGGATCTCGACGAAGATCTCCTGGTCCGCGAAACGACGGACGCTGGCCTTGCCGAGGGACATGTTGAGATAGCGGGCGACGGATTCCGCCAGTACTCGGTTCGAGTTTCCGGCGAATAACTTCATGAGGTGAGTCCGTAGGGCCAGCGGTGGCCGCGTTTTAGCGGTGTCGAGCGACAATGCAAGGTCTTGCGGCATATGGCCGTGGATTAGCTACCCCGACGGCGACAGCCAGAGCGCCAGTTCGTCGATGGTTCGGTCGGCAATCGTCTCCATCGTCGCATCGTCGACGGCGTCCCAGCCCTCGCCGCCGCGCGCCGCCGTGGTCTGCTGTCCCTGGATGCGATGCAGCCGCTGCCCGTCCGGCGATGACACGTCCCAGACATAACCCACGGTCGTGTTGCGACCGGTCGTCGTCGCCGAGAAGTAACCCCGCACGACGTGCGTGGCGCCGCCATTCTCCGCCAAGGGTACGCCCCGCTCGCCGGCACGCACCGCCAGCCGCGCGGCCAGTGCCGTCAATGCCTCCTTGCCTGCGCCGACGACAGGCGCGAAGTCGAGGCGCACGTCGCCCACGGGCGCGTCCGATGCGGTGTCTACCGTAGGGAGCTCGGCCGCAGTCATCGGCGGCGGCGGCGCGGAATATGTCTGGTCCACTTCGGGCGGCGAGGCGCTTGGCGCCAGCGCCTGACTTGTGGCCCGATCCCCGGTCAGCGGCGCCAGCCCCGATGTGTCGACGCGGGTCCCGCTGCAGCCGGCGAGCAGTGCCACGGCACCGAGTATGGCAACTGCAAGCTTCAGCCGAGACATGCGTTGTCTCCTCCGCCGGCAGACCGCGCGGCGTCTTCAGCCGACGATCAGATCCAGACCATGGCGCGACAGCGGCTTCGGCGCACCTTCCGTCGTCAGGTAGGTGCGGCCGAGCGTCATCGCCGTCTCGCTGTCGCTGTCCATGATGATCATGTGAGCGAACAATGTCATCGCTGGGGCGATCGGCTCGGGATTTCCCGAGTAGAACATCTGGCTCTCCATCCACGACGGCGCGAAGCGCGCGCCAACCGAATAGCCGCAGGCGTTCAGCCGATGACGGGTAAGACCGCGGGCTTCCATTACCTTTGCGTGGGTGTCGAAGACGTCGCCGAAGGTGTTTCCCGGCGTCATGACCTTCTCTACCGCCAGGAGCGCCTCATGCGCGGAGTCGTAGAGTTCCTGATGGCGTTTGGAAACCTTGCCGGTCAGGGCGGTGCGCATCATCGGCGCGTGATAATGGTGGTAGACGCCTGCCCATTCGAGGGTCAGCTGGTCGTTCTTGTTCAGCTTGCGGCGCCCGGCTTTGTAACGGCACAGCAATGCATCGGCGCCCGACCCGACGATGAAGCCGTTTGCGGGATAGTCGCCGCCGCCCGCGAACACGGCACCCTGCATGGCCGCAAGGATAGCGCCCTCGTCGCCGCCCTGAACGATGAGCGGGAGCGCGGCGTCGAGCGCATCGTCGGCGAGTGCCGCGGCGCGCTCCGCCTTCTTGACCTCGGCCGGGCTCTTCAGCAGCCGCAGGCGGCCGACCAGGCCGGACGCGTCGACGACAGTGCCGAAGGTCTTCAGCTGCTCGTCGAGCTGGTGCGTGGTGTGGCCGGTCAGGCCGTGCGTGTCGTACTCGACTCCGATGCGGCAGCCGAGAAGACCGAGATCGTTGAGCAGATTGCGCAGGTCGGCTGCGGGATTTGCCTTGTCCCGATCGGTCCACACCAGGACGTTGTCGAGCGTCGACGTATGCTTCGCCTGGCGCAGATCGGCGGATCGCGTCATCAGGACCATTGAGCCGTCGGCTTTCACCGCCAGGCATTGAAAGAAGCAGAAGCCGAAGGAATCGTAGCCGGTGAGCCAGTACATGCTCTCCTGCGCGAAGAGCAGCAGCGCGTCGAGCTTCTGGGCGGCCATCTCCATGACCAGCCGGTCCTTGCGGGCGTCGAACTCCGTCCGGTCGAAATGCAGCGCCATCAGTTCCCCTCCAGGACGATTGCAGAAATCTGCCGCCCGTAATCCGGCTCGCCGCGGTGCGTGGTGCGACGGTATGAAAAGAAGCGCTCTTCGTCAGCGTAGGTGCAGAGGCCGAGAGACGTCGCGGTGACGCCTGCGGCTGTGAGCCGGTCGATAGTGTAGGCCGGAAGGTCGAACATGAAGTGCCCGAGGTTGCGGGACAGCGTGAAGTAGCGCGCGTTTTCCGGGTCTGCGGAGGTAAACCGGTCGATGAACTCGCGGCCGACCTCGTAATTCGCCTTGCTGATCGAGGGACCGAGGCATGCGACGATGTGCTCGCGCTGCGCGCCCAGCTTCTCCATGGCTCCGATCGTCGCCTCGAGGACGCCGCCCAAGGCACCTTTCCAACCCGCATGAGCTGCACCGATCACCCGCGCGTGCGGGTCGGCGAACAGCACAGGTCCGCAATCGGCCGTGAGAATGCCAAGCGCAAGACGATGGTCCTGGGTCACCATGGAGTCCGCCTTAGGCCGCTCCGCCGCGAAAGGCTCGGTGACATGAACGACGTCCGGGGAGTGCACCTGATGGACCGAAATCAGAGCCGTCGGCCGGACACCAAGCGCTTCGGAAACGCGGCGCCGATTCTCGGCGACGTGCTCGGGCCGGTCGTCCGATCCCTGACCGACATTGAGGCCGCGATAGATGCCTTCGGACACGCCACCGTCTCGGGTGAAGAAGCCGTGCGCGATTCCTGCGCCTGCCAAGGCGTCGAGTTCAGGCGACCGGAGCGGCGCAGGCCGGACGGCTTCTTTCATGCGTTGCGATTGTCCCTCGTGCGGGCGCCGCCGGCGCCTGCGATCTGCAAGATGGTGGCGTTACAGCTTCGCCAAGTCAACCGCGGCCACGCCGGCGTGCTGTCAACCTCGGCGAGGCACTACCTCCATCACCTTGAAAAGCTTGCCCATTTGCTGCGGTCCAGCAAGCCGGTCAACGGCCGAGCGTATTTCGTCCTGCTCGACCGCGCCCTTGCCGTAACCCAGGGAGCCGGCCCGCTGCAGCAGGCCCATGTCGAGCAGCCATTCGCCCTGCTCGAAGAGCATTACGGTGCAGCCAGCGGCGCGGACGACCCGCGCCAGCGCAGCGAAATCCACGTGAGAGGTCAGATCGGCCTCGCCTGCGCTCGCGAGCGGATCTTCGAAGGCATGCCGGCGCAACGCCTGCAGCGTGTCGGCAAATCCTGCCCGGATGTGGCCGTAGTCGAAGAAGAGCGCCCCGCCATGTCCGAGTCGGGCAACGATCTGATCCATCAGAGCTTCACGCGCCGGCGCAGCTTCGAAAATTGACCCTTCCGGCTGCTGCGAAGCATCCGGCGGCAGCAGTCCCGGGTCGAGGCCAGCCGCGCCGATCGCGAATGCCAGTTCGCCGTGCTCGTTGAGCGAAATCATCCGTTCGCGCCAACCACCAGGAACTTTCACGAACTGGCGGATGGGGATTGCGTCAAAAATCTCGTTGCCGACAACGAATAGGTCTCCCTCCGGAAGGGTCACCACTTCATCGTGCCAGCGCACGTCCACCATACAGGACGCCAGCGTGGCCCGCTGGACTTCGCGGAGGCGAGGGCTCGTCTCCACGAGCTCGAAGCGGGCGAAGCGCACGAGTTCCGGAGCCAGGCGAGACAGGGTGCGAACGATGTCGCGCATCAGTGTGCCGCGACCGGGTCCGATTTCGGCGATCACTGGCCCACCCGGCCTGCCTGCCTCGGTCCACATGTCTAGCAGGCGGACTGCGACGAGCTCGCCGAACATCTGGCTCACCTCGGGCGCGGTGATGAAATCCCCTGCCAGGCCGAACGGTTCGCGGGTCGTGTAGTAGCCGAACTCGGGATCGAAGAGGCAGGCCGTCATATACTGGGCGACGCTGATCGGACCAGTGGCTGCGATCGTCGCAGCAATGCGCTTGGCAAGCGGTGTGGTCACGCGGACGCTGGTGCCACGCGCCGGGCCGTGAGAATAGCCCAGAGGCCGATCGCGACCATCGGAACGGATAGCACCATGCCCATCGTCAGCCAGCCGCCCGCGAGATAGCCCAGCTGCGCATCCGGCTCGCGGAAGAACTCGACGAAGATGCGTGCAAGCCCGTAGCCGAGCATGAAGACGCCGCCGACATAGCGAGGCCAGGCAAGCTTGCCTCGACGCCAGATCAGGAACCAAAGCAAGGCAAAGAGCACCAACCCTTCCAGCACGCCCTCGTAGAGTTGGCTTGGGTGGCGTGGCAGAGGGCCTCCGTTCGGGAAGACGAACGCCCAAGGCACATCCGTGGTCCTGCCCCACAGCTCCGAGTTTACGAAATTGGTGACGCGGACGAGGAAGAACGCCAGCGGCGCCACCGCCGCAATGACGTCGAGCAGCGAGTAAACCGGAATCCCGCGGCGGCGCGCGAAGACGATCATGGCGACGATGATGCCGGTGAGACCGCCGTGAAACGACATGCCGCCGGACCATACGGCGAGCATCTCGCCGAGATTCGCGAGGTATTTCGCGAGATCGTAAAACAGAATGTAGCCGATGCGCCCGCCGAGCACGATGCCCACTGCCGCCCACAGGAGAAAGTCGTCCAAGTCGGCCGGGGTCATTGCAGGGCGCCCCGGCTCCCAAAGGCGATGGGTTACGGCAATGCGCCGCGCGTACCACCATCCGAACAAGATTCCGACGACGTAGGCGAGTCCGTACCAGTGGATCGCCAGCGGCCCGATTTGCACGATAACCGGATCGATCATCGGAAAAGGCAAGGCGCTCAGCGTCAGCAGTTCTGGCATGATATGACCGAATTGAAAGCGGCGCGACCATGCGCGGGGCGGCCAGTCGGGTCAAGCGAGGGTGTTAGCCCCCGGGAACATTCCGATCGCTCCCTCGACGCGGGCGCCCTTGCATTCGACCGGCGCTGTCCCTACGTCGAAATCAGTCCACGGAGCGCTGAGATGAACACCACCGGCCCCAACCGTATCTTCGACGAGTTCGCCAAGCTCATGACCGACGCCGCGGGCGCGGCGCAGGGCGTTAAGCGCGAGATGGAAACGGCTTTTCGCGCCCAGGCGGAGCGCTTCCTTTCGACGATGGATCTGGTTCAGCGTGAGGAGTTCGATGCGGTCCGGGAGATGGCGGTGAAGGCGCGCGAGGAGAACGATCGTCTTGCCGCTCGCATCGCCTCCCTCGAAGCCCAACTCCAGGCGACCGCGCCTTCGAGCGAGGTCACTTCTCCTCGCGGGCGCTCGAAGAAGTAACTTATCCACAGGCCCGCTTATGGCAAAAGCGTAACGGCTAGAGTCGGTTGCGCGTCGGTCGACGATTGCGGGGTTGCGCTGTCCACACGCGATATGGCCGCCCGCTGAAAAAGCGCTGTAAACCGGACTCTCCATCAATACACTGAATTTGCTACGCGATTCGTCGCGTTGGCACGCCGGGCGGCGAGTGGGGCAGGCCGGCGCAAGTTTCCAGTGTTAGTTTATGACCGTGTTGCTCCGGCTGGTCGCGTGTGCGCGTACGAGCGGCGCCCTGGGCGTCGCCATTGATGGAGAAGCAGCGCTTGAACCTGATTGAACTTGAGACGTCGCGCGACCTGCATCCGGTCGACGTGATCGAGCATGTCGCCCAGACGCATGACTGGGCGTTCGAGCGCACCGGTGACGACGAACTCGCAATATCCGTTGCCGGCACGTGGACGGAATACCAAGTCTCGTTCTCGTGGATGGAGGAATTTGAGGCGCTGCACCTCGCCTGCGCGTTCGACCTGCGCGTCCCCGAGACGCGTACGCTTGAGATTGTCCGACTGCTCTCCGCGATCAACGAGCAGATGCTTTTCGGGCACTTCGATCTCTGGGAGGTGGAGGGCGCTATCATGTTTCGCCACTCCTTGCTTCTCTCCGGCGGCGCGGAACCGACGAGCCAGCAGGTGGAGGTTCTTCTCGATAGCGCACTCGAAGCCTGCGAATCCTACTACCAGGCGTTCCAGTTCGTCGTGTGGTCGGGAATGCCGGCCAAGGACGCGTTGGCCAGCGTCCTGTTCGAGACGCAGGGCAGCGCCTAGGCTCCCATGGTAGACGGAGGCAGCCCCAGAGCCGAGATCACTTTCGACGATTTTGACAGGGTGGACATCCGCGTCGGGCGGATTGTCGAGGCCGAGGCGTTTCCCGAAGCGCGGAAACCGGCGATCAAGCTCAGGATCGACTTCGGCCCCGCCATCGGCATCAAGAAGTCGTCTGCACAGATCACTAAATACTATACGCCTGAGACGCTCGTAGGCCGGCACGTCATGGCGGTAGTCAATTTCCCGCCCCGTCAGATCGGGAAATTCATGTCCGAGGTGCTGACGCTCGGCTTTCCCGACGCGACCGGCGAAGTGGTTCTGGCGGCCGTCGAGCGAGAGGTGCCGCTGGGCGGCAAATTGTTCTGATGGAACCTTCTTAGCAAATCGCGATTCTTACGTCGCGGCAGTACCTGCCGTCACGGAGAAATAAGCTATGGCCAAACAGGCTGGCAAGACCAAGAGTACAGCATCAAAGGCTGGCACAGAAAAGGCGAAATCGGCACCGAGCGCCAAGCCTGCCGCCGCGAAGGAAAAGGTTGCTGCTTCGAAAAAGTCGACCTCGGCCGCAGAGAAGCCAGTCGCTGGAAAGAAGTCCGGACCGAAGGCGAAAGCGTCAACGCCCACCGCAGCTAAGGCCAAGGCACATGCCGCAGCCTCGCCATCAGCCGGGCGCCGTAGCGCGAAGTCCGTCGCCACCAAGGTCGCGGAGACTGTCGTAGGCGGGGTGCTCACCGCAGCCTCCGGTGTCGCTTCCGTGGCAGGCGCGGTAGCCGGCACGGTGACCCGCCGAAAGAAGTAAATCAGGCCGGCACCCGGACAACGGCGCGCAAACCGCCCATAGGGCTGTCCTCGAGCGTGATGTCGCCGCCGTGGCTGCGGGCGATGTCGCGTGCGATCGACAACCCGAGTCCGGTACCGGTCGCGTCCTGGTTGCGCGCCCGATCGAGGCGTACGAAAGGCTTGAAAACCTCTTCCCGCATTGCATTCGGGATACCCGGCCCGTCGTCGTCAATAGCGACCGTCAGCATTCCGCGGTTGTGCCGCGCGGTGACTTTGACGTTGCGCGCGTAGCGGAAAGCGTTGCCGACGAGGTTGCCGAGCAATCGGCCGAACGCGTTCGGTCGCACATGCACCTCCGGCTCTCCCGATAGCTCGACGCTTAGCTTGCGTTTGCGAAGCTTGGCTTCCTCCCGGAGCTTGGCGAAGAATTCGTCGAGATCGAAGAGGCCCGGATCCTCGGCCGCTTCGCCGCGCGCGAAGGCCAAATAGCCTTCGAGCATCGATTGCATGTCCTCGACGTCCTGGTTCAGCGCTGCGGTGTCCACTTTCGAACCGCCAAGTGCTAGCTGCAGCTTGAAGCGCGTGAGGATGGTCCGCAGATCGTGGCTGATACCGGTGAGCATTGTCGTGCGCTGCTCGATCTGGCGCTCGATGCGTTCGCGCATCTGGATGAAGGCGTTACCGGCCTTGCGAACTTCGGTCGCCCCGCGGGGCTGGAAGCCGATCGGCATTGGACGCCCCTTGCCGAACGAATCCGCGGCCTCGGCCAAGGCGAGGATCGGCCGTATCTGGTTGCGCATGAAGGCGATGGCGAAGATCAAAAGCACAAGGGAGGTGCCGATCATCCACAAGAGGAAGATGTGTGAGTTGGATGCGTAGGCCTGGCTGCGCCGCGCGAAGACGCGCAGGACCTTGTTCTCGAGCTGGATACGTATTTCGACGATGCTCGAATTGCCGACCGTGTCGATCCAAAATGGCAGGTTGATCTGGCGAACGATCTCGGACGACAGCGCCTGATCGAGAATCGAAAAGAATGGCCGCGGCCCGGGTGGCGGCAACGGATCGGGCGGGAGAAGATCGACCTTTAGGCCAAGGCGGTCCTGAGCAATGCGCAGTATGTCCGGGTATCGTTCGGGCGGGTTGGAACCGACGAGATCGATGACCGCGGCGATATCGCGCGTCACCGCTGCCGAAAGCCTCAGCGTCACGGTCTGCCAGTGACGCTCCATGAAGACGAAAGCGATGACCGACTGGAGGATGATCATCGGCGCGATGACAATCAGGAGCGCCCGCGCATAAAGGCGCTGCGGCAGGCGACGCGCGAGGAAATTGCGCGCTGCAGCGCCCAGGCGTGCGGGATTTCGCAGCCAGACCGCTACGCGGCGCGGCAAGAGCACCTTGGTCCAAGATCCGACGTCGGTGGACGCCATAGCAGCTCCCGGCTTCGGGCCTGTCGGCCGCAGCCAGTCTATTCCACGCTGAGCCGGTATCCAACTCCGCGGACGGTCTGCAGCCAAATCGGGTTGGAAGGGTCGCGCTCGATCTTGCGCCGCAGCCGGTTGATCTGGACGTCGATGGTGCGTTCGCCAACATCGGCGTCGGCCCCCACCAGTTCGTGTCGGGGTATGGTCTCGCCGGCGCGTTCGGCGAATATCGTCAGGATTTCCTGCTCGCGTTCGGTGAGCTTCAGCGTCTCGCCGCCGCGCTTGAGTTCGCGACGCGCGATCTGGAAGGCGTAGGGGCCAAAGACGATTTGCTCGACCTTCGGCGTCGTCGAAGGACCGCCTCGGCGAAGAATGTTGTTGATGCGAAGTACCAGCTCGCGCGGGTCGAACGGTTTGGGCAGATAGTCGTCGGCGCCGGCTTCAAGGCCGTTCACGCGGCTGTCGGTCTCCGAAAGCGCAGTCAGCATCAGTATCGGCACGTTTCGACTCTGACGTAGCGCGCGCGTGAGTTCGACGCCGGACTCGCCAGGCATCATGACGTCGAGCACAATCAGATCGAACTCGAGGCCCTCCAGCCGACCGCGCGCATCGGCGGCGTTGGCGGCAATGGTGATGCGGAACCCCTGCTCGGTCAGGAACTGCTTCAGAAGATTGCGAATGCGGGTGTCGTCGTCGACGACTAGGATGTGCGGCGCATCGTCGTGCGGCTTCACGGTACTCACCATCGGCCCTCTATCTTTCACTTCGCGTGCGCCGGCCCATCTTGCGGAAGCTTGTCGAATTGGGCGCGAAGCTCGGGGGTAACCATTCCCCTTAGGAAACGTTCCACCTCGCTGCGCTGGCCGGAGACACCATCAGCCAATGCGTTGCGGATGCGGCGGGATTGCGGCTGGGCCAGCGCGAGGGCTAGCGCACGACCCTTCTCCGTGGGGTACAGTTCGCGCTGGCGCCGGTCGCGCGGGCCCTGCACCTGGACGATGTGCCCTGTGTCGATCAGTTGCTTCAGGACGCGCGCCAAGCTCTGCTTTGTAATCTGCAGGACGTCGAGTAGTTCGGCCACCGTGAGGCCCGGCATGCGGTTCACGAAGTGGACGACGCGGTGATGCGCACGGCCGAAGCCAATCTCGGCGAGAATAGCGTCAGGGTCCGAGGTGAAATCGCGATAGGCGAAGAACAGCAGCTCGATAAGCGCGAAGTCCAGATCTTCGCCGCCCAGAGGCGTCCGGATCGGCTTCTGTGCTGCAGTGTCTTTCGCGATCATGCGTTCGATCCCATGCGGCTGAAATTTATGTCAGCCTTATTGACTTACTTTTGCGTCGTGGTAACTTCCATCAAGCTTTTCGGCACATCGCGACCGAAAAAGCCGGGAGGGCTGCGGCTAGCGCAACTTCCCGTCTGGCTTGCGCTCTCAGGTCCGGCATTCTGGACATGTGGCCTGATAAGCGGGAAACATTTCGGATTCAACGACAAGCGGGATCAGACCGCAGGAGGAAACACCGATGGCCACCGTTCCGTTCGATCAGCTCGACGGCTTCATCTGGATGAACGGCGAGTTCGTGAAGTGGGCAGAAGCAAAGATCCATGTGCTGACGCACGGACTTCACTATGCCAGCTCGGTTTTCGAGGGCGAGCGAGCCTATGGCGGCGAGATCTTCAAGCTGACCGAGCACACCGAGCGGCTGCACGAATCTGCGCGCATTCTTGGGTTCCGCATCCCGTACTCGGTCGCCGAGATTGACGACGCCTGCCGGCAGCTTCTCAAGAAGCAGGGTTTTCTAGATGCCTATGTCCGCCCGATTGCCTGGCGCGGGTCCGACAGTCTGGGCGTCTCGGCCCAGAACAACAAGATCAATACGGCAATCGCCATCTGGCAGTGGCCCAGCTACTTCGATCCGGCACAGAAGCTGAAGGGCATCCGCCTCGACATTGCCGAATACCGTCGCCCTGACCCGATGACGGCGCCGTCGCGTGCCAAGGCGGCTGGCCTATACATGATCTGCACGCTGTCCAAGCATGCCGCCGAGGCCAAGGGCTATGCCGACGCGCTGATGTATGACTGGCGCGGACGCGTTGCCGAGGCCACAGGTGCGAACGTGTTCTTCGTGAAGGACGGCGCAATCCACACACCGGAAGCCGACTGCTTCCTCAACGGCATCACGCGCCAAACGGTGATCGAGCTGGCGAAGAGGCGCGGATTCAAGCTGATCGAGCGCGCCATCATGCCGGAGGAGCTGTCGACCTTCGAGCAATGCTTCCTTACCGGTACAGCTGCTGAAGTGACGCCGGTCTCGGAGATCGGACCGTACCGTTTCACGGTCGGCGACATCACGAAGACGCTCATGAACGACTACACGGCCGAGGTCACACCGCGGCGCGTGGCGGCTGAGTAAGCACGGCTGAACCTCAGCATTGAAGGGCCGGGCAAACCCGGCCCTTTTTGCTTGCAAGGATCATCTGGCGCCGTGTCTGGCGCAGCCCTATCTGCACACCTTCGCAACGGAGTTTCAGATGGGCCAGCTTCGCGCGGGGATCGTCCCGGTCACCCCCTTCCAGCAGAACTGCACAATCCTTTTCGACGACGACACCAAGGCCGGCGTGGTCGTGGATCCAGGCGGCGACGTGGATTCCATTCTGAAGGCGTTGGAGGAGAACGGCATCAAGGTCGAGGCGATCTGGATCACGCACGGCCATATCGACCACGCCGGCGGCGCGATGGAGCTGAAGGACGCGCTGGGCGTGGAAATCCTCGGGCCGCACCGGGCCGATGCCGCGATGCTCGCCAATCTGGCCAACCAGGCGAAGATGTTCGGTCTTGCCGGCGAGGTCCGCAACTGCGCACCTGATCGGTATCTGGACGAGGGGGACACTGTCACCTTCGGGTCGCATGTGTTCGAGGTGTTGCACTGTCCTGGCCACGCACCGGGCCACGTCGTGTTCTATGATCGTGCGGCGAAGTTCGCGCATGTCGGAGACGTACTTTTCGCCGGTTCGATCGGACGTACCGACCTGCCGGGTGGCGACCACGCGGCGTTGATCCGGTCGATCAAGGAGAAACTGCTGCCGCTCGGCGACGACATCGGCTTCATTTGCGGACACGGTCCAGGAAGCCGGTTCGGCGATGAGCGCCGCAGCAACCCCTTCCTCGCCTGAAACGGAATAGCCGGCGCCTTTCGACGCCGGCCATGACGAACTTCGCAGCTTAGCTACTGAACGACGCAGAAGCGCTCTTCGCCGTTGCGGGTCGTGTAGGTGCCCGTGGACGGCTTGAAGCTCTGGTACCTGTTGGAGCACCAGCGGTACCATTCGCGCGACCACGCCTCGTAAGAAGGCTCAACGTAGCGTGTCTGGTTTTCGCGGTATCGATTGCCGCGATGTTGCTGCCCGGCCCAATAGTCGCGGCGCGCTTGATCGTCTTGAATGTAGCGGTCGCGGTACTGGTTGCGCGGCCCGTAGACGGTGTAACCACCATCCTGGATTGGCTCGGCCGGAAAGTAGTCACGATCAGGAGCAGGGCGTGGCTTCGGATGGCGGTGTTGCGCGTTTTCCTGTTCGCTGGCTACGATGCCGCCGACAACCAGCCCGGCGGCTAGGCCAAGTATCCCGGCTCCGACGATCCGCGCGGTCCGGTCGTCGACGCGCTCCTGAGCATGAGCGGCTGGGACCGCAGCAAGTGCGGTCGCAGCGACGGCGCTCGAAAGTACGAGATTACGGACAAGACGCTTCATTGACTTCTCCTTCGCTCCGGCCGCCCCGATGGGCGTCATCCGGCTTCGGGCAGAGCAATAGTCTCGTCTGGCTGAATGTTCCCTGAACGAATTCGTTGTGACGGCCACTGGAAAATGCTGCGGCGCGCAGGTACCGCGCCACGACGCGCCTGGGGTCAAAGAACCTGCAGGTTGACGGCCTTCGGGCCCTTCCCGCGCTTGTCCGGCTCCGTGTCGAACGAAACCTTCTGCCCGTCCTCTAAACCCGGAAGGCCAGAGGTCTGAACTGCGGAGATGTGGACGAATACGTCCTTGGCACCATCGTCTGGTTTGATGAAGCCAAAGCCTTTGGCATGGTTGAAGAACTTAACGGTTCCCGACTGCGGCATGGGATAGCTCCTTGTCTCCCACTTCACTTTCCGCGCGTCCGGCGCCCGCGCGTCTTGGTCGTTCTGGGAGGAAAGGAAGCAGAGGCACGCGCGTGGGGTCTCGCCGCGACCCCTCCGACGCGTGCTGACCGGGCACTTTCGACCAGATCGTGCCAGGTGCGCTGGTCCAGCCTCCGGGCCGGCAAGTGCCCGAACGCGAAATTTCTCCCGCATTTTTTCGAAAGGGGCAAGCAATTCTTTGTTGCTGGCCCAACGCCAAGAGCCGCGCGACAGGCCCGGTTCAAACGTTCTCATACATGGCACGTCGGCGGTGCGCGGCGGGCGCCGCCGGGCAGGAATGCGTGATCTATTCGTTCACGCAGAAAGAGGCGCCGCCGATGGTGACGCAGAAACCGGACGGCGGACGACCTGGCGCAACTTCCTCAAACACCTGGATCCGGCAGCTCGGTCCAACATGACGGTGCGTGAGGCGGCGGCCGTATTCGGGAACGAAATGGCGCTGCACGTCACGATGGCAGTCTTCATATTGCGGCGGAGGAGGAGGGGCGGGGGGCGGCACCTCGATCGGTCGGCAATTGTTGCCGCGATGATAATGCCAGGCGCGGCGGCCGAATTCAGGCACATAATGCCGCTCCGGCTCGCGATGGCAACCACCGACCTGAACGAGCATGTCTTTGCCCGCGGACGGCGCCGCCGGCAGCTGCATGGCGGAGGCTGAGCCCGTCATCATGTTTGCTACAAGCAGGATCGAGCCGATCACCGCACCAAAGCGCATGTTCACGTCTCCAGATTCGAATGGCGCGATGTTGTCATGAATGTCCGTCCTTGCAAATGACGTTTGGTTTGGGCGGACGTCGTAGGTTGCTCGGAGCAAACAAAAAGGCCGCGCGGCGAACGCCGTACGGCCTCCCGAAAATCGATTGCTGACGGCTCAGGCCGGACGAAGGTTGACGGCCTTGGGGCCCTTGCCCATGCGGTCGGGCTCGATGTCGAAGCTCACCTTCTGGCCGTCTGCCAGGGTGCGCATGCCAGACTTCTCCACCGCCGAGATGTGTACGAAAACGTCCTTGGCGCCGCCGTCAGGCGTGATGAAACCAAAGCCTTTGGTGGTATTGAAGAATTTCACAGTCCCGGTCTGGGCCATTTGGGAAAGCTCCTGTTCCCTGTCTTGGCTGCGTCCGTGCGGCATACACGGTTTCGCGGTCGTCGAGAGTTCACGATGTCGGGGAAAGGTCGTCCTTAACGGTCCAGTCTCCGGGTCATCAAATGCCCGAACGGAAGAAATATCGCATGAGCGCGTTTCGCTGGCAATACTTTGTAGGAGGGGTGACAGCGCCAAAAACCGCGGCTCGCTTGCTCTTCACGCGTCTCCGTGCTGCCATTTTTGCAACGCTCATGAGCACAGGCAGAGGGCGACGAGGTTGACGGCCAGGATGATGTTCTCACGCTACGGCATCTATCGCATCTTCACGGCTGTTTGGTTGGCGATGTTCGCCGCGCCAGCGTCCGCCGCAGACCGTGCGTTGACCGGCGTGGCCCTGGTCATTGGTCAGTCGGAATACGAGCACCTGGCGCCTCTGCCCAATCCGGAGCGGGACGCCGACGCGATCGACGACCTGCTGTCGGACCTGGGTTTCGACGTCACCGGCGTCTCCAGCGCCGACCACAAGAAGCTGTCACGGGCGCTCGATCGCTTCGTCGAGGATGCAGCCGATGCCGACGTCGCGCTGATCTACTACTCCGGGCACGGGATAGAGGCCGGCGGCGAGAACTTCCTCGTGCCGGTCGATGCGGACATCTCGGCGCTCGATGCGGCTCGCGACAGGCTGGTGCCGATGTCGGAGGTGCTCGCCGCGCTTCAGAAGGCGGTCCCGGTGACCATACTTCTGCTCGATGCCTGCCGCGACAACCCGTTTCCGCCGGGCGCCATGGTGCGCCTCGACCACACATCGCCGGCGGTCGCGCCGGCCACTGCCGGGCTATCGGCGCCGCGCGGCGCCACGGCGCTCGGCAAGGCCAACGACCCGACGAGCGAGAGTTTCGGCTCGGTCATCGGCTTCGCCGCTTCGCCCGGGCGCGTAGCCTTCGATGGCGCCCCCGGCTCGAACAGCCCCTATGCGGCCGCGCTGATCAAGCATCTGTCTGCCGGCGGTTATTCGTTCGGTGACGTCATGACGATGGTCTCCGAGAAGGTCTGGCTGAAGACGCGCGCCGCTCAGACGCCGTGGACGAATACGAGCCTGCGCCGCCAGCTCGAGTTCGGAGCCCGGCCTCCCGCGCCCGCGAGCGAGGAGGAGGCGGCGATCCGCGGCGAGCGCCGCGACCTGCTGCTGCGCATCTCGAAGTTCGGGCAGGCGGAGCGTCTGCAGGTGGCCGCTCGCGCAGAGGAGGGCGGCGTGCCGATGGACGCGCTGTTCGCGCTGCTCACGGCGGTCGGGTCGGAGGCACCGGAAGACCCGGAGCAGCTCGACGCGCTGCTCAAGCAGCAGGCCGAGCGGCTGAAGGAAATTCTTGCCGACCGGGCCGTCGTCGAGACGACCGACCAGGAACTCGTACAACTGGCCTCGCTGGCGGACGAGGCGATTGGCGAGGGGGCGCTGAACAGCGCGATCGCGCTCAACGAGCGGGCGAAGCTGCGCGTGCGCGAGCTTTCCTCGACCCTCGATGCCGCCGAGGCGCAACTTGCCAGACGGCGAGCCGAGTTCGCAGCGGTCTATGCCAAGAGCGCGCAGACCTACGCACTTGCCGGGGACTACGCCGCCGCGGCCGCCGACTATGGGCGCGCGTTCGCGGAAATCGAGCGCTGGGATGAAGCGCTTGCCTGGCGTTACCGTGCCGGCGAAGCGAATGCGCTCAACTGGCTCGGTCACTACGGCGCGGACAACGGCGCTCTCGCGCGCTCGGTTGAGACGTGGAAACGTGCACTGGAAATCGCGCCGCGCGACAAGCGTCCGCTCGACTGGGCCGCAAGCCAGGCGGGGCTTGGCGCGGCACTGTGGACGCAAGGCGACCGACTCGGCGTCCGAGCGGATTCCGAAGCGGCGATTGAAGCGCTTCGCGCGTCGCTCGAGGAATACGACAGGCCGACGCATCCGGGCGAGTGGGCCGACGCGCAAAGCCTGCTTGGCGCCGTGCTGCTCACCACCGGGCTTCAGGATACCGGCAAGGAGCGGCTGTTATTAGCGCGCGATGCGCTCACAGCCGCTGCCGAGGTCCGGACGCGCGACGCAGCGCCGGCGGAATGGTCGCGCATCCAGAACCGGCTGGGCCTGTCCATCTATGCACTCGGAACACGCGATCCCGGAACGGAACTGCTGCACCAGGCGCTCGGCGTATTCGACGACACGCTCAAGGTGCGCACACGGGACGGCACGCCCATGGACTGGGCGCAGACGCAAAACAATCGCGCGCTGGTGCTATCGACCCTCGGGCAACGCACCGGCGACGCAGCGCTGCTGCATGCCGCGGTCGACGCCTACCGGGGCGCCGCGGAAGTCCAGACTCGCGATCGCACTCCGATCCTGTGGGCGGAGACCATGGCCAATATCGGCAACGTTCTCTGGCTGCTGTCCAACCGCGAGAGCGGCACCGAACGCGCAGCCCAGTCCGCCGAGGCGTTCCGAGCCGCGCTGGAAGTGGTATCGCGGGACAAGTCGCCGCTGCGGTGGGCAGCGCTGCAAGACAATCTGGCCCTCGCCCTGAAGACGATCGGCGAGCGCCGTGGCGACGAGGCGATGGTGGAGGAGGCCATCGTCGCCTATCACGCGGCGCTGGAGGAACGCACGCGCGAACGCGTTCCCTTCGAGTGGGCAAGCACTTCCGTCAACCTCGCCAACGCCCTCTATGCGCTCGGCTACTACCGCAAGGATGCGGCGATGCTGCGCGAGGCGGTCGCGATGTTCCGCGCTTCGATCGAGGTGAACACGCGCCAGCTGATGCCGCTGGAGTGGGCGAGAAACATGAACAATGTCGGCCTGGCGCTGCATGCCCTCGGCACATTGACGACGGATGCGTCCGCGCTTGACGAGGCGGCGACGGCATACCGCAGTTCCGCGCTCGAAAATACGCGCGAGCGCGTGCCGGTCGACTGGGGCCAGACACAGTACAACCTCTCGCGCGTGCTGCTCGACCTCGGCCGATTCCGGGCCGATCGTGAAATGCTCGCGCAGGCGCTCGAGGCGGCTCTCGCGTCGCGCGAGGTCTATCTTGCTGCGGGGATGCAGAACTTCGCGTCGGTCTTCGACAATCTGGAGCTGGAGATCCGACTGGCCGACCTGCAGGCGGACGTAGCCCAGAAACTCAAGACCTTGCAGGCGGAGCAGGGCGCGCCTGCTGTTGCACCAAAGCCATAACTTGCACTGGCCCGGCCAGATTGCCGCAATTGGCCTTGGCTCCCGGCGGAGGGCGGGTCTATAGCCGCACGACTTTCGGAGCCTTTGCCGTGACTGACGCAGCACTTCGGGCCTCTCGCCCGGTCTACCAGAACACCACCTACATCGTGATCTTCGCGGCGAGCTTCTGCCACCTGATCAACGACGTACTGCAGTCGTTGCTGGCTGCGATCTATCCGATGCTGAAGGCGGATTTCGGCCTCGCCTTCTGGCAGATCGGCCTGCTGACCTTCACGTTCCAGGTGACCGCGTCGCTGCTGCAGCCCGCGATCGGGCTTGCCATCGACAAGCGTCCGATGCCGAACTCGCTGCCGGTCGGCATGCTTGCATCGCTCCTTGGCCTGCTCCTGCTGGCGTTCGCCTCGACCTACCCGATGCTGCTGTGCGGTGCCGGCCTGATCGGCATCGGCTCGGCCATCTTCCACCCGGAGGCGTCGCGCGTGGCACGCATGGCGTCCGGAGGCCGTTTCGGCATGGCACAGTCAGTGTTCCAGGTCGGCGGCAATTTCGGCTCGGCGATCGGCCCGCTGCTCGCCGCCTTCATCATCGTGCCGCGCGGCCAGGACAGCGTCGCCTGGTTCGCGCTTGCCGCGCTGCTCGGAATGGCCATCCTGTTCCAGGTCAGCCGCTGGTACGAGCGGCAGCGTCTGGCGATGGTGGCGCGCGGCGGCGGTGCGAACGGGATGCCGTTCGAGCGGCGCTACACGACCATCGTCTTGTTCATCCTCATGCTGCTCACCTTCAGCAAGAATGCGTACATGGCGAGCATCTCGAGCTACTACACGTTCTATACGATCGAGCGCTTCGGCGTTTCGGTGCAGACCGCGCAGACGCTGCTGTTCGTATTTCTCGGCGCGGTGGCGCTCGGCACGGTGCTCGGCGGCCCGATCGGCGACCGGATCGGGCGCAAGTCGGTGATCTGGGTATCGATCCTCGGCGTGCTGCCGTTCAGCCTGGCGCTGCCCTATGCCGACCTGACCTGGACCGTGGTCCTGACGGTGATCATCGGCGTGGTGCTGGCGTCGGCGTTCCCGGCGATCGTGGTGATGGCGCAGGAGATGGTGCCCGGCCGCGTCGGCATGGTGGCAGGCATCTTCTTCGGCTTCGCATTCGGCATGGGCGGCATCGCGGCGGCACTGCTTGGCGTGCTCGCCGATGCGCGCGGCATCGAGTACGTGTACTGGGTATGCTCGTTCCTGCCCGCCGTCGGCCTGCTGTGCGTATTCCTGCCGGGCCGCGCAACGCCGCGTCACGCCTGACGCCGCGCCGGCAGCGGCGAAAGCCGGGCGGCTAGCTCTCCGAATACTCCGCGTCGCTGACCTTCTCCTGCCAGTCGGCCGGGCTGCCGTCGACCTCGTGAATGGCGATGTGGGTCATGGCGGTCGTCGGCGACGCGCCGTGCCAGTGCCTCTCGCCGGGCGGGATCCACACCGTGTCGCCGGGATGCAGCTCCAGCAACGGCCCACCCTCCATGCGCGCAAGGCCGAAGCCTTCCGTCACGTAGAGCGTCTGCCCCAGCGGATGGGTATGCCAGGCGGTGCGCGCGCCGGGCTCGAAGCGGACCTTGACCACGCGCACCCGCGCCGGCTGGGGCGCGTCGTTGATGGCGTCCTGCCATACGACGCCGGTGAAATGCGCTTCCGGCGCCCGCCTGCTGGGCCGCGAACCGTTGGGGATGTGCTGCATGGGATCGTCCTCCTGCGCGTCAATGGGAGCCGTTGGCGACGGCGAGGTCAAGGGCTCCTCGGAGGCTGCCCGACCCACCGGCGCTCCGGGCTCGCGCTTGCCTCCGGGGCAAGCTTCCGGTATGGGACCGCCACCCGCGTAGACACCCTTGGAGGCAACGCGGATGAGGGCCGCCTTCACCGGCGGCTTTCGACGTTTCCGGGATGGCCAACGGCCTGCCGGAAACGCTCCAGCAAAAGAAGGAAAATGCCATGAGCCAGCAGAGCTACGAGCTCAAGGCCGAGGCGCGCGAACGGGTCGGTAAGGGGTCCGCCCGTGAACTGCGCCGCAGAGGCCTCGTCCCCGCCGTCATCTACGGCGACAAGCAGTCCCCGCTTTCAATCGCCCTGCCGTACAAGGAGATCTTCTACAAGATCCACGGCGGCGGCTTCATGACCACGCTTGCCACCATCGACGTCGGCGGCAAGAAGATTCAGGTCCTGCCGAAGGACTACCAACTGGATCCGGTCCGCGACTTCCCGATGCATGTCGACTTCCTGCGGGTCGGCAAGGATTCGGTCGTCACCGTCAACGTGCCGGTGCATTTCGTGAACGAAGAGAAGTCGCCCGGCATCAAGCGCGGCGGCGTGCTCAACATCGTGCGTCACGAAGTCGAGTTCCACGTTCCGGCCAACGCGATCCCGGAGTTCATCACCGTCGACCTGACCGGCACCGATCTTGGCGATTCCATCCACATCTCGGCAGTCAAGCTTCCGGAGGGCGCCAAGGCGACCATCGAGCGCGATTTCACCATCGCGACGATCGCCGCTCCGGCCGGCCTGAGAAGCGAAGAGAGCGAATCCGCTTCGGCCGAGGAAGCTTCGGCTCCCGAGGCCAAGAAGGAGTAGTCCTCCCATCGGGGGGTGCCAGTCGATGCACATACTCGTCGGCCTCGGCAACCCCGGTGCGAAGTATCAGGACAACCGGCACAATGTCGGCTTCATGGCGGCGGACGCAATCGTCCGCCGCCATTCCTTTTCGCCCTGGGCGAAGAAGTTCCAGGGACTGATCGCCGAAGGCACCGTCGCCGGCGAGAAGGTGCTGCTGCTCAAGCCGCAGACCTACATGAACGAATCCGGCCGCTCGGTCGGCGAAGCGATGCGCTTCTACAAGCTCGACTCCTCGGACGTGACGGTGCTCTACGACGAACTGGACCTCGTGCCAGGCAAGGTGCGCGTCAAGCTAGGCGGCGGGGCGGGCGGGCATAACGGCATCCGCTCGATCGACGGGCATATCGGCAACGCCTACCGACGCGTGCGCATCGGCATCGGTCATCCGGGCGTCAAGGAACTGGTGATGCCGCACGTTCTCGGGGACTTCGCCAAAGCGGACCGCGTCTGGCTGGAGCCGCTGCTCGAGGCGATGGCCGACGCCGTTCCGCTGCTGGTCAAGGGTGACGACAACGGCTTCATGAACAAGGTAAGCCTGGCGGTGCCGACGAAGGAGCCGAAAGGCTCCGCGAAGGAGCAGGGCGAGGCGAAGCCCAAGGGCCAGAGCCATATACGCCAGGCTCGCCCGAAGCCGCCCGAGGTCAAGCTGCCCGAGACGGGGCCGATGGCCGCGATGCTGAGGAAGCTGCTGGGCAAGGATAGCTGACAGGGTTGTCAGCAGTCGCAGTCGACCGTTTCCCAGCGCACTGGTATCAGGCTCGCCCACAGGAGCGACCCGCCATGACCGACGTGATCTACATGTTCGCCATGAGCCTCGACGGCTTGATAGCCCGTCCGGACGGCAGCGTGGACTGGCTCGATGCGTTTCCCGCCAACGACGACTTCGACTTCGCCGCCTTCGAGGCCTCGGTCACAGGGATCGTCATGGGGCGAGGCAGCTACGAGGCGGCGCGGCGCAATGCCGAATGGCACTACGGCCGCTGGCCGGTGCTTGTGGCGACGCGCCGGCCGATCGACGATGCGCCGGGCGGTGTCGAGACCTTTGCCGGAACGCCTGCGGAGCAGCTCGCACGGCTGCGGAGCATGGGCGCTACCGGCCGGGTCTGGATGTTCGGCGGCGGCGATCTCGTCCGCCAGTATTGCGATGCGGGACTGCTCGACACGGTCGAGACCGGCATCATCCCGGTGGTGCTCGGCGACGGCATACCAGCCTTCGGCGGCGCCCAGCCCGACCGATGGATGAAGCTGGAGTTCGCGCGTGCGATGAAGAACGGCGCGATCCATGCGCGGTACAAAGTACGCAGGTCTTGACGAGCGGTCACGGAAACACGAAATCACGGAAACACGAAGTTCGTGTTTTCGTGAGGATGCGATGAAGAACGTGACGGTTTCCATGGAGGACGAGGTCCATCGGCTCTCGCGCATTCAGGCTGCGACACTTGGAATCTCTATGTCCAAATACCTCGAGGGCCTCGTCAAGAAGGACATCGGCGCTGCCGACGTGTCAAACGAAGAGGCTGAGCGCGCGCTGCGGATGCAGTCGCTAAGACGCTTCCTAGACGGACCCAAGCTGCACATTTCCGAGAACGGTCGCATGCCAACGGCCGAGGAACGGAATGCCCGACGTTAGGGTATTCCTCGACAGCAACACGCTGCTCTATGCGCGGGATCAGAGCGCCGGGCAAAAGGAAGCTCTAGCAGTAGGCTGGTTGGCCGCGGTCACGTTATCAGATTGCGGGAGGGCTAACCTTCAAGTGCTGAACGAGGTCACGAACGTGATGCTGCGGAAGCGGCGGGATCTCGGCGCGGAGGACATTTTTCGGCAAGTTGATGCATTGCGCTATTTCGGAGAGCGACCATTGTCAGAAACGGTCGTGGCGCTGGCGCGAACGATCAGGTTCGGCACTTCGTATCAATGGTGGGACGTCTGCTCCTCGCCTCGGCCCTCGAACTCGGCTGCACCCATTTCCTTTCCGAGGACCTACAGGACGGACAGCGCATCGAGGCCGGCGGCAAAGCCTTGACGATCGTCTCGCCTTTTGCCCATACGCCTCAGCAAATCCTCTCCCTGCAAGGCTAAGACACCATGGGCTTCAAATGCGGCATCGTCGGCCTGCCGAATGTCGGCAAGTCGACGCTCTTCAACGCGCTGACGCGCACGGCGGCCGCGCAGGCCGCGAACTATCCGTTCTGCACGATCGAACCGAACACGGGCGAGGTCGCGGTGCCGGACCCGCGGCTGCAGAAGATCGCAGAGATCGCGAAGTCGAAAGAGATCATCCCGACGCGCATCTCCTTCGTCGACATCGCCGGACTGGTGCGCGGCGCGTCGAAGGGCGAGGGCCTCGGCAACCAGTTCCTCGCCAACATCCGCGAGGTCGACGCCATCGTCCACGTGCTGCGCTGCTTCGAGGATGACGACATCACCCATGTCGAAGGCCGCATCGACCCGGTCGCCGACGCCGAGACGGTCGAGACGGAGCTGATGCTCGCCGACCTCGACAGCCTCGAGCGCCGCGTCGCGCAGTTCCGCAAGCGGGCCGGCGCGAAGGACAAGGAAGCGCTAACCGTCCTGCCGATGATGGAGAAGGCGCTCGAACTGCTGCAGGCGGGCAAGCCGACGCGCGTTCTGCTCAAGGGAATAGCACCCGAGGACCTGCGCATCCTCAAGGGCCTGAACCTGCTGACCTCGCACCCCGTGCTCTACGTGTGCAATGTCGCCGAGGGCGACGCCGCCACGGGCAACGAGCACACCAGGGCCGTCGAGAAGATGGCAGCGGCGCAGGGGGCAAGCACCGTCGTCATCTCCGCCGCAATCGAGGCAGAGGTCGCAATGCTCTCCGATGAAGAGGAAATGGAGTTCCTTCGCGATCTCGGCCTTGACGAGCCCGGGCTCAACAAGGTGATCCGCGCCGGCTACGACCTTCTCCATCTGATCACCTACTTCACCGCGGGCCCGAAGGAGACCCGCGCCTGGACCATCGAGAAGGGGTTCAAGGCGCCGCAAGCCGCCGGTGTGATCCACACCGATTTCGAGCGCGGGTTCATCCGCGCGCAGACGATCGCCTATGACGACTACGTGTCGCTCGGCGGCGAGGTTGCGGCCAAGGAAGCGGGCAAGGCGCGCGACGAGGGCAAGGAGTACGTCGTCAATGACGGCGACGTCATGCTCTTCAAGTTCAACACCTGAGGCGACAGTTCTTAATGCTGCAGTGCGGCCCGCTATGGTGCACTGCAGCATCGTTGTGCTAGAGCGATTCTGTCGACGTATCAGGAGCTCGAAATGCCAAGCAGGAAGCCTGTCACGGCTGCAGCGCCGGTGTCCGCTGCGGATCGCATTCGCGAAATCGCCTATCAGCTCTGGATCGAAGCCGGCCGTCCCGACGGCGCCGCCGATACGCACTGGATCGAAGCCGAGCGGATCGCGGCCACCGAGGCACCGGCGCCGAAGCTGAAGAAGGCGCCGGTGCGCAAGAAGGCGGCCTGACAGAGCCGCTTCTCAAGCTGGCGCCACAGGACTATCTGTTGCCGCGCAAGAGCGGATAAAGCCAGCATGATCAAGGCATATGCCTGTAACGGGCCGCGGCTGCGGCCCGTCGAGTTCGACGCGTCGCGCAGCGACATCGTCTGGATCGACCTCTTGCGCCCGACTGACGAGGAAGAGCGCCTCGTCGAGGCGTGGATCGGTGTCGGCGTGCCGACACGTGCGGAGATGGATGAGATCGAGATCTCGTCGCGCCTCTATGCCGACAACGGCGCCGTGTTCATGACCGCGACCTTGCCCGCGCACTCCGATGCGGAGCGCCCGACCATGGGGCCGGTGTCGTTCGTGCTCTCCATGGGCCGTCTGGTCACTGTCCGTTATCACGAGCCGCGATCGTTCGAAACATTCCCGCTCAAGGCGGAAAAGCTCGACATCGAATGCGGCTCGGGCAATGCGGTCATCATCGCGCTGCTCGAGACCATCGTGGACCGGCTCGCCGACCTGCTGGAGAAGGTCGGCTCCGGACTGCTGGAAATCTCCCGAGACGTCTTCCAGCCTGTAGACACGAAGGCTTCCAAGCGCGACCGCAATTTCCAGATCATCCTGCGCCGTATCGGGCGCAAGGAGGAGTTCGTTTCCGGTCTGCAGGACAGCCTCCTCACCATGCAGCGGCTCGCCGGGTTCCTCAGCACACAATTCCCCGGCGATGACCGCGAACTACGGGCGCGGCTGAAGACCCTGTCGCGCGACGTGGTTTCGCTGACGTCCTATGGCGAGTCGCTGTCGCAGAAGATCACCTTCCTGCTCGAGGCGACGCTCGGCATGATCAACATCCAGCAGAACAACATCATCAAGATCGTATCGGTGGCGGCGGTCGTGTTCCTGCCGCCGACGCTGGTCGCATCGGTCTACGGGATGAACTTCGTCCACATGCCCGAACTGGACTGGACCTACGGCTATCCGCTGGCGCTTCTGGCGATGGCGGTCGTCGCGGTGGTGCCGTTGTGGATTTTCCGCCGTATCGGCTGGCTCTGACCGTTGCGCCGTTGCCAAGTTGGCGGCAGGCGGTCATGATGTTTGTTCAAGCTTGAACAGGACGCGCCGTGCCTACCACCCAGACCGCATTCGAGGATTTCCAGGAGGGCGCTGTCCTGCAGCTCGGCAGCAAACTCGTGACGGCGGAGGAAATCGTCGACTTCGCCAAGCAGTTCGACATGCAACCGATGCACATGGACGAAGCTGCGGGCAGGGCCAGCATCCTCGGCGGCCTCTCGGCTTCGGGGTGGCACACATGCGGCATGTTCATGCGCCTGATGTGCGACGGCTTCCTGCTGAATTCGACGTCGCAAGGCTCGCCGGGCATCGACTATGCGCGCTGGAAGCGGCCGGTGATAGCAGGCGACACGCTTACCGGCACGAGCACGGTCACGGCGAAGCGCGCGTCGTCCTCGCGCCCTGGCCTCGGTTTCGTCACCTGCCGGCACGAACTGAAAAACCAGCGCGGCGAGGTGGTCATGGAACTGCAAAACACCGGCATGTTCCTGACGCGCGCGGCGGCGGCGTCATGACGAGCGATTTCGCCGACCTCGAAGCCTGGCTGCGGATGGGCGAGACCATCTATCTCGGCAGCCATACGTTCGAAGCCGAAGAGATCAAGGCGTTCGCGCGGAAGTACGACCCGCAGCCGTTCCACCTCGACGAAAAGCTTGCGGAGAAGAGCGTGTTCGGCCGGCTGTGCGCGTCGGGGTGGCACACCTGCGCGATGTGGATGCGGCACAATCTGCAGCACCGCGAGGATGCCGGCGACGCGCCGTGGACCGGCGAAGCGCCGGCGCCGGTGTTCGGACCATCGCCCGGTTTCGAGAATTTGAAGTGGCTGAAACCCGTCTATGCCGGCGACACGGTCACTTTCTGGCGCCGCGCCGAGTCACACCGCGCGATGTCGTCGCGGCCGGGCTGGCGGGTGATGATCATTGTGTGCGGGGCGGACGACGCGGCGGGGAACACCGTGCTGCAGTTCGACAGCGCCGTGCTGCTCAAGGTCGAATCCGCGCTGGCTTGAAGATCATCAGCACCGACAGCACCCAGATCGCGCCGAACGCCAGCATATAGAAGACAGGGAACGGCCGGGAAGCGACCATGTTGACCTGCGCCGCGACGGACACGCCCAGGCCGTAGGAAGCTGCGAGCGCATGGACCTGGAGGCGCAGCGCGCGGTCGCGCCGGGCAGCGAACAGGGCGACCGAGAGCGTGATCAGCATCGTGGCGATCAGACGCGAGGTCAGCGGATCCTGCGGCCAGTTGAAGATCATCGGCCACGGCGCGTCCGGACGAATGAACAGCGCAAGGCCCCACAAGCCAAGTATCACGCCTGCTGCGTGCAGATAGCTCGCCTCGAAGCTTCCCGCGGCGACCGGCTCAACCGTGGCCGCACGCGGCTCGCGCAGCGCCACCAGCGCCGTCGCGCCGAGCCCGAGGACGGCGGCGAAGAAGCCCCAGGTGATCGCCGCAGCAGGATCGAAACGATCGCGGTGCAGCCCGAGGGCAGCCGCGGCGAGTGGGACGAGATAAACCGCGACCAGCAGTGCCTGCAGGCGCCCACCCGCCGGCGACGGACGCTGCAGCACGATGAGACCCGACACGCCGAAAGCGAGCGCCGCGGCGGCGAGCATGCGCGAGGCGAGGAGCGGCAGATCCCAGGCGAACGAGGCCGGCGCGTCAGCCCACCAGAACGGCGCACCGACCAGTGCGCCGACTGTGGACACGATGAGCGAAACGCGGGCAGCTGCGGAAACGCCCTCGAGGCGCGGCCACCAGCGCCAGAATCCGAGCCCGAGCCCGACGGCGAGGATGGCTGCCCCGGCAACGAACCACATGTCCTGCATGTCCGAACTCCCCCTGAACAAGACATGCCAGAAACGCCCGCCGGCGCAAGCTGCCATCTCCTGACAATACCCTGTCAGCGGCAGTGCGGTTCGCTGGCGCTCCCGCCCTTCCCATCGCCTCGGACTCTGCCCATATTCTTCTGATGGCGAAATCACCGGAAAAGAATGTCGCGCGCGCGGCAGGGGATACGCATTACGGCAAGGGGGCGCGCAAGGGTCCGCTGACCGAGTTCCTGGACGCGTCGGAACCTCTGCACCCCGGCGGTTTCGAGGAGGCGCCGCAGCGCAGCCTGGCCGGCGTGCCGCTTACCGGGTCGGTTTCGAACTGGGCCGAGCAGATCGAGCTCGAGGCCGAGCGGGAGGGGCAGGCCGCGGTCGGCGAGAAGGCGAAGCCGTCCAAGAAGATCCCGGAACGCTCCGCGGCACCGACCAAGACCGCGCGCGGAACGTCGATGGGCGGGGCGGCCACTCCGCGCGAGCGCGCTGCGGCCGGGCTAAACCCGGTGGCAGGACTGGATATCGACCTGGAGGATGCCGAGACGCTTGCATCATCCGGCGTCACGGCGACAGTGGCGGCACTCTCGGCGCTGATCGAAAGCGGCAACCCGCTGCACAAAGACGGCCAGCTGTGGACGCCGCACCGGCCGGCGCGCCCGGAAAAGTCCGAAGGCGGCATCGCGATCCGCATGCAGACGGAGTTCAAGCCGTCCGGAGACCAGCCGACCGCGATCAGGGATCTTGTCGAGGGCGTCGGCACATCCGAGCGCACGCAGGTCCTGCTTGGCGTCACCGGCTCGGGCAAGACATTCACCATGGCCAAGGTGATCGAGGAGACGCAGCGCCCGGCGCTGATCCTGGCGCCCAACAAGACGCTCGCAGCGCAGCTCTACGGCGAGTTCAAGAGCTTCTTCCCGAACAATGCGGTCGAGTACTTCGTCTCGTATTACGACTACTACCAGCCGGAGGCGTACGTCCCGCGCTCCGACACCTACATCGAGAAGGAATCGTCGATCAACGAACAGATCGACCGCATGCGACACTCGGCGACGCGCTCGCTGCTCGAGCGCGACGACGTCATCATCGTCGCCTCCGTTTCATGCATCTACGGTATCGGATCGGTCGAAACCTATACGGCGATGACGTTCCAGATGCAGGTCGGCGACCGGCTCGACCAGCGGGCGCTGCTGGCCGATCTCGTGGCGCAGCAGTACAAGCGCCAGGACATCAACTTCGTGCGCGGCTCCTTCCGTGTGCGCGGCGACACGATCGAAATCTTTCCGGCCCACCTTGACGACCGCGCCTGGCGGATCTCGATGTTCGGCGACGAGATCGAGCAGATCACCGAATTCGACCCGCTGACCGGGCAGAAGAGCGCCGATCTGAAATCGGTGAAGATCTACGCCAATTCGCACTACGTAACGCCGAAGCCGACGCTGGCGCAGGCCATCAAGTCGATCAAGGAAGAGCTGAAGTTTCGCCTCGCCGAACTGGAACGCGCGGGCCGTCTTCTCGAGGCGCAGCGCCTCGAACAGCGCACGCGCTTCGACCTCGAGATGCTCGAGGCGACCGGTTCGTGCGCGGGGATCGAGAACTACTCACGCTACCTCACCGGCCGCAATCCCGGCGAGCCGCCACCGACGCTGTTCGAGTACATTCCGGACAATGCGCTGGTGTTCATCGACGAAAGCCACGTGACCGTGCCGCAGATCGGCGGCATGTATCGCGGCGACTTCCGGCGCAAGGCGACTTTGGCCGAGTATGGGTTCCGGCTGCCCTCCTGCATGGACAACCGGCCGCTGCGTTTCGAGGAGTGGGATGCGATGCGCCCCGCGACGATCGCCGTCTCGGCGACGCCCGGGACTTGGGAGATGGAGGAAGCCGGCGGCGTGTTCGCCGAGCAGGTGATCCGCCCGACCGGGCTGATCGATCCGCCCGTGGAAGTGCGCCCGGCAAAGACGCAGGTCGACGACGCGCTTGACGAGATCCGCAAGACCATAGCCGCCGGCTACCGTACGCTGGTGACGGTGCTGACCAAGCGCATGGCCGAGGACCTGACCGAATATCTGCACGAGCAGGGGGTGCGTGTGCGCTACATGCACTCCGACATCGACACGCTGGAGCGCATCGAGATCCTGCGCGACCTGAGACTAGGCGCTTTCGACGTGCTGGTCGGCATCAACCTGCTGCGCGAAGGCCTCGACATCCCCGAGTGCGGCTTCGTGGCGATTCTCGACGCCGACAAGGAAGGGTTCCTGCGGTCCGAGACATCGATGATCCAGACTATCGGACGCGCGGCGCGCAACGTCGACGGCAAGGTCATCCTCTACGCCGACCAGGTCACCGGGTCCATGGAGCGCGCCATGGCGGAGACGAACCGCCGCCGCGAAAAGCAGCTCGCGTACAACACCGAGCATGGCATCACGCCGGAGAGCGTGAAAAAGAACATCGCCGACATCCTGGACTCCGTGTTCGAGCGGGACCACGTGCGCCCGGAGATTTCCGGCAGCGGCCGCGACGGCAAGAGCGCCAACAATCTCGTCGGCAACAACCTCAAGGCCCACCTCGACTATCTCGAGCGCGAGATGCGCGACGCCGCTGCAAATCTCGACTTCGAACGCGCGGCACGGCTGCGCGACGAGCTCAAGCGCCTGCGCGAGACCGAGCTTGCGATCTCCGACGATCCGCTGGCGCGCGAGGTCGAGCTGCAGTCCCCGTCGTCCGGCCGCGAGAAAGGCAAGCACAACAAGGGGGTCGCCAAGCATCGGACCGCGGAGGAGCAGGAGCGCTTCCGCAAACTTGAGGCGGAGCGCGCGGCCGAGGAGGCTGCCAAGGCGGCCCGGCCCAACCTGTTCCGCAAGCCGGAGCTCGACGAGATGGGCACCAGCGGCGACCACGCGGTGCCGCGCTGGTCGGGACCGGCCGGGCAGGGCGGCCTGTTCCGCAAGAACTCGCTCGACGAGATGACGGTGGGACGCACCGAAAAGCCGGTGCAGGGCGCGGCGCCGAAGAAGCCCGACGAGATCAAGCCGGTGGTGCGGCACAAGGCCGGCGCCGGTTCCTACGAGGACCCGGCGGAAGAGCGCCGCGGTCGCCGTTCGCGCAAGACCGGGCGCCCGGGACGTTGAGGCTCGCGCTGGGGGTGTTTTCGCTGGCTGCGACGTCGCTGATGGCGACGCCGGCACCAGCCGCGGAATGGACGGCGACCGAACTTGTCAAACTGTACAAGGTCGCCGGCAAGACGCCGATCGAACTCTACGAGGCGATCGGCGCGAAAGGTCCCTTGCTCGGCGGCTCGTCGCGCGCAATCGCCGTCACCACCTTCGATCTCAAATGGCGGCGCGACTACCAGCCCCAGCCCGACGGCTCGTGCACGCTGGCGAGCGCAATTCCGTTCCTCACGATCACCTACAGCTGGCCCGTGCCGTCACAGCACCTCGCAGAACCGGTCGCCTCGCTGTGGAAGACGTTCCGCGACGGAATCGAGCGCCATGAGAGGGTACATGGCGAGATGATCCGCGCCATGACGCAACGCATCCTCGACACGACCGTCGGCGTTACGGTCGCCAACGATCCGCAATGCACGAAGATCCGGAAGGAGCTCCAGGCTCCGCTCGCGGCGGCGTCCGCCGAGCAGCGCCAGAAGAGCCGAGACTTCGACAAGGCGGAGATGAGCGACGGCGGCAACGTTCACCAGCTGATACTGGCGCTGGTGAACGGCGGGTAGGAAGTTTGCTCCTTTCGAGATACAAATATCCAATTGATGGGATGCCGGTCACATGACCAAGCTCGAGAAGATCCAGGAATCGGTGGAAGCGCTGTCCGACAAGGAGTTGCGCAGGCTCAGCGAATGGCTCGACGAGCTGCGAGCGCAGCGCTGGGACAGGCAGATCGAGGAGGATGCGAAGGCCGGCAGGCTGGACAAGCTTGCGGACCAGGCCCTTGCCGATTTCTATGCCGGTAAAACGCGGCCGTTGTGAATCATCGAGCAAACGCCGAGTTTTGGGCGAGGTATGATCGCCTCGATACCGATATCAAGCGGCTGGCGGACAAAAACTTCAAGCTGCTGCGCAGCAATCCGCGTCACCCATCGCTCCAGTTCAAGCCCGTAAGTTCACGGCTATGGTCGGTGCGTGTTGGTCTCGATTTTCGCGCCGTCGCCGTGCGCCGCGATGACGACGTTATCTGGTTTTGGATCGGCCCGCACGACGAGTACAACAAGCTCCTGAAGTAGCGCCATCGTGCCGAAACAATCGCCGCCGAAAAGCCGCGGCATGAAACGCTTCGTTCTCCTAACCCTTGCCCTCGGGCTTATCTCCGCAAGCGCCATGGCCGGAACGGTTTCGGGCATCGCGGTGGACGAGAACGGCCAGCCGCTCCCCGGCGTCAACGTCGAGGTCGTCTACCAGACCTACAACGCCGACAAGATCATGGGGTACGGCGCCAGCATCAAGGCCGAGACCGTGACCAATGCCGAGGGCCGGTATTCGGTGAGCCTGGAGCGGTTACCGCCGGGCGAGTACTCGGCCCATGCCTACACCGTCGTCAACAATGGTGGGCGACCGACGAACATCGACCTCGTGCCCGACGACGACGCGACCTTCGCCAGCACCGCCGACACGGTGCGAAATTTCTCGGGCGGCTACTACGAGTTCACGGACGACGACCCGTATGGAAACGGCGGCCTTTTCGTGCTGAACAACGCGATCGGCGACGACACCGATCTCTCGTCGGCGGAGGTTACCCTCGAAAACCTGTCGACGACGCGTACGATCGTAAAGACCGTACGCCCGAGCGGCGAGGGGCTCATCGTGAGCGGCGTGCCGTTCGGAACGTACCGCGCATCGGTTAGGGTGAACGGCCGTCCGATGCGGATCGCGCTCTGGGGGCCGAACCATGACGGACAGTTCCACGACTCGGTCGTGCACGACTTCACGATGGGCTGGCTCGGCAACCAGTTCCAGGCCCAGGTGAGACCGTAGCTTCAGCCTGCACTTTCGCACGTCAGCAAGCATTAGGTCGAACGGCAATTCCAAAGCTTGCGCTCCACGTGTCGGGATTCGCCGGTGCCGAACGTCCTCGATACGTTGGAACACCAGAAGGAGACATGCAGATGGCTTATGTCGACGGCTTCATCGTCCCGGTGCCGAAGGACAAGAAGGAGGAGTACCGCAAGATGGCGGAACTCGGTCAGAAGGTCTGGAAGGAGCACGGCGCAATCGACTACGTCGAATGCTTCGGCGACGATGTGCCCTATGGCGAACTGACATCGTTTCCGCGCGCCGTGCAGGCCAAGGATGACGAAATCGTCGTGTTCTCCTGGATCGTCTATCGCTCGCGCGAAGAGCGGGACGCGATCAACAAGAAGGTCATGAACGACCCGCGCATGACGGGCTCGATGGAGACGATGCCGTTCGACGGCAAGCGCATGATCTTCGGCGGTTTCGTCCCGTTCCTCGGGCTTTAGCCAAGCCGCTTGTACATGAACGTGCAATCATCGAGGCGGTCCTCGAACACGTCGCGCGCGTAGGCGGGAATGATTCCGGCCGTCTCGAAGCCGACGGAGGCATAAAGCGGCTCGGCGAAGTCGCCGGTCCGCGTGTCGAGCGTAATCAAGGTCCGGCCCAGCGCACGGGCGCGGCGCTCCGCCTCGGCGATCAAGGCGCGGGCGATCCCGCGCCGGCGATAGGCCGGGTGCACGATCATCTTGCGTAGCTCCGCCCGGTGCATCTGGTTCGGCGGCGTATCGTAGTCGAGCTGGAGCGAGCCGACGATGTCGCCGCCGATCCGCGCGGCCAGAAGGATCAACCCGCCGGCACGCAGCGGAGCCAGCACCTTGCGCGTCCAGAATGCCTCCGCGTCGCCCAGCGGGAATGGCATGACGAAATTGATGCTGGCGCCGGCGTGAACGCACTCATGCAGCAGCTTCGCGAAGGCGGAAAGCTCGGCGGACAGGCCGTCCGCGTCGATATAGTCGATCGAGAGTTCAGTCATTCTCGCATCATGAAGAGGAAGCGGCGCCGAGGTCAACGGCCGCCATGTTGCGGCCATCGAATGGCTGATAGCATATGCCGTTGCGGAAGGATGCTGGATAAAGATGTTCGGCAGAATGTGCCGGTTTGCATGCGCAGGCACCCTTGTCCTTTTGGCGGTGCTAACCTCCGCGCGGGCCGAGGATCGCGCCCTGCGGGGCGTGGCGCTGGTCATCGGACAGTCCGCATACGAGCAGCTGGGCCCGCTGTCCAACACCGCCAACGACGCCCGCGCACTAGACCGGTTGCTCAGCGACCTCGGCTTCGACGTGGACGCCGTCATTGACGGAAGCCGACAGCGGATCGAGCGGGCCCTACGGCGCTTCTCCGAGGATGCCGCCGATGCCGACGTTGCGCTGCTCTACTATGCCGGACATGGCATCGAGGCAGGCGGCGAGAACTTCCTCGTGCCCGTCAACGCGCGGCTTCCGTCCACGGGCTCGGCAGCCGACCTGATCGCGCTTTCCAGGCTGGTTGAGGAGCTGCGGCGCACGGTGCCGGTGACCATCGTCTTGCTCGACGCCTGTCGCGACAATCCCTACCCGCCCGGCACGAAGATCGGCGCGGGCGCCGAGGCTCGGCCTATCGCGGATACAGGTCTCGGTATCCTGCGCGGCGCCAGCTCCCTGCGAAATGACGGCGGCGAGTCTCTCGGCACCGTGATCGGCTTTGCCGCGGAGCCGGGCCGGGCAGCGCTGGACGGCGCTCCCGGCAGCAACAGCCCCTACGCTGCCGCTCTCATCAAGCACCTCCCTGCATCAGGCTTCGCCTTCGGCGACGTCATGACGCTGGTCGCAGAGGAGGTGTATCTGAAGACGGCGGGCCGACAGCTGCCCTGGATCAATGCCAGCTTGCGGCGTCTGCTCTTCTTCGGCGTGGAGACCGAACCGAAAGGTGGCGACGAGCAGGCGATTCGTTCCGGCCGGCGCTCGCTGCTGCTCCAGATCGCCGCCGTGCCGCCCGACAAGCGCGCGCTGGTCGAGCGCGTCGCCGCCAGCAACGGCGTGCCGCTCGATGCCCTCTACGGCATGCTCGGCATCCTTGGCATCGACACCAGCCAAGGCGATCTCGAGCAGCTTCTATCCAAGGGTGCCGAACGCCTGCGCGACATGCGGGCGGCGCGCGATGCGCAGACGCTCGAGGATGCGGAGATCGTCCGTCTCGCCGGACTGGCTGAGCGCGCGGAAGAAGAAGGCGCCATCGGCCTCGCGCTCGAATTCCGGGCAAAGGCCAGCAGCCGCGCCGACGCGCTCGACCGGACGCTCGACCAGGCCGAATTGGACATAGCGGCGCGCCGGCGCGAGCTTGCCGCCACCTATCGCCGTCATGCCGAAACCGCGAGCCTGAACTTCGACTTCGCCGTCGCGGCACAACGTTTCGGCGATGCCTACTCACAAGTCGAACAGCTCGACCATGCCCTTGCATACGAAATGAAGGTCCTCGAGGCCAACGCGCTCGCAGACCTCGGTCTCTACGGCGGCGACAATCGCGCCCTGTTGCGCAGCGTTGCCGCCTACGAGGCCGCCGCCGGTTTGGGGCGCAGCGAGCGGAACAGCGGCCGCGACGCCGCGCTGTTGACGAATGCCGCCGTCGTGATGACGCAAATCTTCGGCCGCAGCGGCGATGTCGCCTGGCTGACGAAGGCGGAAGCGAACTACGAGCGCGCGCTTGCCATGCAGACAGATCGGCGTGACCGGGCGGCCACGCTGCTCAATCTCGGCAGCCTTTTCGAAGTCAGGGCCGACCGCGGCGGCGGGCCGGCAGATTTGCATCGGGCCCTGGAGGCCTACAGCGAAGCGTCGGCGGTGTTCACGCGCGAGAATGACGCGGAGCAGTGGGCAGGCTTGCAGATGAATATCGGCGGGGTCCACGCCCGCCTCGGTTCGTGGGGTGGCGGTGCGGGCGAGTTCCGCACGGCAGTGGCGGCCATCGAACAGGCGCTCGAGATCTGGACGCACAGCGCGCATCCCGTGAACTGGGCACTCGCGCAATCGAACCTCGGCAGCGCGCTACACGCGCTCGGCGCTGCGAAGCGCGACGCCTCGCTCGTGCGGCGTGGCATCGCCGCAATCGAGGCATCGCAGGAGATCGCCACGCGCGAGCGCCAGCCCATGTCGTGGGCAGGGGACATGAACAATCTCGGCTCGGCCTATCTGACGCTGGCGGAGCTTGACCGTGAACCCGCCTTCTACGGCCGCGCGGTCAACGCTTATCGCGCTGCGCGCACGGTGTTCGCGGCGGCGGGCGACGGACAGTCCACGCTCTCGACCTTCTACAATGAGGGTCGCGCGCTGATGCTGCGCGGACGCGAGGGACAAGACCCGGCAATCCTGCGCGAAGCGCTGGAGGTGCTGGATGCAACCATTACGACAATCGCGCCGCATGGTAACCCGATCGCCCGGGCGCGCTTCCGGTCGGTGAGCGGCGAAGCTCTGTTCGCGCTCGGATCGATCGAGCGCGACAAGTCGATACTGCGGCGCGCGCGCGCGGCATTCGACGACGCGCGCAGGACTTACAGGGATTCGGGCATGGGTGAGACCGGACAGGCCTTCTGGGCGAAGCAGATCGCCGCGATCGATGCCGAACTCAAGCGCTAGCGCAGCTGCGGGCGCATCAGGGCGACCGCTCCGAACGCGACGGCGGAGCCCATGGCAGCCACGAAGACCGACCACAAGGCGATCTGCGGCGAGAAGCGGGACAGCGCCAAAGCGAACGCGAAAGGCGCGCCGGACGACATCACCTGGCGGGCGGCCGTAGCCCAGCCCAGCACTGCGCCATAGCCTGCCCGACCAAAGAGCTCCAGCGGCAGCGTCCCGCTGACAATGCTATGGAGCCCCGACCCCATGCCGAAGAGCAGTATGAACGCGACGGCGCCCGCCGGCGTCGGCGCTATCGCCAGCGCGGCAAGCCCGCCCGCCGTGAGCATGCATGAAACCACCGCGAGGTTGGCCTGACGCATGCGGCTGCCAAACAGGAGACTGAGCAGACGAATGGCGACCTGCGCGGGACCGAAAAGCCCAGCAATCCAGAGCGAAGAGGCGCCCAGTCCAAGTGCATCGAGCGTGGGCACCATCACGCCGAGCACGCCGTAAAGCGCCAGCGACAGCAGTGCGAAACCGAGGAGCATGAAGACGAAGGCGGCTCGACGTTGCGCGCCCTGTGGAAACAAGGCGGGCGGGGACGCCGAGACGTCTTCCGTCCTCGTTGGGCCGCTGGCTCTCTGGCCGCGAGCGAGGAAGACGTGCGCCGGCGCGCAAACGAGCAGGTTCGCGGCGGCGAACAGCAGATAGATCGTCCGCCAATCGAGATGCGTGTGCATGAAGCCGGTGAGCGGCCAGAAGATGGTCGAAGCAAAGCCGGCGATCAGCGTCAGATGCGTGATGGCGAGCGCTGGCCGCGGCGTTCCGCTCTGCACCAGGGCCACGAACGCAGCGGAGTAGAATACGGTCGACGCGGTTACCTGCGTGGCGACGAGCACAGCGGCGAATGTATATTTTTCAGGCGCGATCGCGGTCAGCGCGACGAAGAGGGCGGTGAGTGCGGAGCCGCCAGCCATCAGGCTCGCCGCGCCGTAGCGGTCCGCGAGCCGTCCGGCCGTCGGTGCCGCGAGGCTGGCTGTCAGCAACGCCACCGAGAACGCGCCGAAAATCCAATCCGCGGTAACCCCGAAATCGGCCGCCATGTCGGCCGACAGCGTCGCAAACGAGTAATACAGGGTGCCGTAGCCGACAATTTGCGTCAGGCCGAGAAGCCACACCGCGCCACTGTGGGACCGCTGGGTGGTCATCGGGGGTTGCCGGGCGCTGCGTAGCGATCAGGTTTCCGGCTCGGTGGTGAAGAGTAGCGGAAAGCCCGCCGCCTTTCCGGCATCGGTGGCGCGCGTCGCCTTGGTCTCGGCGACGTCCTTCGTATAGACCGCCACCACGCAGGCGCCGCGTCGATGCGCGGTGATCATTACCTTGAAAGCCTCATCCTCGCTCATTCGGAATTCAGCCTTCAAGATGCGCGTCACGAACTCGCGCGGCGTGAAGTCGTCGTTGACGAGCATAACCTTGTGAAGCTTCGGCCTCTCTGTCTTGAGCTTCGGTACGACCTTCGGCCGAGTGACGATGTCAGCCATCGAATTCTTCGCTTTGAGGAATTCCCGATTATCGCATGAGCAAAGGTGCACACGCAACCCGGCCCTTCGCCCTGCGTTTTGCAAGCATCCATGACAGGGAGGCACAGGTGCCCGCACCGCTCAAGGCATTCGCCATCAACTGCTCGCTCAAAGCTTCGGGGGACGACGAGCCGAGTTCGACTGACGAGATGATCGCGGACCTGTTTGCCGCGCTTGCCGAGCATGGCGTCCAGGGCGAGAGCGTGCGGGCGCTCGATTACGACATCAAGCCTGGCGTTCTCTCCGACATGGGCGAAGGCGACGGCTGGCCGGCGCTGCGCGAGAAGATCGTTGCGGCGGACATCTTCGTGCTCGGCACGCCGATCTGGATGGGTCAGCCGTCGTCGGTGGCGAAGCGCGTGCTGGAGCGGATGGACGCTTTTCTAAACGAAACCGACGACAACGGGCGCATGCCGGCGGCCGGCAAGGTCGCGCTCGTCGCCGTCGTCGGCAACGAGGACGGCGCCCACCACTGCCATGCCTCATGCTTCCAGTCGCTGAACGACGTCGGCTTCACCATTCCGGCAAATGGCGGATGTTACTGGGTCGGGGAAGCGATGGGCAGCACGAACTACGTCGACCTGTCCGACGTTCCGGACAAGGTTCAGGAAATGCTCGACATGGCCGCGTCAAATGCCGCGCACCTGGCGCGGCTTCTCAAGCAGTCTGAATATCCCGGCGTTCCGCAGGACGAGTGACAGCGCCGGTTCGCGCCGTCAGCAGGCACCCAATCCGGCGTGAACGAGGTTCAACGGCTGGCGCTTGCCCTTGGCATAGGCAGCCATGATCCTCTTGGCGACTGCCTCGCGTGCCGAATGGGGTCCTTGTGCAATGCCGAGCTCGCCGCAAACGGCATCAATGGCGTCGCGCATCGTCGCCATGTCCTGCGCGCTATACGCGCTACGCATGTAGTGTATTTCGCCGGCGCCCGCGCCGGTTTTCTGAACCGTCATCGTCGTGGCCTCCCAACCTGGTCATACCGGTCGGCTTTATCGTTGGCTCCGCCCGAGCGTCCGCACGCATGGGTGAGCTACCGCAACGTTAATCCCAAAGTCGGAGATCCGCCAGCGGCACCACGTAACGATTGTTGTGCCGCTTTAACATTTGCTTTCCAGATCGCTAACGCCCCCGCGCCTGCGGCGCGCTTGGCGAATCTTCGAATACCTGCAAGACATGCCGCGATCAGAGGCGGCGGTGCATATGCGGCTATCCCGACGAATGCTTCTCGGCGCAGCAGTTGCTGCCGGCGCCGTTGCATGGGGCGGCGTTTCGATCGCCCGGCTCGCGCGCGGCCCTTCCGGCCAGAAGAATCTCGGACGCATCGCCGATGCGGACGGCATCGCGCTGCCGCAACCCGTGTCGGCGAGCCAGCCGCCGTTCGATCCGAGCCTACCCTGGAAGGCCAAGGGCGGGACCATGAACGACGCCTCAGGCCTGTCGGAGACTCCGGTCTACGGCGTCGTCGAAGTGACCGAGCGCGGTCATGTCGAGGCCGCGCTCGCTTTTGCGCGCCAGAACAAACTCAAGGTCTCGATGGCTGCGGTGCGCCATTCGATGGGCGGCCATGCTTTCGACGACAACGCCCTCGTTCTCGACATGACCGGGTTCAACAAGGTCACCCTGGACGAGACGGCCCGGACCGTAACGGTCGAGCCGGGCGCGACATGGCACCAGATCCAGAACCTCATCCATCCGCGCTTTGCAGTGAAGGCGATGCAGTCTACCGACATCTTCTCGGTCGGCGGGTCGCTTTCGGTGAATGCGCACGGGATGGATCACCAGGCCGGCGCCATTGCGGGTTCGGTCCGGTCGCTCGAAGTCATGCTGGCCGACGGGTCGATCGCACGCTGTTCGCATGATGAGAACGCCGATCTCTTCCGCCATGTGGTCGGCGGCTACGGTCTCTTCGGCGTGGTGGTCTCTGCCACCCTCGAAATAGTCGAGAACGCCATCTACAAGACCTCGCGCGAGGTCATTCCCGAAGCCGACTTTCCAAGATACTTCGAGGAGAGGATCGCCGGCGACACCGGACTCGGCCTGTTCTACGGGCACCTCTCGACGGCGCCGGACACGCTGCTCGACGAGATGGTGGTGTACCGATACGACACTGTCGCGGTGCCTGGAGCGGACATACCGGCGCTCGGCGAGCCTGGCATGGTGGGCGTGAAGCGGCTGCTTCTCAACCTCTCGAAATACGGCGAATGGTTCCGCGACCTGAAATGGTTCGTCGAGAAGACGCTCGAGCCGGAGTTCGAGAGCTGCACCGTGCCGCGGACCGCGGCTATGGCCGAGGGCGAGGCATGTCTCGTCTCGCGCAACGACCCGATGCACGACTCGGTCCCATACCTCTTCAACGACATGGCGGGCGACACCGACATCCTGCACGAGTATTTCTTCCCGCGGGGAGCGTACGGGGCCTTCATCGCGGGTGCGCGCGAAGTGCTGCTGCGCCATCGGACGCGGCTGCTGAACGCTTCCGTCCGCGTCGTCGATGCCGACGACATCGCGCTGCCCTATGCGACGGAGCCGGCCTTCTCGCTGGTGCTCTACATCAATCAGTCCACCGACGAGGCCGGCAACGCCGAGATGCGTGCGCTGACGCGAGACCTGGTCGACCTGACGCTTCAGCATCGCGGGCGATTCTTCCTGCCGTATCAGCTGCACTACACCGGCGCACAGCTGATGCAGTCCTACCCCGAGCTTCCCGCCTTCATCGCCGAAAAGCGCCGGCGCGATCCGGACGAGCTGTTCACCTCGACGTTCTGGCGTGCGGTTTCCGCGCTCGGAGCCAAAGCGGGGCAGGCTTAAAGCAGCGCCGCAGCCGGCTTCATAATCGGAGCCCTGCGTGCTAGCGCGGGCACGTCCCTTCGCGTGAGCCTTGATGAGCGCTTCCGTCTTCCTCGCCGTGCTTGCTGCTGCTGCCATGCACGCGACGTGGAACGCCATGATCAAGGTGCGGCTCGACCCGTTCATCTCGATACAGCTGATGAGCGTCGGCATGGGCGTCGCATCCGTGCCGCTGATCCCGTTCGTCGGATTGCCCGAATGGCCCTCGGCCGGATGGGCCGTGCTGTCGGCGGTGGTGCTGCATACCGGCTACAAATTCTACCTGACCAAAGCCTACGAAGCCGGCGACCTGGCGCAGGCCTATCCGCTGGCGCGCGGAACCGCGCCGCTGATCGTGATGGGCGCGGGTATCGCGCTACTCGGCGAGAAGCCGACCACGCTGGTGCTGACCGGAATACTCCTTCTCTCCGCCGGCACGTTCCTGATGTCGCTTCGCGGCTCGGTAGGCTCCTTCGCGGGGCGGGCGGTCGGCTTTGCGCTCGTCACCTCCGTCTTCATCGCGGGCTACACGCTGATAGACGGCGTCGGCGGCCGATCAGCGCCGAACCCGCTCAACTATGCGGTCTGGCTGTACATCATCGACGCGATCTGGTCGCTGCTATTCACCGTCGCCGTCCGCGGCCGGGGCTCGCTGCGGCTTATGCTGCCGGAGTGGAAGATCGGCATCGTCGCAGGCATGCTGAGCGCCACGGCCTACGCCATAGCCATATGGGCAGCGACGAAGGCGCCCGTCGCAATGGTCGCAGCGTTGCGCGAGACCTCGATCCTGTTCGCGATGATCCTGTCCGTGTGGATGGTCGGCGAGAAGGTGACACGGTGGCGCGTCGCGGCTGCGCTGTGCATCGTGAGCGGCGTCGTCGCGCTGAGACTGGGCTGAGGTCGCAAACAGGCTGCCAAAGCGGGCTCGCCGGCGTAAGCTTTCACAATGGAAAACACATCGCCGGACCGCGCCGGCATCATGCGCTGGCGCAAGGACGAACGGGCGCGGCTGATCGAGGCGCGGCTCGCGGTGCCGGCCGCGCGCCGGGCCGAGATGGCCGCGGCAATCGGCGCCGGCCTCGACGCCCTCATCGGTGACCCAGCGGGCCGGCTGCTCAGCTTCTACTGGCCGTTTCGCGGTGAGCCCGACCTGCGCGGCTGGGCCGCCTCGTTTGTCGCGCGCGGCGGCCGTACGGCACTGCCGGTGGTTGTCGAGAAGGCGGCGCCGCTCGTTTTTCGCGAATGGAAGCAGGGCGAGCCCCTTGAGAAGGGCGTGTGGAACATCCCCATACCCGCCTCGGGTCCGGCGGTGGTGCCGGATATTGCAATCGCCCCCCTCGTCGGCTTCGACCGCGAGCGTTATCGCCTGGGTTATGGCGGCGGCTTCTTCGATCGCACTCTGGCCAGCCTGCGGACGAAGCCCATGGTGATCGGGATCGGCTACGCGGCAAGCGAGCTGTCCACCATCCACCCGCTACCGCACGACGTCGCAATGGACGCGATCGTCACCGAAAGCGAGCGCTTCTAGTAGTCGTAGACGTGTTCGAGTTCGGCTCCGCCCGCGACAAGCGCCGGAACGATCTCGTGCAGGCGCGAGACCTCCGCGACGAAGCCGATGCGGCGTGTTTGCGGCTTGGCGGGGAGCGCATAGTCGAACACGGTCTGGACGCCGTCCGGCAGGTTGGTCTCGTCCTCGTAGAGGGCGGTGACGAAGATCAGGCGGTTGCCACCGATCTCGACGAAGCGCAGGCCCCTGTCGGTCAGGCGCGGGATCATCTCGGTAAACACCTGATAGCGCCTGGTCACGAACACGGTGCCGTCCGCTCCGAGGTCACGCTCGACCTTTGTGTCTGCTTCGCCGGCGACCGCATCCGCGACAGGACCTGTCGCCCAGACATGGACGTCGAGCAGCGCGGGATCCGATGTCGCGGCAAGCCCCTGCCTGATCAGCGCCGCGTAGCCCTCTTTGACCGTGTAGGCGAGGCCGAACCCGCCCTTGCGCTCCAGCGACCGTGCTCCGGCGAGACCCGGGGCGTTGTCGGTCGCGAACAGGGCGGCGCGCTTTTCGGCATAGGGGTACATGTACCAGGGCACCTGGTCGAGGAAGGCGGCGTAGTCGGCAGCGACCGAAGCCTGGTAATGGTCCTGCCGAGTCTGCTCCCAGCCCGCCAGCGCCTCGCTGAGACGCCCGACCGTGTTCTCGTAGATCGACTGAACGCCATTCTCGATCGACTGGCTCGTGCCGATGACCGTCAGCATCAGGTGGTTCTCTAAGCTGAACGGGTAGGTCGACGACGCCCGGATCATCTGCGCGTAGTCCTGCCAGAACCGTCCAGTGTAGGCCCAGTACGGGAAGCCCGATGGAAAGGCGTCGGCGACGTAGTCGGCATAGTCCCGCGACGCGTAGACGATCGCCCATTCGGGATAGGTCAGGAACGTGGATTCCTCAGCGCGCCTGTACTGAGGAATCTCGCGCGCCAGCTGTTCCGATATCGCTGCCGAGGGGACGGGCGCCGGGCCCCGCAGCTCGACGCTCTCCGTCGTCAGAAAGCCATACGCCAGCCCCGCAACCGGTACGAGCACGATCGCGACGACGATCCAGAGGACCGTCTTCAGGAGAAACTTGACCAGGCGCCACATGCAGCGGGATCAGGCGAGAACCGGGCGGCTTCGCACGCGGTTCGCCAGCCAGAAACCGATGAGCACCGCACCGCCGCCGATGACCAGATGCGGAAGGTTGGCAAAGAAGCGCGTCGGCAGCTCGACGTCGTCGAAGGAACGGAAGCCGTCGATGAAGATGCCGCCGTCGAGGCAGCCGGAGCCGGTCACCAGACCGAGCACGCCATCGAAGAAGTACACCGCGCCGAAGAGCCGGAAATAGAACACCGAGGCGTAGTGCGACCAGTAGGCTGCAATCCCGGCCCATACGCCCGAGAACGCATGCAGCAAATCGTCGTACCATTGCAGCGAGAACAGGCCGAACAGATAGCCGTTGGCGTCGTTGAACGCCGGCACGTAGCCGATCGCAACGACGGCGAAAAAGCCCAGGGCGTAAACTACCGCCAGTTTCTGGATTAGTGACATGAACAGACCCCGCATCATGTTTCGCTGCGGAACATAGCCCAACAAGTGTAGCCGCGCACCGGGGCGGGAGCTTTCGCCAACACCCTCTTGCGCCGGAGCACGCCTGCTGCACACTGGTCCGTGCGCAACCGGGGGAGCCGCGCTTTCATGAAGGTCGGTGTCGTGCTCAATCCGGCAGCGGGCGGCGGGCGAATGCGTCTTGAGTGGCCGTTCTTCGCCGCCGCTCTCGAGAATCGATTCGGCGGCATCGAGGTACTGCAGACCGGCGGGCCGGGCGAGGCGCCGGCGCTCGCATGCGAGCTTGCCAGGCGTGGCATGGACGTTGTGGTCGCCGCCGGCGGCGACGGCACAGTGAGCGAGGTGGCCGACGGCCTGCTGCGGCTGCCCGAACCGCGGCCGGCGCTCGCGGTCGCGCCGGTCGGAACCGGGTCCGATTTCGCAAAAGCGATGGGCATTCCACGCCGTGCGGATGCGTTTGCCGCCGCCGTCGCCGAGCGTCCGTTGCGCCGCATCGACGCCGGCCGGATTACCTACACCGGCGCCGACCGCGAAGCTGCGACGCGCCATTTCGTGTCGATCGCCAGCCTCGGCGTATCCGGGGAAATCGTGCGCGTCATCAACGACGCATCGGCCAAGAAGCGCGGGCGGATGTCCGGCAAGGCGCTGTTCTTCCTCTACACGCTGCGCGAACTCATGCGCTATCGCTTCCAGCGCGTGCGGGTGCAGGTCGACGACCAGCCGCCGATCGAGACCGACATCGCGCTTGTCGCCATCGCCAACAACCGTTCGTTCGGCGGCGGCATGCTGATCGCGCCCATGGCGAAAATGGACGACGGCATGTTCGAGGTGGTGATCGTGACGGGCACGTCGCGGTGGCGCCTGATGCGCGATCTCCGGCTTGTCTACAGCGGGGCGCATGTCGGACTCGATACGTGCATCATGCTGCGGGGCAGGACGGTGGCGGTTACGCCGGCAGGCGACCCTGCAGTCAACGCAGCAGCGCTCGATGTCGATGGCGAATGGGCCGGGCGAATTCCTGCGACCTACGAGATCCTGCCTCTCGCTCTAGACGTCGCGGGCGCGACCTAGCCGATTTCAAACGTATAGGAGCAACCGGCGAGCACCTTGCCAGGGTGGGTGTCGACCGTTGAAACGTTGATCGCGATCCGGCCGCGCGCGGTCAGCCCGCCGTCCTTTTCCTCGGTTTCCGAGACGACCTTCTCGGCGAGGAACTTCTCACCGGAGGCATGGAAGACGGAAAGGCCGAGTTCCGCTGCCAGGGCCGCCGCGTCGATCCCGTCGATAACTAGCATCGGGCCGCTCGGTGTGAACGCAACGTTCGATGACCTATGCCCGAACGCGCTTAGCGGCTGCGAGAGGGCGAACTCACGCAGAAACATGTTGTCGGTCGGCACTTCCGACCATCCGAGCTGCTCCACGGCGCCGGGCTCGGTCGAAAGCCAGAAGCCGAAGGCGTTGTAGTCGGGGATCGTCGAGCGCCCCTCGCCCAGCGCGGGCAGGTCGAGTGTCGCCGGGTCGAAATCCTGCGCCGCGGCTGGCAAGGCCCCGGCAAGAAGGATCAGCCCCGCCGCGCAGCGCATGGCATTCAGCCGTTGCGCTTGCGCGCGGCGAGGGTGCGCAGGCGCAGGCCGTTGAGGCGGATGAAGCCCTCGGCGTCCTTCTGGTCGTAGGCGCCGCGATCGTCCTCGAACGTGACGAGGTCGTTGCGATAGAGCGATTTCGGCGAGCGCCGTCCGGCGACGATGACGTTGCCCTTGTAAAGGTTCAGGCGGACTTCGCCCTCGACGTCCTCCTGGCTCTTGTCGATCAGCGCCTGCAGCATCTCGCGCTCGGGCGAGAACCAGAAGCCGTTGTAGATCAGCTCCGCGTAGCGCGGCATGATGTCGTCCTTCAAATGGGCGGCGCCGCGGTCCAGCGTGATCGACTCGATCGCGCGATGCGCCATCAGCAGGATCGTGCCGCCGGGCGTCTCGTACACGCCGCGCGACTTCATGCCGACGAAGCGGTTCTCGACCAAGTCGAGGCGGCCGATGCCATTGTCGCGGCCAAGGTCGTTGAGCGCTGCCAGCATCGCTGCTGGGGAAAGCCGCTTGCCATTCAGCGAGACAGGATCGCCCTTTTCGAAGCCGACGGTGATCTCGGCGACCTTGTCGGGCGCTTCCATGGGAGAAATGGTGCGCTGGTAGACATATTCCGGCGCCTCTTCCCAAGGGTCCTCGAGCACCTTGCCTTCAGAAGAGGAGTGCAGGAGGTTGGCGTCGACCGAGAAAGGCGCCTCGTTGCGCTTGTCCTTGGCTATCGGGATCTGGTGCTTCTCGGCGAAGTCGATCAGGTCGGTGCGCGACTTGAAGGCCCAGTCGCGCCACGGCGCGATGACCTTGATGTCGGGGTTCAGCGCATAGGCGGACAGCTCGAAGCGGACCTGGTCGTTTCCCTTGCCGGTCGCGCCATGCGCTATGGCGTCGGCGCCGGTTTCGGCCGCGATGTCGACGAGATGCTTCGAGATCAGCGGCCGCGCGATCGACGTCCCCAGCAGATAGAGGCCTTCGTACTCGGCGTTGGCGCGGAACATGGGGAAGACGAAATCGCGCACGAACTCCTCGCGCACGTCTTCGATACGGATGTCACGTATGCCGAGCATTTCGGCCTTGCGGCGTGCCGGCTCCAGGTCGCCATCGCCCTGGCCGAGATCGGCGGTGAACGTAACAACCTCGGCGCCGAACTCGGTCTGCAGCCATTTGAGGATGATCGAGGTATCCAGTCCGCCCGAATAGGCGAGCACGACCTTCTTCACCCCTTTCCACTTCGACATGTCGAACCCCTTTGCAACGGCCCCGAGGCCGGAAATCGCGGCACTTCTATCAGGAAAGACCGCTCCGGCAAGGGACTGAGCCGTCGCTTGGGTCTCCTGAGAATGTCGGCGCCCATGCGATGCGAAGCACCATTAATGATTCCCAAGGTTTGCGATGGACATATGCCGCCGCGGCCTGACAAAAGATGCGTGGGGTTGGCATTCGCAGCGGTGAAGATGACGAGACCGAGCAACGTCCGGGCGCTTCTAGTCTGTGTGGCCCTTGGCGTGTGGCCGGGCGCCGCTGCTGCTCAGTCCATGTGGGTTCCGGCTCAGGGCGAGGCCAAGGCCTACCTCCCGCTCCCTGAGACGCGGTCCGTCGTCAGCAGCGGGACGCTGGCATGCGAAGCGCAGATCTGGACTTTGTCGCTGACCTTCGCCGACGGTGCGATGGTGGCCGGCTCCGATGGCACCGCCACACTTTCCGTGCCGCGCGGCGACCATCATGGAGAGGCCGTTTCCTACCCGGGCGGCGTCAACATCACGGTGCCGCATGATGCGCTCGAACCGCTCATGGCGGCGACACGACTGACCATCCGGTTGCCGAATGGCACGGATGAAGTGCGGTTTCCGCTCACCGGCTCGCGTCGCGCCATCGGTGCGGTGCAGGCCTTGTGTACGCCGCGCGAGATGCCGGGCGCGAACAGCATCGCGCTGACGCCCTACTCGTCCTATCTCGAACTGGCGCGGGCACTGCGCAAAAACGACATTTCGGACTTCCAGCTGTCGACGTTGGCTCAGCCCGCGCTGCGGGCCGGCATGCTGGAGGTGGACCCCGACCACCGGCTGTTGTTCGCCGAGCTTTGCGGCTCCACCTGGTATTACGGGCAGTCGGGTTGCGGCCTCGCCGGTTTCGCGGCGATCCCCGGTGTTGACCAGGCGAAGCCGCAAGGCTGGAAGCTCGTCTTCGAGTCGGAAGGCGTGTTTCTCTACGTCGACCCGGAAACGAGCGTGGGGGGCTGGCCGGTGCTTCGGACAATCCCGCTCAAGCAGGGTTTCGACGAGACGCGCTGGGTCTTCAACGGCGAGTCTTTCGAGCCGCAAGGCATTGCCGCCGCCATTGCCGACGAGCCGGAGTCGGAAGGCAGCAGCGAGTAGTGCATGGAATACCTTCCGGATTCCGCGACGTTCGCGCAGTTCCTTGTCGCAACCCTCGTCGTGGCGATCACGCCCGGTCCCGACATGACACTGTTCGTCGGCCGCACGCTGTCGCAGGGAAGGGCTGCCGGCATCGCCTGCATGACCGGCGCGTTAACCGGCTGCCTCATCCATACGACGCTGGTAGCGCTCGGCCTGTCGGCGCTGATCCTCGCCTCGCCCGAGGCGTTCTGGGCGCTGAAGATCTTCGGCGCGGGCTATCTGATCTGGCTGGCCTACAACGCCATTCGCCACGGCTCGGCCTTCTCACCCGAGGCGGCCATCGGTGGCCGACGCCACACTTTGATGCAGAACTGGATGACGGGCATCGGCATCAATCTGTTGAATCCGAAGGTCATCCTGTTCTTCATGACCTTCCTTCCGCAGTTCGTCTCCGCCGACGATCCGCACGCGATCGGCAAGCTGTTCGTGCTTGGCGCGATCTTCATCGTGTTTTCACTGCCGGTGAACCTGCCGATCATCTTCGCGGCAGAGAGCTTCTCGCGTCTGCTCACACGCACGCCCAGGGTGATGCGGATCATCGACTACGTCTTTGCCGGCGTCTTTTCCGCCTTCGCGGTCAGGATCCTGACGGCGCAGGTGCGCTAGCCTCCGGCAGCCAGCGACGAGCGTTTCGGCCAGCGATAGCCCAGTATACCAGTCCGGCGACGATTCCACCGCCGACAACCGCGAGCGCGGTTTCCGTGCGCTCGCCGAGCGGGATGTCCTTGTCGTTGCGCGCGATATCCTCAGCGGCGCCGATCATGGCGATGCTGGCGCCGTAGGCAATGATCAGAGCAAAGATGCCGCCCGCCGCTCCGGACAGAGCGTAGTACAGCCACGATCGGAAGGCGAAGGCCTCGGAGATGCCGATCGCCACGACCGCCGGCAGAAAGCCGAAATAGGCGACGAACAGCCCGATCAGCGGTATCGACAGGCCGATCCCACCGACAAGCGCCCACGGCGCTTCCTCCAGGCCCTCCCGCATCAGCGGCCACGCGACGAGATGAAGGAAGGCACTCGCGGCAAGCGCGGCCAGGCCGTAAGCGAAAAGCATGACGAACATGCGAAGCAGCAGGGCGACGAGATGGTTCATTCGCCGCGGACCTGCATGATTGAAATTACGCTTCGCCGTGGTTGGCGATCATCATCGCCTCGAGCGCCAGCCGCTCGGTCTTCTTCATCCGCTCGGACTCAGACTTGAGCTGACCGCAGGCGGCAAGGATGTCCCGGCCACGCGGTGTGCGGATCGGCGAGGCGTAGCCGGCTTCGTTGATATAGTCGGCGAAGCGCTCGATCGTCTCCCATTCCGAGCACTGGTAGTTGGTGCCGGGCCAGGGATTGAACGGGATCAGGTTAATCTTGGCGGGGATCCCCTTGAGCAGCTTCACCAGCTGCTTCGCGTCGTCGATCGAATCGTTGACGTCCCGCAGCATCACATACTCGAAGGTGATGCGCCGGGCGTTGGACAGGCCCGGATATTTCCGGCATGCGTCCATCAGCTCTTCCAGCGGGTACTTCTTGTTGAGCGGCACGAGAAGGTCGCGCAGGTCGTCGCGCACCGCATGCAGGGAGATCGCCAGCATGACGCCGATCTCTTCGCCGGCCTTCACGATCTCCGGCACCACGCCAGAGGTGGACAGCGTGATGCGGCGCTTCGAGAGTGCCAGCCCGTCGCCGTCCGAGGCGATCAGCAGCGCCGTCTTCACCGCCTCGAAATTGTAGAGCGGCTCCCCCATGCCCATCATGACGATGTTGGACACCTTGCGCCCCTCGGCCGGCACTATCGCCCCATCCGGGGTGTCGCGGTCCGGGAAATCGCCAAGGCGGTCGCGCGCTGTCAGCAACTGGGCGAGAATCTCCTCGGCCGTCAGGTTGCGCACCAGCTTCTGCGTGCCGGTGTGGCAGAACGAGCAGTTCAGCGTGCAGCCGACCTGCGAGGAGATGCACAGAGTGCCGCGGCCTTCCTCGGGGATGTAGACGGTCTCGATCTCCACCGGCCGGCCGGCCCCGCGCGGCGGGAAGCGGAACAGCCACTTGCGGGTTCCGTCGTTGGAGATCTGCTCCTCGACGATCTCAGGCCGCGCGATGGTGAAACGCTCCGACAATGCGGCGCGCAGGTCCTTGGAGACATTGCGCATATCGGCGAAGTCGCTGACGCCGCGGACATAAAGCCAATGCCAGAGCTGCTGCACGCGCATCCTGACCTGACGCTCCGGCACGCCGGCGTCCACTAGGGCGGCAGCCATCTGCTCGCGTGTAAGCCCGACCAGCGACGGCTTCTCCGGCGCTCGCCTGGGCAGCGTCATGTCGCGCGTGGGACTGATTTCGAATGCCAGAGCCATGTCGGTCAAATGGGGTTACGGCGCGCCGAGCGCCAGAAACGCGGAGCCATAAACGAAAAACGCCACCGCGTCACCGCGGCGGCGCGATGGATAAGCTGGCAGCCGCTATTTGCAGGTGTTGATCGAGGTCAGCGCGGCCGAGATGCCCTTCAGCGAGAATGTGTAGCTCGTCGGGTTGCCACGCCCGGAGGTGGCCTTGATCGACATCGACTGCCCAGCCTTCATCGCCTGGACCAGCTGTGGTTCCTGCGCCGGGTTCTCCATCCAGGCCGAATTACCCTTCACGAACATGGAAAAGTTGGCGTTTCCGATGGTCACGGTGACCTTGGAATTTTCCTTCATGTTGTAGCCCGCGATGAACTGCGGTTCGAAGGCGACGTTCTGGCCCGGCTTCTGCGTCACGAAGAAGAAGATGTCACCATGGTCCAGCGCTTCTGGGGTCTTGGCGGTCGGAACCGACAGGACGTAGCAGACCTTGGCGTTGTTGGCCGTGTAGGAATAGGTGCCCCAGGCGTTGTTCTGGGTGACTTTCGTCGCCGTCTGCGCATGCGCCGGCAGCGCGGCAGCGATGAATCCGATAAGGGTTAGGGTCGACAGCGATACGCGCATCTTCTGGGTTTCCCTGTTCGTCGCACGGGCCAAACGTCCGGCAGGGTCGGCGGCGACCCCCGAAAGCTCAAATTTGAATTGTTCCGGGTTACCAAAAGATGAAGCCCCGTCCGACGGTGCAGCGCCGGCAACCCGACCCGGACTGCCTCGCACGCCGCGAAGCCGCCCCGGTTTCCCTGCTCTCTGGATAAGCGGCAGAAAACGGCAAGAGTTGGGCCTCAGATGCGTCCTGCTGCCCATTGCACTGATGCGCTCCGGCCCGTAGGTTCGCACCATGCCACCTCGTTTCACGCATCGTGCCTGTCGGTGATTGCCAGAACGTCCATGGCACTCTCCGCTGACGATCAGGCCGAACTGGCGCGGCGCGTGGCGCTCACCCGCGACCGTGCGGCGTTCTCCGCGCTCTACGACCACTTCGCGCCGCGTCTGAACGCGTACCTGCGCAGGCTTCGCCTCGACAGCGGGGCGGCGGAAGAGATCACCCAGGAGGTGATGATCGTCTTGTGGCACAAGGCGGGGCTTTTCGATGCGTCAAAGTCGTCGCTGGCGACGTGGCTCTTCCGCATTGCGCGCAATCGCCGGATCGACATGGCGCGGCGTGACAGCACGCGCACCCTCGATCCCGACGATCCGTACTTCCAGCCCGACGCGTCGCCGGAGCCCGGCATTGCCATGGACGCGCGCAAACGCGACGAGCGTATCCGCGCGGCCATGCAGGGCCTCCCGGAAGAACAGCTCGAACTCGTCAAGCTCGCCTTCTTCATCGGCCTTTCGCACAGCGAGATCGCCGAGCGCTGCGGGTTGCCGCTCGGGACCGTGAAGTCGCGCATCAGGCTGGCGTTCGCGCGGCTCAAGAGGGCGCTGCAGGACGATCCCGGCGTGGACACCGACCGGGCGGATTAGGGTGCGAGATGAAGATCGCTGACGTCAAGACGATGGTGGTCGGCAACCCGCCGCCGGGCATGGGCGGCAAGTACTTCATCTTCGTAAAGCTCACCACGGATGGCGGCGTCGTGGGCTGGGGAGAGGCATACAATGCGAGCTTCGGGCCGCACGTCACCGCCCGCATGATCGAGGACTGCGCTGAGCGGTATCTGGTTGGCCGCGATCCGCACGACATCGAGACATTCTTCCGCAATGCCTACTCGTCAGGCTTCACCCAGCGTCCCGACGCCGCCGTAATGGGTTGCGTTTCGGCGCTCGAGATCGCCTGCTGGGACATCATCGGAAAGGAAGCGGGGAAACCCGTCCACAAGCTGCTCGGCGGGAAGGTACACGAGCGGCTGCGCACCTATACCTACCTCTATCCCCATACCGGCAGCGTCCACACCGAGGATGTCGGTCCGCGCAACGTCTACAACGATCCCGATCTCGCCGCCGAATGCGCCGTCGAGTATCTGCGGCAGGGTTTCAACGCGGTGAAGCTCGACCCGGCCGGCCCCTACACCATCTTCGACGGGCATCAGCCGAGACTGGTGGATATCGATCTATCGGCGCGGATGGTCAAAGCCATAAGGGAGGCGGTCGGGACGCGAGCCGATATCCTTTTCGGCACGCACGGCCAGTTTACCGCGTCGGGCGCGCTGCGCATGGCGAAGGCCATCGAGCCATACGACCCGCTGTGGTTCGAAGAGCCGGTTCCGCCGGACATGCCGGAGGTGATGGCGCAGGTTGCGCGATGCACGTCGATACCGATTGCGACAGGCGAACGCCTCGCCACGAAATGGGAATTCGCGCGCGTTATCGAGCAGCGCGCCGCAGCGATCCTGCAGCCCGATCTCGGGAGATCGGGCGGAATCCTCGAGACCAAGAAGATCGCAGCGATGGCCGAGGCCTATCACATCCAGATCGCCCCGCACTGCTATTGCGGCCCGATCGTCGCCGCCGCCAACATCCAGCTCGCTGCGACCTTGCCGAACTTTCTCATTCTCGAGGCGATCAAGACGTTCGACGGTTTTCACGCGACCTTGCTGAAAAGCAGGATCGTCTGGGAAGACGGTCACGTCATTCCCTCGAGCGAGCCGGGCCTGGGTGTCGAGCTCGACGAAGCGGTGGCCGAGGCGCACCCGTATTCCGGCCGGGCGCTGCATCTGCACATGGCGCCGGACGCGCTGTTTCCCTAGCGCGCCAGGACAAATGGGACTCGCCCGCCGCTCGGCAGTCCGGCGGGCTGCCGGACATTCGGCTACTCGCCGTCGATCTGCGCCCCGATGACGGCGATGGCCTGCTGGTAGACAGAAGCAGCGTTCCAACCCTGGAGAGCAGCGTAATTGCCTTGTCCACGCTGGTAGCCTACGCCGGCGCGCCAGCCGTGGCCTCGTAGGAAGTTCGCCGTCGATGCCAGCGCATCGGCGCGCGAGCGGATCAGGTCGACACGCCCGTCACCGTCGCCGTCGACGCCATACTTGATCACGTTCTCCGGCAGGAACTGGGTCTGGCCGACCTCGCCATGCGCAGCGCCGATCGACGCCGAGGTGATGGAACCGCGGTCGACAAGCTGGAGGGCTGCGAGCAGCTGGCGCGTAAAGAACTCTGTGCGGCGGCAGTCATAGGCGAGCGTGGCCACCGCGGAGACGATGTTGGAATTGCCCATGTACCCGCCGAAGCCGGTCTCCATGCCGATGATCGCCACGAGCGGGCCAGCCGGAACGCCGTAGCGCTTTTCGATGCCGTTGAAGAGTTGCGCATTGGCGCGGGCGAAACCCTTGCCCTTTGACGCGATGGCAGGGCCGCCCCGCTTTGCCATAAACTGATCGAACGAGAGCTTGAAGCTCTTCTGATTGCGATCGGCGTTGATCGTCGACTGGAGGTATTTGGTTCCCGAAAGCGCCGCCAGCCCCTTGGCACCGATACCCTTTGCCTTCGCCGTCGCCGCGAAGTCGGCTTTCCAGGCGTCGAAGCCCGCACCCGTCTTGCCGCAGGCAGCGGCAAACGCCGCTCCCGGCATTCCCACCGCGACAGCGACGCCGGCCGCAACCAGCAAGTGCTTGACCGAAGCTCTCATACAAAATCCCCGCGATTCGTTGCCCGCATTGACGTCATTTGCCAGCGAAACAGCGCACTGTCACCCGCAATCGGGCGGCAACACTGGCGTACGGCGACCGAGTGACCTAGCGTAACTTGGCCGCACATGTGGGGATTCTCATACATGGAAGATGTCGAAGTTGTGATCGTCGGGGCAGGTTCGGCCGGCCTTGCCGCGGCGAAGATCCTGAATGCCGCCGGGCGCAGCTTCCACATCGTCGAAGCGCTCGACCGCGTTGGCGGGCGCGCATGGACGACCAGCGAGCGATTCGGAGTTCCTTTCGACGTTGGATGCGCCTGGCTGCACGCGGCGGATCGCAATCCCTATTTCGACGATGCAAAAGCGGCCGGCTGGACACTCTTCCATCACGACATGGGCCTCGACCACCTCTACTTCAGCACGGAGCGCGCGTCGCCGGAGCAGATGGCCGAGGTGGAGGCCGCCGACGCCCGCCTTGCCGCGATGATCGAAGGCCACACCGGTGAACAGGATCAGCTTTCGACCTTGATCGCCGAAGGCCATGCGCTGCGCGCTGCGACAACCTTCATGGGCCCGATGGATTTCGGCCAGGACGACGACGAGATCTCCATCGCCGATTTCCGCGCCGCCGCCGATCTCGACCCCAATTATTTCACCAAAGAGGGTTTCGGGGCGCTGGTGACGCTGTTCGGTTCCGGCGTGCCGGTACACCTTTCCAATCCGGTCAAAAAGATTCGCTGGGATACGCCGGGCGTCTCGGTCGAAACGGAGCGCGGCACCATCCGCGCCCGCGCAGTTATCGTCACGGCATCGCCGGCGGTGCTGGCCTTCGAGGAAATCCAGTTCGCCCCGCAGCTGCCCCACGACTATGTTGAGGCGTTCTATGACCTTCCGATGGGAATGCTGACCAAGATACCCGTCGAGATCAGCGGAACGCGCCTTGGCCTAAAAGCCTTCGACGACATGCTCATCGAGCGACACGCCCGCCACGATATCTATTTCCTATGCTTTCCCTTCGAGCTCGACCTGCTGGTGGGCTTCGTCGGCGGCGACTTCGCCTGGGAAATGGAAGCTGCGGGCGAAGCTGCGGGCGTCGACTTCGTCATCGACAGACTTGCCGGCATCTTCGGCAACGACATGCGCAAGCATGTCGGGCGCTCTCAAATGACGCGCTGGGGTGGCGAGCGCTACATGCGCGGGGCCTACGCTGCCGCGCGGCCGGGGAGAGCGCTGGCGCGGGCAAAGCTGATGCAGCCGCTCGCGGACCGCATCTACTTCGCCGGTGAACACCTCGCCGGACCGCTTATCCAGACCTGCGGCGGCGCCAGACTTTCAGGCGAGGCGGTAGCTCGCGACGTGATCGCGATGCTGGATGGTGAGCGAAGCGGTTAACCCAATCTTCAAAGCTGCGTCATTAGCTCAGCATCTCGGGCCATGCAGGCCGCGATGCCCTGGAGACTATCCGACGCATGAGGCCGTCGCCCCTGTCCGGTCTTTGGCAGCCTTTCGCGCGCAGCCTTCGACTGCGCGTTCTCGTTTTCACGCTGGCCATTTTCGTCGCCATAGCCGTGCCGTCGAGCTACGTGTTCGTGAAGTTCGTCGACAGCACCGTGCTGAAGCTTGGCGCGCTGTTCGCCGAAAAGCAGGTTCTCTACGACCGGTACCGCGGCCTGGAAGCGCTAACACGCGAGACGGGACTTGCCGAAGCACTCACACGGGCGCCGGCGATGCGCGACTGGGCGCTTGAAGAGTCGGATCCGGCGAAGCGCCAGCGCGGCATGCGCGAACTCGAGCACTACCGGCAGTCGTTTGCGGACGGCAGCGCATTCGTCGTCCTGGATGCCAGCGGCAACTACTACTTCGGCGACCGCGCACGCGGATTCTCCGAGGGAGACGCACCCCGCTACTCGGTGAAGACCTCAAATCCGCGCGATGGCTGGTATTTTGCCACCCGCAGCGCCGGCGCCGGTTGCCACCTCAATGTCGATAGCGACGACATCCTCGGCCTGACGAAAGTCTGGATAAACTGCGTCATGACGGAGGATGGCCGGCCGATAGGGATCATCGGCACCGGCATCGACTTGACGACGTTTCTCGCGGAGGTCGTGAACGTTAACCAGCCTGGCGTGAAGAGCATGTTCGTCGATCGTAGCGGCGCGATCCAGGCGAGCCGCGAGCGCGAGGACATCGACTTCCACAGTCTGACAAAGCAGTCCGGCGACCGAAAGACAGTGTTTCAGATGGCCGATGGCCGCGACAGCCGATTGAAGCTCGCGTCGATGTTTTCGCGCGCATCGAGCGAAAGCGCCGCTGTCGTCGACTTCGTGGAGCTTGGCGGCAAGCGTACGCTTGTCGGTATCGGCTGGCTGGACAAGCTCGGATGGTACAATGTGACGCTGATGGACGTGGACGCGATCATAGACCGCGGCATGTTTCGCCCGCTGGCGGCTCTCCTTGCCGCCATACTCGTAGGCGCCGCGGTTCTGGTCACCTTCCTGTTCCGTCGCACTGTCCTCGACAGGCTGGCTGCCGTCGAGCGCGACGTGACAAAGGTCGAGCGCGGCGACTACCGTCTCGGCAATCCGGATCCTCGAACCGACGAGATCGGCCGCCTCTCCCGGGCGCTGCACGCCACCGCCCAAAGCATCGCGCGGACCACGTCGACGCTCGAGGAGACAGTCCGCGACCGCACGCGCAAGCTTGCCGAGATCGCCTACGTCGATCCGCTGACCGGCATACTGAACCGCCGTGGCTTTGCGGACGCGTTCGCCCATGCGATGCGCCGCGCGCGGCGAACCGGATCGCACCCGGGCCTGCTGCTACTGGACATCGACCACTTCAAGAAGGTCAACGACATGCACGGCCATGCAGCCGGCGATGCGATCATGGTCGAGACCGCGCAGCGCCTTAGGGCAACGCTGCGCGACGGCGATTGCGCCGGGCGCTGGGGCGGCGACGAATTCGTCGTGATGATCACCGACGCCGACGCCGTCGGCCTGCAAACCGCGGCGCTTCGCGTTCTCAACGCGATACGCGGGCAGCCCTTCGAATATGCGCCAGGCGAGCGCATTCGACTGACCACGAGCCTGGGCGGGCATATCGCGAGCGAGGGGGAGCCGCTCGAACTAGTTGGCCACAAGGCCGATCTGGCCTTGTACGCGGCTAAAGCAGCCGGTCGAAACCGGTTCGTTGTCTTCGATGCGTCCCGCGACCACGCGGCAGGTTCGCGCGTCGCCTAGAACTGTCGAACTCGTTGAAACGTTACACGTCGTGAACCGCAGATGGGACCCGAGCCGGGAACCATATGCGGTGTGCTCCCGTTGGGGCGCCATGAGCGGGGTAGCAACGATTTCAAGGAGTTTAACAATGAAGAAGATCATGATCGCCAGTGCCGCCGCGGCTTTGATGTCCGTTTCGGGCGCCGCCTATGCACAGCAGATGGTCGTCGCCTCGAGCGACCTCAACGTGCGCTCCGGCCCAGGCACGAACTACCGCGTCGTCGGTGCAATCGGCGCCAACGACTCCGCCTCCGTCCTGCGCTGCTCGGGCAGCTGGTGCCAGGTAAGCTATGCCGGCGGCGAGGGCTGGGTTTCCTCGCGGTTCCTCTCTGAGGGTGAGGCCCGTATGTCCGGCGGTCGCACGAATGCCGGTGTAGCCTCCGGCGCTGCGACCGGCGCGATCGGCGGCGCACTGATCGGCGGCCCGATCGGAGCCGTCGTCGGCGGTCTGGCCGGTGCGACGGTCGGCGCAGGTGCCGACGTCGCGGCTGAAGAGCGCGGCGGACGCGGTACCGGTACGGCGACCGGCGTCACCACTGGTGCCATCGGCGGCGCCTTGATCGGCGGCCCGGTAGGTGCTGTCGTCGGCGGCATCGCCGGCGGCGCGATCGGTGCCGGTGCCGATAGCGCGCGCGGCGGCGTTTATGTGGACGACACCGTCGTCGGCTCGACGATCCCGGACACCATCTCGCCGGATCTGATCCCGAACCGGGCGCAGAACAATCCTCCGGAGTTCACCACGATGAACTACGGCGGTCGCACCATCCAGGTGGAAACGGCGACCGGCAAGGTGGTTCGCGTTCTGCGCTAACCGCATCAAGCAGTCATGTATGTGGCCGTCGCCCTCGCGGGCGGCGGCCGCAACATCGTGGAACCCCACTGCAAATGATACGTTAGGTACCGCTCAGCGGGGCTACTTCCATGAAGATGTTTTCCTGCCCGAATTGCTCGGGCCGATTGTACTTTGAGAACGCAGCCTGCCTGCGATGCGGGACGAACGTCGTCTATCGACCGTTCACGGCCGATTTCGCCCCGGTTCCGTCCCCGGGTGTCTTCACCTGCTCAAACGCTTCCGAATGCGCCTGCAACTGGGCTGTAGACGCGGAAGGCGACCTTTGCGCGGCGTGCCGCCTGACCCGGACGATTCCGGATCTCACCATCGAGGGCAACCGTCATCGCTGGATCAAGGTGGAGGGCGCGAAGAAGCGCGCCGTCTACACGCTTATCGCGTTCGGGCTGGACATCTCGCCGAAGCTCAGTCCCGGTGACGAGTTTGGCCTGGCCTTCGACCTGCTCGGTGACGAGGTCACCGGTGGCGGAGGCCCGGGCGGCGAGCGGGTGCTCACTGGTCACGACAACGGCAATATCACGCTCAACATCGCCGAGGCGGACGCTCCGGAGCGGGAGAAGATGCGCATCGCCATGGGCGAACGCTACCGGACCGTGCTCGGCCACTTCCGCCATGAACTCGGGCACTATTACTGGGATCGGCTGATCCGCGACGACAACGCCTGGCTGGACCGGTTTCGCGCGGTGTTCGGTGACGAGACCAAGGACTACATGGCGGCGCTCAACCGGCACTACAGCGAGGGCGCGCCGTTCGACTGGCAGCAGCGCCACGTGTCGCCCTATGCGGCCAGCCATCCGTGGGAAGACTGGGCCGAGCACTGGGCGCACTACATACACATCACGGACACGCTGGAGATGGTCGCGGCGCTCAACTTCCCTCTTGGCCGGCTCGACGCGCCCGGCGCACGGGACCTGCCGCCGAACGAGGCGAACTATGCCGATCGCACTGCGCGTCGCGAGGCGTTGCCTGCCGCTCTTCTCCCCGTCGAGTTCGACGACATACTGAAGCGGTGGCTGGTGCTGTCCGAGGCGTCGAACGCCATCAATCGCTGCATGGGTCTTCCGGATCTCTATCCGTTCGTGATCTCCGAAGTCGCGGCCGAGAAGCTGCGCTTCGTCCACGAACTGATGAAAGAGCGGATCGCCAAGAAGCTGTCGGAATCCGAGCGGCAGGTGGCGTAGCCTTGACTTTTATGCTCGCGTCCTGTCTATCGCCCGCGAAATCCCGCGACGAGTGACCAACTCCGAGCAGCCGACCGGGGCGGCGCTGACCTGATCAGCGCAACGATCCCGGAGGTCAACACCCGGCAGCGCAATGCGCCCCCGGGTGCTTTTCGGCTTTGCACTGTTGGTCGCTCCGCCTGCGGACACTACCTCTCGGGCAGTTCAGCCAGAGAGATCGGAAAGACCGGATGTTCGAAAACCTCCAGGAGCGCCTTGGCTCCATCCTGAACGGCCTGACGGGACGCGGCGCGCTGAGCGAAGCCGACGTGTCCGCGGCGCTGCGCGAGGTACGCCGCGCGCTGCTCGAGGCCGACGTGGCGCTGGAGGTGGTTCGCTCCTTCACCGAGAAGGTCCGCGAGAAGGCGGTAGGCGCCTCGGTCCTGAAGTCGATCAAGCCGGGGCAGATGGTCGTCAAGATCGTCCATGACGAGCTCATCGACATGCTCGGCGCGGAAGGCGTCGCTGTCGATCTCAACGCACCCGCGCCCGTTGTCCTGATGATGGTCGGTCTGCAGGGTTCCGGCAAGACGACCACTTCCGCCAAGATCGCGAAGCGACTGAGCGACCGACAGAACAAGAAAGTTCTGATGGCGTCGCTCGATACGCGGCGCCCGGCCGCGCAGGAGCAGTTGCGCCAGCTTGGCGAGCAGACAGGCGTCGCGACGCTGCCGATCGTCGCCGGGCAAACACCGGTCGACATCGCGCGGCGCGCGGTGCAGGCCGCCAAGCTCGGCGGTCATGACGTCGTCATCCTCGACACCGCCGGCCGTACGCACATCGACGAGCCGCTGATGGTCGAGATGGCCGAGATCAAACGTGCGGCGAACCCGCACGAGATCCTGCTGGTCGCGGATTCGCTGACCGGCCAGGACGCCGTCAACCTTGCCCGCAACTTCGACGAAAGAGTCGGCATCACCGGCCTCGTCCTAACCCGCATGGACGGCGACGGCCGTGGCGGCGCGGCGCTTTCGATGCGCGCCGTTACCGGCAAGCCGATCAAGCTGATCGGTGTCGGCGAGAAGATGGACGCTCTGGAAGAGTTCCATCCCCGGCGCATCGCCGACCGCATCCTCGGCATGGGCGACATCGTCAGCCTGGTCGAGAAGGCGGCCGAGAACATCGACGCGGAAAAAGCCGCGGCGATGGCCAAGAAGATGCAGGCCGGCAAGTTCGACTTGAACGACCTCGCCGACCAGCTGCGCCAGATGCAGAAAATGGGCGGCATGGGCGGCCTGATGGGCATGATGCCCGGCATGGGCAAGATGAAGGACCAGATGGCTGCCGCCGGCCTCGACGACCGGATGTTCGGCCAGCAGCTCGCCATCATCGGCTCGATGACCAAGGCGGAGCGCGCCAACCCGGACATGCTGAAGCACAGCCGCAAGGTGCGCATCGCCAAGGGCTCGGGCACCGACGCTGCGGCGATCAACAAGCTGCTGAAGATGCATCGCCAGATGGCCGACATGATGAAGGCCATGGGCGGCAAGGGCAAAGGCGGCGGCATGATGCGGGCCGCAATGGGCGGACTCGCGTCCAAGATGGGACTTGGCGGGCTTATGGGCGGCGGCATGCCGGACCTTTCGAACCTGGACCCGAAGCAGCTCGAGGCGTTGCAGAAGCAGGCCGAGGCGGCCGGTCTCGGCGGCGGGTTGCCCAAGGGTCTGCCTGGCGGCCTTCCCGGTCTTGGCGCATCGAAGCTCCCCGGCCTGCCGGGTGGGTTCCCGGGCCTGCCGAAGGGCCCGAAAAGATGACGACTCCGCGCGTCGAGACGGAGCGGCTGGTACTGCGCGGCTTTACCCGTGCAGACTTCGAGGCGTTCGCCGGCTTCTTCGCCGACGACGTCGCAACGCGCTTCGTCGGCGGCACGATGACCCGTCCGCGGGCACATACCGTCATGTCTGCCTTCGCAGGACAGTGGGAACTCTACGGACTTGGCCAGTGGGCGGTCGAGCCCAAGGCCGGCGGCGGGCTTGCAGGGTTCGTCGGGTACATCAATCCACCCGACTGGCCGGAGCCTGAGATCGGCTGGACAGTGCTGCCGCAGTTCCAAGGGTGCGGCATCGCGACCGAGGCCTCCCACAAGGCGCGCCGCGAGATTGCTCGCCGCGGCGGCCCGTGCAGGCTCGTGAGCTACATCGACAGCCAGAATGCGCCTTCTATCCGCGTGGCGGAGAAGCTCGGTGCGCAACGCGACGGGCCGGTCGAGCTGCGTGGTGCCGCCGTCGATGTCTGGCGCCATCCCGCGCTGACGCGAGAGGGGGAACTCGCATGAACGAAGCCGAGAAAGCACGCGCCGTGCTGGCGAAGTATCGCGCGTCGATCGACAACATCGACGCCGCGCTGATCCACATGCTGGCCGAGCGTTTTCGCTGCACGCAGGAAGTCGGCAAGCTGAAGGCGGAGCACGGCCTGCCGCCTGCCGATCCGTCGCGCGAAGCGCAGCAGATCGCGCGGCTCCGCCGGCTGGCCGACGATGCCCAACTCGACCCCGACTTTGCCGAGAAGTTCCTCAACTTCATCGTCAAGGAAGTCATCCGCCATCACGAGGCCATCGCGGCAGACGCGAAAGCTCGCTGAACATGCTCAAGATCAAACAAACAGACGTTCTAGGAGAAATATAATGTCACTGAAGATCCGCCTCGCTCGCGCCGGGTCCAAGAAGCGCCCGTACTACCATGTCGTGATCGCCGATGTGCGCAGCCCGCGCGATGGCCGCTTTATCGAGCAGGTGGGTTCATGGAATCCGCTGCTTTCCGACGACGCTGCGCGCGTCAAGCTGGACGAGGAGCGCATCCGCCATTGGCTGAGCAAAGGCGCGCTGCCCACCGATCGCGTGGCCCGCTTCCTGGACACCGCGGGTCTGGTGAAGCGCGAGACGCGCAGCAACCCGAACAAGGCGCAGCCGGGCAAGAAGGCGCAGGAACGTGCCGCCGCGGCGAAGGCTGCCGAGGAAGCAGCTGCCGCCAAGGCAGCGGCCGCAGCCGAGGCACCTGCCGCCAGCGAATAATCGGGTGCTTGCAGCCATTGGGGGGGGTCGGGCAGAGATGCCCGGCCCTCGCTTCGTTCAGCCGCCGAAGATCGACAGCAGTCCGCGGCCGGCCGCATAGGCGGCAAGCGCCAGCGCCGCAAAATAGATGATCGTGACAACGTTCATCGCATGCCCGGACAGCACCAGCAGGCCGTCCCGCTGCGAGATACCGGCGCAGAGGAACAGGATAGCAAGCGCAGGCAAAGTGTTCGAAAACGGCACCAGGCCGAGCGGGATCATCAGCAATGCCGCACCGAGCATCAGCCCCAAACCGTTGACACGCTGCATCAGCCGCCCGTCCGTGAAGCCGGTAAGGCGAGGGCGGATGACCCGTTCTATCTTCTCGAGATATTCCGACCCCTTGCGAAGCACGGGCTTCAGCTTTTCCGTCGAGATCGGCCGGTCCTGGAGCCGGTCGGGCAGCCACGGCGGACGGTCGAGCGTCACGCCGATCGAAATCAGGAATATGCCAAGTCCGAAGACGGTGCTGACCCCCGGAATGGACACCGGGATGAGAAACGGAATCGTCAGCAGCGCCGCGATGAAAAGCAGGCCGTGCTCGCCGATCGTGCCAATAAGCGTCCGCATCGTGACGGTTTGCCCGTCGATAGCCTCGATGGCCCGCTGAAGCGCCTGTCGCATCGTCTCGGGCTGTGCGCCGCTGGCTGGCATGTCGTCTGCTCCTGGCCTCGCGTCAATAAGGCGGTTCGGTTCGAAGGCGCAAGATTATTTCCGCCGCGTGTGATTTTCGGAAATGCCGGTCGCGAGGAAGCACGTTCGGGAGACCGTTCTTGGCGAAATGAAAAAATCGCGCGAAATTATTTGACGCGGTGTATGTCCAGGATGGACAGTGGTGACGGGCGACACGCGAATCCGCGCGCCGCATGGCGTTGGCGCGTCGAGGAGTGACCTTATGACGCTATTCGATGTCGCGCTCGACGACAAATACGACCTATCGAAGGAGCGCATCTTCGTCTCCGGCGGTCAGGCCGTCATCCGCATGCTCCTGATGCAGCGCGAGCGCGACCGACTGGCCGGTCTGCGGACCGCGGGCTTCGTTTCGGGCTACCGCGGATCGCCGCTCGGCGGCTTCGACTTGCAATTGTGGAAAGCCAGGAAGCAACTCGCTCAATCTGACATTACGTTCCAGCCGGGCCTCAATGAGGAACTGGCTGCAACCGCTGTGTGGGGCTCGCAGCAGGCCGAGCTGCTGGGTGAGGGCAAGTACGACGGCGTGTTCGGCGTCTGGTACGGTAAGGGGCCGGGCGTTGACCGTTCCGGCGACGTCTTCCGGCATGCCAACCTTGCGGGCTCGTCCAAGCACGGCGGCGTGCTCGCCATGATGGGCGACGACCACATGGCGGAATCGTCCACGGTCGCGCACGCCACGGAATTCCTGTTCGTCGATACGATGATCCCGATCCTGAACCCCGCCGGCGTTCAGGAGCTGATCGATTACGGCCTCTACGGGTACGCTCTCTCGCGATTTGCCGGGACCTGGGCGGCGATCAAGTGCGTCAAGGACAACATAGAATCGACCGCTTCGGTCGATGCCGCGCTCGATCGTGTGAAGATCGTCATCCCCGAGTTCGACATGCCTCCCGGCGGACTCAATATCCGCATCGAGGTCGACCAGCTCGGGCAGGAAGCACGTCTGCATGAGTGGAAGCGTGCAGCTGCGGCCGCGTTCATCAAGGCGAACGACCTCAACCGGATGATCTTTTCGGGCGGTTCGCAGGCCAAGATCGGCATCATTACCGTCGGAAAATCCTATCTCGACGTGCGTCAGGCACTAGACGATCTTGGCATCGACGAGGCGCGCGCCAACCAGCTCGGCCTCCGCCTCTTCAAGGTCGCCGCCCCATGGCCGCTCGACTACGATCACATAAGGGAGTTCGCGCAGGGCCTGGAACTTATCATAGTCGTCGAGGAGAAGCGTTCGCTGCTCGAGGTCCAGGTGCGGGAACACCTCTACGGCACGGCGAACCAGCCGAAGATCGTCGGCAAGCGCGACGAGCGCGGAGAATGGCTGTTTCCGGCCAAGGCGGCGCTCGACCCGAACGACATAGCCGCGGCGGTCGGCGAACGCATCCTGCGCGTCATCGGTCCCGCCGATGACATCGCTACCAAGGTATCGCGCCTGAAGCAGTACCAGGCGATGGTCGCAGACACGAAGGATATCGGCGGCCGCGCCCCGCACTTCTGCTCTGGTTGCCCGCACAACACATCGACCAATGTGCCGGAAGGATCCATCGCGGGGGCAGGCATCGGCTGCCATTTCATGGCGATGTGGATGGATCGGTCGACCGTCGGCTTCACCCAGATGGGCGGAGAGGGCGCTCAGTGGATCGGCCAGGCGCCGTTCTCCAAGCGTGGGCACATCTTCCAGAACCTCGGCGACGGCACCTATAACCACTCCGGGTCGCTGGCTATCCGCGCCGCGCTCGCCTCAGGCGCCAACATCACCTACAAGATCCTTTACAACGATGCCGTGGCCATGACCGGGGGCCAGCCGCACGAAGGCGGGCTCACGGTCGACGCGATCGCCCGTCAGATCCGGGCCGAAGGCGTCGAGCGCATCGCCCTCGTCAGCGACGAGCCTGACAAGTATGGCGGCATGAACTTTCCTGCCGGCACCAGCTTCGATCACCGCGACGACATGGATGCGGTGCAGCGCGAATTGCGCGAACTCCCCGGCGTCACCGCGTTGATCTACGACCAGACCTGCGCCGCCGAGAAGCGCCGCCGGCGGAAGCGCGGGCTCTACCCGGACCCGGACAGGCGCGTCATCATCAACGAACTGGTGTGCGAAGGCTGCGGCGACTGCGGCGTCAAATCGAACTGCGTCTCGGTGCAGCCAACCGAGACTGAATTCGGCCGCAAGCGGCGCATCGACCAGTCGTCGTGCAACAAGGACTTCTCCTGCCTCAACGGCTTCTGTCCGTCCTTCGTGACCGTTCATGGCGGCAAGCTGCGGAAGGCAGAGGGCAAGTCCGGTACCGGCGACCCTCTTGCCGGGGTACCGGATGCCCGCGTTTTTCCACTCGACCGCAACGGCTGGGCGGCGATCATCGACGGTATCGGCGGGAGCGGCGTCGTCACCATTGGTAATATCCTCGGCATGGCCGCGCATCTGGAAGGGCGCGGCACCGGGCTGATCGATATGGCGGGGCTGGCCCAGAAGGGCGGCGCCGTGTTCACGCATCTACGCATCGCGCGCTCACCCGAGGACATCCACGCGATCCGCGTCTCAGCCGGCAAGGCCGACCTCATTCTCGGTGGGGACCTGGTCGTGACAGGCAACAAGAAGGTGCTGACGGCCGTGCGCGAAGGCGAAACGATCGTCGTGGCCAACACTGCCGAGATCATGCCGGGCGAGTTTACGCGCGCCCCCGATTTTTCCTTGCCGACGGAGCGCGTGAAGCGCGCCGTCCGCAAGGCAGCCGGGGAGGACAAGGCGTTCTTCTTCGACGCGACCAACACCGCGCAGGTGCTCTTCGGCAACTCGGTCGGCGCCAACATGTTCATGCTCGGCTTCGCCTGCCAGCATGGCGGACTGCCCGTCTCCACGAGCGCGGTCGAACGCGCGATCGAGCTCAATGGCGAGGCCGTGGCGATGAACGTCGCCGCATTTCGGTGGGGCCGCCGCGCGGCGCACGATCCGGCAGGCGTAAAGGCCCTGATCGACCAGGCGACGCGACGCGCAGCACCGGTCGCGGATACGCTCGATGACGTCGTCGCCCGCCGCGCCGAGTTCTTGACGGCGTACCAGAACGCCGCCTACGCGCAGCGCTATCGTGACCGCATCGCCGCGGTGAGCCGTGCCGAGGAACGCGCCTTGCCGGGCTCCACGGCGGTGTCCATCGCCGCGGCGAAAAGCCTGTTCAAGCTGATGGCGATCAAGGACGAATACGAGGTCGCCCGTCTTTATACGGACGGGACATTCGCCAAGCAGCTTGCCAGCGAATTCGCCTCCTACGAGAAGCTCGAGTTCCATTTGGCGCCGCCGATCCTGGGCAAGACCGGCTCGGACGGCCTTGCGCGCAAGTCTAGTTTCGGGCCGTGGATGATGGCCGGCTTCCGGACCTTGGCGCGTCTGCGCGGCCTGCGTGGGACGCCGCTCGATATCTTCGGCTATTCCGCGCATCGGCGCTTCGAGCGCGCACTTGTGTCCGAGTTCGAGGGCGACCTCGACCTCATCGCGCGCGCGTTGCAGCCTCACAATCTTGAGGCCGCCATCGCGCTTGCTTCGGTTCCGCAGACGATCCGCGGCTATGGTCACATCAAGGAAGCGAACGCCAAGAGGGCAGCGGGCGAACGGCACCGGCTTATCGAACGATTCAATGCCCCGATGCCGCGGACCGAGTTGCAGGCGGCGGAGTGATCTTCCGCGCCAATAGTCGACGTTACATAAACGTTTATTAATCGACGGATGCTAGTGCTGAACTCGCAGGACGTGGGTTTCGGCGTTGAAAAACAACAAGAACAGCATCCCCGACGACATCTATGCAGGGTTCATCAGATCGTTGTTCAACGATCCGGGCATCCTGCTGATCGGCGCGTTCTGCCATGGCCTCATGGGCCTCGTCACCTATCACACCTCGGGCGAGCCGATCTACCTGTGGCTGACCGCAGCCATGCTGGCTGCCGGTCTCTACCGCTATTTCGGCATTCTTGGCGGACGCAAGGAAGGCCCGTTCATCAGCGTCGAGAAAGCACGGCGCTGGGAGCAGAGCTATCTCATCGGCGGTACCATCCAGGCCGCGGTGCTCGGCATCTTCGCGTTTGTCGCGCTCTACGTCAGGCCGGATCCGTTCGGCGAGATCGCCGCTGTCGGCGTGCTCATGGGTTCTACCATCACCATCGTCGGCCGGAACTACGGCTCGGCCCGCATGGTGACGGTCCAGGCGTTCACCATCGTCATGCCGATCGCAGTCGGCCTGGTGCTCAAGGGTGACTTTCCGAACGTCACGCTCGGACTCTACATCATTCCGTTCGTCTTCATCATCAAGCGCATGGCGACGCATGTGCGAACGGTGCTGTTCTCGGCGATCAGCCAGGAGAAGATTTCGGCTCGCATAGCCGAGCGCTTCGACCGCGCGCTGAACACGATGAGCCACGGGCTCATCATGCTGTCTCCCGAAGGGCGCGTCGTCGTCGCCAACTCCGAAGCGGCGCGCGCGTTGTCGTTCGACAACCCGGCAAAGCTGCTCGGCCGCTCCTTGCGCGCAGTTCTTATGCGCGGTGTGGCGGGGCGCATGTTGTCCTATAAGGACGTGCGCTACGTCGAAACGCAGCTGACCAGGGCGCTTGGCGAGGGGCGCGATCGCAAGCTGCAGATACGGGCATCAAACGGGCGGCACTTCGAGCTCTCGGCGCGTGCCGGGAACGACCAGCTTGGCGTCATCACCTTCGAGGAGATCACTGCCCGTGTCGAAGCGGAGGAGCGCATCCGTCACATGGCGCGCTTCGACAGCCTGACGAACCTGCCCAACCGCGGCTGGTTCCACGAGGTGGTGGCCGAGCTGATGTCCTCGGGCGATCCGGCGCGACGCTGCGCCATCGTCGTTTTCGACCTCGACGATTTCAAGAGCGTCAACGATACGCTCGGCCATCCGATCGGCGACGGCCTGATTTGCTCGGTCGCGGAGAAGCTCGCGCGCTTCTCCTCAGACGATGTGAAGGTCAGCCGTTTCGGCGGCGACGAGTTCATGATCTTCTTCAATCAGGTGACCGGCGAGCCGGAACTCTCGGCGCTGCTCGACCAGATGTTCCTCGACCTGCAGGGCAGGGTGGATGTACAGGGGCATATCCTCAAGGTGCAGCTGTCCGCGGGCGCCGTGCTGTCGCGCGTCAGCGAAACCGACGTCGATGCCATGATCGTCAAGGCCGACCTCGCGCTTTACCGGGCGAAGGAACTCGGCAAGAACCGCTGGCGGCTGTTCGAGTCAACGATGGACGCGGAATTCCGCAACCGCCAGACGATGAAGTCAGACTTGCGCAGCGCCGTCGATGCGCGTCAGCTGCGCGTCGTCTACCAGCCGATCGTCGATATCAAGACCATGCGCATCGCCAGCTGCGAGGCGCTGTGTCGCTGGGACCATCCCGAGATGGGAGCGATTTCGCCGGGGATATTCATTCCATTGGCGGAGGAGATCGGCGTCATCGCCGACATCTCGACATTCGTACTCGAGCAGGCCTGCGCCGAATGCATGAAGTGGCCGGAGCAGGTTTCCGTATCGGTCAATCTCTCGGCAAAGGACTTTCACAGCCGCGACATCGTGGAGAAGGTGCAGCGCGCGCTGAGCCAGGCCGGCCTTGCGCCTCACAGGCTCGAGATCGAGGTCACGGAGACTGCACTGCTCGACGACAGGTCTTCGACCCGTGTCTTCCTCGAGGAGCTCAAGTCGATCGGCGTGCGCATCGCGCTCGATGATTTCGGGACCGGGTATTCGTCGCTCAGCTATCTGCACACCCTGCCACTGGACAAGATCAAGATAGATCGATCATTCCTGATCGACATCACCCAGAACGACCGCACCCTCGTGCTGCTGACCAAGGTCTGCGAGCTTTCGCGCGGGCTCGGCATGTCGGTGACCATCGAGGGTGTAGAGACCTTCGATCAGCTCAAGATCCTCGCCAGCAAGGTAAACCCGGATCTGGTGCAGGGTTTCCTGTTCGGCGCCGCGCTTACCTCGTCCGGTATCGACACCATGTCGAACATGACGTGGCCGTTTGCCGGCGAGCTTCGTGCGGCGGCTGCGGCCAGCCGCCGCTAACTTACCATAGGTCAACGCGTTTTCGGCGCGCCGGGTAGGCGATCGCGCAATCGACGTAGCTCGCCCGCATTCCGATATTTACCAAGTGTTAAGGTTAACCGTGAGTAAACGGGTCCAATTTGAGTTTTATCTTCGTGATGCACCGGGCTCGCATTAGTCTTTCCTCAACAGCGGCACGGGGAAAGGCATGAGCGGGCTCGGAAGTCCCAACGAAACGGCTAACAAGTACGAAGCGCCTACGAAGCTTTCAGCGTTCTCGCGCGGCGTGATGGAGATGCTCGAGCGCATCGAATACCGTCGCTGCGAAACCGGGGAAGACCTCGAGGCGGCCTACAGGTTGCGCTATCGCGCCTACCACGAACACGGGCTCCTGGACGCCATCATAGACGGCAAGCTCGTCGATCACCTCGACGAAACGCCGAACTGCTATTGCTTCGGCATTTTCATGGATGGCGAACTGATCTCAACGGTTCGCCTGCACCACCTCACGCACGCAATGCCGATCTCACCGGCCATGACGGTGTTCGGCGACCGGCTGATGCCTCGGCTCGCGGCCGGCGAGACCTTCATCGACCCAAGCCGCCTGGCGATCGATCCGGATCTCAGTTCTTCGGCGAACCGCTCGCTACCCTACGCGACACTGCGACTCGCCGTCATGGCCAACGAGTATTTCGGCGCGACGGGCTGCGTGTCCATGATCCGCGCGGAGCATGCAGCGTTTTACGCGCGCATATTCGGTTCCGCGGCCGTCGGAACGCCGCGCATATATCCGCCATTCACCTTCCCGGCGTTTCTTTACGAATCGCGCTGCGCGGACAATCTGCAGCCGACACTTGAGCGGTTCCCGTTCTTCCGGTCGACCGCGGGCGAGAGGCGCATGATGTTCGCCAAGCCGGAGATGGGCGAGCTGTCACCGCTGACAATTCTGCCGACGGCTAAGTATTTCCTCAACGCCGCGTAGGCTTGCCGCAAGGCGCGCGACGCGTCAGGCTCGCCGTCGACCTCCGGCCGGCGAGGAAGGCGATGGCAGTACGCGACGACATCGTTCACGAGGCGATATGGGCAGGCGAGCTGACGGCAGACGAGCTGGAGCGCGCGCGGCGCGGCATCACCGAGCGGCACTATGCCAAGGGCGCGTATATCTGCCACCGCGGCGACCGCCTGGATTACTGGACCGGGGTGCTCAGCGGCCTGATCAAGCTCAGTACGGTCTCGCATTCGGGGAAGGCGATGACCTTCGCCGGGGCTGCCGCGGGCGGCTGGGTCGGCGAGGGCTCCATCATCAAGGACGAGCCGCGCAAGTACGATCTGGTGGCGGTGCGTGACAGCCGCATCGCGCTGATGCCGCGCTCTACCTTCATGTGGCTGTTCGAGAACTCGACCGGCTTCAACCGCTTCCTCGTACGTCAGCTCAACGAACGCATGGGTCAGTTCATCGCGACCATCGAATACGACCGCATCCTGGCACCGAGGGCGCGCGTGGCACGGCACCTCTCGTGGCTGTTCAATTCGGTGCTCTATCCGGCGAAAAGCTCGGAGATTGAAATCGGACAGGAAGAACTCGGCCTGCTTGCCGGGCTGTCGCGGCAGATCGTCAATCGCAGCCTGCAGGAACTCGAAGCCGAAGGGCTGCTCGAAGTAAGCCGGGATCGTATAAGAGTTATCGACGTCGGGAAGCTGCGCGCGTATGGCGCCTGAAGTTGGCACACACTTGCCCAGCAAACAGACAATCCGCCAGGCGGTCTGTCAAGCGGCGTGTTGCGACCGCCAGCGATTCATGGAAATTTCGGCGTAAATACAAGCGCCGCGGCACTGACCGTCGCGCACGGAGGAGCGGGGCCTCGTGCCCCAGGGAGGACCGAGGCTTGGCGCACCCGGCCGCGACGCTGGACACCTTTCCGAAGTACCTGCTGCTCAACGCCCGGCGTTTCGGCAACCGGCCGGCCATGCGCCACAAGGACCAGGGCATCTGGCAGAGCTGGACCTGGAGTGAGCAGCTGGAAGAGGTGCGCGCCTTTGCCCTGGGCCTCGAAGCGCTCGGAGTCAGGCACGGCGACAAGGTGGCGGTCGTCGGCGCCAACAGGCCGCGCCTGTACTGGGCGATCTGCGCGCTGCAGTCCCTCGGCGCCGTGCCGGTGCCCGTTTACGCCGACGCCGTTGCGGACGAGATGGCGTACGTCCTCGACCATGCCGGGGTGAGACTCGCGATTGTCCAGGACCAGGAGCAGGTCGACAAGATAGAAGCCAACCGTGCCGCCATTCCGCACCTCGACCTCCTCGTCTACGACGAGCCGCGCGGGCTTCGGAACTATGACCACGGCAAGCTCCATGCGTTCACGGACGTTCAACAGGCAGGCCGCGACGCAATCGCCGCCGATCGCGCAGCGGGCGAGCGGTGGGAGCAGCGGATCCAAGCCGCCAGCGGCGACGACATTTCCATCATGCTCTACACCTCGGGCACCACCGGCCGATCCAAGGGCGTGATGCTGAAGGCTTCGGCGGCGGTCGCTGCTGCACGCGACACCGTCGCTTTCGACAAGCTCACCGAACGCGACAGCGTCCTGGCCTACCTGCCGCTCGCGTGGGTCGGCGATCACTATCTCAACTACGCGCAGGGCTACGTTTCGGGCTTCTGCGTCAATTGTCCGGAAAGCGCCGACACTGTCGCGCAAAACCTTCGGGAGATCGGGCCGACATTCTACTTCGCGCCGCCGCGCGTGTTCGAATCGCTGCTAACGATGGTCACGATTCGCATGGAGGATGCGGGGCGTACGAAGAAGCGGCTGTTCGAGTACTTCATCGCGCATGCGCGTACGTACGGCGAAGCCATACTCGAGGGACGGCCTGTGCCGGCGTCTGCGAGGATCGTTTACGCCCTTGGCGAATTCATGCTGTACGGGCCGCTGAAGAACGTGCTCGGCCTGTCGCAGATCAGGGTGGCCTACACGGCCGGCGAGGCGATCGGCGCCGACCTGTTCTCGTTCTTCCGCTCGCTCGGCATCAACTTGAAGCAGCTCTATGGGCAGACCGAAGCGTTCCTCTATGTGACCTGCCAGGCGGACGGTAGGGTGCGCTCCGACGCCGTGGGCCCCGCGGCTCCCAATGTCGACATTCGGATATCGGAAAGCGGCGAGGTGCTGTTCCGTTCGCCGGGACAGTTCGATGGCTATTACCGGGACGACGAGAAGACGCAGGAGGTACTGACCGCTGACGGCTATGTGCGCACGGGCGATGCCGGGTTTTTCGATCGTGACGGTCAGCTCAAGATCATCGATCGCGCCAAGGATGTCGGGAGGCTTTCCACGGGCGCTCTTTTCGCGCCGAAATACGTCGAGAATGTCTTGAAATTCTACCCAAACATCAAGGAGGCGGTGGCCTTCGGCGACGGGCGCGAATTTGTCAGCGCTTTCATCAATATCGACCTCACGGCAGTCGGCAACTGGGCCGAGCGAAACAACATCGCGTACGCCTCATACCAGGAGTTGGCCGGGCATCCGGAAGTTTACACGATCATCGCCGGCCATGTTGACGAGGTGAACCGCAAGCTCGCGTCGGAGCCGCTGATGGCGGGCGCGCAGATCCGTCGCTTCCTGGTGTTGCACAAGGAACTCGACGCCGACGATGGCGAGTTGACACGGACGCAGAAGGTAAGGCGCGGGTTTATCGGCGAGCGCTACGGCGAGCTGATAGAGGCTCTCTACGACGGCTCGCCGGAAAAGCACGTCGAGACGGAAGTGACCTATGAAGACGGTCGCAAGGGCCGCATCCGCGCGACCGTGCGCATTGCCGACGCAAAGGTCTACCCCACGGAGGTTGTCACCGCGGCGCAGCGCGAGGCCGCGGAATGAACCCGCGGCCCGAGCACGATGCCTTCGCCGCTGCGCGCTCGGACGGCATCGAACCTGGTGCCATGCTGCTTAAGGTGGATGGCGTGTCGCTGCGGTTTGGCGGCGTGAAGGCGATAACCGACATCTCGTTCGACATTCGCAAAGGGGAGATCCGCGCAATCATCGGCCCCAACGGCGCCGGGAAGACGTCGATGCTCAACGTGATCAACGGCTTCTACACTCCGCAGGAGGGAACGATCACGTTCCGCGGCGTCGAGCGTCGCGGAATGAAGCCCCATCACGCCGTACGCCAGGGTATCGCGCGCACTTTCCAGAACGTGGCGCTGTTCAAGGGCATGTCGACCCTGGACAACATAATGACAGGCCGTTCAACGCTGATGAAGCGGAGCATCGGCTGGCAGATGATCTGGCATGGCCCGGCGCTCTCCGAGGAGATCGAGCATCGGCGCAAGGTCGAGGAGATCATCGACTTCCTGGAGATCGAACACATCCGCCGCACTCCCGTCGGCAAGCTGCCCTACGGGCTGCAAAAGCGCGTGGAGCTCGGCCGCGCCCTGGCGATGGAGCCGTCGCTGCTGCTTCTCGACGAGCCGATGGCGGGGATGAATCTCGAGGAAAAGGAGGACATGAGCCGCTTTATCCTCGATGTGAACCGCCAGCGGGGCACTACCGTGGCGCTCATCGAACATGACATGGGCGTGGTGATGGATCTCTCGGATCGGGTCGTCGTGTTGGACTACGGCAAGAAGATCGCCGACGGCACGCCCGAAGAGGTCAAGCGGAACCAGGCGGTCATCGACGCGTATCTGGGGGTGGCGCATTGACCACGAAAGGACGCCTGCATGCTCACGCTTCCCATCGCCCCGCTGATCGCGCTGATAGCGGGTGTACTCATTCTCATCGTGCCGCGACTACTCAACTATATCGTGGCTCTGTACCTCATCGTGGTCGGGCTGCTCGGATTGTTCCCGAATCTCCTCAGCGGCATTCAGTAGCCGCCGCAGGTGCGGCGAGGGCGCTACGATGAGCCAGCGCCCAAAGCCGACCGCGCTGAGCGAGTTTCCTTCGCCCGAGGAAAGCGGCGTACGCGTGCGCGAGGTCACGCCCCTTTCGTCCAACTGGTACCATCTGGCGCGCTACGAATTCGAACTGCGATTGCCCGACGGAAGCTGGCAGAGCCAGCGACGCGAAGCCTACGACCGCGGCAATGGCGCGACGATCCTCCTCTACAATCGGGAGCGCCATACGGTCGTGCTGACCAAGCAGTTCAGGCTCCCCGCATTTCTCGGCGGCGACCACGGTTGGATGATCGAGGCCGCCGCCGGGCTCCTCGACGGCGACAGCCCAGGCGACGCAATACGCCGCGAGGTAGAGGAGGAGACGGGCTACAGAGTCGCCGCGCCGCAGCCGCTCTTCGACCTGTTCATGTCGCCAGGCTCGGTCACCGAACGCATCCACTTCTTCATGGCCGAGTTCGATCCCGGCAACCGCCCAGGCGCAGGCGGCGGGGCGGACGGCGAAAACGAGAACATCGAGGTGCTGGAGATCGGGTTCGACGAAGCGCTCGCCAGGATCGCACGGGGCGAGATCCGCGACGCCAAGACCGTAGTCCTGCTCTATCACGCGCGTATCCAAGGGGTCCTGTGACCATGTTCGAAGGAATCTTCGTCAAGCCGTTTCAGGACATGTTCAGCGCACCCGACTTCCTGATCCAGGTGCTGTGGGAAGGGCTGGTATCCGGCACGCTCTACGCGCTTATCGCGCTCGGTTTCGTGCTGATCTACAAGTCCTCGCGCATCTTCAACTTCGCCCAGGGGATCATGGTCGTGTTCGCGGCGCTGACGCTTGTCGGCCTGCACGAGCGCGGCGTCCCTGCGTGGATCGCGCTGCCGATCACGCTCGTCGTCATGCTGATCCTCGCCATGGCCATAGAGCGCGTCGTACTGCGGCCGCTGGTCAACCAGCCCGACATCATCCTGTTCATGGCAACGATCGGTATCACCCTGTTCCTGATCGGCTTCGGCGAGATCATTTTCGGCGGCGAGAACAAGACGATGATCACCGCCGAGCTCGGTATCCCGACCGGCAGCTTCATTTTCGAACCGTTCGGCGGCTTCGTCTCGATCGAGCAGCGCGACCTGACGACGGTCATCGGCGCCGTGGTGCTGGTCGTGGCACTGCTCGTTTTCCTCAATCGTTCGAAGATGGGCCGCGCGATCCGCGCGCTGGGAGACGATCATCAGGCGGCGCTGTCCGTCGGCATCTCGCTGTCGACGATCTGGGTCCTGGTCTGGTTCATCGCCGGAATCATCGCACTGGCCACCGGTATCGCCTGGGGCTCCCGCGCCGGGGTTTCGTTCGCGCTCGAAGTGATCGCTTACAAGGCGTTGCCGGTGCTGATGCTCGGCGGGCTCGAGTCCGTCTCGGGAGCCATCATCGGCGGGCTGCTGATCGGCGTCGCCGAGAAGCTCTTCGAGATCTACTGGGGGCAGCCGCTACTGGGCGGCAATACCGAGACGTGGTTTGCCTACGTCGTGGCGCTGCTGGTGCTGCTGTTCAGGCCGCAAGGCCTGTTCGGCGAGAAGATCATCGAGCGGGTGTAAGATGCTTTATCGCGTCGCAGGACAGTTCAAGACAAGCTACGAGGCCGACCACGCGCTTTTTCCGGTTCGGCAAGACGCGCTGCTGCTCGGCTTCGTCCTGCTGCTGGCGTTTGTCGTGTTCCCGCTGACCGCTTCCGAGTTCGCGTTCCGCGCCCTCCTGATTCCGGTGCTGATCTACGCGCTTGCGGCGCTGGGGCTCAACATCCTTACCGGTTATGCGGGTCAGCTGTCGCTCGGCACCGGTGCGTTCATGGGTGTCGGGGCATACGCCTGCTACAAGCTGGTTACGCTGTTCCCCGAGTTGAACCTCGTGATCGTGATTGCCCTGTCCGGCTTCTTCTCGGCTGCGGTCGGCGTCGCCTTCGGCCTGCCGTCGCTCCGCATCAAGGGATTCTACCTCGCCATAGCGACGCTTGCGGCGCAGTTCTTCCTGGTCTGGCTGTTCCAGAAGTGGGGCTGGCTCTACAATTACAACTCCTCCGGGGCGATCCAGGTGCCGAACATCGACATGTTCGGCGTCACCGTTGCCGGGCCGAACGCCAAGGCGGTGACCCAGTATTATTTCGTGCTCGGCGTAGCCTGCGCGGTGACGTTCTTCGCGATCAACATCACACGCGGACGCATCGGACGCGTCTGGAAGTCGGTGCGCGACATGGACATCGCCGCCGAACTGGTCGGCATCAACCTCATGAAGGCGAAGCTGACCGCCTTCTTCGTGTCGTCCTATATCGTCGGCGTGGCCGGCGCGCTGTTCGTGTTCCTGTGGCGCGGCGCGGCCGAGGCGGCGCTGTTCGACATCCCGCTGTCGTTTCGAGTGCTGTTCATCGCCATTATCGGAGGTCTGGGCTCGATCCTCGGCAATTACCTCGGCGCGATCCTGATCGTGGCGCTGCCGGTGATCATCGGCACGGTGCCCGCAGCACTGGGCCTGCCTATAGCGTCGGCAACCGTCGAGCATCTCAACATCATGATCATCGGCGCGCTGATCGTCACCTTCCTGATCCTCGAGCCGCACGGTCTGGCGCAGCTATGGGCGACGATCCGCGAGAAGCTGATACTCTGGCCGTTTCCGCATTGACGAGCTTGCCCGCCCATGGAGGAGCGGGCCTGAAAACGGGCCGGTTCGCCCGATCCCAGAAGGGAGAAACGAACAAGTGGAGGAAAGTGCAATGAAGACGATGATGAAAACGGCGCTGCTCGCTTCGGCCATCGGCCTTTCGGCGGCGCTCGCGCTTCCTGCCTTCGCGCAGGACAAGATCAACCTCGCCAACCTGTCCTACCGGACCGGGCCGTTCGCGGCGACCGGCACGCCAATCATGAACGGGCAGCAGGACTACATGACCATGCTGAACGAGCGCGACGGCGGCGTGAACGGCGTCCTCCTCGCCTACGAGGAATGCGAAACCGGGTACAACACGGAAAAGGGCGTCGAGTGCTACGAGAAGACCAAGGGCACCTCGATCATAACTCAGCCCTGGTCCACCGGCATCACGCTGCAGGTTCTGCCGAAGTCGAATGTCGACAAGATCCCGATCCTCGCGCCCGGTTACGGCTTCTCGCCGATGGCGAACGGCCAGACCTTCAAGTGGGCCTACAATCCGCCATCGTCCTACTGGGACGGCGCGTCGATGATCCTGCAGCACATCTCGGGGGGGAATCTCGACAGCCTGAAGGGCAAGAAGATCGTCTTGTTGCACCTGGACGCTCCATACGGCAAGGAGCCGATCCCGCTGCTCAACGCCTATGCGGAGAAGCACGGGTTCACCTTCCTGCCGATCCCCGTCGGCGTCACCGAGATGCAGAACCAGTCGGCGCAGTGGCTCCAGATACGCCGCGAGAATCCCGACTTCGTCATGATGTGGGGCTGGGGCGCGATGAATGCCGGCGCCCTGACCGAGGCCGCCAAGACACGCTTCCCGATGGAAAAGTTCGTCGGGATCTGGTGGTCGGGGCATGACGGCGACATGAAGTCCGTCGGCGAGGCAGGCAAGGGTTACCGCGCCATTTCGTGGAGCGTGCCAGTGCCTGACGCGCCGCTGATGGCCGACGTGAAAAAGCATGTCATCGATGCCAAGAAGTCGCAGATGAATGCCGGCGAAGAGAACTGGGTGTTCTACCAGCGCGGCCTGATGATCTCGCTCATGCTGGTCGAGGGCGTCAAGGCGGCGCAAGGGCACTTCAATACCAAGGTCGTCAACGCCGAGCAGCTGCGCTGGGGTCTTGAGAACCTCGACCTATCAGAGGCCAAGCTCAAGGAGCTCGGCGCCGAGGGCATGCTGGTGCCGTTCAAGACCGCCTGCAACAACCATACCGGCCATGGCGGCGGCTGGATGCTGGAGTGGGACGGCGCGAAGTTCAACAAGGTGTCCGACCTCTTGAAGCCGGATACCGCGATGATCGAGCCGCTCGAGCAGGCCGAGGCGAAGAAATATGCCGACGCCAACGCGCCGTGGCCGATGAACGACGAGTGCAAGATGTAACGCCAACCGTCCTCTCCCCGCCCGGCGGGGAGAGGACAGCCCTGGAAACGTCCATGCCATACGTCGCCGTTGCGCCCGCTGCCTCCAGTATCCTCTCGGTGAACAACATCGAGGTGATCTACAATCACGTCATCCTGGTTCTGAAGGGGGTATCGCTTTCCGTGCCGACTGGCGGCATCACGGCGCTCCTCGGCGCCAACGGCGCCGGCAAGACAACGACGCTCAAGGCGATCTCCAACCTCCTCCAGGCCGAGCGGGGAGAGGTCACGAAGGGCAACATCGTGTTCGAAGGCGAGCAGGTCCAGCACCTTTCGCCGAACGAACTCGTGCGGCGCGGTTGCATTCAGGTCATGGAGGGGCGTCACTGCTTCGGCCACCTCACGGTGGAGGACAATTTGATGACCGGCGCCTTCACGCGTCGCGACGGCAGCTCCGCCGTGAAGGCGGACCTGGAAATGGTTTACACCTATTTCCCCCGTCTCAAGGAGCGGCGCGGCTCGCAGGCTGGATACACCTCGGGCGGCGAGCAGCAGATGACGGCCATCGGCCGCGCAATTATGAGCAGGCCGAAGATGATCCTGCTCGACGAGCCATCGATGGGATTGGCGCCGCAGCTGGTCGAGGAAATCTTCGAGATCGTGAAGAAGCTAAACGAGGAGCAGGGCGTCTCATTCCTGCTGGCCGAGCAGAATACCAACATTGCCCTGCGCTACGCGAAGTACGGATATATCCTGGAGTCGGGCCGCGTCGTGCTCGACGGGGATGCCGCGGCGTTGCGAGAAAACGAGGACGTCAAGGAATTCTACCTCGGCGTCGGCGGCGAGGGCCGCAAGTCGTTCCGCGACGTGAAGCATTACAAGCGCCGCAAACGCTGGCTGAGCTAGGCGCCCGAACCGAATTCGACGCCGAGATAGAGTTCCGCCAGCGGCAGGTCTGCTTCGACCTCCGGCAAGTCGATAACGGCCTCGAGGCCCTGATGCTCAAACGAATTCCACAAAGCTTCCTGCCTTCGCAACACGGTCACGAGTGGCGATTCCGTGTCGACCAGCATGATGACTTGGATCGAAGGGTGCTGCTGGTACTCAAGCAATTTCTGGAACCGGTCGTAGCGCATCGTCGAAGGTGAGAGCACCTCGATTACCACTCTCGGTTGATCTGCGGCCATATCTTGCGGGCGGGGTTTGCCGCATTCGATGGTTATGTCCGGGCGACGCGTTCCGCGAAAGGTCCGCACGGACGCCGTCTTGAGACGACAGGGTTTGCCGCGCAGCTGCGCGAACAGCGTCCCTATCGCGTTCACCGTGACGCGATCATGCGTGTCGCTGGCGCCAGTCATCGCCTTCACGGTCATGACCGGGACGCCATCGACCAATTCGTAATTGTATTCCTGCTCCGCCTGCCATGCGAAGAACTCGTCGACCGTCATCTTACGTGTTGCGGGCTCAGCCATGCGACCTCCGAAGCGATCATAGCGCAATTGGCGGCGTGCAAGAAGTGGATTGCCGCCCGGTCGGGGCCATCGCAAAGTAGAATGACGCAGGGGGAGAATGCATGCGCAAGCTGGTAGTCGCGGCTATCGCGCTCGGGCTCGGCGGAAGTGCGAGCGCCGACGAAGGGCTGTGGACGTTCGAGAACTTCCCGGCCGACAAGGTGGCCGCAGTTCACGGCTTCGCGCCGGACCAGGCGTGGCTCGACCGCGTGCGCAGCGCCACGCTTAGTCTTGACGGATGCTCCGCCTCGATTGTCGGCGGCCGTGGGCTCGTCTTGACCAACCATCACTGCGTGGAAGCCTGCATCGCCGCGCTCGCCTCCCCGGACCAGGATATCATCTACACGCCCGTGCTTGCGCGGACCGAGGCCGAGGAGAAGACGTGCCCTGGTCTCGAAGCCTACTCCGTCACCGACATCACCGACGTGACGGACACAATCCGGGCGGCAGAGGCAGGTCTGGGCCGCGGCGAGGCGGCGGCGGCCCGCAGTGCCGCGGTCGATCGTCTGGTGGCCGAATGCGAGGGCGGCGCTCAGGACCGGCTGTGCGAGGTAGCGGCCCTCTACGCCGGCGGCGTCGAGACGCTCTACGGCTACAAGCGCTGGCACGACGTGCGGCTGGTACTCGCCCCGGAAAGCGCGGCAGGCAGTTTCGGCGGCGATCCCGACAACTTCAGCTTCCCGCGCTTTGCGTGGGATGCTGCCTTTTTGCGCCTCTATGAGGACGGATCGCCGGCCACCACGCCGCAGCGGCTGAAGCTGCGGTCGGAGCCGCTGGCAGACGGAGAGCTGCTCTTCGTTTCGGGCTTCCCCGGCGAAACCGGACGGCAGGAAACGCTGGCACACCTCGCTTTCTACCTAGACACCTATTACCCGATGCTGCTGTCGCTCGATGCCGAGCTTCGCGGCCGGCTGATTGCGACGATGGCAGGCCCGACGAAGCCCAGAGGCTTCGACGGTCTGCTTGCCTACACCGAAAACAACTTCAAGCGCACCTGGACCGAAATGGCGGCACTGCGCAGCCCCGGCTTCATGGAGGCCATGGCGGCGCGAGAAGCGCAGTTCCGAGCCGATCTTGCAGCGCAGCCGAGCGTCTCGGCCGAACTCGGTCATGCATGGCACGATATCGACGACGCATTCGCGGCGGCGCGGAGAATCTGGCTGCCGAGATACCTGACGGACTACCTTGCCGGCGGCGAGTCCGACGTAGGGCGCTACGCGCGCCAGATCGTGCGCGCCGCGGCGGAGGCGCGGTTGCCGGAGAGCGAACGGCTTGCCGGCTATTCCGACGCCGGTATCGACGACATTCGCGAGGACCTCGCGCAGGACCGTCCGGCCTTTCGCGAGCGCGACGAGCTCCAGATCGGCTTCTGGCTTTCAAAGCTGCGGGAATATCTCTCGCCCGACCATCCGATCGTTAAGGCCGCACTCGGTCGCGAAAGCCCGGGGGGTCTCGCAAAGCGCGCGGTTTCAGAGACGAAGCTCTTCGACGCAGCCGAGCGCCTGCGCCTTCTGGATGGCGGCCTCGATGCCATCTCGGCCTCGACCGACCCGCTGATACGACTGATGGCCGCGATCGAACCCGACGCGCGCGTCCTGGCGACGCGCTACGACGACGAGGTGTACCTGCCGCGCGAGAACGCCGAGCGAAAGATGAGCGAGGCGCGTTTCGCGCTCTATGGCAAGGCGCTCTATCCGGATGCGCTCTCCACGCTTCGTCTCAACCCCGGGATAGTGGCGGGTTGGGCTGAGCCGGACGGACGTTCGGTTCCCTCCTTCACACATTTCGCCGGTCTGCTCGAGCGGGCGACCGAGGCGCCTCCCTTCAAGCTCGCGCCGTTATGGGAAGCGGCAAAGGACAAGCTCGATCCGGATACGATCTTCAACGTCTCGACGACGAACGACACGATCGGCGGGAACTCGGGTTCGCCGGTCATCGACCGCGAGGGCAGGGTCGTCGCGGCGATGTTCGACGGCAACATCTACTCCAATGGCGGCTACTACATGTTCGAGCCGAAACTGAACCGCAGCGTCGTCGTTGCGGCCACCGCCATTCTCGAGGGGCTGACCAAGGTCTACGGCATGGATCGCGTGGTTTCCGAGCTTACCGCCGACTGAAATACAACGATGGTGGACCGCGCCGCGCCACTATCGCGCATTGCCCTTCAGGCACCTTTTCGCTATCAGCCGGACAACTGCCATACAGGGGATGATTGCGATGGCCGACCATACGCCAGCTGGTCCGCTCGAAACGGGCGCCGCGATGGACTATTCCGAGCACGAGAAGACCTACTCGATGTTCGTCGGGCTCGCCAAATGGTGCTCGCTGGTCGTCGCCGCGCTGCTGATTGCGATGGCGTTCGGCTTTTTCACCAGCGCAGGTTTCATCTCGTCCACCATCCTCTTCATCCTGATCGTTGCGGTCGGCGCTTTCGTCCTCCGCTAGTCCGATCCGGCGATGCCGCGGGAGCGCGGCATCTTCACCGCCAGTGCGCGTTCAATCCGGCCTGAGGGAGCGAGAGGTTGGGACAGATCGTATTCGTACCGCGCGAGATCGACGGCGGCGAGACGCGTGTTGCGGCCTCACCTGACACGGTCAAGCGCATCGCAGCCCTCGGCTATGAGGTGATCGTCGAGGCAGGCGCGGGAACCGCCTCGCGAATCCCCGACCAGGACTTTTCGAAGAACGGCGCCAAGATCGGAACGGCCGCGGACGCGGCCAGCGCCGATGTTGTGCTCAAGGTGCGGCGGCCGACCGAGGCGGAGATCCGCAACTACAAGCGCGGTGCCGCTGTGCTGGCGATCATGGATCCCTACGGCAACGACGCTGCGGTTTCGGCGCTGGCAAACGCAGGCGTCAGCGCCTTCGCCATGGAATTCATGCCGCGCATCACGCGCGCACAGGTGATGGACGTGCTGTCGTCGCAGGCCAACCTTGCGGGCTATCAGGCCGTGATCGACGGCGCGGGCGAGTATGACCGCGCGCTGCCGATGATGATGACTGCCGCCGGCACCGTCCCGGCAGCGAAGGTATTCGTGATGGGCGCAGGCGTCGCCGGTCTCCAGGCCATAGCGACCGCGCGGCGGCTTGGCGCCGTCGTTACCGCGACCGACGTCCGGCCTGCGGCCAAGGAACAGGTCGCCTCACTTGGCGCCAAGTTCATCGCCGTCGAGGATGAAGAGTTCAAGGCTGCGGAGACGGCTGGCGGCTACGCCAAGGAGATGTCCAAGGAGTACCAGGCGAAGCAGGCCGAGCTGACGGCGAGCCACATCGCCAAGCAGGACATCGTCATCACCACCGCGCTGATCCCGGGGCGTCCGGCGCCGAAGCTGATCTCGGCGGCGATGGTCGAGAGCATGAAGCCCGGCTCCGTGATCGTCGATCTCGCGGTCGAGCGCGGCGGCAATTGCGAGCTCG
>JAEWLS010000011.1 GCA_023457435.1 Pseudomonadota bacterium
GGGCCGCCTGACCGCCCGGGGCGGGGCCGCCACCCCCGCCCCCGCCGCCCTCATGCACAACCGCGCGCGTTGACGTAGACGGTGCGCAGCGTCGTCGTCGCGCAGATGAACAGCCGGTTTCGCTTCGGCCCGCCGAAGCAGACATTGGCCACGACCTCGTCGATCCTGATCTTGCCGAGCAGTTTTCCGTCGGGCGCGAAGCAGTGCACGCCGTCGCCGGCCGATGCCCAGAGATTGCCAGCCGTATCGACGCGGAAGCCGTCGAACAAGCCGCTATCGCAGCCGACGAAGCGCTCGCCCGCGCCAAGCGAGGCGCCGTCCGGCGCCACCGTATAGCGCCGGATCGCCGGCTCGCAGTCGGGGAAGTGCGTGCGGCCGGTATCCGCGACGTAGAGAGAGGTTTCGTCCGGCGAGAACGCCAGTCCGTTCGGCTGTCTCATGTCGGAGACGACCCGTGTCACTGTGCCGCCGGCGTCGATGCGGTAGACATGGCTGCCGTCCTGCTCGCGCGGCGCCGCGTCGCCTTCGTAGTCGCTGTCGATGCCGTAGGACGGGTCGGTGAACCAGATGGTGCCGTCTGACTTGACGACGACGTCGTTGGGCGAGTTCAGGCGCCTGCCGCCGAAGCTATCGGCAAGGACGGTGCGGCTGCCGTCGTGCTCGACGCGGGTCACGCTGCGGCTGCGATGCTCGCAGGCGATCAGCCGCCCTTCGCGATCGACGGTGTGTCCGTTCTGGTTGCGGCAGGCCTGCTCGAACACGGAGACGGCGCCGTTCATCTCGTCCCACCGCATCAGCCGGTCGTTGGGGATATCCGACCAGACGAGATAGCGCCCGGCCGCGAAGTAGGCAGGCCCTTCGCACCAACGCCCGCCGCTCCACAAAACATCGACGCCGGCATTGCCGAAGACCAGCTTTGCGAACCGCTCGTCGTGGATTTCGTAGTTGCTTGCCGGCATGCGTCCCCCCTCAAAGCCCCGCGCAGGATAGCGCGGGGCAGAGCTGGAGTTCAGCCTGTTTCTTATCGGCCAGACACAAACAGCCGGCGCAATCAGGCGGCGGCACCCTGGGGCAGCGGCATGTCCCGCTCCCGGTTCGGGAACGGCCGGAAGGCCATCAGGATCAGCACGGCGGCGAGGCCCATGCCCCACGAGCCGACATACATGAACGTGTAGCTGTCGAAGCGGTCGTAGATCAGCCCGCCGAGCAGCGGCCCCGTGGACATGCCGAGACTGCCGGCCATCGCGGTGCCGCCGATGATCGTGCCCATCATCTTCAGCGGGAAGTTCTCGCGGATGATGACGGCGTAAAGCGGCATGGTTCCCGCGTAGATGAAGCCGACGAGCGCGGCGACCGCGTAGAACGGCCCGAGCGTCGACACGAAGACGTAGGCGAGCACGCCGAAAGCCTGGAGCAGCAGGCCGAGGACGAGCACGCGCTGCGCGCCCCAGCGGTCGCCGGCGAGGCCGAAGCCGATGCGCCCGAACATGCCGGCCAAACCCTCGACGCTGTAGATCGAAACCGCCGCGATCATCGGAATGCCGCAGGTCACCGCGTAGCTGACTGTGTGGAAGATCGGTCCCGAATGGGTGGCGCAGCAGAAGAAGTTCGCCAGCATCAGGATGACGAATTGGGGCGTGCGCACCGCCTGCGCGACCGTCATGCCGGACTGCGGCTCCGGCGCGGCGGACGGATCGGCGACGGCTTCGAGCGCCGGCGGACGGCGCACCAGCAGCGCGGCCGGAACCATCGCGACTGCGGCAATCGCCGCGATGATCAGCATGGCGGTACGCCAGTCGTAGACCGTCACCAGCCAGGCGGCGAGCGGCGCCATCGTCATCGGCGCCATGCCCATGCCCGCCGACACCAGCGAGATGGCCAGGCCGCGCTGGGTTTCGAACCAGCCGGTGACGCAGGCCATCATCGGCGCGAAGACGGCCGCCGTGGCCGCCCCGACGAAGAGTCCGAAAAGCAGCTGGAAGGCGATCAGTGATGTCGCCTGGCTGGCCAGCGCCATGCTTGCCGCGAGCGCGACGGAGCCGGTGAGCACGACCGGGCGCGGCCCGAAGCGGTCGGACAGCCCGCCCCAGACCACGCTGGCCGCCGCCATGGACAGGAAGCCGATCGTCATCGACGTCGATAGACCGGTGACCGACCAGCCGGTCGCCTCCGACATGGGCCTCAGAAAGATCGGCAGCGAGAACATCGCGCCCATCGCCACGCAGCCCATGAGGCCTCCCGCGGCGACGATCACCCAGCGATACGGTTGTTGCATGTGTCTCTCCCGGTGCTCAGCGTTCAGCGGCGCATCCGCGCCGGAACCCGCTGACCGACCGAGGACGTATCCTGGACCGCCGCGCCGACAGCCGGAAGACAGAATTTTATGGTCCAGGGATCCTGACATTAACGCACGGGATAGTGAGTATTGACTTAGGGCGGAAGCGCGCCGGATGATGGCGCCGCGCCTGGTTGCGAGGAGACTGCCACGTGTCCGACGAGCTAGCCCCTGCCGCCCCGGAAGGCGCGAAGGGCATGGATCCAACCGAAGAGAAAGTGACGCGGCGACGCGGCTCCACCAAGGCCGAACAGCGCGCCGGGATGATCGAACAGATCCTCGACGCGGCGGAGTACCTGTTTTCGAAGCACGGGCTGTACGGCGTCACGCTGAAAGACGTCGCCAAGCAGATCGGCGTCCACCACACGCTGATCAACTACTACTTCAGCGACAAGAAGGCCCTGTTCGACCAGGTCTTCGCGCGACGCGCCGTGGTGACGGCCGAACGGCGCATGCGCATGCTCGAGGAGTATGAGAAGGCCAGCGCCGGCAAGCCGACCGTCGAAGGCGCGCTGCGCGCCTTCCTCGATACCGACCTCGACCTCTACATCGAAGGCGGCGAAGGGTGGCGCAACTATGCCGCCCTCGCCTCGCAGGTCGCGAACTCGCCCGGCTGGGGGGCGGCCATGATGGACGAGCATTTCGACCCCGTGGTCCTGCGGCTGATCGGCCTGCTCCGCCAGGCGCTGCCGGAATGCAGCGAGGAAGACATCTTCTGGGGCTACCATTTCGTGACAGGGGCGCTGGTGCTGACGCTGGCGCGGACCGGGCGCATCGACAAGCTGTCCGGCGGCATCTGCAGGTCCGATGACTTCGCGGCCGTCAAGGATCGCATGTCGAACTTCATGGCCGCCGGCTTCCGCGCCATCTGCGCGAAGGGCGGCGACAAGCCCGCCGGCGCCGAACCGCGAATCCGCAGCGTTTCGTTTGACTAATTATCACGTGAGTGAATAGGATGGCCGATCACATGGACAGGTCCACGCGGATGCTGCAGGGGCGGACGGCGATCGTGACGGGGGCAGGCAGCGGCCTCGGCCGCTCGCACGCGCTGGAACTTGCCCGTCATGGCGCCAGGATCGCCATCAACGACATGAACGCCGAGGCGGCAGAAGCCGTGGCTGCGGAGATCCGCGCCGCGGGCGGCGAGGCGCTCGGCTTCGGCGGCTCGGTGACCGACGAGCAGGCCGTCGCCGCCATGGTGACGGCGACGATGCAGGCCTGGGGCCGCATCGACATCCTGGTCAACAATGCCGGCATCCTGCGCGACCGCAGCTTCGCCAAGATGACGGTCGCCGAGTTTCGCGAGGTGATCGACGTTCACCTCATGGGGTCGGTGATCTGCACCAAGGCGGTGTGGGAGATCATGCGCGAGCAGCGCTACGGGCGCATCGTCATGACCACGTCGTCGACGGGGCTGTTCGGCAATTTCGGCCAGGCGAACTACGGCGCGGCCAAAATGGCCCTGGTCGGGCTGATGCAGACGCTGTCGCTCGAGGGCGAGAAGTACGACATCAAGGTGAACTGCCTGGCTCCGACGGCCGCGACGGCGATGACCGGCGGGCTGCTTTCGGCCGAGACCGTCGAGCAGCTGGCGCCCGAACTGGTCAGCCCCGGCGTCGCGGCGCTGGTGCGCGGGGACGCGCCGACGCGGGCGATTCTCAACACCGGAGCCGGGCATTTCGCGCGGACACATGTGGCGCTCACCCAGGGCGTGTTCATTGGCGGGGGCGCCGACGCCGCAGAGCGTCTGGCGGCGAATTTCGACCGCGTCAGCGACCGGAGCGGAGATATCGTGCCGGCCTACGGCTTCCTCCAGATGGAGCGGGAGCTGGCCAGCGGCAGCGAAGGTTCGAAGCGCGCCACAGCCGCGAACGGCTAGGCGGCAACCGGCGCGGCAAGGAGGCCGCGGCCGGTTCGGTGCCGCATCTGCGGGCCGAGGAAGGAGGCGAGGTACGGCGCAGCGCGGCGTGTCTCGCAGGGAGGAACGATGAGGCAGGCGACCCTTGCGGGCGGCGGCGCAGCATGACTGCGGCCGGCGCAGCACCGATCGATCCGGCACACGCCGGGGGCGGCCGCAAGAACATGCTCGAGCGCGTGGTCGCCGTGGCGACGCTGCTCCTGATCGTCGTCTTCGCGTTCATGATCGACGGGTTCGCGACGCTCGGCAATCTCGGCGTCATACTGTCGAATTCGGCATCGCTGACCGTGCTGAGCTGCGGCATGGCAGTGGTGATCATCTCGCGCGGGCTGGACCTGTCGCTGATCGCCCAGATGGTGACGGGAGCAACCGTTTTCGGGATCCTGATCGCCAATGGCGTCGCCGCGCCGGTCGCGCTGCTCGTCGCCATCCTCGCCATGATCGTCGTCGGCGCGCTCAATGCCTGGCTGATCGCCTATGTCGAGATTCCCTCGATGCTGGCCACCCTCGCCTCATCCATGTTCATGGTCGGGCTGCTGCGCTTCGCCGTGCTGCGCGGCGAGTACCTGCTGCTGCTGTCGAAGAGCGATCCGACGGTGGCGTTCCTCGCCGGCCGGATGCTGCCGGGCGTGCCGACGCCGGTGGTGCTGATGGCATGCACGCTGCTCGCCACGTGGTTTCTGCTCAATCATACGGCAGCGGGGCGCGTTGCCTACGCGATGGGCGACAATTTCCAGGCGGCGCGGCTGACGGGCCTGCCGGTGCGCAGGACCATCGTCTTGTTATACGTGTTCGCGGCGCTGACGGCGCTCGTCGCCGGGCTGATCATGGCCTCCGCCAGCGGCGCGGTCGATTTCCGCACGGTGACCAACGGCACGCTGCTGTTCGACGTCATCCTGGTGGTCGTGCTCGGCGGAATACCGCTGCGCGGCGGCCGCGGCGGGCTCAGGAACATCATCGTCGGGGTCGCGCTGATCGCGGTGCTGCGCAACGGCATGACGCTGATGAACTTCACGACGCAGACGCAGGACATGCTCAAGGGGCTCGTCCTGCTCACCGCGATCGTCACCGACAATTACCTCAATCCCAGGGACGCCGAGACCGACACGGCCGGCGACCTCTGACGATAGCGACATCAACCAGGGAGGAAAGCATGAGCTTCACTATCGGACGCATCCTGAAGACGGCGATGGCGGGCATGGTGCTCGGCGCCTGCACGCTCGCCGCGACCGGCGCCGGCGCGCAGACGGAGAGCAAGCTGGCCGGCAAGAAGGTGATCTTCGTGCCGATCTCGATGGGCATCTCGCTGACCGAAGGCTGGGCGCGCCGCATGCGCGAGCACGCCGAGGTGGGCGGCTACTCGTTCGACGTCCGCGACGCGGCCTTCAACACCGGAATCATGTCCGAGTTGCTCGCCAAGGCGATCAGCGACAAGCCGGACGTCCTCGTGGTCCACAACCCGACCGTCCAGCTGCTTGCGCGCCAGATCAAGCAGGCCGAGGCCGACGGCATCAAGGTGCTGCAGATCAACCTGCAGTCGAACCAGCCGTCCACCGCCTTCGTCGGCGCGAGCTGGGAGCGGATCGGCCGCGAGATCGCCGAGGACATCGTCAAGGAATGCGGCGCGGGCAGCGGCAAGTCCGGCAAGGTCGCGATCATTCCGGGCCAGCTGACGGCCGCCGACAGCGTCATGATGAACGAGGCCGCCTTCAAGGTGTTCGAGCAGCACAAGGAGATCCAGGTCGTCTCCAACCAGGCTTCCGACTGGGAGCCCGAGAAGGCCCGCCAGATCACTGCGACCGTGCTGCAGCAGCATCCCGACCTGTGCGCCGTGTTCGGCCACTGGGACGTGCACACGATGGGCGCCGGCAACGCCGTGAAGGACGCCGGCAAGTCCGACTCCGTGCTGGTCTATTCGACCGGCGGCGGCGACAGCGTGGCCTGCAAGGCGGTCGCGGACAAGATCCAGCACCGCATCTGGAGCTACGACGCCGACGGCCAGGGCCGTGACGCCGGCACCATGATCGACCTGATCCTGCAGGGCGCCGCGATCGCCGACGGCTCGATGATGATCGCGGAATCGCCACTGAAGATCATCAAGTCCGGCGCCGACTACGACGCCTCGCTCTGCTGGAAGATGTGAGCGGAAGACTTTCCGCCGCCTGACAGGCGGCCTCTCGGGCGGGGCCAGGCGCCCCGCTCTCTCGCCTCCACGGGATCGCTCGATGGCCGCCAGTTTCGACTTCGCCAGCCTGCCGAAGCAGCGAGTGCCGCGCGTCGTGCTGTCGCCGCGCCGGATCGTCGCCGACGTGCTTTCGAAGGGCTGGGTCGAGAGCCTGATCCCGTTCGTCGCGCTGGTCTGCGTGGTCTGCGGGATCCTCATCGCCACCGACGGCTATTTCGCCGCGTCGAATTTGCGCAACCTCGCGCAATATGCGGCGGACGGCGGGCTCATCGTGCTGGCTCTGCTCATCGTTGTCGCGGCAGGCGGCATCGACCTTTCCGTCGGCTCCAACTTCGCCATGTCAGCCTTCGTCGCGCTGTTCGGCTTCCACATCCTCGAGCTCCCCGTGCCCGCGGTTCTGGCGATGACGCTGGCGACGGGCGCGCTGATCGGAACCGTCAACGGCGTGATCGCCGGCCTGCTCGGCTGCGGCGCCCTGCTGACCACGCTCGGCACGATGATCACGACCCGCGGGCTCTACACGCTCGCCTCGCAGGCGCAGCTCGTCGAAATCTCGACCTCGGCCCGAATGGACGATACCTGGGACTGGATCGGCTTCGAGAAGGTGCTGAGCCTGCCGGTCGGCTTCTGGGTGCTGGTCTTCGTCGCCGCCCTGGTCTTCGTCATGTTCCGCCAGTCGCGCTTCGGCTGGCACGTACTCGCCGTAGGCGGCAACCGGAAGGCGGCGCGGCACGGCGGCATCCGCGTGCGCTCGACCATCTTCTACGCCTACCTGCTGGCCGGCACGCTGGTCGGATTGTCCGGCTTTCTGTTCGCGGCGCGCCAGAACAGTGTCGGCTCCGATACCGGCATCGGCATGGAATTCTTCGCGCTGACGGCGCTTGTCGTCGGTCTGGGCGGCTTCGTGCCGGGACGCGGCGCGGTGGTTTCCGTGCTCATCGGCTTCGCGACCATCTACATCCTGAACAACGCGATGGTGAACGCCGGTTTCCGCGGCGACTTCGTGCAGCTGTCGATGGGCGCGATCATCATCGCGATCCTCGCGATCGACGTGAAGTTCCGGAAGAACCGACACCGGCTGCTCGCATCGACCTATCTCGATCCCGTAGCCTTCGAGACCGGCAAGGTCGCCGGCATGCAGGGCCTGATGCCGCACGAGACCGCGCCGAAACTCAAGAGCGCGACGATCCTGGCACGGGGCGAGGTCGACGGGCCCGAGGACGTCCTGCTCGACGCGGCCGGCACCATCTATTGCGGCAGCCGCGACGGCTACCTCTACCGCATCGCCGGGCCGGACCACGCCAAGGCGGAAATTCTCGCCAAGATCGGCGGACGGCCGCTCGGCCTCGCCTTCGATCGCGAAGGACGGATCGTGGTGTGCGTCGCCGGCATGGGGCTGATGCGGGTCAGCCTCGACGGCGCGGTCGAGCTGCTGACCGACCAGGCCGAACGCAGCCTGTTCAGCGTGCAGGACGACACGACGATCCGCATGGCGGACGATCTCGACATCGCGCCGGACGGGACGATCTACTTCACCGACGCGACCAAGCGCTACGACATCGAGAACTGGGGGCTCGACCTGCTCGAGGGCCGGCCCAACGGGCGGCTCCTGTCGTACGACCCCGCAACCGGGCGGACGCGCACGGTGTGCGACAATCTGCGGTTCCCCAACGGGGTGTGCCTGACGCATGACGGCAAGCACCTTCTCGTCGCCAGCACATGGGAATGCTCGATCCTGATCTTCGACCTGGCGCGTCTTTCGGACGGGCCGCGGGTGCTGACCAGCGGTTTGCCGGGCTATCCGGACAACATCAACCGCGCTTCCGACGGCGGCTACTGGGTGGCGCTTGCCGGAATGCGCAACCCGGTGTTCGACGCGGCGATGCGGCATCCGCAGCTGCGCCGGCGCATGACGCGTCGCGTGCCGCCGACGAACTGGCTGTTCGGCAACCTCAACATCGGCGGGGTGCTGAAGATCGACGGCGGCGGCAAGGTCGTCGACGCGCTGTGGGATGCGCCCGACGGCCCGCTCTACATGATCACCTCGATGCGCGAGCACGAGGGCGCGCTGTATCTCGGCGGCGTCACCAACGACAAGATCGGCCGGCTGGAGCTGCCGGGCGCAGACCGCAGCTGGCGCGGGCCGGACAGCTACTGGGGGAGCTACCGGGGGACACCGCAGTGATGGGGTTACTGCGCCGCCGCCGCCGCCAGGAGCCGCCGGCAATGACGCTCGAAGGCGTGCTCGGCCCGAACGGACGGCTCGACGAGGCGGATGGAATATCCGTCGATGCGCCGGACGCGCTCGCCATTCTGCCGGACGGGCGGCTCCTCTACAGCTCCGGCAGCCGCATCATGGCGATAGAGACATGGGCGGGCGAGGCCAGCGTTGTGGCAGTGCTCGAGACGACGATCACCGCGCTTGCGGTAAGCCCCGGAGGACAGATCGCGGCAGGACTGGCGGGCGGCCGGCTCGCCGTGCTCGACGCATCGGGGCGTAGCGTCGAAGGCTGGATGCTGCCGGCGGGTCGTGCGGCCTCGGTGGTCGACTGCGCGTTCCGCACGGCGGACGAACTTTTGATCGTCGACTGCGGCTACGCCGAAGCCGACGAGATCCTGGCACGCGCCGCATGGGATGAAGAGGCGCGCGGGCAGCTTCTCTCGCTGCGCCGCTCGGGCGAGCTTTCGACGCGCAGCGGCGGCCTGCACGCGCCGATGGGCATAGCGCTCGACGCCCGGGGCGAGCCGCTGATCAGCCTGCTCGAACGCGCCTGCGTCGTTGACGCCTCCGGCACGGTGCGCCAGTCGGGATTTCCCGGCTACCTCGGACGCCTGCGTCGGACGGCGGGCGGCTACTCGCTCGCCTGCCTGTCGCGCCGCGACCCGCTGATAGAGTTCCTCAAGACCGAGCGCGGCTTCGTCGCCGAGATGAAGGCGACGATCGAGCCGCGGCACTGGATTGCGCCGCGCATCAGTCCCGAGTTCAGCCACGATTTCCCGATCGAGCTCGGCGCGACGCGCCTGTTCGGAGAGGTAAAGCCGTGGGCGCCGTCGTTCTCCTACGGACTGCTCATCGAAACCGACGACAGGCTGATGCCGGTCGCCTCGGCGCAGTCTCGCGCCAACGGCCGCCGCCATGCTGTCAGCGACGTCGCGACATGGCATGGCGCGACCCTGGCAATAGCCAAGGGGAGCGGCGAGTTGCTCAAGCTCAAGCCCGAGGTGTCCGCATCATGAGCCCCGGACCGGTCGTCAGCCTGGAGAACGCCACCAAGACCTATGGCGGCATCGCCGCCCTCGCCGAGGCCAGTTTCGAGCTGTTCCCCGGCGAGATCCATGCGCTCGTCGGCGAGAACGGCGCCGGCAAGTCGACGCTGTGCAAGCTCATCGCCGGGGTGACCGCGCCCACGGAGGGCGTGCTCAAGGTCGACGGCGAGCCGGTCGTGTTCGCGGCGCCGAAGGACGCGAGCCTGCGCGGCATCTCCATGGTCTACCAGGAGACCAGCCTGGTGCCGCAGCTGACCGTCGCGCAGAACATCGTGCTCGGCCGCGAGAAACCCTTCAACTCGGTGCGCAAGGTGCGCAACGCGGCGCGGCAGGTGCTGCAGCGGCTCAACTTCAAGGTCGATCCATCGCAGCTCGCCGGTTCGCTGTCGGCGGCGAAGCGCCAGATGGTCGAGATCGCGCGCGCCGTGTTCAACCGCGCGCGGGTGATCATCCTCGACGAGCCGACGGCAGCGCTGACCCCGGAGGAGACGGACCACCTTTTCGACCTGATGCGCTCGCTCCAGAAGAGCGGCGTGGCGATGATCTTCATCAGCCATGCGCTGGAAGAGGCACTGACCCACGCCGACCGCATCTCGGTCCTGCGCAACGGCCGCATGACGGCGACCGGCGCCGCCGCGTCGTTCGACCGCGCCAAGCTCATCCGCCACATGATCGGCGAGGAGCTGATCGAGCGCGCGCCGGCGCCGGGCGAGGCGCGTGCTCCGCGCTCGGCGCTGCCGGTGCTGCGCGTCGAGAACATCCGCATGGGCGCGATGGTCAACAACATGTCGTTCTCGATCTTTCCCGGCGAGGTGACCGGCATTGCCGGGCTGATCGGCTCGGGCCGCAGCGAGGTGGCCAAGGTCATCATGGGCCATACCAAGCGCAATTTCGGCGGCGGGCGGATCTGGCTCGACGGCCGCGAGGTGCGCTACGCCCTGCCGGCGCAGGCGGTCGCCGACGGGATCGCCTATGTCAGCGAGGACCGGAAGCTCGACGGCTTCTTCGAAACGATGGGCGTCGCCGACAATATCGGCCTCGGCTGGCTGGCGAAGTTCGGCCGCCGCGCCGTGCTCGCTCCGGCCCGTCGCATGCGCGGCGTCGCCAGGGAATGGGAGGAGCGCCTGTCGATCCGCCGCATCGGCGCCAACCAGCCGGTGCTGCATCTGTCGGGCGGCAACCAGCAGAAGGTGGTCATCGCCAAAGCGCTGGCGCAGCAGCCGCGCCTCGTCATCTTCGACGAGCCGACCCGCGGCGTCGACGTCGGCGCGATCGCCGAGATCCGCCAGATCATCCGCTCGTTCGCAGACAGCGGCGCCGGGGTGATCCTGATCTCGTCCTACCTGCCGGAGATCCTCGACCTGTCGGACCGCATCCTGGTGGCAAAGAGCGGCACCATCGCCGCCGAATTCTCGCGTGCCGAAGCGACCGCCGAGCGCATCCTGCACGCGGCCGTGCACTAGCCGGTTCGCGCCCACACCACGAGGCTGACGCGGGCCGGTTCGTCGAGCCATTGCGTCGGCCCGGCGACGAGGCCGCCGGACGCCAGCACGTCCTCCGCCGACATGCCGGCCTCGCAAGCGGAGAACAGCCCGCGGCCGCCCGGCAGCGCCACGCCGTGGCGGCGCGCCAGGCTGAAGGTCGCAAAGCCGCCCGGGCCGACCGCGTCGAACACGGCCTGACCGCCCGGAACGCCGACGTCGCCGCCCTCGGGCAGCAGCCGCGCCAGGACGTCGGAAAGAGCCATGCTGTCGGCGTTCCACCAGTGCCCGTCGGCGCGCCGCTCGAGGCCGGGACCGGAACGGCTCATGACGATGCGCCGCCTGCCGCGGTGGTTCGGCGAGGCTTCGTGCGAACGCCGGCCGACGAGAGTGAAGGCGCAGGCGTCCAGCGCGGCCTGGAAATGGCGCCAGTCGGCATCGTTCTTCAGCCGCTCGGGAAAGTGTCCGTCGGCATCGGCGATGCAGTCGTCGTCCGAGATGATGGCATGGCCGTGCAGGCGATGACGCGAGTTCATTGCAGGCACAGGCGGCGCTCGAGACGCGGACTCGCGGCGAAGGCCAGATCAGTCACGGATCGGCGGAGGAAAACTGGTGGAGCCAATCGGAATCGAACCGACGACCTCTTGAATGCCATTCAAGCGCTCTCCCAACTGAGCTATGGCCCCACTCGCCCGGCAAGGCCGGGATATGACGGCCGGATTGGGGTCCGGCCGGAAGTGCTGGCGGCTTCTATACAGGCCTCGTCAGAAGATCAAGCCCGATAACCGCCGGCGGGCGCGTGCGCGCGCCCGAAATCAGTGGTCGTCGTCCTCGTCGTCGACGTCGACGATATCGGCGACATCGTCGTCTTCTTCCTCATCCTCGAGGAAGGTGTCGGCATCGTCGTCCTCGAGCTCGACATCGTCGTCATCGTCGGAATCGACGTCGGCGACGGCGCCGCCGGAGGTCTCGTCGTCGGCCTCCTCGAGGGTGACCAGCTCGGCGCCATCCTCCTCGTTCTCGACCTCCTTCTCCTCGGTCTCCTCGTCTTCCACCTGGCTCTCCGAAACGGAGGCGAAGTAGCTGCGAGGATACGACTTGCCGGTGTATGGCGAGACGATCGGATCCTTGTTGAGATCGTAGAACTTGCGGCCCGTTTCCGGGTCTATGCGCTTCGTGCCGAGTTCGGGTTTGGCCACGCGGTTGCCTCTCGGGTGTCGACGGCGGGGCGACGCAGCACGTCGCGGCTCCTGCCTGATCCGTTGAAATGGTCGGTCCCCTTAGCGGCAAGTCCCGGCGCTGTCAAAGCCAAAGAAATCGCACCGGCGGCGCAAGTTTGGCGCCCCGCCGGCAGCTTCGCGGCGCCCGACCGAAGGCGCCGGGCGCGGCGGGGAAAGCAGGTGACCGCCGCGCGCCGGCTGTGTTACGAGACCGGCGCGAGGCGGCCGGCCGGCGGGCCGCGATGAAGGCCGCCGCAACGAAACGGTATCCCCGCGCATGTCGCACCAGTCTCCAGCCAAGCCTGCAAGCGCGCGCCGCTCCGGCCCGCTCTCCGGACGCGCCCGCGTTCCCGGCGACAAATCCATCTCGCACCGCTCGCTGATGTTCGGCGGACTGGCTTCCGGCATTACGCGCATCAGCGGCCTGCTCGAAGGCGAGGACGTGCTGCGCACCGCCGACGCCATGCGCGCCATGGGTGCAAAGATCGACAAACGGGACGGCGAGTGGACCGTCCATGGCACCGGCAACGGCGCGCTGCTGGAGCCGACCGGCCCGCTCGACTTCGGCAATGCCGGCACCGGCTCGCGGCTGACGATGGGCCTCGTCGGCACGTACGACATGCCGGTGACCTTCGTCGGCGATGCCTCGCTGTCCAAGCGCCCGATGGGCCGCGTCCTCGACCCGCTGCGGCTGATGGGCACGCAGGTGCTGGAGTCGTCGCCGGGAGACCGCATGCCGCTCACCATACGCGGCGCGCGGCGGCCGGTGCCGATCACCTATCGGGTGCCGATGGCGTCGGCGCAGGTCAAGTCGGCCGTGCTGCTTGCCGGGCTCAACGCGCCGGGCATCACGACCGTGGTGGAGCCGGTGCCGACGCGCGACCACACCGAGCGCATGCTGACCGGGTTCGGCGCCAAACTGGACGTGGAGACGGACGCCGCAGGCGTGCGCACGATCCGCATCGAGGGCCGCGGCGAACTCAAAGGACAGACGATCCGCGTGCCGGGCGACCCGTCGTCAGCGGCATTCCCCATTGTCGCGGCTCTGCTGGTGCCGGGTTCCGACATCGTGGTCGAGAACGTGCTGATGAACGAAACGCGCACCGGCCTGATAGCGACACTGCGCGACATGGGCGGCTCGATCGAGGAGGTCGGCCGGCGCGACGCCGGCGGCGAGGAAACCGCCGATTTGCGGGTGCGGGCCTCCGAGCTCAGGGGCGTCACCGTGCCGCCGCAGCGCGCGCCTTCGATGATCGACGAGTATCCGGTGCTCGCGGTCGCAGCAGCCTTCGCGGAGGGCGAGACGGTGATGGACGGGCTCGACGAGCTGCGCGTCAAGGAGAGCGACAGGCTGGCAGCGGTCGCACGCGGCCTCGAGGCCAACGGGGTCGACTGCACCGAGGGCGAAGCTTCGCTCACGGTGCGCGGCCGTCCCGGCGGCAAGGGTATCGGCGGCGGAACAGTCGCCACGCACCTCGATCACCGTATCGCGATGGCGTTCCTCGTCATGGGGCTCGCGGCGGAGAAGACGGTGACGATCGACGACAGCGCCATGATCGCCACCAGCTTCCCGGAATTCTTCCCGCTGATGGGCGCGCTCGGCGCGACGATGGAGTAGCCGATGGCCAAGGTCGCGATGATCGTCGGCGGCGGATCCGGCATGGGCGCTGCGGCGGCGCGCAAGCTCGCGGCAGACGGTTTCGGCGTCGCCATCCTGTCGTCGTCGGGCAAGGGCGAAGCGCTGGCGCGGGAACTCGGCGGGCTCGGCTTCACCGGCTCGAACCGGTCGAACGACGACCTGAAACGCTTCGTCGATGCCTCGATGGCTCGCTACGGCCGGATCGACGTTCTGGTGAACAGCGCGGGTCACGGCCCGCGCGCGCCGCTGATCGAGATCACCGACGAGCAGTGGCTCACCGCTTTCGACGTATACCTGATGAATGTGATCCGTACGGTGCGCCTCGTCGCGCCGGTCATGATCGCCCAAAAGGCTGGCGCCATCGTCAACATCTCGACCGCCTGGGTTGGCGAGCCGAGCCAGATGTTTCCAACCTCGGCGGTGGCGCGCGCGGGGCTCGCTGCCTACACCAAGCTCTTTGCCGACCAGCATGCCGCGGACAATTTGCGCATGAACAACGTTCTGCCAGGCTGGATCGACAGCCTCCCCAAGACCGACGAGCGCGCCGACAGCGTGCCAATGAAACGCTACGGCAAGGCAGAGGAGGTCGCGGCGCTGATCGCATTCCTCGCGTCCGACGCAGCCGGATACATCACCGGACAAAGCGTCCGGATCGACGGCGGCCTGATGAGGTCGGTGTGAAGGATCTCGTGATCGCCATCGACGGTCCCGCGGCATCGGGCAAGGGCACGCTGGCGCGACGGCTCGCAGACTATTACCACCTGCCCCATCTCGACACCGGTCTGACCTACCGGGCGGTCGCCGCCTTCATGATGAAGCGCGGCTGGGCGCTCGACGACGAGGATCGCGCGGTCGAGGCAGCGCATGGCGTCGATCTCGGCGCGCTCGACCGCGAGGGGCTTTCGGCGCACGAGGTCGGCGACGCGGCAAGCCGTGTGGCGGTGATCTCGGAGGTCAGGCAGATCCTGGTGGACAAGCAGCGCGCCTTCGCGGCGCAAGCCGGCGGCGCGGTGCTCGACGGCCGCGACATCGGCACGGTCGTATGCCCGAATGCCGACGTGAAGCTGTTCGTGACGGCGAGCGCGCAGGTTCGCGCCGCCCGGCGGCTGCGCGACATCGAGGGACGCGGCGGAAAGGCCGAACTTGCCGACATCCTGGCCGAGATCGTCAAGCGCGACGAGCGGGACATGGGCCGCGCCGACTCGCCGCTGAAGCCCGCGGTCGACGCGCACTTGCTCGATACGAGCGATCTGTCTATAGAAGCCGCGTTCCGCGCCGCCCGCGCGATCATCGACCGGGTGGCGGAACGCAACAGCTGAACCGCCTGCCTTCCGCGCCGACGCGCCGGAACGCCCGCAAGGGTCCGAAAAGGCTTCGCCAAGAAGCCCGGATCGGAAGCCAGGCAAACGCAACGCCAACCACCGGCGCATTCCCCCGTAAAGGGGTATCCAGGAGATACAATGTCGAAAATGAATCCGTCGCGCGACGATTTCGCGAGCATGCTCGACGAGTCCTTCTCGGCCGAGCACTCGGCTGAAGGGTCCGTCGTGAAGGGCCTGATCACGGCCATCGAGAAGGACATGGCCGTCATCGACGTCGGCCTCAAGGTCGAAGGCCGCGTCGCGCTCAAGGAATTCGGTTCCCGCGCCAAGGAACTCAAGGCGGGCGATACCGTCGAGATCTACGTCGAGCGCATCGAGAACGCGCTGGGCGAGGCCATGCTGTCGCGCGAGAAGGCTCGCCGCGAAGAGAGCTGGGTCAAGCTCGAGGAGAAGTTCAACAAGGGCGAGCGCGTCGAAGGCGTCATCTTCAACCAGGTCAAGGGCGGCTTCACCGTCGATCTCGACGGCGCCGTGGCGTTCCTGCCGCGCAGCCAGGTCGACATCCGCCCGATCCGCGACGTCACCCCGCTGATGCATAACCCGCAGCCGTTCGAGATCCTTAAGATGGATCGCCGCCGCGGAAACATCGTCGTGTCGCGTCGCACGGTCCTCGAAGAGAGCCGCGCCGAGCAGCGCTCGGAGATCGTGCAGAACCTCGAAGAGGGCCAGGTGGTCGAGGGCGTGGTGAAGAACATCACCGACTACGGTGCGTTCGTCGACCTCGGCGGCATCGACGGTCTGCTGCACGTGACCGACATGGCATGGCGCCGTGTCAACCATCCGACCGAAATCCTGTCGATCGGCCAGACGGTCAAGGTGCAGATCATCCGCATCAACCAGGAAACGCACCGCATCTCGCTCGGCATGAAGCAGCTCGAGAGCGATCCGTGGTCCGACATCGGGTCGAAGTTCCCGATCGGCAAGAAGATCACCGGTACCGTCACCAACATCACCGACTACGGCGCGTTCGTCGAGCTGGAGCCGGGGATCGAGGGCCTCATCCACGTTTCCGAGATGAGCTGGACCAAGAAGAACGTGCACCCCGGCAAGATCCTATCGACCACGCAGAAGGTCGACGTGGTCGTGCTCGAGGTCGATCCGGCAAAGCGCCGCATCTCGCTCGGCCTCAAGCAGACGCTCGAGAACCCGTGGCAGGCATTCGCGCGCAACCACCCGGTCGGCTCGAACGTCGAAGGCGAGGTCAAGAACAAGACCGAGTTCGGTCTGTTCATCGGCCTCGAGGGCGACGTCGACGGCATGGTGCACCTCTCCGACCTCGACTGGAACCGTCCGGGCGAGCAGGTCATCGAAGAGTACCAGCGCGGCCAGATGGTGCAGGCTCAGGTTCTCGACGTCGACATCGAGAAGGAGCGCATCTCGCTGGGCGTCAAGCAGCTCGGCCGCGACGCGATCGGCGAGGCAGCGACCTCGGGCGAACTGCGCAAGAACGCGGTTGTCACCTGCGAAGTCACCGCGATCAAGGACGGCGGCATCGAAGTGAAGCTCGTCGACCATGACGTCGAGACCTTCATCAAGCGCTCCGACCTGTCACGCGACCGTGACGAGCAGCGCCCCGAGCGCTTCGCCGTCGGCCAGAAGGTGGACGCCCGCGTCATCGCCTTCGACAAGAAGAGCCGCAAGATCCAGGTGTCGATCAAGGCTCTGCAGGTGGCCGAAGAGAAGGAAGCGGTCGCCCAGTACGGCTCGACCGACTCCGGCGCATCGCTCGGCGACATCCTCGGCGCGGCGCTGAAGAACCGCCAGCGCGACGAGTAGTCGAACCGCGCCACCCGGCGCCAACAAAAAGCCCCGCCGCAGCGATGCGGCGGGGCTTTTCGCATGGCGGGAACCGGCCCGGTTATCAAACGTTATTGGCGCGAACGCAGGGCAGAAGCCCTGTCCGAAACGAGAAAAAGGAGTTCGCCATGAACTGGAATCAGGTCGAAGGTAACTGGGAGCAGTTCAAGGGCAAGGTCCAGCAGCAGTGGGGCAAGCTCACCAACGATGACCTCGATGTCATCAAGGGCAAGCGCAAGGAACTCGCCGGCCGTATCCAGGAGCGTTACGGCCATGCCGAAGACGCCGCCGAGCGCGACATCGACACCTGGCTGGGCCAGCAGCACTAGACGACATCACGAGTAGTCGATCCGCGCGCCCGCTCCGTGAGGCGTGCAGGACGGGAAAGCCCGGACCTCCTCGGAGGTGCCGGGCTTTCTCTTTCCAACAGTCAGCGATGCAGCGGCATGCCGTCTATGAGCGGCTCGCACAGCTTCGCCGAAGCGGCGTCCACGCGAAAGATGCGATCCTCCCTACCCAATGGGAACCAGCCGGCATCTCCGTCGGAATCCAATTCCTCCCAGGCGGCGATCTCCTCGGGCAGATGGATGGTCATCGACTTGCCGTCACGCATGTCGATGACGAAGTCGCCTCCCTCCTGGCTGTTGCCGGTGTAGTAGCTGGTCAGCGCGTGACAATCGAGGCCGGGGCCGATCTTGAACGTCGAGATCAGCTGTCCGCCCATGGAATCGAGCCCGGCGCGGCGCTCGTAATTGCAGTCACCGAACGCATAGACCGTGCCCTCGCCGTCGAGGAGAGAGAGGCGGAACGTGGCGCCGCGGATGTCCTTCGCCTCGACCAGCGACAGGCGGATGGCGCGTGTGTTCTGGTCGGGATTCTTCGCCATGTGGGCCGCATCATAGACACGGTCATAGCAGATACCGCCCGGCTTTCCGGCAAGGAGGTCGGTCAAGGGATCCGCGAAGGCCAGATTTGCCGACGCCAACAGGAAGAGAACCGAACCAACACCGCGCCGCATCGCTCGCTCCGCATGAGAGCGAGCATGGTGCAGCGCGGCGCGACCTTGAGCAAGGGCGGCATTGGCGCCGCCTTGCAGCCGGATCAGTCGTGCGTCTCGCCCGAGCCAGCGACAGCCACGATGTTGAACGGTTTGCCCTCCACCGGAATCTCGCGTGCCTTGGCGAAGCTCTCCGCATCGACCACGTGGATCCGCGAGCTTAGCGGATCGGTGATGTATATGGCATCTCCACCGACGGCGATGCGCGGCCTCGGGGCGTTCCAGTGGCCATCCATCGAATAGGGCTGCGTGAGGTCTATACTGTCGGAAATCCTTCCCGAAAGGACGTTCAGCCGGTGCAGCTTGCCGTCCTCGGTGAATATGTAGGCGAACTTCGATCTTGCGGGATCGACCGCGAAGTGGACGCGGCGTGTTGGCAGCTCGACGAGGCGGAACGCCGCCTCGTCGGCGGGGTCGATGATGACGACCGCCGATGGGCCGAAGTTGCCGAGGAAGTATTGCAGCCCAGAACCCCCCAGCAGAGTGGAGACCTTGGTGTCGCGCGGCAGATCGGCTCCGTACGCGAGATGACGATGCTGTGGGACGCCACCCTTCGTCTGGACGAGGAGAAGGCCGGTCTGGCAGGCGATCGCAAGGAGATTTCCGGACGAGGCTTCGCCGTGGAGGTTCGGGCATTCGACGTCGTTGCCAAGCGCGGCACCCCTTGCATCGACGACGCGCACGCCATCTGGATTCTTGGTCGGGTCCATGCGGTTCGGCCAGGTGACGACGGTGTGGTCGCCATAGGAGATCGCGACGCCGTGATGCGGCGCCTCCGTGCGTATTTCGCGGGAAGCCGTCTTGCCATCGAGCACGTCGGCTTCGCGAACCATACGCGCTACGCCTTCGCCGTCGAAGAAGAGTGCGATGTTGCCGCCGTGGTCGACGAAGTGGACCGGGCGCTCGCCTGCGATCTCGACACCCAGCGACGCCGGCTCGTTGATCTCGATGTCGCCGTGGTCGCCATGGTCGTCGAGCTCGATGCCGCTGCCGAAGGCGGTGACCCGGTTGCCGTCGCGTTGGACGGCGAAGACGCTGCGGCCACTTTCGGTCGCAAAAAGCGCTGCGGGAGCCGCGAGTTCGAACCGAGCCAATGCCGCGCCCGACACTCCGTCGAAAGCGCTTAGGACCGGCGTCGTATGGTCGGCGACGAACAAATGAACTGCACTCTTGTCATCCGCGACCGCGATAGTGCTCATCGCAACCGTGACAACAACCGCTCCAACGTATGAAGCTGTCCTCATTCTGCGTCTCCATGATGGTATAACATAACAATTTCGTCGATTCAAAAGAGGCTTGCGCGCCTTCAGCCACCGCCCGCGAGACAAGCGGCCAGCGACGACGACAGACCCTTCATGAGGTCGAAGTAGAGATCGGGGCCTTCGGTCAGCGCCCCGCCTTCCGGATCGAGGACGCCGGCGCGGGCGGAGGTGCCGTCGATCAGGGTCTGCACCAGCCGCGGCTCGAACTGCGGCTCGGCGAAGACGCAAGCCGCGCCGGCCGAGGCGATACGGTCGCGGATCGCGGCGATGCGTTCGGCGCCCGGCATGACTTCCGGGCTGACTGTTATGGAGCCCGCCGCTGTCACGCCGAAGCGCTTCTCGAAGTACTGGTAGGCATCGTGGAAGACGATGAAGGGCTTGCCGCGCACCGGGGCAAGCTCGGCGTCGATCTGGGTTCCAAGCACGGCGAGATGGTCGCGCAGAGCGTCCGCATTGGCAGCGTAGGCTGCGGCGTTGCCCGGATCAGCCTTCGCGAGCGCGTCCTCGATGACCCCTACCGCCGCAGCCGCGTTCTGCGGATCGAGCCACAGATGCATGTCCAAGGCATCGTGCCCGTGTTCTTCATGGGCGTGCTGTTCGTGGGCGTGGTCGTCGTGCTCGGCGTCGTGATCGTGGTCTTCGTCGCCGTGCGAATGCGCCTCGAACGGCCCGCCTTCGCGCTGCGGCAGCAAGGCAAGCCCCGGCTGTTCGGCGATCGCCACGATCTCGGCCTTGCCGCCGAAGGCATCGAGCGGCTTGTCGAGAAACGCTTCCAGCCCATGGCCGATCCAGAACACGACATCCGCCTTCTCCAACGCCGCCGCGTCGGACGGGCGCATGGAATAGGTGTGCGGCGAAGCAGCGCCGCGAACGATCAGGTGCGGAGACCCCGTGTCGCCCATGACGCTGGCAACCAGAGAGTGCAATGGCTTGATCGAGACGACCACGTCGAGTGCGAGCGCAGGCGATGCTGCGAAGACCAGACCTGCCACCAGACCCACGCGCAAAAGCTTAGTCATCGGCAAGCTCCTCTTGATGTAATAACATAACGTTGTGTAATGCTATAACGTGTGCCATAGCAGGCCGCAAGAGGTTTCCGATGGACGCGAACGACAAGAGCGACAGCACGCTGGTCCGGCTGGACGGCGCCGGGGTGCAGCGCGGAGGGCGCTGGCTGGTGCGCGGCGTCGACATGGCGGTTCGGCCGCGCGAGATCGTGACGCTGATCGGTCCCAACGGCTCCGGCAAGAGCACGACGGCGAAGCTGGTGACCGGCGTGCTGCGCGCCGATCAGGGCTCTGTAGAGCGGCGCGCCGGACTCACCGTCGGCTACGTGCCGCAAAAGCTGACTATCGATTGGACATTGCCGTTGACGGTCACGAGGCTGATGCGGCTATCGGCACGAGCCGACGATGCCGCGGTTACGGCCGCGCTCGATGAAACCGGCATTCGTCACCTCGCGAAGGCGCCGGTTCAGGCTCTGTCGGGCGGTGAATTCCAGCGCGCGCTGCTCGCTCGCGCCATCCTGCGGCGGCCTGACCTGCTGGTACTGGACGAACCGGTGCAAGGCGTCGACTTCGCCGGCGAGGTTGCGCTCTACGACCTGATCCGCCAAGTTCGCGACCGCACCGGCTGCGCCGTGCTGCTGATCTCGCACGACCTGCACATCGTCATGGGCGGCACGGATACCGTCATCTGCCTCAACGGGCATGTATGCTGCTCCGGCTCTCCCGATACGGTTGCAGCGAGCCCGGAATATCTGAGACTGTTCGGGGCGAAGGCAGCGGGAAGCCTGGCGGTGTACCGCCATCACCACGACCACACGCATCTCCCCGACGGGCGGGTCCGCCACGCTGACGGCAGCGTGACCGACGACTGCCACCCCGACGACGGGCATCACCACGGACACGACCATCAGGGGCATCACCACGGGGCCGGCGATGCTCGATGACTTCTTCACGCGCGCGCTGGTGGCCGGCGTCGGCGTTGCGCTGACCGCCGGCCCGCTGGGATGCTTCATCGTCTGGCGGCGGATGGCCTATTTCGGCGACACGATGGCGCATTCGGCGCTGCTCGGCGTGGCGCTGGCCTACCTGCTCGGGGTCAACCTGACCGCCGGCGTGTTCATCGTCGCGGCGCTGGTGGCGATTGCACTGCTGCTGCTCCAGCGGCGCGGCTCGCTGTCGACCGACGCGCTGCTTGGCATCCTCAGCCACGCGACGCTTGCGGTCGGCCTGGTGCTGCTCGCATTCATGTCGTGGGTGCGCGTCGACCTGATGGGATTTCTGTTCGGCGACATCCTCGCGGTCACGCGCGGCGACGTGCTGATGATCTGGACCAGTGGCGCAGCGGTTATCGGCGCACTCGCGCTGATTTGGCGACCTCTGCTCGCCGCCACCGTAAGCCCGGAGATCGCCGAGGCGGAGGGACTGCGCCCGGAGCGTGCGCGGATCGCCTTCATGCTGCTGATGGCGGCGGTCATCGCCATCGCCATGAAGGTCGTCGGCATACTGCTGATCACTTCACTGCTGATCATCCCGGCGGCGACGGCAAGACGATTTTCGCGCACGCCGGAACAGATGGCGGCGATCGCCGCCGCAATCGGCGGCGCGGCGGTGGTCGGCGGCCTGTTCGGCTCGCTCGAATGGGATACGCCGTCCGGCCCGTCGATCGTCGTGGCGGCGCTGGCGATCTTCCTCGCCAGCCTGCTGCCCCTCGGCCCGCTTGCGCGCGGCGCAGCGGCGGGCGAAGGTCGCGGCCGATGAACGCCCATCCCGAACTGACGCGCAACCAGGCGCTGGTGCTCGGCGCGCTGGCGCGCGCCGAAGGGCCGCTGTCGGCGTATACGATCCTCGACAGGCTGCGCGGCGACGGCTTTCGCGCGCCGCTGCAGGTCTACCGCGCGCTCGACAAGCTTACCGAATCCGGTCTGGTGCATCGGCTGGAAAGCCTGAACGCGTTCGTCGCCTGCGCGCGTACGCATGACGACGGCCACGACCACCACGAACATGGGCTGGTCGCCTTCGCCATATGCGATGCCTGCGGCAAGGTCGACGAGTTCTCCGACGAGGAGGTCGCGGGACGCCTGCAGGGCTGGGCGCGCGGCAAGGGCTTTCGCGCCCGCAAGACGACGGTCGAGCTGCGCGGCGAGTGCCGCGACTGCGCGGCGAAACCTACTGCGCCAGGAAGTCCCTGAGCAGGGCGATCTCGGCAGCGCTCGCCAGCGTCGGCGCATGGCCGACGCCAGGAAGCTCGACAAGGCGCGGCCTGGGCCCCCGCGCCGTCATCTTCTCCGCCACAGCGCGGCTCAGGACGTCCGAGTTCTGGCCACGGAGCAGCAGCGTCTTCGCGCCGATGGCGTCATAGGCGTCCCATACGTCAAGGTCGGCCTTGTGGTGGGTGAACTGGCTGACGATCTGCGGATCGTAGTGCACGGTGACCTTGCCGTCGTCGGTTCGGCGCATCGAGGTGTCGGCCATGCGGCGCCAGAACGCGTCGGTGTTGTCGCCGAAGGGCGCGTAGTTCGTGCGCAGCCACGCCTCCAGCTCGGAAACTGTCTGATAAACGGGAGGATTGCCGACATAGTCTGCGATCCGCGTCGTACCGGCCTCGGGGATGTCGGGACCGATGTCGTTGATGACGAGATGGGTGATACGATCCTTCAGACGCCCGCCCGCAAGCGTCACGCCGATCAGCCCGCCCATCGAGGTGCCGACCCAGCGCAGACGATCGATGCCGTAGTGGTCGAGCAAGGCCAGCGCGGTGTCGCCGAAGCGGGCGTACGAGTAATCCGCTTTGAAGTCGCGAGCCCAGGACGACAGGCCCCGGCCCAGCGTGTCCGGGCAAAGGACGAAGTAGGAGTCGCTCAGCGCGTCCGCGACCTCGTCGAAATCGCGGCCGGTGCGGGCGAGGCCGTGCCACATGACGAGCGGCGGACGCGCCGGATCGCCCCACTCGGTGACGTGAAGCTCGAAACCGGCAGCAGAGACGTAGGCGGAGCGTGGACCAGGGCGCGCATTCATTTGTGGCCGCCCTTCCCCATCAATGTCCCGGCTATCCCCGCCGGGAAGAAGTAGACAAGCAGGATGAACATGACGCCGAGCCACAGCAGCCAGCGGTCGGGGTTGAGCAGGTCGGGCAGCAGCGGAACGTCGGCAGTGGCGCGAGCCGCGACCTCCATCAGATCCTTCAGATAGAACTGGGCGAGGCTCATAATGACGACGCCGATGACGGCGCCGACCATGGTGCCCATGCCGCCGATGACGACCATCAGCAGGATGTCGATCATGATGGCAAAGGAGAGCGCCACTTCCGGGCCTGTGTATTTCAGCCAGACCGCACGCAGGATGCCGGCGAGCGCGGCGATCACCGCGGCAATGCAGAAGATCGCGGTGCGGTATGCGACGACGCGATAGCCGATCGCCTCGGCGCGCATCTCGTTCTCGCGGATCGCCTCGAGCACGGTGCCGAGCGGCGAACGGACGATGCGCAGCATTGCGAGGAACAGCACAAGGGCGGTGAAGAAGACGAAGTAGTAGAGCAGCAGCCGGCCGTTGAGCGCGACGCCGAACAGTTGCGCCGTCTTGCCGTCGGCGGTCTCGAACAGCTTGAACGCCGCAGCGAAGGCGCGCGGCACGGAATAGGTGATGCCGTCCTCGCCGCCGGTGAAGTCGGAAAGCTGGCTCGCCAGCACCAGCATCACCGAGGCGGCGGCGAGCGTCACCATGGCGAAGAAGATCGCCTTCACGCGCAGCGACAAAAGGCCGATGAGTGCGGCGAGCACAAGCGCGGCAAGCACGCCGGCCGCACCGCCAACTGCGATCGAGCCGAAGCCGGGACCCCAGGCCTTGAGCGCGATCGCGGTGCCGTAGGCGCCGAAGCCAAAGAACATCGTGTGGGCGAAGGAGACGATGCCGGTGTAGCCGATCAGCAGGTCGTAGCTGGCGACCAGCACGATGAAGATGCAGATACGGGCCGCGACTTCCTGGCTGCGCACATCGGGAAACAGGAACGGCGCGATAGCGAGGACGGCGCCGATCGCGAAGACGACGCCATAGACGAGGAGTCGGCCAGCGGGCAGGCGGCGCCCGGCAGGCGCGTCGGCGAAGGCGACGGCGGTCATCGCGTCACCGCCGGCTTCAGCCCGAGCGGCCGCCACAGCAGGATCGCCATCATCAGCAGCATGTTCGATGCAAGCGCCATCTTAGGAAACAAGAAGGCGACATAGTTGGCGACCAACCCGACCATGATGGCGCCCAGCAGCGAGCCCTCGATCGACCCGAGCCCGCCGATGATGACGACAATGAAGACGAGGATCATCAGCTCGGCGCCGAGCGCAGGCGTGATCAGGCTCTGGTAGCCGGCCCACATGGCGCCGCCCATGGCGGCGAGCGCCGAGCCGGCCATGAACACGGCGATGAACAGGCGGTCGACGCGGAAGCCGAGGGCTTCGACCATCTCGCGATTCTCGACGCCGGCGCGGATGAGAAGCCCGACGCGCGTGCGATTCAGCACCAGATGGAGCGCGATGTAGACGACGAGCCCCAATGCGAAGGCAAAAATGCGATAGGTCTCGACGGCGACGTTGCCGACGATGACCGACCCCTCGAGAATGCGCGGCCGCGGCACCGGAATCGGCACGCCGCCCCAGATCGCGAGGATGATCTGCTCCGCAACGATCAGGGCGCCCATGGTGATCAGGATCTGGCGCAGGTGGTCCTTATAGACCGGCTTGACGATGACCCGCTCGAAGAACCAGCCGAGTGCCGCGCCGAGCGTCGTCGCCGCTGCGATGGCGAGCAGGAGAGCGAGGAGGTTGAGTGCGGCGCTGTCGCCATGCACCCAGCCGGCAAGAGCGGCGAGCACGGACGCCGCGATGAAGGCGCCGAACGAAACGAAGGCCGAGTGGCCGAAATTGAGCACGTCCATCAGGCCGAAGATCAGCGACAGGCCCGACGCCATCAGGAAGATCATCATGCCCATGGCGAGGCCGGCGACGGTAAGCGTTATCCAGGTCGAGGGCTGCGCGATGAGGATGAAGGAGATCAGCGCAAGGGCGACAGGCAGAAGGTAGACGCCGCCAAAGCGTTCGAGCGTGGCGTTCATCAATGCGCCTCCAGCGAAAGGCTGAGCAGCCGCGTCTGTAGCGCGGTGTCGGCGGCGAGATCGGCCATCGAGCCGCGATGGACGATGCGGCCGTCGTCAACGACCGCGACGGTCGAGCCGAGCGACTTCGCGAACAGGAAATTCTGCTCGACGAGCAAGATCGTCGTGTCACTGGCGATCTCGCGGAAGGCCTCGATCATGGCGCGGATGATCGCCGGCGCCAGGCCCTTTGTCGGTTCGTCGATCAGGATCAGGTCGCGCTTCTCGATGATGGCGCGGGAAATGGCGAGCATCTGTTTCTGGCCGCCCGACAATGCGAAGGCAGGCCGGTTCCAGAACTTCTCCATCGCCGGGAACAGCGCCATGACTCGATCGAGGCGGCCGCGGTCGAAATGGCCGGAAGCGGTTGCCAGCCGCATGTTCTCCTCGATGGTCAAACCGCCGAAGATGCCCATATTCTCCGGCACGTAGGCGATCCCCAGCCGGGCGATGTCCGGCGTGCGCATCGCGCTGATGTCGCGGTGACGGAAGACGATGGCACCCTTGCGGAGACGCCACAGGCCCATGACGGTGCGCAGCGTCGTCGTCTTGCCGGCGCCATTGCGGCCAAGCAGGACGTGCACGCCGCCCTCCGGAACGTCGAGAGAGACGCCGTGCAGAATGCGGTACTGCCCGATATCGGTATGGACGTCGTCCAGGCGGAGAATGGCGCCGCTCATGCCGCCTCCTCGTCTTCCGCGCCGACGCCGAGATAGATCTCGCGCACCAGCGGCAGCGCCATGACCTCGGACGGATCGCCATCGGCGATCAGCTCGCCATTGTGCAAGACGACGATGCGGTCGGCGAGCGCGCGGACGACATCCATCTTGTGCTCGACGAGCAGGATGGTCTTCGATCGGTCCTGCTTGATGTCTGCGATCAGCTCCAGGATGACCGGCGCCTCGTCGACGGACATGCCGGCGGTCGGCTCGTCGAACATGTAGATGTCGGGCTGCATCGCCATCAGCAGCGCCACTTCGAGCTTGCGCTGGTCGCCATGCGGCAGTGCGGATGCCGGAAGATCGGCGACCGGAGACAGGCGGGTGCGCTCCAGATAGGCCTCGGCTTCGTCGGCGATGTCGCGAAACGATGCGGCCGACCGGAACAGCGAGGGTCCGACGCCGCGGCGCGCCTGCACCGCGAGGCGAACGTTCTCACGGACGGGCAGCAGCGGAAACAGGTTGGTGAGCTGAAACGCCCGGCCGATGCCGGCGCGCGCCCGCGCCGAAGGCGGCAGTCGGGTGATGTCGACGTCGCCCTTGAAGATCCGCCCTTCCGTCGGCGCAAGCTGGCCTGACACCAAGTTGAACCACGTGGTCTTGCCGGCGCCATTCGGCCCGACGATGACGGTCAGTTCGTCGGGCACGAAGGCGCAGGTGACGCCATTGACGGCGGCGTGCCCGCCGAAGCGTATCGTCAGGTTCTCGGTGCGAAGGGACGGGTTGGACATGGCAGCCGGCAGCCGGCAGTCGGCAGTCGAGCGCGGTCTGAGGACGTCTCGATAAGAACGCCGCCGTACCGACTGCCGACTGCCAACTCCCTACTGCGTCATCTCTACTTCGAGTTATCGCGGCCGATCGGGATCTTCATCTCCTCGGGCTTGATCTCGCGAACCAGCTCGGGGATCGCCCAAGCGACTGCCGGATCGACCTTGATCTTGAAGTGGTACATGGACTGCAGAGCCTGATGGTCTTCCGGGCGGAAGGTCATGGTGCCCTTGGGGGTCTCGAAGCTCATGCCTTCCATGGCCTTGATGAGCGTCTCGGTTTCCCAGTTCTCGGCCTTCTCGAGCGCCGTGACGGCCGCCATCGCCGCGGCAAAGCCGCCTGCGGTGAAGAAGTCCGGCGGCGTGTTGAAGCGCTTCATGTGCTCGGCGACGAGCCAGTCGTTCACCGGGTTCTTCGGCGCCTCGTAGTAGTAATAGATGGCCCCTTCCATGCCGGGGACTTTCTTGTAGCCGGCCAGCGCGGGCAGGATGTTGCCACCGGTCGACAGCTCGATGCCGTAGCGTCCGAGATCGGCGCTTGCGAGGGGCGTCATCGCATCGATGCCGGCGACATAGATCACCACGACCTTGCGACCGGGCTGGTCCTTGAGCGCCGCCGTCAGACGCTCGATCGTCGCGGTGAAGTCGGTGGTCTGCTGGGGGACGTATTCCTCGGCGACGATATGGGCGCCGGTGCCTTCCAGCGCCGACTTCATGGCAGCGATGCCGTCGCGGCCGAAGGCGTAGTCCTGCGCCAAGGTGGCGACATAGAGCTTGTCGTCAGGCTTCAGCGCCAGGGCCTGCGCCTGCATGTCCATCGACGAGTTGCGCGAGGTCTTGAAGACGTAACGGTTGGAGTCCTTGCCGGTGAGTCCGTCGGCGACCGCCGGTTCGACCAGCAGGATTTTCTCGTTCTCGGCCGCGACCGGGAGCATCGCCATGGCGACGCCCGACGACGTGTCGCCCACAGCCATGACGACGTCTTCGTCGGCATAGGCCTCGGAGAGCAGCGCGCGGGCGACGTCCGGCTTGAACTGGCTGTCCTTCTTGACCAGCTCGAGCTTGCGGCCCTTGACCGTCATCGTGCCCTTGGTCGCGTATTCGAGTCCGAGCTCGAAGCCGGTATGGGTCTGCTTGGAATAGGCCTCAAGCGGCGAGCCGCTCAGCCCGTGAATGAGCGCGATCTTGGCCGGTCCGTCCTGCGCGAGCGCAGGGAAGCCCAGCACGGCGCCCGACAGCGCCAGCGCGGCAATCAGTTTCCTCATCGTATTCCTCCCGTCATAGGCGCGCGACCAACCGGCCTCCCAGCCTCAATGTGTTGGTTCTGCACGCGATGACAGGTATTATCGCTAGCGCGGCAAAAACCTCGCAATATCGTAGAAATACGCGACGGCGCCGGGGAGATCATGAAGGCCGAAGACGCAGAGCTGTCGCTGATCGCCTACGAGCATGCACCCATCGGCATCGTCATGACGGAGAACCGCGTCATCCGCGCCTGCAATCCGGCGTTCGCGACGATGTTCGGCTACGCGCGCGGCGAGCTCGTCGGCGCCTCGTTCGCGATCCTCTATCCGTCGATCGAGGAGTTCGTGAAGATCCGCAACGTCGGCGTCGAGCCGCTGAAGCGGCGCAACAGGTACATGGACGAGCGCATCATGGCGCGAAAGGACGGGTCGCTTTTCTGGTGCCGGGTACGCGGGCATACGCTGACGCCCGACGACGACCCGCTGCGCAAGGCGGTGTGGAGCCTCGCCGACCTCTCCGACTACAAGCCGGTGGCCAGCCTGACGACCCGCGAGCGGCAGATCGTCATGCATCTCGGCGAGGGCCGGACCTCGAAGGAGATCGCCCGCACGCTATCGATCTCGCCGCGCACCGTCGAGGCATACCGCGCGCGGCTGATGAAGAAGTATGGGGCGGGCAACGTCGCCGAGCTTCTCTCGCACCTGTCCACGATGCCGCAATAGTCGTTCTCAGGGCCATTTTCTGGCGCGCGCGACTTGCGTGGCGGGCGTTGCACCCCCCATATCGGTGTAGGTCCCTTCCTTGCAGAGTTCATACAGTCGCGGCGCGCCCGCGCCGCTCTGCCGACTGACAGAGAGCGTTGCCGATGCTGCACGAAATGCCCCTGATCGCCACGATCGTCGCCGGTCTGGGGCTCGCGTTCGTGTTCGGAGCCGTCGCCAACCGCTTCAACCTGCCGCCGCTTGTCGGATATCTCGTTGCAGGCGTCCTGGTCGGACCGCACACGCCTGGCTTCGTGGCCGATGGGAGCCTGGCGATCGAACTCGCCGAACTCGGCGTCATCCTTCTGATGTTCGGGGTCGGCCTCCACTTTTCGCTGAAGGACCTGCTTTCGGTGCGCGCCATCGCCATACCGGGCGCGGTGGTGCAGATCGGCGTTGCGACGGCACTGGGCGCCGGTCTTGCGTGGCTCTTCGGATGGACGTTCGGCGCCGGTCTCGTTTTCGGGCTCGCACTGTCGGTAGCGAGCACGGTCGTCCTGCTGCGCGCGCTGCAGGAGCGTCGGCTCATCGAGACGGAACGTGGCCGGATTGCCGTCGGCTGGCTCATCGTCGAAGATCTGGCGATGGTGCTGGCGCTGGTGCTGCTGCCCGCGCTTGCCGGGGTGCTCGGCGGCGATGGCGACACCCACCACGGCCCGGACACGCTCGCCATGCAGTTCGACCTCGGGATCTGGGGCACGCTTGGCCTCACCCTGCTCAAGGTCGCCGCATTCGTCGCCTTGATGCTGGTCGTCGGCAGGCGCGTGATCCCGTGGCTCCTTCACTACGTGGCGCACACCGGCTCACGAGAACTGTTCCGCCTGGCGGTGCTCGCCATCGCGCTCGGCGTCGCCTACGGTGCAGCCGTCCTGTTCGGCGTCTCCCTTGCGCTCGGCGCCTTCTTCGCCGGCATGATCATGAGCGAGTCCGAACTGTCGCACCGCGCGGCGGAGGAGTCGCTGCCGCTGCGCGATGCGTTCTCGGTGCTGTTCTTCGTGTCGGTGGGGATGCTGTTCAACCCGGCCAGCCTCTTCACAGACGCGCTGCCGATCCTCGCGACCTTGTTCATCATCGTCATCGGCAAGTCGCTGGCGGCCTTTCTGATTGTCGTCGTGTTCGGCCACCCGGTGTCGACGGCGCTCATCATCTCGGCGAGCCTGGCGCAGATCGGCGAATTCTCCTTCATCCTGGCGGAGCTCGGCGTCGGGCTGAACCTGCTGCCGGAGGAGGGCCGCGACCTGATCCTCGCCGGCGCGATCCTGTCGATCATGCTCAATCCGGTGGTGTTCTGGGCCGTCGACCGCCTGAGGCCGTGGCTCGAGCGCAACGGTTACGGCCGAAGCAAGCCGTCAGCGCGTGCCCCGGAGGCCGAATTGCCGGAAGAAGCGCCGTTGCCGGCCACGGGCGATCCTGCGCCGCCGCCGCCGATCAAGCCGATCGACCTCGACGAGGTACCAACTGCGACCGCATTGACCGATCATACGATCCTGATCGGCTCGGGACGCGTCGGCAGCCTGATCGGTGCGGGGCTGCGCGACGCGGGCGTGCCGCTGCTGGTGATCGAGGACGCCGACAAGCGGGTGGAGAAGCTTCGGGCGGAGGGCTACGAGACGATCAATGGCAACGCGGCACGCGCCGACATCCTCGCGGCAGCAAACCCGGCAGCGGCCTCGCGGCTGATCCTCGCCATTCCCAACGCCTTCGAGGAAGGCCCCATCATCACGCGCGCCAAGGCAACCAATCCCCAGATCATCGTCATCGCGCGGGCGCACTCGGACGCCGAGGTCGAGTTTCTCAAGGGCCTCGGCGCCGATTTCGTCATCATGGGCGAGCGCGAGATCGCGCGCGGCATCGTCGAGTTCGTGATCGGGCAGCCATGGTCGCCGCCCTTCGCGCCCCCGCTTGCAGCTCCCGCGGTCTGAACGTCACGCCGCCATCAGGATCTTCTCGATCTGATCCACCGGATGGCCGGTCAGGGTCTTGGAAATCTCCGCCTCAACCCGTGCGGTGACCTCCTTGTGCATCTTCTGGCGCATCTCGCCCAGAACCAGCGGCGGCGCGACAATGACGAGCTTCTTGAAATCCCCCCGATGCGCCATGCGATAGAGCCGCTCCGCGATCTCGTCGGCGAAGCGCTCCTTTGCGATGCGATGCCAATCGGTCTCCTCCATGGCACTGCGGTGGGGCGAGGGACCGTCCTGGAACCGTCCGGGCTGATCGGTGCCCTGCTCGCGGGTCGGCGGGTTCTCGTCATGCATCTCGCGGACGACCTGGAGATTGGGATATTCGGCGTCTCCCTCGTTGCGGAGGAACAGAGCCTTCTCGCCATCCGCCACCAGAACCCACATGTCGTGCGCGAGCTTCGTCATGATCAGCATCTCCTTGTTTCCTCCCGGGGAAACGTGATGCTCGTTTTGCCGGTTCCCTGAAGGGGAGGGTTTCCGGGGAACGTCCATGCTGCGGATGGCAGGTTTTGCGGAACGCGAATTCCGCCTCCCCATGGGTGCGGGCAGCCATTGCCTTCAATCGGTGCAGCGCAGCGGCGACAATCGCGCCCAACGCGAACAGGGCACACGCACATGGCCGAGCCGCAAGCCAAGCTCGACGCATTTCCGGTCTTCATGCTGATGAAGGGCCGCATCGTGACGATCGTCGGCGGCGGCCGCGAGGCCTTTGCAAAGGCGCGCCTGCTGTCGCAATCGAGCGCAACGCTGCGCATCGTTGCTCCGACGCTCGACTACGACTTTGCCGAATGGCTCGCCGAGCGCGGCGGCATTGCCTACGAGGTCTGCGCCTTCAAGTCTGAGCATCTGGAAGGCGCGGTTCTGGCGATTGCGGCCACCGGCGACGAGACGATCGATCTCGCCGTCGTCGAGGCTGCCCGTCGAGCCGGCATCAAGGTCAACGCGGTCGACCGGCCGCACCTGTGCGACGTCTACATGCCGGCACTGGTGAACCGCGCGCCCGTCGCCGTGGCAATCGGCACCGAAGGTGCCGGGCCGGTGCTGGCGCAGATGATTCGCGCGACGGTGGAGCAGATACTGGCGCCGTCGCTTGGGCAGCTGGCATCCATCGCCGCCACCTATCGCGGAACCGTCGAGCGCCTGCTGCCGCCGGGTCAGGCTCGGCGAAGGTTCTGGCAAGGTTTTTTCGGCGGTGAGCCGGCGCGCGCGGTGGAGGCCGGCGACCTCAGCCTTGCGCGGCGTGAGACGAGCCGTCTTCTGGAGCGCTCCGGCGGCGCCGCCGGGCACGTCGCGACGATCGCCGTCGGACCTTCGGCCGACCTGCTGACGCTGCGCGCTCATCGCCTCATGATGAGCGCCGACGTCGTCGTGCACGACGACTCCGTTGCCGAAGCCATACTCGCTCTGGGCCGTCGCGACGCGGAGCGCGTCTCGGCGGGGCAGCGGCGCGACACAGGCGCCCTGCTGGTCGCGCTGGCTCGCGACGGCAAGCGGGTGGTCCGGCTCGCACAGACGGAAGGCGAAGGCTTCGCGACCGACGAGGTCGATGCCTTGCGGACGGCGCATGTGCCGTTCGAGATCGTCCCGGCCGTGGCGGAAGATCGCCCGCGCCTCGCCGCGCGGCGTCCGGCCATAGCGAAAGCGTGAGAATGCCAGCCAAGTTCATCCCGCAAGTCCTGACCGCAAACCGCCTGACCGACGGCGAGGCCGTCTGGTGGGCAACCGATCAGCGCTGGTCGGAAACCCTGGAAGGCTCCGACGTCGCCTGGGACCAGGTAGCGGCGGACCAGCTCACGGCGATCGGCAAGGCAGCCTTCGCGAAGAACCAGGTCGTCGACGTCAACCTGATCGACGTGACCGTGGACGGCGGCGCGATCACGCCGCTGCGCCTGCGCGAGCGTATCCGCGCCGCCGGCCCAACCAACCGCACCGACCTCGGCAAGCAGGCGCGCCCCGGCGCCGCCGGCGCCGCCTGAAAGTTTCCGACCGATGTATCGCTACGACGAATTCGACCATGCCTTCGTGCAAGCCCGCGTCGCGGAGTTCGCCGACCAGGCGGCACGCCGCCTTTCCGGAGAGATCACGGAAGACCAGTTCAGGCCGCTGCGGCTGATGAACGGCGTCTATCTCCAGCTGCATGCCTACATGCTGCGCATTGCCATCCCGTACGGGACGCTGTCGTCGCGGCAGATGCGCATGCTGGCGCATATCGCGCGCACCTACGACAAGGGATACGGTCACTTCACGACGCGGCAGAACCTGCAGTTCAACTGGCCGGCGCTCAGCGACATACCGGCGATCCTGGCCGACCTCGCCTCGGTCGAGATGCACGCGATCCAGACCAGCGGCAACTGCATCCGCAACGTCACCGCCGACCATTTCGCCGGCGCCGCCGCCGACGAGATCGCCGATCCGCGACCCTATGCCGAGATCCTGCGGCAGTGGTCGTCTGTACACCCGGAGTTTTCCTACCTGCCGCGCAAGTTCAAGATCGCGGTGACCGGAGCCGAGCGCGACCGCGCCGCCATCCAGGTCCACGACATCGGGCTGCATCTCAAGCGCAACGCGGCCGGCGAGCTCGGTTTCGCCGTCTATGTCGGCGGCGGGCAGGGCCGCACGCCGATGGTCGCGAAAAAGATCAGGGACTTCCTGCCGGAGCGCGATCTGCTCTCATACACGACGGCGATCATGCGCGTGTACAACCTGCACGGCCGCCGCGACAACAAGTACAAGGCGCGCATCAAGATACTGGTCCACGAGACCGGCACGGAAGAGCTGACCGCCTGGGTCGAGCAGGAGTTCAAGACGCTGCGCGACGGCGAACTCGTGCTGCCCGCCGAAGACGTCCGCAAGATCGAGCGGTACTTCGCGCTCCCGGACCTGCCGAACCGGCCGGATGGCTGGGCGGATCTCGCGGCGGCGCAGAAGGCCGACGAAAGCTTCGCCGCGTGGGTGCGCCGCAACGTCACCCCGCATCGGCACCCCGACTACGCCTGCGTGACGATTTCGCTGAAAGGCATCGGCGAGGTGCCCGGCGACGCAACCGACGCGCAAATGGATGCGGTGGCAGACATCGTCGAACAGCTGGCGTTCGACGAGATACGGGTCAGCCACGAGCAGAACCTCGTTCTGCCGCACGTGGCGCGCGCCCACCTGCGCTCCGTCTACGACCGCCTGGTGGCGATCGGCCTGCAGACGGCCAATGCCGGTCTCGTCACCGACATCATCGCCTGCCCGGGGCTCGATTACTGCGCCCTCGCCAACGCCCGCTCGATCTCGGTCGCGCAGGACATCTCGCTCCGGTTCGGCAACCAGAGGCGACAGGAGGAGATCGGCGAACTCAAGATCAAGATCTCGGGCTGCATCAACGCCTGCGGCCACCACCATGTCGGCCACATCGGCATTCTCGGCGTCGAGAAGAAGGGCGACGAGCTCTACCAGGTCACGCTCGGCGGCTCGGGCGACGAGGTGACCACGATCGGCGAGATCGTCGGACGCGGCTTCACGGCCGATGAAATCGGCGGCGCGGTCGAGACGGTCGTCGACACCTATCTGGGCTTGCGCTCGGGCAGCGAGGAGACGTTCCTGCAGGCCTATCGGCGCGTCGGCTTGGCTCCGTTCAAGGAGGCGCTGTATGGAAGCGAAGCTCGCGCGGCCTGACGCCAGCCTGGCGGCGATCGAGGATGCCGCCGCGCTGGAAGCCCGCTACGGGCGGCTCGAGCCGGAGGATATCATCGGCGCGGCGCTCGAACGCTTCGGCAGCGGCCTTGCCGCAGTCTCGTCGTTCGGTGCCGATTCGGCGGTGCTCCTGCACATGATCGCGACAGTCGAGCCGTCGCTCGCGGTCGTCTTCCTGGAGACGCACAAGCATTTCGGCGAGACAATCGAATACCGCGACGCACTTGTGGCGGATCTCGGACTGACGAAGCTGATCGTCATCGAACCCGACGCCGACCAAATTGCCGCGACCGATCCCCACGGCATGCTGCACAAGGCGAATCCGGATGCCTGCTGCGATCTTCGCAAGACGCAGCCACTGGCGCGCGCGCTGCAGCCGTACAGAGCGTGGCTGACGGGGCGCAAGCGGCACCAGGCGGCGACCCGCAGCGCGATTCCGGTTTTCGAGGCATCCGGTGGCCGGGTACGCGTCAATCCGCTTGCCGCCTGGGGAACGTCCGAACTGGTCGCCTACGTCAGGCACCATGCATTGCGCGAGAACCCGCTCGTGGCTTACGGTTATTATTCGATCGGCTGTTTCCCTTGCACGCAGCCGTCGACGCCCGACGATCCCCGCGCGGGACGCTGGGCCGGGACCGGCAAGACCGAATGCGGCATCCACCTCTCCGGCCTCGACAGGTCGCTCACCGATTCATCGCTCTAGGCCTGCTCATGGACGCTCAGACAGAGACGAAGCTGTGGACTGCCGACGGATTCCGCGACGATCCATGGCGGCATGCCGAGGTTTTCGAGGCCGGTGCCAACGAGAGGACGATCCTGCCGCTTGCCGCATACCTGGCACTCGATGACGAGACGCGGCGCGCTGGGGCGGACCGACTTGGCGTTTCGTTCCTGCCTGCAGAGCCGGTCTCGGCGATCGAGCCATACCTGACCGCGCTGCCGCTCGTGGCGCTGGTTTTTCCCGCCTTCAACGACGGGCGCTCTTACTCGAAGGCGGAATTGCTGCGGCGTGCCGGCTTCGGCGGGACGCTGAGGGCCACGGGCGACGTGCTGATCGATCAGATCGCGCTCATGCAGCGTGTCGGGTTCGACGAGTTTGAGATCAGTAACACAACGGCACTGAAGCGCCTGGAGGCCGGGCGAAGCGGCGGCCTGCCGCTATACTACCAGCCTGCGGGTCGCGACGACGCTGCGGGCGAGACCTATTCGTGGCGCCGCCGCCCGTCGAGGGGCTAGCAGTAGCGGCGCTCGACCTTGTCGAGTTCACCGAGCAGCCGGGCAAAGCGCGCCGGCAGGTCCTTCTCCACACGGAACTGCGGCAGCCGGGAGACATCGCGGCGGATTTCGGAATTCGACGCCTGGCGGCGCAGCGCTTGCGCTACGGCCTTGTCGGCATCGACGTCTTCATAGCCACCGGACATGATCACAGCCTCTGTTACGCCGACAAAACCCCACAGCGCGCGGATCAGTTCCCGGAAAAGCGCTATGTGTCAGAGGTTTGAACGGTTTGGTAAAGTTTGAATTAAATTCGGGTAAGCCTGCTCGGCGCGCTGCGGACGCAGGTGAGGGTTAAGGAACCGTTGCGAATACCTCGTCGTTTTGCCGTCGAGGAGAGCAAGATATGCCTTCGACAGCGATCAGCCGGATTGTCTACGACGAAGACTCCCGCGTGATGTCGGTCTGGTTCGTCGAGAGTGGGCAGAGATATGACTACATCGACGTCCCGCCGCACGCGGCGGCGGCGTTCCGTCGCGCGCCGTCGAAAGGGCGGCACTTCGTGGCATTCGTGCGCGACCGCTACGACTTCAAGCGCGTCGCGTGAAGGTCAGTCCAATTGATCCATCCGGCACTGGCGGGGTGCCTTGTCAGAACGCCAGCGCACCAAGCGCGTCCCATGGCGGAAACGTTCGCCGGTCACGTGGTCAAACAGCACTTCCACCACCAGTTGGGGACGTAGCGGTACCCACTGCCCGCTGCGCTCCGTGCTCCAGCGGCTTGGTCCGCCGGGCGCCCGACCTGTGAACCCGGGCTCCTCGCGCAGCGCTTCAAGCCTCGCCGTCAGCTCGGCGCGCTCTTCATTGGCGATCGTCGAGGTGAAGCCGACATGGTTGAGCAGCCCGTTATCATCGTAGAGGCCGAGAAGCAGCGAGCCGACCTGCTGCCTGGCCGCGAGATAGCGGAAGCCACCCACGACACAGTCGGCGGTGCGCAGTCGCTTGACCTTCACCATGGCGCGCTCGCCCGGACGGTAAGGGTCGTCCAGGCGCTTGGCCACCACGCCATCGGTGGATCCCTCGCCTGCCGCGGTGAGCCAGCGCTGAGCTTCGACCAGATCTGCGGTGTATCGCGACAGGCTCATCGACGGCGAACCGGCCGCTTCGACGAAGCTGGTCAGAAAGTTGCGCCGTTCCGACAAGGGCAAGGCGAGAAGGTTCCCGGCTTCCGGGTCGGCGAGCATGTCGAAAAGAACCAGCTCTGCCGGGGTTTCGAGCGCCAGCTTGCTAATCCGGCTCTCGGCGGGATGAAGGCGCATCTGAAGGGCGTCGAACTCGGTCTTGCCACCGCGCTCGATGACGATCTCGCCGTCGACCACGAAGTTGTCCTGCGGCACCGACTTCACGGCCTCGACCAGTTCCGGGAAGTACCGATGAAGCGGCTTGCCCGACTTGGCGAGCAGCTCAACGCGGTTGCCCGCGCGAAACGCAAGGCAGCGAAAGCCGTCCCACTTCGGTTCGTAGATCCAGCCGTCGCCCTCGGGCAGCGAATCCGCCCGCCTGGCCTCCATCGGAGCCGTATCGGTCGGTATGGGGAAACGCGTGGGCACGGCGCCTAACGCCGGCGCCGGCTCGACGTTCCGGCCTCAGATATCGAGGTTTGCGACCGATAGGGCGTTATCCTGGATGAACTCGCGGCGCGGCTCGACTTCATCGCCCATCAGGCGAGCGAAGAGCGCGTCGGCGTCGCCCGCCTCCATGACCTTAACCTGCAGGAGCGAGCGCGCATTCGGGTCGAGCGTCGTCTCCCAGAGCTGCTCGGCGTTCATCTCGCCCAGGCCTTTGTAGCGCTGCAGCGAGAGGCCCTTGCGGCCCGTGGCGAACACGGCATCCAGCAGCGAGATCGGGCCGGCGATGGTCTCCTGCGCTTCCTTGCGCTTCAGCACCGGAGGCGTAGCATAGACCTGCTGCAGCGAGCCGGCGTAGCGATCGAGCGCACGGGCATCGGCAGAGCCGATGAGCGCTGCGTCAAGCGTCACCAATTCACGGACGCCGCGCACGGTGCGTTCGAACACGTAGCCGCCGGTTCCGTCGTTGGACGGGTTTAGACGGCCGCTCCAGCCGCGCTCGGTCTCTTCCGAGATCGCATCGAGCCGCTCCGCAACCGTGTCGGCGGCCGCAGTGGCGCGCCCCGTATCGGCGAGCACGGCGGGATTGAGGGCGCCCGCGATCGCGGCCTGCTCTACCACCATGCGGCTATAGCGCGTGTGCAGCCCGTTGATCAGGCCGCGTACGGCGATCGCCTCGTCAATGACGGCGCGCAGATCGGCACCGGCGCGCACCTCGCCCGAAGCGAGCGCCAGGGAGGCCTCATCGAGACCGGAGCCTATGAGGAACTCCTCGAAGGCACGCTCGTCCTTGATGTACTGCGAGGACTTGCCGCGCGTAACCTTGTAGAGCGGCGGCTGGGCTATGTAGAGATGCCCGCGCTCGATCAGCTCCGGCATCTGCCGGAAGAAGAAGGTCAGCAACAAGGTCCGGATGTGAGCGCCGTCGACGTCGGCGTCCGTCATGATGATGATCTTGTGGTAGCGCAGCTTGTCCGGGTTGAACTCGTCCTTGCCGATGCCGGTGCCGAGCGCCGTGATCATCGTGCCGATCATGTCGGACGACAGCATGCGGTCGAAGCGTACGCGCTCGACGTTGAGGATCTTGCCACGCAGCGGCAGGATCGCCTGGTTCTGCCGCGAACGGCCGGACTTGGCGGAGCCGCCCGCCGAATCGCCCTCGACGATGAAGATTTCGGATTTAGCCGGGTCGCGCTCCTGGCAGTCGGCAAGCTTGCCGGGCAGCGAGGTGACGCCAAGCGTCGACTTGCGCGTGATGTCGCGCGCCTTGCGGGCCGCTTCGCGGGCGGCCGCCGCCTGGATGACCTTCTCGACCACCGTCCTGGCCTCGGCCGGATGTTCCTCGAGCCAGGTTCCGAGCGCCTCGTTGACCAGGCTCTCCACCACCGGTCGCACCTCCGACGAGACAAGCTTGTCCTTGGTCTGCGACGAGAATTTCGGGTCCGGCACCTTGACCGAGAGCACCGCCGTCAGCCCTTCGCGGCAGTCGTCGCCGGTGAGCGAGACCTTCTCCTTCTTGGTCTGGCCCGAAGTGTCGGCGTAGCCGATGATCTGGCGCGTCAGCGCACCGCGGAAGCCGGCGAGGTGGGTACCGCCATCGCGCTGCGGGATGTTGTTGGTGAAGGCCAGCACGTTCTCATGGTAGCTGTCGTTCCACCACATAGCGACTTCGACCGTGATGCCGTCGCGCTCGGCGCGAATCGCGACAGGGTCGGCGATCAGCGGCTTCTTGGCGCGGTCGAGATAGCGAACGAAGGCCTCCAGCCCGCCTTCGTAGAGCAGCTCCTGGCTCTTCACGTCGGCATGCCGGCGGTCTTCGAGCACGATGCGGACGCCGGAATTCAGGAAGGCGAGCTCGCGCAGCCGGTGCTCGAGGGTGGAATAGTCGAATTCCACCATCGTGAACGTCTCGGGCGAGGGCAGGAACGTGATCTCGCTGCCGGAGCGGCCCTCGTAGGTGCCGGGCTTCTTGTCCTCGACGTAGGTGCCGGTCTGCTTCAGCGGGGCGTCTGCCTCGCCGTGCGTGAAGCTCATCTCGTGAATGGCGCCGTCCCGACGGATTCTGAGCCGTAGCGTGGTCGACAGCGCGTTGACGACGGAGACGCCGACGCCGTGCAGACCGCCCGACACCTTATAGGAATTCTGGTCGAACTTCCCGCCGGCGTGGAGCTGCGTCATGATGACTTCGGCCGCGGAGACGCCCTCGGTCGGATGCAGGCCGGTAGGAATGCCGCGGCCATTGTCGATGACGGTGCACGATCCGTCCGGGTTGAGCGTCACCGTCACCAGATCGGCATGGCCGGCCAAGGCCTCATCGATGGCGTTGTCCACCACTTCGTACACCATGTGGTGCAGACCGGAGCCATCGTCGGTGTCGCCGATGTACATGCCAGGACGCTTGCGTACCGCATCCAGGCCCTTGAGAACCTTGATGGATTCGGCGCCATAGGCGGACGGCTCTCCGGACGCGATCGGGGTTTGTTCAGTCATGAGAATCCGTATCTCGGATGCAGCTTGCAGGCCGGCTCGATCGCCGGTCCGAATCAGGCGCAGGTATCGCCTGAGATATAGGCTTTAAGGGTCAAGATTACCACTTTTACCGGGCAATTCAGGCGCTTGCGCGGCGGTTGCGCACAGTTGTGCTACGGCGCGCGAGGTGGATTCAGCGAGCCACTGCTAAGGCGTCGTGCGAGCTGCAGCAAGCGCGCGTCCCAGCCCCGCTTCGGCAGCGGCGACCACTTCGCGAAAGCGGGCGTTTTCCGGTTCACGACCGGCAACGGCCGCCCAGCCATCGCGGGCCGCCCGGAAGTGGTCCGCGGCAGCGCGCGCCTCGCCGCGCGCGAGCAGAAGGTCGGCGAGATTGTAATCGGCGATGGCGCGGTCGTATCGCCACGCGATGTTGTCGGGGCTGGCCTCGGTCAACGGCGCAAGCGTGGCCAAGCTCGTTTCGAAGGAGACGCGGGCCCCCTCCGCATCACCCATGTCGCGCAGCGTGAGACCGATCTCGCGCTCGGCCGCTCCGACATCCCATTGCAGCGCGGCGATCTCCGGATGCTTGCGGGCCAGCTCGGCGCGGGCGTCGCGGTTGGCGCGCTGCATGGCAATCGCGTCCCGGAACTGCCCAGAACCCTTGAGTGCCTTGGCAAGACCGTTCAGCGTGGCGATGCGGGAGCGAATGTGGCGCGTCTCTGCGGGCTCGAGCTCCACAAGCTTCTCGTCCTGCGCAAGCGCATCGCGGAACGCCTGCGACGCGGCGGCAGCGTCTCCGGTGTCGAGGAGCGCATGGGCGACCTTGAAATGGCTGACGCCGAGGTCTTCGGCGACTTCCGCCGCGTCGGCCTCGGCGCCGTCGAGCGTGGCGGCACGCTGGCGCAACTGGAGCGCCTTTCGGTACGCGGCAAGCGCGCCGGCCGAATCCTCGCGGGTCGACAGGATGCCGCCGAGATAATCGTGGCTCGTGGCGACCGCGCGCAGGCGCATCGAGTCGGCCGGCGATACGGCCAGCGCCGCTTCGCGCAGGGCAAGTGCCGCCTCGTGCCGCGACATCGCCGTATCGAAATCGCCGGAAATGCGGGCGAGATCGCCGAGATCGTCCTCGACGCCGGCGATGAGTCGCGCCAGATCCGCCTCCTCGCCGCGTGCCGGCACGCGGCGTTGCAGAAGTTGCAGCGTCTCTTCGTAGGCAGCCTTGGCCGCGGTCAGATCGCCAAGGTCGCGGCTGATGTCTCCAACTGAGCGGCCGGCGCGGGCGATCTCGAACATATCATCAATGCTGGCCCGGTCTTCACCGAGCTCGCGATAGAGAGCGAGAACCTCGCGATATGCGGCAACAGCTGAGCCGTAGTCGAGGCTGGCCTCGTAGGCGCCGGCGGCAAGCCGCCGCGTTGCCGCCTCCGAGCGGGTGCGCGCATCGAGATTGGCACGCAGCGACCGGCGCGACCGGGCATCGAGCTCGGCCGCTTCGCTCAGCGCGGCGTGGACCTCGGCGAAGGCGCCGACTGCCAGGCGTTCTTCGGCGCGCAGCCGCAGCACCGTCACCGCCGGATCGTCCGACGACAGCGCCCGCATCTCGCCGCGCACCTTGACGAAGGCGCTTGCCGCGGCTTCCAGCTCGACGCGGCGGTCGTCCGGATCGCGCGAGGCGAGGTCGGCCGACAACAGGGCGGCATAGAGCGGGGCGAGCGGCATGTCGGCGTCCGAAGCCACCGCTTCCACCTCCGCACGCATCTGCGGCGTGACATCCGCCATGGCGAGCAGCAGCCGTTCGCGCTCGGGCAACTCGCCGCGCTGGGCAGCGAAGAAGAGCGCCGGCAGCCCACTCTCGACATAGGGCAACTGCGCGCCTTCCGTGGCGTCGTAGACCGCCTGCTGGACCAGGGTCAGCACGGATCGGATCTCGAGGCCGTCGGTCGCCAGATAACGCGCGAGAGCGCCGGTGAACGGCGAGTTCTCGCCATCGCCGTCGCCGGCGGTCCTGCCCGGGGCGGCGGCGAAGGCGAACAGCACGTTCTCCGCCCTGCCGACGCGTCCTAATCCCGGCCTGACATCGGCGGAGACCGAAAGCGCCGTCGCGCCGCGCCCGTCGGCGGCAGTCGTTCCAAAGGGATCGTTGCGGCAGGCGTCAAGGACGATGAGGCCGACCGGCGCGACCGCGGCCACCGTCTCGCGCAACTCCTCCAGCGGCAGGCTGGTCTGCTCCAGAGCCTGCCGCGACGACGCGTCGGCGTCGACAGGCAGGAGGCTGTTCACCCCGGCAATTTCGACGCCGTGCCCGGCGAAGTAGATCAAGGCAACGTCGGCGCCGGCGCCATCCTCGCGGAAGTCCGCAAGCGCGCGGCGCATGCGGCGCAAATCGCGGTCAGTCTCGCTCGTTACCTCGAACCCAAGCGCCTCGAGCGCGCGCTCGATGGCTCGCGCGTCGTTCACGGCGTTGGCGAGAGGACGGAGCGTCTCGTATTTGTCGGCGCCCATGACGAGTGCGACGCGGCGCTCAGCGAGCGCGGGCGCGCCGGCCATCAGCACGATCAGGAAACCAACGACGAACCGCACGGCATGCCCCGGTAGACGCTGAAGATTTCCACGCGATTGCGGCAAGCGCAAGGACGCCATCGCCGCGTCATTTGCATCAAATTGTCGGGCGCGGTGGAGCAGAACTGCAAAGATTCGGCGCTAGGAGTGTCGCCATGCGGGGGTCGTGTTCCCGTTGGGGCAAATGCAATGATCTACTCGACATCGGATGTCGCGCGGCAAGCGCGCCCGAGCCTTGAAAGCGCCACCGCGAACCTTCAGCGGGCCAGTGAGCGAGTGCGCGCCGGGCTCAAGCTCGAACATGCAGCCGCACCGCAATATGCGACTGATGCGCAACCGAGCTTCGGCGCGCCGATCATGGATCGGGTCGAGTCTGCCGTGCGGCAATTCGTCAAACCCGAGATCTCGGCGGCGGATGCCGGCAAGATCGCGGCAGAGGCGGCACGCAACCTCGCGACGCAATACCTGTCCATGGCCAATGCGCAACCGCAGGCGCTGAGGCAGGTCTAGACCTGCCATTGCTTGACCGGAAAGCGCATTCGCCTTCAGCGTCCGCGAAAAATGTCCGGGACATGCACCGGCCAGCACCGCGGCAGCACGGCGACGAGGTCGTAGCGCACCGACAGGCGCGCACGATCGTCTTGTCTTGCCAGCCAGAGATCGGCCGCGCCGTCGATACGGCGCTGCGACATGCGGCCGACCGCATCCATCGCCTCGGCCAGGCTGTTGCGAACCTTCACTTCGACAATGGCAACGAGGTCGCCGCGCCTGGCGATAAGGTCGATTTCGCCGAGCGGCGTCCGATAGCGTTTCGCGACGATGCGGTAGCCCTTCAACCGTAGCGCCATGGCGGCCAGCCATTCGCCACGGTGGCCGCGCCGGTAGTGGCGCACGCGTCCGGCGTCAGGCGCCGCGCGTGCCATCGCCCTTCAACTCCATCAGCCTGCGATAGAGGTCCGGCTTCTTCAGGCCGGTCTGGCGTGCGGCCTCGGCCGCCGCCTTGGACGAGCCGAGTTCGGCGGCAAGCGACAGCAGCAACGCATCGACGTCGGAAGCTGCCGGCGCCTCCGCCGGCAGGGGCGGCCCGACGCAGACGACGACCTCGCCGCGCGGCGGGCCGCTTTCCGCGTAGTGCGCGGCGAGCACAGACAATTGCGCCGCACGCACTTCCTCGAATGTCTTGGTCAACTCGCGGCAGACGGCGGCAGGCCGGTCGCCCAGCGCCTCGCGCATTGCCGCGAGTGCCTCGGGCAGGCGATTGGGGGATTCGAAGAATATCAGCGTTCCGGGGACGGTCGAGAGCTCCTCCAGCCGCGTCGCGCGCGGCCCTCCCTTCACCGGCAGAAACCCCGCGAAGAAGAAGGCGTCGGTCGGCAGGCCGGACGCCGTCAGCGCGGCAAGCGCCGCGGACGGCCCCGGAACCGGGACCACCGGAATGCCTTCGGCGCGCACAGCTTCCACCAGCCGGAAGCCGGGATCCGAGACGAGCGGCGTTCCGGCGTCGGACACCAGAGCCACGCTGCGCCCCTGCTGGAGCGCTGCCAGCAGGCGAGGGCCCGCCTCGGCGGCATTATGTTCATGGTAGGCGACAGGGCGCTGCCTGATGCCGTAGCGCGCGAGCAGCGTGCGTGTGACGCGGGTGTCCTCGCAGGCAAGCACATCGGCCGCAGCGAGCGTTTCGAGGGCGCGGAGGGTAACGTCGCCGAGATTGCCAATAGGCGTCGCGACGAGGTAGAGCGCGGCGGCAAGCGGCCGGGCAGGCATTTCGGCCTGCCCGATCAGAAAGCTCCGCTTGTCGTCGGTCTCGACCGTCATCGCACCGCCTGCCGACCCCTCCCGACAGCGACATGTCAGCAGGGCGCTCTGGACCATAGCTTGGCCGGTGCCGTGGGATGGCGTGGCCTTCAATCGTTCTATATAGACCCGCGCCTCATTGGAACGTCAGTCATGTCGGCTTTGACCGGTTCGCGCCGGAAGGCGGCGATTGCCTTCATCTTCGTCACCGCGGTGCTCGACATCGTGGCGATGGGCATCATCATCCCCGTCCTGCCACCCCTGATCGAGGAGTTCGCCGGATCGAGCGCCAATGCGGGCTGGATCAACGGCATCTTCGTCGCCTTGTGGGCCGGCATGCAGTTCATCTGCTCGCCGATCATCGGTTCGCTCTCGGACCGGTACGGCCGCAGGCCGGTGATCCTGCTGTCGACGATCGGCCTGTCGCTCGACTACGTGCTCATGGCGCTGGCGCCGAACCTGTGGTGGCTGGCGCTCGGCCGGATCATCGCCGGCGTCACCTCGTCGAGCTTCACCACGGTGTACGCCTACATGGCCGACGTGACGCCGCCCGAAGGCCGGGCGCGCGCCTACGGGCTGATCGGGGCTGCCTTCGGCGGCGGCTTCATCCTCGGGCCGCTGCTGGGCGGTGTGCTGGGCGAGATTGGACCGCGCGCACCGTTCTGGTTCGCCGCCGGCATGTCCGGGCTCGCCTTCCTGTACGGCCTGTTCGTGCTACCGGAATCGCTGGCACCGGAGAAGCGCATGGCGTTTTCCTGGAAGCGTGCCAATCCCGTCGGTGCGATGGTCCTGCTCAGGCGGCATGCCGAGCTGACCGGCCTGGCCGTCGTCACCTTCCTGCTGCACTTCTCGCATCACATATTCTCGGCGGTCTGGGTCCTCTACGCCGGCTACCGCTACGGCTGGACGCCCTGGCAGGTGGGCGTGCTGCTTGCCTGCGTCGGGGTCGCCGACATGATCGTCCAGGGTCTGGTCGTCGGGCCGTTGGTGAAGCGGTTCGGGGATCGTCCGGTCATGGTCTTCGGCCTCTTCGGCGGCGCCGTCGGCATCACGATGATGGGCATCGCGTGGGAAGGCTGGATGCAGTTCGCGGCGATTGCGCCGAACGCGCTGTGGGGTCTTGCCATGCCCACGCTGCAGTCGCTGATGACGCGGCTGGTCTCCGAGAGCGAACAGGGGCAGCTGCAGGGCGCGAACATGAGCGTCGCCTCGATCGCCGGCATCGCCTCCCCGGTCTTCTTCGGCGGCGTCTACGCCTATTCGGTTGGCCCGGGCCTGCCGATCGAATGGTCAGGACTTGCCTTCTACATCGCCGCGGCAATCCTGTTGCTGGCGGCGCTGGTCGGCTGGCGCGTCTCGGCGAATGCGGGGCGGGCAGAAAGACTTGCCGCAGGGGCGGCGGAATAGAGCCTGCCGCTGCGTCAGGCAGTCACTGGGAACAAACCGGGCAGCCTGCCGGTTTCATGGGCATCTCGAGGAGGAGATGCCCGATGTCGCTCATCATCCAGGACGCGTACGATCCCTATTATGCAGGCCGCGACAGCGGCCGTCAGGCCGCCAAGTCAGCGACCACGGCGTCCAGAACCACCATTCCGGACGGGGTAGCGCGTAGCCGCGAGTTGCCCACCGGCTCGACCAGTCGTTCATTGAGCAGGACCGCCAGCCGTTTCTCCGACAAGGGCCGGCCCGCGAGAGCCTCGTAGCGACCGAGGTCGATTCCTTCGACCAGCCTCAATCCCATCAGCAGGAACTCATCCGCTTCCTCCGAGCGGGTAAGCAGCTCGCCGCCGGTGACGCCATTGCCCTTAGCCTCGACGAGGCTCAGCCAAGTTTCCGGCGTGCGCTCGGTAAAGGTAACGTTTCGCCGCCCGTTCTCGATGAAGCGGCCATGCGCGCCCGGGCCGACGCCAACATACTCGCCATAGCGCCAATAGACGAGATTGTGCCGGCTCTGGGCGCCAGGCCGCGCGTGGTTTGACACCTCGTAAGCCGGCAGACCGCGCTCAGACGTGATCTGCTGTGTCAGCGCGTAGAGATCGGCCGCGTGTTCATGGTCGGGAACGGGAATCTTGCCGGCGGCATGCAACGCATGGAATGGCGTGCCCTCCTCGATCGTCAGCTGGTAGAGCGACAGATGATCGGCCGCATGCCCGATCGCCTGCTCCAGCTCGGCCTGCCACGCCTCCAGCGTCTGGCCCGGACGGGCGTAGATCAGGTCGAACGAGAGGCGTGGAAACGTCTCGCGTGCAAGCCTGATGGCTCCAAGCGCCTGCTCGACATTGTGAAGCCGCCCCAGAAAGCGCAGGTCCCTGTCGTCGAGCGCCTGAACCCCGAGTGAGACGCGATTGACACCGGCGTCGCGGTAGCCGCGGAACCGTTCCGCCTCCACCGAGGACGGGTTAGCCTCCAACGTGACCTCGATACCCGAAGGCACCGACCAGTTGGCCGCGACCGCATCGAGCACGGCACCCACGGTTTCCGGCTTCATCAGCGAGGGCGTGCCGCCGCCGAGGAAGATCGACGTAACGGTGCGCGCGCCGGTGCGCTCGCGCATCGACGCCATCTCGCTCGCCAGAGCTTGCGCGTATCGTCCCTGGTCGACCGCAACGTGCCTCACGTGGCTGTTGAAGTCGCAATAGGGGCACTTCGCCGCACAAAACGGCCAATGCACGTAAACGCCGAAGCCGGGAGCGCGGTCGAGATCGCTCATCCCGCCAGCATGGCCCGTTCGAACTTCGCGAAGGAGCGGGCGCGATGCGAAAGCGGCGCTTCGATACCGTTCTTCTCGGCCGCATCCATTTCGCCGAACGTCCGGCCGTGGCCGTCCGGCATGAAGACCGGGTCGTAGCCGTGCCCCTTGTCACCGCGCGGCGGCCAGACCAGCGTCCCTTCCACCTCGCCGCGGAAATATTCGGCGTGACCGTCAGGCCAGGCAAGGCAAAGCACCGAGACGAAACGGCCCTTGCGCTGCGCCGGTTCGATGGCGCCAGCGTCCCGCAGAGCCGCGTCGGTCTTCTGCATCGCCATCATGAAGTCCCGCCCGGAGCCGTCGGGTTTTTCGGCCCAGTCAGCGGTATAGACCCCGGGCTGCCCGCCGAGCGCGTCGACGCATATGCCGCTGTCGTCCGACAGGGCCGGCAGGCCAGTGGCCTTCGCTGCCGCGAATGCCTTGGTATAGGCGTTCTGCTCGAAGGTCGTGCCGGTCTCTTCGGGCTCGGGCAGCCCGTACTCCGCCGCCGACTTCGCCTCGAATCCGTGCGGCCCGATGAGGGCGGCGATCTCCTCGAGCTTGCCGCGATTGTGCGTGGCCACGACGATCCTGCGGGTGTCGAGCTGGCGCATCAAAGGCCCCAGATGCGCGCTTCGGCAAACTCGAGCGAATTCCCGGCGGGGTCGCGGAAGTAGATCGAGCGCCCGCCGCTCGGCTCCTCGCCTCGCGCCGGCCAACGAAAGTCGGCCTCGACCTCCACGCCATGGGCGACCAGTCGCGCCTTCCAGTCGTCGATCTCCTCGCCGGCGGCACGGAAGCAAAGGTGCCCCGCGCCAGCCGCGCCATGGGTAGGCACGGGCAGCCTGGCGTCCGGCGCCGTGGGCTTCCTGGTTTCCTCCGGATTGAAGACGAGCAGGATGCCGTCGCCGCAGCGGAAGAAGACGTGCCGCCCCGCAACCTTGGCAATGCGCTCGAGACCGAGGATGCGCGTATAAAAATCCTCGGTCGCGTCGAGATCCTCGGCGTAGATCGCAGATTCGAGGATAGCGGCCGGGCGCATTCAGCCGATCGCCATCTTCTGCAGGTCGACAAGCCGGGCGATGCCCTTGCGCGCCAGCGCCATCAGCGCGTCGAACTGCTCGGCGCTGAACGGCTCGCCCTCGGCGGTGCCCTGCACCTCGACGATGCCGCCCTTGCCGGTCATCACGAAATTGGCGTCAGTCCCGGCGCCCGAATCCTCGACGTAGTCGAGGTCGATGACGGGCACGCCCCCGTGTATGCCGCACGAGATCGCTGCAACATGGTCCTTGAGCGCGCGCGCGACGCTGGTCATGCGCCGGGTCTCCATCCAGCGCAGGCAGTCATACAGCGCGACGAAGCCGCCCGTGATCGAGGCGGTTCGGGTGCCGCCATCGGCCTGCAGGACGTCGCAGTCGACGGTGATCTGGAACTCGCCGAGCTGCTGCAGGTCGACGACGGCGCGCAGGCTGCGGCCGATCAGCCGCTGGATCTCCAGCGTGCGGCCGCCCTGCTTGCCCGATGCCGCCTCGCGGCGGGTGCGCTCGTGCGTGGCACGCGGCAGCATGCCGTATTCGGCAGTGACCCAGCCCTTGCCGGAGTTGCGCATCCAGCCCGGCACCTTCTCCTCGAGGCTGGCAGTGCACAGGACATGGGTGTCGCCGAACTTTACAAGGCACGAGCCTTCGGCATGGCGCGCAACCCCGCGTTCGAAGGAGATCGCCCGCATCTCGTCGGCTTGACGCCCCGATGGCCGCATGTTCGCACTTTCCCGCTGGATTCGTTCGCGGCCGGGTTCTACCCGCCGCACCCGCGTGAGGCAAAGGAAAAGGCAGGACGGCATTTCTTGCGCAGGCCGCGCCGCCGCCTATATCCTTGGTCCGCCGTTCACGGAGGCGGCAGAAGTGGTTATGCAACGGCCCGTACTCGACCAGAACCTCCCTTCCCTGGACCAGCGCTCGCGCGAGATCTTTCGCCTCATCGTCGAGACCTATCTGCGCGAGGGCGAGCCAGTCGGCTCGCGCAGCCTGTCCCGCATCCTGCCGCAGTCGCTGTCGCCGGCAACGGTGCGGAACGTGATGAGCGACCTCGAAACGCTCGGTCTCGTCTACGCGCCGCACATCTCCGCCGGCCGGCTGCCGACGCAGCTGGGCCTGCGCTTCTTCGTCGATGCGTTCATGGAGATCGGCGATCTGGCCGACGACGAGCGCAAGGTCATAGAGGCGCAGGTCAAGGCTTCGGGTTCCGGCAAGACCCTGGAGCACATGCTGACAGACGCCTCGACGCTCCTGTCCGGGATGTCGAAGGGTGCGGGTCTCGTTCTCGCCGCAAAAAGCGAGATGGCGCTGAAGCACGTCGAGTTTATCCGGCTGGAGCCGACCAAGGCGCTGGCCGTTCTGGTGAGCCAGGCGGGCGACGTCGAGAACCGCGTCATCGACCTTCCCGCCGGCGTCACCGCCTCGCAGCTGTCGGAAGCGTCGAATTTCCTCAATGCGCATGTGCGCGGCCGCACGCTGGCCGAGGCCAAGGGGGAGATCTCGCGGCTGCAGAAGGAGACGCGCACGGCGCTGGACCAGCTGAGCCAGGACCTCGTCCAGCGCGGCCTGGCGGTCTGGGCTGGGGCCGACAGCGGCCTTCCGGCGCGGCTCATCGTGCGCGGGCACGCGAATCTGCTCGGCAGCGTCACCGCCCAGGCGGAAATCGATCTCTTGCGACACCTCTTCGAGGATCTCGAGACCAAGGACGGGCTGATCCAGCTTCTCGACCTCGCCGAAGAGGGCGAAGGCGTGCGGATCTTCATCGGCTCGGAGAACAAGCTGTTCTCGCTGTCCGGGTCGTCGCTCGTCGTTGCGCCCTATCGCGACAAGGATTCGCGCGTCATCGGCGCCCTCGGGGTGATTGGCCCGACGCGGCTCAACTACGCGCGCATCGTGCCGATGGTCGACTATACGGCACAGGTCGTCAGCCGGATGCTGAAGTAGTCAGCACCAGGAAAGGCGCCCGCCTCCGTAGCGGCGCGCATGATTCTCCTTCACGAGGACATCGCCGACGTCCCGGCCTGCGGCTTTCACCCGTGCAAGCGTGCGGCCGTATTTGTCCTTGCCGCTGCGCTCGATCTGCAAGCGATTTCCATCGACCAGTCGCTGCAGGCGGTCTTTCGCACGCTGCGCACGAACCCGCTCGTCCCTGCAACGGCCTTTGATTTCCGGTGTATCGATGCCCACGATCCGGATCTTCTCGCCATCGCCCCAGATCGTGTCGCCGTCGACCACGCAATTGCGTCTGCTGGCGCCGCAGGGGCCCATCCTGCGCGCTGCTTTCTGTTCATAGCCTTGCCCGGGGAACGGCTTCCGCGCCGCAGACGGCTCGGAAGGCTTGGCTGGCGGAACCCAGTTCGACAGAACGAGCGATGGTGCCTGCGGGTGATCCTGCCCCAGCAAGAGCCCCGTCGAGGGGATGGCGGCGGCCATGAGGGCTGCCACAAGCCAACCCCAGGGCAAGCGCAGCGTTCTCCCTCTCCGCTGAGAGGTGCGACGCACGTCCGGCGCGGCCGGCAGCCGCGCGCGGCGTCGCTTTCCAAACCCGGTACTCGACATGGCGACCTCCGCCGCCGACCCTAGCCGCGAGGGTTTGCCCATCCGTTGATGCGATGCGCGCAATTCTACCGATGCGCACCGATGCGCTGCCGGCTCTTGATTTTCGCGCCGGCAGCCTCGATATCCGGGCCGAATCCACCACCCGACCGACATGGAACGAGGCAATGAACGATAAGCCTGAAGACGAGCGCGTTGCCGAAGCTTCGGCTGCCGCTTCCGGCGCACGTTGGGCCGGCGGCGAAGCCGCGGAGGCGGCCGCCGGTGCCGCGAGCGGCGAGTCGAACGCCGACTATGAGGCGCTGGTGCGCCTGATGAAGGAAAACGAGGAGCTGAAGGACGCGCGGCTTCGCGCCGTCGCAGAGATGGAGAATCTCCGCCGGCGCACGCAGCGCGACGTTGCCGATGCGCGTTCCTACGCGATCACCAACTTCGCCCGCGACATGCTGGCGGTGTCCGACAATCTTCGTCGCGCGCTCGACGCGATCCCGGCCGACCAGAAATCGGACCCCGGCGTCGCGTCGCTTGCCGAAGGTGTGGAGCTGACCGAGCGTTCGATGCTGGCAGCGCTGGAGCGCCATGGAATCAAGAAGATCGACCCGCAGGGTGAGCGGTTCGACCCGAATTTCCACCAGGCGATGTTCGAGGTGCCGAATCCCGATATGCCATCGAACACCGTCGTGCAGGTCGTGCAGGCTGGCTACGTGATCGGCGAGCGTGTCTTGCGCCCAGCCATGGTCGGCGTCGCCAAGGGCGGCAGCGCCAGGCCGACGGAGCCGGAGCCGGGCCCGCCGAACGAGCTTTCCGAGAAAGACGCCTGACGCCACGTTGTCAGGAGCGGGTATTGCACCGCCCGCGGGCGGCGCTACGCTCGCGGCATGAGCGACCCGCACGACTTCGCAGCAGAGCGACTATGGCACGCCGCCGGGGCGCTTCCCGGCGTCGAGCGGTCGACCTCATATGGCACGTTCGCGGTCAAGGTGCAGAAGAAGCTACTGGCCCGTGTCAAGGACGCCGATTCAGTGGTGCTGGCCTGCCCCGCCGAGGAGAAGGAGCTGCTCAAGGAAGCGGCCCCCGACATCTTCTTCGAAACGCCGCACTATCACGGCTATCCATTGATCCTCGCCCGCATCCGCATCATCTCGGACAGTGAACTCGCCAATCGGCTCGGCATCGCCTGGCGGATGCTGGCTCCGGCTAAGCTGCGGAACGCCGCTCAGTAGTGTTCTAGGCAAGCCGCCTCTGGGTCCGCCAGGAAGCTGCCGATCGTCGAAAAGCGCTGCCGCAGTAGATTCGCGATGAAGCCAACGGGCTGGTTGCCGCATCTCAGCCAGATGACCTTCGGCGGATGACCGCGAAGCACGGCCATTTCAGCGAAGTCACCGTCGAGTGTGACAATGGTGAAGCCATGGCGTGCGGCATATTCCCATACGGTAGCATCGCTAGCGCGTTCCAAACTGGCGCGCACCAGCTGTTCAAACCGAGGAAAGACGTCCGCCAACTCGCGACAGAGGCGATAGCTGAGATTCTGGTCGAAGAGCAGCTTCACGCCGCTACAGTAACCACCCGCCGCTCACGGTCCGCTGCATATGCGAGCGCAGCCCGGATATCGTCATCGGTGAGTTCCGGGTAGTCCGCGATAATCTGCTCGTTTGTCATGCCTGCCGCGAGCCATCCGAGCACGTCTGCAACGGCGATGCGCATGCCGCGGATACAGGGGCGCCCGCCGCGCTTGCCCGGTTCCATCGTGATGATGAGCTCGTAGGGTGTCATTCGCGCGTACGATAGCACCGAATAGCCCGCTGGGACAGCGCGGCCACGAAGTTCAGGCTCCGGCGGTGTAGGCGGCGATGGCTGCCATGTTGACGATCTCGGAGTCCTTGGCGTTGAGCGCCACGATCTGCGCCGGCTTGTTCAGGCCGACGAGCAGCGGGCCGATGACGGTCGAGCCGCCGAGCTCCTGGAGCATTTTGGTCGAGATCGAGGCGGAGTGGAAAGCCGGCATGATGAGGACATTGGCCGGCCCGGAAAGTCGGCAGAACGGATACTGCTTCATCAGCTTCGGGTTGAGCGCCACGTCGGCCGCCATCTCACCGTCATACTCGAAATCGACGCGACGCTTGTCGAGCAGCTTGACCGCCTCCTGCACGCGCTCCGAGCGTTCGCCCTGCGGGTGGCCGAAGGTCGAGTAGGCAAGCATGGCAACGCGCGGCTCGTAGCCCATGCGGCGGGCGAAGCCGGCCGCTTCCTCGGCGATGTCGGCAATCTGCTCGGACGTCGGCATGTCATGCACGGCGGTGTCGGCCACGATGACCGTGCGGCCGCGCGCCAGAACGATGGAGACGCCGATGACCCGGTGGCCCGGCCGGTCGTCGATGACGCGGCGGACGTCCTCGAGCGCGGTCGAATAGTTGCGGGTGACGCCGGTCACCATCGCGTCGGCGTCGCCGAGCGCCACCATCGTTGCGGCGAAGTGGTTGCGATCGTTGTTGATCAGGCGCTGCGCGTCGCGGAACAGAAAGCCCTTGCGCTGCATCCGCTCGTAGAGGTGATCGGCATAGACCGTGTTGCGGCGCGACAGGCGCGCATTGATGATCTCGATGCCCTGGCGGTTCAGATCGACGCCCGATGCCCGGGCGTTCTCCTTGATCACCTCGTCGCGGCCGATGAGGATGGCGGTGCCGAGCTTCTGGTTCACGTAGGAGATCGCGGCGCGCATCACCTGCTCCTCCTCGCCCTCGGCGAAGACGATGCGCTTCGGCTGGCGGCGGACGCGGTCGTAGATGCGCTGGAGCGTCGAGGCGATCGGGTCGCGGCGGGCCGACAGCTGCTGGGCATATTTCTCGAGGTCGACGATCGGGCGGCCGGCGACGCCGGAATCCATCGCCGCCCTGGCGACGGCAACCGGAATGGCGGAGATCAATCGCGGGTCGAACGGCACAGGGATGATGTAGTTGGCGCCGAACTTCGGGCGGTTACCCTGATAGGCGGCGGCGACATCGTCAGGCACGTCCTCGCGCGCCAGCGCCGCCAGCGCCTCGGCCGCCGCGACCTTCATGGCGTCGTTGATCGTGGTCGCACGCACGTCGAGAGCACCGCGGAAGATGTAGGGGAAGCCGAGGACGTTGTTGACCTGGTTGGGATAGTCCGAGCGGCCGGTGGCCATGATTGCGTCGGTGCGTATCTCCGCCGCTTCCTCCGGCGTGATCTCCGGATCGGGATTGGCCATGGCGAAGATGATCGGGTTCTTCGCCATCGACTTCACCATCGCCGGCGTCAGCGCACCCTTGGCGGAGAGGCCGAAGAAGATGTCGGCACCGTCGAGCGCATCGGCGAGCGAGCGCGCGTCGGTCTTGACCGCATGCGCCGACTTCCACTGGTTCATGCCTTCGGTGCGGCCCTGGTAGACAACCCCCTTGGTGTCGCAGAGCGTCACGTTCTCCGGCGCAAACCCCATCGCCTTGATCAGCTCGATGCAGGCGATGCCGGCCGCGCCCGCGCCGTTGCAGACGAGCCGGGATGTCTTCATGTCGCGTCCGGTGACATGCAGCGCATTGATGAGACCGGCGGCAGCGATGATCGCGGTGCCGTGCTGGTCGTCATGGAAAACGGGAATGTCCATCAGCTCGCGCAGGCGCTGCTCGATGATGAAGCAGTCCGGCGCCTTGATGTCCTCGAGGTTGATGCCGCCGAACGATGGTCCGAGAAAGCGCACGCAATTGACGAATTCGTCGACGTCGCGGGTGTCGACCTCGAGGTCGATCGAGTCGACATCGGCAAAACGCTTGAAAAGTACCGCCTTGCCTTCCATCACCGGCTTCGACGCCAGCGCGCCGAGGTCGCCGAGGCCGAGGATGGCGGTGCCGTTCGAGATGACGGCCACGAGGTTGCCCTTGGTCGTGTAGTCGTAGGCCCGGGATGGATCCTCGGCGATCGCCTTGACCGGTACGGCGACGCCGGGCGAGTAGGCGAGCGACAGGTCGCGCTGGGTCGCCATCGGCTTGGTTGGCGTGATCTCCAGCTTGCCCGGCCGCCCCATGGCGTGGAATTCAAGCGCCTCGGCTGCGCTTACCGATGGGCCGGACGGTTCCTTGATGTCTTTCGCGGGCATGTCCCCTCCCAGGAACGCCACCATCCCATCTTCCTGTGGAGGTTTGGCGGGTTGTCGGGATTAAGGCTACATTCCCGGGGAGTAAAGCGCCAAGGATGAAATCCGCCCAGCGATCGCGAGAGCCGTGAACCACCAGCCGACCCCAACCAGCTTCGTCCCGGCAGTCGCCGCGCCGCTATCGGCGGATGGCGCGTCGCCGATGATGGAGCAGTACATCGAGATCAAGTCGGCAAACCCGGATTCGCTGCTTTTCTATCGAATGGGCGACTTTTACGAGCTCTTCTTCGCCGACGCGGAGATCGCGTCGAAGGCGCTCGGGATTACCTTGACCAAGCGTGGCCGCCACGCCGGCCAGGAAATCCCTATGTGCGGCGTACCCGTGCATGCCGCAGACGGCTATCTCAACCAGCTGATCGCGCAAGGGTTTCGCGTTGCCGTGTGCGAGCAGCTCGAGGATCAGGCGGAAGCTCGCAAGCGTGGGTCCAAGTCGGTGGTTCGCCGCGACGTCGTGCGGTTGGTGACCCCGGGCACCATCACCGAGGACAGCATCCTCGCCCCGTCGCAGGCGAACTTCCTGATGTCCCTCGGCCGGGTGAAGGCGTCATCGGGGCACGACTGTGCGCTTGCCTGGATCGACATCTCGACCGGCGCGTTCCGTGTCGCCGCCACCGACCCGCAGCGTTTGCTGGCCGATGTGGCGCGTGTCGATCCCCGCGAGTTCGTCGTCGCGGACTCCATGTTCTCCGACGAGACGCTGAAGCCGGCGCTCGATCTGCTCGGACGGATCGTCGTCGCGCAACCGGGATCGACCTTCGACAGCGGCACCGCCGAGGCGCGCGTCTCGCGCTTCTTCGGCGTGGGCACCACCGAGGGCTACGGCATCTTCTCGCGCGCCGAGCTATCGGCGATCGCCGGCGCGATAGCCTATGTCGAGCGGACGCAGAAGGCCGAGCGACCGCCACTGCAGCGTCCGCAACGCGAAGACGGCGCTGCGAGCGTCTTCATCGACCCGGCGACCCGCGCCAGCCTGGAGATTCTGCGAACGGCCTCGGGGAGCCGCGAGGGGTCGCTGCTCTCGGCCGTCGACCGCACGGTCACGGGCGCCGGGGGTCGGCTGCTGTGCGAGCGGCTCACCGCGCCGCTGACCGATCCGGCGGCGATCGGCGCGCGTCTCGACACCGTCGGGTACCTTTGCGACGAACCGCAGCTGCGCGACGATCTTCGCGGGTTGCTCAGGGGTGCACCCGACATCGTCCGGGCGCTGTCGCGGCTGGCGCTGAACAGGGGCGGGCCGCGCGACCTGGCCTGCGTCCGCGCCGGGCTCGATGCTGCGCGCAGCGCGGGTAAGCTGCTTGCCGGCAGGCAGCTCCCAAGTCTGTTGCAGGCGGCGGCGGATTCGCTCGCTGCGGCGGGTGACGCCCTTGTCGCGCGTCTCGAGGCAGCGCTTGCCGACGATCTGCCGCTGCTCAGGCGCGACGGCGGCTTCGTTCGTACGGGCTACGATCCCGAACTCGACGAGGTGCGCGCGCTGGCCAGCGAGTCGCGCAAGGTCATCGCCGCGATGGAGCGGGAGCTGTGCGACGAGACCGGCATCCGGTCCCTCAAGATCCGGCACAACAACGTTCTCGGCTACTACATCGAGGTTACCGCCAACCACGCCTCCGCGATGACCGGCACGGACGCACTCAAGGCGCGGTTCATCCACCGCCAGACCATGGCGAGCGCCATGCGCTTCACCACCACCGAGCTGGCGGGACTCGAGACGAGGATCGCGAATGCGGCAGACCGCGCGCTCACCATCGAATTCGGCATCTTCGACGCACTCGTGGCCGAGACAGTTGCGCAGGCCGAGGCCCTCAGGGTGGTGGCGGGCGCACTGGCCGAGCTCGACGTTTCCGCCGCGCTGGCTGCTCTTGCGGAAGAGCAGGATTATTGCCGTCCGATTGTCGATGGCAGCCTGGCCTTCGTCATCGAGGGCGGTCGCCATCCGGTCGTCGAGCAGGCGCTGCGAAGGAACCTCGGCAGTGCATTCGTCGCCAACGATTGCGATCTTTCGCCAGTGGATGGCGGTGCCGGAGCATTATGGCTGCTGACCGGCCCGAACATGGGCGGCAAGTCGACTTTCCTGCGCCAGAATGCCCTGATCGCCATCCTGGCGCAGGCGGGTTCCTACGTTCCGGCACGCGCTGCCCGCGTCGGCATCGTCGACAGGCTGTTCTCGCGCGTCGGTGCCTCCGACGATCTGGCGCGCGGCCGCTCCACCTTCATGGTCGAGATGGTCGAGACCGCCGCCATTCTCAACCAGGCGAGCGAGCGCTCACTGGTGATCCTCGACGAGATCGGGCGCGGTACCGCGACTTTCGACGGCCTGTCCATAGCCTGGGCGGCGGTGGAGTACCTTCACGAACACAATCGCTGCCGGGCTATCTTCGCGACGCACTTTCACGAGATGACCGCTCTGTCCGGCAAGCTTTCGCGCCTCCGCAACGTCACCATGCGCGTCAAGGAATGGGACGGTGACGTCATTTTCCTCCACGAGGTGGCGCCGGGGGCCGCCGACCGCAGCTACGGCGTCCAGGTGGCACGGCTCGCGGGGCTGCCTGCGGCTGTGGTGGATCGCGCGCGCGAGGTGCTAACCGCACTGGAAGCCGGCGGCGCCAATGGGAGGGATACGCGCATAGCCGACGACCTGCCGCTTTTTTCCGCTGCGTCACGCAGGGAGCACACCCCTCACGCGAGACCGGACGACAGGCTCTCGAAGGTCGTGGAGGCCTTGCGTCCCGACGAAATGACACCGCTCGAGGCGCTTGAGGCGCTTTATCGACTGAGGGCGCTTGCCGCCGAGACCTAGGCGCGATCGCGCCATCCGGCCCCTGTCCCGCGCAATCCAAATTTAAGCACTTGCTGTTACGCCGGAACCGATGTCCTGCGCGCGGAACCGGTCAACGGAATCTTGTCGAAGCTTACCAGCAGCATAGGGGCTGCCCTGCGCGCCCTGCTTCGCCCGGCTTACCTGCCGGTGCTGCTTGCGCTGGCGGTGATCTCCGTTGCGGCCTGGTATGCCGACCAGCAGAACAATCTGGTACAGGCGGAGAAGCTGCGAGCCGACGTCTTGTCGCGGGCAAGCGTGGTCCGCGCACGCCTCGAAGGCTACGTCAACGGCAACATCCAGCTGGTTCGCGGCATGGTCGCAACCATTGCCGTCGACAAGGGACTGGCTGAGCCGCGCTTCAATGCGCTTGCCAGCGCGCTGTTCTCCGCGAGCTCCCAGTTCCGGAGCATCGCGATCGCGCCCGACATGGTTGTTACCATGACCTACCCGCTCAAGGGCAACGAGCGGGTCATCGGCCTGAATTACCTCGAGAACCAAAGCCAGCGCGCTGCGGCGCTACGGGCGCGCGACACCGGGGAAATGGTCTTCGCAGGGCCGGTGAACCTCGTTCAGGGCGGCGTGGGCTTCGTCGGGCGCTTCCCGGTCTATGTGGACGCCGGCGACGGCAGCCAGGCATTCTGGGGTCTCGTATCGGCAGTCATCGACGCCCGGCGGCTCTATGACGACAGCGGCCTCAGCGAAGTCTCCGATACCCTCGATATCGCAATCCAGGGACGCGACGCCACCGGAAGCGCGGGCGCCGTATTCTACGGGAATCCCGCTGTCCTCGACGACAGCCCGGTGACGGTAGACGTCATGCTGCCGTGGGGTTCGTGGCGCATCGCGGCGCGGCCGGTCAGAGGCTGGGGCGCGCCGCCCGGCAGCCTGACCTTCAGCCGTGCCCTCATGGCCATCGGCGCACTCCTGATCCTCGTGCCCATCACGCTTGCGAGCCGGCTTGCCGAGGATCGCCAAAGCTACATCGCACGGCTGCGCAACCGCGAGACCGAACTGGCGCGTCTTTCGCGCCGCCTGACCCTGGCGCTCGAAACCTCGCGTGTCGGCGTTTGGGAACTCGACATGGTGACCGGCGAACTGTTCTGGGACGACGAGATGTGCCGGCTCTATCAGGTCGGAACCGGCGAGGGGCGGCGCGAACTTTCCGACTGGTCCAAGCGCGTCCATCCGGACGACCTCGAGCGGGCGATGCAGGATTTTCGGCGCGCTGTGGCTACGCGCTCGCGCTACGTATCGGACTATCGTCTGGTGCTTCCCGGCGGCGAAATCCGCCATATCCGGTCGATTGCGACGATCTACCAGGATCCGGGTCAGCCGCTGCGCATGGTGGGCGTCGACTGGGACGTATCGTCCTACGTGAACCTCAACGACGAGCTGCGCCGCGCCAACCACATGACCGAGGCCCGCAATGCCGAACTCGAGGCGGCGAAGGCGAGCATCGAATACAACGCGCTTCACGACTCGCTGACCGGGTTGCCCAACAGACGCTATCTGGACAGCGTACTCGCCGCGCACGCCGCCGCGTTCGACCATGGCGAGCGCGCGGCCCTTCTGCAGATCGACCTCGATCGGTTCAAGCAGATCAACGATACGCTCGGCCACGCCGCCGGCGATGCCATGCTGGTGCACGCGGCCGACGTGCTTCGCGACATTGTCGATCGCAACGACTTCGTGGCTCGCATCGGCGGCGACGAGTTCGTCGTGGTGGTCCGTCGCCCGGCCGACAGCGACGCCCTGCGCGGACGCTATCTGGCGCGGCTTGCCGATACCATCGTCGAGCGGATGCGGGAGCCTGTGCTGTTCCAGGGGCACGAGTGCCGGTTCGGCGTCTCGGTCGGCATCGCGGTGGATACGGATGGGGTCGCCGATCCGACACGGTTGCTGGTCAATGCGGATATCGCGCTATACCGGGCGAAGAGCAGGGGCCGCAACCGGCACCAGTTCTTCAACGACGCGCTGCAGGCCGAGATCGTGACGACGAAGCGGCTTGCCGACGAGATCCTCGCCGGCATCGAGCAGCGCGAGTTCCTTGCCTGGTACCAGCCGCAGTTTTCGGCGAAGACCCACGAGATCATCGGCGTCGAGGCCCTGGCGCGCTGGCAGCACCCGACCGAAGGGCTGGTGGCGCCGAACGCGTTTCTGAGGATCGCCGAGGAGATGAACGTGGTCGCGACGATCGACCGCCACATCCTCGAGCAGACGCTGAGCGACCTGGCGCAGTGGCAGAAGGCCGGCATCGGGATCCCGAAGGCCTCGGTGAACGTCTCGGCCCGACGGCTGCAGGATGAAGAGCTGATCAAGAGCCTCGGCGCGCTCGACATCAAGCCGGGCACCATCTCCTTCGAACTTGTCGAGTCGATTTTCCTCGACGAGCAGGACGAGGTCGTCAGCTGGAACGTCGACCGCATCAAGGATTTCGGCATCGACGTCGAGATCGACGATTTCGGGACCGGCTACGCCTCGATCGTCAGCCTTCTCAAGCTGCGCCCTCGCCGGCTCAAGATCGACCGCCAGCTGATCATGCCGATCGTCACGTCGCCGTCTCAGCGTCAGCTCGTCGGCTCGATCATCGATATCGGCCATTCACTGGGTGTCGAGGTGTTGGCGGAAGGCGTGGAGACCATGGAACACGCCAAGATGCTCGGCGAACTCGGCTGCGATGCGCTGCAGGGCTATGCCTTTGCGCGTCCGATGAGCGCCGAGGAGCTGGTGGCCTTCGTCCAAACTAGACGATGGCGCAAGGCCTCCTAGGGCCATAGCCCCCGCGCCATATCCATATCCGACGAAATGCTCTAACTAGCGCCGCGTCACGGCACGGATGCAATGGCCAAGATCGCCCTCAAGCTCAACGAAATCGTCGATGGCGCGGCGCTGCGCGTCGCGCTGACCGCACTCACATCGGATAGCGACGGCGACGGCACCTCGCCACAGGTGCGCAAGCAGCTTGTGGCCCTGATCCGCGCACAGCTCGCCACGGGTCATGCCGCCGCCGAGCGTATGCTGGAAGAGGATGGCAGCGGCACCGCCTGCGCCCAGCGCCTGTCGCACCTGATGGACGCCATCATCGGCGCTCTTTGCGACTACGCCTGCGCCCATGTCTACCGCAGCAAGAACCCGTCGAACGGAGAGCGGCTGGCGGTCGCGGCCGTCGGCGGCTACGGCCGCGGCACCCTGGCTCCGGGGTCCGACATCGACCTGCTGTTCCTGCTGCCCTACAAGCAGACGCCGTGGGGCGAGCAGATCGTCGAATACGTCCTCTATGTGCTTTGGGATCTCGGCCTGAAGGTCGGACATGCGACGCGCAGCATCGACGAGTGCCTGCGCCTGTCCCGCGGCGACATGACGATCCGGACCTCGGTGCTGGAGGCCCGCTACGTCTGGGGCGACGAGCTTCTCGTCGACGAGCTCATCCGCCGCTTCGACGACGAACTGGCCCGGCATACCGGGGCCGAGTACGTGCAGGCCAAGCTTGCCGAGCGCGACGACCGCCACGCCAAATCCGGCGATACGCGCTACCTCGTCGAACCCAACGTCAAGGACGGCAAGGGCGGGCTGCGCGACCTGCATACGCTGTTCTGGATCGGGAAGTACTTCTACCGCGTACGCAGCGGCGAGGAGCTGGTCGACAAGGGCGTATTCACTCGCAAGGAGTACCTGCAGTTCCGCAAGGCCGAGGACTTCCTCTGGGCCGTGCGCTGCCACATGCATTTCTTGACTGGCAAGGCGGAGGAGCGGCTCCACTTCGACATACAGCGCGATATCGCAGAGCGTCTCGGCTACACCAGCCATCCGGGCCTTTCGGCCGTCGAGCGCTGCATGAAACATTACTTCCTGACGGCGAAGACCGTCGGGGACCTGACGCGCATCTTCTGCGCCAAGCTGGAGGACGAGCAGGCCAAGACGGCGCCCGGCTTCAACCGGCTGCTGAACTCGTTCTCACGGCGGCGGCGCAAGCTCGCCGGCACCAGCGATTTCTTGGTCGACAACCACCGGATCACCATCGCCGACGACCAGGTGTTCGAGCGCGATCCGGTCAACATTCTGCGGCTGTTCTGGTTCGCCGACCGGCATGCGCTGGAATACCATCCCGACGCCATGCAACTGGTGACGCGTTCGCTCAAGCTGATCGACCGCAATCTGAGGCGCGACCCCGAGGCCAATCAGCTGTTTCTCGACCTTCTCACGTCGGAGCGAAATCCCGAACTCAACATGCGGCGCATGAACGAGGCCGGCGTGCTCGGCAAGCTCATCCCCGACTTCGACAAGGTCGTGGCGATGATGCAGTTCAACATGTACCACCACTACACGGTCGACGAGCACCTGATCCGCTGCATCGGCGTGCTGTCCGAAATCGAGCAGGGCAAGGGAGCCAAGGAGCACCCGCTCGCCCACGAAATCCTGCCCTCGCTGAAGCATCGCCGTGAAGTTCTATACGTGACCGTGCTGCTGCACGACATCGCCAAGGGACGCCCGGAAGACCACTCGGAAGCAGGTGCACGGATCGCGTCGCGTCTGTGCCCGCACATGGGATTGAACGCCGAGGAGACAGAGACGGTGGCGTGGCTGGTGCAGCACCACCTGCTGATGTCGATGACTGCGCAGACGCGCGATCTCAACGACCGCAAGACGATCGAGGATTTCGCGCACGTGGTGCAATCGGTCGAGCGCCTGAAGCTGCTGCTCGTGCTCACCATTTGCGACATACGCGGCGTCGGCCCGGGCGTGTGGAACGGCTGGAAGGGCCAGCTGCTGCGAACGCTCTACTACGAGACGGAACTGCTGCTTTCAGGCGGCTTCTCGGAAGTGTCGAGAGCGCAGCGTGCCGACGTGGCGCGCAAGCAGCTCGCCGAGGCGCTCGACCCATGGAGCGAACGCGAGCGCGAACACTATCTCAAGCTGCATTACGACAATTACCTGCTCACAGTTCCCATCGCCGATCAGCTACGCCACGCCGATTTCATCCAGGCCGCGGACAAGGCCGGGCGCAAGCTGGCAACGATGGTGCGGCCACTCGGCTTCGAGGCGGTGACAGAGATCACGGTACTTGCCCAGGACCATCCGCGCCTCCTGTCGGTCATCGCCGGCGCCTGCGCCGCCGCAGGCGCCAATATCGTCGACGCGCAGATCTTCACGACATCCGACGGGCGCGCGCTCGACACCATCCTCATAGGCCGCGAGTTCGCACATGACGAAGACGAAAAGCGCCGCGCCGACCGCGTCGGCAAGCTGATCGAGGATGTCCTGTCCGGGCGCAGCTGGCTGCCGCAGATCATTCAGCAGCGCGCCAAGCCGCGCCGCGGTGCCAGAGCGTTCCGCGTGACACCACAGGTCAACATCCGCAACACGCTGTCGAACCGGTTCTCCGTCATCGAAGTCGAGTGCCTAGACCGGACCGGGCTGCTGTCGGAGATCACCGGCGCAATCTCCGACCTTTCGCTCGACATCGCCTCGGCGCACATCACTACCTTCGGCGAGAAGGTCATCGACACCTTCTACGTAACCGACCTGACCGGCCAGAAGGTCGAAAGCCCGACGAGGCTCGCCACCATCCGAAAGCGCCTGCTCGACACGATGGAAGGCAAGGAACCGGCGCAGACGAAGCCAACGAAGCGCCCAGTCGCGGCGGAGTAGAGCCGCATGAGTCTGCTGAAGAAGTTCGCCACCGTCGGCTCGGGCACGCTGGGCAGCCGCGTGCTGGGCTTCGTCCGCGAGATGATGATGGCGAACGCGCTCGGTGTCGGCGCCGTCGCCGACGCGTTCAACGCGGCGTTCCAGTTTCCAAACACCTTCAGGCGGCTTTTCGCGGAAGGCGCCTTCAATACCGCGTTCGTCCCTCTCTTCGCCAAGGAGATCGAGGGGAACGGCCTGGAAGGCGCGCGGCGCTTCTCGGCCGAGGTGTTCGGCGTGCTGTTCACCGTGCTGCTCGTCCTGACGATCGCGATGGAGCTGGCGATGCCATGGCTCGTCGCCTACGTGTTCGCGCCGGGCTTCGCCGACGATCCCGAGCGGTACGGGCTCGCGGTGCCGCTGGCGGCGATCATGTTTCCCTATCTGATGTGCATGTCGCTGGCGGCGATGATGAGCGGCATGCTCAACGCGCTCCGGCGCTACTTCGCCGCCGCAGTTGCGCCCGTATTCCTGAACGTCATCCTGATAGCCGCGCTGCTCGTTTCCTGGCAGCAGGGCTACGACGCGGCAAGCATCGGCTATGCGCTGTCGTGGGGCGTGCTTGCCGCCGGCCTGGTGCAACTCGGCATCGTCTGGTTCGCGGTACGCACTGCCGGGGTGAAGATCGGCTTTCGCCGGCCGCGGCTGACGCCGAACGTGAAACGCCTGCTTTGGCTGGCGCTCCCCGCCGCCGTCACCGGGGGGATCACGCAAATCAATACGCTGATCGGCACGGCAATAGCCTCGACGCAGGCGAGCGCGGTTTCGTCGCTCGCCTATGCCGACCGCGTGTACCAGCTGCCGCTCGGCGTCATCGGCATCGCGGTCGCCATCGTCCTCTTGCCGGAACTGGCACGGGCACTGAAGGCCGGCAACGACGTCGAGGCGGCGATTTTGCAGAACCGCTCGGTCGAGTTCTCCTTGTTTTTCACGCTCCCTGCAGCGGGTGCGATCCTGGTGCTCGCCGAGCCCATCGTGCGTGTGCTCTACGAGCGCGGCGCGTTTGCGGCCACAGGCGGAACGCCCATCGTCGCTGCGACGCTCGCCGTCTTCGGCGTCGGACTGCCGGCGTTCGTGCTGATCAAGGCTTTCACGCCGGGCTTCTTCGCGCGCGAGGACACGCGCACGCCGATGCTGTTCGCGATGATCTCGGTCGGCGCGAACATCGCCACGGCGCTGCTTCTGTTCCCGCGGCTCGGCGCGCCCGGGATTGCCGTGGCGTCGGCGCTTGCCGGCTGGATAAACGCAGGGCTGCTGTTCGGCACGCTGGTGCGGCGGGGCCAGTGGCGATTCGAGCGCGGTCTGGCGACACGGCTGCCCCGGCTTCTCATCGCCGCTGCCGCGATGTCCGCCTTCGCATGGTTTGCGCACGATTGGTGGGCGTCGGCCTGGCTGCAGCCGGCCAGCCCGCTGTTGCAGCAGATCGCGGCGCTCGGTGCGCTCAGCGTTGCCTCGATGATCGTCTACTTCGCTCTCGCCTTCGCCACCGGCGGCGCGAGCCTCGGCATGCTGCGCAGGAACCTCAGGCGCGGTAAGGCAGCCGAGGCGGATATGTCGCCGGAACCCTGAGGCCTTGCCCGCGGGGCGCGCTTCCTTCATAAGCGCGGCGCTTTTTCGATCCGCCGACGCGCGGCCCTCCACAAGCCACGGATACAAAATGAACAGCTTCAAGCAGCTCGTCTTCTCGGGCGTTCAGCCTACCGGCAACCTCCACCTCGGCAATTACCTCGGCGCCATCAAGCGCTTTGTGGCGCTGCAGGACGAGCATGACTGCATCTACTGCGTCGTCGACCTGCACGCGATCACCGTCTGGCAGGATCCGGCCGAACTGGAACGGGCGACGCGCGAGGTCACGGCGGCGTTTTTGGCAGCAGGCATCGACCCGAAGCGCAACATCGTCTTCAACCAGAGCCGGGTGCCGCAGCACGCCGAGCTTGCTTGGATCTTCAACTGCGTGGCGCGCATGGGCTGGCTCAACCGCATGACGCAGTTCAAGGAGAAGGCCGGCAAGGACCGCGAGAATGCCTCCGTGGGCCTTTTCGCCTACCCGACGCTGATGGCAGCCGACATCCTTGCCTATCGCGCCACCGCCGTACCCGTCGGCGACGACCAGAAGCAGCATCTCGAGCTGACGCGCGACATCGCCCAGAAATTCAACAACGACTTCTCAGACCGGATCGCCGAACTCGGTCTCGGTGTCGAAATGAAGGTCGGGGAAGAGACGGTGAACGGCTTCTTCCCGCTGACCGAGCCGCTGATCGAAGGCCCGGCGCCGCGCGTCATGTCGCTGCGCGAGGGCACCAAGAAGATGTCGAAGTCCGACCCGTCGGACCTGTCCCGCATCAACCTCACCGACGACGCCGACACGATCGCCAAGAAGATCCGCAAGGCGAAGACCGACCCGGCGCCGCTTCCGTCCGAGCTCGAGGGCCTCAAGGAACGGCCGGAGGCCGACAATCTGGTGACGATCTACGCAGCATTGGCCGAAACCTCGCGGGAGAAGGTCATCGGCGACTTCGGCGGACGCCAGTTCTCGGACTTCAAGCCCGCGCTGGCCGACCTCGCGGTCGAGAAGCTGGCCCCGATCGCCGGCGAGATGCGGCGCATTTCGGCCGATCGCGCCTATGTCGATGCGGTCCTCAAGGATGGCGGCGAGCGCGCCGGCGCGCAGGCCGAGGTGACGCTTCGATCGGTCAAGCAGATCATCGGCATGATCGGCTGAAGCAGGCGTACCGGGCATCGCCTTGCCGCCTTGGCGGGCGAATGGCAGATTGCGTACCACGCGGATAGCATACGGGGACATATGGTATCGAAGCGACTGAGCCGGGAAGCCGGCCACCGGCGAAAGTTCCTCGCCGTCATCGACGAGACGCCGGAATGCGAGCGCGCGGTCGCATACGCCGCGCGGCGCGCCAAGTCGACCGGCGGCGTGCTCGTCCTGCTCTACGTGATCAACTCGGCCGAATTCCAGCAATGGCTGGGTGTCGAAGCCATCATGCGCGAGGAAGCGCGGACCGCCGCCGCCTCGGCGCTTGACGCGCATGCCGCGGCAGTGCGCGAACGCGTGGGGATCGAGCCCGAGATCGCGGTTCGCGAAGGCCTGCGGGTGGACGAGATCCACAAGCTCATCGAGGAGGACCAGGATATCGCGATCCTCGTGCTGGCCGCCGGCAACGCCAAGGAGGGCCCAGGACCGCTCGTGTCGTCGATCGCCGGCAAGGCCGCGGCATTCCCCATCCCCGTGACCGTGGTGCCGCTCAGCCTGTCGGACGAGGATATCGAGAGCCTTGCCTAGGCGCCGTGGGCGTCTCGGAATTTGACTTGATCGCAAGCTCGCGCGAGCTTATTTTAGAACTATTCAAAAGTGAGCCGATCGCCATGTTCATCCAGACCGAATCCACGCCGAACCCGGCAACGCTGAAGTTCCTGCCGGGCAAGGTGGTGCTCGAGGACGGTACCGCCGATTTTCGCGACGCGGCCGCCGCGCGCGAAACGTCACCCCTTGCCGGGCGCCTTTTCGACGTTCCGGGCGTGACCGGTGTGTTCTTCGGCTACGACTTCATCACCGTCACCAAGGACGGCCCTGACTGGCAGCATCTCAAGCCGGCAGTGCTCGGCTCGATCATGGAGCACTTCATGTCCGGTGCTCCGGTCATGGTGAGCGCCCAGGCGGAGGCGGATCTGTCGATCGATGGCGAGGAGTTCTTCGAGCCAGGCGACGAGGAGCTGGTGGGCACGATCAAGGATCTGCTCGACACGCGCGTGCGCCCGGCCGTGGCGCAGGATGGCGGCGACATCACCTTCCGTGGCTACCAGAACGGCACCGTGTTCCTGCACATGAAGGGCGCTTGCGCGGGCTGCCCGTCTTCGACCGCGACGTTGAAGCACGGCATACAGAACCTGCTCAAGCACTTCGTGCCGGAGGTCCAGCACGTCGAGCAGGTTGCCTGATCGAAGCCGAGACGAATTCAAACGAAAAGGCCGGGCTCTCGCCCGGCCTTTTCGTTTGCTGCCGTCTGTTGCCTGGACGGTTCGCGGAAATCCTACCGGACGATCACCTTGGCGCCGATTTTGGCGCGCTCGTAGAGGTCGATGACGTCCTGATTCATCAGGCGGATGCAGCCCGAGGACATGGCGCGGCCGATGGACGCCCACTCGGGAGTGCCGTGCAGGCGGTAGCCGGAGTCGTTGCCGCCCTTGTAGAGATACATGGCGCGCGCGCCGAGCGGGTTGGACAGGCCGCCCGGCTGACCGCCGCGCCACTTCGCCAGCTCGGGCTGACGCTTGATCATGGCCGGGGGCGGCGTCCAGACCGGCCACTCGCGCTTCATTGCAATCGACGCGGTGCCCTTCCACTCGAAGCCTTCACGCCCGACGCCGATGCCGTAGCGCATGGCCTTGCCGTCGCCCATGACGAAATAGAGGAACTTCTCCTTAGTATCGACGACGATCGTGCCGGCCTTCTCCTTGGTCGGATAAGCGACGATCTGGCGGTGATACTTCCGGTCCACCTTGTGGATAGGGATGGCGGGCATCTGGAAGCCCGCGTCCTTGCGGGAGCCGTATTCCGCCGTGAATACCGACCCGCCGGTGCTGCAGCCCGCGATCAGCGCGGTTGCGCCAATAATTGCGGCTGCGAAAATTGTCTTGATCCGCATGATGCCCCTGACCGCCCTCAGTTCAAAAGCGGCTCGACTCGCGCCGCGTTTCGCTGATTGTTTGATCCATCGCTGTCGCCGGTGCCAAGACCTTTGTGCCGCAGCGGAACCGCACGGCGCCCTGTGGCGGCGCCACTATGGCAATTCGGCAACAATTCGTGACACGGGCGATGCACAGTTGATCGGTTCTGCCGCTCATGCACCCGCAGTGCTCGCGCGCGCAGGGCGGACTTCGTCACCTGAAGGAGCCCCCAGTCCTCGCGCAGCGCGCCGGCGCGTGAACTCTCGGTCTGCGAGCACGCCGAAGAGGATGACCGAGCCCATGACGGCGAAATTCAGCGAACTCGGAATCCCGAGCAGGTTGACGAGGTTCTGCAGCACTTGCAGCAGCATGGTTCCGAGCACGACGCCAAGCATCGACCCTTCTCCGCCCCGCAGCGAACAGCCGCCGAGCACCGCGGCCGCGATCGCGTAGAGTTCGTAGAAGTTGCCATGGGACGATGGCGAGATCGAACGCGTGTACATGGCGATGAAGACCGCTGCGAGCGCCGTCAGCCCACAGCAGATCACGTAAGCCGCTATCGTGACGCGGACGCTGTTGATGCCGCTGTATCGAGCGGCGGCATCGTTCTTGCCGACCGCGTAGAGATGTCTGCCGAAGACGGTTCGGTGGAGGACGACGCCCATAGCGAACGCCACGACCGCAAAGGCGATGAGGCTATGCGGCACGCCGTAGAAGCGACCCGCGAAAAGCCATTCGAGCGTCGGATAGCTTGCGCCGAATGGGAAGCCGGCCGTCGCATCGTCGGTGTAGTAGCGCGCCACGCCACGATAGATCAGCAGGCCGCACAGCGTCACCACGAATGGCTGCAGGCCGAGACGCGCGATAAGAAACCCGTGCACCAGGCCCATGGCGCAGCCGGCGGCAATGGCGATGACGAAGGCCGCGCCCCACGGCGTGCCGCCGGCGACGAGGTCGACGAAGACGACGCCAAGCAACGCGATGATCGAGCCGACGGACAGTTCGATGCCGCCCGAGATGATGACGAATGCCTGCGCGACAGCGAAGATGCCGAAAAGGCCTATGAGGTTCGCGGTATTGGACAGGTTGATCGGCGACAGGAAGCGCGGGTTGATTGCCGCAACAACCGCTCCCACCGCCAGAATGAGCACCAGAAGCCCGAGATCCTTGCGGCTGATCATGCCTTGCGCTGTCCTTCCATAGCGGCGCCTGCGCGCCCGACCGCAAGCGACAAGATCGCCCGCTCGCTGAGTTCGTCCCGTTCGAGTTCGCCGGCGATCCCGCCCTCGTGCATCACCGCTACGCGATCGCTGACGCCGATCACCTCCTCCATGTCGCTGGAGATCATGAGGATGCCCACGCCACTGTCTGCAAGCTTGCGCATCAGCCGGTAGATTTCGTCCTTGGACCCGACGTCGATGCCGCGCGTCGGCTCGTCGAGGATGAGCAGGCGCGGCGCCATGGACAGCCAGCGGCCGAGTACCACCTTCTGCTGATTGCCGCCGGAGAGCGAGCCGGTCTCGACCGCGGTGTCGGCGCAGCGGATCGACAGGCCATCGCGCTGGGCCATGGCCGTTCGCCGCTCGGAAGCAGAGTCGACGATGCCGCGGCGGGCATGGCGCGGCAGATCGGCAAGGCTGACGTTCCGTTCGATGGCGAGGTCCAGGATCAGGCCGAGACGCTTGCGATCCTCCGGCACGAGATAGATGCCGCGCGCTATGGCGTCCGCCGGGCCGGCGACGTCAACGGCCTTCCCGTCGATGCGGAGGCGACCGCCAACCGGGCGCTCCAGGCCGAAGATGACGCGTGCGAGTTCCGTGCGGCCCGATCCGACGAGCCCGGCGAGCCCAAGGATTTCGCCGGCGCGGACCGCGAGGTTCACGGCACGCCCCGGCCGGTACGGCGTCCTCAGCCCGTCGAGTTCGATGACCGTCGCGCCGGGCCTCGTTGCGGGCGGCCTGTAAAGCATGGTCAGGTCGCGCCCGATCATGTGGCGGATCAGCGCCTCGGCGGTGATGTCCCGGCGCGCGACTTCGGCGACACGCCGTCCGTCGCGGAGGACCACGACACGGTCGGCGCAGGTCTCGATCTCATGCAGCCGGTGGGTAATGTAGATGACGCTGACGCCGTCTGCCTTCAGGCGGGCGACGACCTTGAGCAGGCGTTCCGTCTCGGTGGTCGTCAGGCTGGAGCTCGGCTCGTCCATGATCACCAGCCTGGCCTTCTGCGACAGGGCCTTGGCAATCTCGACCAGCTGCATCTGGGCCAGCGACAGCGCCGACACGCTGGTTCCCGGCGAAAAATCCGCGCCGAGTTGCTGCAGCAGGGGCGCGGTGCGCCGTTCCAGCTCGGCTTCGTCTACCAGATTGAGGAAGCCGCCCCGGCGCGGCTCTCGGCCGATGAACACGTTGGCGGCGACGGAAAGGTTGTCGAAGAGGTTCAGCTCCTGGTGCACGAAAGCAATGCCCGCCGCGTAAGCGTCGGCGACGCCGTAGCGCTCGAGCGTCCTGCCGTCGATCGCCAGCGTGCCCTCGGTCGGCTCCGCGACGCCGCCCAAAATCTTCATCAAGGTCGACTTGCCGGCGCCGTTCTCACCGACCAGTCCAACGACCTCACCCGGCAACACATCCAGATCGACGCGATCGAGCGCGCGGACGCCGGGGTAGGTCTTGCAGACGCCCGAAAGCCTGAGCAACGGTTGAAGCTGCGATGCCGTCAAGATTGGACGCCTTCATGCTGCGGAGCGGGTTGGCGGGAGGTGCTGCCAACCCGCCCGCTCGTGGTTCAGCCGCCGATGCGCGACTTAAGTTCGGCCTCGAAGGCATCGACGTTTGCCTTGTCGATGATTTTCGTAGGCACGATCACGAGCTTGTCGCCGGGGATGCCGGACTTGTCGCCCTCGAGGTATTTCGCCATCAGTTTCATGCCCTGATAGCCCCACTCGTACGGCTGCTGCACCACGGTGCCGGCAATGGAGCCCTCCTTGACGCCGCCGAGGGTGATCGGATCCTCGTCGAAGCCGATAACCGCGACCTCGCCGAGGCGCCCAGCCTCCTTGAGAACCTCGTAGATGCGGGGCGGATTGTAGGAGTAGAAGCCGACCATGCAGTCGACGTCCGGATTGGCGGCAAGCGCGTCCTCGACGTTGCGCTTGGCGCGGGTCATGTCGATGTCGTCGCCGCGGACGTCGATCAGCTCGACCTTCGATCCGGCGATCGCGGACTTCATACCTTCAATGCGCTCACGCGCGTTGTCCGCGCCGGGAAGCCCGACGAAACCGATGCATTTGCCGCCATCCGGCAGCGCCTTCAGCGCGATCTCGCCTGCCTGCTTGCCGGCAAGCGTGTTCGACGACCCTATGTAGGCGATACGGTTGGTGTTCGGCGCGTCGGAATCCGTCGTGAACAGCGGCACCTGGCCGCCGACGCGGTTGAGCGCGTCGGTCGAGGACTTGGGATCGACCGCGCTGACCATGATCGCCGAGACGCCGGCGGCGACCAGGTCGTCCATCAGGCGCTGCTGCACGGCGGCTGCGGCCTGTTCAGGATATTTGAACTGCAGATCGTAGTTCGGCAGTTCGCCCTGCGCCTTCTTGACGCCAGCCTCGGCGAGCTTCCAGAAGTCCGAGGCACCGTTGACGACGAAGGCGAGCGCCTTCTTGTCGGCCGCGTAGCCGGTGGTGGCGGCAAGCGTCGCTGCGATCGCGAGCGCGGCCGTGGTGATGCGGAAGTTCATGTTCTTCTCCTCTTCTCAGGCAATGCCTTGCCTGCGCCGCGGATGGTGCCGGCGGCGAATGTCGTTCTTTCGGTCTAAGAGGCGGCGGCCGGGAGAATGTCAGACCCGGCCGCCTACGGCGGTGGACTTAGCCGCCGATGCAGGTCTCGGCGTTAGCCTGCGTGCACTCGTCGAGACCCGTATAGATGATCGGCTCAACGGTCTTGCCGGCGATCAGGTCGAGCATGACGGTCGGCGCGCGGTAGCCCATCTCGAACGGGCGCTGCCCGACCTGGACGTTGCTGCGGCCAGCCTTCAGCGCTTCCATCTGCGGCGGCAGGGTGTCGCCGGCGACAATGGCGAGCGATCCGTCCTTGAGTCGGCCCATGATCTGGTCGGTGACCTGCGCATAGGCCTGCGGCGCGAACTGCGCCCAGCCGCCGATCAGCATGAAGGCGTCAAGCTTGGGGTTCGCCGTGAACGTGTCCGCCATCTGCTGGTTGGCCAGATCGATCTGGTCGTTGGTGAAGACCGGGCACCCGTTCACCTCCGTCCAGCCGCCCTCGCCTGCAAGTCTGGCGATGCCCTTCGTGCCGGACAGCGTGTCGCGGGTTCCGGCGGCGCGGGCATTGATGTTGTCGGCGGCAACGTTGCCGAGCTGCAGGCAGACCGTTCCGCCGCTCGGCTTCAGCTTCTTCAGGTGCTCGGCGAACTTGACGCCCATGAGGTAGTTGTCGGTGCCGAGATAGGTCTTGCGCAAGCCGGCGTCGGCCGCCGACAGGTCGGCGTCGATGGTCATGACCGGGATCTTCGGCTGCGCCTTCTTGAGAAGGTTGGCCATCAGCGGAGCGTTGGAGGGCGAGATCGCGATCGCGGCGACGTCCGGCCGATTGAGCAGATCTTCGACGATTTGCACTTCGCCCGCCTCATCGGCGCTCGACGCCGGGCCTGTGTAGAGGCACGTATACCCTTTGCCCTTGTTCTCCGCGTTCCATTTCTGGCAGCCGAGATTGATCTGCTCGAAGAACGGATTGTCGAGCCCCTTGACGACGACCGCCAGGACCTTGTCCTGGGCAGCGGCGCCGGTCGCGAACGCTAGCAGCGTCGCACCGGCAAGAATAATCGATTTCATTCCCGGCATGTGTTCCTCCCTGTTGAACAATCGCCTTTGCTTGGCCTGCGGGCGGCGACGCCGGCCCGCCTTCAGCCCGGGTACCAGACCGTCCGCGGATCGCTCGGCGGGCGGACGTAGTCCCAGGCAGAATCGATGAGTTTTCTGAGGTCGTAAGATGGGCGCCAGCCGAGCTCGGCCTTGGCGCGGCTGTTGTCGAGCCAGTTGCCGACGTAGGGTCCCTGAACCGTCACCGATGGCAGGTCGCGCGTACGCGCCAGGTAGTCGGCGACCTCGCCATAGTCGACGGGTTCGTTCATGGCGATGTTGAACAGGCGCTGCCGTGCGGCCGGAGACTTGAGGGCGATGACGATCGCCTCGACCAGGTCGTCGACGTGGACGAAATTGCGTTTGACCGGCCGGCCGTCTTCCTCGACGAGGAGCGGCACCGCCTGTGTCCGGTGGGATTCGGCCGCGACGTGCGGCTGGACCATCGTCTTCCAGTCCGGCCCGCCGAACAAATCGTCGCCGAACGACAGGCTGTGGCGGAAGTCGTCCTTCTCCATGATCCAGGGCGCGCGCAGGCAGCACCAGTCGATGCCGTACTGGATGCCGTACTGCTCGACCATCACCTCCTCGAGCACCTTGGAAAGCGCGTAGCAGCCCGGATAGGCCATGTGCGGCGACGCCTCGGTGATCGGTGCCGGATGCCGGTGGAAGAAGTGGCCGACCGCGGCGTCGCCGCCGAGCAGCAAGAAGCGCTCGGCGGTCGGGCTGTCGCGGAACTCCTCGAGCAGCCAGAACAGCCCCTTGACGGCGACGTCCATGATCTCGTCGGGCGTCTCCTTGCAGGTCGCCAGGTGCACGACGTGGGTGACGTCGCGAAGCGCCGTGCGAACCGTGTCGCGGTCGGAAATCGAGCCGCGGACGACGCGAAGGCGGGGCGTCTCCTCAAGCACGCGGTTATAGCAAAGCGCGGTGACGCGCGGCGCGCCGTCGCCCTCTCCCGCCAGCCGCGACAGAAGCGCCTGACCAACCTTCCCCGTCGCTCCCGTGACCAGAACGTGCATCGCCTTCCTCCCGGGCGGCAATAAAACGCACACCGCCGAAGGCGTCAAGCATTTGTCTGATAAATCGGTTTATTCGTATAGATCGGTGTATTGACGCACGGTGGGCTTCGCGTCTCTATGCGGACGGCGAGAGGGAGGGGAAGGCGATGACGGCGCTGCGGCTCGACGGCATTTCGAAACATTTCGGCGCGATCCACGCGCTCAGCGACGTGTCGCTGGAGCTGCAGGCGGGGGAAGTGGTCGGTCTGATGGGCGACAACGGCGCCGGCAAGTCGACGCTGGTGAAGATCATCGCCGGAAACTTCCGGCCCACTCATGGCACCATGGCCATCAAGGGAACCGAAGCACAGTTCCACGGGCCGCTCGACGCGCGCCGTGCCGGCATCGAGATCGTCTATCAGGACCTCGCGCTATGCGACAATCTGAGCGCCGCGGTGAACGTGCATCTCGGGCGCGAGGTGACGCGCAGCGTCGGCCCGTTCCGCATTCTCGACTACGCTGCAATGAACGCCCGTGCCGCGGCCCTGTTCAGGGAGCTGAAGTCGGAAACGCGTCCCCGCGACAAGGTGAAGTCGATGTCCGGCGGACAGCGCCAGGCCGTCGCCATCGCCCGGACGCGGCTCTCGGCGGCTAACATTGTGCTGATGGACGAGCCGACCGCCGCCATCTCGGTTCGCCAGGTCGCGGAGGTGCTCAACCTGATCCGCGAGCTCAAGCGCCAGGGCGTGACGGTGGTTCTCATCAGCCATCGCATGCCGGACGTCTTCGCCGTTGCCGACCGCATCATCGTGCTGCGCCGCGGCCGGAAAGTCGCCGACAAGCCTGTCGACGACACGTCGCCGCAGGAAATCACCGGTCTCATCACGGGAGCCATCGAACATGCTTGAGACGACGCGCGCCGAGAACGCGGTATCGATCGAAGCCGCCATCGACAGGCAGACGCACGGCCTCGTCGGCCGGCTGCTCGGCGAGCAGGCCACATGGGTGTTCATCGCTGCCGTCGTGGCCTGCGTCGCGCTGACCTTCACCGCGGAATCGTTCGCGACGCCGCAGAACCTGTTCAACGTCACCCGCAACTTCGCCTTCGTGGCGATCATAGCCATCGGCATGACGGTGGTGATCATCTCGGGCGGCATCGACCTGTCGGTCGGATCGGTGCTCTGTCTTTCGGGAATGGTGCTGGCGATCTCCATGAACGCCGGTTACTCGCTCCCCGTCGGCGCCGCCTTCGCCATTGCCGTGTCGCTGCTCGTCGGCCTGATCAACGGTGCGCTGATCGCGTTCCTGCGCATTCCGCCCTTCATCGTCACGCTCGGCATGCTGTCGATCGCGCGCAGCGCGGCGATGGTGCTGTCGGGCAACAAGATGATCTTCCAGTTCGGGCCGGACGAATCGCTGCTTTTCGCGATGGGCGGCGGTGCGACCGCGGGCATCCCCAATCCGGTGATCGCGCTGGTACTGCTCGGCGTAACGACCGGACTGATCCTGCGCTGGACGCGGTGGGGAACGCATGTGTTCGCGATCGGCGCCAACGAACGCGCAGCGGTGCTGACCGGCATATCCGTGACGCGCCTGAAGATCAGCGTCTACATGTTCTCGGCGCTGATGGCGGGCGTGGCGGGGATATTGATGGCCGGATGGCTCGGCGGCGTCACCACCAACCTCGGCCAGTCGATGGAACTCAGCGTCATAGCGGCCACCGTCATCGGCGGCGCCAACCTCCTCGGCGGCGCCGGTACCGTGTTCGGCTCGATCGTCGGCGCGGCCCTGATCGAGCTTATCCGCAACAGCCTGATCCTTCTCGGCATCAGCACCTTCTGGCAAGGCGCGTTCGTGGGAAGCTTCATCGTGCTCGCTGTTGCATTCGATCGGATCAGGGCCTATCGCGAGTCGAATTCCTGAGGATCCCATCTTGGCGAAACCGCCGGCGAACGACTTGAGCGGCACGGGCGGGCCGAAGATCGTTCGCCGCGTCTCCACGTCCACGGATGGCGGAAACCAGCTGTCGAGCGGACTGGTCCATGCTTCCGTCGCCAACGAGATCGGCATGCGCATCGTGCGCGGCGACTACCCTCCGGGCACGATCCTGCCCAATGAGGCCGAGTGGTCGACGATGTTCGGCGTCAGCCGCTCCGCCGTGCGCGAGGCGGTGAAAATGCTGATGGCGAAAAATCTGCTTGCCTCGCGCCCCAAGGTCGGCAGCTGGGTCCAGCCGCGCGAACGCTGGAACCTGCTCGATCGCGACGTGCTCACCTGGTACGCGGCGCTGCCACAGCGCGCCGTCTTCCTGAGGACGGTGCAGGAGTTCCGCCACATCATCGAGCCGGAGGCCGCCGCGCTGGCAGCCGAGCGGCGCAGCGAGGCGCAGATGGCGGAGATCAGTGCCGCCTGTGCCGAGATGGGAACGGCGCCGACGCTGGCCGAGCGCACGGCGGCGGATTCACGCTTCCATCTCGCCATCCTGCGCGCCGCCGGCAACGATCTCCTGGTCCCGCTCGGCGCGCTGATCAATGCGGCGCTCGACCAGCTCTTCCTGCACGTGACGCGCCAGGTGAACAATCTGCGCTACGCCCAGGAGCTGCACGAGGACGTCGAGCGCTGCATAAGGCAGCGCCGCCCGGAGGCGGCCCGCAAGGCTGTACGAAAGCTCCTTGCCGATACCGACAGGATCATCGGCCGGCCCGGGGAAACGGACGCCCCCGCGCCGGAAAGGAGCTGACGGACCGGCGTCAACCGCCGTGGCCGCCGCCATGCTCCGCCGCACCCATGCCCTCGACGGCGAACTGCACGTCGACCGTCCCGGCCTTCTCGAAAACCAGCGTTCCCTTGAACTTTTCGCCCTCTTTGGCGCCGCGCGTCAGGTCGAGGAACATGATGTGAAAGCCGCCGGGCTTGAGTTCGGCCGTTCCGCCGGCAGGTATCTCGATGCCGCCGGCTACCGGCCGCATGGTCATCACGCCATTGGCGCCGACCGACATCTCGTGGATCTCGGCGCGGCCGGCGATCTCGCCGCTGGCGCCGACGAGGCGATCGGACGAGGCGCCGTTGTTGGCGATGGTGGCGTAGCCGGCGGCAACCTTGGCGCCGGGCGGGGTCGCGCGGGCGAAGGGATGGCCGATGGCGAGGTCGCCGGCCTTGAACTCGTGCGCCGATGCGGCATGGCCGGCAGCGAGCAGCAGCGCTGCGGCGGCGGCGGCGAGACGGAATGAACGGTACATACTGGCTTTCTCCACTTGGCCCGGCGCACGCAGCGCTCGCGGGCTCGTCCGATCGTGACGGCTAGGCGATCAGACCGACGAAGGCGGAGCGCGCGGCGATCCGGGCCGGCCGCCGCGAGCGGGAGCCGGGAGGGCCATGTGCGCCGCGGCCGGAGCGGGAACGAAGCCGCGGTCCAGGCGCGCGAAAACCGCGCCGTCGGGCGCCGGACCCAGGGCCGGCGCGGCGATGCAGCCGGCCACGCAGCACGAGAGCAGCGACGCGCCATCGGGCGCGGGTGTCGAGCCCTGGCTCTCGGCGGATATGCAGAGCGGATTGCCGAACGCATCGTGCTGCGGCGCGGCCTGGACAGCGCCGGCGAAAAACAGCTGCAGCAACAGCGTCAGGGCCGCGGCGAGCGCGGTCATCCTGTCGGTCCTGTGGGCGGCGAGTTCGAACATCGCCGTCTGCCATAGCACGCCGCGAGGCCGCGATGAACCGCGGCATGTTGGGCGGAAACGGACGGCGCCGCCACAAGACGGGTTCAAAACGTGAACAAGGCGTGCCATACAGCGGCATGCCGCTTGTTTCGCCCCTTGCACGCGATCCGCTTGTCGATGGCCGCCAGTCGCAGCGCGCGATGGTCATCCGTCGCGGGGTCCAGCGGCTGCTGCTCGACATGGGTGCCGCGGTGCTGCCGGAACTGTGTCTCGTCACCGGGCGCCGCGCCGATCTTGTCGCGGTCGGTCGCAACGGCGACATCTGGATCGTCGAGATCAAGTCGTCGGTCGAGGATTTTCGCGTCGACCGGAAATGGCCCGAGTACCGGCTGTTCTGCGACCGCTTCTTCTTTGCCACGCATCCGGAGGTGCCGGCACATATCTTTCCCGAGGATGCGGGCTTCATCCTGTCGGACGGCTATGGCGCCGAGATTCTGCGCGAGGCGCCCGAACACCGGCTCGCGGCGCCGACGCGCAAGGCGCTGACGCTGCGGATCGCGCGCACCGGCGCGGCGCGGCTGACGGCGGCCGAGATCGCCGGCGTGTCGATCCCGGCGCTCGACGGCGAGGCGGAGTAGCTAGCGCGGGGCGCGCTTGGCGAGGATGCGCTGCAGCGTGCGGCGGTGCATGTTGAGGCGGCGCGCCGTTTCCGACACGTTGCGGTCGCACATCTCATAGACGCGCTGGATGTGCTCCCAGCGCACCCGGTCCGCCGACATCGGATTCTCCGGCGGCTCCGGCCGCTCACCCGACAGGGTCAGCGCGGCATAGATCTCGTCGGCATCCGCCGGTTTCGCGAGGTAGTCCACCGCGCCGAGCTTCACCGCCGTGACCGCGGTCGCGATGTTGCCGTAGCCGGTGAGGATGATGGCGCGGGAATCGGCGCGGCGGTCGCGCATGGCGGCAACCACGTCGAGGCCGCTGCCGTCGGCGAGTCGCATGTCGACCACCGCATAGGCCGGCGGCGCGGCCTTCACCTTGGCGACGGCGTCGGCGACGCTCTCGGCGGTGTCGACGACGAAGCCGCGCGTCTCCATGGCGCGCGCCAGGCGCGTCAGAAACGGCTTATCGTCCTCGACGATCAGCAGCGTGCGGTCTGCGCCCAATGCGGCATCTGGAGCCGTCGGTTCGTCCGCCATCCCGGTTTCCTCTTATTTTTGCGTATTTGTTTAGCGCAAACGCGCTGCAAGTCCAGCAAGGCCGGCTATGCCCGTCGGGCCTCGAAGCGCTCGCGCGGCCACAGAACGCGCACCATCGCGCCGCGCCCCGGCTCCTGCGCGTTGGTGAACGAGATCGCCGCTCCCGACCGCTCCAGCAGGGTCTTGGCGATGAACAGCCCAAGACCCAAACCGCCGCCGCCGGCGTCTGTTCCAGAGCGGCTGGTCATATAAGGCTCGCCGATGCGGTCGATGATCTCGGCGGGAAAGCCCGGTCCGTCGTCGACCACAGAGAGCTCGACCTCGGCGGCGTCCCAGCGCCATGCGACCGTGACGGCTTCGCGCGCGAAGTCGACGGCGTTCTCGACCAGGTTGCCGACGCCGTAGATGACGCCCGGATTGCGCCGCGCCACCGGCTCCGCGCCCGACTGCGCGCCAGGAGCGAGCCTGATCTCGATACCAAACTCGCGATGCGGCGCGATCACCTCCTCGACGAGCGAGGTGAAGGGCAGCCGCGCGAGATGCGCCTCGCCCTCGGACGAGAGGTTGGTCAGCCGCTTGAGGATTTCGCGGCAGCGCTCGGTCTGCGAGCGCAGCAGCGCCACGTCCTCGCGGTAGCGCGGGTCGTCGCCGAGCGCGGTCTCCATCTCCTTGGCGACGAGCACTATCGTGGCGAGCGGCGTGCCCAGTTCGTGGGCGGCCGCGGCGGCGAGCCCGTCCAGCGCCGACAGGTGCTGCTCGCGCTGCAGGACGAGTTCCGTCGCCGACAGGGCGTTGGCGAGCTGCCGCGCCTCCTCCGCGACGCGATAGGCATACATGCCGGTGAAAGCGATCGACGAGAGGAGCGCGAGCCAGACGCCGGCGACGTAGATGAACGGCATCCTGAGTTCGGTGCCCTGGAACCAGGGCAGCGGCATGTGGAAGAAGGCGAGCAGCGTCGCGGCGGCGACGGCCAGCATGCCGATCAGCATCGTCATGCGAAACGGCAGCGACGTCGCCGACACGACGACCGGCACCGCCATCAGCAGCGCGAACGGGTTGGTCAGCCCGCCGGTGGTGAAGAGCAGGCCGGCGAGCTGCAGCGCGTCGAAACCGAGGATCGCGAGCGCGGCGCGCGGCTCGAGCCGATGCGTCGCGGGAAAGCGGAAGCCGAGCAGCAGGTTGAGAAGCGCCGAGCAGGCGATGAGCGCGAAGCAGGCTGCGACCGGGAGCGGAAACTTGAGCCAGAAGGCGACGACGACGACCGCGGCGCTCTGGCCGGCTATCGCCAGCCAGCGCAGGCGAATCAGCGTGTTGAGACGAAGCCGGTGAAGCTCGCTGCGGTCGGGCGTGTAGAGATCCTGCGACATTTACCGCTTATGCCCGGCGGAACGGCGGAGGTGAAGCTATTTGCGCGGCTTGGCGCGCGCGGTCGGCCGGGCCGATTCGGGCCGCTCCGGCCATTCGTGCTTGGGGTAACGGCCGCGCATGTCGGAGCGGACATCGGACCAGGAGCCGCGCCAGAAGCCCGGCAGGTCGCGCGTGGTCTGGATCGGCCGATGCGCCGGCGAAAGCAACTCGAGCGTCAGCGGCACGGTGCCGCCGGCAATCGCCGGATGCTCGGCCATGCCGAAAAGCTCCTGGACGCGGATGGCCAGGACGGGGCTGTCGCGCTCGTAGTCGATAGGCAGATTGTTGCCGGTCGGCGCGGTGAAGTGCGTGGGCGCGAGCTGATCGACCTTGCGCCGAAGCTCGTGCGGAACCAACGACGCAAGCCCGGCCTGGATGGCGTCGGGAGCGATGCGGTCGAGTGCGCTCTGGCCGTCGAGGAATGGAAGCAGCCACTCCTCGAGCCGGTCAACGAGCGCGGCGTCCGAAACATCCGGCCAAGGGTCGCCAAGCCCGCGCCGCAGCCAGCCGAGCCGGGCACGCAGCGCCGCGGAACCCCGGCTCCACGGCAGGAGCGACAATCCGTGCGCCCGCACCGCCTCGATGACCGCGCGGTCGGCGTCGGCGCCTTTCGGCGCGGGCAAGCTGCGCTCGGCAAGCCGGATCGCGCCGAGCGTCTCGGTCTCGCGGACCCGTACGGCGCGGCGCTCGATGTCGAAGAAGGCCTCGGTCCTGCGCTCGATGCGATGCGACAGCGCGGTGCGAATCGCTTCCTCGTCGACGGCCGCCGCAGCGGCAATGCGCGGGTTCTGGCCGCCGCCCTGGAGATCGGCGACGACGAGGAATTTTTCCCGCGCCAGCGCCTCGGATTCGTCGAGCATGGCGCCGCGCCCGTTGGCCAGGACGAAACGCCCGAAGGCGCCGCGTGCCATCGCGACCCGGTCCGGGTAGGCGAGGAGCAGCAGAGGCCCGGCGGCCGAGGGCGGCGCGTCGCGGCTCCGGCCCGTCTGCGAGGCGATGCGTCGAGCGAGGGCCTTCGCCGCCTCGGCGCGCGGTCCCTTCTCGGACGGCATGCGCGACAGCCTGTGGTCGAGGTCGACCGATATCCCGCCGAGACCGCGCTCAGTCAGGAGCACGGCGAGGCGGGCTGCCGTGGCGGCGTCGCCGACCCTTCCAGCTTCGGCGACCATGTGGGCAAGCCGCGCCGGCAAGGCCAGCTTGCGCATAGCAGCACCTGAATCTGTGAGCCGGCCGTGGGCGTCGAGTGCGCCCAGCGCGGCAAGCAGCGACCGCGCTTCGGCCAGCGCGGGCGCCGGCGGCGGGTCGAGGAAGGAGAGCGTACGCGGATCCGAGACGCCGAAGGCGGCGCAGTCGAGCAGCAGGCCGGAGAGATCGGCCTCGAGGATTTCCGGCGGATTGAAGTCCGGCAGGGACGCCCATTGCCCCTGATGCCACAGCCGGATGGCGACGCCCGGCGCCGTGCGACCGGCGCGGCCGGCGCGCTGCTCCGCCGACGCCTTCGACACCCGCACCGTCTGGAGCCGCGTCAACCCGGTGTCGGGCTCGAACTTCGGCAGTCGCGCGAGACCGCCGTCGATGACGACGCGCACGCCATCGATGGTGATCGACGTCTCGGCGATCGCCGTCGCCAGCACCACCTTGCGGCGACCCGGCGGCGCTGGACGGATCGCGGCGTCCTGCGCGCGGCCGTCGAGGTTGCCGTAGAGCGGCACGATCTCGACATCGGCAGCAACCCGGCCGACAAGCTCATCCGCGGTGCGTTCGATCTCGCGCTGGCCTGGAAGGAAGGCGAGGATGCTGCCGGTCTCCTCGGCGAGCGCCTCGCGCACCGCGCGCGCCATGGCCACGTCGATGCGGTCCGCCGCGCGGTCGCGGTAGCGGATGTCGACCGGGAAGCGGCGCCCCTCGCTCTCCACGACAGGTGCATCGCCCATCAGGCCGGCAACGCGCGCGCCGTCGATGGTCGCCGACATGACGAGCAGGCGCAGATCGGGCCGCAGAGCAGCCTGCACATCGAGCGCGAGCGCCAGGCCGAAATCGCCATCGAGCGATCGCTCATGGAATTCGTCGAACAGGACGGCCGCGACCCCCGGCAACTCCGGGTCGTCGAGGATCATCCGCGCGAGAACGCCCTCGGTGACGACCAGAATGCGGGTTGCCGCAGAGACGCGGCTGTCCATGCGCATGGCATAGCCGACAGTGGCGCCGACCGGTTGGCCAAGCAGCTCCGCCATCCGGTTTGCGGCGGCGCGGGCGGCCAGGCGGCGCGGCTCGAGCAGCAATATCGTGCCGTCTCCCCGCCAGGTGGCGGACAGCAGATGCAGGGGGACCATCGTCGTCTTGCCGGCGCCGGGCGGCGCCACCAGCACCGCCTTGCCCGTTTCGGCAAGCGCGGTCGACAGCGCCGGGAGCGCCGCCCTTACCGGCAGGTCCGGCAAGTTCACTTGAGGATGTCCTCGGGCTTCCGGCCGGGCCGGCTCTTGTAGGCCGGAAAGGTCCATTTGAAGCGCAGGGCGCCGCCACGGACGGCAAAGGCCGCGAGGAAGCCTGCCGATGCCGCCGCAAGCAGCGGAGCGCCCGAGACATCGAGAACGATGAAAGCCGCCGAACCGGCAAGGGCGGCGGTGACGTAGATCTCGGGCCGCAATAGCACGGAAGGCTCGCTTGCCAGGAGGTCGCGCAGGATGCCGCCGAACGTCGCCGTCAGCACACCCATTACGACGCCGATCGTCGGCGACCCTGTCAGCGTCATGCCTTTCCACGCCCCGAAAACGCAGTACGCGGACAGGCCGACAGCATCCAGCCAAAGCAGCGCGATATAGCGGTGCTCGATCAGGTGCGCGGTGAAGAATACCAGCACGGCGACGACGGCGCACACGATCACGTAAGTCGGTTCGGCCACCCAGAACACCGGGGCGTCAAGGATCAGATCGCGGAAGGTGCCGCCGCCGATGGCCGTGACGCTGGCGAGGAACAGGAACCCGACGATGTCGAGTTCCTTTCGAGACGCGGCGAGCGCACCCGTCGCGGCGAATACGGCGATGCCGGCGAAGTCGAATATGGCGATCGGATTCACGCGCTGCCTCCCCCGCTTCGACTCTTAGGGGAAGCTTCCTTGGCGCGGAAGTCAGGAGGCGTAGCGTTCGCCCTCGGGTCCGTAGTGGTCGATGTAGCGTTGCGAGATGGCGTCGACCGGCAGGATGACGAAAACGTCGGTCGTGCCGAATGCCGCGTCGACGACGCAGCCGTCGCCGATCTTGGCACCGAGGCGCAGATACCCCTTGACCAATGGCGGCATGGCGTTGAGCGCGGCGCGAGCGTCGAGCGCTTCACGGGGCATGAGGTCCATCGTCTTGTGCCGCTCCGGCAGTGCGGCGACGTCCCATTCCGGCGTCGGACGGCAGTGGTGCGCCAGGAAGGACAGGGCTTCTGCGTGCCGCGCCGGAACGGTCCCCGGGAAAGAGGCGCAGCCTGCCATCACGTCGATGCCATGATGGTGCACGTATGCCCAGATTCCCTGCCACAGCACGCCGATGGTGCGCTTCGAACGATAGGCCGGCAGAACGCAGGAACGGCCCAGCTCCATGAAACGCCGGCCGGGATGTCGCGCGACGAGATCGTCGAAGGCAAACTCCTCGACCGAATAGAAGCCACCATGATCGCGCGCGACCTCGTCACGCAGCAGCCGATAGGTGCCGACGATGCGGTCCAGATCGCTGCCTGGCAGCGTCGTGTCGACCACCAGGAGATGATCGCAGATCTCATCGAAGCGGTCGGCGTCGAGTTGGCCGGCGCCAGGCCGGACGTCGCCCGAAGCACCCATTTCCTCGAAGAAGACGCGATAACGCACGCGCTGGGCGGCCTCGATCTCGCGCAAGGTTCTGGCGAGGCGCACTTCCAGCGGGCCGATCCGACCGAGCGGCAGCCCGTGCGCAAACGCGTCGCGATAGCGGGCGACGCCCGCCGCGACGGTCTTGTCGGATGTCGATGTACCCTCGAGAACCGCGCCATCCATGGTGATTCTCCTGCTTCTCACACGCGGAGATACGCGCATAGTGTAACGGCCCGGTGACACTACCGCGCCGCCGGGCCTGCCACAAGTTTGCGAAAAGTCGCGTCAGGCCGCGGCCTGCTCCTCGACGGCGATGACAAGAGCCTCGGGATCGACGGGTTTGGTCAGGAATCCGCTCGCACCCTGAGCCAGCACGGATGTCCGCGTCTCGTCCTGCCCGTCGGCGGAAAGGACAAGCACCGGCACGGGCGGACGCCCGCGTTCGCTTTCGTGGCGGCGGACCCGGCCGATGGCTTCCATGCCGTCCATCAAAGGCATGTGCAGGTCCATCAGAACGACGTCGAACGCGTGCGCAGGCGCGGTCAGAACATCCACCGCCGCCTTGCCGTTGCCCACGACGCGCACCTTGTGGCCGGCTTTCGTCAGCGCGGCCCGCGCCAGCACGGCGTTGATGTCGTTGTCCTCGGCAATCAGCACGTTGAGCGGCGTCGCCCGGTCGGCGGCGCGCCGGTTGGCACCGGCGGCGGCGCTTGCCGCAAGGCCGGCGCGACCCGAGACGACCATCTTGAGCAAGGTCTCGGCGCGCACCGGGCGCGGCAGGAAGCCTGAGTAACCGGCCGCGCGCAATTCCTGGAGCTTGGCGCGGTCGCCAGGCGCGATCAGCGTCAGCGCTTCCGGGTAGGCGAAGCCGGCCGCGCGCAGCTCCTTGAGCGTCGACCCGTCGGCCTTTTCGGACGCGGCATCGACGAGCACGGTGTCGAAGCCCCGCGCGCTGCCTTCGGTGAGGTTGCGGGCCTCATCGACGGTGGCGGCCATATCGACCGCGGCGCCGTGATCGGAAAGCGTGCGGGCGATGGCGGTCGCCTCCATGCCGTTGCGAGACAGGACAAGGATGCGGCGGCCGTCGAGCGCATTGGAGGAGGCGGCGGGACGCCCAGCGGCGCCGCGCAGCGGGATCGTCACCGTGAAGACGGAGCCGCGGCCGGGTTCGGACTCGACCGCGATCGTCCCGTCCATGGCCTCGACGATGCGCTTGGAGATGGCAAGGCCCAGCCCCGCGCCGCCGTGACGCCGGGTGCGGCTCGAATCGGCCTGCTCGAATTCGCGGAACAGGCGGTCGAGCTCGCGCCGGTTCATCCCGGGGCCGGTATCCGAAACGGTGATCGCGAGGGCGCTGCCGGCGGCGCTCGTCTTCATTGCCAGGTCGACCATCACGCCGCCCGTCTCGGTGAACTTGATGGCGTTGCCGACGAGATTCAGCATCACCTGGCGCAGCCGGTCGGGATCGACCAATGCCTTGGACGGCACGTCAGGCGCGATGTGGCAGCCCAGGCCTATCTGCTTGCCGAAAGCGCGCGCCGACATCAGCTCGACCGTGTGCTCGGCGATTTCGCGCGGCGACACCTCCTGCGGCTCGAGCTCGAACTTGCCGGCCTCGATCTTGGAAAAGTCGAGCAGGTCCTCGATCAGCGCCAGCAGCGCGCTGGCCGAGACCGACACCGCACCGACATAGGTCTTCTGCTCGGGCGTCAGCTCGGTTCCGGCGAGCAGCTTGGCCATGCCGATGATGCCGTTCATCGGCGTACGGATCTCGTGGCTGACCGTGGCGAGGAAGCGTGACTTGGCCTGGCTTGCATGCTCGGCGCGTTCACGGGCACGCATCAGGGCCAGCTCGGCGCGCTTGCGGTCGGTGATATCGCGGGCGATGGCGCGGTGCGACATGACGCCGGTGTGCTCGTCGCGGACCGAGAGCTCGATCCAGGAAAACCAGCGCTGCCCTGCCGCCGTCTTGATGGCGACGTCGGTCGAGGTGAGGTTTTCGCCGGTCGAGAACGCGGCGTCGGGATCGACGCGCATGTCGATACCAAGTTCGGTCAGGGTGCGGCCGGCGAGGGCGCCCGGGTCGACGTCGAGGAGGTCGGCGAGCACCCGGTTCGACTGTACGATGCGGCCGTCGCGGTCGCGATGCACGACCACATCTCCGAGCGCATCGACGAGGCCGCGCAGGCGCTCCCCGCTCTCGCGCAGCTCCCAGACGCGATCGGCAAGCACCTCGATCTCGCGCGAGCCGCTGGCAGCCTGCTCGGCGCGCAGGCGACGATGGCGCGCGCGCACCGCGCCTTCGACTGCGGTGCCGGTCATGCCGATCCCGGCTATCGCAAGAAGCGCGACGGAGAGCGCGACGGATGTCCCGGTGAGCGCCGCGCCGATCGCGCAGGCCAGCGTCGCAACCGACAGGGCGATGTGGAACAGCACCGCATCGTCCCGGCGCCGGGGCGCCGGCTCCGGGGCCTTCGCTGGCGCGGCCGGCCTTGCCGTCGCGAGCTGCGCGGGCGCCACGAGAGCCCGCTCATCCTCGAGCGCGTAAGCCGAATGTCTGTCCGCCACCATGCGCCGATGAGTAGCGACAAGGTTTTGAGGAAGCTTTCGGGCGAGCGTTCAAATTTTACGCAACGCCCGTTATGCGACTACATCTCCACCACGAGACGGCCGCGGACCTTTCCCGCGACGATGTCGTTTGCCGCATTCATCAGCGCGGAGAACGGCATCCTGGTGGTGATCGCGTCCAGCTTGGCGCGATCCAGGTCGCTGGCTATGCGCCGCCAGGCCTCGAGGCGGCGCTGCTTCGGCGCCATGACGGAATCGACGCCCAGCAGCGCTACCCCGCGCAGGATGAAGGGTGCGACCGAGGCAGGCAGATCCATGCCCTGCGCGAGACCGCAGGCGGCGACGGCTCCGCCGTACATGGTCTGCGCCAGCACGTTCGCGAGCGTGTGGCTGCCGACGGAATCCACCGCGGCCGCCCAGCGTTCCTTGGCCAACGGCTTGCCAGGCACGGAAAGCTCGTTGCGGTCGAAAATCTCGGAGGCGCCGAGGGAGCGCAGATAGGCCTCCTCCTCCGCACGCCCGGTCGACGCGATGACGCGGTAGCCTAGCTGCGACAGGATCGCGATGGCGACGGAGCCCACGCCTCCGGCCGCGCCGGTGACCAGCACGGGGCCGCGCGACGGTTCCATCCCGTATCGTTCAAGCGCCATGACGCAGAGCATCGCGGTATAGCCCGCGGTGCCGACGGCCATGGCCTCGGCCGCAGTCATGCCCGCCGGAAGCGGCACCAGCCACTCGCCCTTGACCCGCGCCCGCTCGGCATAGGCGCCCATATGGGTCTCGCCGACGCCCCAGCCGTTGAGCACGACCTTGTCGCCGGGCTTCCAGTCGGGATTGGTGGAGGAGAGCACGGTGCCGGCGAAGTCGATTCCCGGAATCATCGGGAACCGGCGCACGACCGGCGATTTCCCGGTGAGCGCCAGGCCGTCCTTGTAGTTGACGGTGGTCGCCTCGACCGCGACGGTCACGTCGCCGTCCATCAGGTCGGCCTCGGTCAGCTGCGCCTCGCGGACGCTCTGCGTCTTGTCCTCGTTCCGGTCGATGACCATGGCCTTGAAGGTGTCGCTCATGCGCTTCCGCTCCCATCTGCGTCCGGCTTCGCCCTGGGGCGGCGCCAGTCAACCAGTTCCTGTAGGATAACGAACGCCGCACCGACGCTGATGTTCGCATCGGCGAGGTTGAAGACCGCAAAAGACCATGCGGGGGTGTGAAAGAGCACGTAGTCGACCACGTATCCGAGCGTCGCGCGGTCGATCAGGTTTCCGACGGCGCCGGCGACGATCAAGGCGAAGCCGGCGCGGGCGAAATGCTGATGCGGCTCGGAACGCCAGGCCAGAACGAGGATGAACACCGTCACCGCAAGCGCCACGGCTATCAGCAGCCAGGTCGACTGCCCGGCGAGCAGGGAAAACGAGATGCCCGTGTTTTCCGTGCGATAGAGCGAGAGGAACGGCAGCAGCTCGATGCGCTGGTAGAGATCCATGCCGGTGACGACCAGATACTTGATCCACTGGTCGAGCGCGATCATAGCGAGCGCGAGCGTGCCCCAGATGAGCAGCGGACGCCGCATCATCCGACCTCCGGCAGCGCCTTGCGCCGCACCTCGTAGAGCATGACACCGGTCGCGACGGCGAGATTGAGCGAATCGGCCTTGCCGGCCTGCGGGATGCGGGCGAGGCGATCGCAGGCGGCTGCCAGATTTTCCGGGAGTCCCTGCTGCTCATTGCCCATCAGCAGCACCACCGGACCCTTGCCGTAGTCGATACGCCGATAGTCGGTCGATCCGGCGAGATGCGTGCCTACCACAAGGCCGGGAAAGCCCCTGCGCCAGGAGAGGAAGCCGTCGACGCCGGTCCGGACGAGGGGGACCGCGAACACGGATCCCATCGTCGCGCGCACCGCTTCCACCGAGAACGGGTCCGTGGTGTCGCCGACGAGAATCACTCCGGCCGCGCCGACCGCGTCGGCCGTGCGGATCACCGTTCCGAGGTTGCCGGGATCGCGAACCCGGTCAAGCGCGACCCAGACCTCTCCGGCCGCGGGGTTCAACTGGTCGAGCTTCCTCCAGCGCTGCTCGAAGACCCCGACGACCATCTGCGGGTTGTCGCGCCGGGTGATCGCGGCAAGAACCTTTTCGCTGGCCTCGAGCACCAGGCCTCCGGACGCGACGGTTCGAGCCGCCGCCCTTTCCACCGCCGGATTGCCGCGGCCGGCCTTTGCAAAGACCAGCGTGCGGATCGTCCAGCCGGCGTCGAGCGCGTCGATGACGAGCTTGAGACCCTCGGCCATGAAGGCGTTGTGCTGGTCGCGGAATTTCTTCAGCGCCAGCGACTTGATGTCCTTGACGACCGGGTTGGCGAGGCTCGTCACCTCCTTCACCTGGCCGACGCGGCGGCTCTCGTTCATTTCGCAACCCAGCGCGAGAAGAGGGATGTCGAGAGGGCGCGGCCGGCAGCCTTCTCACGAATCACCAGTTCGCCGGATTCCACGGTGCCGCCCATGCCGGCAAAGACGTCACGCATCAGCGCGTGGATGGCGAAGAACGACGAGCGGATCGAATAGGCGGTGAGCACGACCGCCAACGGCTTCGGCGTGAGGATCTCGCGGACCTGCTCGGTCATCACCGGCAGATGCTCGAAGAGCTGCCAGACTTCGCCTTTCGGCCCGCGGCCGAACTGCGGCGGATCGAACAGCACGATGTCGTAGCGGCTGCCGCGCCGCGCCTCGCGCTCGGCAAATTTCTGGGCGTCGTCGACGATCCAGCGTATGGGCTTGCCGTCCAGTCCCGCCAGCGCCTGGTTCTCGCGCGCCCATTGCGTCGCCTTCTTGGAGGCGTCGACATGCGTGACCTCGGCACCGGCGCGGGCAGCGACGAGCGAGGCCAAGCCGGTGTAGCCGAACAGGTTCAGCACCCGTACCGGGCGCCGCGCCGCCTGGATCAGCGCTTCCATGTGCCGCCAGTGCGATGCCTGCTCCGGGAAGACGCCGACGTGGCGGAACGACGTGAAACGGCCGAGATAATCGATACCGTCATGCTTCATCGGCCAGGTCTCGCCGAGCGGCATGCGCGGGAAGCGCCAGCGGCCGATGCCCTCCTCGTCGGTGTCGCCCGTGAACACCGCATCCGCCCTGTCCCATTCGCGCTGCGGCAGCGCGCGATGCCAGATCGCCTGCCCCTCCGGCCTGACGATCAGATATTCGCCGTATCGTTCGAGCTTCTGTCCGTCGCCCGAATCGATCAGCGCGTAGTCGTCGCCGGGCAGCACTTCGAGGATCAGCGGCACCCGCTCCGCCGGCAGCTCGCCGGAGCGTCGCGACTGGGGTATCGGGGACGGCTGGACCGGTTCGCGCGCAGCATGCGGCTCCGCATGTTCACGCGGGCGCTTCCAGCCGCTGCCGTGCCTGTCACCTCTGGTCGCCAAAGCGAGCTCCGCTCGAGTTGTGGCGCTTCTGCCGCGAAACCGCGGCGCTGTCCACTTCGGGGCGAGCGGCGTGATGACAGCCGGTCACAATACGACCTAAACTCCGGCAAACAATCGGGCAGCGGGTTGTCGGGGTATAGGTCTTGAGAGCGCGAACGCTATTTCGACGTCTATGGGCGGCCGTGATGCTGGCAACGTGCGTCAGCGTGGCGAACGCCAAGGTGATCCCCCTTGCCGACTCTAAAAGCCAGGCCTCGCAAGAGGCGACACGCTGGGAAGAGCTTTCGCGCGAGGTTCAGGCGCTCGGCGCCTTGCCGCCACTGGGCGAAGCGTCGGGCAAAAAGAGCCGCCGCCTGGCGCTTGTGATCGGAAACGACGACTACGCCGGGCTTCCTCCGCTCGCGAAGGCAGTCGGCGACTCCAGGTCGATCGCCGAAGCCCTGCACAGCCTGGGTTTCTCGGTAACCAGCCTCGAGAATGTCGCACGCAATGATTTCGACGATGCATTGGAGCAGTTCTACGCTTCGCTCGAACCCGGCGACATCGTGATGTTCTTCTACGCGGGGCACGGCGTGCAGTCGGGTGAATCCAACTTTCTCCTGCCGGTGGACATGCCGAAGCTCAAGCCGGGCGAAAACCCGCGGCTCGACCGCAACGCCATCAACGCGCGCGAGATCGTCGCGCAGCTCACATCGCGCGGAGCCGAGCTCGCTTTCGTGGTTCTCGACGCGTGCCGCGACGATCCGTTTCCGCATAACGAGGTCCGCGGCGCGACACGCATGAGTGGGCTGACGCGGATGGAGCCCGGACAGGGCGCGTTCATCATCTATTCTGCCGGGACCGGGCAGACGGCGCTCGACCGGCTCGCTCCTGACGACACCGACGCCAACTCCGTGTTCACGCGCAAGTTCATGCCGATACTGACGACGCCGGGCATGCCTATCGTCGAGATCGCCAAGCGGACGCAGGTCGAGGTCAAGGCGTTGGCGGAAAAGGCGCGCCACCTGCAGGCGCCGGCCTATTACGACGAGGTCGTTGGCCAGTACTGGCTGCAGCGTCCGCAGAGCAAGCTCTACGGGCTTACCATCGGCGTCGACGAGTACGCCGGCGTTCGGCGGCTGCGCGGTGCGGTCAACGATGCGAGGCTCATCGCTTCGGCGCTGCGCGGCATCGGCGCACAGGAGGTTGTCGAAATCCTCGATCGCGACGCGCGCCCGGCCTACATCGACTACGTCTGGCGCAGTCTGGTCGACAAGGCGGCACCGGGCGACACCATCGTCTTCGCCTATGCCGGCGGGAGTTTCCGGGCCGTGGCCGACGGCGGGTCGCGCGACGAGGCGGACGGCCTGGACGAGTATCTGATGCTGGCCGACGGCGACTGGGAGATGCTGAAGACGGGTACGGTGGTCGACGAGCGATACACCGGAGCGCTGCGCGACAATCTGGTGACCGAGTGGATGGAACTGGCTGCCGCCAAGAACCTCAACGTCGTGTTTCTCGTCGACGGTTGTCATGGCGGCGGGATGCTAGACCGCGAGTTTGCGAACATCTCCTTCATCAGCGCCAGCGCGGAAGACGAGGTCGCGCTCGAGTTTAACATCGACGGCAGCGTCCACGGAGCGATGAGCGTCGCCTTTGCCAAGGCCATTGCCGGTGGCGCCGACCTCAACGGCGACGGCTTCGTCAGTCAGGAAGAACTGTTCAAGGTTCTGAGGGCCGAGGTGTTCGAGCGCGTCAAGTTCCGACAGACGCCGGAATTCTACCCGCCGGTCGCCGAGGCCGGCCGCGCGTTGCCGCTGCTTACCCTGCGCCGGCCCGAGCCGACGCGCTGACGGCTTCGTACACAGCGATTCCCGCGGCGAGATCCTCGATTGCCGCACCGACCGACTTGAACAGAGTGATCTCGTCTGGCGCGGTCCGTCCAGACGCGTCGCCGCGCACGAGATCGTAGAGGTCTCCGCGGATATCCTTCGGTCTCAGCGCGCCTTCGGCGATGGCCTGGACGATGTCGCCCGCTTCCTTCATGGCGCCTTCGCGGGTGTCCACATACACACTCGACCGCGACACCGCCCGCTCGTCGCTTTCGCGCATGGCGGGCGAGAAGGCGCCGACCAGATCGACATGGGTGCCGGGTCCGAGGGCGGCACCCCTGATCAGCGGCACGGTCGATATGGTGGCGGCGCTGACGATGTCGGCCCATCCCACGGCCTCGTCGAGGTCGGTCGCAACGCTTGCCGCGACACCGCCTTGGCGAAGACTGTCGGCGACGGCGTGCGCGTTCCCCGGTGTCCGGTTCCAGATGCGTATCTCCTCGACCGGACGAAGAGCGGCATGAGCGTGGGCGAGGAACGGGGCGAGAGCGCCTGCCCCGACAATAAGAAGCTTCCGGCTGTCGGCGCGCGACAGGTAGGTGGATGCGAGCGCCGATGCGGCAGCGGTTCGCCATGCGGTCAGCCGCTGGCCGTCGATGAGCGCGAGCGGTTCGCAGGTGCGGCCGTGCAGCAGCAGATAGCTGCCCATGACCGCGGGCTTGCCGGCGAGGTTGTTGTCCGGCGATACGGTCACGACCTTGACGCCGACGTAGCCGTCGCGCCCGGCGGTGGCGAAGTCGCTCCATGCCGGCATCAGCAGCAGCGTGGAAACCGCGCCGTCGGGCCGCGCTATCGTATGGTGGTGCCTTACCGGCTGCACGGCGCCGTCGCGGAAAGCCTGGCGCAGGACATCGACCAGAAGCGGAAACGTCAGCACGCGGTCGACGGCTGCGGCATCGATGACGCGCACGGGAAATGTGCCTCAGACGGCCGGCGGCGGCAGCGTCGCCTGCGCCGACGTCGGCGGCGGCGAAGCCGGGATCGACGTCGTGCGCATAGCCTGGTCGCGCAGCGCCCTGGCTTCCGCCGCATTGTCGCGCGCGGCGCGGCGATAGCGGCCCTGGCGCAGCCAGGTGGCGATGCTGCCGATGATCAATCCGATAGCCAGCGCACCGAACAGATAGGCGAAGAGCGGCAGGTTCACGGTCAATCCGGGGTTGCCCGGATTGAAAGGGTCGATGGTAAAGGGAGCGGGCCCTCGATTCGCCACGGCCAGTGCTACTAGCACGACCGCCACCGGAACGAACACGACCCAGGTCAGGAAGCGGTTCATCTGTCGCCTCAGCCGCGCTTGCGCGCGCTCCCTCGTGCAGCGGTCACGACTTGCCGTTAAGCCGCTCGCGCAGTTCCTTGCCGGTCTTGAAGAAGGGTATCCACTTTTCCTCGACCTGCACGGCCTCTCCGGTACGCGGGTTGCGCCCGACGCGCTCCGGGCGGTTTTTCACCGAGAACGCGCCGAAGCCGCGCAACTCGACGCGGTTGCCTTCCGACAGTGCGGCGGTGATCTCGTCGAAAACGGCGTTCACAATGTTTTCTACATCGCGCAGAAACAGATGCGGATTACGGTTCGCAATGGTTTGAACCAGCTCGGACTTGATCACGGCAACTTCCCTCGCAGAATTGCAGATCGTCACTACAGGAATGATTTTCTTGGATTATTTTCCTGCATTCCGCCCCATGTCAGGTTGCCAGACAGACACGAGACCGTCAAGGAAGATGCGGTCGGCCCCAAGCTCGCGCAAAAGATCCTGGCCACCCGCCGGGAGTCCGAGCCAGCTGGCCACGGCGCCGCCCACCGAAGCGCCGAACAGCCAGTCGGTGCTGCTTTGTTTGCGCTTCCACTCGACGACCTCGAGGTCCTTGTCGACACCCTTGCTCTGCAGCCAGGCGCGGGCGGTCTCCTCGCCGCCGAGCTCGTCGATGAGGCGATTGGCCAGGGCCTGCCGGCCGGTGAAGATCGAGCCGTCGGCAAGCGCCAGCGTTTCCTCCCGGGTCAGAGGACGGCGCTCGTCGACGATGCCGACGAACCAGTCGTAGCTGTCCATCACGATCTTGCGGATCATCTCGCGCTCTTCCTCCGTCGTCGGGCTGAACGGCGAGGGCTCCGCCTTCAGAGGCGAGGATTTCACCCCCTCGAGACGGACACCGATCTTGTCCATGAGCCCCGTCACGTCCGGGAACTGGAAGAGAACGCCGATGGAGCCGACGATCGACGCCTGGCGCGCGACGATGTGATCGGTCGCCGTGGCGATCATGTAGCCCGCCGAAGCGGCAAGGGTCCCGACCTGGGCGACGACCGGCTTCGCCGCAGCAAGCCGGCGTACCGCCTCGTAGATCGCTTCGCCGCCTGCAGTGGTGCCGCCGGGCGAGTCGACCGTCAGGATGACGCCTTTCACCATATCCGACTCCTCGGCGCGCTTCAGCCGCGCCAGGAGCTCTTCGTCCTCGGTGATCGTGCCTTCGATCTTGATGCGCGCGATGTGGGCGACGGCAGCACCCTCCATTCCGCCTCGCAACGCGATCGCGGCCACTGCGACCGCAGCCACGACGATCAGGGCGGCCGCGACACGCCAGAAGGTCAGTTTTCGCCTCAGGCGGCGTCGATCGATGATGTCGTCTGCGCGTGTGGACATGGCGCCTCGCTCCGGGAAATCGCCCTTCTAGAGGTTCGGCGCGGTGGGGAGAAGTGGCGTTCGGTCGCGTATCGCATTGTGACCATATTGGTCTGGCATACGAACGGCCCTCGGAAACGGCGTGGCGGCGGTTGGGTGTTGCAGCGCGCACGATTTCATTCCAGTAATGTTCAGGCTCGACGCGTCGGGCGCAAGGCGGGTGGGTTCTTTGGGGCAACCGAGATCAAAGGTGACTTCGGAAGCGTTCGCGCGTGAGCAGAGACGCTCGCGTCGAGTGAGCCGCTTGAAGAAGGCATTGCCGCTGCTGGCGATCATGTTCGTTTGCGGCCTTGTTGGCCGTTCGATTACCTTGGCTTACCTGCAGGCCGGGCCCACGGCGATTGCCGGCGTGACCGTCGAGGACGGGCGTCTGGTCATGGCGAATCCGCGTTTGGACGGCTTCAACGATGACCGTCGCCGCTACGAGATGACGGCAAGCCGTGCTCTCCAGAAGATTTCCGACGCGACCTCCGTCGACCTCGAAGAGATCGCCGCCAAGTTGCCGTCAGGCAGTGCGGCGTGGGCGATGGTCGAGGCCGCGCGCGGCACCATGACCAAGGCCGACAACATGCTGCGGATCACCAGCCCGGCGCTGGTGAAGACGACCGACGGGCTGATAGCGCGGCTGAAGTCCGGCCGTTTCGACATAAGTCGCGGCGACATCACGTCGGATGAGCCGGTCGAGGTCGACCGTCCGAACATGAAGATCACTGCCGACCGCATGTCGCGCACCGACGGTGGCGACGTCATGGTATTCGAGCAGCGCGTCCGCGTCGTCATCGACGGGCGGAGCGTCGATACGGCCGCCGCGGGCCCGACCAATGCGAGCAACTGACGCCGCAGGGCTGATCTTGGCTGTCGCCCTGATCGGCAGCACACTGCCGGCTGGCGCGCAAGGCTTCGGCCTCGGCAGCGACGCGCCGACGGAGATCGAAAGCGACAAGCTCGAAGTCTTCGATCGCGACAAGACGGCGGTCTTCACCGGCAACGTCACGCTGGTACAGGGCAAACTCCTGCTCAAGACCGTGAAAATGACCGTCTTCTACAAGGAAGCCGCGGCCGGCTCCGGCGCGACGCCCGCGGATGCTTCGGCAGGCAGCTCAGCGGGCGGCTCGACCGAGGTCGAGCGCATGCTCGCCGAGGGCAAGGTCTATATCGAGCAGAGCGGCCAGGTGGTCACCGGCGACCGCGGCGAGTTCGAGGTCACTAAAGGCCTGCTTGTGGTCACCGGCAAGGAAGTGGTCCTGACCGAGGGCGGCAATGTGGTCGTCGGCTGCCGTTTCACCAGCAACCAGAAGAGCGGCGAGTCGCAGGTCGACTCGTGCCCCAGGGAATCCGGCGGCGGCCGCGTGAAGATGCTGCTGCAGCCGGGATCTTCAGCTCAGCCCTGATGATCTGGCCGTTCAAGAGGTCGTCGCGCCCTTCCGGCGCGGATGAAACAGCTGCGGCGGAGGCCCAGCCCGGCACGCTGACGGCGCGCGGGCTGGCGAAATCGTATCGCGGCCGGCAGGTCGTGTCGGGCGTGAGCTTCGGCGTGCGCGCCGGGGAAGCGGTCGGGTTGCTCGGGCCGAACGGCGCCGGCAAGACCACATGCTTCTACATGGTCACCGGGCTCGTTCCCTCAGACAGCGGCACGATCGAGATCGACGGGTTCGACGTGACCCGCATGCCGATGTACCGCCGCGCCCGGCTTGGTATCGGCTATCTGCCCCAGGAAGCGTCGATCTTCCGCGGGCTGACGGTCGAGGGCAATATCCGCGCAGTCCTCGAGACGGTGGAGCGCAGCCGCGCCGCACGCGAGAAGAAGCTGGACCAGCTGCTCGAGGAGTTCCACATCTCGCACCTGCGCAAGTCGGCGGCCATAGCGCTGTCAGGCGGCGAGCGGCGGCGGCTGGAGATCGCGCGCGCGCTGGTCACAGACCCGAACTTCATGCTGCTCGACGAACCGTTCGCCGGCGTCGACCCCATTGCCGTCTCAGACATCCAGCAGCTGGTGCGCCACCTTACCGGTCGCGGCATCGGCGTGCTGATCACCGATCATAATGTGCGCGAGACTCTGGGCCTGATCGACCGGGCCTACATCATCCATGCCGGCAAGGTGCTGACGCACGGCACGCCGGCCGAAATTGTCGCCAATCCGGACGTGCGGCGCTTCTACCTGGGCGAAAGCTTCTCGCTTTAGCCTTAACGCTCGTCAGCTGCGATTCAGCGACGTCCTACCCTTGACATGCAAGAGCCGGGCCAGTTTGATCCCGTCGGCGGCCGGGGCTCCGTGTGGGGCCGCCTGCGAGTATGGGGTTTTGATGGCGCTTTCGGCCAGGTTGCAGATCCGCCAGAGCCAGTCTCTGGTGATGACGCCGCAGCTCATGCAGTCGATCCGGCTGCTTCAGCTCAGCCATATGGAGCTTGAACGCTTCATCGACGAGGAGATCGAGCGCAATCCGCTGCTCGACCGCGTGGACAGGCGCGAGAGCGCCAGCATCGAGCCGGAAGATCGGCCGAAAGACGCCGGAAACTCCGAATGGACCTCGGAGGGCATGTCGGAGCGGCTCGACACCTCGCTCGAGAACGTCTTCCCCGACGATCCGGGCACGCGGGACGCGCTGTCCAGCGACCTTGCCGCTCAGTGGAAATCAGCATCCGGAAGTCGCGCCCTTGGCGAAGGCATCGACCTCGAGGCGACGACGGCAGCCAAACTCACCCTTGCCGACCACGTCGGCGAGCAGATCGCATTCGCGTTCTCCGATCCGCTGCGCCTTTCGGTTGCGCGGGTGCTGGCCGATGGGCTGAACGACGCCGGCTACCTGGAGATCGACACCGCCGACGTGGCAGAGCGTCTCGCCCTTCCGGTCGCGACGGTCGACGGCGTGCTTGCCGTGTGCCAGACGTTCGACCCGCCCGGCATTTTCGCGCGTCACCTCGCCGAGTGCCTGTCGCTGCAGCTCGCGGCGCGCGACAGGCTCGACCCGGCAATGCGCTCCCTGCTCGGCCATCTCGAACTGCTGGCTCGCCGGGATTTCGCCACGCTGAGGCGCATCTGCGGCGTCGACGACGAGGATCTCATCGACATGCTGGCCGAGATCCGGCGGCTGGATCCGAAGCCCGGCACCGCGTTCGCCGGCGGCGTTGCCGACACGGTGGTTCCGGATGTCGTGGTCACGCCGGCGCCCGACGGCAGCTGGGCGATCGAGCTGAACCCGGACACGCTGCCCCGCGTCCTCGTCGACCAGAGCTACTATGCCGAGGTCTCGCGTCAGACGCGCGTGGCCGCGGAGCGGGAGTTTCTCAGCGATTGCCTGCAGAGCGCAAACTGGCTGACGCGCAGCCTCGACCAGCGCGCGCGTACCATCCTGAAGGTGGCTTCGGAGATCGTCCGTCAGCAGGACGCGTTCCTGCTGCACGGCATCAGGCAGCTCAAGCCGCTCAACCTGCGCGCCGTCGCCGATGCGATCGGCATGCATGAGTCGACCGTCAGCCGCGTGACGACCAACAAGTACATGATGACGCCGCGCGGCGTGTTCGAACTGCGCTTCTTCTTCACCGCTGCCATCGCGTCGGCCGAGGGCGGCGACGCGCATTCGGCGGAAGCCGTGAGAGACCGGATCCGCGAGCTGATCGAGGCGGAGCAGCCGGACGACGTGCTATCGGACGACGCCATCGTCGATATGCTCAAGCGCAACGGCGTCGACATCGCTCGGCGAACCGTTGCCAAGTATCGCGAGGGTATGAACATCCCCTCTTCCGTGCAGCGACGGCGGGAAAAGCGGGCGCTGGCGTTCGCCGGCCGCTAGGCTGCTCCCGAGGTCGCGTTGACAGGGCGAGGGGAAGCTAATAGAAGCCGCGCCGCAACGGACGGGTTCCATTCCGGCCGCATGAGTTCCGGCCGCGGCGCCTCAGCGCCGAGATGCGGCCGGGGTGCCGGCGCAATGCCGGAAGACCTTGTGCCATTGAGACACGGGTATAAACTCGCGGCAACCGAAGCCAAAAAAGAACAAGGATCGGCCTTTCGATGAGCCTGCGCATTTCGGGTAAGCATATGGATATCGGGGAGGCGTTTCGCCTCCGCATCGAAAGCAGGATCGGCGACGCGATCGAAAAGTATTTTGACGGCGGCTTTTCCGGCCGCGTCACGGTCGAGAAGGCCGGCTCGCGCTTCAACGCCGATTGCATGATCCATCTCGACAGCGGCATCGCCCTGCAGGCCTCCGGTACGGCCGCGGATCCGATGCCCGCCTTCGATGCAGCGGCGGAGCGCATCGAAAAGCGTCTGCGCCGCTACAAGCGCAAGCTCAAGTCCCACCAGACGGGCAACGCCAGCGAGACCATCGACTTGAACTACCGCGTCATGGCCGCGGTGGGCGAGGACGAGGAAGAGGTCGCCGAGGACTTCGCGCCGGCGATCGTCGCGGAATCCACGGTCGCTCTCAACACCATGTCGGTCGCCGCCGCGGTGGTCGAACTCGACACGAAGGACAGCCCGGTCTTCGTGTTCCGCGATTCGGGCAGCGGTGCGGTCAGCGTCGTCTACCGCCGCACCGATGGAAATATTGGCTGGATCGACACCGCATCGGCTGCATCGCGCCGCAACTGAGGTTTTCACGCGGCGCCGAGAACGGCTGCCGCGAGGAGAGTTGATATGGATCTGAGCGATCTGATCGAGGTTTCCTCGGTCATGCCGACCCTCAAGGCCAATTCCAAGAAGCAGCTGCTTCAGCTCCTGGCCGAGAAGGCCGCGCAGGTCACCGGTCTGACCGAGCGGGAGATATTCGACACCATATTGCAGCGCGAGCGGCTCGGCTCGACGGGCGTCGGCAACGGCATCGCCATTCCCCATGGCAAGCTGCGCGGCATCCGCAAGATCATCGGGGTCTTTGCCCGTCTCGAAACGCCGGTCGACTTCGAGTCGCTCGACGACCAGCCCGTCGACCTGGTCTTTCTGCTGCTCGCGCCCGAAAGCGCCGGCGCCGACCATCTGAAGGCGCTGTCGCGGATTGCCCGCGTTCTGCGCGACAGCGACACAGTTGCCAAGATCCGCGGCTCGAACGACGCAGCGGCGATCTACACCTTCCTGGCGCAGACGCCGGCTTCGCACGCCGCCTGATTCCGCCTGGAAGCCTTACCCATAAGGGCGCCGTCGGCGCCCTTATGCGTTTCAGGATCAGCCGCGCGGCGGGATGTTGAGGCCGCGTTCGACCGCGGGCCGTGCGAGGGCGCGTTTCAGCCAGTCGTTCACCCGCGGCATGCGATCGAGCCCAACCAGTTCGGTCGCCTCGTAGAAGGTACCAATGGCGCGGACCCAGCCGATCATCGACACGTCGGCGATCGTGAAGTCGCTGCCCATGATCCAGTCACGGCCTTCCAGGCGCTTCTCCAGGACGCCGAGAAGGCGCTTGGTCTCGTCGCGATAACGTTCAAGCGGGCGCTTGTCCTCGATCGCCTTGCCGGCAAACTTGTGAAAGAACCCGAGCTGCCCGAACATCGGCCCTATGCCGGCCATCTGGAAGAACACCCATTGCAGGGTCTCATAGCGCTCGGCCGGATCCTTCGAGAGCAGCTTTCCGGTCTTGTCGCCGAGATAGACGAGGATGGCGCCACTCTCGAACAGCCCGAACGGCTTGCCCCCAGGCCCGTCGGGATCGACGATCGCGGGGATCTTGCCGTTCGGGTTGAGCGAAAGGAATTCCGGCCCCCACGTCTCGTTCTTCATGATGTTCACGGTGTGGGCTTCATAAGGCAGCCCAGTCTCCTCGAGCATGATCGAGGCTTTTACGCCGTTTGGCGTCGGGAAAGAGTAGAGCTGCAGGCGGTCAGGGTGCTGCGCAGGCCAGCGCGTGGCGATCGGGAAGGCGGAAAGGTCGGTCAAGCTTCGTCCCCTGTGAAGTTGCCGCCTCTAGATAGAGGTTCGGCAATAGGCTTCAAGGCGATCCCGCGACACGGCCCAGGCCTTGCATGGCATCGGCCGTATGTGGAACCCTGAACACATGAACGCCCTGCCGAGGGATCAGCAGCGCCTTGCCTCGCAGCGCGTTGCCGGCGTCGGGCGGCTCGCGGTCGAGGCAACGGGCGGCCGTACTCGCCTTTGGGAGCTTTATCAGGAGGGCGCCGCGAAGATCCGCGTGCCTACCGATGACGGAACCGGTCAGCAGGCGGTGCTGATCAATACGGCCGGCGGCGTTACCGGCGGCGATCGTGTCGACTGGACGATCGAGGTCGGTCCCGGCGCGGCGCTGACCACGACGACACAGGCGAGCGAAAAGGTGTACCGCTCCGCTTATGGCGAGGCGCGGATCGCCTCGACGATCGAGGTCGGGGCTCGCGGCAGGCTTTCCTGGCTGCCCCAGGAAACGATCCTGTACCAGGGCGCGGCGCTCTCGCGCGAACTATCGGTCGCGCTCTCGCCGGGCGCCGAGGCGCTGTTGGCCGAGGCGGTGGTCCTCGGCCGCAAGGCGCATGGAGAAACGGTCACGCGGGCGCGCTTCCGCGATCGCTGGCGGATCAGTGCGAACGGCAGGCTCGTGCATGCCGACGATATCGCGTTGGGACCTGATGTTGCGGCGATCACGGCGGCTGCCGCGGGTTTGGCTGGCCGCACGGCCTTCGCAACGGTGCTGCTCGTCTCGGAAGAGGCAGAAGCGCTGCTTGAGGCTGCGCGAGGAGTGATCGGCGAAGACGGCGGCGCGAGCTTCTGGCGCGTCGGCGGACATGGCAAGCTTCTTGCGAGGCTGGTCGCGGCAGACGGTCATTCGCTTCGCGCGCGGCTGGGGCCGCTTCTGCGTCTGCTCAATCGCGGGGCAGCGCTGCCTAAATTGTGGTCAACCTAGGACCGAACTCATGATGCTTACCCCGAGGGAAAAGGACAAGCTGCTGGTCGCCATGGCGGCGATTGTCGCGCGCAAGCGGCTGGAACGCGGGGTCAAGCTCAATCATCCGGAGGCGATCGCGCTCATCACGGACTTCGTCGTCGAAGGCGCCCGCGACGGACGCAGCGTCGCCGATCTCATGGAAGCAGGCGCCCATGTCATCACCCGCGACCAGGTGATGGAGGGTATCGCCGAGATGATCCACGACGTGCAGGTCGAGGCAACGTTTCCGGACGGCACGAAGCTGGTGACCGTCCACGAGCCGATTCGCGGTTCCAGGCCGCTCACACCGGCCAAACAGCAATAGAGAAGGGCGCACCGATGTTCCGATGCATTTCGCTGGCCGTTGCGGCCCTCGGCGTAACCACGCTTCCTGCCCTTGCCCACCTCGATCCGGGTGAGCACGGCTCATTCGCAGCGGGCTTCTCTCACCCTCTGTTCGGCACCGACCACATACTGGCGATGATCGCGGTCGGACTGTGGGCAGCGCTGCTCGGGCCAATGCTTGGCCGCCGCGCGCTGTGGCTGGTACCCGCAGCTTTCGTCACCACGATGGCCGCAGGCTTCGCCGCGGCGATGCTCGACCTGCCTCTGCCCTTCGTCGAGCCTGTGATCCTTGCCTCGGTGGTGGTCATCGGACTGCTTGCCGCCGCCGCGCTGAAAGTGCCGACGCATGCCGCCATGGGTATGGTCGGCCTGTTCGCGTTCTTCCACGGCCACGCGCATGGCAGCGAACTTGGCGAGGCCGGCGCCGGAGCATTTGCAGCCGGTTTCATCGTCGCGACGGCGCTACTTCACGCGCTCGGCATCGCACTCGGTCTGCTGCTCGCCCGATCCTTGGGCACGTCGCGGGGGCGCATGGCCACGCGTGCGGCGGGCGCCGCAACGGCGATCGGCGGCCTCTGGCTCGCCTTCGGAGGTTGACGATGGTTCCGGGCGAGATCATCACCGCGGCCGGCGAGCTTGAACTCAATGCCGGGGCCGCGACCGTGACGTTGCGAGTCGCCAACACAGGTGACCGGCCTGTGCAGGTCGGCAGCCACTATCACTTCTACGAGACCAATCAGGGGCTGCGCTTCGACCGAAAGAAGGCGCGAGGGATGCGCCTCGACATCGCCGCCGGGACGGCAGTCCGCTTCGAGCCCGGCCAGGAGCGCGACGTCACCCTCGTCCCGCTCTCCGGGAAGCGCGAGGTCTACGGCTTCCAGCAAAAGGTCATGGGCAGGCTGTGAACCAGGGGCGGTCAGTTGGTGGCGCGACCCGCGACGAAAATCGTCGCGTCGTCTCCACCGAACTCCACTGCGACCACGTCGCGCAGCAGGATGCCGCTCGAATCCAACGCGTGATAGAAGATGGCGCTGCCCTCGATTTCGGCGCGGAGCGCGTCGATGCGGTCGCGGTTCTGCTCTATCGTCTTGCTGAGCGGCGAGTTTGGCTCCGTCAAACCGGGGACAACGACAATGTCGACCTTGCCGACCTGCGAGCGCTTGCGGATTTCCGCGGCATTGGTGCCGCTTTTCTCAATAGCGGCGGCGATCCGGGCGTCTTCGTCAGCCACCGGCTTTTCTTCGGTCACGACAGGGGCGTCGATGATCGTATCGACGGCGCCTTCGGTTTTCAGCCCCTGGGCCGACACCGTGAGCGTTCCGGCCAAGAGGGCCGCGAGAGTGAGATCGAGGATCTTCATGACACAAGAAAGCGGCGCGGGCTGTCGCCCGCGCCGCATATCCTATCTTTATCGAACGTAGACGGTGAGCGACCCGTCGGCGGCGACGTTGGCGCCGAGCACATCCTCCGAGGAGAGGCCCTGCGCCTCGAGCGCGCCCATGATCGCCATGTTCGACTTCACCGACGCGCGCGTCGCGTCGATGTTGGCGCCGTTCTGCGACTCAAGCGTCGCCATCGCCTCAGTGCTCGCACCTTCGATGTCGCTGAGCTTGACGACGTTGACGCTGCGAACCTCGGTCATCGCCGAGAGGGCGTTCGACGAGTCCTTGCCGATCGCCGCCATGGCGCCGTCCCAATTCGAGCCGACCGCCGCCGTTGCCGTGTTGTCGATATTGGTCGCGGCTTCCGCGCCGAGCTTCACGGCCCCGTCTACCGAGGTTCCGGCCGAACCGCTATCGGTCCCTACGCTGGCGCCGCCATTCACGCCGGCGCCGACGTTCGCGCCGCCGGAGTCCGTCGTCCCGCCAACGGAGATGCCGCCGCCGACACCAACGCCAACGCCGGTCTGGGCGAGCGCAGGGGCGGCCATGAGCGCGCCGCTCATCAGCGCTGCGGTGGAAAGTGCAATGATCTTTTTCATGGGTGGTCTCCTTTAAGGGTCCCTTCCGTTTCGGCAGCTCGATTGGACGAACGCCGACGAACGAAGCGGCCCGTAGATGCCTGCTTCAAGGGGTCAATGCGCACCGGCGACGACGGTTCCGATTTAGGTCTGGTGCGCAAACGGCGCAGCGTTCAGTCACCCGCGCCGTTTCAGCGCCGCGCGATATACGGAGTTTGAAATGCCGACCAGGATTTCGCGGTCTTCCTACGCGCAGATGTTCGGGCCGACGGTGGGCGACAGGGTGCGTCTCGCCGACACCGAGCTTTTCGTCGAGGTGGAGAAGGATTTCACCACCTATGGCGAGGAAGTAAAGTTCGGCGGCGGCAAGGTCATCCGCGACGGCATGGGCCAGAGCCAGGCAAGCCGCGCCGAAGGCGCCGTCGACACCGTCATCACCAACGCGCTGGTCGTCGACCACACAGGAATCTACAAGGCCGACATCGGCCTGCGCGACGGGCGCATCGCGGCCATCGGCAAGGCCGGCAACCCCGACACACAACCGGGCGTGACCATCGTCATCGGGCCAGGCACCGAGGCGATCGCCGGCGAAGGCAAGATCCTGACGGCCGGCGGCTTCGACGCACACATCCACTTCATCTGTCCGCAACAGATCGAAGAGGCGCTGATGGCGGGCCTGACCACCATGCTGGGCGGCGGCACCGGTCCGGCGCACGGCACGCTTGCCACCACCTGCACGCCCGGCCCCTGGCACATCGCCCGGATGATCCAGAGCTTCGATTCGTTCCCGATGAACATCGGCCTGTCGGCCAAGGGCAACGCGTCCCGGCCTGCGGCGCTGGAGGAAATGATCCTCGGCGGCGCCTGCGCCATGAAGCTGCACGAGGACTGGGGCACGACGCCGGCGGCGATCGACAACTGCCTGACCGTGGCCGATGCCTACGACGTGCAGGTCATGATCCATACCGACACGCTCAACGAGAGCGGTTTCGTCGAGGATACAATCAAGGCGATCAAGGGCCGCACCATTCACGCCTTCCACACCGAAGGTGCCGGCGGCGGCCACGCGCCCGACATCATCAAGGTCTGCGGCCTGCCGAACGTCATTCCTTCCTCGACCAACCCGACGCGGCCCTACACGGTCAACACCATCGCCGAGCATCTCGACATGCTGATGGTGTGCCACCATCTGTCGCCGTCGATTCCCGAGGATATCGCGTTCGCCGAGAGCCGCATCCGCAAGGAGACGATCGCCGCCGAGGACATCCTGCACGACATCGGCGCCTTCTCGATCATCTCATCGGACAGCCAGGCGATGGGCCGCGTCGGCGAGGTGCTGATCCGGACCTGGCAGACCGCCGACAAGATGAAGCGCCAGCGCGGGCGGCTGAAAGAAGAAACCGGCGAGAACGACAATTTCCGCGTACGCCGCTACATCGCCAAGTACACGATCAATCCCGCCATAGCGCACGGCCTGTCGCGCGAGATCGGTTCGGTGGAGGTCGGCAAGCGCGCGGACCTGGTGCTGTGGAACCCTGCCTTCTTCGGCATCAAGCCGGACATGGTGCTGATCGGCGGCACCATCGCCGCGGCGCCGATGGGCGACCCGAATGCCTCCATACCGACGCCGCAGCCGGTCCACATGCGGCCCATGTTCGGCGCCTTCGGCAAGGCCATCACCAATTCCTCGGTCACCTTCGTTTCGCAGGCCGCGCTCGATGCGGGCCTTCAATCGAAGCTCGGCGTCGAGAAGGGCATGATCGCCGTCGAGAACACCCGCGGCGGGATCTCCAAGCGTTCGATGATTCTGAACGACGCCATGCCGCATGTCGAAGTCGACCCGGAGACCTACGAGGTCCGTGCCGACGGCGAACTGCTGACCTGCGAGCCGGCGACTGTGCTGCCGATGGCGCAGCGGTATTTTCTGTTCTAGTCTCGCGGGATGAGCAAGCCGCAAGAAGCGCCGTTGGAAGTCTCCGGCTCACTCTATGAGTCCGACTTCCATGCGTGGCTGAAGGACCAGGCCACGAAGCTTCGAGACCGCTCGCACAACGATCTGGACTGGGAGAACCTCGCCGAGGAGATCGAGAGCGTGGGGAGGAGCGAGCGTCACCAAATTCGCAGCAGACTCGAAATCCTGATCCTGCATTTGTTGAAATGGCAGTTCCAGCCCGGAAGACGGAGCGAAAGCTGGCGGATCACCATAAGCGAGCAGCGCGTATGGATTTCCGACATCATTGAGATGAGCCCCAGCCTGAAACGCTTTCCGGCTCAAGTCTTCAAGGAGGTGTATCGACGAGGGCGGCAAAGAGCGGTCGATGAAACCGGAATGTTGCCGTCCGTCTTCCCCGCAGATGCGCCTTTCACGATAGCTCAGGCCCTAGATCCGAAGTTCCTGCCCGGCGAGCCGTTCGCGCCGTGGGACGTCGTCCGCGACTGAGCCGCCCCATGATCATCGTCATCGCCCGCCTCGTGATCCGACCAGGCTCGATACCGCACCTCCTCGGTCCGGCGCGCATCTGCATCGAGGAGACGCGGAAAGAACCGGGCTGCCTCGCCTACGACCTCTTCACCAGCACGACCGAGCCGGACGGTCTTGTCTTCGTCGAGCGCTGGGAAACGCGCGAGGCGCTCTCGGCCCATGCCCGAACGCCGCATGTCGCAGCATGGCGCACGGCTGGCGAACCGTATGTCATCGAGCGGCGCATCGAGATCGTGACGCCCGAGAAGATCGAGACCCACGTGGTCTAAGCAGGAACAGGCATGAAACTGAACATAAACAGCGACTTCACCAAGCTGCCGCATGCGACCGCGGTGCTGCACGCGCACGACGCTTCGTCTGCCGCGGCGGATACGATCACGCTCGCGCATGACGAGCGTCATCTGAGACGCAAGGTGCTGACGACGCAGACCGGACAGCGGGTTTTCGTCGATCTCCTCTCGCCGGTGCACCTTGCCGCCGGCGACCGGCTGGTCCTCGAGGACGGAACCCAGATCGCGGTGGCGGCGGCGGAGGAGGAGCTGATGGAAGTGGCCGTCGACGATGCCGTGGCTCTTGCCGAACTTGCATGGCACATCGGCAACCGGCACCTCGCCGCGCAGATCGAGGCCAACCGGATCGTGCTGCTGCGCGACCATGTCATCCGCGACATGCTGCACGGGCTCGGCGCGCACGTCCGTGACGTGGTGGAGCCGTTCCAGCCGGTTGCCGGGGCCTATGCCGGCCACGACCACGGCCATCAACATCACGGGCATCACCATCACGGCGGCGACGGCGACCGCGATGCCTTCGGCCGTGCGCCCGGCGATCCGCACTACGGCCATAACCATGCCTGAAGCGGGGCAAGCGCAGTTCCGGCTGCTCGCCTGGCTTTCGCCGACGTTTCCAGTCGGATCGTTCAGCTACAGTCACGGGCTGGAAGACGCAGCCAGCCGCGGCCTGCTCCGCGACGCGCGGGATCTGGCGGCCTGGATCGAGACGCTGCTGCACAGCGGCTCCGCCTGGAACGACGCCGTGCTGTTTGCCGAGGCGTGGCGGAGAGTCTCGGCCGACGAGATTGCCGGCGAAGTCGCAGGCCTTGCGGAAGCGCTCGTGGGTTCGGCGGAGCGGCACCTGGAGACTACCGCCCAGGGCCACGCATTCGCGACGGCGATGACGGCGTTCGACGGCACTTCCGGGGAGGCGGTGCCGTACTGCGCAGCCATCGCGGCCGCGGCAGCACGTGCCGGCATCGCGCTCGAGCCGGCGCTTCTCGCCTACCTGCAGGCTTTCGTATCGAATTTGCTGCAGGCCGGCATCCGGCTCTCGATTCTCGGCCAGACCGGCGCGGTACGAACGCTGGCGCAGCTCGAACCGGCGATCGCCGCCGCCGCATCCCGCGCCGCGCGCTCCGGCCTCGACGACCTGGGTTCGGCCGCCTTCATGTCGGAGATCGCCGCGATGAAACACGAAACCCAGTATTCGAGGCTGTTCCGCTCATGAGATCTTCGAACGGACCCCTGCGCGTCGGCATCGGAGGCCCGGTGGGTTCCGGGAAGACCACGCTGACCGAGAAGCTCTGCAAGGCGCTGCGCCAGCGGTACTCCATCGCGGTGGTGACCAACGACATCTACACCAAGGAAGACGCGATGATCCTGGCGCGCCTGCAGGCGCTGCCGGAGGAGCGGATCATGGGAGTGGAGACGGGTGGCTGCCCGCACACGGCCATTCGCGAGGACGCCTCGATCAACCTCGCGGCAATCGCCGAGATGAACCGGAAGTTTCCGGACCTCGACATCGTCTTCATCGAGTCCGGCGGCGACAATTTGGCCGCGACCTTCTCGCCGGACCTCGCAGACCTCACGCTCTACGTGATCTCGGTCTGCCAGGGCGAGGAGATCCCGCGCAAGGGAGGGCCCGGGATCACGCGGTCGGACTTCCTGGTGATCAACAAGAGCGACCTGGCTCCCTACGTCAACGTCAACCTCGACGTCATGGAACGCGATGCGACGCGCATGCGAGCCGGTCGGCCGTTCGGTTTCACCGACCTGTCGCGCGGCAAGGGGCTCGACGCGGTCATCGACTACATCGTCGACTTCGGCGGCCTGCAGGAAACGGGACAGCGCCTTTCGGCCTGACATCTAAATTTACCGCCAGCGTTGCACGCGGGACGCTGTTTCGCCGGCGGAACGCATGGCATGGAATGGGCGTGGGGCCATTCCGGCTTCTGGGGATACTTATGAAATTCGCATCGTTCGTACGCCGCAGCGTCCTCGCGCTGTTCGGCGCTCTTTTGCTCGTCGGTCCTGCCGCCGCCGAGGAAGTCACATTCGTCATGAACAACGGTCACACCTATGCGGTCGAGGTCGAACTCTACAGCCAGGACCGCGATCATGTCTGGCCGGGCGGCGGACAGGTGTACCTCCTCGACGACGGCGAGACCAAGACGATGCCGCTGTCCTGCCAGGCAGGCGAGACCATCTGCTACGGCGCCTGGATTTCGGGGGACAAGGGCACCTATTGGGGTGTCGGCCCCGACAACTCGCAGACGTGCGAAAATTGCTGCTACACCTGCGAGGGTGGAAACACCGAGGAAATCAACCTCGTCGAGTAGTCGGCTCAGGACAGTCTTATGACGATGTCGGCCGGGATGCTCGTTTCGAGCACACGGCCGACATTGGCCATGTCGTTGTCGAAGGCGCGTTGGCGCGCCGCCGCCTCGTCGAGCCCATGCTCGCGCCAGCGACGCACCAGACGCCGGGCAAGCTCGCCTTTCGGAACGTCCAGCATCACCGACAGATCGAACATTCCGCGCAGCGCGCGCCACGGATCCTCGTCGAGCAGCAGGTAATTCCCCTCCACGATCACGAAGCGCGCGGTCGCAGGAATTATCGCTGCCGATCCGCGGGCGTGATCCTCGCCGCGATCGAACAACGGCACCGCCACATCCCGTCCGCCCCGCTCAAGCCGCTGCAGCAGCGAGGCGAGCCCGTCGACGTCGAATGTCTCGGGCGCACCCTTGCGCCTGCGGAGGCCTCGGCCGTCGAGGATCGCATTGTCGAAATGGAAGCCGTCCATCGGCACCACCGCGGCGTCGGCACCCAGCAGTTCCACAAGCCGCGCCGCGGCGGTCGTCTTTCCGGCGGCGGGCGGTCCCGCCAGGGCGACCAGAACACGCGGGCGCCCCGCGCCCCGCTTGAAGATTTCGGCCGCCAGATGCGCGAGATCCGACATGCCCGCTGCTCCTTGCGCGCATGAAAAAGGGCCCGCCCCGAAAGGCGAGCCCCGATATTAGCAGCAAGCTTCGTGGACTACATAGAGCCGGAGTGCTTGGCGATCAGCGCGCGGGCGTCATCGACCATGGCCTTGGCATCCATGCCCTTGCCCGTCATTTCGGCGATCCAGCCTTCGACCAGCGGCGCCGCGGCATCCTGCCAGCGCTTGGTCTCGGCCTCGTCGAGGGTGATGATGTTGTTCTTGCGATCCTGCGCGATCTTCAGGCCAGCAGCATCGCCCTGATCCATGACGCGCCCGAACATTGCGGCGGTCTCGATGCCGGAATTGGCGTCGATCACCTTCTTCAGATCGTCCGGCAGCTTGTCATAGGAGGCCTTGCTCATGCCGACGACGAAGGTCTGCGTATAGAGGCCGTTGCCGCCGGAGAAACCGGTATGGTTGCTGACCAGCTCCGAAACCTTGAGCGAAGGCGTAACTTCCCACGGAATGGTCGTCGCGTCGATCACGCCCTTGGAGAGCGCTTCGGTCACGGCCGGGACCGGCATGCCGACCGGGGTCGCGCCAAGCTTCTCGAGCATCTGGTTGATGACGCGCGAGCCGCCGCGGATCTTCAGGCCCTTCATGTCCTCGAGCTTGTTGACGGGGTTCTTCGAGTGGATGAGGCCCGGGCCGTGCGCATGCCAGGCGATGACCTTCATGCCCTCGAATTCCTTGGCGCAGTACTTCTCGCAGTATTCGTGGAAAGCGCGCGAGGTCGGCTCGCCCTTGGTCACCATGAACGGCAGCTCGAACGCCTCGGTCGACGGGTAACGCCCCGGCGTGTAGCCGATGACGGTCCAGATCAGGTCGACGGCGCCGTCGGTGACCTGGTCGACCAGCTGCGGCGGCGTGCCGCCGAGCGCCATCGCGTCGTACTTCTCGATCTTGATGCGGCCGCCGGAGTCGGCCATCACCTTCTCGATCCATGGCGTGATCGCCTTGGCAGGGATCGTCGCCTGCGGCGGCAGCATCTGGTGGAAGCGCAGGGTGACCTCCTGCGCGAACGATGCGGCGGTCATCGCGCCCAGCGCGACCGCGGCTGCAATTACAGTCTTCAATTTCATGGCAGATCCTCCCTTGATCCAAGATTGCTATACGCCATTACAAATGGCCCCGACAGCCCCAACCTTAGGCTATTCTTGCAGTTGGTGAACAGGGGCCGCGCTCCGGTCTAGCGGCCTCCCGGCCTGCGGATAAGGACGCGCAACGTCGCATCCTCCGCAAGGAACTCGTAGTCCGACAGAAGTACGGCCGCGCGATCGTCCTGCAGAAAACGTGCGGTCCACAACTGGTCCTGTTTCTGGAAGAGCAGGACGTCCGGCCGGGCCGCCACGATCTCCGCAACCTTGGCGTCGATGTAGCGCGCCGCGATCGCGCGGTATCGCGACGCCTCCTCGTCCAGTCCGTCGAGCCTTGCCAGCGCCTCGAGGTACACGGCCTGGAAGCCCAGCCAGTCGCTGCAGTACGCCGAGGACCAGCGGCCGCCGATCAGGCGCGAAAGCGGGTGTCCGGCAGCGATGTCCGAGCCGATCAGGCCGACGCTGGGTCCGCCCGGGATCACGTCGGTAGCCATCCTGACTTCGTCGACGAACCCGCTGCCCGGTTTCTGTGTCGCAAGGAAAGGGATCGCGCTGGCCACCACCGACAGCGCCACCAGCAAGACGTGGGCCGTGCGCAGCGGCCGGCGTGACGGCTGGGCCAGTCGGCAAAGCAGCGCGGCGATACCCAGCACCACGGCCGGATAGGCATGGTAGGGCCAGCCCTTGCCCTGGTGCAGCAGCGGCCCGATTGCGGCGACAGAAGCGGCGGCGAGCACGATAACGAACGGCGACAGAGGCACCCCGGGGCGGACGACCCGGATCAAATAAAGATTGATGAGATAGGCGCCGGCGTAGCCCATCAGCATCGGCAGCGGCAGCCGCACCTTGAGATAGGTGTCGGCGAGAACTGGATAGATGTCGTTCAGGAACTCGGGATAGAGCCATGTCGCGAGCGCGAGATAGGCGACGCATATCAGTCCGATCGTCCAGTATTCCGGCGCCAGCAGCGCGACAACGCTGCGCCGGCGCCAGGCGACGTAGAGCGCAGGCAGCAGGATCACCACCGCGTAATACGGCTTCACGAGGAGCATTACGCTGCCGCAGAGACCGGCGAGTAGAGCGATGGCGAGGCTTGGCCTCGTCGCAGCGTTGTTCGACGCGCGCCAGGCCATCAGCGCCAGCAGCGGAAGCAGCAGCGCCACGCCGAAATGCTCGCGCTCGCTGAAGCTGTTGCCCGGAAAAACCACCAGAAGCGCCAGAAATGCCGGCGCCAGCGTCAGGAGCCCCGGGTTCTCTTCAAACCCGGCGCGCCGGGCGATCGCGGCCGCCAAGCCCAGCCCCGCCAGGCATGCAAGGTAGGTGTAAGCATGAACGAGAAATTCGGGTGCTGCGCCGAGCGCCTGGGCCAGCCATACCGGCGGCAGGTAGAGCCAGACGGTGAACGGCGGATTGGTCTCGACGAAGTCGACATAAAGCCGTTCGCCGGCGAGCAGCCGCTCGCACATTGTGATGATCCAGCTCGTGTCGGCGACCGTGCCCCAGCGAAGCTGCCACGGCAACGCGAAGGCGAGCACCGCACAGCAGGCGACGACGGCCATCGGCGCGCGACGCGGTCGCACCGCCAGTGCCGCCGGAGTGCTGTCGGCGTGCGTCATCGCGCCGTGCTCGCCACGTTCCTGATCATGGCGCGACACTAGGCGCGATGGTTGAAGGCCGGCTTAATGCAAGCGCCTCAGAGTCGGCGCAGTGCGACTTCCTCGACACGGTGATCGGCGCCCTTGCGCAGGATCAGGTCTGCGCGGGGCCGGGTCGGCAGGATGTTTTCGTGCAGGTTCTTGAGATTGATGTTGGACCAAAGCCCCTCGGCTATGGCGCGCGCGGCATCTTCGGACAGCTGCGAATAGCGGTGGAAGAACGACTGGGGGTTGCGGAACGCGGTCTCGCGCAACCGCATGAAGCGCGAGATGTACCATTTGTGGATCACGTCCGGATCGGCGTCGATATAGATGGAAAAGTCGAAGAAGTCGGAGACGAACGGCACGAAGGTCCCGTCCTTCGGCAGCTCGCGCGGCTGCAGCACATTGAGCCCCTCGAAGATGAGGATGTCCGGCTGGTCGATCTCGACGAACTCGCCGGGAACCACATCGTAGGTAAGGTGCGAGTAGACCGGCGCGCGCACGTTGCGGCGGCCCGACTTTATGCCGGACAGGAAGCGCAGCAGTGCACCGACATCGTAGCTTTCGGGAAAGCCCTTGCGCTCCATGAGATTGTCGCGCCGCAGGACCTCGTTCGGGTAGAGAAATCCATCCGTGGTGACGAGATCGACCTTCGGGCTCGAAGGCCAGCGCAGCAGCAGTTCCTTGAGGATGCGCGCCGTGGTCGACTTTCCGACCGCGACCGAACCGGCCATGCCGATGATGAACGGCGTCTTCTTGGCCCGGTTCGACCCGTTGAAGAAGGCCAGCCGCTGGTGGAACAGCAGCTGCATCGCCTCGACATGGGCCGATAGCAGCCGCGACATCGAGAGATAGATCCGCCGCACCTCGTCGAGGTCGATGGGCTCGTAGAGCGAGGACAGCCGCTGGACCTCGTCCTCGGTGAGGGTAAGCGGCGTATCGGCTCGGAAGCCCGCCCATTCCGCCGCGGTGAAGATTCGGTAGGGCGAGTAGCGGTCGCTGGGTGCGAGTTCGTCGGGGCGCAGTTCCTCGGCCATCGCCATCTCAGCCCCTCGAGGCCTTTTCGGCGATGCCGGACTGCGCGGTGCGCGCCTCAAGCTCCGCCAGCACCTCATCCAGCGAGACCTGGCCGAGCGCCAGGACCACCATCAAGTGATAAAGAACGTCGGCGCTCTCGGAAACCAGCCTGGCGCGGTCGCCCTGGATCGCGGCGATGACGGTTTCCACCGCCTCCTCGCCGAATTTCTTCGCGGCCTTCTCCTGGCCGCCGGCGAACAGCTTCGCGGTCCACGAGCCGGAATCGCCGGAGCGGCCGCGGAAGGCGACGATCCGTTCCAGATCCGCGAGTGTGAAGCCGGCCAAGCCCGAGCTCTCCAATCAGGCGGCGCCGTGGACAGTGTCGGCGAGCCGCATAGGCAAGCCGGCTTTTGACATATGCGCCTTCGCTTCGGCAATCGAATAGGTGCCGAAGTGGAAGATCGAGGCGGCGAGAACCGCGGTTGCGTGCCCGTCGCGGATGCCTTCGACCAGGTGCTCGAGCGTCCCCACGCCGCCGGAGGCTATGACCGGGACGCGCACGGCGTCGGCGACGGCGCTGGTCAAAGCCAGGTCGTAGCCCGCCTTGGTGCCGTCGCGATCCATCGAAGTCAGCAGGATCTCGCCGGCGCCGAGGGCCGTGACCTTGCAGGCGAACTCGACCGCGTCGATGCCGGTGGTCTGGCGGCCGCCATGGGTGAATATCTCCCATCGGTCCGGCTCGCCCGCTCCGGAAACCTTTTTCGCGTCGATGGCCACGACGATGCACTGGTTGCCGAATTTGTCGGCCGCCTCGGCGACGAAGTCCGGATTCTTCACCGCCGCCGTGTTGATCGAGACCTTGTCGGCGCCGGCGAGCAGGAGTTTCCTGATATCGGCGACCTGGCGCACCCCGCCGCCGACCGTCAGCGGCATGAAGCACTGCTCGGCGGTGCGCGCCACCACGTCGAAGATCGTCTCGCGGTTGTCCGACGAGGCGGTGATGTCGAGGAAGCACAGCTCGTCGGCGCCGGCCGCGTCATAAGCCTTCGCCGCCTCGACCGGGTCGCCGGCGTCGACAAGGTCGACGAAGTTGACGCCCTTGACCACCCGGCCGTCCTTGACGTCGAGACAGGGTATGACGCGGTATTTGAGCATGGCAGTCTGCTATTCGACTAGAGGGCGCTGATGGACACTGACGGAGACTACATCTTCTACGCGGATGAGAGCGGTGATCACTCTCTGACAAAGATCGATCCTTTGTTTCCGGCCTTCGCACTCTCTCTGTGTGCGTTCAAGAAGGCCGAATATTGCAGCCGGATCATCCCACGCTTCCTACGATTCAAGTTCGATTACTTCGGACACGATTCCGTCGTCCTGCACGAACGGGAAATCAGGAAGCAGATCGGCGATTTTACCTTCCTGACTGACCTCGTGCTTCGTGAGCGATTCATGGCCGATCTCACCTCGCTTGTTAGCACATCGCGCTTTTCGATATTCGCCGCAGTTATCGACAAGTCGGCTTTGAAACTCGACCTCTTTCCGACCAACCCATATGGCCTATCGCTTCGAATTTGCGTCCAGTCAGCATATCGCTTTCTCGAACAACGGGGACAGATTGGACGAACGCATCACTTCATATTCGAGAAGAGAGGGCCAAAGGAGGACGACGATCTCGAGTTGGAGTTTCGTCGTCTCACAGACGGAGATAACGATTTGAGATGCCGATTCGAGGGATTTCACATCCGCTTTTCCGATAAGCGAACCAACTCCACAGGCATGCAGATTGCGGACCTTACTGCTCGCCCAATTGGGCTGAAGGTTGTCAGGCCCGATCAGCCGAACCGCGCATTTGACGCCATCGCCGGCAAGCTGCGTAACCATCGAAGGTATGCGCGACCGGAAAGGGGAATCTACGCTCCTTAAAAGCGAAAGGCCTCGGAATACTCCGAGGCCCAACGCCGACCGGGAACCCCCAATCCATTTGCATCAATGTAGTTTGAGGTCGCAAGGAAGTCAAGGAAAATGCTTGACATTCAGAGCTTTGGGAAGTTTCCGCTAAGTGATTCTTTCGATTCGGCTTTCTTAGAAGCTCCCGCGTGGCCGCGTGCGGGTGAGCAGCGCGAGTGCCTCGGCCGGGTCGATGCGGCCATCGTAGAGCGCGCGGCCCGAAATCGCCCCTTCCAGGATGCGCGCATCCGGTTGCGTCATGCGGCGGATGTCGTCCATCGAGGCCAGCCCGCCCGAGGCGATGACCGGGATGGAGACAGCGTTCGCGAGCGCGATCGTGCCGTCCCAGTTGATCCCGGTCAGCACGCCGTCGCGGTCGATATCGGTGTAGACGATCGCCGCCACACCTGCACCTTCGAAGCGCCGCGCGAGCTCGATGGCGCCAAGCTCGGAGGTTTCGGCCCAACCCTCCACCGCGACCTTGCCGCCGCGAGCGTCGATGCCGACCGCCACCTTTCCGGGGAAGGCCTTGCACGCGCGGTGCACCAAGTCGGGATCGCGCACCGCAACGGTGCCCAGGATCACGCGCGCCAGACCCCTATCGAGCCAATCCTCGATCTGGGGCAGCGTGCGGATGCCGCCGCCAAGCTGAACCGGGTTCTTCGTCGCTCTAAGGATGGCGCCGACGGCGGCAGCGTTGACGGTTCTCCCCGCAAAGGCGCCATTGAGGTCTACCACATGCAGCCACTCGAAACCCTGTGCCTCGAACGCAGCCGCCTGCGCGCCGGGATCAGGATTGTAGACGGTCGCGCTGTCCATTTCGCCGAGCTTCAGGCGAACGCACTGGCCGTCCTTGAGGTCGATGGCGGGGAAGAGGATCAAGGCTTCCACCGCAGGAAGTTGGCGATCAGGGCCAGGCCGAGCGCCTGGCTCTTCTCCGGGTGGAACTGCGTTCCGGCGACGTTGTCGCGCGCGACGACGGCGGTAACCGGCCCGCCATAGTCCGTGACGGCCACCACGCGCTCCGCCTGCGCCGGCACGAGATGGTAGGAGTGCACGAAGTAGGCGTGCAAACCCTCAGGTCCGGTCGGGATGCCGTCAAACAGCGGATGCTCCCGTGCCAGCTCGAGCGTGTTCCAGCCGATCTGCGGGATTTTCAGCGAAGGATCCGACGGGGTCATTTCGACGACGTCGCCCTCGATCCAGCCAAACCCGCGCGTCACGGTCTTTTCGAGGCCGCGCGAGGCCATAAGCTGCATGCCGACGCAGATGCCGAGAAACGGTCGCCCGGCGGCGACGCCCTGCTCGATCGTCTCCCACATGCCGGGCACGGCATGCAGACCCGCAGCGCAATCGGCATAGGCCCCGACGCCCGGCAGTACGATGCGATCCGCCGTCCGTACCCGCTCGGCGTCCGCCGTCAGATCAATCTCGGCAGCGACGCCCGCTTCGCGCGCGGCGCGCTCGAATGCCTTCGTCGCCGAGCGAAGGTTGCCGGAGCCGTAGTCGATGATGGCAACGCGCATGCCTAGCGCCCACCCGGGTAGGCAAGCAGGCCAAGGGCCGGCCCGCCCGCTGGCGCCTCGGTGTAGCGCGCCGGAAGCACGGCGGCGGTCTCAGCCTCGCTGTCGAGATGCCCGGCCTCGGAGAGGTATCGCAGCTCCGCCTCGCGCGGATCGGACGCCTCGACTACGCCCCAGTCGCCCCAGCCATCTGCGCGCAATGCATGTAGCTTGAGCGACGATGCCTCGAGGCCGACGAGCAGATTGAGCGCGAGCAGTACCAGCGAAACATTCTCGTCCATCGACAACAGCCACCCTGCGCCGACGAGCACCAAGCAGAGAACGACATAGGCTGCCGAGGTCAGCCAGAGCCGATGCCAAAGCAGCCACGGCAGCGGGAACAGGAACGCCACGACGAAGAACCCGTCGCGCACGAATTCCGCGTCGTACTCGCCGCCGTCTCGGCGTTCCATCACCGTAAAGGTTGCCATGTCTATCCCTGCAGCGAGCCCTTGGTCGACGGGATCGCACCGGCCTGGCGCGGGTCGATCTCGCAAGCGGTGCGCAGGACGCGCGCCACGGCCTTGAAGCAGGTTTCGGCGATATGGTGGCTGTTGGCGCCGTAGTGGTTGGCGATGTGCAGCGTGATCCCGGCATGCTGCGACAGCGCCTGAAAGAATTCGCGGAACAGCTCGGTATCGAAAGCGCCGATCTTCGGCGAAGGGAACTCGACCTTCCAGATCAGGTAGGGCCTGCCCGACACATCTACCGCAGCGCGCGTCAGCGTCTCGTCCATCGCGAGGTCGATCGACGCGTAGCGGACGATGCCGCGCCGCTCGCCGAGCGCCTTCGCCAGCGCCTGGCCGATGACGATGCCCGTGTCCTCGACGGTGTGATGGTCGTCGATGTGGAGGTCGCCCTTCGCGGTTACCGTCAGGTCGATCAGCGAGTGGCGCGAAAGCTGCTCCAGCATGTGGTCGAAGAAGCCGATGCCGGTCGTGACGGCGAAGCGGCCGGTGCCGTCGACGTCGACTGTCGCGGAGATCGACGTCTCCTTGGTGCTGCGCTCGACCGTGCCGGTGCGGGAAGCCATCGTTGAGCCTCGTTGGAATGCGCGGGCTCCATACCAGCAGTGCACTGCAATATCCAGCAGCCGCGCCGGTTTGCATTCGCGCGGGCTGAACTTACATACGCCGTCGATGCAGAATGGCGGCCGCTTCGGGGCCGCCGATCGGAGATCAGATGAGCGATAGTTTGACGATGCACGCCACGACGATCGTGACCGTGCGCAAGGGCGGCAAGGTGGTGATCGCGGGCGACGGCCAGGTCAGCCTCGGCAACACCGTGATGAAGGGCAATGCCCGGAAGGTCCGCCGGCTCGGCAATGGCAACGTGATCGCCGGTTTCGCTGGCGCCACGGCCGATGCCTTCACCCTTCTCGAAAGGCTCGAAGCGAAGCTCGAGCAGTATCCCGACCAGCTGACGCGCGCCTGCGTCGAGCTTGCCAAGGACTGGCGCACCGACCGCTATCTGCGCCGTCTGGAGGCGATGATGCTGGTGGCGGACAAGAATGTGACGCTGGCGCTGACCGGCACCGGCGACGTGCTCGAGCCCGAGCAGGGCATCATGGCGATCGGCTCCGGCGGGAACTACGCGCTCGCCGCGGCGCGCGCGCTTGCCGACAGCGACAAGGATGCCGAGGCGATCGCGCGCAAGGCGATGCAGATCGCCGCCGACATCTGCATCTACACCAACGGCAACGTCGTGGTGGAAAGCCTCGATGCCGAATAGAGCGCGGTACGACTTCCGCGCCGTCCAGGAAGACGATCTGCCGATGCTGGCGGAGTGGCTCGCCGCACCTCACAACGCCGAGTGGTGGGGCGACGATGTCGAGGAGAGCGTCGCGGAGATCCGCGCCGCGATGGACAGCGTCGAGACCGAGCCCCTGATCGTCGAGTTCGACGGCGAGCCGATCGCCTACCTCCAGTCCTACGACCCGCACATGGAGGACGGCCACCCCTACCAGGATCAGCCCACCGGCACGCTCGGGCTCGACATTTCGATCGGTCCGGCGGAGCTCCTCGGCAAGGGGCACGGCTCGGCAATCGTCGCGCAGTTCTGCGACCAGCTGTTCGCCGAAGGCGCGCCGCGGATCGTCATCGATCCGGATCCATCCAACAGGCGCGCCATCCGCGCCTACGAGAAGGCCGGTTTCACCGCCTTCGACCAGAGAACGACAATCTACGGTCCCGCGCTCATGATGAGCCGGGATGCGCCCGAAGAGGCCTGAACATGACCAATTTCTCCCCGCGCGAGATCGTTTCCGAACTCGACCGCTACATTATCGGCCAGAAGGACGCCAAGCGCGCCGTGGCCATTGCGCTGCGCAACCGCTGGCGCCGGCAGCAGCTGGAAGGCCAGATGCGCGAAGAGGTGATGCCGAAGAACATCCTGATGATCGGACCGACCGGCGTCGGCAAGACCGAGATCAGCCGGCGCCTCGCCAAGCTCGCCGGCGCGCCGTTCATCAAGGTCGAGGCGACCAAATTCACCGAGGTCGGCTATGTCGGCCGCGATGTCGAGCAGATCATCCGCGATCTGGTCGAGACGGCAATCGGGCTGACGCGCGAGAAGATGCGCGAGGACGTCAAGGCGCGCGCCCACATGAATGCCGAGGAGCGCGTGCTCGAGGCGCTGGTTGGCAAGACCGCCTCGCCGGCGACGAGGGACAGTTTTCGCAAGAAATTGCGCGACAACGAACTCGACGACAAGGAGATCGAGATCGAGGTCGCCGACACCGGTACGGGTGGCATGCCGTCCTTCGAGATACCCGGCATGCCGGGCGCCAATGTCGGCATGATCAACATCAACGACATGCTGTCGAAGGCGATGGGCCAGAAGCGCACGAAAATGCGCAAGACGACGGTCAAGGACAGCTACGAGGCCCTCGTCGCCGACGAGAGCGACAAGCTTCTCGACCAGGACGAGGTGGTGCGCCGCGCCATGGAGTCCGCCGAGAACGACGGCATCGTCTTCCTCGACGAGATCGACAAGATCGCCGCACGAAGCGACATTTCCGGCGGACCGTCGCGAGAGGGCGTGCAGCGCGATCTGCTCCCGCTTGTCGAGGGCACGACGGTGTCGACCAAGTACGGGCCGATCAAGACCGATCACATCCTGTTCATCGCGTCAGGTGCCTTCCACGTCGCCAAGCCGTCGGATCTGCTCCCGGAACTGCAGGGCCGCCTGCCGATTCGCGTCGAGCTGCGCGCACTCGAGAAGGAGGATTTCCGCCGAATCCTGACCGAGACCGAGGCGAGCCTGATCAAGCAGTACATCGCGCTGATGCGGACGGAGGGGGTCGAGCTCGATTTCGCCGATGACGCGATAGACGAACTCGCTGGAATCGCTGTGGAATTGAACGCGAGCATCGAGAACATCGGGGCTCGCCGCCTGCAGACGGTGATGGAGCGCGTGCTCGACGACATTTCCTACCATGCGCCGGACCGCGGCGGAGACCGGATCACGATCGACGCGGCTTACGTGAAAAAGCAGGTCGCCGAGATCGCGCGGAACACAGATTTGTCCCGATTCATCCTCTAGCGGAAGCGGCACGCCGCCGGCCGGGCAAGCCGGCGGCGATTCGCGGTTGGCGGAAGCGCCGGCAGATGGCACAAGCTGACCTTGCGATAATCGCAGCTGGCGGGGACGATGGTGACACGCATCGGATTGGCGTTGGTGATCTGCGGCGCGCTCGTGACGGCGGCCGCACCGGCGCTTGGCCAGACGCTGGTCCCGTCCGGCAATCGCAACGCCCACCAGCCGGGCGTGCCGTCCGGCTCGGCCAGCCGCACGGCCGCCAACAAGACGACCTACGAGGCCAAGTATCGCCGCGTCGTCAATCTGCTGCGTACCGATGACCAATTGCGCTCCAAGATCCGCACCGTTTCACGTCAGTACGGCATCGACCCGATGCACATGGTCGGCGCCATCGTCGGCGAGCACACCTACAATGTCGACGTCTACGATCGGCTGCAGACCTACTACGTCAAGGCGATCTCGTACTTCACCAGCAGTATCGAGTTCGGCCACGACGGCGAGTCGATCAAGCAGTTCGTGCAACGACCGCAATTCTCCGGCTGCACGCAAGCCGACAGCTACGATGTCTGGGTCTGTCGGGAACGAATCTGGAACACGACATTCCGCGGAAAAACCGTCGACGGAAAGCGTTTCCCCAACGACCGGTTCGGCGCGGTCTTCTTCCAGCCCTACTACGCCGGCCAGACATTCGGACTTGGCCAGCTCAACCCGCTGACCGCGCTGCAGATGAGCGACATCGTGCATCGCGTCTCCGGGTTCGAGCGTCTCGACGCCGGCGACGCGGCCGCGGTCTATCGCACGATCATGGATCCGGACCGCACACTCGCTTACGTCGCCGCGACGCTGAAGGCCTCGATCGACGCGTATCGCAGCATCGCCGGTTTCGACATCTCGCAGAATCCCGGGATCACGGCGACGCTGTACAATCTCGGCGACCCGGAGGGCCGGGCCCGGGCCCTGAAGGCAGAGAACGACAAACGCCGCAAGAGCGGCCAGCGCCCCCGCATGCCCGAGGAAAACTATTACGGCTGGCTGATCAACGACCGGATCGCCGAACTCGGCTCGCTCTTCTAGCTTCCGGCACGCGGTTCACCGCACGATCGACGATTTCCGAAATCTGCTGCAGATCATGCTCGTCCAGCACGCGGATCCGTTCGGCAAAACGGTTGGCGAGTGCAGTGGCCTGCGGCGACAGCCCCGCAGTGTCGACCACGATGCGCGGATCCGAGACGCCGGCGAGACGCTGCAGCTCGTCGGCCTCGTCCCAGATCACGTTGAAGTAGCCGATGATCTTTTGCACCAGCGCCCAGCTCGGCTTGCCGCGATAGCCGTGCTCGAGCGCCGAGAGGTACGCGGCGCTCACGCCCAGCGCTTCCGCCATGGCGCGCTGGCTGACGCCGCGTTGGCGCCGCAATGCACGCATGCGCTCGCCGAGCGGCGTCACTCGCTACCGGCCCGCCGCAGCCTGACGTAAAGCGCGCCCTCGCCGCCATGATGGCGCGCTGCCGACGCCCAGGCGCCGACTAGGCCGCGGAACGGCGCCGTGCGAAACCATTGCGGCACCGCGCGCCGCAAGATTCCGTCGCCGGAACTCGCGCGCCCCTTCCCGGTAATGATCAGGATATGCCGCAGACCGGATGCATGGCTTCGGTGGAGGAAGCCGAGCAGCCGTCCATGCGCCTCGTCCTGGGTCATGCCGTGGAGGTCGATCCGCGCTTCGATCGAAAGCTTTTCCTTGGCAATCTTGCGGTGCGTCGGGTCGTCCAGGTCGAGGATCGGTTTCGGCTTCGAGACCGGCGGCACGTATGCCGGCAGGAACGGCGCGATAACCGTCGAGGTATCCGCTTTTGGCCTGGATTGAGCGGGAGCTGCCACTGGCGGCGGCGGGGCCTCGGCTTCCGGCAAGGCCTTGCCCGGACGCGGCTTCACGGTGCGTGCGACCGTATGCCAGAGGATCCGCTCTTCCTCGGTCAGGCCGCGCGTGCCGCGTTTCACGTGAATCGCTCCGCGATGCACCGCGGCACGAGCATGAAGAAGCGCGCCGGATGCTTGACCACCCCGGCGATCTCGCCGGCCTGCGCGCCCGATCCTGCAAACAGGTCGCCGCGCGCCGGACCGACGATGGCGGAGCCGGTGTCCTGCGCGATCATCAGTCTGCGAAAGCCGGTTCCGCCGAATGCATCGAGCGACGGCGCATCGATGTAGAACGGCGTGCCGAACGTGTGGAGCAGCCGGTCTACCGCCAGCGAGCGGCCAGGTGTCAACGGCACCTTCGCCGCGGCGACGGGGCCGAGCGCGGGGTCATCGACCGGCGCGTCGCGGAAGAAGATGTAGGACCGGTTCCGCCACAGGATCTCGTCGACACGCTCTGGATTGGCCCTGAACCAGGCGCGGATGGACTGCATCGTCACCTGCGCCAGCGGTATCTCGCCGAGATCGGCAAGCACTTTGCCCGGCCCGGTGAACGGATGACCGGTCTTGGCGGCATAGGTCACGCGGCGCTCGGTTCCGTCGGTCATGTTCAGGCGGGCGGCGCCCTGAACGTGAATGAAGAAGGCATCGACCTTGTCGCGAAGCCAGGCAATGGCAACGCCACGGCCGGCGAGCACGCCGCGCTCGATCTCGCCGCGGTCGAAATAGGGGATAACGCCGTGTTCGGTCATTCGCCCGAACGCAAACGACGCATCCATCGTCGCAGGCCGATTTGTGGGGTCGAGATCGACAAGGTCGTCCGGCCTCGCCAGCAGCGGCACCGTGAATTCGGGGGTACGGAAGGAAGAGGCTTCGGCCACGGGCTCGTAGAACGCTGTGACGAAGCCGTCGCCGCGGGCAGCGGGTGAGACCAGAACCGGCGCGAACTCGCGTTCGAAGAATGCCCGCGCGGACGGATCGTCGAGCTCGCCAGACTCCCGCGCGCACTGGTAGGCCTGCGCGAAACTACCGCTTTCGATGCCGAGGGCGCCGGTGCGGTAAGGCTTTTCGATGAAACGGAAGGCCGAGCGCCGGAACGCGGAGAAGGCCGCGCCGAGCCCGTCGTGCAGCCAGCCCGGCATTTCGGCGAAGGAAACGGGACGGAATCGCGCCGGCGTGTCCATGGCCGAGCCGGAATAGGCGCTAGTCTTCGGCTTCGGTCGCGACCAGCTTCCAGTTTGGATCCTTGGAGCGCGTGTCGCGCGCGAAGGTCCACACATCCTTGACCTCGGCGACGGTCTCGGGATCGCCGTCGATCACCGCGCCGGATTTGTCGAGCGTCGCGGAGATGAGCTCGGAAACGATGCGCAAGGTCACATGCGACTCGGTGCCTTTCATCTCGGCGGCAACGATCTCGGCCTTGTTGATGCCGACAAAGGAAGACTGGATCTTCTCGGAGCGCTGCTCGCGCTCGGAGATCGCGGTGACGAAACCGTCGTAGACTTCGCGCGACAGGAGGTTCTTCAGGGTGCGCCGGTCGCCGTCGGCATAGGCCATGACGATCATCTCGTAGGCCATCTTGGCGCCGTCGACGAAGCTCTTCGGCTCGAAGGACGGGTCGGCGTCGCGTATTGCGCGCATGCCGGTGTTGAGCGGCGTTCCCGCGGGCGCCGCCGCGTCGATGTCGGCATAGGGCGCAGGCTGTTCCTCGCCGCTGCCCTTGCGGCGCGGCAGGGACACGACCTTGTCGTTGGCAGCGGCTTCGTCCTTGCGCGTGCGGCCCGCCGTGTACGGATCGAAGGGCGGGCGCTCGTTGCCGGTGCGCCGGCCGAGCACGTTGCGCAGCTGGAAGAAGATCACCACTGCCGCAATGAGGAAGAAGATCGTACCGAAGTCGAAGAATTCCATCGTGTCCGCCAGTTGCCGCAACGGGCGCGACCGCGCCAAACTGCGCCGCGGGTATCAGCTCCCCCGCGACAAGCCATTCATATAGACCGCATACCGCAATCATTCAAATACGGTCGCTGAACTCCTATCTGCCGAACAGCCCTCCAACGCCACGGTTTCGATGCTCGCCCGACTCCTGCCGCTTCTGCTCCTCGTCCTCCCCTTTGCGGAGATCGCGGCGTTCATCTTCGTCGGCTCGCGCATCGGCGTCTTGTCGACGCTCGGCCTCGTGGTCCTCAGCGTCATTGCCGGCGCCCTGCTGCTGCGCGTCCAGGGCCTTGGCGCGATGCGGCGGATGCAGATGGCTACCGAGCGCGGCGAGGTGCCGGCGCGCGAGCTCGTCCACGGCATGATGATTGCGCTCGCCGGGCTGCTGCTGATCGTACCGGGCTTCTTGACCGACATTGTCGGACTTCTTCTGTTCATCCCTCCGGTCCGCGACGCCGTCTGGTCGATGATCCGCAGCCGCATCACCATTGTCACCAGGACCTTCGGCGGGAGGCCGCGCCCTGACGACGGCCGCGTCATCGATCTCGATGCCGAGGACTACCGTCGCACCGACCGCGACCGTATCGGCCCACGGTAGTCTTCGCCTTGCTTCGCGGGTCCGGCGCGTGTTAGCGAGGCCCGATTTTCCAACCCGGGCCGCTTGGTGCCCGAAAGCACGGGGAACCTCGGCCGATGGCCAATGAAAACAATCCCGCCGCGACGGTCGGCAACGGCGCGGCGCCGACGCTCAACATCCTTGCGCAGTACGTTAAGGATCTCTCCTTCGAGAACCCCGGTGCGCCGGCGTCGCTGCGGTCGACCAACAAGGCTCCGAACATCAACATCAACGTGAACGTCAACGCCAATCCGATGTCGGAGAAGGAATTCGACGTCACGCTGACGCTGAACGCCAAGGCGAACATGGACAAGGACGTCCTGTTCAACATCGAACTCGTCTACGGCGGCGTGTTCCGCATCGAAGGCTTCCCGCAGGAGCACATGCTGCCGGTGCTGTTCATCGAGTGCCCGCGCCTGCTGTTCCCGTTCGCGCGCCAGATCGTCGCCGAAGCGAGCCGCAATGGCGGCTTTCCGCCGCTGATGATCGACCCGATCGACTTCGCCGGTATGTTCCAGCAGCGTCTCGCCGAAGAGCAGGCGAAGCAGGGCAAGCCGAGCTAGAGCGGACGCACTTCGTTCCAGATCGCAGAAACGCCGAGGCGCGCGCGCATCCTTGCATGCGCCTCGGCTTCGACCGTACTGATACGCGCTGCGAGCGGCGCTGGGCGCTGGGCAATCATTGCCGTTGCGGCGAGCCCGCGTTCCGCGTCGGCGACGAGCTGGCCCGGTGCATCGAGGATCAGCGCCGCCTGCTTGCCGCCGATCATCTCAATGTAGACTTCGGCCAGCAGCTCCGAGTCGAGGAGGGCGCCGTGCTTGGTGCGGCGCGCATTGTCGATGCGATAGCGCCGGCACAACGCATCGAGCGAATTCGGACCCATCGGATGCTTGCGCTTGGCGATGGCCAGCGTGTCGACGATGCGCTCGTGCGCGACCAGCGGGTGGCCGAGACGGTCAAATTCGGCGTTGATGAAGCCGAGGTCGAACATCGCATTGTGGGCGACAAGCATCGCGCCGTCGATGAACTCCAGAAAGCGCGGCGCAATCTCCGGGAAAGCCGGCTTGCCGACGAGATGGGCTTCCGAAATCCCGTGCACCGCCAGCGCTTCGGGGTGGATCGCACGGCCCTGCGGGTTGATGTACTCGTGGAAGGTGCGTCCGGTGGGGAAGCGATTGACCAGCTCGATGCAGCCGAGCTCGATCACGCGGTCGGCCCGGTGGTCGAGACCGGTGGTTTCCGTGTCAAAAATGATCTCGCGCATTCTCGCGTCTCCGGCTCAGCCGAGATCGCGAGTCGTCAGCAGCGCGATGATGCGGCGCACTTCACGGCGCGCGGCTTCGATACCGGCGCTGGTGTCGATCACGAAATCGGCGTTGCGCCTCTTTTCGCGGTCGGCGACCTGATTCGCAAGGATCGCTTCGAACTTGTCCTCGGTCATGCCTGCCCGCGCCATGACGCGTTGCCGCTGGACCTCGGGCGACGCCGTCACCACGAGAATGGAATCGACGCGATCGGTTCCCCCGGTCTCGAACAGCAAGGGTACGTCGAGGACGACGAGCGGCGTACCGAGCTTGCGGTGTCGTTCGACGAACTGGTCGGAATCGGCACGAACCAGCGGATGCACGATCTCGCCCAGATGCCGCAGTGCATCCTGGTCGTCGAGAACGCGCGCAGCTAGACGACGGCGGTCCACAGTTCCATTGACCACCACCCCCGGAAAGGCCGCCTCGACCTTGGGCGCGGCGACGCCGGCATAGAGTCGGTGCACCGTCTCGTCGGCATCATGGACCGGTACGCCCTCCTCGGCGAAGAGCTTGGCTGTGGTCGATTTGCCCATGCCGATAGAGCCGGTCAGGCCGAGCTTGATCAATGGCTGCCTCCGAGGTCCGCCTCCACGCGCTCACGCAACTCCCGTGTCACTGTCGGACGCACGCCGAACCACCGCTCGAAGCCGGGCACAGCCTGGTGGAGCAGCATTCCGAGACCGTCTGCAGCCGCCAGTCCGCGTACGCGCGCCTGTGCCAGCAGCGGAGTCTCAAGGGGCACGTATACTATATCTGTAACCATTGCGGAATCCGGCATCGGGGCAAGGTCGACCGCATTGTCTTCACGGCCGTCCATTCCGATTGCGGTGGTGTTGACGAGCAGGTCGGTGCTGGAAAGACGCTCTGGCAGGTCGCCCCACCCTGCAGCGTTGACGCGGCTCCCGAAGGCGCGCGCCAGATCCTCGGCCCGGCTCTGGGTGCGGTTGACGACGACGATCTCGGGAATCCCGGCCTGGCGCAGCGCATGGACGACGGCGCGCGCGGCGCCGCCTGCGCCAAGGACCGTGGCTACTCCGGCGTCGCGCCAGCCTTCGAGCCGCTCGTCGAGGTTGGCAGCGAAGCCGTAGGCATCGGTATTGCTGCCGACAAGACGATCGTCCTCGTGCCACACGGTGTTGACCGCGCCAATGGCTTCGGCCGCCGCGTCGCGGCGTTCGACCAGCGCGTACGCGGCCTCCTTGTTCGGGATTGTCACGTTGCCGCCGGCGAGACCCGCGGCCTGGAGGCCGCGCAGAAAGGCTGCGAACGCGTCCGGCGCAACGTCCATCTTGTCGTAGCTGCCGTCGATGCCATGCAGATCCAGCCAATAGGCGTGGATCAACGGCGAGCGGGAATGGGCGACGGGGTGGCCACAGACGAAGGCGCGCCGCGGCTCAGCCATCGATGACGCCGAGTTCGCGCAGCTTTGCGAGCAGCGGCAGCATCGGCATGCCGACGATGGTGAAATGGTCGCCGCGGATGGAATCGAACAGCTGGATGCCCTCGCCTTCGATCTGATACGCCCCGACGCTGGTCAGGGCCCTGTCCCCTACGCGCGACAGATGCCGCCCGACGAAGGCCGGGTCGAGCGGCCTCATGGTCAGGCTTGCCGTCGCGACATGGCTCCACAGCATCTGGCCGTCACGGACGACGACGACGGCGGAATGGAGTTCATGTGTCTTGCCGGACAGCGCGAGGAGATGCCGTCGGGCTTCTTCCATGTCCGAAGGTTTGTGGAAGAGGCGCTCTCCCAGGACCATTGTCTGGTCGGAGGCGATCACGAGCCGCCCGGGCATCCGGCTACTGACATCCTGGCCTTTGGCGAGGGCGAGGATTTCGGCGAGTTCGGCCGCCGTGACGCCGGTATCGGCGCAGGCCGCCTCGACGGCGCGCTCGTCGACCTCGGGGCGCACCACTTCGACCGGGACCCCCGCATTCTCGAGCAGCTGGCGGCGATGCGGACTGCCCGATCCGAGAACGATTGTCTCTGTCACCTGCTCCTCCGTCGCCAGATGGCCGGGCTATCGCGAGTTCTGACGCAAGGCAAGGATGGCGGCCGCGGTCTCCTCGATCGAACGTCGCGTGACGTCGATGACCGGCCAGTTGTGGCGCGCGCACAGCGCCCGCGCGAAACTGAGCTCCTCGGCGATCGAGGCACGATCGGCGTAGACGCTGCCGTCGAACGTCCCGGTGGTGCCGAGCACGCGATTCTGCCGCACGTGCGAGATCCGCTCGGCCGAGGCAACGAGGCCGACGACGAGCGGCCCGCGTGCCGCAGCGACGCTCTCCGGCACGGGCACGCCAAGCACGATGGGCACGTTCGCAGTCTTGATGCCGCGGTTCGCCAAATAGATGCTCGTCGGCGTCTTCGACGTACGTGAGATGCCGACGAGCACGATATCGGCCTGGTCGATGTCGTGGAGCATCTGCCCGTCATCGTGCTCCATGGTGAAGTTCAGCGCATCGATTCGGCGGAAATATTCGGCATCGAGCACATGCTGCGCTCCGACGTTGCGGCCGGCGGGCGTTCCCAGGTAATTCTGGAAGACCATCAGCACGGGCTCGAGTACCGATACGCAGGGCAGCCCCATCTCGTGGCATCGCGCATCGATCAGCTTGGCGAGCGCCATATCGACGAGGGTGTAGAGCACGATGCCGGGCTCGCGCTCGATGTCCTCGAGAACCTTGGCCAGCTGCTTCTCGTTCCGCACCAGAGGGTAGATGTGCTCCACGGCACGTGCGTTCCTGTACTGCGCCGCGGCGGCGCGGCCGGCGGCTAGCAGGGTCTCGCCGGTGGCGTCCGAGATCAGGTGCAGGTGGAAGAAGCTCTGCGGCTTGTTCACACGCTCTGGGGGCTGGCTGTGGTCTGCTGTGGACAAGCGTCACGCCTTGTTCGGTTGTCTGGCAGGCGACTGTATCAGCAGGTCGCCTTTCCACAATTGGCGGCGGCGAGGATAGAGCGAGGCCGGAGTCGACAAGTTCGGGGAAAACTTCGTTTCGCTGGCGTTGCGCGATTGCCGAGGCAGAAGGGGCGGCCTGGCAAACCTCGGAAATTGCTGATCGATCGCCGTTTGTCCCCGATCTTCCCGGTTTTCGCTGCGCGATGCCGCAGCGCCCTGCCTCAGGTTCTGTTTTGCGCGTTTGGGGACAGACTGCTACTCCCGCTACCAACAGAGTCATAGAAGCAGAAGAATCTCTTAATCATGATTTCATTTAAGAAAGGCAGCCTGTGACCGAAGAGCGAAGCGTGCTCCGCGTGCTCCGCGGGGAAACAGTGTTTCCCCCGCCGGTCTGGATGATGCGGCAGGCGGGGCGCTATCTTCCCGAGTATCGCGAAACGCGGAAGATCGCCGGGAGTTTCCTCGATCTCTGCTATTCCCCCGATCTTGCGACCGAAGTGACGCTTCAGCCGATCCGCCGTTTCCGCTTCGATGCGGCGATACTGTTTTCCGATATCCTCGTGGTGCCGCATGCGCTCGGCCGTGAGGTGCGTTTCGAAGAGGGTCGTGGGCCGGTGCTGGAGCCGATCGACGCTGCTGGCATCGCTGCGCTGGACCGGACGCTGTTTCACGTGAATCTGGAGCCGGTGTACCAGACGGTGCGCCAGCTCCGCGCCGTCCTGCCGCGCGAAACGTCGCTGCTAGGCTTCTGCGGGGCGCCGTGGACGGTCGCCACCTACATGATTGCCGGGCACGGGACACCCGACCAGGCGCCTGCCCGCCTTTTCGGTTACCGCGATCGGCTCGGTTTCCAGGCGCTTCTCGACACGCTTGCCGATGTCAGCGCCGAGTATCTGATACGCCAGGCTGAGGCCGGCGCTGACGCGGTCCAGATCTTCGATTCCTGGGCAGGCGTGCTCGATGACGCGTGCTTCGATGCCTATTGCGTGCGGCCTGTGGCGCGGATGGTGGCGAAGGTGAAGGCTGCCCGCCCGGATCTCCCGATCATCGGATTTCCGCGCGGCGCCGGCGCGCGCTATGCGACCTATCGCGCGGCGACGAAAGTCGATGCGCTCGGGCTCGACTGGACCTTGCCGCTCGATGCAGCAAGGCGCCTGCAGGCCGACGGCGCGGTTCAGGGCAATCTCGATCCGTTGCGGCTGATTGCCGGCGGTGCTGCGCTGGAAGACGGCGTCGGCGCAATCCTCAAGACGCTGGGCGCGGGCCCGATGATCTTCAACCTCGGGCATGGAATCACCCCCGATACCCCCGTCGCCCATGTCGAGAGAATGGTCGAACTGGTGCGTGGAGGCGGCCGATGAGCCGCCCGGCCTTCGGCGCGATCGCCGGTGTGCTCGCGCTTGCCGCCGTGGCCTGGCTTTTCTTCCTGGTCGAGAGCGCCGAGGCCTATCCGTGGATCAAGGCGATCCACGTCATCGCGGTCATCGCGTGGATGGCCGGTATGCTCTATCTGCCGAGGCTGTTCGTCTATCACGCCGGGGCCGAGAAGGGTTCGACGCAGTCGGAAACGTTCAAGGTCATGGAACGGCGCCTGCTTCGCGCCATCATCAATCCCGCGATGACCGTCGCCTGGGCCGCGGGCTTGTGGCTTGCCTGGCGCGGCGGCTGGTACCAGGACGGCTGGCTTCACGCCAAGTTCGCCGCCGTTCTTCTGCTGTCCGGCGTGCATGGCTACCTTGCCGGCGCGGTCCGGCGCTTTGCCGAAGACCGCAATGCGAAGCCTTCTCGCCACTGGCGCATCGTCAACGAGATACCCACCGTGCTGATGGTGATGATCGTCGTGCTTGTTGTCGTGAAGCCGTTTTGACGAGACCTGCTTGCTCTTTGCGCGCGACATCTGTATGAGTCGCGGCTCTCCCCTTACCGGCGCTACGTCACTTTCGAGCGTTACGCATCAACGGCGCAGCCCGCGACGCCGGCCGGCATTCCCCCGATCCGCATGACAGAGCTCTTCCCCATGCAGGAAATGAAGCTACAGGAACTCAAGAACAAGAAGCCCGGCGATCTGACGGCGTTTGCCGAGTCGCTCGAGGTCGAGAATGCCAGCGTCATGCGCAAGCAGGAGCTGATGTTCGCGATCCTCAAGAAGCTGGCGCAGCAGGACATCGAGATCATCGGTGAAGGCGTCGTCGAGGTGCTGCAGGACGGCTTCGGCTTCCTGCGCTCCGCCAGCGCGAACTATCTCCCCGGCCCGGACGACATCTACATCTCGCCGTCGCAGATCAGGCGCTTCTCGCTGAAGACCGGCGATACGGTCGAGGGCCACATCCGCGGACCTAAGGAAGGCGAACGCTATTTCGCGCTCCTCAAGGTCAATACGATCAACTTCGAAGACCCGGAGAAGATCAAGCACAAGGTCCACTTCGACAATCTGACGCCGCTCTATCCCGACGAGCGGCTGAAGATGGAGCACGAGGATCCGACCAAGAAGGATCTGTCGCCGCGCGTGATCGATCTCGTTGCGCCGCTCGGCAAGGGCCAGCGCGGGCTGATCGTCGCGCCGCCGCGCACCGGCAAGACCGTCCTGCTCCAGAACATCGCCCACGCGATCACCGCCAATCACCCCGAGTGCTTCCTCATCGTCCTGCTCATCGACGAGCGGCCGGAGGAAGTGACGGACATGCAGCGTTCGGTGAAGGGCGAGGTGGTATCCTCGACCTTCGACGAGCCGGCGACGCGCCACGTCCAGGTCGCCGAGATGGTCATCGAAAAGGCCAAGCGCCTGGTCGAGCATGGCCGCGACGTGGTGATCCTTCTCGACTCGATTACCCGCCTCGGCCGCGCCTACAACACGGTCGTGCCGTCCTCCGGCAAGGTGCTCACCGGCGGCGTCGATGCAAATGCGCTGCAGCGGCCGAAGCGCTTCTTCGGCGCAGCGCGCAACATAGAGGAAGGCGGCTCGCTTACCATCATCGCGACAGCGCTGATCGATACCGGCAGCCGCATGGACGAAGTGATCTTCGAGGAGTTCAAGGGCACCGGCAACTCGGAAATCGTGCTCGACCGCAAGGTCGCCGACAAGCGCATCTTCCCGGCCATGGACATCCTGAAGTCCGGTACCCGTAAGGAAGACCTGCTGGTCCAGCGGTCCGACCTGCAGAAGATTTTCGTGCTTCGGCGTATCCTCGCACCGATGGGTACCACGGATGCGATCGAGTTCCTGATCGACAAGTTGAAGCAGACGAAGACCAATTCGGACTTCTTCGATTCGATGAACACCTAGCGATTCGGCGGCGAAACGACACCGATTCGGCATCGTAACGGTCTTGCGATGGACCGGAGTTCGACGATCTATGCGCTTTCGAGCGGGTCCGTCCCGGCCGGTGTCGCGATCATTCGCGTCTCCGGCCGCGGTGTCCGATTCGTACTCGAAACCATGGCAGGCAGCGTACCGGCTCCCAGGCGCGCGTTGCTCAGGGATATTTGCGCCGCAGATGGCACACTGCTCGATCGAGGGTTGGTGCTGTTCTTTCCCGCGCCCGCCAGCTTCACCGGCGAGGACTGCGCCGAGTTTCATCTCCATGGCGGGCGTGCGGTGGTTGCGGCCGTCCTGAGCGCTCTGAGCGCGATAGCAGAGGTCAGGACCGCAGAAGCCGGAGAGTTCACGCGGCGCGCCTTCGTCAACGGAAAGCTCGATCTCACCGCCGCCGAGGCGCTTGGCGATCTCATCGAGGCGGAAACGGAATCGCAGCGCCGGCTAGCCGTGGCCAACGCGTCCGGGAGGCAGCGCGACCTCTACGCTGGCTGGCGGAAGCGCCTGCTCGAGCTTCGAGCGCTGGTCGAAGCAGCGATCGACTTCTCCGACGAGGGGGATGTCGGCTCGCGCGTTGTCGAAAGCGTCGATGGCAAATGTCATGCGCTTCAGCAGGAAATTCGCGCCCATCTTGCACGTGGCCGCGACGGCGAAATAGCGCGCGATGGCTACAGGGTCGTGATCGCTGGCGCGCCCAACGCCGGAAAGTCCAGCCTCCTCAACGCCTTAGCCGGTCGTGACGTCGCAATCGTGACGCCCGAGGCGGGCACAACCAGGGACGTCATCGAGGTCGTCCTCGATCTCGGCGGGGCGCGGGTAATCGTGGCCGACACGGCAGGGATCCGCGACGGAGCGGGCACAGTGGAATCGATAGGGATTGCGCGCGCGGAGGCGGCGGCGCTGTCTGCCGATCTCGTCCTGAGCCTGTACTCAAACGACACGCCGGCGGCTTCGGTCACTTCGTGGGGGGCGATCCTGCCACTTCGATCGAAAGTCGACCTCGACGCTACGCCCGAACGGGGCATTTCCGCACTGACGGGGCACGGTATTGATACCCTGTTGGCGGAGATACGTACGCGGGCGCTGACGCACACCAGCGCCGCGCTCGGACAGACGGTGCCGACACGCCGTCGGCATGTCGATCTCCTCACCGCATGTGCCAGCGCGCTTGCAGAGTGCATGGTGGCTGAGGACGTGGAGCTGAAAGCGGAAGCTTTGCGATCGGCGGCGTATGAGCTAGGGAAGCTCACCGGAGATATCGCCGTCGAGGAGATTCTCGGCGAGGTGTTCGCAAGGTTTTGTATCGGCAAGTGATTCACGTGAAACAGGCAGCTATGCGCCGTTTCACGTGAAACCATTGGAGTGTTCATGTACGACGTGATCGTCATCGGCGGCGGCCATGCCGGGTCGGAGGCAGCTTCGGCCGCGGCGCGATCCGGGGCGAAGACCGCGCTCGTCACGCTCGACGCGACCAAGATCGGCACCATGTCGTGCAACCCTGCAATCGGGGGTCTCGGGAAAGGACATCTCGTACGCGAAGTCGATGCTATGGACGGCGTGATGGGACGCGCCGCCGACGGGGCCGGGATACAGTTCCGCCTCCTCAACCGCCGCAAAGGGCCTGCCGTACGCGGCCCTCGTGCACAGGCTGACCGCAAGCTATACCGGGAAGCAATCCAGGCACTGCTGGCAGAGCAGGATCTCGATATCATCGACGGGGAGGTTGTAGACCTTCTAATTGACGGCGCGCAGATAGAAGGGGTGCGGACCGCCGATGGCGCCGAGCACCGCTGCGGTGCCGTTGTGATCACGACCGGGACCTTCCTCCGCGGCGTGATCCATATCGGCGAAGAGTCCTGGTCCGCCGGTCGGATGAACGAGGCCGCCGCGAACGCGATCTCTTCGCGCATCGCAGCGGCCGGCTTTCGGCTGGGGCGCCTCAAGACCGGCACGCCGGCCAGATTGGACGGTCGGACCATCGACTGGGCGGGGCTGGACAAGCAGCTTGGTGACGACGAGCCGTCGCTGTTTTCGTTGATGACCGATCATGTCGCGAACGCGCAAATCGCGTGCGGCGTGACGCGGACCACGGAACGCACGCATGCGATCATTCGTGAGAATCTGCATCGCTCGGCGATGTACGGCGGAATGATCGAAGGTATCGGCCCGCGCTATTGCCCGTCGATCGAGGACAAGGTTGTCAAGTTCGGTGATCGAGACGGCCACCAGGTATTCCTCGAACCAGAAGGCCTGGATGACGACACGGTGTATCCGAACGGCATATCGACGTCGCTGCCGCGCGATGTGCAGGCGGGCTTCATTGCGTCGATACCGGGTCTCGAGCGCGCCACGATTCTCCAACCAGGATACGCGATCGAGTACGATCATATCGACCCGCGCGATCTCAACGCGACGCTCGAGGCGCGTGCGGTGCGGGGGCTTTTCCTGGCGGGCCAGATTAACGGGACAACAGGCTACGAAGAGGCGGCGGCGCAGGGTCTTGTAGCCGGCATCAACGCGGCGCGTCGCGCAGGTGGCGCCGAACCTGTGGAATTCAGCCGCACGCAATCTTACATCGGCGTCATGCTCGACGATCTGACGCGCGCGGGCGTCACGGAGCCATATCGCATGTTCACGTCGCGCGCGGAGTATCGGCTTTCCCTGCGCGCGGACAATGCGGACGAGCGGCTCACGCCCATGGCGGAGAGGCTGGGCGTGGTATCCTCGGAGCGATCCGCCCGGTTCGCCGAACGTTGTGCGCAATACTCAGCGGCGCGGACGCTTGCGAAAAGCCTGGTCGTCACCCCGACCGAAGCGCGTGCGCACGGCCTGGAGCTGAACCTAGACGGCGTCCGCCGCTCGGCGTTCGATTTGCTGGCGCGACCCGACCTATCGGTTGCACGCCTCTCGCAGATCTGGCCCGAGCTATCGGCGCTGACGCCGCTTGTCGCGGAAGCGCTGGAGACAGAGGCGCGCTATGCGGTCTACCTCGAGCGGCAGGACAGAGAGATTGCCGAGATCCGCCGCGAGGAGGCCACCGCCATTGGCGATGAGCTCGACTATGCAGCGATCGCGGGGCTATCAAACGAGCTGCGGCAGAAGCTGGCGCTGCGGCGGCCAAGAACGATCGCCGACGCGCAGCGTATCGATGGCATGACGCCTGCTGCCCTGGCGCTGATCATTGCATCAGTTCGGTCCAGTCCGCGAGAAGCGGCTTGAACGCCAGGCACGCAGAGCTTGAGGCGGCCGTCGACGGACATGTTTCACGTGAAACGCTCGATTCGCTCGAAGCGTTCGAGCGCGAGTTCCTGCGCTGGTCTGCCAAGATCAATCTGATTGCTTCGTCAACGGCGGCAGACCTTTGGAATCGACACATTCTGGATAGCGCCGGCATCTTGAAGCTGGTCCCCGCCGATGCTCGGCGGTTTGTCGATCTGGGCTCCGGGGGCGGATTTCCCGGTGTGGTTCTTGCGATTCTTCTGAAGGACCGCCCCGGAACCCAGATGACCCTGATCGAAAGCAACGCCAAGAAGGCGGCGTTCTTGCGAACCGCTCTGGGAGTCGCACATGCTAAGGGGGTCGTCGAGGTTGCCCGGGTAGAGCAGTCGAAAGCCCGAGCTGCGCAGTTCGACGTCGTCACTGCGCGAGCTCTTGCGCCGCTTCCAATGCTTCTCGAACTCTCAGAGCCGTGGCTGTGTTCGGGCGCAGTTGGCCTCTTTCATAAAGGGCGGGATTATGAACGGGAGGTTAAAGATGCGCGAGACGCGTGGACTCTCGATCTGGTAAAACATCCCGGAACCGCAGATGCAGAGAGCGTGGTGCTCGAAATCAGGCATCTCGCGCGCAAGCCGCAGGCACAGGCATGACAGCTCGCATCATCACAATCGCCAACCAAAAGGGCGGCGTCGGCAAGACCACGACAGCGATCAATCTCGCCACCGCACTCGCGGCCATTGGCGAACAGGTCCTGATCATCGACCTCGATCCGCAGGGCAATGCAAGTACCGGGCTGGGCATCGACCGCAATGAGCGCGACGTTTCATCCTATGACCTCATGGTGGGTGAAGCCGATATCGCCACCGCGTCCATCCCCACCGCCGTTCCCGGCCTCGCCATCATCCCATCGACAATGGATCTCCTCGGCGTCGAGATGGAGATATCGGCTCAGCCGGACCGTGTGCTGAAGCTTCGCAACGCGCTTCGGGACGCCGGCGGGGGCGACCGATTCGGATACGTGCTGATCGATTGCCCGCCTTCGCTCAACCTGTTGACGCTGAACGCCATGGCTGCGGCCGATTCCGTGCTGGTCCCGCTGCAGTGCGAGTTCTTCGCTCTCGAGGGCCTGTCACAGCTGCTCACTACAGTCGACCGCGTCAGAGGCTCGATCAATCCGCGGCTGACGATCCAGGGGATCGTCATGACCATGTACGACGGCCGGAACAATCTGGCGAACCAGGTGGTGGAAGACGTTCGTGCGCATATGGGGGACAAGGTCTACCAGACGATCATCCCCCGTAATGTCCGCGTTTCCGAAGCCCCGTCGTACGGTAAACCGGCACTTCTCTATGACCTGAAATGCGCGGGCAGTCAGGCCTATCTGCAGCTGGCTTCGGAAGTGATCCGGCGCGAGCGGCAGCTCAAGGCAGCTTGATCCGGCGGCGTAACGAAGAGTGGGCGCGATGAACGAAGATCCCAGCAGAAAGCGATTGGGGCGGGGTTTGGCCGCCCTTATCGGCGAGATGGATCGTCCAATCGACGAACCGGTGAAGCAGGCCTCGCCCGACCGGACCGTTCCGATCGCCTTTGTGACGGCAAATCCGCGCAACCCGCGCCGCAGCTTCGCGGATGCCGACCTCGCCGACCTCGCGCAGTCCATTCGCGAGCATGGCATCGTCCAGCCCGTCGTCGTTCGGCCGACCAGCCGCGATCAGTATGAAATCATCGCCGGCGAGCGGCGCTGGCGCGCGGCGCAGCGTGCAGGACTCACCGACCTTCCCGTCATCGTTCGCGATGTCGACGATCGCGTCGCGCTCGAGCTCGCCATCGTCGAAAATGTCCAGCGCGCCGACCTCAACCCCGTGGAAGAGGCGATGGGCTATCAGCAGCTCGTCGACCAGCACAATTATACCCAGGCCGATCTGGCACAGGTGATCGGCAAGAGCCGAAGCCATGTAGCCAACACGCTGCGCCTGCTCAAACTGCCTGAGGTGATCCGCGACATGCTCGTCGACGGATCGCTTTCGGCCGGTCATGCACGGACGCTGGTCACAAGCGACGACCCGGCCGCGCTTGCACGCCGGATCATCGAGGAAGGTCTGTCGGTGCGACAGGCCGAGGCGCTGGCCCAGTCTCCGGAGCCGGGGAGTACCAGGGAGGCGCCGGCGCAGCGCGTCCAGAAGGACGCAGACACCCTCGCCCTGGAGAAGCTTCTGAGCGACGCCACCGGCCTTAAGGTCTTGATTTCACACCGAAATCGGGGCGGCGAGGTCAAGATCGCCTACTCCACTCTCGAGCAGCTCGACTCGCTCTGCCGAAAGCTCAACCCTGGAAGCTAACCGCGGCTGCGACGACTCATCTCGACACCGATGCCGAGCAGCACCTGCCGCGTGATCGCTCGCGCCAGGTCCGGACGGCGGCGCGTTTCCAGGACGGCAGCCTGAAGGCGGTCGAGAATGCGCGCAAACCCGGCCGCGTCGAGCGCCGCAAGAGCGCGCTCCACCAGCGCCTTACGGGCGAAAAACACCGGTGGCCGCGCCGAGGCGACCGCGGCGGTCGCCGATTTGCCTTCGCGCTCCATGGCATCGCGCATGGTCAGCAGCGACTGTACCTGGCGCTGTGCCGAACCCAACAGCGCGAAGGGTGCGGCGCCCGCGCCCACCAGCTGCGCGAAGACTGCGTCGAACTCGCCAACGCGTCCGCCGAGCGCGGCATCGACGACGTCGTCGGCAGACACGCCGGATGCGTCCCCAGTGGCGGCATAGACGTCGCCGAGCTCCACCTTCTGCCTGCCCATACAGTAGAGCACCAGCTTTTCGAGTTCCGCGCGACTTGCCAGCCGATCGCCGCCGAGGACGGACTTCAATGCCGCGCGTGCCTCAAGGCCTATGGCCAGCCCGGCCTTGCTCAGCTCATCGTCGATCAGCCGGTCGACCGACCGCGCATCATCGGCGTAGCAGGGCAGCGCCATGCCCACTGCCGCAGCTTCGACCGTCGCGCGCAGAGCGGAGCCCTTCTTGAGGTCGCCCGCCTCGACCAGGATGGCGGCATCCTGCGGCGGGTCGTCGGCCAGCGATTTCAACGCTTCGGCAAGAGGCTTCTCGTTCGCGATGTCCGTTACCCAGATCAACCGCCGGGCGGCGAACATCGCAACGGTTCGCGCCTCGTCGACTAGCCTGCCCGGATCGCCTGCGAGCGACGCAGCATCGAGGCGCACGACGCTGAACGGATCATCGAGCGGAACGCCTTGTACGGCCGCAAACTTCCGGGCGCGCTCGGAGACAAGTCCGCGATCTGGCCCGTATATCAAGACGATGCGCGTCGCGGGGTCGGGGCGGACGAGCCAGCTGTCGACCTCGTGTGCCTTGCGCTGTGCCATCAGCAGTCCCGCACCTCACCCGCGCGAGGGCGAGGCACCGACATAGGCAATGCGCAGCATATTGGTGGCGCCCGGCGTGCGCAGCGGCACGCCTGCGGTGATGATGATGCGGTCACCGGGCTGCCCAAAGCTTTCATCGGCGGCGATTCGGCAAGCGCGCTCCACCATGTCGTCCAGGTCGGCGGCGTCCGGGCTGACGACGCAGTGCGTGCCCCACAGTATGGCGAGCCGCCGCGCGGTCGAGAGCACCGGAGACAGGGCGACGATGGGTACGGCCGGCCGTTCGCGCGCCGCCCGCAGACCCGTCGTCCCGGAAGCGGTGTAGGTCACGATCGCAGAGGCCTTCAGCGTCTCGGCGATCTGGCGGGCCGCGAGGGAGATGGCGTCGGGGCCCGTGGCCTCCGGTTCCGAGCGCTGCGCGTTGATGATACCGTAGTAAAGCGGGTCGCGCTCGACCTGGACGGCGATCGAGTTCATCATCGCCACCGCCTCGACCGGATACTCCCCGGCAGCGGACTCGGCCGAAAGCATGATGGCGTCCGCCCCTTCGAACACCGCGATGGAGACGTCCGACACCTCGGCGCGTGTCGGAACCGGCGCCGAGACCATCGATTCGAGCATCTGCGTGGCGACGACGACCGGCTTACCGGCGCGCCGGCAGGCCCGCGTGATCTGCTTCTGGATGCCCGGGACCGCCTCGAGCGGCATCTCGACGCCGAGATCGCCGCGCGCCACCATCAACGCATCCGAAAGCTCGATGATCTCGGCAAGGCGCGCAACCGCTTGCGGCTTTTCGATCTTCGAGAGGATGGCGGCCCGGCCGCGGGCCAGTTTGCGGGCTTCGGCAATGTCCTCGGGACGCTGGATGAACGAGAGCGCCAGCCAGTCGACGCCGGCCTCGAGGACCGCCTCCAGATCGCGACGGTCCTTCTCGGTCAAAGCGCCTACAGGAAGGTCGGTGTCCGGAAGGCCGACGCCCTTTCGATCCGAGATCTTGCTTCCGGATACGACGACGCAGCGCATCGACTTGCCATCGGTGGATACGCAGCGCAGTTGCAACCGGCCGTCGTCGATCAACAGGCGATCGCCAACAGCGACCGCGCGCAGTATTTCCGGATGCGGCAGGTGCACCCGCGTCGCATCGCCGGGTGCCGGATCGTCATCCAGCACGAACTCCTGGCCGACGGAGAGGGCTTCGGAGCCGTTCCTGAACTTGCCGACGCGAAGCTTCGGGCCCTGAAGGTCGGCAAGAATGCCGATCGGCCGACCGAGTTCGTTCTCGACGCTGCGGATCCGGCGCACCAGGGTGCGCATCGCCTCGTGCTCGGTATGGCTCATGTTGATGCGGAAAAGATCTGCCCCGGCCTCGAACAAAGCGCGGATCATCTTCTCTTCGGACGAGGCAGGCCCCAGCGTCGCGAGTATCTTGACCTTGCGGGTGCGCCTCATCCTGTCCTGGCCTATGGCTATGGTCTGGTCGTGACGGCGGCAGTGCCGCCTTCGCCGGGACCGTCGGTCAGCTGAACCATCCAGCTCGACTGCTCGCCCGTATCGTATTCCTGGAAACCGACGCGCTGAAACCCGCGCGCGAAGCAGTCGGCGACCCCGGCAATCTTGAACTCGCGCTCGGCCACGCACATGTTGATGTTGCCTTCCCAACGGCCGCCGCGCTCGGCGTCCTCGGCGTATAGATAGTAATAGCGCGACGACAGCGCCCCTTCGATGAGCGTCTTGCATGTCGATCCGTCGACATGCCACCAGCCCTCGGTGACCCATCCGGACGCCGCACGATAGCCGATCGAGACCCCGACCAGGTTCTGCGTCGCGTTGCAGACGCGGAAGTCGGCATGCGCCGGAGCCGTCGCGACAGCCGTGGCCACACCGCCGCCGAAAACGACGAGCACGGCAGCAGCGAGCCGGCGCAGCACTCCCTTCGCACCAGCCATCGACGAACCTCTGATCGCGAAAATCAGCATTTCTCCCGGTCCTTTTCGGAAAACTGCGCGCGGCTGTCAACGCGATGCGCCGCAGGCCACTCGGCGAAGCCGGAAATAAGTTTCAATCGGTTCGACATATGCCCGGTCCCGCCGCGACTGCGGCCCGGAAGCGACTTGCTCGGCAAGATTGTCCAAACAACGGCATTGCCGCGCAGGCGGTGCTGTGAAAGGTACCGAGGACCGCAACGCAGAATCTCTCCATGACCCGCGCAGCGCTGTTTCCGCCATACGAAGTCATCGACGGCGACCGCAGCCTCGGGCTCGTCCTGGTCGCAGACCACGCGCGCAACGCGCTGCCGGAGGAGTATGGCGACCTCGGCCTGCCGGCATCCGAATTCGAGCGGCACATCGCCTATGACATCGGCGTCGAGCACGTCATCCGGGAGCTCGCACGTCTCACCCGCGCACCGGCCGTCTTCGCGACGTTCTCCCGGTTGCTCATCGACCCGAACCGCGGCGACGACGATCCGACGCTGATCCGCCAAGTCTATGACGGAACCATCATCCCGGCAAACTACCCGATGCCGGAGGACGAACGCGAGCGGCGCCTGGAGAACTATTACCGACCCTATCACGACGCCGTGGGCGCCATGATCGCCTCGGTGCACGAGGCCAGCGGCGGCGCGCCGTTCGTCTTCTCCGTGCATTCCTTCACACCGAAGATGCAGGGGCGGACGCGGCCGTGGCATGTCGGAATATTGTGGGACAATGACGGCAGGGCCGCTGTGCCGCTGATCGAGATGCTCGCGGCCGAGCCAGGGATCGTCGCCGGCGACAACGAGCCCTACGACGGCGCGCTGAAGGGCGACACCATGTACAAGCATTGCAGCGTCAACGGCTTCGCCCATGCGCTCATCGAGCTTCGACAAGATCTTATCGGCTCCTCAACCGAGGCAATCGCCTGGGCGCGGCGACTGGCCCCGATTCTTGACGCGGTGAACCGCCGTCCCGATATCCACGAGGTGCGGCTATTCGGGTCGCGCACCGGGCCGATCTGAGCCGAGGAGCATCGCATGACAGAGCTGCCGCCGGAACAGCAACGCGACTTCGAGGCAGCCGCCTTTCGCCGCCTCGTGCAGCACCTTCGCGAGCGCAGCGACGTTCAGAACATCGATCTGATGAATCTCGCGGGCTTCTGCCGCAACTGCCTTTCCAACTGGTATCGCGACGCCGCCAACGCGTCCGGCGTGGCGATGGACAAGGAGACGTCGCGGCAGATCGTCTACGGCATGCCGTATGCGGAATGGCAGGCGATGCACCAGCGCGAGGCAAGCGACGCGCAGAAGGCGGCATTCGCGGACGCACGGCCGAAGGATCATTGAGGACAACGGGGACGCGGCGCACTGCCGCTTGACCGGCCCGGATGGCTGCGGCATCGAACCGGCCAACCGCCGACACGAGTCGGCCAGCACGAGACCCGGAGAACCGACGTGGCCGACGACGTAACCGACAGCGCCCAGACCGTTGCCGCGAGCCAGCTGCGCTCCATCATCGAGCGCATCGAGCGGCTCGAGGAGGAAAAGAAGACGATTTCCGACGACATCAAGGACGTCTATGCCGAGGCCAAGGGCACCGGCTTCGACACCAAGGCGCTGCGCTCGATCGTCCGGCTGCGCAAGAAGGACCAGAACGAGCGCCAAGAGGAAGAGGCCATCCTCGACCTCTACAAGGCCGCGCTCGGCATGGTCTGAACGAAACGGACGGCGCAGGCTAGCCCGGGAAATGCCCTAGAGGCCGCCGAGTGGTGCGCGGGAACCGCTCGAACGCGGGAACCAGCGGCCGCACATCCCGTTACGTCGGCAACGCGCCTGCTGCATACCCCTCCGACACCCCGCCTGCGGCGGGCGCGACCAAAGGAAAGGGGTCCGGAAACGTTCCGGACCCCTTTCGATCGGCATCACTTGCTTCAGGCCGCAGCGGCCTTGGCCTGCCTGTCGAAGAACAGCGCCTGGCTGATCAGGGCCTTCACCATATCCGGGTTGAACGGCTTGGTGACGAGGAAGGTCGGTTCGGGACGCTCGCCGGTGAGCAGGCGCTCCGGGAACGCCGTGATGAAGATCACGGGGACAGGGGCCATTCCCAGGATCTCGTTGACGGCGTCGATACCGGAGGAGCCATCTGCGAGCTGAATGTCGGCAAGCACCATCTTGGGGCGCTTGGCGGCGAACATTTTCGTAGCCTCGGCGTGGGTGCGGGCAGTGCCGACGACGCGGTGTCCCAGGCTCTCGACCATCTCCTCGATGTCCATGGCGATCAGCGGCTCGTCCTCGATGACGAGGATATCGGTCGCAACCTGGCGGGAAATCTCGCGGCTTGCCTCGCCGATCAGCTCGGCGAACTCGCTCTGGTTGACCTTCAGGATCTCGGCGGCCTCGGTCTCGCTGAAGCCTTCGACGGCGACGAGGAGGAAGGCCTGTCGGGGACGCGGGGCGAGGGCGGAGAGGTTAGCCTGGGCGCTACGCTCCCACGGAGCGGAATTGGTGTTGTCCGGAACCCGGATGTCGATCGCCGTGAAGAGCTGGGCGAAGAGCTGGTAGAGCGCGATGCGGTCGTTCGACGCGCGCGGGAAAATGCTCGTATCGGCAATGATTGCCTCGAGCAGCGCGGCTACCAGAGCGTCGCCGCTCGTCTGCGAACCGGACACCGCGCGAGAGAAGCGCCGCAAATACGGAAGGTGCGGCGCAATGGACGATGACAAACTCATTGATGATCTCCGTGAAGCCTGGCGGACGAGGCCCCTGATTGTCCGTCATTAGCGGGATAACGGGCGATGCCAAAAAAAGTTCCGGGGTAAGGAACCTTTTTTGAGAAGCCGCGTTTTGGCCCGGATAGGCGGCATGTTGGCGTCTAACAGCGCATGCCAGCTTGCAAGGGGACCTGATGAACATTGGTACGCGTACCGGGTCCGGGGCAACAGAGGCAACCATAGAAATGACCGGCATGAAGCAGAAACCAGGCGACGGTCCCGTCGGGGCCGGCAAGGCAGACGGCCTCGGCACGAATTCCGAGATCGGCCGCAAGCTGAAGCAGTACTACGACGAGCTGGTTACCGACAGCGTGCCGGATCGATTCCTCGACCTGCTCAAGCAGCTCGACTCGACCGAGGGCGCAAAGGCGAAGGAGTGACCATGACCGCTCCGGACGCCTCTTTCCGCGACGACCTGATCAAAGCCATTCCGAGCCTTCGCGCGTTCGCGATCTCGCTCAGCCAGAAGAACGACCGCGCCGATGATCTGGTGCAGGAGACGCTGGTCAAGGCTTGGGACAAGCAGGCCAGCTTCCAGATGGGCACCAACCTCAAAGCCTGGCTGTTCACGATCCTGCGCAACGAATTCTACTCGCAGATGCGCAAGCGCGGCCGCGAGGTGCAGGACAGCGACGGGCTCATCACCGCCGGCGTCGCCATCCATCCCGGCCAGCAGGGCGCGATCGACCTCAAGGATTTCCGCAAGGCGCTCGAGAAGCTGCCCGAGGACCAGCGCGAAGCGATCATCCTGATCGGCGCGTCCGGCTTCTCCTACGAGGAAGCGGCAGAAATCTGCGGCGTTGCGGTCGGCACCATCAAGAGTCGCGTCAGCCGCGCCCGCTCGCGCCTGCAGGAGCTGCTCGGCGTGCAGGGCGAAAGCGACTACGGGCCGGATGCCATAGCCGCGCAGGTGCTCGGCTCGGTCGCCGTCGCCTAGCGACGATGCTGCGCAATGGCGTTGCGCAGCCCGTCGACCAGCGAATCGCCGAAGTACGGCTTCCGGACGACGGGCACTTCCGGAAAGCCGGCGCTGATTTCGGCGCCGAGCGGATGGGCGGTGGCGAAGATGAACGGAATGCGGCGACGCTGTAGGGCCAGTGCGAGCTCAACGGTCTCGTGGCCGCCGACCATCACGTCGATGATTGCCAGATCGCAATTGTCGAGATCCGCGGCGACCGCAGACTTGCCGTTGCGGAGAACGCGCACGTCGGCTGCGCCGTGGCCACGGCAAGTCTCGTCGACGTCGAGGGCGATGAGGGCCTCGTCCTCGGCGAGCAAAATGCGAAGCCCGGAGAGCGGCTGGTCGTCCAATGAGCGATCCTTTGCGCGGGTAAACCTTGCCATTTCGCAGCAGAACGCGTTGATGTCGTTCGCATTTGACGCACCGGGCAGCGTTTATCGATGAGCAGCAGGGCTTCCGCGAGCATCCAGGTTCCCTGCGCGTTTTGCCCGCTGCGCGCGCAGCCCGCTTTCCGCGACTTCGACCCCGTCGAACTCGAGTTCGTGCACCGGTTCAAGCGCGGCGAGCGAAGGGTCAACCGCGGCGAATCCGTTCTGGTGGAAGGCGAATCGAGCCAGCACCTCTACACGGTGCTGACCGGATGGGGCTTCCGCTACAAGCTGCTCGCCGATGGGCGCCGCCAGATCGTCAACTACGTCATGCCGGGCGATCTCGTCGGCCTCCAGGGCACGCTGATGGGTGAGATGCAGCACTCCGTCGAAGCGTTGTCGCCGATGGTGCTGTGCGTCTTCGACCGCGACAAGCTCTACACGCTTTACCAGAAGCATCCGTCGCTCGCCTACGACGTGACCTGGATCGCCTCCCGCGAGGAATGCATGCTCGACGAGAACCTGCTCAGCATCGGCCGGCGCTCGGCGGCGGAGCGGGTCGCCTATCTGATCGCGTTCCTTGCCGACCGGGCGCGCGGGACCGGCCTCGCCGACGTCGCCGACATGCGCATGCCGATTACGCAGCAGCACGTGGCCGACACGCTCGGCCTGTCGCTCGTCCACACAAACCGCACGATCCGCAACCTCGTGGCGCGGCGGCTGATCTCATGGGGCGATCGCGGCTGCTCGGTCGTCGATCGCAAAGCTCTCGAAGCGCTGGCGCATTGGACAGGCGGCACGAAGGTCCAGCGCCCGTTCATCTGAAACGCTCTAATCGACCGCGTCCCGGTCGGCAGACGGGAAGATGTTGCGGAAGATCGCAAAGACGATCAGCAGCGCCGGGATGGCAATGAAGCCGCCGACGGGGCCCCACACCCAGATCCAGAAGGCGAGCGCCAGGATGACGATGAAAGGGTTCAGCGTCATCGTCCTGCCGATCACCAACGGCGTGACGAACTGCGACTCGACCGCGTGCAAGGCAAGCGCCACGAGCACGGGCATGAAGGCCGCCGAGAGCGAATCGTAGCTCGCGAGCCCGACACCGAGCAGCGTCGCCATCAGCACGGTCGGACCGACGAACGGCACGAAGTTGAGCACGCCGCTAAGTGCGCCCCACAGGAACGGCTGGGGCACGCCGATCAGCCACAACGCCAGACCGGTGGCGATGCCAAGGCCGATATTGATCGCGGTGATCGACAGCAGATATCGCGAGACGAGCCACTCGACGTCGCGGAAGATGTGCGCCACCCGCCAGCGCAGCCTGCGGCCGATGCACAGGCGCAGGATTGCCAGTCTGGTCTGGTCCCTGGTCGCCACATAGAAATAAAGGCTCGCGAGGAAGAGCAGGATCTGAGCCCCGATGGCAGGCGCGATCACTGCCACGTCGGTCATCGGCAAGCCGTCCTCGACCTGCACCTCAAGGCCCTGGCCGCCGAAGGCTTCCTTGAGCTGATCGCGCAAGCCCTTGATCATTTCCAGCGGCTGCTTGAGATCCGACAACCGCGACTGGAGATCGGCCCACAATTGCGGCAGCCGGTCGGCCCACATGGCGAGCGGCGCGGCGAGCGCGGCGATGAAGCCCAACATCAGCAACAGGAAGAGGAAGGTGACAACGAGCGCGGACAGACCCGGCCGCAGGCCGCGGCGCTCGAGACGCGAGGCTATCGGCCCCAGCATCAGTCCAACGACGACAGCGAGCGCGACGGGCGCAAGCAGGAACCCGCCTGCCTCCAGCGCAAAGACGAAGCCGACAATCCCCAAGCCAATGACGGCGACCTGGGAGCTGCGTCCAAGCGCCAGCTCGACATTGGATTTCGGCGGCAAGCGCACGACGGGAGGGCGCGCCCGCGACGTCTTCTTCATCGGGATTTTCCGGCTGGACTCGGCAGTGGAAACGTCTTTTCATTGTGCTGGTTCCGCACATTGCGGTGGAACCGCTCCCGCACGGGCGCGTTGTCGCGGGTCAAGCATCATTCGAGGGAGTTCTCCATGGCAACGACCACTGGCGCGTCTGCAACCGGCAAGACCGGTCCCGGTATGGGCGCGGCTGGCTTGGGTGGCACAACCCCAGGCAGCCAGAGTCTCGAGGCCGACGTCGCCGAGTTGCGATCGGAAATCGCCTCGCTGACAAAGCAGATCGCCGCTCTCGGCGAGAAGTCGGTTAACACCGCGCGCCGCGCCGCGACCGAAGGCGTCGAAACATTGCGCGAGAAGGGCGAGGCAAAAATAGCCGAGCTGCGCGGCAATGCCGGCGATTTCGAAACGCGCCTCGAGGAGACCGTACGCGAGAAGCCGATGACGGCTCTGGCGATCGCCGCCGGCGCCGGATTCCTGTTCGCTCTGCTCGCGCGCCGCTAAGGCGCGCAAAGGCCGCCGCGTGGCCGAAACCGGGGGCATCGCGCTACAGTATGGACTTGTCGTTCCTGATCTCGCTGATCACCGGCGAAGCTGCCGACGCAGCTCAAAGAGCGCGCCGCAGCGCGATCGACTATCTGCTGGCCGCAACCGCGGCGATCATCGGGTTCGTGTTCCTGCTGATCGCGGCCTACGTGTTCTTCGCCGAGTACCTGAACTATGGGGCGCTGCCGACCGCGCTCGGCTTCGGCGCGGTGTTTCTCGCCATAGCCGTCATCCTGCTGGTGTACCACCGGTCGGTCGCGCGGGCCCGTGCGCGGCGAGCGCGCGAGCGGCGCAGCAGCGACATGAAGGTGGCGATGAGCGGCGCGGTCATCGCCGCTCTGCCGTCGCTGCTCGGCAGGCGTGGCGGGCTCACCGGCATCCTGCTTCCGGCGCTCGCGGCGTTTGCGTTCGCGATTTACCGTGAGAACACCCGCACGACGGTTCGTCCGCCGGACAAGCCCTGAGCCGGAACGGACCGGCGTCGGCGGCGTTAGCCATCTCCAGAGACCGAAGCCAGGCTTCGACAGGAGATACCTTATGGCAACGAACTACGAAACGAACCCGGAGCGTCCGGCGCCGCAGAACGTCCCGCCGGTGCGGGCGCGACAGGGCATGCTTGGCATGCCGGTCCTGATGGTGCTCGTCGTCGCGCTCATCCTGGCCGCGCTGGCCTGGTGGGGTGCCGAGATATTCGGCCAGGGGATCGAGCCGCCGGCGCAGCAGCAGATCGGCGACCCGGCCACGGTGCAGCCGGCACCGGGCACAACGCAGCCGAGCAATTAGGCAACATCGCGCGGGATCAGCACCCGCAGGGCGGCCGGCAAGCTCTCCAGCACCGTGTGCTTCTCGACCTTCGCCAGTTCGCCATCGATCGCGCACCGCAGCCTGCGGTGCGCGGATTCGATGGTGAGTACCACCTTTCCCGCCCTGTGAATTTCGACCTGCGGGTTCGCCTGCCAGCTGCCACGCGCCATGTGCATGAAGAAGCGCATGAACTCGGTGCGCCGCCGCATGCGCGCGATGTAGATGCCGAGCTCGCCGCTGTTTGGCATGTCCGCATAGGGCAGATGCCCTTCGCCGAACAAATTGTTTGACACGCCCAGGCTCGACGTCCGGGCGAGGATCTCCGTGTCGCCCATCTCGAGCTTGGCGCGCAGGGACGGCGGGTTTCGCAGCGTCTGGAATGCAGCTGCCGCGGAGGCGCGAATCTTGCCGATACGCGAGCCGTAATCCGACTTCTCGCGACGGGCGACGAGTTCCGGATGCAGACCGATCGAGAACTGATGGACGAAGACCCGGCCGTTCGCCGTCGCAAGGTCGACCTGATCCACCTTTCCCGTCGCGAAGGCCGCGACGGCGGCATCGATGTTCTGCGGGATGCCGAGCCCTCGAGCGAACAGATTCATGGTGCCCGCCGGGAGGATCGCCAATGCTTTATTCTTGCCGTTCATCGCCGCGGCAGCAGCCGACACCGTACCGTCGCCGCCGCCGGCCAGGACGACGTCGGCCCGACTGCGAGACGCGTTAGCCAGAGCATCTACGATTTCTTTGCCGGCGACGACCTCGACATCGAGCCGATGTCCCTCTGCCTCCAGAACGGCGCGGGCGCGCGCCTCGAACTGGTCGAGGTCGGTCGTACGAAGGGTGCCGCCGTCACGATTGAGGATTGCGAGAAATCGCATTGGGACGGCCCGCCTGGATGGAAGCACGCAGGAACGCCGGAGTCCGAAGTTCGTTCCGTCGGATCACGCCAAAACGCTGTGCATAAATGTCGGAACTTACCGCGCGGGGTGACGTTTGGATCACGCAACAAGCGGCCCGCTGCTTCGCACGTCGGCCGCGCGGAGCCGTGGGGTATTCGGGGGTTAACCGGGTTCGAACCCGCATTCATTGGGCACTGCCCGCAGCATCGAGGAGAATAAGAATGGTACGCAAGCTCCTGGCAACAACTGCCATCGCCACCCTGATCGCAACCGGCGCCTATGCGCAGACAACCACTCAGCCGGCACCGGCCGCGCCCAGCGGCACGATGCAGCCGGGCACGATGGCGCCTTCGACCGACAGCGCCGCGCCGGCGCCCATGATGAAGAAGGCCGAGGGTCATCTCGCTTCGAACATCATCGGCGAGACGGTCTACAACAGCGCCGGTGACGACGCCGAGAACATCGGCGAGGTCAACGACATCGTTCTCGCCGCTGACGGCAGCGTCAAGGCGCTGATCGTCGGAGTTGGCGGGTTCCTTGGCATTGGCGAGAAGAACGTCGCGCTCGAGTATTCGCTGGCCAAGTGGCAGACACGCGACAATGACGAGTTCATCGTCATCGAGACGACTGCCGATGCGCTCAAGGCCCTGCCGGAGTTCGAGACCGCTGCCTACGAGATGCAGCCAGCCGACGCCGACGTCGCCGAGACCAAGCCGGCGACCGCCGAAGAGCTGAACCAGGCTCAGCAGGCCGCCGCAGCTAACAATGCCACGACCGAGACCGCGCCGAATGGAACGGCGCCGGCCAATGACACCATGGCGCAGGCCCCGGCGACGACCGGCACCGGCATGGGGATGGGCACCGGCACGACAGCCCCCGCGGCGGACCAGACCGCACAGGCGCCGGCTACCGATCAGACGGCGACGGCCGCGATCAATCGTGACGAGCTGGATGAAGTCGCCATGGATCAGATCCGGAGCGAAGACTTCGTAGGCACCACCGTCTACGGCGCCAACGACCAGAACGTCGGCGAAGTCGGCGACGTGATCATGACGGCTGACGGCAAGGTCGACGCCGTGGTGCTCGACGTCGGCGGCTTCCTCGGCATCGGCGAGAAGGAAGTGGCTGTCGGCCTCGACAACCTGACCTTCATGAAGAACGCGGACGGCGACATGTACGTCTACACGTCGCTGACCAAGGAGCAGCTCGAGGCGCAGGCCGCTTATGACGAGACCGGCTACCAGGCCAACCGCGACTCCATGCGCATGGTCGTCCCGAACTAAGAAGTTCGAAACATGGACTGGAAAGGCCCGCCCACGTGGCGGGCCTTTTCGTTTGTGAACGGCGCCGAAGCCATCGTTCACTAATGCAGCACAGTCCATGCTGCGGTCGGGCCATTTCGGAGACGAGCGCCTTGATCCACATTCCAGCCAGCGCGCGGCTGCAACACCGCGGCCGAAAGGACCAAGCCATGCTCAACCAGATCCAGGGCCTGCACCACGTCACCTCGATGGCGCGCGACGCGGCCGAGAACAACCGCTTCTTCACCGGGACGCTCGGCCTGCGCCGGGTCAAGAAGACCGTGAACTTCGACGCTCCTGACGTCTATCACCTCTACTACGGCGACGAGGCGGGAACGCCGGGCTCGGTGATGACCTACTTTCCGTTTCCCAACATCGCGCGCGGCAGGCCGGGCACCGGCGAAGTGGGCACCACCGCGTTTTCCGTCCCCCACGGCTCGCTTCCAGCGTGGCAGGACCGGTTGACGCAGCGCGGCGTCTCCGGCGTCGAGCGCCACGAGGCGTTCGGAGAGCAGCGGCTGTTCTTCCGGGGACCCGATGGAGACGGTTTCGCGCTGGTCGAGACGAAGGATGACAGCCGGCCCGGCTGGACCGGCGCTGGCGTTCCGGACAGCCTTGCGATCCGTGGCTTCCATTCGGTCGCCATGCGCCTGCAGGATGCGGGTGCGACGGCAGAACTCCTGAAGTTCATGGGCTACGAACAAACCGACAGGTCCGGCAACATGCGCCGGTTCGTCGTCCCCGACGGCAACGGAGCGAGCACAGTCGACATCGAGACGCTGCCGATGGCCACGCATGCGCGGCAAGGCGCCGGCTCGGTCCATCATGTGGCGTTCGCGGTCAAGGACAGGGCAACGCAGCTCGAGGTACGCAAGGCGCTGCTCGACACAGGTTATCAGGTGACTCCGGTGATCGACCGCGACTATTTCTGGGCGATCTACTTCCGCACCCCCGGCGGGGTGCTGTTCGAGATCGCCACCAACGAACCGGGCTTCGACCGCGACGAGGACAAGGCGCATCTCGGCGAGGCGCTGAAGCTCCCCAGGCAGCATGCGCATCTGCGCGGCTATCTGGAGGCGCATCTTGCGCCGCTGAGCTGAGGAATTTCCGATGAGCACCGATGCCTATGTTCATATCCGGACCGCGGGAATCGCAGGCGGGACGCTGGCCTTCGCCTTCCACGGAACAGGCGCCGACGAGCATCAGCTCGTCGGGCTCGCCGGGGAGCTGATGCCTGGCGCGACCATCGTCTCGCCGCGCGGCGACGTCTCCGAGTACGGCGCCGCGCGGTTCTTCCGGCGCACGGGCGAAGGCGTTTACGACATGGCCGACCTCGAACGCGCGACCCGGAAGATGGCCGGCTTCGTCGCGGCGCATCGCGACACCGAGCGTCCGGCCCGAACGGTCGGGCTCGGTTACTCCAACGGCGCCAACATCCTCGCGTCCACGATCTTCGCGCAGCCCGGGCTGTTCGACGCGGCAGCGCTGATGCATCCGCTGATTCCGTTCGAACCGACCTATGCCGGGCGGCTCGAGCACCTCCGAATCCTGATCACCGCCGGCCGACGCGATCCGATCTGCCCGCCGGACCTGACCGAGCGCCTGGCGCTGTCGCTTGCACAGGCCGGCGCCAAGGTCGAGACTGCCTGGCACGACGGCGGTCATGAAGTGCGCCCGGCCGAGATCGACGCGGCCCGGAAATTCCTGGCCGCCAACCCGGCGAACGAGGAGCAAAGGGCGTGAGCGACATCGAACGGGAAGATGGGGGCTCCAAGGGCCGCTACGTATTCAGGGGCGAGGGCGGCGCAGTGGCGGAGATGACCTATTCGCGGGTCAGCCCGAAGCTGATCATCATCGACCACACCGAGGTGCCGGATGCGTTCCGGGGCCAGGGCGTCGGCGCGAAGCTGGTCGCCGAGGCCGTCAAGGACGCGCGCGCCGGCGGCGTGCGCATCATTCCGCTCTGTCCTTTCGCCGCCTCGCAGTTTCGCCGACACGGCGAGGACTGGGCGGACGTCCTGAACAAATAGGCTACTTCGCCGACTTCGCGCGCTCGATCGCCTCGACGATCATCTTGCGTGCGAAGGCAGCGTCGTGCCAGCCGCCGATTTTCACCCATTTGCCGGGTTCGAGATCCTTGTAGTGCTCGAAGAAATGCTCGATCTGCTTGAGCGTGATCTCGGGAAGGTCGGTGTACTCGAACACCTTGGTGTAGCGCTGCGTCAGCCTGGGCGCCGGTACCGCGATGACCTTCTCGTCCTGGCCGGCATTGTCCTCCATGATCAGCACGCCGATCGGACGGACGTTGATGACGCAGCCCGGCACGAGCTCGCGCGTGTTGCAGATGAGAACGTCGATCGGGTCGCCGTCGCCCGACAGGGTGTGCGGGACGAAGCCGTAGTTCCCCGGATAGGTCATCGGCGTGTACAGGAAGCGATCGACGACGAGGACGCCGGCCTCCTTGTTCATCTCGTACTTGATCGGCTGGCCGCCGACCGGGACCTCGACGATGACGTTGACGTCTTCCGGCGGATTGTTGCCGATCGGGATGGCATCGATGCGCATGGCGTCGGGTCCTTGCTGAAGCTGGGTGGCGAACGCCTATCGCGCCGCCTGCCGCGGGGCAATGGAAGCGTCTTGGCGTCGTAAAGAAGGTCTAAGACCAGACGAAGGCGACCTTGCGCAGCGCCTTGGCGTCGAACACCTCGACGCCCTCGGCGATGTCGCGTCCGCCGAGCCCCTCGTAGAAGTTCAGCGCGCCGGTATTGTCCTCGAGCGCCCAGACCACCACGCCCTTCAGCCCGTTGGAGTCGAGCAGCTTGCGCGCCGCGGAGAACAGCCGGCTGCCGAGGCCGATGCCCTGGTACTCCGGCTTGAGGTACAGCTCGTAGATCTCGCCCTGCTGCTGCAGCTGGCGCGCGCGGTTGCGGCCGATGGTGGCGTAGCCCACGACCTCGCCACCGATCTCGACGATGATGATGTTGGCGGCACGGCGGATCGCGTTCTTCCACCATTCGATGCCGCGGCGGCCGACCATCTTGGTCAGCGCCTTGTGCGGGATGATCCCGGAATATGCCCCAAGCCATGCCTCGTGGTGAACGTCGGCGATGGCCCCCGCGTCGCGCAGGTCGGCACGGCGTATGTCGATGGTCAGCGTGCTCATCCTGGCCGGATGATAGCCGGGCGGTTGCCCATCATGCAAGCGCGGGGCGGCGACAGGGCGCCGCCGGTCCCCGCTAGATTTCGACCAGTCGGTCGTCGAGCTCGTTGGAATCGGCCGTGCCGCGGGGAAATTCCGCGGCCAAAAGGATGCCCGCCTCGCGGATCGCATGCTCGAAACCGGCGACGATCTCGCCCTTGGCCGCATGGGAGACGATGTGGGCGACCATGGCGTTCCAGCGGTCCTGCGGCACGCGCGCATTGATCGCCTGGTCGGCGACGACTTCGGCGTAGCGCTCGGCCAGCGACAGAAAGAGCAGAACGCCGGTGCGGTTGGCGGTCGTGTGGATGTTCGTCGCGAGAAACTGGTTCACGGCATTGCGATGGGCGCGGATGAAGCGCAGCCGCGTCGGCACGAGGTGGATGCGCAAAGCTGGGAACAGCCATATCACTGCAATCGCCGTCAGAAGCGCCAGCGACTGGGCGGCGACGAACTCCCAGAACTGCAGCGCGTGCCACGCCCGGTCGACCACCAGCCCGGCGATCAGGCTTGCGACCATCGCCGCGATCGCCAGGAAAAAGGCAGCAGGGAAGAAATAGTCGTCGCTCGAACGTGCGAGCACGCAGACGATCTCGCCGCTGGTGCCGGCCTCGGCGTCGCGAATGGCGGCGGTGATGCGCGCGTGGTCCTGCTGCGTGAGAACGCGATCCGCCATCTACCAACTCCCCGATGCGCCGCCGCCGCCCGACGAACCGCCGCCGCCGGAGAACCCGCCGCTGCTGCTCGAACCTGAAGACCAGCTCGAGCCGCCCGAGGACCAGCCCGAAGAGCCGCCGGAAGACGTGCCGTTGTAGCTGAAATCGAGACCGAGCCAGCGATACTTGCCCGGCGCTATCTTGCGGCCGAACAGGCGCGCCCCGACCGACAAGAGGATGGTCGTCGAGAAGATCAGGACGAATATCGTCCCGAACACGATGAACGGCCAGTCGATCATGTCGGTGAAGTTCTCGACGAAGGGCGCGGGCTGGTTGCGCTCGTAGCGGGCCTCGAGTTCGGCGGCGTTGCCCTCGAGAACCGTGATGATGTCGTCGACCGCGCCTGTAATGCCGCCGGCGAAATCGCCGGCGCGGAAGGCCGGCACCATCGTGTTCTCGATGATCAGCTTGGAGTGAAGGTCCGTCAGCGTGCCTTCGAGCCCGTAGCCGACCTCGATCCGCATCTTGCGGTCGTTGAGCGCGACCAGGAGAAGGACACCATTGTCCTCGCCAGCCTGGCCGAGCCCCCAGGCGCGAAACAGGCGGTTGGCGTAGGGTTCGAGCGCCTCGCCGTCGAGGCTGGGGATGGTCGCCACGACGATCTGGTCGGACGATTTCGCCTCGAATGCTGCAAGCTTCTGCGTGAGCGCAGCTTCCGCAGCGCTATCGATGATGCCCGCATTGTCGACGACACGGCCGGTGAGCGGCGGCAGCGCCGCCTGCGCGAAAGCGCCGCAAGCAAAGGCCAGGAACAGCAGTGTGGCGGCGGCCCAGACGCGCAGACCTGGCCGCCCTGTCGCAGCGGAAGATTGCATGGCGAATGATTATCGAAGCCGCAGGGCGGCGTCTACTCAGCGGCCGCAGGCGCTGGCCGCAGGACATTGAGGAGGGCGCCATAGGGCGCAAGCATGGCGAGCGCGATCAGCAGCTTGACGGCAAGATCGCCAAAGGCGAGCGAAACCCACAGCGGTGCCTCGCCGCCCATCCACGCCACCGGGTCGGCGAGCGAACCGTCTGGCCTTGCGAAGGCGGTGTCGAGCCAGGCGAAACGGGCCGCGAAAGCCAGGGAGAAGAAGATGACCGTGTCAAGGAGCGAGCCAATAACGCTCGAGATCAATGGAGCGCGCCACCAGACCTGGCGCCGCATCATGTCGAACACGGTGACGTCGAGCAGCTGCGCACACAGGAAGGCAGCACCCGAGGCGATGGCGATCCGCGGCGTCGCGAGGTAGACCGAGGCGAGCACGGCAATGACAAAGCCGGCGAGCACGACGATCCGCGCGCGGTCCGCACCGAAATGACGGTTGGTCAGGTCGGTGACCAGGAAGGCGACGGGATAGGTGAAGGCGCCGAAGGTGAGCACGTCGCCCATGCCGAACCACGGCACAGGATACTGAACGAGAACGTTCGATGCGGCGACGACGAGAGCCATCGCAGCCACGAACGGCCACAGCGCCTTGAGCGAGCTCATTTTTTTATCCTGGGTGATGGAACCAGCGGGCGGCCATGGTGGCCGCTCCGGAAGTCTCAGGCGGCGGTCTGCTCGGCGAGCTTCTTGCCGATCTGCTTCTTCAGCAGACGCGCGCGCTGCGAGAGCTCGGCCGCGTCGGCCTTGGCCAGGAAGGCGTCGAGGCCACCGCGATGCTCGACCGAGCGCAGGGCGTTGGCCGAAATGCGCAGGCGCACGTTCTGACCGAGCGCGTCCGACATCAGCGTCACATTGACGAGATTCGGCAGGAAGCGGCGCTTGGTCTTGTTGTTGGCGTGGCTGACATTGTTGCCGGTGAGAACGGCCTTGCCGGTCAGTTCGCAGGTACGGGACATCGTTTCAAACCTTCAGCTTCGTTCCCGGCCACGTCTACAACACGCCAGTTGGGCGCGGACTGTCAGGCGGCCTGCGGGAAAAGTCGCGGTTCCTTAGTTGCATTTGCCCTCAGGGTCAAGTCGCGCATGGCGCAACGAACCGCAAGGCCTGGCCGTGGCAACCGCGCCATGCCCTCGATAGCATCGGAAAATTGGAGAACGAAGATGAACCTGATCGTCCGGCCGCTGGTGACGAGCGACTTAGAGCAATGGCGGCGCTTGTGGACCGCCTATCTGGAGTTCTACGAGACCCGGCTGCCCGAGACGGTCTACGCCACCACCTGGGCGCGGCTATTCGCGGCGGGCGAGTTCGAGCCGCGCGGATGGCTGGCGTTGCACGAACGCAAGCCGGTCGGTCTGGTGCATGCGATCATGCACCGCACCTGCTGGGCGGAGGCCAACAACTGCTACCTGCAGGACCTTTACGCCGATCCCGAAGCGCGCGGCATGGGGGTAGGACGCGCGCTGATCGAGGAGGTGTATCGCCACGCCGATCGCGCCGGCGCCAACAACGTCTACTGGAACACCCACGAAACGAACGCGACCGCGCGAAAGCTCTATGACCGCATCGCCAAACGCTCGGGATTCATCCAATATAAGCGCTGAGCCTGCCAAGGAGTATCCATGCGCCTCGCCATCTTAGCCGCGGTCGCCTCGCTGTTCGCCGCACCCGCACTTGCCCAGGATTATCCCTTCGTCGGCGAGTGGGATTGCGAGGTCGCGACCTTCGTCTTCACCAACGACGTCTACAACAACGGGTCGGAGGACCTGCCCATCGAGGAGGTCCAGGAAGGCACAGACGGAACGTGGACTCTGATGTTCGCAGACGGATACATGATCACGCTCGGCGACATCACGCGCAAGTCGATGACCTGGCTGTCCGGCGAAAGCGGTGACGCGTTCTCCTGCCGCAAGGTGAACTGAATTTGTTCATCCCATTCTTCCTGGAACTGAAGGCTGCGCGCGTGCCAGTGTCGCTGCGCGAGTATCTCTCGCTGCTCGAGGGGATGGACGCGCACCTGGTCGATTACGACGTCGAGGGCTTCTACTATCTGGCGCGGGCGACCCTGGTTAAGGACGAGCGGCACATCGACCGCTTCGACCAGGTGTTCTCCCACGTGTTCAAGGGGGTCGAGTCAGTCGCCGGGCAAAATGCGGTCGACGTCGAGAACATCCCCGACGAGTGGCTGCGGCGGCTCGCCGAAAAGCACCTGACCGACGAGGAGAAGAAGCTCGTCGAGGCGATGGGCGGCTTCGAGAAGCTGATGGAGACGCTGAAGAAGCGTCTCGAGGAGCAGAAGGGCCGGCATCAGGGCGGATCGAAATGGATCGGCACGGCAGGCACGTCTCCCTTCGGGGCGTATGGCTACAACCCGGAAGGCGTGCGCATCGGCCAGCACGAGAGCCGGCACCGGCGCGCGGTGAAGGTGTGGGACAAGCGCGAGTTCCGCAACTTCGACGACTCCGTCGAGCTCGGGACGCGCAATATCAAGGTCGCGCTGAAGCGTTTGCGCCGCTGGGTGCGCGAGGGGGCCGACGAGGAACTCGATCTTCCGGGCACGATCCATTCGACCGCCGAACACGGGTATCTCGACGTCAAGACGCGGCCGGAGCGCCGCAACGCCGTCAAGCTGTTGATGTTCTTTGACGTCGGCGGGTCGATGGACGACCATATCCGCGTGGTCGAGGAGCTGTTTTCCGCGGCGCGGGCCGAGTTCAGACAGCTCGAGTATTTCTACTTCCACAACTGCCTTTACGAAGGGGTGTGGAAGGACAATCGCCGAAGGCATGCCGAGGTCACACCGACCTACGACGTGCTTCACAAATACGGGCACGACTACAAGGCGATCTTCGTCGGCGATGCATCGATGAGTCCGTACGAGATCGCCTATCCGGGCGGCTCGGTCGAGCACTGGAATCCGGAAGCAGGCGCCACCTGGCTCAGCAGGGTGCTCGATCAGTGGCCGAACGCGGTTTGGCTGAACCCGGTGCCCGAGAAGTACTGGGTGCATACGCACTCGATCGGCATGATTCGCGAGATCTTCACCGAGCGGATGTTCCCGCTGACGCTGCGCGGGCTCGAGGCCGCGACCCGCACGCTGTCGCGCAAGCACTGACGGTTGGCATGTTGAACCGCCGCGGTTAGGAAGCCGCGGGCATGGAGGGGCACAATGCGCAACTGGACCGTATCCGGACCGGCCGGCCTCGCGGCCGTGCTGCTGTCGCTTTCGCCGGCCGCTGCGGCCGAGGCGCATGGACTTCCGGGCGCTACGATGTCGATCCTGTGGGGGCTCCCATTCGCCGGCATCCTGCTGTCGATCGCCACCGGCCCGCTGTTCTTTCCGCATCTGTGGGAGCATCACTACGGCAAGTTCGCCGCGTTCTGGGCGGCGTGCGTGCTGGTGCCGATGGCGATCGCCTTCGGCCCGTACCTGACGACCGAGGCAGCGCTGCACACCCTGCTGCTCGAATACATGTCGTTCATCATCCTGCTGTTCGCGCTTTTCACGATCGCGGGCGGCATTCTGGTTTCCGGCAACATTCATGGCACGCCGCTCACGAATGCGGGGCTGCTTCTTATCGGGGCGCTGCTGGCCTCGGTGGTCGGAACGACGGGCGCGTCGATGATCATGATCCGGCCGATGATCCGCGCCAACGACAACCGCCCGTTCAACGCGCATGTGATCGTGTTCTTCATCTTCCTCGTTGCCAACATCGGCGGCTCGCTGACGCCGCTCGGCGATCCGCCGCTGTTCGTCGGCTTCCTGCGCGGCGTCGACTTCTTCTGGACGACGCAGCACCTCTGGCTGGAGACGCTGACCGTCGGAATCATCGTGCTCGCCGCCTTCCTGGCGCTCGACACCTGGTTCCATGTGCGCGAGGAGGGCCAACCGAAGATTTCAGACCCAACACCCGATTCGAAGATCGGCCTGTCTGGCCTGGTCAACCTGCCGCTGCTTGCCGGCGTGATCGCTGCGATTCTCCTTTCGGCGAGCTGGAAGCCCGGCGTGGCCTTCACCGTGTTCAACGTGGCGGTCGAGCTGCAGAACCTGGTCCGCGATGCGATCATCCTCTTGCTCGCCGGCTTGTCGCTATGGCTGACGCCACGGACGCTGAGAGCGGCGAACGGTTTTTCATGGGGACCTATCAAGGAGGTCGCGAAGCTGTTCGCAGCGATATTCATTTGCATCGTGCCGGTGATCGCCATCCTGCGGGCCGGGCTCGACGGAGCGCTTTCGCCGCTGGTGGCACTGGTCACGGGGCCGGGCGGAGAGCCCAACGACCTCGCCTACTTCTGGATGACGGGGGTCCTATCCTCGTTTCTCGACAATGCACCGACATATCTCGTGTTCTTCGAACTCGCGGGCGGCGATCCGCAGGTGCTGATGACGTCGCTCGCCACGACACTGGCGGCGATCTCGACCGGCGCGGTGTTCATGGGCGCGAACACCTACATCGGCAACGCGCCGAATTTCATGGTCTACGCGATCGCACGCGAGCAGGGCGTCAACATGCCGAGCTTTTTCGGCTACATGCTGTGGTCCGGCGCCGTGCTCATTCCGACTTTCGTGATCGCCGGCTTCCTGTTCTTCTGAGCCCCGAACTGGCGGAGGCGAGCGCCGCGCCCTACATTCCGGGCCAAGACATGGAGGCCTTCGTGAACGTTCATGCCCACGACTTTCCGTTCAAGCTCAGCGATGCGCAGTGGCGCGAGAAGCTTACGCAAGAGCAGTTCCACATCATGCGCGAGCACGGAACGGAACGGCCGGGGAGCTGCGCGCTGCTCCACGAGAAGCGGCAGGGAACGTTCGTCTGCGCCGGCTGCGAGCAGCCCCTGTTCGAGTCCAAGCTGAAGTTCGAGAGCGGCACGGGCTGGCCGAGCTTCAACGATCCCGTGCCCGGTTCGGTGGAGACGACAACCGATCGGAGCTGGGGCATGACGCGCACTGAGGTGCATTGCGCCAATTGCGGCAGTCACCTCGGACATGTCTTCCCCGACGGCCCGCCGCCGACGGGTTTGCGCTACTGCATCAACGGCGTGGCGCTCGACTTCAAGCCGGCCTAGATCAGCGAGGCGAAGAGCGCCCAGCAGAGCGCCGCGACCCGGTACGTCGCCGCGCCGGCTGTCCTGCGGCGGTCCGTGGCGCGCCACAGCGCGAGCAGCAGGAACACGTTGTAAGGCAGCGGCGCGGCGTAGGCGGCGATCGATACCCACAGCGGAAACTTCAATCCAAGCAGGACTATCGACACGAAGGACGCCGCGAGATTGATGCTCGTGCCGACGAGCAGCATGTCGAGATAGAACAGCCGCTCAGCCGAGATTTCACCACGCCACCGGGCGGCGAAGAAGCCGCGTCCGCTACTGTTCTCCTCGATGTCGGCCGCAGACATGGCGCCGTCCCAGTTTGCCGCCCATTGGCCTAAAGGCGCGGTGCGGCACTGGCAAGGCAGGTCGTCAGGCGGCTATCTTGAGCGCACCCGGTCCGGGTATGGCGCCGGGCGGACACTTGCCGAGGATGATCATGCCGAGCACCTCGTCCTGCGTCACGTCACTGGTGCGCGCGGTGCCGACGACCTGGCCGTTCTTCATGACGCAGACGCGATCGGCGAGGTCGAACACGTCGTGGATGTCGTGGCTGATCAGGAAGATGCCGATGCCTTCCGATTTCAGCTGCTTCACCAGTTCGCCGACCTGGGCGGTTTCCTGCGGCCCGAGCGCGGCAGTGGGCTCGTCCATGATGAGGATGCGGGCGTTGAACAGGATCGCGCGGGCGATCGCGACCGACTGGCGCTGACCGCCCGACAGCTTGATCACCGGCTCCTTGAAGCGGACGAAGCGCGGGTTAAGGCGGCCCATGACCTTGCGCGCCTCGGCTTCCATCGCGACGTCGTCAAGCGTTCCCCAGGAGGTCTTGAGTTCGCGGCCCAGGAACAGGTTGGCGGCGGCGTCGACGTTGTCGGCAAGAGCCAGCGTCTGGTAGATCGTCTCGATGCCGTAGCGCTTGGCGTCGCGCGGATTCGAGATCTGTGCCTCTCGTCCGTTGACCAGGATCTCGCCGGCATCGCGCTTGTAGGCGCCGGACAGGATCTTGATCAGCGTCGACTTGCCCGCACCATTGTGGCCGAGCAGGGCGACGACCTCGCCTGGGTGCAGGTCGACGGAGGCATCGTCGACGGCGCGAATGCCGCCGAAGGCGATGGAGATGTTCTTCAGCTCGACGAGCGGCGTTCCGGTCGGCTTGGAAGCAAGGGGAGCGTTCACAGCGAATTCTCCTAGCCGACGCGCTTGCGGTAGATGGTGTCGAGCCAGACGGCGACAACGAGGACGGCGCCGACGACGATGTTCTGCAGCGGGGTGTCGACGCCGAGCAGGATCATGCCGGAGGCGAGGCTCTGCATGAGGACCGCGCCGAGCATGGCCCCGGCGATGGTGCCGACTCCGCCGGCGAGCGAGGTGCCGCCGATGACGGCGGCGGCGATGACGAGCAGTTCGTCGAGCGTGCCCTGCGCGTTGGTTGCGGCGTTGAGACGGGCGGTCGAGACGGCGGCGCCGATGGCGACGAGGAGGCCCATCAGCATGAAGACCTTCATCGTCACCCACTTGACGTTGATGCCGGCAAGCAGCGCCGCCTCGGGATTGCCGCCGAGCGCGAAGACATAGCGGCCGAAACGGGTGCGTGTGGTGACGAAGGTCATGACCACGCCGACAAGGACGGCGATCAGCACGGGTATCGCGACCCCGTGGGCGATGAACGCTCCTTCCGGCACTTCCTGGCCGAGCCCCTGGTAATAGCGGCGGACGATGCCGATCGGCCACGGGTAGGAGTTGGCCACCCAGACCGCGCCGAGGACGATGGCGCAGGCGACGGTGCCGAGCAGCGCTTCCGCCCACATTGGGCGCAGCGGAAAGTTGAAGCGCATGCGCTGCCGGCGGCCCATCACCAGCATCAGCACGACGCCGGCGCAGGCGACCAGCCCGATGATCCAGCTCCATGTCGCGCCGATCGACCCGTCGGGCCCGCCGCCCATCAGGCGAAAGGTTGGATCCATCGGAGCGACGGTGCGACCGCTGGTGACCCACCAGGCCGCACCGCGCCAGATCAGCAGGCCGCCAAGCGTGACGATGAAGGCGGGGATGGTGAGATAGGCGATCAGGAAGCCCTGAAACGCACCGATGCCGATACCGACGACGATGCCGAGGAGCAGCGCGATGACCCACATCCAGGGGTCGCCGAGCGGGATGCCGAAGACGCGCGTCAGGACCTCGGCCTGCGCTACGCCCATGATCATTCCGGCAAAGCCGAGCAGGGAGCCAACCGAGAGGTCGATGTTGCGGGTCACGATGACCAGCACCATGCCGGTCGCCATGATGGCGACCGAGGACGACTGCACGGAGAGGTTCCAGAGGTTGCGCGGCGTGAGAAACAGACCGCCCGACATGATATGGAAGCCGATCCAGATGACCAGAAGCGCGCCGATCATGCCAAGCATGCGCGTATCGACCTCGGTCGCCTTGAAGAAGCGCGAAACGGCGCTGCCCTCCGACGCGCGCGCCCGGTCCACGGGTCCGCTGGTCACCGTGTCAGCCATCTGATCCTCCCGACCGTCAGCGCTCTGCGGCGCTTGCGACGGCGCGTCATCCTAGAGAAACGCCGCGGTTTTCGTCAAACCGCGGCGTCATTCATTCCAGCACTAGGGTGTGGCTAGTTGCAGGCGGCGACGGACCCGGCCGTGACGCCCTGGCAGACGACGTCCTTGCCGACCCATCCGGCGTCGATGACGACGTTCAGATTGTCCTTGGTGATCGCGATCGGGGTCAGGAACACCGAGTTCATGTCGTTGCCGCCCGGCGTCTTGAACATGACCATGTTCGGGATCTTGTCCATGGCCGTGCCGTCGGCGAGCTGCGAGGCGATGGTCGCGGCCGCCTTGCCGAGCTCGCGCGCGTCCTTCCAGACCGACACGGTCTGGGTGCCGAGCGCAACGCGGTTCAGCGCGGCGTGGTCACCGTCCTGTCCGGAAACCGGAACCGAGCCGGCGAGACCCTGCGCCTGGAGAGCCGCCACGACGCCGCCGGCGGTGCCGTCGTTCGAGGCAACGACCGCATCCACCTTGTTGTTGTTGGTGGTGAGGATCTGCTCCATGTTCTTCTGGGCGTTGGCCGGGAGCCAGCCGTCAGTGTAGGCCTCGCCGACGTTCTTCACCTTGCCCGAGTCCATGGCTTCCTTGAGCACTTCCATCTGGCCCGAGAACAGGAAGTCGGCGTTGGGATCGGAGGACGAGCCCTTGATGAAGGCGTAGTTGCCTTCCGGCTTGGCCTTGAACACCTCGCGAGCCTGCATGCGGCCCACTTCCTTGTTGTCGAAGGTGAGGTAGAAGGCGTCCTTGTTTTCGATCAGGCGATCGTAGGCGACGACAGGAATGCCTTCGGCGACGGCCTTTTCCACCGCCGGCCCAATGGCCGAGGCGTCCTGCGACAGGATGATCAGGGCGTTGGCGCCCTGCGCGATCAGTGCCTCGACGTCGGTGAGCTGCTTGGCGGCAGACGACTGCGCGTCGGCCGAGATGTACTTGTCGCCGGCAGCCTCGATGGTAGCCTTCATGGCCGCTTCGTCGGTCTTCCAACGCTCTTCCTGGAAGTTCGACCAGGAAACACCGATGACCTTGTCCTTCGCAGCGGCGACGCCCGCCAGCGAAAGCGACATGGCAACACCCGCCAGCATGGCGGTTGCAAAACGCTTCATAATTTCCTCCCTGCGCCTATACGGCGCGTGACATTCGATCATGCGTCCGGCGAAGCTCATTATTTCGAGCCTCGAAAAAATAGTGACGCACGGTCGCGACCATGTCAATATCGCACGGCGTCGGACGCAACCGAAGCCGTGGCCCGATCACACATTGCGGAAGCGCGGAGGAAGCCTGAATGACGGTCGGCGTCCGTCACGACGATCTGAGACGACGCAATCGTGCGATGGTGATCGGCGCCGTACGGCGGCTGACACAGCCTTCGCGCACAGAGATCGCCGCTGACACCCAGCTCTCGAACTCGACGATCTCCACCATATCGGCCGACCTCATCGCCGAGGGGATCCTTGTGGAGGTGCGCTCGGGAGAGACGGCAACGGCGCGGCGCGGGCGGCCGCAGGTGGCGCTCGGCCTCAACCCGACCTACGCGTCGGTCGCGGTCGTCGTGCTGACCCTGAACCAGCTGTGGGCGACGGTCGTGAGCTATGACGGGGTCGTCGCCCGGGAAGAGATACGGCGCCTGCCGACACTCACCCTCGGCAGCGACGAGCTGGTGGGCGCGGTGACCGACATCATCCGCCACGTTTGCGGCCGCGCGGCTCCCGCAAGCATCGCGCTCGCCGTGCAAGGCATCACCGATGCCGACGGCACGCGGATGCTGTGGTCGCCGATCACGCCGCATGCCGACATACCGTTCGGACCGCTGCTCGGCGCGCGCTTCGGCGTGCCGGTCACGGTGCAGAACGACTGCAACATGATCGCCGTCGCCCTGAAATGGCGGCGTCCCGAACGCTACCGCGACGACTTCTTCGCGGTCCTGCTTTCCGACGGCATCGGCATGGGTCTCATGCAGAAGCGAAAGCTGTTCACCGGCACGCACTCTTCCGGCGGCGAATTCGGCCACATGATCCACCAGCCTGGCGGCGCCCTCTGCCGCTGCGGCCGACGCGGCTGCATCGAGGCCTATGCCGGGAACTACGCGGTGATGCGCACGGCGTCGGGCGGTGCCGAGAGCGACCCGCCGCCGGCGGATATCCCCGAGGCGCAGATGGAGGCGCTGGCGCAGCGGGCACGCGCGGGGGACGGGCCCGAGCGGCTGGCGCTGCGCAAGGCGGGCGAAGCGATCGGCTACGGGCTCGGCAGCCTGTTCGCGCTGTTCGATCCGGCGCCGGTGGCGATAGTCGGGCCGGGAGCGGTCGCATTCGACATACTGGAAGGACCGATCCGCGACGCGATCGCCCAGACAGCGGGCGGCCAGCACTCCGGAGCCATCTCGTTCGAGACCGAAACAGACGAAATGCCGCTGATCCGCGAGGGCAGCGCGATGACCGCGCTCGCGGCGGTGGACGAGACCATCGCGGCGCCCGCTCCGGCCCGCAACGCCGGCTAGCGGAAGATCAGTTCGCAGGGTCCCACCTCCTCGCAGGATGTCCGCGCTCGACGACATAGAAGGCGTCGCCGGCGACGGACTGCCAGTCACCCGCCTCGCCATCCGGCCACACGATGCGAAGCTCAGCCGCCTCGTCATCGCCCAGGCCGACATGGATCCAGCCAAGCTGGCCGCCCGCATGGCCGCCGCCGACTGTGATCTCGCGGCGCATGACGGGCGCGCCGCCGCAGCGAACCTCGACCCACGCGCCGATCGCGTCGCGGTTTGGGCCAGGCTGATTGAGCCGCACCTGCAGCCAGCGGCCGATGCCGGCGCCCTCGTTGCGCCAGACCTGAGCGCCATCGTTGCGGTTTACGACGACGAGGTCGAGCAGGCCGTCGAGGTTGAAATCGACCACGGCGCCGCCGCGCGACGTCTTCATGCTGGCGACACCAGCACGATCGCCGGCTTCCTCGAACGTGCCGTCGGCCTTCTGGAGCAGCAGGTTGTTGGGATCGCGCATCGCGAAGTCCGGCATTTCCCAGACATTGCCCTTGGCGACGAAGATATCGACCTTGCCGTCGTTGTTCACGTCCTGGAACTCGGTGTGCCACGCGGTGCTCGGCTTGATCTCGCCGCCCGTGTAGGGGCGATGCGCGGTGACGCCGAGCTTGAAGGCGATGTCGGCATAGCCGGGCTTCGGCGCGCCGCCGGCCGGAATCTCGGCCAGCTTCTGCAGCTTGTTGTCGGCCATGCTGGTGAGGAAATATTCGGGGTAGCCGTCGCTATCGATATCGTAGCCGGCAATGCCCATTCCCCAGATGCGCAAGGTCTTCCAGCCCTCGGAGGCGGTGTAGAGTGCCGGCGGCAGGCCGGGCTCCAGCCGCCACATCTGTTCCTGGCCGCCCTCGTAATATTCGCGGTCGTTGGAGACGCGCAGCGACGGGGTGCCGGAGCGGTTCCAGTCGGTGAACAGGATCGACAGCGGGCAGAAGCTCGGCTTCAGCGGCAGCGGCGGCGCGAATGCGCGCTCCCCGGCCTTCGGGCGCAGCAGCCAGTTGTCCGTGCACGAGCCCCAGGGCGAGATGTCCTCGTTGCGGTCGATGTAGCTGCCCAGCGCCACGGTCGGCCAGGCCGCACCCTTTTCCCAGGTCGCGGCGAGCGACGTCCACCAGGCATCGCCGCCGGCCAAGCCCCATGTCTCGTTGGCGCGCTCGAAGCGGCAGCCGCCGAGGCCGCGCATGGCGACGGTCTCGCCAACCCGCAGGAGGATCACGTCCATGACGCCGTCGCCGTCGACGTCGAGCGGATAGGCGCCGGAGACGTTGTCGAGCTCGAGGCCGCTTGCGACCGGCTCGAACTTCAGGGCGCCGGCCTTCGCACTGGCGTTGCGGAACAGCCGGGCCTCGTTGACGCCGCCGGCGAGGAACAGGTCGGGATAGTCGTCGCCGCTGCAGTCGAACGCCGCCGCCCCGCCGCCGACCATGAACTCCCACTCGCCGGCGAACTCATGCGACAGGCCGGAGGAGGTGGTTTCCTCGACGAAGCGCGGCACCGCCGGCGAGGTGTCGGCGTGAGCAGGCGCCGCGACCGCCGCGAGCAGGATGGCGAGGACGAGTCTCATGGCTCTTTCCTCGTCCTGAGCGCCACGGCGTACTGGCCGATGCAGCGGCCCTGGGCGAGGCCGTCGACGATCGCCGAGCGGAAGTGGATGCCGCCATAGAGCCGCGAAATGCCGGCTTCTTCCGCGGCCGCGCTGAAGCTCGCAAAGTGCCGCGGGTTGCGGCCGTCGGGCGAGCCGGTGCGGTCCTCGAACGCGTAATTGTCGCCGAAGAACCCGGTCAGGACGGCGTCCATCGCGCCGGAGACCGTGCTGTGGCCGCTCGGATATTCGGGGAACGGCGGCGTGTTGAGCACCGGCTCCCATTTCGCGTCGATCACCTGGCGGATGTAGGTGATCGGGCGGATCAGGTTGAAACGGTACTTCGCGTGCCAGCATCCGACGAAAGCATCGGAGAGGGCGACGCCCATGCGGGCGAGAAGGTCGACATTGCCGTCGAGCGAAAGTTCAGCGCGCTCGGCGACCTGCAGGGCGATGGAAATCCAGTGGCCGGGCGGCGTCATCGACAGCATCGGATCGTCCGACCAGAAGCGGGCGATCGCCAGCTGCTCGGCGGTGGCGTTCACGCCGGCGTCGTAGACCTCGCGCGCCTCGCGATAGAAGGCGGTTTCGGGATCGACGGAGAAGGGCGGGCTGCCGGGGGTCTCGCAGGCCGCGCCGGAGGGCGCGGCGAAGGTGCGGTTCTCGCCCCAGCCGGGCAGGAGCGGCAGCTGCTGCTGGCGGACGGCGTTGGTGGGGATCCACTTGCCCTCGCCCTTCGGCAGCTCCCACTGGTCGGGGAAGCCCATATTCTCGACGACGGCGCCGCCATCGCTCAGCGACCATTGGTGGATCGTTCCGGCGACCAGCTTGCCGTAGGCCTCGCTGCGGGCGACGATTTCGGCGTCGACGCCCGCGACGGCGCTGGCCCGCCACTTCGTCTGCGCCGCCCTGATCGCCCGCTGCCCGGTGGGGCCGGTGTTGCCGAAATAGTAGACGACCGCGTCGGACATGGCCGCGCCGATGACGATGGTCTCGTCATAGGCCGCACCGGGCTTGCGCGCCGGCACCGCCGGCATGTCGCGAAGCTGGCCGGCGAGCGTCACCAGCCGGTCCGATCCGCCGACCGCCGCCTCGAACGCGGTCACGCCCAGATATCCGAAGGAGCGGCTGGCGACCGGCGGCGAATAGGTCGCCGTGTGCCGCACCAGCTCGTTCATGAGATGGTACCAGTCGCGCAGAAGCTGCTGCGGCGCCGGACGTTCGTCGGCAATTGCCGGCGCGATGGCGAGCAGCAGGCCGACCAGCGGCGCTGCGAAGCGGAACGAAAACATGGACCCCTCCCGGATCGGCCGCACCAGCATAGCCAATCGATTTAGCGAGGTGAACCGGGGGAAACGATGCGCCGCGCGAGCGCCGAGGCTGGTTGCGGACAGGCGTGCGCCCCGGGCCGACGAGCGGAAGGGTTTCCACGCCCGCCGCAGCGTCTGGCCATTGAGAAAGAGCGCCCCACGCGAAGTGGGAGGACGGGCGGCCGGTCGGTCGCTCGTAGAATTGTTTTGTGTGCGGCCTCGCGGCCGCCCGTCCGGTGTTTTGCCCCGCGGCACGCCCCGGACGAGCCGGGCAGCGTGTGGTTCCGCAAGGCCCGGACGTCAGGGCTCAAGGCCCAGCCGCGCTACCGATTGCGCAGCCCATCCGGCACCGACCTCCGCCCGAATACCCGGTGCGCACCCGTCTCCCGTGCGAAGGCGGGGGGATTGTGGGTGCGCTGAACGTCGTGTGGAAAAAAGATTGCCCCTCACTAGCGATTTCTAAGGTTTAACCTCCCGACGCCCTGCGGGCTGCTCGGCTAAAGCCTTGAAGTCGCTTTCTCTCCCGCAAGGGGAGAGATAGAGCGCTGCATTGGCGGCTCGCTATATTGTCCACGTCGCGCTTTGCACTGAGGTTGCAAATTCAGCGCTGAGATTGCGGAAGCGGTTATCTCTCCCCTTGCGGGAGAGAAAGGAATTTCAGCATCTTAGCCGAGCAGGCCGCAGGCCGTCCGCGAGGCTAAGTGCTAGAAATTCCAAGTGAGGGGCATCTTGGACCCCCTCCACCACTACGTGGTCCTTCGGGGCGAGCCACTCGTCTCGCCCGTCCTCCAGACCCCCGTAAACGGGGGAGGATCAGCCGGTCGATCCTCACCTCCTCTCTTGCGCTTTCTAGCACTTAGCGTCGCTGCGCTTTGGCTAAGATGCTGAAATCGCTTTCTCCCCCACCAAGGGGAGAGATAGAGCCTGCCGCAGTCTCGCGCCTCATCTTCAGCGGCGCTGCCAGGCTCAGATGTGGAAGATTGAGAGCTGCGCGCGAGGCAGTGCGCAAGAGAGGGGGTCCTGCCTGCGCAACCGCTCGGCGCGGAATTGGCCGTCGTGTGTCCTCCCTTCTCCCCTTGTGGGTGAAGGGATCGCTGGATCCGTCGTCGCGCCCGCCCTTACCGCGCCATGGCGTGGTATTCGGCGTTGGGCTCCATGTCGATCGCCGCGGCCATGCGGTTGGACATGTTGAAGAAGGCGGCGGTGGAGGCCACGTCCCAGATGTCGCGGTCGCTGAAACCGGCGTCGCGGAGCGCCTGACGGTCGGCCTCGACGATCTTCGCCGGCTGCACGGTGAGCTTCTCGGCGAAGGCCAGCATGGCGGCGAGCCGCGGCGTGAGATCGGCGACGCGCCAGTTCATGGCCATCTGCTCGCCCAGAACCGGGTTGCCGGAGAGCTCGCGCACCGCCGCGCCATGCGCGACGAGGCAGTAGTAGCAGTGGTTGATCGACGACACGACGACCGCGATCATCTCGCGCTCGAGCTTGGACAGGCCGGATTCGCCGAGCATCAGGTCGTTGTAGGTGTCGGTGAAGGAGCGCAGCTTCTTCTCGTCGAAGGCGTAGGCGCGCAGCACGTTCGGCACCAGGCCAAGCTTCTCCTCGCATTTGGCGAAGTATGCCTTCGTCGCGTCCGACAGCTCCGGCTGCGGCATGTCCAGCGCGGTCAGCCGCGACTTCCCGGTACGGTCGAGCATGGCGTCATCCTCCGTTCAGGCGAATTTCCCACAGTCGCGCCTCGGCAGTGGCCGGGGGCGCATGTTCTGTTAGCATACAGGCAAAATCGGCCGCTTCGAGTCGGCCGGCCATAAGAACGGGGAGGCGGGGATGGTCGAACGGCCGACGCGCAAGGGGGCGAACGGTTCCGGCAGCGGCGCCTCGGGTGTCTCCGAGCTTCTCGAACTGATGCTGGCGCGCGGCGCGAGCGAGGACCTCGCGGCCTATGACGCGGCGGTGCTGCACAGATCGGCCGAACTCGCGCATGCGGCGCTGAAGCGCCACAAGCGCGGCGACAGCGTCATCGCCATCGACGACGACGACCCGGCGCTGACGGTCGGCGGGCGCGCGGTGACGGCGGTGACCGTCATCAACGACAACATGCCGTTCCTGTTCGATTCCGTCTCGGCGGAGGTCAACGAAACCGGCGGCGAGGCGACGCTGGTCGTCCACCCGGTGCTGGCCGTCGTGCACGACCGCAAGGGCGTGGCCTCGATCGCCGCCGACGGAAAGGCCGAGGCGGACCGCGTCAGCCTCATCCACATGCATGTGCCGAAGCTGGCGCCGGGAGCCGCGGCGGGACTGGCGGAGCGGCTCGAGCACATACTGTCGCAGGTGAAGCTCGCGGTCGCCGGCTGGAAGCCGATGCTGGCGCGGCTCGACCGGGCGATCTCGTCATTCCGCTACGGCTCGACCGCGCTCGACGCGGCCGACGTCGACGAGGCGGTGGCGTTCCTCGAATGGCTTCGCGACAACAATTTCACCTTCCTCGGCATGCGCGAATACGACTACCGCGGCGGCGAGAAGGACGGCACGCTGGTGCGGTCCGGCGAGAAGGGCCTCGGCATCCTCGCCGATCCGGGCGTGCGCGTGCTGCGGCGCGGCGACGAGCCGGTGACCGCGACGCCCGAGATCCGCGCCTTCCTGCACGGGCCGGAGCCGCTCATCGTGACCAAGGCGAACGCCAAGTCGGTGGTGCATCGGCGGATCTACCTCGACTACATCGGCGTCAAGACGTTCGACGCCAAGGGCAAGGTCGCCGGCGAACTGCGCATCGTCGGCCTGTTCACCTCGACTGCCTACACGCGCTCGGTGACGAGCATCCCGTATCTGCGCGCCAAGGTGCAGAGCGTCGTCGCCAAGTCGGGCTTCGACCCGGCGGATCATTCCGGCAAGGCGCTGATCAACGTGCTGGAATCCTACCCGCGCGACGAGCTCTTCCAGATCAGCGTGCCGATCCTGCGCAAGCATGCCGGCGCGATCCTGGCGCTCGGCGAGCGCCCGCGCGTGCGCGCGCTCTACCGCGTCGACCAGTTCGACCGCTTCGTTTCGGTCATCGTGTTCGTGCCGCGCGACCGCTACGATTCGCGCGTCCGCGTCGAGATCGGCGACTATCTGAAGACGATCTTCGAAGGGCGACTCTCGGCCTATTACCCGGCGTTTCCGGAAGGCACGCTGGCGCGCGTGCACTTCATCATCGGGCGTTCGGGCGGCAAGACACCGAAGCCGGACAATGCGCGGCTCGAAGCCGACATACGGGCGATCGTGCGGACGTGGGACGATTCGCTGCGCGAGGCGGCGGCGGTCGCCGGCGCATCGGCGGAGACAGCGGCCGCGGCGACGCGCTTTCCCGATGCGTACCGGTCGAGCTTCTCGGCGGCGACGGCGCTGCGCGACGCCGAGCGCGTGGCGTCGATCTCGGCGGACAACCCGATCGCCATAGACTTCGTCCGCGACGACGGCCAGCAGGCCGACACGGCGAGCCTGCTCATCTACCACCACGGTGCGCCGGTGGCGCTGTCGCGGCGGGTGCCGCTGCTCGAGAACATGGGGTTCCGGGTCGTCAGCGAGCGCACCTTCGAGATCGCCGGCGAGGCGAGCCCCGTCTTCCTGCACGACATGCAGATCGAAAGCGCCGACGGCAAGGATTTCGACCTCAGCGACGACGGCGCGCTGTTCGAGGCCGTGTTCCTGTCGGTATGGCGCGGGGCTTCCGACAATGACGGCTACAACGCGCTCGGCCGCGCGGCGCGGCTCGACCCGCGCCAGATCGGCGTGCTGCGTGCCTACGGGCGGTACCTGCAGCAGGCGGGCATCCCGCAAAGCCCGGAATTCGTAGCCGGCGTTCTCGTGCGCTACCCCGACATCGCGCGGCTCCTGTGGCATCTCTTCGCGCTGCGGCTAAACCTCGACGGCGGCGGCAACGAGGGCGCGGAGACACAGGCGAAGATCGCCGAGGCGCTGGAGGCGGTGCCCAGTCTCGACGACGACACGATCATAAGACGCTTCCTCAACCTCGTGATGTCGACCCTGCGCACCAACCTGTTCGCGCCGCCGCGCCCCGGCGTGTCGCTGGCCATCAAGCTCGACGCCAGGGCGGTGACCGGTCTGCCGGAGCCACGGCCGTGGCGCGAGATCTTCGTTTTCGGGCCGGAGGTCGAGGGCGTGCACCTGCGCTTCGGCCCGGTGGCGCGCGGCGGGCTGCGCTGGTCGGACCGGGCGCAGGACTACCGCACCGAGGTGCTGGGTCTGGTGAAGGCGCAGCAGGTCAAGAACGCCGTGATCGTGCCGGTGGGCGCGAAGGGCGGCTTCTTCCCGAAGCTGCTGCCGCCGGGCGGGACGCGCGACGCGGTGTTCGCGGCGGGCAAAGCGGCCTACGTCAACTTCGTCTCAAGCCTGCTGTCGCTGACCGACAACATCGTCGGCGACAAGGTCGTGCGTCCTGAAGGCGTGCACTGCCGCGACGCCGACGACCCGTATTTCGTCGTCGCCGCCGACAAGGGCACGGCCACCTTCTCCGACACGGCCAACGGCATCAGCCAGGCCAACGACTTCTGGCTCGACGACGCCTTCGCCTCCGGCGGGTCCGCCGGCTACGACCACAAGAAGATGGGCATCACCGCGCGCGGCGCCTGGGAGGCGGTCAAGCGCCATTTCCGCGAAATGGCCAGGGACGGCAAGGCCTGGGACATCCAGACCGAACCGTTCACCGCCGTCGGCGTCGGCGACATGTCCGGCGACGTGTTCGGCAATGGCATGCTCCTGTCGCCGCAGACGCGGCTGATCGCCGCCTTCGACCACCGCGACATCTTCATCGACCCCGATCCCGACCCGGCCGTGTCGCTGGCGGAGCGGCAGCGGCTGTTCGGCCTGCCGCGCTCATCCTGGCAGGATTACGACAAGTCGAAGCTGTCGAAAGGCGGCATGATCGTGCCGCGCTCGCAGAAATCGATCGAGCTGACGGCCGAGGCGGCCGCCGCGCTCGGCGTCAGCCGCACCGCTTCGCCCGGCGAACTGATGACGGCGATCCTCAAGGCACCGGTCGATCTTCTGTGGTTCGGCGGCATCGGCACCTATGTGCGCGGCTCCGGCGAGACCAACGCCGACGTCGGCGACAAGGCCAACGACGCCATCCGCATCACCGGCGCCGAGGTCGGCGCCAAGGTGATCGGCGAGGGCGCCAATCTCGGCATGACGCAGCTCGGGCGCATCGAGTTCGCGCTGAAAGGCGGGCGCTGCAACTCGGACGCGATCGACAATTCGGGCGGGGTCAACTCGTCCGACGTCGAGGTCAACATCAAGATCGCGCTGGCGGGGCCGATGCGCGCCGGCAAGCTGAAGCGCGAGGCACGCAATCGCCTGCTCGCCGACATGACCGAGGAGGTCGCGGGGCTGGTGCTGGCCAACAACTACCAGCAGACGCTGGCCATCTCGGTGGCGGAACAGCGCGGTCTCGCCGATTTGCCGCACCAGGCGCGGATGATGGCCGGCCTCGAGATGCGCGGCCTGCTCAACCGCAAGGTCGAATACCTGCCGAGCCGCGATGCGCTGGCCGACCGGCAGGTGCGCGGCCAGCCGCTGACCCGGCCGGAGCTGGGCGTGCTGCTGGCCTACGCCAAGCTCACTTTGTTCGACGACGCGATCCGCACCAGGCTGCCGGACGACCCGCATTTCGAGAGCGACCTAATCGCCTACTTCCCGGCCAAGATGGCGAAGAAGTTCGGCGAGGCGATCCGCGCCCACCGGCTGCGGCGCGAGATCATCACCACCGAGCTCGGCAACGATGCGGTGAACCGCGGCGGGCCGAGCTTCGTCAGCCGCATGCAGGACCTGACCGGCTGCGGCGCCGACGACGTGCTCGCGGCCTATGCGACGGTGCGCGACGGCTTTGGCCTGCCGGCGACCTATCGCGACATCGACGCGCTCGACAACAAGGTGCCGGGTATGGCGCAGCTCGGCTTCTACCAGGAGGTCGGGCGGCTGATCCACGCGGCGACGGCGTGGCAGCTGAAGAACGCCACGCCGAAGCCGATCGGCGAGCGGGTGGACGACATCGCGGCCGCCCGCAAGGTTCTCGAGCCGCTGCTGCCGTCCCTGCTCCCGGCATTCTCCCAGGAGCGGATGAAGGAGCGCGCGAAGGCCTTTGCCGCCGCCGGCGCGCCGCAGAAGCTCGCCGCCACGCTGGCCTTCGCCGGCCTCGCCGAGATCGTGCCGGACATCGCGCTGGTCGCCCGCCAGGCGGCGGCGACGCTGCCGGACGCAGCGGCCGCGTGGTGCGCCGTCACGGAAGCCTTCCGCATCGGACGCATCGAGGACGCGGCGCGCGCGATCCAGACCAACGACTACTATGACGGGCTTGCGCTGGCGCGCGCCTCCGACATGATCGAGGTGGCGCGGCGCGGCATCGCCACAGCGGCGCTGAAGAGCGGCGGCAAGCAGAAGGGTGCTGCGGCGGCGGCGCGCTGGCTGGAGAGCGGCGGCGAGCGCGTCACCAAGGCCCGGGAGCGCCTGCAGGCGCTGACCGAGGGCGGCGAGATATCGGTCGCGCGGCTCACCGTGGCGGCGGGGCTGCTGTCGGACCTGGCGGGGTAGGCGCGCCTTGCCGTTGTATGTACAAAGGTGCATATAACAGATGATAATTGCCGGCATCGAGTGGGATGACGGCAACTGGCCGAAGTGCGGCAAGCATGGCGTCAGCCAAGCCGATATCGAGTTTGCCATGCGGCATCTGACTTTTCGCATTCCCGATCCGAACCCAGCCGAAGTTCGGTTCAGGACAGCATCGAGGGGAAGAGACGGACGCCCAATATTCATCGTGTACACGCATCGGGATCGACGCGGAGAGACATATCTGAGGCCGATAAGTGCCCGGCACATGCATGGAGACGAAATTGACCGATACGAGCGGATCGAAAAGGAAATGGCCCAGTCTCCCCACCGATGACGCTGCGGAGCAATTCGTGGCCGAAGCCGACCTTACGGAATATGATTGGAGCGCCGCGGAGCCCGTTCGCTACGAGTTCGAGGACAAGTCGGCGCGCGTCACCATGCGAATGCCGGTGAGCCAGCTGGAGAGCATAAAGGCGGAGGCTGCGCGCCGCGGCGTGAAATATCAGCGCCTGATGCGGGAGCTGATGGAACGCGGCATGCGATCGATGCAGCGATAGCGGATCGATCTCAGGACGAGGGGCAGGGGGAAAGATGGCGATCACGGCGGATGGCGGGGTGCCGGTACAGGCCGAAACGCGGGCGCCGAGGCGCGCGATCTGGGGCTGGATGTTCTTCGACTGGGCGCAGCAGCCCTTCCACACGCTGATCATCACCTTCGTGTTCGCGCCGTACTTCGCCGCGCGTGTCGCGGCGAACAGCGCCGAGGGACAGGAGCTGTGGGGCTACGCCACCGGGATCGGCGGGCTGATCATCGCGCTCGCCTCCCCCGTGCTCGGCGCCATCGCCGACGCGTCGGGGCCGCGCAAGCCGTGGATCGCGGTGTTTTCCGTGTTCGGCGTCATCGGCTGCTGGATGCTCTGGTACGCGACGCCGGGCATGACCGATCTGAACTGGCTGCTGTTCTGGATCGCACTCGCCGTGTTCGGCATGGAGTTCGCCGCCGTCTTCAACAATGCGATGATGCCGACGCTGGTGCCGCGCGCCGAACTCGGCCGGCTTTCCGGCTCGTCGTGGGGGCTCGGCTATGTCGGCGGGCTGATCACGCTGGTGATCGTGCTCGGGCTGCTGTCGGCCTCCGAAACGACGGGCAAGACGCTGCTCGGGCTGACGCCGCTGTTTGGCCTCGACCCGGCGACGCACGAGGGCGACCGGGCGAGCGGGCCTTTCACCGCGGTCTGGTATCTTATCTTCGCGCTGCCGATGTTCCTGTGGACGCCCGACGTGGCGCGGCGCGCCTCGGCAGGCGCGGTGCGGCGCGGGCTGCAGCGGCTGTGGACGACGCTGAAGGGCCTGCCGCGCGAGCGCAGCTACTTCTCCTTCCTGATCGGCTCGATGTTCTACCGCGACGCGCTCAACGCGCTCTATTCGTTCGGCGGCATCTACGCGGCCGGCGTTCTCGGCTGGTCGATCATCCAGATCGGCATCTTCGGCATTCTCGCCAACATCACGGGCGCCATCGGCGCGTGGCTCGGCGGCCGTGCCGACCAGCGCTTCGGACCCAAGCCGGTGGTGGCGGTTTCGGCGGCGGTGCTGACGCTGTGCTGCATCATCGTCATCTCGACGACCCAGACCGAAGTGCTGTTCGTGCCGGTCGCGGCGGCGGGGCTGCCGGACATCACCTTCTACATCGCCGGCGCGCTGATCGGCGCGGCGGGCGGATCCCTGCAGGCGGCGTCGCGCACGCTGCTGGTCGACCAAGTGGCGAAGGACCGCGTGACGGAGGCGTTCGGGCTCTACGCGCTGTCCGGCAAGGCGACGACGTTCATCGCGCCGCTGTCGATCGCGCTCGCCACCGGCTGGTTCGCCTCCGAGGCGTTCGGCCTGTCGGTGCAGGATGCGCAGCGGCTCGGCGTGACGCCGATCGTCGTGCTGTTCCTGCTCGGGCTGGCGCTGCTGCCCTGGGTAAGGAGCCGGGCGTATTAGGGCAGGCGCCCGCGCCGGACATCCGGCGCAGGCAGCGCGCTTCAGCGCGGGGCGGCGTAGGCCGGAGCCCCGGCGGCGCCCGCGGCTGCCGCCTCCTCGGCGTCGATCTCCGCCTCCGGCTCGCGGCGCAGCGTGTTGGACAGCGGTATCTCCCTGAGCCGGAAGGCGATGAGGCACGCCACCGCGGCGGCGGCGCCGGCAACCCAGAAGACCGGATGCAGGGCGCTGGCGAAGGCCTCGAGCACGCCGGTGCGCATCGGCTCCGGCAGTGCGGCGATCATCTCGCGCCTGAAGCCGCCGGCACCGGAATGACCGCCCATGCCGAGCGCGGCGAACTCGGCGGCCAGCCGGTTCGAGAAGATCGCGCCGAAGACGGAGACGCCGATCGAACCGCCGATCTGCCGGAACATGGTCATGCCGGCCGTGGCGACGCCGACGATGGACCTGTCGACGGCGTTCTGCGTCGCCGTCATGCTGACGGTCATCACCGGGCCGATGCCGATGCCGGCGAGCAGCATGTAGACGCCGACCTGCCAGTCGGGCGTGTCGATTTCCATCGTGCCGAGCAGCAGCATGCCGGCGACAAGCACCGCCGTCGACGCGATCGGCAGCCAGCGGTAGCGGCCGGTACGGCTCATCACCATGCCGGACAGCATCGACGCGCCGATCAGCCCAACCATCATCGGCAGCAGTTGGAGGCCGGAGCCGGTCGGGCTCACGCCCTTGGCGACCTGCAGATAGAGCGGCAGGAAGGTGATCGAGCCGAACATGGCCATGCCGACGATGAAGCCGACGGCGCTGGTGACGACGAAGGTGTTGTTGCGGAAAAGCGAGAGCGGCATAACCGGCTCCTCGGCGCGCGACTCGACCCAGACGAAGAGGACGAGGCACAGCACCGCGACGACGAGCAGTACGATCATCATCGGGGCGCCCCACGGGAAGGTGTTGCCGCCGAGACTGGTGTAGAGAACCAGCGCCGACAGCGTGCCGGTCAGCAGGGCGAAGCCGGGGTAGTCGATCTTGTGCGCGACGCGCTCCGGACGCGCCTTGAGCGCAGCGGCGATGACCAGCAGGGCGGCGACGCCGATCGGCAGATTGACCAGGAAGATCCAGCGCCAGCTGAAATGCTCGACGATGAAGCCGCCGAGCAGCGGGCCGACCACCGTGGAAACGCCGAAGACGCCGCCGAGCACGCCCTGGATGCGGCCGCGCTGGCGCGGCGGGATGATGTCGGCGACCACGGCCATCGCGATGACCATGAGGCCGCCGCCGCCGAGGCCCTGCACGGTTCGCGCGGCGATCAGGAAGGTCATCGAGCTGGCGACGGCCGACAGCGCCGCGCCGGCAAGGAAGATGACGATGGCGATCTGCAGGACGACCTTGCGGCCGTACAGGTCGCCGAGCTTGCCGTAGATCGGCGCGACGACGGTCCCCGACAAAAGATAGGCGATGACGACCCACGACAGGTGGTCGAGGCCGCCGAGGTCCGAGACGATGGTGGGAAGCGCGGTCGCGACGATGGTCTGGCCGAGCGAGGCAAGCAGCAGCGTGACGGCGACGGCGCCGATGATGAGACGGACGCGAGGCTCGGCAGGCGGTTGAACAGTCGAATCCATGGCAGCATCCTGGAACGGAAATGGCTCCGATGGCCGGAGCCGGCACGCGGCAGCGCTTGTGATCGCGGCCGAACGGGCTATATATCTGCTTAGAGCATTTATATGTCAATAGCATATATATGCATAACGCACATAATCGCGGGTGGGAAATGTCAGAGCAGCTGGATCGCCAGGTCGCCGAGCGCCTCGGGAAGGCAGGGCTGCGTCCGCCGGTCATCGCGGCGATGCAGCGGATCGACGCGCTGCTGCAGCACTGGCGCCGCCGGGTCTCGCGCCGCGAACTCGGCCAGACCGCGCTCGCCGATCTCGGCATAGACCTCGACATGCCGGGGCTCGACGTGCTGTTCGCGATAGAAGGCGCCAGGATCGAGTTCGGCGATGCGGGACAGGGCGAGACGACGGTCGGGGCCGTGGCCGAGCGGCTCGCCATCGATCCGTCGCGCGCATCGCGCATCGTCGCCGAAGCCGTGGAGCGCGGCTATGCGATGCGCGGCGTCTCCCAGGCCGACGCGCGCCGTGCCGTCGTCACGCTGACCGACAGGGGGGCGCGCGTCGTCGCCGCGGTGACCGAGTACAAGGCGCTGCTGATGGGCGATTTCCTGTCCGAATGGAGCAGCGCCGAACTCGAGGCGTTCCTGCCGTTGCTGGAGCGCCTTTCGGCATGGTCGGACAGCACCGGAGAGCGCCGCGAGAAGTTCGCGGCCGAGATCGAGGCGCTCGCCGCCTCGCTGCGCCAGGGTGTCCTCAACGGCGGCCAGGCGTCCCCGGCACAGGAGAAACAGGCTTAGGAGCGCCGCTCGGCGACGAAGCGCGCGGCGGCGCGCAGCAGCGCGGCCTCGTCGCCATGGGCGGCAAGCAGGTCCTGCGCCTGTTCGACCAGCCCGGCGAGCTGCCGGCGCGCCCACTCGACGCCGTGAAGGGCGGCGAGCGTCGCCTTGCCGGCGGCGGCATCCTTGCCCGTCGCCTTGCCCATAGCGCCGGAATCCGCGGTCAGGTCGAGCAGGTCGTCGGCAAGCTGGAAGGCCAGGCCGATCGCCTCGCCGAAGGCGGCAAGCCGCTCGCGATCCTCGGCCGCCGCACCGGCGATCACCGGGCCGGCCTCGCAGGCGAAGCGAATCAGCGCCCCGGTCTTCATCGCCTGCAGCCGGATGATGCCAGCCTCGCCGGGCGTCGCGGTTTCGGCCTCGAGATCGAGCATCTGGCCGCCCGCCATGCCGCCGAGCCCCGCGGCGCGCGCCAGCATGCCGACAAGCGCCAGCCGGTCGGCGGCCGGTATCCTGTCCTGATCGCCGCGCGCGACGAGGTCGAAGGCCAGCGTCAGCAGCGCGTCTCCCGCGAGGATGGCGGTGGCCTCGTCGAAGGCGCGGTGAACGGTCGGCTGGCCGCGGCGCAGATCGTCGTCGTCCATCGCCGGAAGGTCGTCGTGGACGAGCGAGTAGCAATGGACGCATTCGAGCGCGGCGGCGATGTCGAGCGCGGCGTCGGCGCCGGCGCCGAACATCGCGGCGCTCTCGAGGACCAGGAAGGGGCGAAGCCGCTTGCCGCCGTTGAGGACGCCGTGGCGCATCGCCGCCAGCAGCCGCGCCGGACGTGCGATCTCGCCGGCTTCCGGGCGCGACGACAGAATGGCGTCGAGCCTCGCCTCGACACGCGTTGCGCTGGCCGCCAGCGCTGCCGCGAAATGATCGGATTCGACGCCCTTCATTCGCTCAGGGTTGCCCATAGATGCGGCATGCGGTCAAGCGGCGCGGGGTCGCGGCGTTGCGCCGCCCGGCTTCCATCGATATTGCGGAACTTTGGGATTGAGCGAAGCGGCGTCGATGGAGCCGGAAATCGAGGTGGAGCCGCGTCCGGTGCGGCCCCGGCGGCGCCGCGCAAGGTCGCGCCGCGCGCGCTTGCGCAACGCGCTGCGCATTGCGCTGATCGCGGCGTGCGTCCTCGTCGCGCTGCCCATCGCGCTGACGCTGTTCTATGCCGTGCCCGGCGTGCGGCCCGTATCGGTGCTGATGGCCACCGATCTCGTCATGCTGCGGGGCTACGACCGGCAGTGGGTGGCGCTCGACGACATGGGCGACGCGATCGTCAACTCCGTCGTGATGTCGGAAGATGGCCGCTTTTGCAGCCACGGCGGCGTCGACTGGGGCGCGATGAACCTCGTCATCGAGGAGATGCTTTCGGGCGAGGGCTCGCGTGGCGCCTCGACGATCCCGATGCAGACGGTCAAGAACCTCTACCTGTGGAACGGCCGCTCCTACATCCGCAAGGGGCTCGAGCTGCCGCTGGCGATCGTCTTCGACTTCATCCTGTCGAAACGGCGGGTCATGGAGATCTACCTCAACATCGCCGAGTGGGCGCCCGGGGTCTACGGCGCCGAAGCGGCGGCGCAGCATCACTTCAAGCGGCCGGCGAAGAAGCTGACGGCAAGGCAGGCGGCGCTGCTGGCCGTCACCTTGCCCAACCCGCGCCTGCGCAACCCGGCGAAACCCGGCCCCGGCCTCAACCGGCTGGCGACCATCGTGCAGAATCGCGCCGCCCAGGCCGGCGACTATGTGCGCTGCCTGAAATAGGCGCGGCGAAAAAATCGGCCGCCGACGCTGGCAAAACACGCCGGCCTCGTATATAGGCACGCGACTTTCATGGGATTGCGGCCTGCAGCACACCCTCCACGGGCGGCGCGGGCATTGACAGGAGTAGCAAACGTGGCCGTACCGAAAAGGAAAACTTCGCCGTCGAAGCGCGGCATGCGCCGTTCCGCCGACGCGCTGAAGGCCCCGACCTATGTCGAGGACAAGAACTCCGGCGAAATGCGCCGCCCGCACCATGTCGACCTGAAGACCGGCATGTATCGCGGCCGCCAGGTGCTGGAGCCGAAGGAAGGCTGAGCCTTTCCGCGCTTGCAGGTTTCGATGGACCGGCCGCTGGCCGGTCTTTTCGTTTCGGGGCACGCTTGACGGCCAGTTTGCGCGGCGCTCTAGATGACCCGCCTTCTCCGGAGCGTGACATGCTTGCCCACCTGCCGCTGATGATCGTGCCGTTCGTGCTCTACAATCTGGGGCTGACCGGCCTGCTCGGCGGCGACGGCAATCCCTGGGGCAACGTGCTGTTCTCGATGCCGATGCTGTCGGGCGGGGTCTGGTCGTTCACCCTCGGCGACCTCGTGACAATCGTCGCGCTCGCTTTGCTCTTCGTCGAGCTGGTGAAGTCGACGCGGACGAGCAACGCCTCCATCGTCGACCACCTGCTGTCGCTGGCCGTGCTGGTGCTGTTCATCGTCGAGTTCCTGCTGGTGCAGGGCGCGGCGACCAGCCTGTTCTTCCTGCTGATGTTCGTCGCCGCGATCGACGTGCTCGCCGGCTTCTCGGTGTCGCTGCGCGCGGCGAGCCGCGACGTCAATTTCCGCTAGGCGCCTGGATCCGCAGCCAGTCCGGCAGCCTCGATGCCGGCGATCGCCGCGGTCTCGTCATTGTCGGACGTGTCGCCGGTGATGCCGACGGCGCCGAGCAGGCGGCCTTCGCCATCACGCACGAGAACCCCGCCCGGCACCGGCACGATGCTGCCGCCCGAGACGCCCGACAGGCCGGTGAAGAAGTGCGGGCGGTCGACCGCGATCTTCGCCACCGCGCGCGAGCCGACGCCGAGGGCCAGCGCACCGTAGGCCTTGCCGAAGGCGATCTCGTAGCGAAGCATCGAGGCGCCGTCCTGCCGCTGGAACGCCAGGGGATGGCCGCCGGCATCGAGGACGACCACCGCCATCGGCTTGAAGCCGGACTTGCCGGCCTTCGACAGCGCTGCCTCGATGATCCTGTTGGCGGCGGCAAGGCCGAGCACGCTCATCCCGAAATGCTCCATCATGCTTGAGAGGGTAGGACGGGCGCCTAGCGGCGGCCCATGTCGTCGATGCGGCGCTGCATGGCGGCGATCTGGTCGCGCAGCTCCTTCAGATCGTCAGCCGGCTTGTCGTCGCGCTCCGCCGGCGCTTCGGTCGCCGTGGCCGCCGGAAACGGCGTGAACATCCGCATCGCGTTCTGGAACATCTCGACGTTGCGGCGCGCCTGCTCCTCGAAGGCCTTCAGCGGCGCCGTCGACATCACATCCATGGGGTTCTTGCCGAGCGCATTCTTCATCTCCGCGCGGAAACGCTCCTGCTCGCGCGCGAAGGCCACCATCGACTGTTCGAGGAAACTCGGGACCACCATCTGCATCTGGTCGCCGTAGAAGGAGATCAGCTGGCGCAGGAACGGGATCGGCAGCATGTTCTGCCCATCCTTGTTCTCCAGCTCGAAGATGATCTGCGTCAGGACGGGATGAGTTATGTCGTCGCCGGACTTGGCATCCTGGACGGTGAACTCCTCGCCGCGCTTCACCATCTCGGCGAGATCCTCAAGCGTGACGTAGGTCGACGTACCGGTGTTGTAGAGGCGCCGGTTGGCGTATTTCTTGATGACGACCGGTTCGTCCTTGGCGGGCATCGCGTTCCTCCCAACACCCAACGTCAAGCCGTCCAGGACGGCTTCGACCGGCCGCTTCCTTCGGCAATTGCGTGAGGATTGCGCAAAACATCCTGAAATGAAAGCACTTTGTGCAGTGCCGAAAGACGGCCGTCGCGGAAGGCGGCGAGCCGCGAAACCACCGCGTTTGCCGGATGTTGGCCCTGCTGCACTGCCGAATCCGCTTTGACAGGCAGGGCGGAAAACGTCAAAAACGGCACAAAGGCCGCGCAGCGGCACAATTCAGGGAGCAAACGCTCATGACCCAGCCTTCCATCGTCGTAGCGGGCGCCGCGCGCACCGCCGTCGGTTCCTTCAACGGCGCGTTCGCCGACACGCCGGCGCACGTCCTCGGCAGCGTCGCCATCAAGGCGGCACTGGAGCGAGCCGGCGTCGACGCCAAGGAGGTCGACGAGGTGATCATGGGGCAGATCCTGACCGCCGGCCAGGGCCAGAACCCGGCGCGCCAGGCGGCGCGCGCCGCCGGCATCCCCGACGAGGCGACATCCTGGGGGCTCAACCAGCTGTGCGGCTCGGGCCTGCGCGCCATCGCCGTCGGCATGCAGCAGATCGCCACCGGCGACGCGGACATCATCGTCGCCGGCGGGCAGGAGTCGATGTCGATGGCGCCGCACTGCCAGCATCTGCGCTCCGGCGTGAAGATGGGCGACCTGAAGCTGATCGACACGATGATCAGGGACGGGCTGACCGACGCGTTCTACGGCTACCACATGGGCAACACGGCCGAGAACATCGCCCGCCAGTGGCAGCTGTCGCGCGACGTGCAGGACAATTTCGCCGTGGCTTCGCAAAACAAGGCCGAAGCGGCGCAGAAGGCCGGGCGCTTCAAGGACGAGATCGTTCCGGTGACGCTCAAGTCGCGCAAGGGCGAGGTCATCGTCGACGCCGACGAGTACATCCGCCACGGCGCCACCATCGAGGCGATGCAGAAGCTGAAGCCGGCCTTCGACAAGGAAGGCACGGTGACCGCGGCGAACGCATCCGGCATCAATGACGGCGCCGCCGCCGTGGTGCTGATGACCGAGGCGGAAGCCGCGAGGCGCGGCATCACGCCGCTGGTGCGCATCGTCTCGTGGGCGACCGCCGGCGTCGATCCGCAGATCATGGGCACAGGGCCGATCCCGGCGTCGCGCAAGGCCTTGCAGAAGGCCGGCTGGAAGGTCGACGACCTCGACCTCGTCGAGGCCAACGAGGCGTTCGCGGCACAGGCCTGCGCCGTCAACAAGGACATGGGCTGGAATCCGGAGATCGTGAACGTCAACGGCGGCGCGATCGCCATCGGCCATCCGATCGGTGCGTCCGGCGCCCGCGTGTTCAACACGCTGGTCCACGAGATGCGGCGCCGCGGCGCGCAGAAGGGTCTCGCCACGCTGTGCATCGGCGGCGGCATGGGCGTCGCCATGTGCGTCGAGGCGATGAACTGAGGCAGTCGGCAACAGGCAGCCGGCAGTCGGGAAAAGGCCAAGCAACAAGCGCCTTCCGACTGCCTACTCACGACTGCCTTACAATGGGAGGATGACATGACTCGCGTGGCACTCGTCACCGGTGGAACCCGCGGCATCGGCGCGGCGATATGCACGGCGCTCAAGGCGGCCGGCTACAAGGTTGCGGCGAACTATGCCGGCAACGATGAGGCGGCGCGCAAGTTCGGCGAGGAGACGGGGATCGCCACCTACAAGTGGTCGGTCGCCGACTACGACGCCTGCGCGGCAGGCATCAAGCAGGTGGAGGCCGATCTCGGGCCGATCGACGTGCTGGTCAACAATGCCGGCATCACGCGCGACGCGATGTTCCATCGCATGACGCCGCAGCAATGGCGCGAGGTCATCGACACCAACCTGCACGGCGTCTTCAACATGACGCACCCGGTGTGGAGCGGCATGCGGGACCGCAAGTTCGGCCGCATCATCACCATCTCGTCGATCAACGGCCAGAAGGGCCAGATGGGGCAGGTGAACTACTCCGCGGCCAAGGCCGGCGACATCGGCCTCAGCCGGGCGCTGGCGCAGGAGGGCGCGAAGGCCGGAATCACGGTCAACGTCATCGCTCCGGGCTATATCGCGACCGAGATGGTGATGGCGGTGCCGGAGAAGGTTCGCGAATCGATCATCGGCCAGATCCCCGTCGGCCGTCTCGGCGAAGCGGCGGAAATCGCGCGCTGCGTCGTGTTCCTCGCCTCCGACGATGCCGGCTTCATCACCGGCTCGACGCTCTCGGCCAATGGCGGGCAGTTCTTCTCGTAGGATGCGGCAGGGCGGCGGCCGAACCGCCGACCCGACCTGCGTTGCTCAAGACTTGCCGACCACCGGCGAGTCCGGCTCCTCGAACAGCGTCTTGTGAACCACGCCGGCAATTGCGGCGCCGACGATCGGCGCGACGACGAACAGCCAGAGCTGCTGCAGCGCCCAGCCATCCGCAAAGAGCGCGACGCCAATCGAGCGAGCCGGGTTGACCGACGTGTTGGTCACCGGGATCGAGATCAGGTGGATCAGCGTCAATGCCAGGCCGATGGCCAGCGGGGCGAAACCGGCCGGCGCGCGGCCGGTCGTCGAGCCCAGAATGACGATCAGGAACATGAAGGTCAGCACGACTTCGATGACCAGCGCGGAGGTCAGCGAATAGCCGCCGGGCGAATGGTCGCCATAGCCATTCGACGCAAAGCCGCCGGCGGTGAAGCCGGCCTTGCCGCTGGCGACGAGGTAGAGCACCGCGGCGGCGACGATCGCGCCGAGGATCTGCGCAGCGACATAGCCAATGACGTCGCGTGCCGGGAACCGGCCGGCCGCGAGCAGGCCGATCGTGACGGCCGGATTGAAGTGCGCGCCGGACACGGTGCCGAAAGCGTAGGCGCCGGTGAGCACCGTCAGGCCGAAGGCCAGCGACACGCCCAGCAGGCCGATGCCGACATCCGGAAAGGCGGCGGCGAGCACGGCGCTGCCGCAGCCGCCGAAAACCAGCCAGAACGTGCCGAGAAACTCGGCCGAGAGTCTTTTCATGATCGGAACCTCCCCCGAAGCCGCCGGACCCGACGCCGGCCAGCGAGGGGAAAACCTGCACACCGGGAAATGCAATCGAGATTCCGGCCGGCGAATCCTCAAGTCACAGGTTTCGAGCGAGCGGGATTGACTCCTTGTCGATTCGGAGTCCGCCCGCCAGCGCGCAAGTGATTCAAAGAATTCGGCAATTTCGACTGCAGGCCGGCTAACGCAGTCAAGATGTAGCGGCTGTTGCTGAGGCTGCGCTAAATCTGGCGTGAACAGATCAAGAATCGCCGATTCGTCGCCGATTCGTTCGAGAGTCGTTCCAAACGGCACTGTTCCCGGCCAAATGCCGCACCATATGAAGCGCTCCGGCCGGCGGTGGCACGCCGCCCGCGCCCATGCTAAGCCGCCCGTACGAGTCCCGACGGTCCAGGAAGGCCGCGTCCCGCGACGATGAACATCAGAATGAAGCCGGCCGAACCGCTCATCCTTTCCGGGCGGGACGTGACGGCGGTGCTGGGGCCGACCAATACCGGCAAGACGCACCTCGCCATCGAGCGCATGGTCGCACACGACAGCGGCGTCATCGGCCTGCCGCTGAGGCTGCTGGCACGGGAGGTCTATCAGCGCGTCGTCGAGAAGGTCGGCGTCTCGAAGGTCGCCCTGATCACCGGCGAAGAGAAGATCGTGCCGCCGGGCGCGCGCTTCTCGGTGTGCACGGTCGAAGCGATGCCGCGGCACACGGACGCCTCGTTCGTGGCGATCGACGAGGTCCAGCTCGCCGCCGATTTCGAGCGCGGCCATATCTTCACGGACCGGATCCTGCATTTGCGCGGCAGGCACGAGACGCTGCTGCTCGGCGCGCACACGATGCGCGGCATCCTCGAGAAGCTGCTCAAGGGCGTCTCGGTGGTGACGCGGCCGCGCATGTCACAGCTGTTCTATGGCGGCTCGAAGAAGATCACCCGCCTGCCTCGGCGCTCGGCGATCGTCGCCTTCTCGGCGGACGAGGTCTACGCCATCGCAGAGCTGATCCGGCGCCGGCACGGCGGCGCGGCGGTTGTGCTCGGCGCGCTCAGCCCGCGCACGCGCAACGCCCAGGTGGAGCTCTACCAGTCGGGCGACGTCGACTACCTGGTCGCGACCGACGCGATCGGCATGGGGCTGAACCTCGATGTCGACCACGTCGCCTTCGCGCAGGACCGCAAGTTCGACGGCCATCAGTACCGTCCGCTCACGCCGGCGGAGCTCGGCCAGATCGCCGGCCGCGCCGGCCGCCACGTGCGCGACGGGACATTCGGCGTCACCGGGCAGGTCGATCCGTTCGCGGACGAGCTGGTCGAGAAGATCGAGGCGCACGATTTCGAGCCGGTGCGGGTGCTGCAATGGCGCAGCGCCGCCTTCGATTTCTCGAGCGTCGACGCACTCAAGCATTCGCTCGACACGATACCGCCGGTCGAGGGGCTGACGCGCGCGCTGCCCGCCGCGGACCTTCTGGCGCTCGAGCATCTGACGCGCGAGGACGACATCGCGCGGCTCGCCGACCGGCCGCAGCGCGTGGCGCTGCTGTGGGACTGCTGCGCGCTGCCCGACTACCGGCGCATCGCCCCGGCCCAGCATGCCGAACTCGTCGCCTCGATCTTCACCGACCTGGCGCGGCGCGGCCATGTCGACGAGGACTACCTGGCCCGGCAGGTGAAGCTCGCGTCTTCGACGGAAGGCGATCTCGACGTCCTGTCGGCGCGCATCGCGCAGATCCGCACATGGACGTTCGTGTCCCACCGGCCGGGCTGGCTGGCCGATCCGGCACACTGGCAGGAAAAAACGCGCGAAATCGAGGACCGGCTGTCCGACGCATTGCACGAGCGATTGACGAAACGCTTCGTTGACCGCAGGACATCCACGCTCATGAGGCGCCTGAGAGAGAATACGATGCTCGAAGCAGAAATCAGCCCGGCCGGTGCGGTCCTCGTCGAGGGGCACCATGTCGGAGAGCTGCAGGGGTTCCGCTTCACCGCCGACCAAAGCGCCGACGGCGAGGACGCGCGCGCGGTGCGCGCCGCGGCGCAGAAGGCGCTGGCCAGCGAATACGAGACGCGCGCGCAGCGCTTCGCGAACTGCCCGAACGGCGACCTGGCGCTGGGTTCGGACGGCGTGCTGCGGTGGATCGGCGCCCCGATCGCGACGGTGACTGCCGGCGAGTCGCCGCTGAAGCCGCGCGTCGTGCTCCTTGCCGACGAACAGCTGACGGGGACCGCCCGCGACATCGTCGTCGCCCGCGCCGAGCGTTACGTCGCGTTCCAGATCGAAACGCATCTGAAGCCGCTGAACGACCTCGCCGGCGCCGACGCCCTGCAGGGCATGGCGCGCGGCCTGGCATTCAGGCTGGTCGAGAATCTCGGCGCCATCAACCGCCGCGACGTCGCCGACGACGTCAAGTCGCTGGACCAGGAGCAGCGCGCGGCCCTGCGCCGCCTGGGCGTGCGGTTCGGCGCCTATCACATCTTCGTGCCGGCGCTCCTGAAGCCGGCGCCGGCAGGCCTGCTGACCCTGCTGTGGGCGCTGTCCAACGACGCCAAGGACAGGCCGGGCTTCGGCGACGTGGTCAACCTGCTGGCGACCGGCCGTACCTCGGTCGTGGTCGATCCCGCCTTCGAGAAAGCGTTCTATCGCCTGGCCGGATATCGCATCCTCGGGCGCCGCGCGGTGCGCGTCGACATCCTCGAGCGGCTGGCGGACCTGATCCGCCCCGCAATGTCGTGGAAGCCGGGCACGGGAGCGCGTCCGGACGGAGCCTTCGACGCCGGCGCGTTCATGGTCATCCCGTCGATGATGTCAATCCTCGGGGCGACGGCGGACGACATGGAGGAAATCCTCAAGGGACTCGGCTATCGCGGCGAAGCGAAAACCGCGGCGGACGTCGCGGCGAAACTCGCAGCCTACGAAGCGAGCGCGCGGGAGGCGGAGGCCGCGCGCGAGGCGGCTGCGGCCTCCGAGACGGCGATGTCGGCCGACCCGGCGATCGATCCGACGGCAGCGGCAGAGCCGGCGCCCACCACGGCGGAAACCGTCGAGGTGGCGCCGGAAATCGTCGCGGTGGAGAGCGACGGCGCCGACGCCGATGCCGAGCAGTCTTCCGTCGGGCCCGACATCGCGCGCGAGCCCGCGCCGGTCGACGCGGTGAGCGAGGACCATAGCGACGTGCAGGCCGATCCGGATGTCGCGCCCGCACCGGTCGCGGATGCCGAGCCGGCCGAGGCGCCGAAACCCGTCATGATCTGGCGCCAGGGGCGCTTCGGCGACAAGAATCGAGACAATCGCGGCCCGCGCCGCGGCGACCAGCAACGTGGCCGCCGGCACGGCGGTGCGGCGGCACCGGGCGCGCAGCCGCAGGCCGAAGGTG
>JAEWLS010000012.1 GCA_023457435.1 Pseudomonadota bacterium
CCGACCAACGTGATCTCGATCACCGACGGCCAGATCTTCCTCGAGACCAACCTGTTCTTCCAGGGCATTCGCCCCGCGGTGAACGTCGGTCTCTCGGTGTCGCGCGTCGGCTCTTCGGCGCAGATCAAGGCGATGAAGCAGGTTGCCGGTTCGATCAAGGGCGAGCTGGCGCAGTATCGCGAGATGGCCGCGTTCGCTCAGTTCGGCTCGGACCTCGACGCCTCGACGCAGCGTCTGCTCAATCGCGGCGCGCGCCTGACGGAACTGCTGAAGCAGCCGCAGTTCTCGCCGCTGAAGACCGAGGAGCAGGTCGCCGTGATCTTTGCCGGCGTCAACGGCTACCTCGACAAGCTGACGGTGCCGCAGGTGGGCAAGTTCGAGCAGGCCCTGCTCGCCTACATGCGCTCCGAGGGCAAGTCGGTGCTGGAGGCGATCCGCAAGGAGAAGGCGCTGTCCGACGATCTGCGCGCGAAGCTGAAGGCGTCGATCGACGCCTTCGCAAAGACGTTCGCCTGATCCAGGAGCTGACGGGCGCATGGCTTCCCTAAAGGATCTCCGAAACCGCATCGCCTCGGTGAAGGCGACGCAGAAGATCACCAAGGCGATGCAGATGGTCGCCGCGGCGAAGCTGCGTCGTGCCCAGGAGGCTGCCGAGGCCGCGCGCCCCTATTCGGAGCGCATGGCAGCGGTGCTGGCGAACATCGCCAGCGCCGTGGCCGGCTCGGACGCCCCGCCGCTGATGGCAGGAACCGGCAAGGACGACGTGCACCTGGTCATCGTCGCCACGGCCGATCGCGGCCTGGCGGGCGGCTTCAATTCGCAGATCTCGCGTTTTGCGCGCGAGCACATCCGCAAGCTCCAAGCTTCGGGCAAGACAGTGAAGATCATCACCGTCGGCAAGAAGGGCTACGACATCCTGCGCCGCGACTTCGCCGCCCAGGTCATCGAGCGCATCGAGCTGCGCGACGTGAAGCAGGTGGGCTTCTCGAACGCCAACGACATCGCCCGCAAGGTGATGACCCTGTTCAACGAGGGCCAGTTCGACGTCGCCACCCTTTTCTATTCGCGGTTCCGCTCGGTCATCAGCCAGGTGCCGACGGCGCAGCAGCTGATCCCCGCGGCGGCGCCTGCCGACGCGAACGCCGCCCCGACGACTGCCGGCGGCGCGGTCTACGAATACGAGCCGTCGGCCGAGGAGATCCTCGGCGACCTCATCCCGCGCAACATCGCGGTGCAGATCTTCCGCGCGCTGCTTGAGAACGCAGCCGGCGAGATGGGCGCCAAGATGACGGCGATGGACAATGCGACGCGCAATGCCGGGGACATGATCAACAAGCTGACGATCACCTACAACCGTCAGCGGCAGGCGCAGATCACCAAAGAACTGATCGAGATCATTTCGGGCGCCGAGGCGCTCTGACGCGACGCCGGCCAGGCTCCGGCGCGTGGCAATAGACTGAGAGGCAAGCAAGATGGCGAAAGCAGCGACACCCAAGATCGTTCCGGCGGCGCCGGCCATGGCGGCTCCTGCCGTCGCGCCGAAGGCTCCGAGAGCCAAAAAGCCGGCTGCGGCCGCAGCCCCGGGCGCCGCATCGGCGACGGTTACCCGCATGCCGGCCACCGGCTCGACGGGCAAGGTCCGCCAGGTCATCGGCGCCGTCGTCGACGTCGCCTTCGACGAGCACCTGCCGGCGATCCTGAACGCGCTGGAGACGGACAACCAGGGCAGCCGCCTGGTTCTCGAAGTCGCCCAGCACCTCGGCGAGAACACCGTGCGCTGCATCGCGATGGACTCGACCGAAGGCCTGGTGCGCGGCCAGCGCGTCGTCGACACGGGTGCTCCGATCTCGGTGCCGGTCGGCGAAGGCATGCTCGGCCGCATCATCAACGTGATCGGCGAGCCGGTCGACGAAGAAGGGCCAGTCCAGGCCACCGAGATGCGCTCCATTCACCAGCCGGCCCCCGAATATGTCGAGCAGTCGACCGAGGCGGCGATCCTGGTCACCGGCATCAAGGTCATCGACCTGCTCGCCCCATACGCGCGCGGCGGCAAGATCGGCCTGTTCGGCGGCGCCGGCGTGGGCAAGACCGTGCTCATCCAGGAGCTGATCAACAACATCGCGAAGGCCCATGGCGGCTATTCCGTGTTTGCCGGCGTCGGCGAGCGCACCCGCGAGGGCAACGACCTCTATCACGAGTTCATCGAATCCGGCGTCAACAAGAAGGGCGGCGGCGAGGGCTCGAAGGCGGCGCTTGTGTACGGCCAGATGAACGAGCCGCCGGGCGCCCGCGCCCGCGTCGGCCTCACCGGCCTGACCGTCGCCGAGTATTTCCGCGACAAGGGCCAGGACGTGCTGTTCTTCGTCGACAACATCTTCCGCTTCACCCAGGCGGGTTCGGAAGTGTCGGCGCTGCTCGGCCGCATCCCGTCGGCGGTGGGCTATCAGCCGACGCTCGCCACCGACATGGGCGCGCTGCAGGAGCGCATCACCACGACAAACAAGGGCTCGATCACCTCGGTGCAGGCCATTTACGTGCCGGCCGACGACCTGACCGACCCGGCACCGGCGACCTCGTTCGCCCACCTCGACGCCACGACCACGCTGTCGCGCGCGATCTCCGAAAAGGGCATCTACCCGGCCGTGGACCCGCTCGACTCGACGTCGCGCATGCTCGACCCGCAGGTCGTCGGCGAGGAGCACTATGCAGTGGCCCGCTCGGTGCAGCAGACGCTGCAGCGCTACAAGTCGCTGCAGGACATCATCGCGATCCTGGGCATGGACGAGCTCTCGGAAGAGGACAAGCTGACGGTGGCACGCGCCCGCAAGATCGAGCGCTTCCTGTCGCAGCCGTTCTTCGTCGCCGAAGTGTTCACCGGTTCGCCGGGCAAGCTGGTCGACCTCGCCGACACCATCAAGGGCTTCAAGGGCCTGGTGGCCGGCGAGTACGACCACCTGCCCGAGGCAGCGTTCTACATGGTCGGCACGATCGAGGACGCGGTCGAGAAGGCGCAGCGTCTGGCAGCCGAGGCCGCCTGATCCGTCACGTGAATGCAGCGGGCGCGCGCGGCGCGCCTGCCTCCCTTTTCGAAGTGAGAGCAGATGGCTGAATCCTTCAAGTTCGAGCTGGTGTCGCCGGAGCGGCTGCTCGTCTCCGAGAGCGTCGAGTCGGTCGTCATCCCCGGCACCGAAGGCGAGATGACCGTTCTGGCCAGGCATGCGCCGACCATGACGACCGTCAAGCCGGGCGTCGTGACCGTGAAGCCGGCCTCCGGCGGAGAGCAGCGCTACGTCGTGTTCGGCGGCTTCGCCGACATCCTGCCGGACAGCTGCACGCTGCTCGCGGAATCGGCCGTAGCCGTCGGCGACATCGACCGGGCGGATCTCGCGCGGCGCATCCAGGCGGCGAAGGAAGACGCCGCCGATGCGAAGGACGACGAGTCGCGCACCAAGGCCGAACAGTATCTGGCGCAGCTCACGACGCTCGAAGGCGCGGTCGGCGTTCTGGCTTAATCAGAGTTGTCATCCTCGGGCCTGTCCCGAGGACAGTGCAGCGTCCCGGCCCGTCGACCTATCCGCCCAGATGGCGGAACGCCGCCACCACCTGCTCGTAGACCCGGCGCTTGAACGGCACGATCAGCTCGGGAAGCTCCGCCATCGGCTTCCACGCCCAGGCGTCGAACTCCGGCTCGTGGCCGCCGGGCGGCGGGTTGATGGCGATCTCGCTCTCGTCGCCGTCGAAGCGGAATGCGAACCAGCGCTGCCGCTGGCCGCGATACCTGCCCTTGAAGGCGATGCCGACGAGTTCCGGCGGCAGGTCGTAGTCGATCCAGTGCGGCGCTTCCGCCAGCAAGGTCACCGAGCGAATGCCGGTCTCTTCCCACAGCTCGCGCCTGGCGGCAGGGAGAGGGTCCTCGCCGGCGTCGATGCCGCCCTGCGGCATCTGCCACAGCCTGTCGGTCCCGGCCATCTCGCTGTCGGTTTCGGCGATGCGATGGCCGGCCCACACGAGGTTGCTGCTGTTCAGCACCATGATCCCGACGCAGGGACGGTAGGGCAGGCTTGCGGGATCGACCAGCTTCTTGGGCATTCGGCTATTGCGCTTCCGGATCGTTTGCGAGCGCCGAGACGGCCACGATCTCGATGCCGCGCTTGCGGGCCTCGGCAACCCATGTGGTGACGGCATCGACCGTGGCGTCGAAGGCGGAGCCGATGGCGATGGCAGAGCCCCTGGCGCGAGCCACGCGTTCGACCTCGTCGAGCTTCTTGAGGATCTCGCTCTTGTCGCGGTTCTGGTCGATCACCGTATCCGCCGCGGCGAACGGGCCCTTGTAGGCGGCCGAAAGCTCCTGCGCCAGGCTGCGCGCCGAGGAGCCGTCGTCGAGATACATCAGGCCGCGCGTGGCCAACTCGTCCATCAGCGCCGACATCGCCTCCCGGTCAGCGACGAAGCGCGCGCCCATGTAGTTCATCACGCCCGTATAGTTGGTCGTCCGCGACAGCGAGACGTGGAGCCGGTCGACGTTCTCGGCCGGATCCGCGTCGACGGTCAGCGTGTTGCGCCCGGGATCGACGGCAGGATAGTCGAACGGCTCGAGCGGCACCTGCATCAGGATCTCGTGGCCCTTGCGGCGGGCCTCCTGCATCCAGCGGTCGATGGAGTTGCCGCCGGACGCGAAGGCAAGCGTCACCTCCGCCGGCAGGCGCCCGATCGCCGCCTGGGTGCCGGTCTGGGATACGGCGAGGCCACCGATGACGATCGCCACGCGGGCGCCGCGCGCACCCGACCACGGCCGCGCGTAGACGTCGAAGGGGCGGCGCCCGTCGGCGGCACGTATCGGCAGCGGACCGGTCGGGCTGTCCTCGACGAGCGCACGGTCCGGCAGGTGCGCCACACGCTGCTCCTGGCCGACCGCGGAGGGGTCGCGGACGACGATGCCGCCGGATCTGGGCTCGGGCGGCGTGACCTTGATGACCGACGCGCCGCCTGCCGTATCGGTGCGTGTCGCGGTGGTGCGGGGTGGGGCTTCCGCCGGCGTTTCGGGCGAGACCGTGACCGCCGCCGGCGAGGGCGTCCTGAACGGCCGCTCGCGGAGCGCAATGGCCGTCGAACTGCCCAGCAGCGCCAGTCCGAAAAGTCCGGTCAAGACGCTGCGAAGCGGCGGCAAGGAGCGACGCACGCGCTTCGGCGCGATGTCGCGGCCAAGCGGGCGATCGATCGCCGACCTGCCATTATCGTGGGAATCGCTGCTGACGGCCATGATGCCCCAACCGGTCGTCGAACGTGCCGAGCGGACAGCTGAACAGGCTCAGGCGCAGGGAAGAAGACCGCCGCCCGGCAGGGCGGCGGTCAGAAGACTCAGCGCAGCTGCGCGTGGTCCGGGTTCGGCGGGAAGGCCGGATCGGTCTTGACGCCGCGGATCAGGTCCATGGCGTAGCCGAGCTGGATGTCGTCCTTCGGGTCCGGCGGCACGTAGGCCGAAGAGCCCGAACCTTCGTCGCTCTCCTCCGCACCCTTGATGTGGCCGCGCAGCTCGGACTCGCCGCGCGCGACGTCGCGCCCGAGGAGTTCGTCAGGCAGCGGCTGCTCGACCTTGATATCGGGCACGATGCCCTTGCCCTGGATCGACTTGCCGGACGGCGTGTAATAGAGCGCCGTCGTCAGCCGCAGCGCGCCGTTCTCGCCAAGCGGGATGATGGTCTGCACGGAGCCCTTGCCGAACGATTTGGTGCCAAGCACCGTCGCCCGCTTGTGGTCCTGCAGCGCGCCTGCGACGATTTCCGAGGCGCTGGCCGATCCGCCATTGGTCATCACGATCAGCGGCTTGCCGTCGATGAGGTCGCCCTGGCGCGAGTCGAAGCGTGTGACGTCCTTCGGGTCGCGACCGCGGGTCGAGACGATCTCGCCGCGATCGAGGAAGGCATCCGACACCGCGACCGCCTGGTCGAGCAGACCGCCGGGATTGAGGCGCAGGTCGAGCACGAAGCCCTTCAGCTTGTCGGCCGGGATCTGCTCCTTGATCTTGACCACCGCGGCCTGCAGGTCGTCGAAGGTCCGCTCGGTGAAGGAGTTGATCTTCAGGTAGCCGATATCCTCCTCGACGCGGAAACGGACGGCCTTAACCTTGATGATGTCGCGCACGATCTTGATCTTGATCGGCTCCGCCGCGCCTTCGCGCAGCACCGTCAGCTCGATCGGCGAATTGACCGGCCCGCGCATCTTATCGACGGCGTCCGACAGCGTCAGTCCACGCACCTCGGAGCCGTCGATCTCGACGATGAAGTCGCCCGACAGGACGCCGGCCTTTGCGGCGGGCGTATCCTCGATCGGCGCGATGACCTTGACCAGCTCGTTCTCCAGCGTGACCTCGATGCCGAGGCCGCCGAACTCGCCGCGGGTCTGCACGCGCATGTCCTGCGCGGCTTCCTGGTTGAGATAGGAAGAATGCGGGTCGAGCGAGGTCAGCATGCCGTTGATGGCGTTCTCGACCAGCGCCTTGTCATCCGGCGGGGTGACGTACTGGGCGCGGACGCGCTCGAAGACATCGCCGAAAATCGCCAGGTTGCGATAGGTTTCCGATGCCGCCGCGATGGCGGAGGTGCCGGCTGAGCCATGGATAAGGCTCATCGCCGAAGCGCCCATCAGAGCGCCGGCCAGCAAAAGCGACATCTTACGTACCATTTGCAGTCCTTCCAGAGAGACTTCCCGACCACCAGGGCGCAGGATCGACGGGTTTCCCGTCCTTGCGAAACTCGACGTAGAGTTCCGGCATGCCACTTCCACGTCCCACCGAAACGGCGCTGGCCAGTCCGGTTTCGCCCATCGTGCCGACCGGTTCTCCCGCGAGGACCGCCTGCCCGAGTGCGACGCTGATTCCGCCCATCCCTGCCAGCACGACATGATAGCCATCGCCGGCGTTCAGGATCAATAGCTGCCCGTAGGAGCGGAACGGTCCCGCATAGAGTACCGAACCATCCGCAGGCGCAGTTACGATTGCCGCGGATTGTGTCGCAACAATGTCTCCGTAGAGGGTGCCACCGGCCTCGTCGGGCTCACCGAAGCGGCGCGCGAGGCGCCCGCCGACAGGCAGCAGGAGCCGGCCGCGCAACGTTTCGAACGGCTGCGGAACGGCCAGGCGGTTTTCTTCCGGCACGGCGATCGCCACGTCGCCGCTTTCGGCCTTCCGCGCGGCAACGATATCCTTCTCCAGGGTCTCGATCAGCTCGCGCAGCGAGCCGGCGCGATCCGCAAGCTCGCCAGCGCGAGCCTGCTCCGCGGCAAGCACGTCCTCCGAGCGCAGACGCAGCTTCGCCTTTTCGGCGGCGAGCAGCGACAGACGCTCCTTCTCGGCGGCCTGGTCCGCGACCGTCGCGAGCAGCTTCTCGCGCTCGGCGGCGATGGAGGCAGCCAGCCGGTCGAGTTCGGCAAGGTCGGCCATGAGCATCCGCGTTTCCGCACGCATCTCGGGTACCACAGCACCAAGCAGGATGGCGCTGCGCACCGATCCGAGCGCATCCTCCGGACGCACGAGCATGGCCGGAGGCGGGTTCAGGCCCATGCGCTGCAAAGCGGCGAGCACTTCGGCGAGCACCGCGCGGCGTTCGTTGAGCGACATCACCAGGTCACCGCGCTGCAGCTCGAGCGCGGCGACGCGCTCCTCGATCCCGGCTGCGTCCTCGGCGAGCTTGCGCTCGGTTTTCGCGGCCTGGATCAAGGCCGCGGTGAGGCTTCGCTCGTCCTTGGTGATCGCGGCGATCTCCTCCTTTATCGCGGCGACGCGCTCCTTGTTCAGCACGATTTCGCGGGCGATTCGCTCGAACTCGCCGGCGGTCGCGTCGCGCCGCACCTCCAGATCGGACGCGCCCTGGGAGACGGCCGGCGCGACCGCGAACAGCAGCGCGGCGAGCGCGACAGGAATCGCTGACAGTGTGCGGGCGCGGCGAGGCATCGGAGCGGACTCTAGGTCTGCCGACATTAACGAACCATCAACCATGCGCCACGCTTGCCGCCTCGCGCAACGCTGGACGGCGAATGTGTCAAATTCGCGTGAGCACCGTTCAAGCGCGGTGGTAGGGGTGGCCAGACAGGATCGTCACCGCGCGGTAGAGCTGCTCGGCCAGCATGATGCGGACCATCTGGTGCGGCCAGGTCATGGCGCCGAAGGAGACCGACAGATCGGCGCGGGCTGCGAGCTCGGCACCATGCCCGTCGGCGCCGCCGATCGCGAAGACGACACCCCGCCGCCCGCCGTCGCGCCACAAGCCGAGACGTTCCGAGAACGCTTCCGAGGCGAGGTTCTTGCCGCGCTCGTCGAGCAGCACGAGCGTCTGCCCTGGCGCCAGGCCATCGAGCAGCTGCCTGGCCTCGTCGCGCTTGCGCTCGTCGGCGCTTCGCCCGCGGCTTTCGGCAATCTCCGTCACGCCGCCGAATTCGAGGCCGACCGCAGGCCCCGCCTTGGCAAGACGGTCGAGGTAGCGCTCGGCGAGGTCGCGCTCGGGGCCGGCCTTCAGCCGGCCGACAGCATGGACCTCGATGCGCATCTGCGACCTACCAACCGTGCGCGACGGTCAGTGGATCGTCTCGTCGTCGAGGTCCGGCGCAAGCCACATCTTCTCGAGATTGTAGAACTCGCGGACTTCCGGCCTGAAAATGTGGACGATCACGTCGCCGGCGTCGATCAGCACCCAATCGGCGGCCGACAGGCCCTCAACGCGCGCGGTGCCATGGCCGGCATCCTTCAGCGCCTTGAGCAGATGTTCGGCGACCGCGGCGACGTGGCGATGCGAACGCCCCGACGCGACGACCATGTGGTCGGCGAGCGCGGACTTGCCCTGGATGTCGATGGGGACGATGTCTTCCGCCTTGGAGTCTTCGAGACTGCTCACGACGGTGTCGAGGACCATGGTCTGGGCGATAGTGCCGCTCAACCCGGCCGGCGAAGGCGCGATCTCGGCCTTCTTCCTGATTGCTGTTCTCAGCGCTTTTGCCTTTCGTTCAAGAACAACTGCCGGCATCACGCGCCGGTCTTTCCTAGATAGGCAGAGTCCCGGTGCAGTTTCAAGACGCCGGCGGCAAAGGCGCCGTCGCGGGGAGCGGAGCGAAGCTTCCAGTTTCCGCCGGCGGCACCGGATCGGCACGGACGATGCGCCACAGGACGAAGACCGCGTAGGCCGCGGCGATCGCCACCGCCACCCAGATGAAGGCGACGGTGCCGTAGAGGCCGGTCAGCAGCGTGCCGATGCCGGGCACGAGGAAGCCGGACAGCGACCAGGCAAAGAGCAGCGTGCTCTGCAACTGCACCATCTCGTCGCGGCGCGCGCGGTCGCCGGCATGCGCGGTCGCGAGCGAGTAGATCGATTCCGAGGCCCCGTCCCAGACCATGTAGATGAGGATGAGCACTATCAGGGTCGAGCCGTCCAAGGCCCCGGCGAGCACGCCGAAGCCGACGACGAGCAGCGCCGCCGCCACCAGCACGTAGCGGCGGTCGGTGCGGTCGGATATCCAGCCGAGCGGGATCTGCACGAACAGCGTGCCGAGCGGCATGGCGAACATCAGCGTCGCGACCTGCTGCTGGCTGAAGCCCGACGCCGTCGCGTGGATCGGCGCGAAGCCCGCGATCATCATCGACAGGCCACCGACCGCCAGCATGCCGGCGACGCCGACCGGCGAGATGCGCCATGCACGGCGCAGCGCGAGCGAGGCGCGTGCCGGCGGCGCCGGCTGGGGCAGGGTCGAGACGCCGACCGGCATGATGGCCATCGCCGCGAAGGAGACGGCAAGCACCGGTCCGGCCGACCCGGCGATGTCGACCTGCCCGAGCAGGAGCGAGCCGCAGCCGAGACCGACGATGTAGGCGACGTAGAAGATCGCCATGACCCGGCCGCGAATCCGGTTCTCGACGGCGTCGTTCAGCCAGCTCTGCGCGACGATGAAGACGCCGCAAATGGCGAAGCCGTAGAGCGCGCGCGCGCCCATCCAGACGATGGGGTCGATGCCCGACGCCACCAGCGTGTTGGACAGCACCACCAGCGCGGCGAAGATCATGAAGGCGCGGGCGTGGTCGCTGCGGCGGACGATGGCGCCCGTGGTGAGGCAGCCGACCAGGCCGCCGACCGACAGCGCGGTGAGGATGCCGCCGGCCCAGGTGGGCGCGTAGCCGGCGGCACCGAGGCTGACCGGAATGTAGGTGAACATCAGCCCGTTGCCGACCGCCATCAGCGCGGCCGAGGCAATGACCGACGCGACCGCGAGGCCGGAGGCGCCGCGCCGCGTTTCGTCGTCCGTATCGGGAATCGCCGTCATCGCGCCGGAGATTGAGGCAGACGACCTGCGCCGGCTCTGTCAAAAACGACCGCCGCTAGCGTGCCGCCGCCGCGCGCAGCGCAGTCGACGACAGCGTCGAGCGGGGGCCATGGATGAAGGTCCACGCCGGCGGACGCATCAGCGCCAGCCGGCCGGCATCGGTCTCGTCGACGCGGGCATAGTCGAACGTCTTGGCCATGACGGACGAGAGGAATGCGAGCGTCGCGCCGGGCCGGTCGATGACCGCTATCGGCAGCGTGGCGGCGATCTCGCGCCAGCGCTGCCAGCGATGAAAATCGCGCAGCGAGTCGGCGCCCATGATCCAGACGAAGTTCACGCCGGGGTTGCGCCGGGTCACCAGCTCGACGGTGTCGGCGGTGTAGCGGATGCGGTGGGCGGCCTCGAAGGCCGTGACCTTGATGCGCGGATCCGGGGAGATCGCCTCGGAAAGGGCGACGCGCTTCGGGAGCGGCGCCAGCTCGCGCCGGGATTTCAGCGGGTTGCCGGGCGTCACGATCCACCACAGCTGGTCCAGGCGCAGCCGCCGCATCGCGATCTCGGCGACCAGCGCGTGGCCGGCGTGCGGCGGGTTGAACGAACCGCCGAAAAGGCCGACCTGCATGCCCTTCTCGGCATGGGGCATGCGCAGATAGCGGCTCCGCAGTCCGGGCTCTGCCGCAGTGTCCGGCGCCACCGGGCTCAGACCGGGACGAAGGTCACTGGAACGCCGGCGCGCAGCGAGTTGCTCATCATGCAACTCGCCTTCGCTGCCTCGACGATCTCGGTCGCGTCGTCGCCCGCAGCGGTGCGGCAGGTGACCGCGACGCTCGCGGACCTTGCCATGATGGGCTCGCCGTCCAGCTCCACCGTGACGGTGACGTCCACAGTGCCCAGCGTCACGCCACGTTCAGCGGCGACGTAGCGCAGATCGTTGCAGAAGCAGCCTCCCAGCGCGAGGCCGAGCAACTGCGCGCCGTTGAAACCCAGACCCATGCCGCCGGCGCGGCCCTCGGGACGATCGACGACGATGGTATGCCCGCCCGCCCAGCCCATGGAAGCCTGGGTGCCTTCGACGTTACGCAGGTGCACCTGTGCCGTCAGCATGCCGTCCTCTTCGCTCAGGGCTAGGGCCGTACCTGACCGCTGCCGCGGACGCGGTACTTGAACGAGGTGAGCTGCTCCACGCCGACCGGGCCGCGCGCGTGCATGCGGCCGGTGGCGATGCCGATCTCGGCGCCCATCCCGAACTCGCCGCCATCGGCGAACTGCGTCGAGGCGTTGTGCAGCAGGATCGCCGAGTCGATTTCCGAGAAGAAGCGGCGCACCGCGTCGGCGTCTTCGGCGACGATGGCGTCGGTGTGATGCGAGGAATAGGTCTCGATATGGTCGATGGCGCCCGATACGCCGTCGACCAGCTTCACCGAGATGATCGGAGCCAGATACTCGGTGATCCAGTCCTGTTCCGTGGCCTTTTCGGCCGCCGGGAACAGCCGACGAACCTCTTCCGACCCACGGATGGCGCAGCCGGCGGCCGAGAGCGCGTCGAGAATCGGCACGAGATGGGTGCCCGCGACCTTGCGGTCGACCAGCAGCGTTTCGGCAGCACCGCAGATGCCGACCCGGCGCATCTTCGAATTCAGCACCAGTTCGACGGCGAGGTCGAGCCTGGCGGACGCGTCGACATAGACATGGACGATGCCTTCCAGGTGGGCGAAGACCGGCACGCGCGCCTCGTTCTGCACCCGCTCGACAAGGCTCTTGCCGCCGCGCGGCACGATGACGTCGAGATTGCCGCCGAGACCCTTCAGCATCTCGCCGACGGCCGCGCGGTCGGTCGTCGGCACAAGCTGGATCGCATCTTCGGGGAGGCCCGCAACGCGCAGACCCTCGACCATGCAGGCGTGAATCGCGGCCGAGGAGCGGGCAGAATCGGAGCCACCGCGAAGGATCACGGCATTGCCGGCCTTGAGACACAGGGCGCCGGCGTCCGCGGTGACATTGGGGCGGCTCTCGTAGATCACGCCGATGACACCGAGCGGCGTGCGCACGCGCTCGATGTGCAGCCCGTTCGGCCGGTCCCATTCGGCGATCATCGCGCCGACCGGATCGTCTAGCGCCGCCACGACCTCGATGCCTTCCGCCATGGCGGCGATACGTGCGGGCGACAGCCTGAGACGATCGAGAAACGAGTCCTTGAGGCCGGCGCGCTCGGCAGCGGCGACGTCGACGGCATTGGCGGCCAAGATCGCTGCCTCGGAAGCGCGTATGGCAGCGGCCATCGCCTCGAGCGCCGCGGTCTTGCGGTGCGACTCGGCTATCGCCAGCGGTCGCGACGCGGCGCGGGCGCGGCGGCCGATGTCGGCCATCACGGAAGCGATGTCGGCGGTGTCCTGGCGCAGTGCGGCGGTAGCCATCGTAGAGTTCCCCTGCAGACCCGCGATGTACACGCGGCCGACGCAAGCGGCAATGGCGCGGCTTTCAGGTGAAGGCGGCGGCAGCGCCAAACGCGATGTAGGCGAAGTAGCCGCCGACGCCGACGAGAAGAAGGTTGAGCAGGATGCCGAGGACGCTGGAGGCTACGGCGCCGCGCGCCAGGCCGATGACGCCGACGACGATGCCGACCAGGTGCAGCACAGGCGCGACGGCGAGGAAGCCGGTCACCACGTAGAACGTCGCCGGATCCGCGGTCCAGTCGGGCGCGTCCGACGGAAGGTTGGCAAGGTAGGTCGCGGCGCCGCCGGCGAGGATCAGCGCTAGCATTGCCAGGAGGATGGACCAGACGCCGTGGCGGGGCCGCCGACGCGGCGCCAACCCCACTGCCGATTGACCGCTTCTTCCCCACTGCATGGCCGCCCCCAGCCTTCCCGTGATGTCTACGTCGTTGTCGTCTCGTCCGCACCCGTGCGCGACATGACGAGATCGTCGCGATGCACCATCTCGCCACGGGCCTCGTAGCCCAGCGCTTCCGCTATGGCGGAGGTCTTGAGGCCAGCGATACGCACGGCGTCCGCGGCGTCGTAGGCAACCAGCCCGCGGGCGATCTCGCGGCCCTCCGGCCCGACGATGGCGACCGTGTCACCGCGCGCGAAGTCGCCCGACACGAGCCTGACGCCGGCCGGCAGAAGCGACTTGCCGGTACGCAGCGCAGCCTCGGCGCCGGCGTCGACCACCAGCCGGCCGGCCGGCTCCAGATTGCCGGCAATCCAGGTCTTGTAGCCCTTCACCGGATTGCGGGCCGGCTTGAAGAAGGTCGCGCGCTCGCCGCGCTCGATGGCCGAAAGCGGGTTCGGGCGGCTGCCGAGGGTGATGACCATGGCAGCGCCGGCGCCGGTCGCGATCTTGCCGGCGTCGATCTTGGTGCGCATGCCGCCGCGGGAGAGCTCCGAGGCAGGCCCCGCCGCCATCTCCTCGATCTCCTTGGTAATCGCATCGACGAGAGGGATATGCCGCGCCAGCGGGTCGCGCTGCGGCGGCGCCGTGTAGAGCCCGTCAATGTCGGACAGCAGAACCAAAAGGTCGGCACCCATCATGGTGGCGACGCGGGCGGCGAGCCGGTCGTTGTCGCCATAGCGGATCTCGCTGGTGGCGACCGTGTCGTTCTCGTTGATAACCGGGACGCAGCGAAGCTTGAGCAAGGTCGAGATCGTGGCGCGGGCGTTGAGATAGCGCCGGCGCTCCTCGGTATCGCCGAGGGTCAGCAGCACCTGCCCCGACGTCAGACCGCGGCGCGACAGCTCGTCGGCCCAGGCACGGGCAAGCGCGATCTGGCCCACTGCGGCGGCTGCCTGGCTCTCCTCGAGCTTCAGAACCTTGCCCGCCAGGCCGAGCATCGTGCGGCCAAGCGCGATGGCGCCGGACGATACGACGAGGATGCCCGCGCCGCGCTGCGCCAGCGCAGCGATGTCATCCACCATCGAGGCCAGCCATTCGCCGCGCAGGCCGGTCTTGCGGTCGACAAGGAGTGCCGAGCCGATCTTGACCACGATCCGGCGATATGGCGCGAGCGAGGTCATCAGTCCGGCTTGTTCGACCACCGGCTCTCGTTCTTGACCGGTGTCTCGCGAAGGCGCGCGTCGCCGATCTCGGCGGCAAGCGCGCGCAGCACCTCCTGCACGCCCTCGCCGGTCGCGGCGGACAGCTCGATCGGGGCGCGGCCGGCCGCCTTCCTGAGCGCCGCGAGCTTCGCCCTGCGCGCCGCCGGCTCGACGGTGTCGCACTGGCTCATCGCCAGCACTTCGGGCTTGTCGGAAAGGCCATGCCCATATGCCTCGAGCTCGCCGCGGACGGTGCGGTAGGCCCTGGTCGGGCTCTCCTCGCGGGCCGACACCAGGTGCAGCAGCACGCGCGTACGCTCGACATGGCCGAGGAAGCGGTCGCCGATGCCCACGCCCTCATGCGCGCCTTCGATCAGGCCGGGGATATCGGCGAGCACGAATTCGCGCGCGTCGATGCGCACTACGCCGAGATTGGGGTGGAGCGTCGTGAACGGATAGTCGGCGATCTTGGGCTTCGCCGCCGTGACCGCCGCGAGGAAGGTCGACTTGCCGGCGTTGGGCAGGCCGACCAGACCGGCGTCGGCGATCAGCTTCAGCCTCAGCCAGATGGTCAGTTCCTCGCCGGGCAGGCCGGGGTTCGCACGCCGCGGAGCCTGGTTGGTGGAGGTCTTGAAGTGCTGATTGCCGAAGCCGCCATTGCCGCCCTTGGCAAGCAGGAAGCGCTGGCCGATCTCGGTCAGGTCGCAGATCAGCGTGTCGTTGTCCTCGGCGTAGATCTGCGTGCCGGCGGGTACCTTCAGCGTCACGTCCGCGCCCTTGGCGCCGGCGCGGTTGCGGCCCATGCCGTGGACGCCCGTCTTGGCGTGGAAATGCTGCTGATAGCGGTAGTCGATGAGCGTATTGAGGCCATCGACGGCTTCAACCCAGACGTCGCCGCCGCGGCCGCCGTCGCCACCGTCCGGCCCGCCGAACTCGATGAACTTCTCGCGACGAAACGAGACCGCGCCGGCGCCGCCGTCGCCCGATCTGATGTAGACCTTGGCCTGGTCGAGAAATTTCATCCGGTTGACATGTCCGGCGACGAAATGGTCATGAAGCCGGGTTTTCCCGGCGCGCGAGCGATACAGGAACGCGCAGGCGACCGCAACGCACGAGCGAGATGCGCCCTAACATGAATATCGTCAGCTACAACATCCAGTACGGCATCGGCCTCGACGGCCGGTACGACATCGGCCGCATCGTCGACGCCGTGCGCGGCGCCGACGTCATCGCGCTGCAGGAAGTGTCGCGCAACAATCCGCAGAACGGCATGCGCGACATGGTGGCGGAGATCCGGGAACATTTGCCGGAGTACTTCGCGGTCTACGGGCCGAACTTCGAGGTCGACCTCGGCGGCCACGTCAAGGACGGGCGGGCGGTGGAGGTGATGTTCCAATTCGGCAACATGGTCCTGTCGAAGACGCCGATACGGTCGTCGCGCAATCTGCTGCTGCCGCGGCGGCGCAGCTTCGGCAAGCTCGACCTCCAGCGCAGCGCGCTCGAGGCACTGGTCGAAACGCCACTCGGGCCGGTACGCTTCCATTCTGTGCATCTCGACCATCGCAACCCGCTGGAGCGCGAGGCGCAGGTGCGGTTTCTCAAGGAGCGCGCGCTCGGCTACCCGCAGGAGGGCGGCGGGCTGACCGGCACGAGCGAGATGGGTTTTCCGGAGCCGCCGCATCCGGAGGCCTATGTGCTGATGGGCGACTTCAACATGCTCGCCGGCTCGCCGGAATACGCGCTCCTGTGCGGGCGGCCGGACCACGAATTCGACTGGCCGCTGTCTGCGGACCTCGCCGTCGACGCAGCGCGCCTGCTCGGGCGCGACGGGGAGGAGGAAACGACCTGGCTCGATCCGCAGCAGCCCGAAAACCGCGGCCGCTGGAAGCGCATCGACTACGTGTTCACGAGCGCCGGGCTCGCCGGCGCCCTGAAGTCGGCGCGGGTCGACCGGCAGGCGGTCGGATCCGACCACCTGCCGCTGTGGGTTGAGCTCGGCTGATCACTTCACGGCCGCCCAGGTGCGCAGGCTGACCCAGGTCTTGCGGTCGAGCAGGTAGCGGTCGACCGCGACCCGCCCGGCGGCGAGAGAATCGATCATGCCCTGGCCGAGATAGCGGAAGCCGCACTTCTGGATCACCCGGCGCGAGCCCGGGTTGATCACCCGGCACGACGCGTAGAGCTCGCCGATCTCGGTCGCGCGGAAGGCCAGGTCGACCATCGCGTGCGCGGCCTCGGTGGCGAAGCCTTTGCCCCAAAACGGCTCGCCGATCCAGTAGCCGAGCTCCAGCCCGGCGCCGCGGGGATTGAGGCCCGCACCGCCGATCAGAGCGCCGGTCTCGGCGTCGGTGATGGCATAGCCGGCGCCGGCGGTGCGCATAGCCGACATGCGGATGAAGGCGCGCGCTTCCTTCTCGCCATACGGGTGCGGCATCCGCGCCAGCATGTCCGAGACCTTGCGGTTGTTGGCCAGGCGGGCGAGGTCGGCGACGTCATCCTCATGCGGCGGACGCAGCACGAGACGCTCGGTGACGAGCACCGGGCAATCGATCGAAGGGCTGAACTCTTCGAAGTCTTCCTGTTCGGCGACCATGTGATTCCCTCCTGGCAGGCCTTTGAACAAAAGAAAAAGGGGAGATGGTGGCGACCCATCTCCCCTGATCCTTTTGCTGGCTTTGCCAGACACCGGTTCCCGAGATGGGGCGCCGGTGTTCTAGTGCGGAACCGGCTACTCCGCGGCCTCTGCGATCGGATTTACCGACACGTAGGTTCGGCCGTTGGCTTTGGCTGCGAAGGCGACCTCACCCTGCGTCATGGCGAACAGCGTATGGTCCTTGCCCATGCCTACGTTGACGCCCGGGTGCCACTTGGTACCGCGCTGACGCACGAGGATGTTGCCGGCGAGAACCTTCTCGCCACCGAACTTCTTCACGCCGAGGCGACGGCCAGCGGAATCGCGACCGTTGCGGGAGGAGCCGCCGGCTTTCTTGTGTGCCATCTCAGTTCTCCTTCAATCCTGTCTCTTACTCGCCCTTGGAAGCGGACTTGTCGCCGGCTTCCTGGGACTGTTCGTGCCGGGCCTGGTCGCTCTTGGCGCGCGGCGCCTTGCCACCGACCAGTTCCTTCGCCTGCGCCACCCATTCCTCGCGCTCGACGCGGCCGCCGAGATCGAGGTCTTCGTCGAGCTTGGCGACGTCCTTCTTCTTCAGCGCGGCAATCTGCTTCAGCGAGGTGATGCCGGCGCCCGCCAACTTCTCCTTGAGCGCCGGTCCGACGCCCGAGATCAGCGACACGTCGTCGTTGAACTCGGCTTCCGGCGCGGCTGCCTTCGCCGGCTTCTTTGCCGCTGCCGTCGCTGCGGATTTCTCGGCCTTTTCAGCCTTCGGCGCGGCGCTCTTCGACGGCTTTGCCCCGCCGACGAGGATCTCGGCGATCCGCACCGTGGTCAGGTACTGGCGGTGGCCGATACGGCGGCGCGAATTCTGGCGACGGCGCTTCTTGAAGGCGATGACCTTGCGGCCGCGGCCCTGGGCCACGACTTCCGCGGTGACCATGGCGCCATCGACGAACGGCGCGCCGATCGTGACGTCGTCGCCGTTGCCGTAAGCGAGCACGTGGCCGATCTCGACGATGTCGCCGACTTCGCCGACCACATTGCCAATCTGAAGGACGTCTTCGGCAGCGACGCGATACTGCTTGCCGCCGGTTTTGATGACTGCGAACATCTTTTAGCCTTTCGCTTTGTTCGAGCGGCTCTGAACCATCCCCAAGGGGCGGCCCGGCCGTCTTTTTGTTCAGTCGGTTTCGTGTTCGTGTCCTGCGGCCGATCGTTGAGGATACGGCCGCAAAGACCAACCGGCGCGGAGAGACCCCACGCCAGACGGTGCGCCAGTACGCGAGGCTTGCCGCTTAGTCAAGCGCCGGCCGCCAAATCCGGTGCCGATGGACACGCACCTTCCGTTACGCCACATTTCGGTCAAGTGCAGCAATTCATGCTGCATTCAGGTGCGATCCATCAGGGTGCAGGGACAGGATCGCTTCGGCCTCGCCGCGGCCAACCAGGGGACCAGTCCACATGACGCTCGCACGTCGCGCCATCGTCGCGCTCGCCGTCACGGCAGGCATCGCCGCTCCCGCGGCGTCCGAAACCTTCAGTTCCGACTATATCGTCACCGTGCGCGGCCTCACCGTCGCCAAGGCCAGGTTCGCCGGCAAGGTCGACGCCCAGCGCTACGAGGTCGAGGGCTCGCTGTCGAGCTCCGGCGTCGGACGACTGCTTTCGCAAACCGCGGCGACGGCGCGCAGCGCCGGAAGCTTCGCCGCGCACACGCCTTCGCCCGAGAGCTTCGTGCTGTCCTATGTTCAGGGCGGCTACAACGCCAAGACCGAGCTTCTGTTCAAGAACGGCAACGCGGTGAAGACGCGGTTCGAGCCGGACTGGAAGGCGGGTCCCGACATCATCCCGGTGAAGCCTGGCGACCTCCAGTCCGTGGCGGATCCGATGGCTGCCACTGTCGTTGCGCGCGGCACGCCCGAAGAAATCTGCGGCCGCACGCTTCGCATGTTCGAGGGCGGCACCCGCATCGACGTGCAGCTCTCGCTCTCCAGCGTCGGTTTCATCGAGGGTGCGGGCAACAACGCAGTCACCTGCCGGGGAGATTTCATTCCGGTGGCGGGCATGCGCAGCGACAGCCCGAGCTACAACTACCTGCGGGCCAAATCGGACCTGGAAGTCATCTACATCCCGGCCGGGCGCGGCGGGCTGCACCTGCTCCACTCCATGTCCGCCAAGACAGACATCGGGCGAGTGCAGATCCGCTCCTATCGCCGCAGCGTGAAGGGCTGAGCCCTCACCAAGCCGCCTCGTAGATCGAAAACGCGTCCGCTCTCGTCACTGGACGCGGATTGTTCACCAATAGCCGCGTCTGCTTCATCGCGTCGTTCGCCAGAAGGTCGAGCGCGTCGCGCGGGATGCCGACATCCCGCAGCCGAGCCGGCAGGCTGCATCGCGCCGACAGCGCGGCGAGTTCGTCCGCGAACGCCGCGGCACGGGCCTGCGCGCCAATTTCGCCGAGCCCCGGAAAGACGATCGCAGCGATGTCCCCGTAGAGGTGCCCGGCGGTCTCGCCGTTGAAGCGCAGAACGTGCGGCAGCACTAGCGCGTTGGAAAGGCCGTGCGGCACGTGAAAATGCCCGCCGATCGGATAGGCCAGCCCATGCACCGCCGCGACCGGCGAATTGGCGAAGGCCTGGCCGGCAAGCATCGAGCCAAGCAGCATGTCGGCGCGCGCCGCTTGGTCGCCGCCATCGCGCACCGCGCGTTCGAGCGCCGCACCCATCAGCCGCAGCGCCTCGCGCGCCAGTGCCTGAGACACCGGATTGTTGTTCGCGCCGGCCGAGGCGTGCGCTTCGATGGCATGAACCATGGCGTCGATGCCGGTCGCCGCTGTGACATGCGGCGGCAGGCCATAGGTGAGCTCGGGATCGAGCAGCGCCACGTCCGGCAGCAGCACCGGCGAAACGACGCCCATCTTCTCCGACGCGCCGGTGGTGACGATCGCGATCGGAGTCACTTCGGAGCCGGTGCCGGCGGTAGTCGGAACTAGCATCAGCGGCAGGCGCGGCCCTTTGGCGTTGCCGACGCCGTAAACACTCTTCAACTCCTCGCGGCCGACGGCAAGCAACGCCACCAGCTTGGCGACATCCAGGGAGGAGCCGCCGCCAAAGCCGATCACCGCGTCGGCCTCGGAGGCCTGCGCAGCGGCGGCGGCGGCCATGACGACCGGCTCGGGCGGGTCGGCCTCGACGCGGTCGAACGCCGACACCGCGATCCCCGCACCGCGCAGCGCCGCCATGACAGGCTCAGCCATTCCGAGGCGCACGATGCCGGGGTCGGTGACCAGCAGGACACGCCGCCAGCCGCGGGCACCGGCAATCTCGCCGATGCGGCCTGCCGCTCCGGCACCGAAAACGATCGAGCCGACCGTATTGAAGGCGAAGGGCGCGATCATGGCCGCTACTGCAGTGCGCCGGCGACCGGCTTCGGCCGGTACGGCGCCTCCAGCTCGGCCACGTCCTCCGCCGAGAGCCTGACCTCAAGCGCGGCGATGGCGTCGTCGAACTGATGCATCTTCGATATGCCGACGATCGGCGCGGTGACGCCTGGGCGCGAGGCCACCCATGCATAGGCGATCTGCGCCGGCGGACGACCATGGCGGTCGGCCACCCGGCGCAATGCGGCGACGATCGCGCCATCCTGCGCGGCGCTGTCGCCGTAGAGGTTCTTCAGCTGCGGGTCGCTGCCGGCCCTTACCGACGCCGTCTCCTCGTTGACCATGCGTCCCGCGAGCAGGCCGCGGGCCAGCGGGCTCCACGGTATGAAGCCGATGCCCTCCTCGCGGCAGAGCGGCAGCATCTCGCGCTCCTCCTCCCGGTAGATGAGGTTATAATGCGGCTGCATCGATACGAACTCGGCCCAGCCATGGGCGCGCTGCATGGCGAGCGCCTTCATGAACTGCCAGGCGTACATCGACGAGGCGCCGAGATAGAGCACCTTGCCGGCGCGCACCATGTCGTTCAACGCGTCGAGCGTCTCTTCCAAGGGCGTCTGCCGGTCGAAGCGGTGTATCTGGTAGAGGTCGATGTAGTCGGTGCCGAGACGCTTCAGGCTCGCATCGACGGATTCCATCAAATGCTTGCGCGAAAGGCCGCGATCGTTCGGACCGTCGCTCATCGGCCAGAAGCACTTCGTCGCGATCACTACCTCGTGGCGCTTGCGCATGCGGTTGAGCAGCTTTCCGGTGATGACCTCACTGTCGCCGAACGAATAGGCGTCGGCGGTGTCGAAGACGTTGAAACCGAGGTCGAGCGCGCGCTCGAAGAAGGGTACGGATGCGGCCTCGTCGAGATACCACGGCGCGACGCGGGGCGAGCCGAACGTCATGCATCCGAGAATGAGCTTCGAGACCTTGAGACCGGACCGGCCGAGTTTGACGTATTCCATGCTTGCTCCGAGCGCAGTGCGCGTTTCGCCGCCAGCTTATGGCAGACGCGCTGCCCTACCGGCAATCTGGACGAGCGCAGCAAGAGCCTGTGCAGCGGCGACCAAAATGCTCTACCATCGCGTCAACCGGACGGAGGAGCGCGTTGGCCGAACGCCTGAGCGATGACGAGATCCAGTCGCGGCGCATCCTCGAACGGGTGGGCGCCGAGAGCGAAGCGCGGATGCGCGACGCAACGCCCGACCCCGAAGGCGACGACTGGGCGGAGATCTGGGGCAAACGGATCGGCCGCGTGCTGTCGTTCGTGCTGCTCGGTATCGCCGTTGTATGGCTCTACGACTATCTTGTGCAGGCGGGCTGAGGCGAGATGAACGCAAGCACTGGCGACGCGCCGCGCGCGGTGATCGTTGTTTCGAGCCATGTGGCGCGCGGGACGGTGGGCAACCGCGCCATCGTGTTCGCGCTGGAATCGCTCGGCCTGCCGGTCTGGGCGGTGCCCACGGTCATCCTGCCCTGGCACCCCGGCCACGGCCGCGCGACGCGCATCGTGCCGCCCAAGGCCGATTTCGTCGCGCTGATGAAGGATCTGGAGAACGCCAAGTGGCTCGGCGAAGTCGCCGCGGTGCTGTCCGGCTATCTCGGCGATGCCAGCCAGGCGGAGGCCGTCGCGTCGCTGGTGCGGGCGGTAAAGCGGCGCAACCGCGACGCGCTCTACCTCTGCGACCCGGTCATGGGCGACAATGGCGGACTCTACGTGCCCGAGCCGGTTGCGGCGCGCCAGCGCGACCTGTTGCTGCCGCTCGCCGACATCGCCACGCCGAACCGCTTCGAGCTCGAGTGGATGACGGGTGTGAAACTCGAGAAGCCGCAGGCAGTGATGGAGGCAGCGCTCGACGTCGGCCCGGCGACGGTCCTCGTTACCTCGGCGCCGGCGCTGATGGCGCGCCACACCGGGAATCTGCTGGTCACGCCGACGCAGGCGCTGCTTGCCGAGCACCGGATCATCGACCAGCCGCCGAACGGGCTCGGCGACCTGACCTCGGCCGTGTTCCTGGCGCGGACGCTCGAGGGGCAGGATGCCGCGCGGGCACTGCAGACGACCACCGAGTCGGTCTTCGAGATCCTGGCGCGGACGACGAAGCGCGGCGCCGACGAGCTGACGCTGGAAACCGACGCACAGAGCCTCCGGCACCCGATGGCGATGGTGCAGACGCGCCATCTGCAGCATCCGGCGGGCCGCCGCGCCTGACATGCCGGCGCTGGTCGGCGTCGACGGCTGCCCGGGCGGCTGGATCGCCGCCGTAGAAGACCGTTCCGGAGTTCGCGTCGCGGTGTTCCGCGACTTCGCCGGCCTGTCGCAGTCGGTCGGCGACGATGCCTTCGTGGCGGTCGACATGCCGATCGGCCTGCCCGATCACTGCCATGGCGGCAGGGGACCTGAGCATCTTATCCGGCCGCTGCTCGGCATGCGGCAGTCGAGCGTGTTCTCGATCCCGTCGCGGTCGGCAGTCTACGCGGCCAGCGACGCGGAGATCGCCGACGACTGGTCCGGCGCGCACCGGGCAAGCTGCGCCGTGGCGCGCGCCACCTCGACGCCGGCGCGCGCCGTCGCGATCCAGGGCTTCGGGCTGTTCCGCAAGATTCGCGAGGTCGATGCGTTCCTGCGCGCCATGCCTGCAAGGGCGTCACGCATCGTCGAAGGCCATCCCGAACTCGCCTTCTGGCGGCTCAACGGCCGCAAGCCCCTGCCGCAGCCGAAGAAGGTCAAGGGCGCGCCGTTCGGCCCCGGCCTGGCGGAGCGCGCAGCGCTGCTTGCCGCGGCGGGAGTGCCGGAGCATGTGCTCGGCGACGTGCCGTCGGGCACGCGCGCCGCCCGCGACGACCTGCTCGACGCCTGCGCGATGCTGACTGTCGCGCGCCGGCTGGCCGCCGGGACGGTGGAGCGGTTTCCGGCGGAGCCGCCGCGGGATCGCTTCGGCCTGCCGATCGCCATCCATCTCTAGACCATTGCCGCAGTGCGAAATTGGCGTTAGCGAAAGGGCATGGCGCCCTTTCCAGACGACCTCCTCGCCGGCTACCGCAACTTCATGTCGACCCGCTATTCGGGCGACCGATACCGGGCGCTGGCGCGAGAGGGGCAGGCGCCCGCGACCATGGTCATCGCATGCTGCGATTCCCGCGCCGCACCGGAGACGATCTTCGATTCCGGTCCGGGCGAGCTGTTCGTGGTGCGCAACGTGGCCAACCTGGTGCCGCCCTATACGCCGGACGGCGAGCACCACGGCACGTCCGCGGCGCTCGAATTCGCGGTTCAGAGCCTGAAGATCCGGCGCATCCTGGTGATGGGCCACGGCCGCTGCGGCGGCATCGGCGCGGCGCTGGCGCCGGGCGGCGAGCCGCTGTCGCCGGGCGACTTCATCGGCAAGTGGATGAGCCAGCTGGCGCCCGCCGCCGAGGCGGTGTCGGACAACCAGATGATGACGGCGTCGGAGCGGCAGACGGCGCTGGAGCGCATCTCCATCCGCTACTCGATCCAGAACCTGCTGACCTTCCCGTGCGTCCGGATCCTGCACGAGAAGGGCAGGATGGAGCTGCATGGCGCCTGGTTCGACATTTCGACCGGCGAGTTGTGGGTGATGGACACGGCGACGGGCGACTTCCGACGGCCCGACGTCGATTAGTCGATCGGGTGCGGCAGCACCACCTTCGCCAGCGCCGGCTCCGGCATGCGCCGCCAGACGAGCCAGATGATGATCGAGGCCCAGCCGGCGATCGGGACGACGATGGCCATGCCGAAGACCGGGTCGCCGACGGCGGCGACCATCATGCCGCCGGCGAAGCCGGCACCCATCTGGATGAAGTTCGACAGCGCAGCTGCCGCCCCCGCCATGTGCGGATAGGGCGCCACGGTGGCCGTGTTCAGCACCGGCACGATGAAGGCGACGCCGAATGTGAAGAAGGCGATCGGCCCCATGACGCTCATCGTCGTCGGCTCGAGGAAGAGCAGCGATGCGGCGACGCCGGTGTAGCCGATGGCCATCGCAGCCATGCCGAACGGCGCGAGACTGGCGACGCTGAAGCGGCGCATGGCGACGCGGAAGATCAGCCCGCCGAAGAAGAACGGCAGCGCCTGCAGGAGCATGGCGGCGCCGAACTGCGACGGCGACAGGCCGACCTGGTTCATCAGGATGAAGGGCAGCACGATCGCCTGGGTGAAGAAGGCGCCAAGGCTGCCGGCGAGGATGACGCTCGCCATCATGAAGTAGCGGTCGCGCATCAGCACCCTGTAGCTCGCGACCAGGTTGCGCGGGCTGAAACGGGACGGGTCGGGCACGACCGTCTCGACCAGCGTGAACTGGATCATGCCGGCGATGAAGATGCCGGCGGCGAGCATGAAGAAGAAGATCGACTGCCAGCCGGCGAATTCGAGCAGCAGGCCGCCGATGGTCGGCGCGATCGCCGGGCCGAGCCCCATCAGGACGGCCATCAGGTTCATGATGCGGTTCGAGGCGGCGCCGGTGAACAGATCGCGCACGATAGCGCGCGAGACGGCAACGCCGACGGCAGCGCCGATGCCTTGCAGGAAGCGCGCGCCGATCAGTGTCTCGACCGTCGGTGCGAACACGGCAATGGCACTGGCCACGACGTAGATCGCCGTGAAGCCCAGCGCGACGGGCTTGCGGCCATACGCATCCGAGAGTGGGCCGCAGACAAGCTGCATGACGGCGAAGCCTGCGAAATACGAGGCCATGGTCATCTTGATCATGGACTCGGTCGTGCCGAAGACGCCGACGAGTTCCGGCATCGCAGGCGTGAACAGCGGGATCGACAGCGGGCCGAAGAACGCCATCAGCGCGCCGACGATGCTGACGCGGCGCTCCGACATCACCGGGACCATCGTCTTGTGAGCAGGAGAATGCATATTCATGCCGCGTTCGCCTTGTCGGTCTCTCGATTGCCGCTCAGCGTGACGCGCACCCGCTTGAGCAGGGTCTGCAGCGTCGCCCATTCCTCGTCGCTCATGCCCGCGGAAGCGGTGGCGATGGCCGTGCTCACGACTTCGCGCAGCCGCGCCAGGATGGTGTCCGCCGCTTCGGTGAGATGAACCAGCTTGGCGCGGCGGTCCGTAGGGTCGACCGTGCGGCTGACGAGGCCCTGCGCCTCGAGCTTGTCGATGAAGCTGCAAAGCGTCATGGCCTCGATGCCCATGCGTTCGGCCAGAACCGACTGACGCACAGTGCCGGCGCGGGCAGCGTAGGTGAGAGCACGCGCCTCGCCGGGCGTCAGGCCGACACCGGCGGCGGCAATCAGCCGGTCGACATCGGCACGGACAAGCCGCGCGACGTCGTTAACGAGGAAGCCGAAGCTCTCAGGTTCGATGTGTCGATGCATTGCTAAGCCTGACTTATTATCAGCCGTCCTTATGAAATCCACCTGTGCCCGTCAAGGTTGCGCCGCCGTCGTGCCGCGCCTAGATCTGATCTCTCAAACCGGATGCCATTCATGCCGAACACGACCGTCGATCTTGCCCGCCACCCTATGACGCAATGGACCGGGCCGCTCGGCCTGCCTGTCCTCGACGTGCTGCGCGACGAGGAGTTCGGGCCGGTCTTCGACGCGGCATTCGCGGCCCATTCGGCGGAGATCGAGGCCATCGCGGGTTCGGCGGAGCCGGCGACGATCGACAACACGCTCGCGGCGCTCGAGCTGTCCGGCAAGGCGCTCGACCGCGTGTCCTCGATATTCTGGCTGCGTGCCGGCGCGCACACGAACGAGACCATCCAGGGGCTCGAGCGCGAGGTGGCGCCGAAGTTGTCGCGGCACTTTTCGGCGATCAGCATGAATCCCCGGCTGTTCGCCCGCATCGACGCGCTCTACCAGCAGCGCGAAAGCCTCGGTCTCGACGCCGAGACGAAGCGCGTGCTGGAGCTTTCGTGGAAGGGGTTCGTACGTTCCGGCGCCAAGCTCGACGAGCCAGGCAAGGCGCGGCTGGCTGCAATCAACGAGGAACTGGCCTCGCTCGGCGCAAAATTCGGCCAGAACCTGCTTGCCGACGAAGCCGGATGGGCGCTCTTCCTCGACAAGCCGGAAGATCTCGCCGGGCTGCCCGAATTCCTGGTGCAGGCGATGATGGGGGCGGCCGAGGAGCGTGGCGAGAAGGGGCGCTATGCGGTGACGCTGTCGCGCTCGATCGTCGAGCCGTTCCTGACGTTTTCGGCCCGCCGCGACCTGCGCGAGCAGGCGTTCAAGGCGTGGGCGGCGCGCGGCGAGAACGGCGGCGAGACCGACAATCGCGAAACGGTGGCGCGCCAGCTCGCCTTGCGCGCCCAAAAGGCCAGGCTGCTCGGCTACGAGAGCTACGCCGCGCTGAAGCTCGACGACACGATGGCGAAGACGCCCAAATCGGTCCTCGGCCTGCTCGAACCGGTGTGGCGCAAGGCACGCGAGAAGGCTGCCGCCGACGAGAAGGAGCTGGCGCGGATCGCCTCCGAGACGGGTGCGAACCACCCGATCGCAAGCTGGGACTGGCGCTACTACCAGGAGAAGCTTCGTGCGGAGAAATACGATTTCGACGAAGCCGAGCTGAAGCCCTATCTGCAGCTCGAGCGCATCGTCGAGGCATCGTTCGATGTCGCCGGACGCCTCTTCGGGCTGCGTTTCGTGCCGTGGCCCGATATCGCCGCGTGGCATGAGGACGTGCGCGTCTTCGAGGTGCTCGACGCGGATGGCAGCCATCGCGCGACCTTCCTCGCCGACTATTTCAACCGGCCTTCGAAGCGCTCGGGCGCGTGGATGAGCGCGCTCGAATCCGGGCACAAGCTCGGCGGCGCCGTGCATCCGGTCATCTACAATGTCATGAATTTCGCAAAACCGCCGAAAGGCGAGCCGGCGCTGCTGTCGATGGACGACGCGCGGACGCTGTTCCACGAGTTCGGCCATGCCCTGCACGGCATGCTCACCGAGGCGAAGTGGCCGTCGATTTCCGGCACCTCGGTCAGCCGCGATTTCGTCGAGCTGCCTTCGCAGCTCTACGAGCACTGGCTGACCGTGCCGGCGGTGCTCGAAAAGCACGCGCTGCACACCAGGACCGGCAAGCCGATGCCGAAGGAGCTGCTCGACAAGATGCTGGCGGCGAAGAACTTCGCGGCCGGCTTCAACACGGTCGAGTTCACGTCGTCGGCGCTGGTCGACATGGCCTATCACGCCCGACCGGACGCGCCGGCCGACCCGATGGCCTTCGAGGCGGAGACACTGAAGTCGCTGGAGATGCCGGAGGCGATCGTGATGCGCCACCGCACCCCGCATTTCGGCCACGTCTTCGCCGGCGACGGCTACTCCGCCGGCTACTACTCGTACATGTGGTCGGAAGTGCTCGACGCCGACGCGTTCAAGGCGTTCGAGGAGACCGGCGATCCGTTCGATCCGGCTCTCGCCAAGCGCCTGCGCGACAACATCTACGCGGCCGGCGGCACCAGGGATCCGGAGGCGCTTTACACCGCGTTCCGCGGCAAGATGCCGTCGCCGGAGGCGATGATGGAAAAGCGCGGGCTGGCTTAGGCCCCCTTCGCCACGCTTCGCGTGGTCTGGAGAGGCACTTGTCTCCCTCGCGACGCTGGGGAGGGCCGCCGCAGACGGTGGAATGGGCGTTTAAGGCACGAAAAAGAAAGTGGCGAACCACGACGGCCGATGGAGAGGTTGATCCCGGGTGCCTACAAAGTAGGTGGGCGCCGTATGTCCGAACCCACGGGTCCGGCCAGGGACAGCTCCCTAAGGATCAGTAAGGCCCCGGGGATAAGTTACTCCTGTCGAGAAGCGCAGAACGCCGACACCAATATAGGCGCGTTCGGGCCCGCAGACCAGTGATGCGAAAGCGATTTCGGCGGCGCGCGCTTGCGCATGGTGCAATGCAACCATAGGGTCGCGCGCCGATTGGTTCAGGGATGAACGGAATGCGTTTCGAAGGTACGGCGGCCTACGTCGCCGACAAGGATCTCATGGTGGCCGTCAACGCGGCGATCGCGCTGGAGCGGCCTCTGCTGGTCAAGGGCGAGCCCGGCACCGGCAAGACCGAACTCGCCAAGCAGGTGGCGGCCGCGCTCGGTCTCGACCTCCTCGAGTGGCACGTGAAATCGACGACCAAGGCGCAGCAGGGCCTCTACGAGTACGACGCGGTGACGCGCCTGCGGGACAGCCAGCTCGGCGACGAACGCTTCAACGATATCGGCAACTACATCCGCAAGGGCAAGCTGTGGGAGGCGTTCTCTGCGGACAGGAAGGTCGTCCTGCTGATCGATGAGATCGACAAGGCCGACATCGAGTTCCCGAACGACCTGCTGCAGGAACTCGATAAGATGGAGTTCTTCGTCTACGAGACCGGCGAGACAGTGCGCGCCAAGCAGCGCCCGATCGTGATCATCACCTCGAACAACGAGAAGGAACTGCCGGACGCGTTCCTGCGCCGCTGCTTCTTCCATTATATCCGCTTTCCCGAGGCCGAGACGCTGCAGCGCATCGTCGAAGTGCACTACCCCGGGATCAAGCAGAACCTGGTCCGCGCCGCGCTCACGCAGTTCTACGAGGTGCGCGAGGTGCCGGGGCTGAAGAAGAAGCCGTCGACCTCGGAAGCACTCGACTGGATCCGCCTGCTGGTGGCCGACGACGTCGATCCGGCCGATCTGCGCACCGACCCCAAGAACGCGCTGCCCAAGCTGCACGGAGCGCTGCTCAAGAACGAGCAGGACGTGCACCTGTTCGAACGGCTGGCATTCATGGCGCGGAGGCAGGGATGAGATTACGGCCAATTTTCGGAGCGGCGCTGCTGGCGCTCTTGCCCGCCTCCTCCCGTGCCGACAGCTACGCCGCCGTTAGCAACACGGCGATGAGCATCACCGGCGACGTCGAGATGGACGATTTCGAGATCGTGTTCGCCAATGGCGAGCGGCTGGGCTTCTCGAACCTGGTCGGCGACAGCTTCGTCGTCGACGGGCGGCGCGTGCCGGCCTCCGTCTTCGAGATCGAGGAACCCGCGGACCCAGTCCTCGAAAACGGCAACCGCCTGTGCGGCGCCGGCGACGTCACCTATCTCGCCAGCTGGGCTGGCGGCGACGGCCTCACCGTCATCGCGGTGTTCACCACGCAGGACGTGCCAGGCAGCGACGCCGACGCGTGTGCGACCTATAGCTACGAGTAGCTAGTGCAGCACCAGCTCGCCGCTGACATTGCGCCACTCGTTCGGCGCGATCAGCCGGCGATGAGTGTAGACGACCGAGTGGAGTGGGCCCTCGAGCTTGGTCTTCCAGAAGTCGAGGAAGCGCAGCAGCTCGGGAAACTTCGGCGCCAGATCGTAGTGCTGCCAGACGAAGGTCTGCAGGACGCTTGGATGGTCGGGCATGCGATAGAGTATCTCGGCCGTGGTCAGACCGTAGCCCATGAGCATGAGTTCCGTTTCGGCATGATTGCGCATCGGCGCCCCCTAACCTTTGGTCCCCCCAACCGGTAGAATGTCGGGAAGAGCGTTAAACGTCCATTACGAAAAGCGGGGCGCGGCAAATTTGTTCCACGATTTCAGTATGTTGGCACTCGGGTCCCGCGGCTGCTGACACAACCGCGCCAGACTGTCGCGCGCGCCCAACGTCTAATGTCGTTCGCTCACAACCGATGTTACAAAGTTGCCGACTTCGCGCCGGTCACCTGGCGCAGTGAGCAGTCGGGGAGGAAGCGATGTCCGAGGTTCATGTCCACAAGGTCAAGCCGGCGTGGAAGAAGAACGCGCTGATCGACAACGAGACGTATCTCAAATGGTACGCCGACAGCATCAAGAACCCGGACCGGTTCTGGGGCAAGCACGGCAAGCGCGTCACCTGGTCGAAGCCCTATACGAAGGTGAAGAACACCTCGTTCACCGGCAAGGTGTCGATCAAGTGGTTCGAGGACGGGGAACTCAACGTCTCGTACAACTGCATCGACCGTCACCTGAAGACACGCGGCGACCAGGTCGCCATCGTCTGGGAAGGCGACAACCCATACGACGACAAGAAGATCACATACAAAGAGCTGCACGAGCACGTGTGCCGGCTGGCGAACGTGATGAAGAAGCACGGCGTCAAGAAGGGCGACCGTGTCACCATCTACATGCCGATGATTCCCGAGGCGGCCTACGCGATGCTCGCCTGCACGCGCATCGGCGCGATTCATTCGGTCGTGTTCGGCGGCTTCTCGCCGGACTCGCTGGCCGGGCGCATCATCGACGCGGAATCGACCTTCGTCATCACGGCGGATGAGGGCCTGCGCGGCGGCAAGCCGGTTCCGCTCAAGGAGAACACCGACAAGGCGATCGACATCGCCGCGCGCCAGCATGTGAAGGTCGACAAGGTGCTGGTCGTGCGCCGCACCGGCGGCAAGGTCGGCTGGGCGAACGGCCGGGACCTCTGGTACCACGACGAGGTGCGCTCGGTGCCGGCGACCTGCAAGCCGGAGCCGATGAAGGCCGAGGACCCGCTTTTCATCCTCTACACGTCCGGCTCCACCGGCAAGCCGAAGGGCGTGCTGCACACGACCGGCGGCTACCTCGTCTACGTGTCGATGACGCACCAGTACGTGTTCGACTACCATGAGGGGGACGTCTACTGGTGCACCGCCGACGTCGGCTGGGTCACCGGCCACAGTTACATCGTCTACGGGCCCCTCGCCAACGGCGCGACGACGCTGATGTTCGAGGGCGTGCCCAACTATCCCAGCCAGTCGCGCTTCTGGGAGGTGATCGACAAGCACAAGGTCAACATCTTCTACACCGCGCCGACGGCGCTTCGCGCCCTGATGGGCGCCGGCGACGCGCATGTGCAGAAGACCTCGCGCAAGACGCTGCGCGTGCTGGGCTCGGTCGGCGAGCCGATCAACCCGGAAGCGTGGGAGTGGTACTACAAGGTGGTCGGCGACAGCCGCGTGCCCATCGTGGATACCTGGTGGCAGACCGAGACCGGCGGCATCCTGATCACGCCGCTGCCAGGCGCCACCGACCTCAAGGCCGGCTCGGCGACGCGCCCGTTCTTCGGCGTCCAGCCGCAACTCGTCGACGAGAAAGGCAAGGTGCTGGAGGGGGCGACGTCCGGAAACCTGTGCATCGCCGATTCCTGGCCTGGGCAGATGCGCACGGTGTACGGCGACCATCCGCGTTTCGTGCAGACGTACTTCTCGACCTACAAGGGCAAGTACTTCACCGGCGACGGCTGCCGGCGCGACGAGGACGGCTATTACTGGATCACAGGCCGCGTCGACGACGTCATCAACGTCTCGGGCCATCGCATGGGCACGGCGGAGGTGGAGTCGGCGCTGGTGAGCCACGACAAGGTCTCCGAGGCGGCCGTCGTCGGCTATCCGCACGACATCAAGGGACAAGGCATCTACTGCTACGTCACGCTGATGTCCGGCGAGGAGGGCTCCGAGGAGCTGCGCAAGGAGCTCACCGCCCACGTGCGCAGCGAGATCGGGCCGATCGCGTCGCCGGATCTGATCCAGTTCGCGCCAGGCCTGCCCAAGACCAGGTCGGGCAAGATCATGCGGCGCATCCTGCGCAAGATCGCGGAGGACGATTTCGGCGCGCTTGGCGACATCTCGACGCTGGCCGATCCTGCCGTCGTCAACGATCTCGTCAGCAATCGCCAGAACAAGAAGAAGTAGGAGATCATCCCGCGTCCTGCCGCAGCGGCAGGGCGCGGGCCGATTGCGCTGCAGCCATCCGCCACGCTAGTCGCTGGCGTCTCATTGCGGAGAGCGTCATGGCTGGGCGGATGGTTACTTTCGGTCTCTATGCGGCCGTCGGAATCGCCGCCATCAGCGCCGCCGTCGCCAGCGGCTGGTACGCGTTCAGCAAGCCGGAACCGGTCGTCCTGTCGGTTGCCGTCGGCGGCAAGGGCGGCAATGTCGACCAGCTGATGACGGAGGTGCGCGACCTCGTCGCCAGCCAGTCGCAGACGATCCGTCTCGAGATCGTCCACACCGACGGCTCGGCAACGAATGCCCGCATGGTCGCGAATGGCGAGGCGGAGGTCGCTTCGGTGCAGGCGGACATCATGACCGCCTCCAGCGTGCGGCTGGTGGCAGTGATCGGCAACGAGCACTTCCAGATGCTGGCGCGCAGGTCGGCGGGCATCGCAAACCTGCGCGATCTCGAAGACAAGCGGCTTGCGCTGCCGCCGATCGGCACGTCGGGCAACCAGAACTTCTTCGCTATCGCGCGGCACCACGACCTGCCGACAGACGACATCCGCATCACCGCCGGCCCGGTGAACGACAATTTTGCGGCCCTCCAGCGCGGCGAGATCGACGCCATGGCGTTCGTGCGCGCCTTGCGCGACCCGGCGACCCTGGCCGCGATGAACCGCATCGAGGAGAGCGGCGACGAACTGGTATTCGTGCCGGTCGAGCAGGCGGAGGCCATCCGCCTGGTGAAGCCGTATGTCAGCGAGGGGCAGATCAGCCAGGGCACCTATCGCGGCTTCCCGCCGGTGCCGGACCGCGACATCGAGACACTGGCCATCGGCATCAATCTCGTCGCCGGCGAAGCGGTGCCGGACGAGGCTATCAAGGAGTTGACGCGGGTGCTGTTCGACCAGCAGCTGCGCCTCGCCTTCCGCACACCGCTTGCCTCGGGCATCCAGCGGCCGACGGTGAACGGGCCGTCGCTGCCGGTACACGCCGGCGCGCAGACCTACTACGACGGCGAGCAGCCGTTCTTCCTGCTGCACTATCGCGACGAGATCACTTTCGTGATCTCCATGTTCACCATCGTCTACTCGATCTTCATGATGCTGCGGCTTCAGGTCAGCAACCGCAAGAAGGTGCGCGTCAGCGCGTACAATGCCGACCTGATCGACATTTCGGCGCGGGCGCAGGCCGCCGGCACGCTCGAGGCGCTGCAGAAGTGCCGGGCAGATCTGAACCACCTCATCCAGCGGGTCATGAAGGACTTTTCGGAAGAGCGCATCTCCGACCAGGGATTCCACGTCTTCTCGCTGAGCTGGGAGGCAGTGCGAGCGTCGATCGCCGAGGCGATCGGCGAGATGCGGGCTTCGCCGCCGCCAGCCGCGCCGAGGGTGGCCTGAACGTCACAGCGTCGGCAATTACGCAGCGTCAATTAAAGCACGCTTGAAGTGAGGGCGGGGCGGGTCCACCTTTGCTTTCGTGTTCAACGAAACGAAAGGAGGTGATCCAATGTCGAGTGGTTTCAACCGTAGCGTGGCCCCGGCGGATCGTCCTTTCGGGAAGCATTCTTCCTGACAGGCGCTTGACGCGCGGCCGGCGGGTACTACCCGCCGCCAACGGGCCGCGCCACGGACGGAAACACGACCTTGCAGAGATGCAAGGAGGGGCCGCTTCCCTTGGGAGCGGCCCTTTCCTTTTCGGCTTTACTGGGTCAGCGCCAGCCGCTCGATGTTCCGGGCGATGGCCTGGTACGCGGCGTCCAGCTCCGCACCGGTGGACGCGTCGAAATAGTGCTGCGTACCGCCGGAATCGGGCGACGCGCAGTCCTTCATGACGGCCCTGGCGTTCTGCTCCCTGAGCTGGAAGCCGACGGTGAAGACCTCGATGCCCTGCTTCTTCATCTCGTCGCAAAGACGCTCGGCGTAGCGCCGCGACTTGGCGGGCTGGTTGCGCGGGTTCTCGCCGGAGATCACGTCCGCGAATGCGGTGTTGAACTCCCCGTCGGTCATCAGCACGGCATACTTTGCGACCGCTTTCGGATCGTTGGGCTCCGGCCGCGAGGCGGCCGGCAGAACCCCGCGCCACTGCGGCGACAGCAGATACCAGCTCCACTGAATGCCGACCTGCCCCGCCGTGTTGCCCGAAGCCTGAAACCCGTCGATCGCCGCCTTCAACGATATCTCGTTGGCAGTCAGCGGCATCAGCCGCGCCGTCGGACAGAACTGCAGGCGCCAGTCGCGATTGACCAGCGCCGTCTGCGGCCCTGCGTCGGAGAACTGCCAGCGGCCCTCGCGGTCCGTGGCGCAGCTGTCAGGCGCGGATGCGACCTGTCGCGGCGCCTCGTAGGACGGCGGCTCGCTCGGCGAATTGCGGTCGCGCTCGACATAGACATACGGATCGAGCGCGCCGGTGTTGACCGCGTCGGCGTAGGGGATAAGGGCGACGCGCGTGCGAGGATTGGTCTTGTCCTGGCCGGCGAGGAAGGCAGTCACCGCGTTCTTGGCTGCGGCCTTCAAGTCATGCAGCTTCTGGCCGGCCATCGAGCCGGTGATGTCCAGCATCAGCGCCACCTCGATGCGCCGGTCCGAGTATAGGGCGGCCGATTCGGTCGCCACGCGGCGTGACGACGCGCCGAAGAGCGGGAAGACGAGGTCGACCACGACAGAGGCTTCCGCCTTCACGGCTCCGGTGCCGCGATCGACGACGAGCTTGTCGAGGACGATGCGGTCCGCGGATGCGAAGCCGGTCCCGCCATTGGCCGAGAGGAAAGCCTCGATCGTCGGGCGCGCCTTGTCGGGCGCCAGACGCCCGGTGGTCAGGTCCCGCGCGGTCGAGGTGACCGCAGAATCGAGGGCGTTGAGGAGATTCGAACGCGTCAGCGTCAGCTGCGCGATGTTGAGGCCGAACCCGACCGCGAGCATCAGCACACCCGATACGGCGGCGGTGATGACGGCGAAGTTGCCGTGCAGGTCCTTGCCGAAGCGGCACAGCAACACTGTAGGGAATGCGATCCTGGCCATCCGCATGTCTCCTTTTGGGACGCGTCGGCGTCCGTCTGGAGATGCGTTGCAGGCTTCGTGCCACGAGAAGGCGCGCACTCCTCGCGGAGAGTGCGCCTCGTTCAGAAGCAAGCGGTCAGGCGAGCACGCTCTCGGTGAGTGTGCGGTCGATACCGTGCATCGGCGGGGTGGCCGGATAGACCTCCTGCTCGTAGGTCCACACCTTGAAGAAGGTCAGGCGATGATCGCCGAAGGTATGGAGCAGCGGCACGTCGGTCGCGTCGCGGCCGCGGGCGATGACGACGCGCCCGATGCGACGCTTGTTGTGGCGCGCGTCGAACGTGTACCACTCGCCGTCGATGTAGGCCTCCATCCAGGCGGAGAAGTCCATCGGCGCCGGGTCCTGCGGAACACCGATGTCGCCGAGATAGCCGTTCACGTAGCGAGCCGGGATGTTCATGCATCGGCACAGGGCGATGGCCAGATGCGCGAAATCGCGGCAGACGCCGACGCGCTCCTCGTTGGCCTGCGCAGCGGTGCGGGTGCGGCGGGCGTAGCCGTAACCAAATGCGAGCCGATCGTGCACATAGTCGACGATGGCCTGGACGAGTTCCCAGGTGCGCGGCAGATGCCCGAACAGATTCCAGGCCAGCTGGCTCAGATGGTCGGTTTCGCAATAGCGGCTGCCCAGCAGGTAAACGACCACGTCGTCGGGCAAGTCCTCGACATTCGCGATCGGTGCGCCGGGCTTGACCCGGTCCGGCGCGCCGCTGTCCTCGACGACGGCATCGTAGAGCAGCCGGACCCCGCCCTCCGGAGCGACGAGGCGACGGCAGTAGTTGCCGTAGCGGTCCACATAGACGCGCGTGGAGACCTTCGGCGAAGTCAGCACCCGCGTCTGGCGGCGGATGTCGTGCTCGCGGTCGCGATGAATCTCGAGGAGCGAGAATACCGGCGTCGGTCGCGGGCATTCGATCGCGATTTCATAGCCGAGGCGAATGAGCATCATTGAACCCGAAATGTTGGAGATTACGGGGTCAAACGTGCCGGCCGGTCGGGAGTTCCGAATAAGAAATGATAAGACGGCAGCCGCTCAGAAGTCGCTGGCGCGGCCCTTGACCTCCCAGTCGCCGTAACGCGTCGGCTCGGGGCCCTGCGGCCCACCGATTTCGCGCGGCCGCGACTGCTGCTTCTCGTTGGCGCGTCTTGCCTCCGCCTCGGCGAGCGCGCGTTGCGCGGCAGGGGTCAGCCTGCGCTGCGGTGTCGGTTCGGGGATGTCGTCGCTCATGGGCTCAATATTGAATCGGGTCGGTGACTTTCCCATCATATAGAGCGATGTGCAGACGCGTTCGAGCGGTTCGAGCGCGCCATCGCCGGAGACCTGAATGAACACCATTCGCACAGCCATGCTTCTGGCGCTGATGACGGCGCTGTTCATGGGCGTGGGATATCTGATCGGCGGCTCGGGGGGCATGTTCGTCGCCTTCCTGATCGCGGCCGGGATGAACCTGTTTTCCTACTGGAATGCCGACAAGATGGTCCTGCGGATGCATCGCGCGGTCGAAATCGACGAGCGCAACGCGCCGGAGTACTTCGCGATCGTGCGCGACATGGCTGCCAATGCCGGCCTGCCGATGCCGAAGGTCTACCTGATCGACAACGACCAGCCCAACGCGTTCGCAACCGGCCGCAACCCGCAGAACGCGGCGGTTGCCGCAACCACCGGTCTGCTGCGGCGCCTGAGCCACGAAGAGGTCGCCGGCGTGATGGCGCACGAACTGGCGCACGTGCAGAACCGCGACACGCTGACCATGACCGTCACCGCGACGCTGGCAGGCGCGATCTCGATGCTTGGCAACTTCGCGTTCTTCATGGGCGGCAACCGCGAGAACAACAACGGATTCGGCATCATCGGCGTGCTCGTCGCCATGATCGTCGCCCCGCTCGCCGCGGCGATGGTGCAGATGGCCATCAGCCGTACGCGCGAATACTCGGCCGACCGGCGCGGCGCAGAAATCTGCGGCCAGCCGCTGTGGCTCGCCTCGGCGCTCGACAAGATCGCGCGCAACGCCAAGGCCATCCATAACATGGACGCCGAGCGCAACCCGGCGACCGCGCACCTCTTCATCATCAATCCGCTGTCGGGCGAGCGCATGGATGGCCTGTTCTCCACCCACCCGGCGACCGAGAACCGGATCGCCGCGCTCGAGGCGCTGCACGAGGAGTGGGCGCGGAGCGGTGCGGGCGGCGGCGGCGTCCGGCGGCCGCAGCAGCAGCGACCCATCGAGACGCCGACGGCGGCACCCCGGCCGGCGCCGACGCGCGAGAACCCATGGGGCGCGCCCCCGC
>JAEWLS010000013.1 GCA_023457435.1 Pseudomonadota bacterium
GAGGTTCCCGCGCCGCCAAAATAACCTGCTATGCCGCTGTTGAGGCTACTCGGCGGCTTTCGGATATGCGTTCGCCGGAATGTCCGAGTTGCCGGCCTCCAGGCGCTTGCCTTCGCCACGCCGGAAAATGCGGGCAAGAAGGCTGCGGCGCTTGACGCCAACCGGCTGGTTCTCCCGGGTGAACACCATCAGCGCTGACGGCGTCACCACCAGCGTCAGGACGGTCGCGAAGGACAGGCCGTAGACGATCGCCGACGACAGCGCGACCCACCATTGCGTCGATGGCGCGTTGATCGTGGTCTCATGGTGGAACAGCTCCAGTCCAAGCCCCAGTGCGATCGGCAGCACGCCGAGGATCGCGGAGAGTGCCGTCAGAACGACCGGACGCGCACGTTCACGGCAGGTCTGGAGAATGGCCTCGCGCTTGTTCATCCCCTCCTCTCGGAGGCGGTCGTAGGTGTCGATCAAGACGATGTTGTTGTTCACCACGACGCCGGCAAGCGCGATGATGCCCACGCCGGACATGACGATGACGAATGGCTGCCCGACGATGAGATAGCCGAGGAACACGCCGATGGTCGCCATCACGACGGTCATCAGTACCAGGAACACGCTGGTGAACTTGTTGAACTGTGCAAGTAGCACGACGAAGATCAGGAATATCGCCGCTCCGAACGCCTTTCCGAGGAAGGCGCTTGCCTCGTCGGATTCGGCGCTCGATCCAGCGAGCTTCCATGTCGCGCCGCCGAGTTCCATCGCCGACACGGCCTGCGACACCTGGGCCTGGACTTCCGCCACCTGGAAGCCGGCCTGGACGTTGCCCTGCACGACGATGGTGCGTTCGCCGTCGATCCGGTTGAGGGTGCCGACGCGATGCTCGGCCTGCCGCGTCACGAAGTTCGAGATCGGTACGGCACCCTGCGCGGTCTGGATGCGCAGCTGATCGAGGGCAGCCAGCGTGCGGCGATCCTCGGGTAGACGCAGGCGGATGTCGACGGAGTCGTCGGCGCCGGCCGGGCGATAGTCGGTCAGCTTGAGGCCGGCAGTAACGAGCTGCACAACGGTACCGACCGACATCGGGCTGATGCCATACTGGGCGGCCTTGGTGCGGTCGATCGTCAAGGCCCAGTCGACGCCCGGCGGCGGCAGACCGTCGCTGATGTCGATGACACCGTTGATCTGACTGATCCGGGCGGCGACGGCGCGCGCGGTCGCGTCGAGACCTTCAGGGTTGGCCGCCGAAAGGCGCACCTGGATGGCTTTGCCCTGCGGCGGGCCAGCGTCCGGCACGCGCACTTCGACGTCGACGCCGGGGATGCCGTTCATGGCAACGCGAAGGTCGGTCAGGATGTCGTTCGCCGGCTTGCGCTCGCGCCAGTCGACGAACTCGTACTGAACGACGCCGACGACGTCTTCCGGAATGTCCTGGCCGCCGCCCTGCGTCTTGCCGACGCGGGTGTAGACCGACTTGATCCCGGGCCAGCCGAGCAGGCGCGCTTCCGCAGTGCGCGTCGCCGCGTCCATCTCCGCCAGCGAGAGGTTGCCGCGCGCATGCACGTAGAGCAGGCCGTAATCCGGCTCGACGGCAGGGAAGAACTCCACGCCGGCACCGTACTGCGTGTACGAATACATCACGCCCGTGAGGCCGAGCACGGTGAGCAGCAGGACGGTCTTCGGGAACGCGACGGCCGTCTTGACGATCGCCATGTACCAACCGTCCTTGTTATGACCTTCCTCATGGACAGGCGCCTTGGCGAACTTCGCGCCCAGCGTCGGCGTGAACACCAGCGCGTAGAGCATCGAGGCTGCCAGCGTCACGATCAGCGTGATCGGCAGGTACTTCATGAAGTCGCCGACGATACCGGGCCAGAAGAGCAGCGGCAGGAACGCCGCAATGCGCGTGAGAGTAGCCGCAATGACGGGACCCGCCATGCGCTTTGCCGCTTCCTCGAACGCGATCTCGCGCGGTGCGCCCTCATTCATGCGCCGCTCGGCGAACTCAGTGACGATGATGGCATCGTCAACGAGCATGCCAACGGCGAGGATCAGACTGAACAGCACGATCATGTTGATCGTGAAGCCCATCATCGACAGTGCGAGGATGCCCATCAGGAACGATGCGGGAATTGCGAGGCCGATGAGCAGCGAGGCGCGCCCGGACAGGACGTAGAGGATGATGATGAAGACCAGGATGACGGCTATCAGAACGTGGTTCTGCAGGTCGCCAAGAAACTGGTTGATGAAGACCGACTTGTCCTGGCTGTAGGAGATCGTCATCCCCTCGGGGAGCAGCTCCTTCGCTGCGTCTCCGATGGCCTTCACATGTTCGACGGTATCGACGAGGTTCGCCCCGGTACGCTTCTTGATCTCCAGCGCAATCGCAGGTTCGCCGTTCAGGCGGGTGATCGTCTCGGGATCCTTGTATGTCGAGCGAATGGTCGCGAGATCCTGTGCGCGCACCACGGCGTTTGGTCCGGCCACGATGGGCAGGTTGGCGACATCTTCAACTGTCTCGATCAGCGACGGTACCTTGACCGCGTACTTGCCCTCCGCGCCTTCGATGCTACCCGCGGCGACGAGGCTGTTGGATGCGCCGACGCCTTGCATCAGCTGGTCGAGCCGCAGGCCGTAGGACGAGAGCTTCATCGGGTCGATGATGACCTCGACGAGATCGTCGCGGCCGCCGCGGATCGCAGACTCGAGTACCCCCGGAACTTCCTCGAACTTGTCGCGCAGCTGGCGCGCCGCGCTCATCAGCATCCGTTCCGGCACGTTGCCGGAGAGCGTCACGACCAATACCGGGAATTCCGAGATATTGACCTCGTTGACGGTCGGCTCTTCGGCCCCTTGCGGGAGTTCGCGCTTGGCGTCGTTCACCTTGTTGCGGGTGTCCGTCAGCGCGGTCGAAAGATCCTGCGAGGGATCGAACTCCACGAGCACGAAGCCGCCGCCCTGGAAGGCGGCCGACCGCATCTCCTTGATGCCCTTCAGGCTCTTAAGCCGCGTCTCGACCGGCCGCAGCAGGAGGCGCTCGGAATCCTCGGGCGAAATGCCCTGGTATGCCAGGCTGACATAGATGATCGGGATCGCGACATCCGGCTCCGCTTCCTTCGGGATCGACTGGTACGACACCGCGCCGGCGACGATCAGGAACAGCAGCACCGAGATGGTGAGCCGAGCGTTCCGGATCGCAAGTTTGACGATATCCATGGCTATTCCGTTCAGCCGGTACGGGCGGTTCGTGTCGGTGCCGGGGTGCCGCTACAGCGACGGGCCGGCGCCGCCCATCAACTTCTTCATGGTTTCGGCGTCGGCCTCGACAGCCTTCACCTGGTCGCCTTCGGTTACCATTTCCTGACCGGCCACGATGACCCGGACGTCGGCAGGGATGCCACCGAGCACCAAGCCTTCCGGCGTGTCATCGACGAGGTCGATCGGGAAGAAGACCACCTTCGAGTCCTTGTCGACGGCGCGGATGCCCAGATCGCCGTCACGAGATAAGGTTACCACCGAGCGCGGCAGCACCGTCGCATCGACCGGCTCGGCCAGCAGCGTGATCTCGGCGGTCATGCCGGCCGGGATAGCGCGATCCGTGTTCGGCAACGCGACTTCGACGCGGTACGTGCGCGTGGCCGCCGTCGCATCGCGGCTGACATAGCGGATTTCGCCCTCGACATTGATCCCGCTGACCAGACGCACCTTCGCCTTGTCGCCTGGCTTCACGTGACCCAGGTCGCGCTCGCTCACCTCGCCGACCGCCAGCATGGGGTCCATCGCCAGGATCGTCGCGACCTGTGCGCCTCCGCTGACCGAACTGCCCAGCTCGGTGTTGATCTTGTCGATCATGCCGTCGAAAGGTGCGCGCAGCTCGGCCAGTTCAAGCTGGGCCAGCGCCTGCTCGAGCTGAGATCGCGCCTGCAGCAACGCCGAACGCACGGTATCGAGCTGAAGCTTCGGCAACTGGCCTGCCGCGGCCAGCCGCTCCGATGCAGCAGTTTCGGCTTCGCGTTGGGCTACAAGTGCCTTGGCCGTCTCCACAGCGGCTTCGGCCGCGACGGACTGCAACTTTACGATGAGATCGCCAGCCTTGACGCGCTGCCCGAGCTTGACCGGAAGTTCTTCGACTATTCCTGCGGAGCGGGTCGCCAGCACCGCGCGCTTGTCGGCATCGGTGTTGCCGGAAACACGAATGGCACGAGAATGCATCACGCGCGGCGGCGCGACGACACTCACCGTGCGGATGATTGCGGCCGGCTTCTCCTGCTGGGCAGGTGGTGCTGCTTCCGGGTCGTCGGCAGCACTGCCGACCGCGGTGAACTCGCCGGTGGCAACCCAAGCCGCCGTGCCAATGAGCACGGCAACAGCCGCGACCTTGTGGAACCTGATCCTAGCCATGTCCAATCCGTTCAGCGGCCCCTCGATTGCCGTTACGGCAACCGCACCCGGCCGATATGGGGGGAGCCGACCAACTGTTCAATCCCGCTCCTGAAACGATTCAAGAGCGGGCCTCCATACTTCATTTTTGCAGCGCACAAAAGCGACGGATTCGCACGTCGTTGACGCTTCCTGTCACTTGCTGGCAGCTGACTTTTGCAAGGACGTCCAAACCGGTCCTACGCCGACAGCGTACATGCAATATGCCTGTCGCAGGGTATCGCAAAACATCTTGACAAAATCTGTCTTTTTGTCAAGTCTCCCGTCATGCTCGATATCGCCGTTTCCGAACCGTCGTCGGACGTCGCTCGCCGCGATCGAATCCTGGAAGGCGCGGCGGCGGTCTTCTTGGCTTATGGCTTCCAGCGCACGACGATGGAGGATATCGCGAAGGCTTCCGAGGTATCGCGACCGGCGCTGTATCTTCAGTTCCGCAACAAGAGCGATATCTATCGCGCCCTCGCGGCCGACTTTCTGCGCAAATTCCTCGATATGGCATCTCTCGTGCTCGATGGGGAGGGCGATCTGTCAGAGCGCATATGCGGTGCGGTGGACGGCACGCTCTGCATGATCCTGGACGTCGAGAAGTCCGCACATGGCGCCGAGATTCTCGACATGAAGAACAGTTTGGCTGCCGACGTCGTTGCCGACGGACGCAGGCGTATGAAGGAACTGTTTGAAGGAGCCATCGCGCGGGCGATCAAAGGCAAGCCGGCTGACAGCGATATGGCCGGCCTTCTCGCGGATCTCATCCTCGACGCGCTCGACGGCATGCGCATGCGCAACCTTCCGGCCGATACACAGCGCGATACGGTACGGCGCTACGTCGATCTCATCCTGGCGGGTGTTGCCAGTTGATTTACTGGGCAGTCCAGCCGCCGTCGATGGACAAGGTCGTACCGGTAATCTGAGCGGCGTCCGGCGAAGCTAGAAACAGCGTCGCGGCGGCGATGTCTCCCAGGCTTGCGAACTGCTTTGACGGCTGCTTCTGCAGGATCACGTCGCGCACCGTCGTCTCCCTGTCGAGTCCGGTCTCCTTCATGCGGTCGACGATCTGGGTCTCCACCAGTGGCGTCAGCACGAAGCCCGGGCACACAGCATTGCAGGTGACGCCGTGGCCGGCGAGTTCCAGCGCCACGGTCTTGGTCAACCCGACGACACCGTGCTTCGCGGCAACGTAGGCGGATTTGTTGGGCGAGGCCCGCAGGCCATGCGCCGATGCGATGTTGACGATGCGCCCAAAGCCGGCGGACCGCATGTGCGGAATCGCTGCGGCGATTGTATGGAAGGCGGCAGTGAGGTTGATCGCGATGATCGCGTCCCAGCGCTCGACGGGGAAGGTCTCGACCGGCGAGACGAACTGGATGCCGGCATTATTGATGAGGATGTCCAGACGGCCCATGTGCACCATCGTCTTGTCGACCAGCGCGCGGCATTCGTCGCCCTTGGCCATGTCGGCCTTCAGGTAGATCGAATTGACGCCGTGCTCCTTGCGCAGGCGCTCGGCGATAGCGTGGTCGGCGGCAGTGTCGGAGAACGAGTTGACGACGACGTCGGCGCCCTTTGCGGCGAAGGCTTCCGCGATTGCCAGACCGATGCCGGACGTCGAGCCTGTCACCAGCGCCGTCATTCCCGAGAACATGAGCGATCCCTCCGTGCCTGCGGCCACACTATTGCACTGCAGCATCCGTGCCAACAGGGTCGGTCCGCTCAGCTTGACGCTCGGTGGCTTTTCATGTCGATAGCCGGCGCGAGAGGCAGGGCGAACTCCATGGGCGACATCTCCGGCAAGAGCCATGCCGGCCTGGTCGAGCGGCTACAGGGCCGCCCGCTCGTCTTCGTCGGGCTGATGGGCGCGGGCAAGACGGCAATAGGCAGGCGCGTGGCGACCGAGCTTGGCGTCGCGTTCGTCGACAGCGACCACGAGATAGAAAGCGTGGCGCGGATGACGATTCCCGAGCTGTTCGAGCGCTACGGTGAGCCGGAGTTCCGCGCGCTGGAGCAACGCGTGATCGGGCGATTGCTGACCGGCGGCACACGCGTGCTCGCGACAGGCGGCGGCGCCTACATGAACGACGAGACGCGCCGCGGCATCGCCGAGCACGCCGTGTCGATCTGGCTGAAGGCAGACTTGGACACGCTGATGGGGCGGGTCGGGCGCAAGCAGAACAGGCCACTGCTCAAGACCGAGAATCCCCGTGAGACCATGGAGAAGCTGATGGCCGTCCGCTACCCGGTCTACGCGAACGCCGACATCACCGTGCTGACCCGCGACGACCGTCGGGAAGTCATCGCCGGAGAGGTGATAGCGGCCGTAGACGAACATCTGGCCGAACGGGAGCGCGTGGCATGAGCATGCGGACGGTGACCGTCGGTCTCGGCGATCGGGCTTACAACATCCTCATCGGCAGCGGAGTGATCCGAACCGCGGCAACGCGGGTGGCGGCGCTCGCCAGGGGCGGGCGCGCGGCGATCGTCACCGACCGCAACGTCGCCGGCCATCATCTCGCGCGTCTGTCGGAAGCCCTCTCCGCCGAGGGCATGGCGAGCACCGCGGTCGTCGTCGAACCCGGCGAAAAGACGAAGAGCTTCGCCGGGCTGCAGGAGGTCGTCGACGCCGTACTTGCGGCGCGGCTGGAGCGCGGCGATCTGATCGTCGCGCTCGGAGGCGGCGTCGTCGGCGATCTAGCCGGATTCGCGGCGGCGATCGTCCGGCGCGGCATGCGCTTCGTGCAGGTCCCTACATCGCTGCTGGCGCAGGTGGATTCCTCCGTCGGCGGCAAGACCGGCATCAACTCCGCCCATGGAAAGAACCTCGTCGGCGCCTTCCACCAGCCGAAGCTGGTGGTCATCGACACGGATACGCTCGACACGCTCTCGCCACGCGAGTTCCGTGCCGGCTATGCCGAAGTCGCGAAATACGGCCTCATCGACCGGCCGGACTTCTTCGGATGGCTGGAGGCGAATTGGCGCGAGGTATTCGCAGGCGGCGAGGCGCGGGTTCGCGCCATCGAGGAATCCTGCCGTTCCAAAGCTGAGATCGTGGCGCGGGACGAGTTCGAGACCGGCGACCGCGCGCTTCTCAACCTCGGGCACACGTTCGGTCATGCGCTCGAGGCGGCCACCGACTATGACGGTTCGCGTCTCGTGCATGGCGAGGGCGTCGCCATCGGCATGGCGCTCGCCCATCGCTTTTCCGCGCGCCTCAACCTTGCCAGCCATGACGATGCCGAGCGCGTCGAAGCTCATCTGAAAGCCGTTGGCCTGCCCTGGCGGCTTTCGGACGTGCCCGGCGGGCTGCCCGGCGCCGACCGCCTGCTCGAGTACATCGCTCAGGACAAGAAAGTGTCTCGCGGCGCGCTCACCTTCATCCTCACTCATGGCATCGGTCAGTCGTTCATCGCGCGCGACGTGCCAGCTTCGGAAGTATCGCTGTTCCTGCGCGAGCAGCTCGGATGAGCAGCTGGGCCGCCGGCTGGATCCTCGCGATCCTTCTTGCGCTTGCGTGCTTCGTCACGGCGCTATTCCTGCGCGAGATCCTTCATCTCCTCGGCTTCGACCTGGTGAAGATCGCGCCGAAGCTTAGCGCGCGCGAAGAGCTTCGCGGCATGGTGGCCGGTCTGAACCGCGAGAGTGCCGACTCGCGCCAGGACCGCGACCGGTTCGGCGGCCTGTTCGACCTGGACGAACTCGAAGTGTCGGACGTGATGGTCCATCGGACCGCCATGCGCATGCTCAACGCGGACGAGCCGGCCGCCGACGTCGTGCGCCAGATCCTGATGGCGCCCTATACGCGCATGCCGGTCTACCGCACATCGACAGACAACATCGTCGGCGTGCTCCACGCCAAGGACGTATTGCGTGCCCTGGCGGAGGTCGGCAACGACCCTGCGCGCATCGATATCGCAAAGGTCGCCGCGAAGCCTTGGTTCGTCCCCGACACCACGACGCTGCGCGACCAGCTTAACGCATTCCTGCGCCGCAAGACGCACTTCGCGCTGGTCGTCGACGAGTACGGTGAGGTCGAGGGACTGGTGACGCTGGAGGACATCATCGAGGTCATCGTCGGCGATATCGCCGACGAGCACGATGTGGAGATTCAGGGGGTGAAGACCGAAGCCGATGGCTCGATCGTGGTCGACGGCTCCGTGCCGATCCGCGATCTCAACCGTGCTCTCGGCTGGTCGCTGCCCGACGAGGAGGCAACGACGATCGCCGGTCTCGTCATCCACGAGGCGCGCTCCATCCCCGAGGAGAAACAGGCGTTCACCTTCCATGGAAAGCGCTTCATGGTGATGAAGCGCGAACGCAACCGCATAACCCGGCTGCGGATCAAGGCCCAGTAGCGGCCCTCACCAGGGACGCAGAAGCGCTTTCGACGCGGTCCCGGCCGGCGTGCTTCGCAGCGTAGAGGGCAGCGTCCGCGCGCTCCTCGAAGGCCAGCGCCGACTCGCCGTTGCGCAGTTCGGCGACACCGAAGCTCGCGGTGAAGCGCCGCTCCGGCGGCAAGCCGGGGATCTCCGTCAACGCGAGGGACGAGCGGAGGCTCTCGGCGAGCAAGCGGGCCGCAGCGAGATTGGATCCGGGCAGCAATATCGCGAACTCCTCGCCGCCGACGCGTCCCGCTGCCTGGTGAGGCTGAAGACTGGCGAGGATCAGATCGCCGAACGCCTGGATGACGCGGTCGCCGGCGGAATGCCCGAGCGTGTCGTTGACGCACTTGAAGCGGTCGAGGTCGGCAAGGATGAGCGCGACCGGAAGGCCGTTCATCGCCTTCTGCGCGAGGGCGGTGTCGCGCCTTTGCTCGAAGCCGCGACGATTGAGCAGGCCGGAGAGTGCGTCAGTCTCCGAACGCTCGGTGATGTCCGACAGGATGTTGCGCACAAGGACGACGAGGAGAAGCAGAGCCAACGCGAAGGCGAGCACGGTGCCGACCGATTGGCTGAACATCGCATAGGCGGTGTCGAGGTAGCTTTCAGGGCCAGCGCCGGTCCCGCCGGCAGCAAGCGAGACAAAGGGCTTCGCCAGGTAGTGCAGCGATGTCAGACCCAGGACGATGACAAGCAGCGTCTCGAGTATGCGCCTGTCTCCCGAGCGCCAGACGAGCCACGCGCCGAGCCCCTGCATGACCGCATAGGGTGCCTGATAGAGCGTCATGCGGAGCAGGGAGGTGCGGTCCATGCCGTCGATACCGACGCGAAGCGCGAGTGCCGCAACGAAGATAGCCGTCATCACGCGCCAGGGGATGCGCATGTCGTACATCCGGCCAAGTCCGGCATTGAAGGCGACAAGCGCAGCCATGAAGGCAGCGTACGCCGCAACCGACAGGATGCCACCGTATCCCGTTGCAGCGATCACGAACTCGAGGACGAAGTTCAGTGCGCCGAGCAGGTAGCCAAGCGACAGCCACCGCGCACCGATCCGGGATATGTCGTAGAGAACCACGCCGAGAAAAGCGGCGGCCAGGAAGACCGCCACCGTCAGGTTGATCGCTAGGATGTAGCTGGCGCCGCTCATAGGACGCCGAACCTGACATGCTTGCGCAAACAGGAGGTTAAGCGGCGCGTTTACCTATGGTAAGCGCGCCGCTCGGCACTTCAGTTCCAGTCGCGGATGTCGACGAAATGGCCGGCGATCGCCGCCGCCGCCGCCATCGCCGGCGAGACGAGATGGGTGCGGCCCTTGAAGCCCTGCCGTCCCTCGAAATTGCGGTTCGAGGTCGAGGCGCAGCGCTCGTACGGCGAGAGCCGGTCGTCGTTCATAGCCAAGCACATCGAGCAGCCCGGCTCGCGCCAGTCGAACCCCGCCTCGATGAATACCTTGTCCAGGCCTTCCGCCTCCGCCTGTTCCTTGACCAGACCAGAGCCGGGGACGATCATGGCGCTGACGCTCGCGGCGACCTTCTTGCCCTTCGCGACCGCGGCGGCGGCGCGGAGATCCTCGATGCGGCCGTTGGTGCACGAGCCGATGAAGACGCGGTCGACGGAGATGTCGGTCATCCGGGTGCCGGCCGACAGACCCATGTATTCGAGCGCGCGCTTCTTGGAGTTGCGCTTGTTCTCGTCGTCGATCTCGTCGGGATTCGGCACGATACCGGTCACCGCAACGACATCCTCCGGCGACGATCCCCAGGTGACGAGCGGAGGGAGGTTTGCGGCGTCGAGGACGATCGTCTTGTCGAAATGCGCACCTTCGTCGCTCTTCAGCGAGTTCCAGTATTCCACGGCGCGGTCCCACGCCTCGCCCTTCGGCGCGCGCGGCTTGTCCTTGACGTAGGCGTAGGTCGTCTCGTCCGGGGCGATCAGGCCGGCGCGGGCACCGCCCTCGATCGACATGTTGCAGATGGTCATGCGGCCTTCCATCGACAGCGCCCGGATGGCCTCGCCGGCATATTCGATGACGTAGCCTGTGCCGCCGGCCGTGCCGATCTCGCCGATGATGGCGAGGATGATGTCCTTGGCGGTGACGTGCGGCGGCAGCAGGCCGTCGACACGGACCAGCATGTTCTTCGCCTTCTTCTGGATCAACGTCTGCGTGGCGAGCACATGCTCGACCTCTGAGGTGCCGATACCGTGCGCCAGCGCGCCGAAGGCGCCATGCGTCGAAGTGTGGCTGTCGCCGCAGACGATGGTCATGCCCGGCAGGGTGAAGCCCTGCTCCGGGCCGACGATGTGGACGATGCCCTGGCGTACGTCGACCGCATCGTAATACTCGATGCCGAAATCGGCGGCGTTCTGCGCGAGCTGGTCGACCTGGATGCGGCTTTCCTCGTTCTTGATGCCGAACTTGCGATCCGGCGAAGTCGGCACGTTGTGGTCGACGACGGCAAGGGTGCGCTCCGGATGGCGGACCTTGCGGCCGGCCATGCGCAGGCCCTCGAAGGCCTGCGGGCTGGTCACCTCGTGGACGAGGTGGCGGTCGATATAGAGAAGGCAGGTGCCGTCAGGCTGGCGATCGACGATGTGGTCGTCGAAGATCTTGTCATAGAGAGTGCGCGGAGCGGTCATGGTGCGTGAATCCGTCGATGGGGAAGAGATGCCGGCTGCGGCCGGCGGCAAAGCGCTTCCGGTCAGCCGATCAGGCTGGTCGGCGCGCCGGCAATCCGCGCGAAAAATCGGGCCGGAAGACGCTTGCGGTCCTGCAGCACGAAATTCGCATAGGCTGGATGGCCGAAAAGCTCTTCCATGCCCCGGCAGATAGCAATGTTTTGCAAGCCCGGCAATCGGCGCTTCAGTCCTTGAGGCCGACCTTGTCCTTCGGGGCGGCGCCGGCTGATCCAAGCCTCACCTCCAACGCGTGCATGAGCCCGAGCACGATGAGGGCGAGAACGGTGGCGAACAGCGCGACCTGCCAGAGGCCGAGACCGCTGGCGACACCAATGGCGCCGGCGAGCCACATGCCGGCGCCCGTCGTCAATCCGTGGACCTCGCCGCGCGTGAAGATCACGACACCGGCAGCCAGGAACGCCACGCCGGCGGTTACGGCCTCGACGATACGGATCGGATCAAATTGCGCGCCGTCGCGCAGGAACATCGGCGCGTGCACGATCTCGATGGTCAGCAACGCGTAGATCGCAGCAGCGACGCAGACGAGGATGTGGGTGCGCAGGCCCGCCGGCCGATTGCGCCATTCACGCTCGAAGCCTATCGCCGCACCGAACAATGCCGCGAGCATCAGCCGCGCAACGATCACCGGAAACGCCGTGTAGGTCGGGTGGCCGAACTCGTCGAGCAGGTGTTCCATCCGCATACTCCGTGATGCGCTGAGAAACTCGCAGACGAAACGCGGGTTCCGCCGGCTCAGCGTTCGTGAGCGCGACGCAGCCGCCGCTCCAGGCCGCGCAGCGCCATCGACAGGCTGACCGTCAGCAGGAGGTAGATGTAGGCGACGATGGTGTAGGTCTCGAAGAAGCGGAACGACCCGGCAGCGTAGATCTTGCCGAGCTGCGTGATGTCGGCGACGCCAAGCACCGAGACCAGCGAAGAGTCCTTCACCATCGCGACGAAGTCGTTGCCGAGCGGCGGCAGGATCGTGCGGATTGCCTGCGGGAAGACGATCAGGCGGAAGCGCTGGTAGCCGGTCAGCCCGAGCGCCTTCGCCGCTTCGACCTGGCCGGCGTCGACCGACTGGATGCCGGCGCGAAAGACTTCGGCGATGAAGGCGGAATAACCGATGGTGAGAGCCATCACCGCGCGCATCAACAAGGACACGTCGCGGACGAGCAATTCGCCCAGGATGCCGGCTTCGCGCAGCGGCGTCGACAGCCAGTTCCAGCCGGCGACGAAAGCCGGCACGCCGGCGAAGGCGATCCAGAACAGCAGCACCAGGATGGGCACGCCGCGGATGATCTCGACATAGAAGCGAGCGATCTGGCGCAGAGCCAGCGAGCCAGAAAGCGCCATCAGGGCGATGCCGAGCCCCAGCGCGGAGGCAAGCGCGAAGGCGCAGACGGTGACCCAGACCGTGATCCACAGGCCGCGGCCAACGGTGGCGAGGACCTGGCTGTAGAGTTCGCTCGAGGCGATCGCCAGCGCGGCCGCGAGCGCGATGGCGACGGCCGCTAGCAGCCAGTACGGGAAGTCGGGTTTGGCGGAGGCGGAGGGCGGCATCGGGCCGCCCGGCTACTGACCCATCTTGTAGTCGAGGAACCACTTCTTGTTCAGCGCGTCGAGCGTGCCGTCGGCCTTGAGCGCGGCGATGCCGGCGTTGATCGGCGCGACGAGATCCGAGCCCTTCGGGAAGATGAATCCGAAATCCTCCGAGCCGAGCGGCCCGCCGATGACCTTGAGCTTGCCGCCCGAGGATCGCACGTAGCCGTTCGCGGCGACGCCGTCGGTCAGGACGAGATCGACGTCGCCGGCGAGCAGGGCCTGAACCGTCGCACCGAAGGTCTCGAACAGCTTGATGCGCGGATTGTCTTCCTTGCCGTCGAGGATGTCGTAGACCGACACGTAGAACGGCGTGGTGCCCGGCTGAGCGGCGATGAGCAGCTTGTCCTGCGTGCCGAATTCCTTCTCGTCCTTGAACCGGGCCTCGTCGGCCCGCACCAGCATGCGCATCTCGGAGTGCATGTAGGGATCGGAGAAGTCGACCTTCTCCTTGCGGTCCTCGCGGATGGTGATGCCGGTCATTCCCATGTCGAACTGCTTGTCCGAGACCGACTGGATCATCGCGTCCCACGACGTGTTCTGGATCTCGACCTTGAAGTTCATCCGCCTGGAAAGCTCGGCGATCGCATCGTACTCCCAGCCGATCGGCTTGCCGGTCTTGGGGTCGACGAACTGCAGCGGCGGGTAGGCGTTCTCGGTGACGATCACGACAGTTCGGCCGCCAAGATCGGGCACCGACTGCGCAGAAGCGACGGCGGGCAGCAGAAGAGAGGCGGCAAAACCTGCAAGCAGCGAGACGAGGCGCATCATGGACAGCTCCGATCGAAAGGTGCCCGGCGGGACGGGGCTGCCGTCACTCTAGCGCGTGCATGAGACGGGGCAAGCGGTGCCCGGAAACGAAAATGGCGGCCGAAGCCGCCATTCGCAGAAATAATTTGCCAGGCTTACGCCTTGGCGGTCTCGGCCGGCTTCTGGGCGGCGAGTTCCTGAGCGGCAGCGACCTTCTCGGCCTCGAGGCGGGCCTTCTCGGCCTGCATCGCCACACGCTCGGCCTCGTTCAGCTTCTTGGCGCGGACGCCGGCGTTCTCGACGATACGCGCCGACTTGCCGCGACGATCGCGCAGGTAATACAGCTTGGCGCGGCGGACCTTGCCGCGGCGCACGACCTCGACGCCCTCGACCTGCGGCGAGAAGACCGGGAACACGCGCTCCACGCCTTCGCCGTAGCTGATCTTGCGGACGGTGAAATTCTCCTGGAAGCCCGAGCCGGCACGGGCAATGCACACGCCCTCATAAGCCTGCACGCGGGTACGGGTGCCTTCGGTGACGCGCACGTTGACGCGCACGGTGTCGCCGGGCTGGAACTCGGGAAGCTTGCGCTTCTCTTCGACCTTGGCGGCCTGCTCGGCCTCGAGCTGACGGATGATGTCCATCGCACTACCTCTTTCTTGCTTCTCGACAGCCAGAGCGTCCGCACTCGCCTCGCAGCCTCTGCCGCTCGACTATGCCTTCGGGATGACCTTCGGGCAGGGGCGTGTTCGCCGTCATTGATTGACGGGTAACCCGGCGGAAATTGGACATTTCGCGCAGGTGGGCGGGCCGATACACGAAAAGTGCGGCCCTGTCACCAGTTGCCCGCCGAAAATCGCCGGTCAGCGCCCGAATTCAGGGTGCCGGCGTGGCAAGCTGCTTGCCGCGCTCGACTATATAAACGGCGAGCACCTTGACGGGCCTGTCGCCAGTCGCCCTTGCGTCGTGGGGCACACCAGCGGGAATGGTATAGGAGTCGCCCGCCTTTATCACCTTGTCCGGCTGGCCTTCGATGGACATTACGGTCTCGCCTTCGAGCACATACCCGGTTTCGACGCCTGGATGGGTGTGGCGGCCAGCCGACACGCCGGGCTGGATCTCGGCGGTGCCGGTTACCGTCGTGTAGCCGTCAGGAAAGTCGAATTTCTGCAGCGGTGTGCGCTTGATCCCGTCCTGTGCGAAAGCACCCGTCGCCAGCAGGAGCAGCGGCAGCGCCGCCAGAGTGCGTCTCATGGTGTCCTCCCTCGTGATGGCATCATCTTACGCAGCGACAGCCCGCTGTGCCAGTGCACGGCCGCTTGCTGACGATAGTCGCGCGGACTAGAGCGGTGTCATCACAACCCGGTGCGCCATGACTGTCATCGACGCCACGCTCCTGTTCCTGTCCGGCGTCCTGACCGGCGCAATCAACGCCGTGGCGGGTGGCGGTACGTTTCTGTCGTTCGGCGCGCTGACGCTCGCCGGCATACCGCCCGTCGTCGCCAACGCCACCTCGTCGATCACGCAGTTTCCCGGCTACGTCACCTCGACACTCGCCTACTGGAACGATTTTCGCACGTTCTGGCGCAGCGCGCTGGGCCTCGTGGTCGCGTCCATCCTCGGCTCGCTTCTCGGTGCCTGGATCCTGCTCCAGCTCGACAACCCGTCGTTCCGCCAGCTCGTGCCGTGGCTGCTCATCGCCGCGACCTTCCTTTTCGCCGCCGGTCCATACCTCAAGCCTGCGCCCAGGCCCGGCAAGGACGTCGCCGTGGGTGGCATGTTCGGCTGGATCCTGCAGTTCTTCACATCGATCTACGGCGGCTTCTTCGGGGCCGGCATGGGCGTGATGATGCTCGCCACGCTCGGCCTGTCGCAGAGCGGCGACTACCACCGCCTCAACGCGCTGAAGAACATGCTGGCGACGGCCATCGCCGCTGTCGCCATCGTCGTTTTCGTGTGGGGCGGGGTGGTCGCCTGGCCGCAGGCGATCGTCATGATCCCCGGCGTCGCGCTCGGCGGCTGGAGCGGCGTCTGGATCGCGAAACGCGTGCCGCAGGCCTACATGCGCTGGACGGTCATCGCCGTCGGACTGTTCCTGGCGGTCTACTACTTCGTCACCGGCTGAAGTGCGGCGATCAGGTCGGGCCGGCGCTCCGCGGTCAGTGCCATCGCCTGCTCGCGGCGCCATTTCGCGATCTTGGCGTGGTTGCCCGAGATGAGAACGTCGGGGATTGTGCGGCCCTCGAATTCCTGCGGCCGCGTGTAATGCGGATGCTCCAGCAGCCCCGTCTCGAAACTCTCCTCGCCGCCGGAGGCTTCGTTGCCCATCACGCCGGGCAGCAGCCGCACCACGGCGTCGAGCAGAACGATCGCCGCCGCCTCGCCTCCCGAAAGGATGTAGTCGCCGACCGAAACCTCCTCCAGCTGGCGTGCCTCGATCAGCCGCTGGTCGACGCCCTCAAACCGTCCGCACAGGATCACCGCGCCCGGCCCGGCGGCCAGCTCGCGCACACGCGCCTGGTTCAGCGGCTTTCCGCGCGGGCTCATCAGCAGGCGTGGGCGCGGATCGCCGGGCGGCGACGTATGATCGATGGCCCGGGCCAGCACGTCGGCGCGCATCACCATGCCCGCCCCGCCGCCGGCCGGCGTGTCGTCGACGGTACGGTGACGGTCGGTCGCGAAGTCGCGGATCTGAACCGTCTCCATCGACCAGGTGCCGTCGTGAAGCGCGCGGCCGGCCAGCGAATGTCCGAGCGTGCCCGGAAACATCTCCGGATAGAGGGTCAGCACCGTCGCGCGAAAGCTCAACGGTTGCCTCCGGCGTCCTTCGGCCCGCGCGGCCGCCGCGGGGGATCGAACCCGTCAGCCTCGCGCTCTCTCGATCGCTCCTGCGGCGTGGGCTGGCCTGGGTCATCAGGGCCAAGCCCGGCGGCAAGGCTGTCGATGCCGACCATGCGTGCGGCGATGTCGACGATCGGAACGGCCGCGCGGGTGAACGGCACGAGCACGCTGCGCCCACCGGTCAGCGTCACCTCCATGATGTCGCCCCCGCCGAAGTCGTGAAAGGCTGAAACCTTCCCGATCGTCCGCGCCGTCTCGTCCTGCACGGGAAGTCCGATGAGGTCGGCGTGGTAGAACTCGTCTTCGTCCGTCTCGGCAAGGGCGGAGCGGTCGACGAACAGTTCCACGCCGTTAAGCGCCTCGGCGGCATTGCGGTCGGCCACCTGCTTGAAGCGGACGACGACAACGCCCTTGGCGGGCCGGATTTCGGCGATGTCGAACCGCCGCCCGTCCTTGTCATAGAGCGGGCCGTAATCGGCGAGCGCCATCGGGTCGCCGGTATGGGTCCTGACGCGAAGCTCGCCCTTGATGCCGTGCGCGGCGCCGATGACCGCCATCTGGATGGGATTTGCCGGTTTCGCCATGCTCGCTCCTGCAGGCCTTCACTCTAACATAACCGCGTGGGACCATACTGTCCGACGATGCCGACCAAAGCCGAATTCCTGATTCCCGCACGCCCCGATCTGGCGGCTGCGCGCACGCAATGGCTCGCCTCACTCGCGGGCGCAAGGCGCCTTTCGCCTGAAACGGTGGAGGCCTACGAGCGCGACACGCGGCAGTTCCTGCAATTCCTGACCGCCCACCTGGGCGGAGCCCCGGGCATTGCTGACATCGCCTCGCTGCGGGCAGCCGATCTTCGCGCCTTCCTCGCGTCGCGGCGGAACGACGGAGCCGGCGCGCGGACCCTCGGGCGCGGGCTCGCCGGCGTGCGCTCCCTACTGCGACACCTCGAGCGCGATGGCCTGGCGAATGCCGCCGGGGCATCGGCCCTGCGGAGCCCGCGGCAGCCGAAATCGCTGCCGAAGCCGCTTGCCGCGAGGGACGCGTTGCGGGTCGTCGATGCCAGCGAGCAACTTGCCGAGGAACCCTGGGTCGCGGCGCGAGATGCTGCCGTGCTGGCGCTGCTCTACGGCTGCGGCCTGCGCATCTCCGAGGCGCTCGGACTGCGCGGCGCCGACATCGCCGGCCCGGGCGACCGGCTGCTGCGCGTCACCGGCAAGGGCGGCAAGACGCGCATCGTGCCGGTTATCCCGGCCGCGAGCGAGGCGGTGCTCGCCTATCGCAAATCGTGTCCTTACACGTTGGCGCCCGACCAGGCCCTGTTCCGCGGCGTGCGCGGCGGGCCGCTGGCGCCGGAGATCATCCAGCGCGCCATGCGCAGGATGCGGTCGGCGCTCAACTTGCCCGATACAGCCACGCCGCACGCGCTGCGGCACTCGTTCGCGACGCATCTGCTCGGCCGCGGCGGCGACCTGCGCGCCATCCAGGAACTGCTCGGCCACGCCAGCCTGTCGACCACCCAGATCTACACCGGCGTCGATACCGCCCGCCTGCTCGAAGCCTTCGACGCGGCGCATCCGCGGGCGCGCAAGCCTGCGGCTTAACGGAATCGCCGCAATTCGCCGGTAGCGTGCATCGCATGACGCGCCATGCCGACCGCCTTTCCCGCGCCGCCGCCGCTCTGCTGGCGGCCGTCAACCTCTTGTTCCTGCTGGGATTCATCGCAGCGCTGCTGTTCGCGACATCGCGGGCCGGGGCCGAGGAGTCCTGCTCGGGCAAGGACCTCGTCGGCGCAATGGCTACCGCCGAGCCGGCGAAGCTCGCGGCCATTCGCGCCGAGGCGGCGAAGACCGAGAACGGCGAAGGCCTGCTGTGGCGGGTCGAGAAGGCCGGCATCGCGCCCTCGCATCTGTTCGGCACGATGCACATGAGCGATCCGCGTGTCGTCGACCTGCCGCCGCCGGCGGAAAAGGCCTTCGGCGATGCCGCTGTCCTGATTATCGAGACCACCGACGTGCTCGACCCGTCGAAGCTGACCGAAATCATGGCGACGCATCCGCAGCTGATGATGTTCACTGAAGGCGGTTCGCTACCCGCGATGCTGACGCGCGGACAGAGAGAAGCGGTCGACGCCGGATTGAAGAGCCGCGGCATGTCGCTCGCGGCGCTGCAGAAGATGAAGCCGTGGATCGTCGCGGCTCTGGTCAGCCTGCCGGCCTGCGAACTGCAACGCCAGGCGGAAGGGGCGCCGGTGCTCGACGTGCTCCTGGCTCAGCGCGCCAAGGAGCGCGGGATCCCCGTGCGCGGGCTCGAAGCCGCGGTCGACCAGCTGGAAGCGATGGCGGCGCTGCCGATGGCGTTCCACCTGCAGGGACTGGTCGACACGCTGGCGCTCGGGAGGGGGATCGACGACGTCATGGAGAGCATGATCGTCTTGTACAAAGCGGGCGAGATCGCTGCCGTCTGGCCGTTCTTCGAGGCGACGCTTCCCGCAGCCAACGGCGACGAGGCGGGCTACGCCGCGTTCCAGGAGACGATGATCGTCTCGCGCAACCGGACCATGGCCCGCGAAGCCGCGGCGGAACTGGCGAAGGGCGGCGCGTTCATAGCCGTCGGGGCGCTGCACCTCCCTGGTGCGGAGGGCCTTGTCGAACTACTGCGCCGTGACGGCTACACCGTTACCCGCGCGGACCTTTAACACACCGCAACATCCCGTTACGGAACCGACATCGCGATATCGCCGTTTCCTCGCCACAAATCGTGAAAGGGAGACACCCCAATGGCTACCAATCCGCGTGAATTCGATCCGCTCGATCCCCGTGCCGACGCCGTGGAGCGTCCGCGGACGGTCGACCCGCTCGCATACGACCCGGTCAATCCGGTGCCGCCGGCACCGCGCTCGAGCGCCCGCGCGGGCCTCGTGCTGCTGGCGATGGTCGCTGCGCTGTTCGTCATCGGCTTCATCGCCTTCTCGGGCGATCCGGGCGTCGACAGCAATCCGACGGCCACGATCCCAAGCGATCCGGCGATCCAGACGCAGCCGATCGCGCCGTCTCCGGCACAGCCGCCCGCGGCTGACGCTCCGGCCGCCGCGCCCGCTCCGGCAACCCCGGCTCCGGCCAACTAAGGGCCGCACCGAAAGAAAAGGCCGCGTCACCGCGGCCTTTTTTCCGATATCAGGCCGCTCGCGCGCGCGGTGCAATCAGCCCGCGCGCGACCAGCAACTCGGCAATCTGTACCGCGTTGAGCGCTGCGCCCTTGCGCAGGTTGTCCGAGACGATCCACATGTTGAGGCCGTTATCGACGGTCGAATCCTCGCGGATGCGCGAGATGTAAGTCGCGTCCTCGCCGGCGCTGTCGATCGGCGTGATATAGCCGCCATTCTCCCGCTTATCGACGACGACGCAGCCCGGTGCCTCGCGCAGGATCTCGCGCGCCTCGTCGGCCGTGATCGGGTCCTCAAACTCGAGGTTAACGGCCTCAGAGTGACCGATGAAGACCGGCACGCGCACGCAGGTCGCCGTCACCTTGATCTTCGGATCGAGCATCTTCTTCGTCTCGGCCACCATCTTCCATTCTTCCTTGGTGGTGCCGTCCTCCATGAACACGTCGATGTGCGGGATGACGTTGAAGGCTATGCGCTTGGTGAACTTCTTGGCCTCGACCGGATCGGCAACGAACACGGCGCGGGTCTGCGTGAACAGTTCGTCCATGCCTTCCTTGCCGGCGCCGGAGACCGACTGATAGGTCGAAACGACGACGCGCTTGATCCTGGCCTTGTCGTGCAGCGGCTTGAGCGCGACCAGCATCTGCGCGGTAGAGCAGTTCGGATTGGCGATGATGTTGCGCTTGCGGAAGCCGTCGATCGCCTCCGGGTTCACCTCGGGCACGATGAGCGGCACGTCCTGGTCGTAGCGCCAGGCGGACGAGTTATCGATGACGACGCAACCCTGCTTGCCGATCTTCGGAGACCATTCCTTCGAAACGTTGCCGCCGGCCGACATCAGGCAGATATCGACGTCGGAGAAGTCGAAATTGTCGAGCACCTTGGTCTTCAGCGTGCGGTCACCGTAGGAGACCTCGCTGCCGAGCGACTTGCGCGAGGCAAGCGGGATGACCTCGTCAGCAGGGAAGCCGCGCTCCTCGAGAATATTGAGCATCTCGCGCCCGACATTGCCGGTGGCGCCAACGACTGCGATCCTGAAACCCATTGTAGTCCCTTTCCTTGCCCTCTCCTCCGGTTGGGCCGGCATGGCGCCGGTTGCCCCCGGACCTTGCTCGGGGAGAGGGCCCGTGGTGAGAAACGAGCGGCCGAGGAAGGTCAGACCGCGGTGGCGGTCGTTTTGGCCGTAGTTTTCTTGTTGAAGCGCGCGCGAACGGAGCCGCCGGCGTGGCCGGACGACGTCAGGGCGAGAAAGGCCAGCAACAGGCCGCGCATGGAAAGCTCCGAAATCGCGCAGGCTTTTACGCCCTTTGCCCGGCGAGTCAATTGTGTGGGCCTGAATCAGCTGCGAAGGCCCGGCGCTTCCTGTCCGGTCCGTTCGACATATTCGGTGTAGCCGCCGCCATAGGCGTGCGTGCCCTCCGGGGTCAGCTCCAGAACGCGATTCGACAGAGCCGCGAGGAAGTGCCGGTCGTGGCTGACGAACAGCATGGCGCCTTCGTACCTGGACAGCGCCTCGATCAGCATCTGCTTGGTGGCGATGTCGAGGTGGTTGGTCGGTTCGTCGAGCACGAGGAAGTTCGGCGGGTCGAACAGCATGCGCGCCATCACCAGCCGGGCCTTCTCTCCGCCCGACAGCACGCGACACTTCTTCTCGACATCGTCGCCGGTGAAGCCGAAGCAGCCGGCGAGCGCGCGCAGCGGCGCCTGCCCGGCCTGCGGGAACGAATCCTCCAGCCACTGAAGCACCGTCCGGTCGCCGTCGAGCAGTTCCATGGAGTGCTGGGCGAAATAGCCCATCTTCACGCTCGGTCCGCGGGTCACGCTGCCGCTGTCCGGTTCCGATGCGTCGGCGACAAGCTTGAGCAGCGTCGACTTGCCGGCGCCGTTGACGCCGAGCACCGCCCAGCGCTCCTTGCGGCGGACCTGGAAGTCCAGGCCGTCGTAGATCGTGCGGGCACCATAGCTCTTGCTGACGCCCTTCAGCGTCGCGATGTCCTCGCCGGAGCGCGGCGCCGGCTGAAACTCGAAGCGAACCGTCTGCTGACGCTTCGGCGGTTCCACCTTGTCGATCTTGTCGAGCTTCTTGACCCGGCTCTGCACCTGCGCGGCGTGGCTGGCACGCGCCTTGAAGCGCTCGATGAAGGCGATCTCCTTCGCCAGCATCGCCTGCTGGCGCTCGAACTGCGCCTGCTGCTGCACGTCGGCCAGCGCCCGCTGCTGGCGGTAGAACTCATAGTTGCCGGAGTACGAGGTAAGGGCGCCACCGTCGATCTCGATGATCTTGCCGACGATCCGGTTCATGAACTCGCGGTCGTGCGAGGTCATCAGGATGGCGCCGTCGAAGCCCTTCAGGAAATTCTCCAGCCAGATCAGGCTTTCGAGGTCGAGGTGGTTGCTCGGCTCGTCGAGCAGCATCGCGTCCGGCCGCATCAGAAGGATCTTGGCCAGCGCCACGCGCATCTTCCAGCCGCCGGAAAGCTTGCCGACGTCTCCCGCCATCATCTCCTGACTGAATCCGAGGCCGTCCAGTACCTCGCGGGCGCGGCCGTCGAGAGCGTAGCCGTCGAGCTCGTCGAACGCTGCCTGGACCTCGCCATAGCGGGCGATGATCTCGTCCATGTCGTCGGCGCGGTCGGGGTCGCCCATCGCCTGCTCGAGTTCGGCCATCTCGGCGGCGAGTGCGCTCACCGGACCCACGCCGTCCATGACCTCGACCACCGCGCTGCGCCCGGACATATCGCCGACGTCCTGGCTGAAGTAGCCGATGCGCACGCCTCGATCGACGGACACCTGGCCCTCGTCAGGCTGCTCCTGGCCTGTGATCATCCGGAACAAGGTCGTCTTGCCGGCGCCGTTCGGCCCGACCAGCCCGACCTTTTCGCCGCGCTGTATCGTCGCCGACGCCTCGATAAAGACGATCTGCTTGCCGTTCTGCTTGCCGATGCTTTCGAGACGGATCATTGCGCGCACCTTTGGGAGCGGGCCGTAGACCATCGCGGCGCCCGCGAAGCAAGGGCCGCGTTGCCGCATCGCCGCGCTGGCGGGATTGACCGGCGCCGGCCCACGACGGATTGTGCGGCGTTCCGGCGGGTAAGAGCATGAACGGCGAGATCATCTATTTCGACAGCGAGCGCGGCACCGGTTTCATCGCCGGCTCCGACGGCAACCGGTATGTCTTCGAGCGATCCGACGTCGATCGCGAAGCGCGCGCGGCCAAGGGCGTGAAAGTCGCCTTCTCGGTCGACGGCGACAGGGCGCGCAATATCGTTGTCACGAGTGCCCGCGACATACGCGGCGCGCGCTCGGTGCCGGATGCAGGCTCCGCCGAAATGCCGCCGAATCCGGTTCTCGACCTGCCGGCGGCACCCGCAGCCGGCCTGTTCGGCTATTTTCGCCGATGCGTCACAAGCAATTTCGCGAACTTCCGCGGGCGGGCGCGACGCAAGGAGTTCTGGGGCTTCGCGCTGTTTTCGCTCGTGGCAGTTCTGCTGGTCATATGCGTCGGCCTGTCGGCCGACTTTGCGCTCGGAAACCTGAAGCAGGTCGCCAGCGACAGCGACTTCGCCGCCGATGGCGGGCCATCTGTGACGTTTGCACTGGGCGGCGTGGTCTGGCTGGCGCTCCTCGTTCCGTCGCTCGCCGTAACGGTCCGGCGCATCCACGACATCGGACTGTCGGGCTGGTTCATCCTGGTGAACTTCATCCCGTCCATCGGGTCGCTGATCGTCTTCGTGTTCACGCTGATCCCGTCGCAGCGCCACCCCAACAAATGGGGACCGGTGCCGCCGGGCGTGGACTAGTCGTCGTCCGCGCCCTCGGCGCGGCCGCGGTCGAGTGCGTAGAGTCGAGCCAATATTCGCCTGAGGCGCTCGAAGAAGACAGCTTCCTCGCCCTCGGAAAATCCCTCGAACAGGATCGCGTGCTGCTTCGCCATGCGCTCGCGGAAGCGCGCGACCTTGTCGCTGCCGCTGTCGGTCAGCGACACCGCGTTGAACCGCCGGTCGGCTCCCTTGCGCCGCTCGATCAGTCCACGGCGCTCCAAATTGTTGACGGCTTTCGTCACCGCCGACTTCTTCAGCACCAGCATCGCGGCAAGATCGTTCTGCGACAGGCCCGGATTGATCGCGACGAGATTGAGGATCGCGATCTCGCCGGGCTCCGTGTCCAGCCCTGCGAAGGTCTCCGAGGTGGCGGCACGGATATAGCCGCGCAGAGAGCGGAGAATGAACGGAAAATCCCGGCCGAGATAGCCGAGTTCGACCGGAAACGGGTGATCGGCTTTGCGTTCCTGATCCATGAGAGCAACCGACTGCGCCCTGCGACTAGTACCGGACGCCGCGCAAAGTCAAACAGCGCTACATTGACAAGGCGCGTTTCAATCAGTTCATCATGTGAACTAATGCCTGATTTCCCGAGCAACTCCTCCGCGGTGACCGAACTCAAGCGGGCGTTCGAGGCCAAGGCGCGCGGCGTCGTCTCGGAAGGTTCGGCGGTCGGCTTCTTCGGCAGCGACTTTCCGGTCGTACTCGTTGCGGCGTGCGGGCTGCGTGCGGTCGACGTCGAGATGGAGCCGGCCGCGGACGCCGGCTGCGTCAGCGCCGCCGTCGACGAGGTGGCCGAGCCGTTCGTCGACGCGTCCGCACGGCGGTTCCTGCACAGGCTCCTGTGCGGCGCCTACGACGACCTCGCGGCAATTGTCTTCTCGCGCTCCACGGCCGCAGCCTATATCGCCTACCTCTACGCCACCGAGCTTCGCCGGCAGCAACGGGGCGCAGTCGGGCCGCTTCTTCATCTGTGGAACGGGCAGCTAACGGACAGCGACGCGGTGGCGGCGTTCAACCGCAGCGAAGCGCATCGGCTCGAGCAGACGCTGGCGTCGATCGGCGGAAGCGGCATCGAGGAGGGCCTGCCCGGAGCCGTCGCGGCCGAGAGGCAAAGAGCGGAGGCACTTGCGGGACTCGAGCGGACGGTGCAATCGGGCCGCATCTCCGGACACGACGCCATGCGCTGGCGCAATGCGGGGCGCTATCTCGACGCCGCCGAACATGCACGGTTGCTCAAAGCTGCGACGGACGAGCGCGCGGAGAACGGCAAGCGCGCAGGCCGACGGATCGGCCTCATCGGCTCGCCGGTCGCCGAGAGCCGGTTATACGATCTCATCGAGGAGTTCGGCACCATCGTCGCCGATCCGCACAGCTACGGCTTCGCATGGCCGCCACCGGTGCCAAGCGACGCGGCGGACATCGGAGCGGTCCTCGAGGCAGCGGCGACGCATCGTCTCCAGCCGCGTGCATTGCCGGTCGCCGGCCACCGGCAGGCGATCGTCCGCGCCTGCGTCGAGGCGGGATGCGATGCTGCCGTCATCCAGCTCGATCCGCATGACGACACTGTCGGCTGGGACTTGCCGGACATTCGCGCTCGTCTCCACGCCGCGGGCATCCGGATCGTCGACCTCGGATTTCGCCCGGATCCGGTGGACGAGGCCTGGCTGGAAGCTGCGCGCGGCAAACTGCGCGAGGCCCTCGCATGAGCGCATACCAGCCCCTGGCCAGCACCGCGCTGGCCGCGTCGTTCCAGCGCGAGTGGGCGAAATCGCTGCGCAGCCGCATCGCCGGCGGCGAAAAATTCGCCTTCGCCAACGCGGACACGCCGCACGAGCTGTTCCACGCGGCCGGTATGCCGGTCGTCGCCAACCAGTGGTGGTCGTCGCTGATCGCCGCGAAGCAGCTGTCTCCATACTATTTCGACCGCATGCAGGAGCTGGGGTTTCACGACCGTCTGGCGCGCTACTCGGCGCTGCCGTTGATCGCGCGCCTCGACGGCGACCTGGAACGCCAGCCCTGGGGCGGTTTGCCGACGCCGTCGCTGCTGTGCGCGCGCCAGAGTGCCGACGATCACCAACGCATCTTTTCGCTGTGGGCGGAGGCGACCGGCGCGCCGCTGTTCAATTTCAGCGCGGCAGGGATTCCGGATCCGGACCCGCTCTGGTGGGTCCGGCAGCGCCACGACTGGGAAGCGTTCAACGGGACGGCGCGGCTCGACCTGATGGTCGCCGAGATGCGCCAGCTGATCGTTCTGATCGAAGAGATTACGGGCCGACCCTTCGATCACGACGCATTCGCCGCGATCATGGGGACGATCCACCGCCAGGAGCTGGCCTTCGAGGAGGCGAGCGAGGCTGTCGCGGCCGCCGAACGCTGTCCGATCCGGATCGCGGAGCAGATCCCCAATGTGATGATCCCGCAGTGGCATCGCGGCTCGGAATGGGCGGTGGGCCACGCCGAGCGCTTCCGCGACGAGGTCTTCGAGCGCGTCGCCGCCGGCACAGCGGTTTGCCCCGACGAACGGATCCGGATGATGTGGATCGGCGCCGGCCTGTGGTTCGACACCGATTTCTACACGGCCTTCGAGGAGAGCCACCGCGCGGTGTTCGCGTGGTCGATGTATCTACCGTTTGCCGCCGACGGGTACATCCGGCACGACAAGGGCGATCCGCTGCGTACTCTGGCGGCGCGGTTCGCCACGATGAACGAGCAGCTGCATCAGCCGCCATGGGCGAACGCCTGGCTCGCCTACCAGGCGCGAAAGTATCGCATCGACGTTGCCGTGATGCTCATCCCGCAGCGTGACCGGCCGTCCGGCTACGGCTCGCTCTTCGCGCGCCGCGCGCTCGAGGAAGCAGGCGTCCACGTCATCGAGATCTGGGCGGACATGGTGGACCAGCGCTATTGGGACCGCCGAGCCATGTACGACCGCATCGCCAGTGAACTGGAGCGGCTGTAGCTGCAGCGGCTTGACACCGCGGCGAACCTAATAGTTATCTAGATGAACTAATTTGGTCCGGGAGGAGTAAGGACCGGAATGGCTCAACCCCTCGCGGGCATCAGGGTCGTCGATTTCAGCCATGTCGTGGCCGGACCCCTGGCGACGCATTTCCTCGCGCTGCTCGGTGCGGACGTGGTGAAGGTGGAGTCGCCAGCCGGCGACGCGCTGCGCAACTACACGCTGCAGCCGGACCAGCGCGGCATGGCGCCGGCCTTCATGGGCATCAACCTCGGCAAGCGCTCGGTGGTCCTCGATCTCAAGCATGAAGACGGGCGACGCAGCGCGTTCGACCTCGCGGCGGGCGCCGACGTCGTCGTCGAGAATTTTCGCCCCGGCGTCATGGCGCGCCTCGGGCTCGGCGCGGAGCGGCTGCAGGCCGCCAATCCCGGCCTGATCTACTGCTCGGTGTCAGGCTTCGGCCAGGACGGCCCGATGCGCGACTTCCCGGCAATCGACCAGATCGTGCAGAGCGTTTCCGGTCTGATGGGCCTCTCCGGCAATCCCGGCGACGACGCGATCCGCGTCGGCATCCCCATCGTCGACACGTTCTCCGGGCTGCTTGCGGCCTTCGCGATCCAGAGCGCGCTCCTGCAGCGCGATCGCAACGGCGGCCGCGGCCAGGAGATCGACGTCGCTATGCTCGATGCGACGCTGGTGATGATGCTGTCGGTCGTCAATCCGCTGCTGATCGCCGGCGAGGCGCCCGTGCGCACGGGCAACCGCGGGTTCAGCCGCGCCCCGACGGCGGACACGTTCCGCACCGCGGACGGGCAGATCACGGTGGGCGCGGTCGAGGAAGCGACGGTCAACCGCATGCTGGACGTGCTGGAACTCGGCGAACTGCGCGGCGATCCGCGCTTTGCCGACCGCGATGCTCGCATACGCAACGCAGACGCGCTGGCCGCTGAGCTTGCTCGAGCTTTCCGCAGCCGCACGACCGCGCAGTGGGTCGAGGCGCTCAACCTTGCAAGCGTCCCGGCTGGGCCGGTGAGCACGGTGAAGGATGCCATCGAGCTCCCGCAGGTCAAGAATCGCGGATTGCGCATGCAGGTGTCGACGCCGGACGGCCGCCGCTACGAAGCGCTGAACGCCGGCTTCCGCTTTCGGCACGACGGGCCGGGAATCGAGCGCGGCGCGCCCCGGCTCGGCGAGCATACGGAGGAAATCCTGGCAGAGCTTGCCGGCCGCGCCGCAAGCTGAACCAAGGCCCGGCAGCCCGCAGACGGGCGGATTGCCGGATAGGGAGAACCCGTCTGACGCGCCACAGGGCGCACAGTGGAGGAGACGATGAGGAAACTTCTTGCTGCGGCGCTTCTCGCCGCGACTTCGATTTACGCATTCTCGGCGCAGGCCGTTGACCTGCGCCTTTCGGTGGAAACGCCGCCCGGACACGTGCGCAACCTCGCCAGCGAGAAATGGGCGGAGGCGATCGAAAAGGCGTCGAACGGCGACATCAATGTCGAGGTATTCCCCAGCGGGCAGCTCTACGACTCGGCCGGCGCCATCCGCGCTCTCGCCTCCGGCGCCCTCGACCTGTCGGTCCAGGCGAGCCCGACGCTGAGCCAGTTCGAGCCCAATCTCTCGGTGATCACGCTGCCGATGTTCTTCGGGGCGACGCGCGAACAGGTGCGAACCATCCTCGACGGACCGCTCGGCAAGGAGCTCTACGACAAGGTAGCGGCAAAGGGCATCGTCGTGCCGGAGGGCGGCCAATTCGAGTTCGCGCCGAACAACTCTGCCTACACGGTCGCGGCGAAGCCGGTGACCAAGTTCGAGGAACTGTCGGGCATCAAGCTCGCGACGCCGCCGAGCCCGGTGGTCGTCGCCATCCTCAAGGCGATGGGCGCCAACCCGGTGGCGACGCCGCGCACCGAGATCGTGCTGCAGCTGACGCAGGGCCAGATCGACGGCATGGGCTCGGTGACCGATCTCACCATCTCGGGCGGCAAGCTGTGGGAAGCCGGTATCAAGCACGCCTTCGCAGACAATGCCGGCTGGGGCACCTACCTGCCGCTGATCAGCAAGGCCAGCCTCGACAAGCTGACCCCCGAGCAGCAGAAAATCCTCGTCGATTCGTGGAAAGAGGTGGTGGGCTGGGCGCGCGACTATTCCGCCGCCGAGCTCGACAAGGCCATCGCGACCAACAAGTCGAACGGCGTCGAGTATCACACTCCAAGCGATGCCGACATCGAGGCCATCCGCACCAGGCTGGTCGGCGAGCAGGACAAGATCATCGCCTCGTCGGGCATGGACGCCGCCTTCGTCGCCAAGGTGAAGGCCGCGCTCGACGCGATGTGATCGACCGCCGCGGCGCCTCCCGGCGCGGCGGCACTTCCGGAGCCGGACCTCCTATGATCGAAACATTCATGCGCCGCTGGACGCAGGTCGAGACGGTCCTCGTCGGCCTGCTGCTGATCGGCGCGCTTGGCGTGTTTCTGTGGGGAACGGTGCTCCGCTACTTTTCGCCGGCAAACGCCATCGACTGGGCCGAGGAGGTCGCGGCCTACTGCATAATCTGGGCAACTGTCATTTCGGGTAGTGCTCTCATGCACGAGAAGCGGCACATCACGGCCGATATCCTCGTGCGTCAGTTGCCCTCGGCGGCGGGGCGCCTTGTCGCATTGCTGACAATGCTGCTGACCCTTGCTTTCTGCATCGCCATGGCCTGGTACGGGTGGGAGGCGACCAGGTTCGCCGTAATGCTCGACGAGCGCTCCGGCTCCACCTTGCGGACGCCGATGGCCTACGCCGTGTTTCTGGCGCTGCCCGTCGGCATGTCGTTGATGATCATCCGCCTCGTGCTGATGCTTATTTCCGGTCACAGAAACATCTCCGCCGAAGAAGATCTGACGGTCCCCGACGACATCCGCCAGGCTGCGGGCGAGCGTCCATGAGCGCACTGCTCGGCCTGCTCGGAATGGTGGCATTGCTCGCGGCCGGAGCGCCGATCTTCGTCGCCCTCGGTGCTGTCGCGCTGCTGATGATCGGTCTCGAAGGCCGGCCGCTTCTCGACGCCGCCATGACGTCGATCGCCGGCATTAATTCCTCTACCTTCGTCGCGGTGCCGTTCTTCGTCGTCGCGGCGACTTTCATGCAACGCGGCGGCATTGCGCGCATCATCATCGAGGCAGCCGAGGCCTGGGTCGGCCACATGCGAGGTGGCCTGGCGCTCGTCTGCGTGGTCGCCACTACGCTGTTCGCGGCGATTTCCGGCTCATCGGTCGTGACCGCGATGGCCATGGGGACGTTTCTGATACCGGCCATGCTGGCGCGCGGTTACGACCGCCCGTTCGCGCTGGGCGTCGTCGGCGCGGCGGGCACGCTCGGCATCCTGATCCCGCCATCGTTGTCGATGATCCTCTACGGGCTCATAGCCGAGCAATCCGTGCCGCGCCTCTTCCTGGCCGGGGTCGTTCCAGGCCTGTTGCAGGCGGCAATTCTCGCGGCCTGGGTCATTTTCACGTCACGCCGCAAGAACTATGCGGCGGGTGCGAAGCTGGACCGCGGCGAGTTCATACGCCGCAACGTCCGCGCGCTGCCGGCTATCGCGATCCCCGCTTCGGTATTCTTCGGCATCTATTCCGGCATCACGACGGTCACGGAATCCGCCGGCGTCGCGGCGGTCGCGGCTCTTCTCGTCGCGCTTCTCGTCTACCGCGAGATCAGGACGCGGGATATGTTCTCGATGATCGCCGAGGCGATGAAGTCAGCCAGCGCCGTCACCTTCATCGTCATCTTCGCGCTGCTGTTCGCGCACTGGATTACCGGCTCGGGCGTGCCGACCGCGATCGTCGATCTTGCTGTCGCGCTCGACATGCAACCCTGGCAGTTCCTGCTTGCGCTGAACATCATCATGTTCGTGATGGGCATGTTCCTCGACGCCGTCGCGGTGCTGCTGATCGTAACCCCCATCGTCCTGCCCGTTCTCGGCCAGCTGGGCATCGATCCGATCCACTTTGGCATCGTGCTCATCGTCAACATGGAGATCGCCTTTCTGACGCCGCCTATCGGGCTCAATCTCTTCGTCCTGTCATCGATCGCGCGCGCGCCAATCACTGATGCGATCAAAGGTATATGGCCCTTCATCATCCTGATGGTGATCTTCCTGATGCTGATCACCTACGTGCCCGAGCTTTCGCTGTGGCTGCCGCGCCAGGTGTACGGATGAACCACGGATCCGACACGCCGCGCGACGACAACCCGCCAAGCGACTGGGATCCGGTCGCCCCCGAGACGATGGCCGACCCGCATGCGGTGCATCGCGAGCTGCGCAGCCGCTGCCCGGTGCCGCACTCGCAGCGATGGGGCGGCTTCTACACGCTGACCCGATATGCCGATGTGGTGGAAGCCAGCCGCGACAGCGAGACCTTCACCGCGACGCGCCAGACGGTGATACCGGCTTCGCCACGCAAGGGGTTGCCGCGGCTGCCGCTGCAGAAGGATCCTCCCGAGCATGGCCACTTCCGCCGCGGACTGAACACCTGGTTCAAGGAATCGAAGATGCGGCAGCTGGAGCCGCACATCGAGGCGCTGGCGTCGTCGCTCTACGCGGACGTGCTACGCGACGGCACGGTCGATTTCTCGGAAGCCTTCGCCGGGCCTTTCACCCAGGGCTCGCTCTGCTTGCTCGTCGGGCTCGACCTCGCCGAAGCGCGCGAGCTCGGCAGGCTCAGCCACGACTACGTCGTCGCAGTCCAGGGCGAGGACCTGGCCACGGCCGGCGAGCTCTCGCGCCAGGTCGACCAGTTCGCCATCGACCTCGTCGCCGACCGCAAGGTGCGTCCGCGCGACCCAGACGGAGACATGGTGACCGGGCTGCTCGAGACCGTCGACGACGGGTCTCCCTACAGCGACGAGGAAGTCGCCGGGATGGTGCGGCTGCTGCTGATCGGCGGCCACGTCGTGCCGAAGAACTTTCTCGGCAGCGCCGTCTGGCACCTTGCGCGCGACGCCGATCTGCAGCGCCGGCTGCGCGCCGAGCCCGGCCTGATGCGCGGCGCCGTCGAGGAGCTGCTGCGCCTGTATTCGGCCAACCAGGCGCTGGTGCGCGTCACCACGCGCGAGGTCGAGATCGGCGGGCGGACGATTCCCGAGGGCAAGCCGGTGGCGCTGCATTTTCTGTCCGCAAACCAGGACGAGGCGGTGTTCGAGCGGCCGGAGGTCTTCGACCCGGAGCGCAAGCCGAATCGCCATATCGCCTTCGGGATCGGGCCGCATGTCTGCATCGGCCAGTCGCTCGCCCGCATGCAGGCGCGCATCACGCTGGAGCAGCTTTTGACGCGCACCGCCGGCTTCAACGTCGCCGGCGAGCCGCAATGGGCGCGCTGGACCGAATACGGCGTCGCCGCCCTCAAGATCGACGTGGAGCTTGCCCGATGAACCGTCCGCCGCGCCACGCCGATTTCGTGGTTCCCGACGTCGAGGATTTCGACACGCCGCATGCGCTGTTCCGCGAGCTGCGCGGTCGCTGCCCCGTCGCCTACGCCAACGAGATGGGCGGCTTCTGGGCGGTGACGAAGCATGAGGACTGCGTGCGCGTGCTGACGGAGTGGGAGACATTCACGACGACGGTACAGAACGTCGTTCCGCCAGTCGCCACCACCAACCGGCGGCCGCCGCTGCATCTCGACCCGCCTGCGAACATCCCCTACCGCAACGCGATCCTGCGGCATCTCAAGCCTGAGAAGATCAAGGCCTGGGAGCCGCGCATCCGCGAGATGACCGTGCGCTTCCTCGAGCCGTTGATTGCCCGCGGCGGCGGCGACATCTGCGCCGACTTTTCGTTCATCCTGCCGATCGCCATCCTCGGCGAGTTCTTCCGCATCCCGCCGGTCGACGCCGAGCGCATCCGCGTCGTCGGGGCGGAGTTCAACATGGCCCTGCAGGCCCAGGACTTCGACCTGCTGCGCGAGAAGAGCGACGAGCTCTATCGCATCGCCCGCGACCTCATCGCCGACCGCCAGGCCAATCCGCAGGATCCCGACGAGGACCCGACGTCGAGCCTGCTGGCCGTGCGCGTCGACGGAGAACCGCTGCCGCACGATCTGATCCTCGGGGCGCTGCGCCAGTTCCTGCTCGTCGGCATCATCGCGCCGACGACGTTCATCGCGTCGATGGTGGTGCACCTGGCGCGACATCCGGAACATCACTCGGAACTGAAGGCGAAGCCGGACCTCATCCCTGCGGCGATGGAGGAGATGCTGCGCCTCTACACGCCCTATCGCGGTTTTGCGCGCACGGCACGGCACGATGTCGAGCTCGGCGGCCGGCAGATCCGCGCCGGAGATGCGCTGGCCGTCGTCTTCACGTCGGGCAATCGGGACGAGGACGTTTTCCCGGATCCGGACGCATACCGCCTCGATCGCGACCGTTCGGACCTCCTGACCTTCGGCCGCGGGCCGCATATGTGTCCGGGCGCGCCCCTGGCGAAGGTGCAGCTGCGGGTCGTCCTCGAGGAACTCATCGCGCGGACCGACAGGGTGGAACTCGCAGGCGGGATCGAGATGACGCGCTGGCCCGAGTACGGCCCGCTGAAGGTACCGCTGAAGATCTACAGCTGAGCAGGATGCCTGCTCACCTCACCCCGCGCATCAGCGCTGTGGGCCCCCTCCCTGCTGGCAATCGTCGTTAGCGACGTGTAATGAGATAGGGCAGCAATCCTGCCCTATCTCATGGAGTCGCTGATGCCGGTCATTTTCACAACAGCGCTCATCTATGCCGGCGCTGCCGTCGCCGAGATCGTCGGTTGCTTCTCCTTTTGGGCATGGCTGCGCATGGGCAAGTCGGTCTGGTGGCTCGCGCCCGGCGTAGTGGCGCTGGTCGCTTTCGCCTATCTGCTAACGCTGGCGCCGGCGGACCATGCAGGCCGCGCATATGCGGCTTATGGCGGCGTCTACATTGTGGCTTCGCTATTGTGGCTCTGGTGGGCAGAAGGTCACACGCCGGACAGGTGGGACCTGATCGGTGCAGTGCTTGCGCTGTCGGCTGCGATCGTGATTCTTTTCGGGCCGCGTTCGGCGGCTATATAGCAGCGGCAGCGCTACTTCGGTGCTACCGAGACCGCTACCAAGCGGAATCCGCTACCCATTTGTCACTTTTCAAAATCAACGCCCGGGCGGCAGGGCAACCCTGCTCCCAAGACATCAATCTGGTTGGGATAAACTGGAGCGGGCGAAGGGATTCGAACCCTCGACCCCAACCTTGGCAAGGTTGTGCTCTACCCCTGAGCTACACCCGCTCGCGCGGCGCCTGTATGGCCGAACTCACAGGCGATTGCAACAGGGAATTGCCGGGTCGCCGGGGGCCGTTTTCCGGCCGCTTCCATTCGGTCGGCGATTTGCTAAACAGCTTGCGTTTCCTGAACGATCGGCGGTCCAGTTGCCCAAGTCACGCGCAGAACTGATGGCGTTTCTCGCCGAACTCGGCATCGACACCGAGACTCACGAGCACCCGCCGCTGTTCACCGTCGAGCAGTCGGAAGCGCTGCGTGGCGAGATCGCCGGCGGCCACACGAAGAACCTGTTCCTCAAGGACAAGAAGGACAACGTCTTTCTCCTGACTGTCGACGAGCATGCGGAGATCGACCTGAAGACCGTCCACACGCTGATCGGCGGCACGGGCCGCGTTTCCTTCGGCAAACCCGAGCTGTTGATGGAACTGCTGGGTGTGGTGCCGGGCGCAGTCACCATATTCGGGCTCATCAACGACACGGGAAAGCGAGTAACTGCCTTTCTCGACGCAGGCTTGATGCAGAACGACGTCATCAACGGTCATCCGCTGTCGAACGACGCGACGACGTCGATCAGGCGCGACGACCTCATCCGCTTCATCGAGGCGACGGGGCACACCGCCAACGTCTTGAAACTCACGGCCTGATGGCCACATTTCGGATTGCGCCGCGTCCGGCAGAAGGCGCGGCGGGAAGGCAGGAAACGATGAGCGCTGACACAGGCAACGGATTCGGCTTCGCCGGAGGCATGGGCGGGGCAGTGACGCAGTCGAGCGGCGATCCCGCAGCGGCATCGTACATCAAGGACACGACGACTGCCGGTTTTGCCGCCGACGTCATCCAGGAATCGCGCAAGCAGCCGGTGCTGGTCGACTTCTGGGCGCCGTGGTGCGGACCCTGCAAGCAGCTGACGCCGGTTCTGGAAAAGGTCGTTCGAGCCGCGAACGGCAAGGTCAAGCTGGTCAAGATGAACATCGACGACCATCCGTCCGTCGCCGGCCAGCTCGGCATCCAGTCGATCCCGGCGGTCATCGCATTCAAGAACGGCCAGCCGGTCGACGGCTTCATGGGTGCCGTGCCGGAGACCCAGATCAAGGCCTTCATCGAGAAGGTCGCGGGAGCCGGTGCGGCGTCGGGCATCGATCTGGCTGGCGCGCTGAAGGCGGCGGAAGCCGCGATCGCCGCAGGCGACCTGCAGGGCGCGGCCGAGATCTATTCGGCAGTGCTCGACAACGATGCCGAGAGCGTTCCCGCGCTTGCCGGTCTCGCCGGCGTGCTCGCCGATTCCGGAGACATGGAAGGCGCCGAGCAGACGCTCGCGGCCGTTCCCGAGGCAAAGGCAGGGGACCCGGCGGTCGCTGCCGTTCGCGCCAAGATGAAGCTCGCCGCGCAGGTAGCCGAACTTGGCGATCCGCGCGAGCTCGAGCGTCGTCTCCAGGCCAACCCCAAGGATCACCAGGCGCGTTTCGATCTGGCGATGATCCAGAACGCGATGGGCGAGCGCGACGCCGCCGCCGACAGTCTGCTCGCGATCTTCAAGGCGGAGCGGGACTGGAACGAGCAGGCGGCGCGCACGCAGCTTCTGACCTTCTTCGAGGCCTGGGGCATGACGGACGAGGCGACGCTGAAGGCGCGGCGCAAACTGTCCTCGCTCATGTTCTCGTAGCCTTAGGCGTCTGCCGCCATTGTCATGGCGCTTCGAAAGGACACATAGGCGGCAGGCGATGCGGAGGTGCAGTTGCGGGCCGGTAATGCGCGATATCTGACCGAGAAGGATTTTCCGGACGCGGTGCCGCTGTTTCCGTTGGCGCCGTCGCTGCTCCTGCCGGGCGGGCGGATGCCCCTCAACATCTTTGAGCCCCGCTATCTGGAGATGTTCGATGCGGCCATGGCCGGCAAGCGGCTCATAGGCATGATCCAGCCGCGCCTCGATGGCGCGACGAGGCCGGATGGCGAGCCGGAACTGTGCGAAATCGGCGGGCTGGGGCGTGTGACGTCGTTTTCCGAGACCGGCGACGGCCGCTATCTCGTCGCCCTGCAGGGTATATGCCGTTTCCGTATCGAGGCCGAACTCCCCGTGAGGACGCCTTACCGCCAGGGCCGCATTCGCCCGTTCCTGGGCGATCTCGACGCAGAAGCCGGCGCGTCCGAGGTGGACCGTAACGCCTTGTTGCGGACCTTTCGGGCATATCTCGACGCAAACGGGCTGGAAGCGGACTGGGAGAGCGTCAGCCGGGCCGAGAACGCCATGCTGGTCAACGCGCTGTCGATGATGGCCCCGTACGGCGCCGCCGAGAAGCAGGCGCTGCTCGAAGCGCCGGACCTGAAGACAAGGGCCGAGACGCTGATCGCGATTACCGAAATGGCGCTTGCCGGCGACGGCGAGGGGAGCGCGCGGCTCCAATGAGCGACGGCAATCTTCCGGCACGGCGGCCCGATGTCGATCCCAAGCTTCTCGAGATGCTGGCCTGCCCGCTGACCAAGGGACCGCTCACATGGGACCCCGAGAAGAGCGAGCTGGTCTCGCGCGCCGCGCGGCTCGCCTATCCGGTGCGCGAGGGCGTTCCGATCATGCTGCCGTCCGAGGCGCGCACCATCGCGGAGTAGAGCGCGAGACGTCTAGGCGGGGCGACGACGGCGCGCTAGGAAGCACCCCATGAAACTCTACCGCTTTCTGTCCGGTCCCGACGACTCGTCCTTCTGCCACAAGGTCACCGCCGCCCTGAACAAGGGCTGGCAGCTGTCGGGGTCGCCGACCTATGCCTTCGATGCGGCGACGGGCACGATGCGCTGCGGACAGGCGGTCACCAAGGATGTGCAGGGCAAGGACTATTCGCCGGACATGAAGCTCGGCGAGCAGTAGGCGGCGGCGAATTCTACTCCGCTCGCGCCTCGATCGACGCCATGTCGTCGTCGGACAGGCCGAAATGGTGTCCGATCTCGTGGATGAGAACGTGGCTGACGATATCGCCCAGCGTTTCCTCGTTCTCGGCCCAGTAGTCGAGGATGGCGCGGCGATAGAGGGTGACGCGATTCGGCCCTTCCCCGGTCTGGGGGTTCCAGCGCTCGGCGATGCCGCGGCCCTCGAACAGCCCAAGCAGGTCGAACGGCGTCTCCAGCGCGAGGTCGTCCATGATCTCGTCCGTTGGAAACTCGGCCAGCTGGATGACGATCTCGCCCGTCAGCTTGCGGAACTCCTCCGGGAGGTGGGCATAGGTTTCCAGCGCCAGGAGCTCGAGTTCCTCGAGTGAGGGAGAGAGTTGATCCTCCCAGGCGCGGGTCTTGTACAATCGGGCCATCGCTATTCCTTTGGACGGCCATATAGCCGCACAATCCCATGGTTTCGAGGGGTTAGGCCGAAAAGCTGTCAGGCAAGTCCCACGGCAAGGAATCTTTTCTTAAAGGCGCGCTTGACTCTGGGCGGTGGCTTGGGAATCTATAAGAACATAACACGAACAAATCCCATCGGGGAGCGACGTCATGGCGGCAAACGCCCTGGCGCGCGAGGAGCTTTTGTCGCTCCGGCGCCAAATAGCAAAGATCGAGGGCCGCCTGGCGGACCGTCTCGAACTGCCCGTCGCCAGCCTCGGCGAGGTCCGGCCGACCGGCAGGCCGGACGGCGAGATTGAGCTGCCAGCGCTGCTCCTGCGGCGTGACGGAGCGGCCGAGGCAGGGCTGCTGCCGATCGGGATCGAAGCCCTCGATGCGCCTCTCGGCGGCGGGCTGCCGCGGGCTGCTCTGACCGAAATCCATGGCCCGCAGATGCGCGACGCAGGCGCAGTCTCGGGCTTCGCGCTCGGCATGGCCGCGCTCGCCATGCGGAACGGGCAGGCGCCGCTGCTCTGGATCGGGGCCGGCGGCATGTTCGCGGAGGCCGGCGTGCCCTACGCGCCAGGTATCGTCGCGCGTTACGGCATCGAACCGAGCCGGCTGATACTTTCCAGCGTGCGCCGCATCGAGGATGCGCTGTGGCTGGCAGAGGAGGCCGCAGCCCTTGCAGCCCTCGCTTTCGTCGTGCTCGAAGTGCCGGCTTCGCCGCGCAAACTCGACCTTACCGCAACGCGGCGGCTGCATCGCCGCGCGCAGCTCGCCGGAAGGCCGCTGTTCCTTCTCCGCCACGCCGGCAAGCCCGAGCCGACCGCCGCGCCGGTACGCCTGAACGTCGCCGCGGCACCGGCAGGCGAGAAAGCGCTGCTTTCAGGCACGCTCGCCGGCTCTATCGGCCCCCCTGCGATCACGGTGACCGTCAGCCGTAGCCGTAACCACTTGCCTGCCAGCGTCACGCTGGAATGGAGCGACGATGCACACGCATGGAGCCGCAGGAACGACGCTGTTCTCAAGCGGCCGCCGGATTCTGGCGATCTGGCTGCCGTATCTGCGCACCGACAGGATTCTCCGCCGGCGCTGGGGCCGCGCGTGGCGCATGGCGGCGGACGCGCCGCCTGAACAGGCGATCCGGCCGCCGCTCGTCGTCAGCCACCGCGACGCCAATGCGCAACGCATCCTGGCGCTCGATGCGAAGGCCGAGGAGCTGGGGCTGAAATCCGGCATGGGCATTGCCGACGCGCGCGCCATGTTTCCGGCGCTCGAAGTCGTCGAGGCGGAGCCGGTCGACGACCTTCGCTGCCTGGAAAGCCTTGCCGACTGGTGCGACCGCTACACGCCGCTGGTGGCGCTCGACGGCAACGACGGACTTCTCCTCGACATCAGCGGCTGCGCACATCTGTTCGGCGGCGAGAGCGCCATGCTGCGCGATCTGCTGCTGCGAATGCGCAGCCAAGGGTTTGACGCGCGCGGCGCCGTCGCCTCGACGGTCGGTGCGGCATGGGCGGCGGCGCGCTTCTGCCATGCCAGGGTCGTGGAACCGGAGGACGAAGCCGGGCTGATGGCGCCGCTGCCGCTCGCCGCATTGCGCATCGAAGCGCCGACACGCAGCGGTCTCGAGGCGGTCGGCCTGCGCACCGTAGGCGACCTGACGAAGGTGCCGCGCGCCCCGCTGGCGCGGCGTTTCGGCGCCGGGCTTCTCAGACGTATCGACCAGGCGCTGGGCATGGTCGAGGAAGCCGTGTCGCCGCGCCTGCCGGTGGCCAAGATGTCGGTCGAGCGGCCGCTCGCGGAGCCGATCAGCCTGATCGAGGATATCGAGCAGCTGGTCCGGACGATGGCGCGGGCGCTGGCCGGAGACCTCGAAAACCGCGGCCAGGGCGCGCGCCGGTTGCAGCTTTCGCTGTTTCGCGTCGATGGCGGCGTGCAACGCATCTCGGTCGGTGCTTCGCGGCCGTTGCGCGATCCAGCCTTCATCGAGAGGCTGTTCCACGAAAAACTTGCCGCCACGGGCGAAGCCATCGATCCGGGCTACGGTTTCGAGCTGGTGCGGCTGTCGGCGCTGAGCACCGGCCTCCTCGATTTCGAGCAGCCGGACCTTGCCGGTGGCGCGCAGGATGCCGGTTTCGGCGTCGACCGTTTTGTCGATCGGGTGGGTGCGCGGCTCGGAGACGCCGCGCTGGAAGCGCCGGCGCTGGTCGAGAGCTATCTGCCCGAGCGTGCGCAGCGTCTTCGGCCCCTGGCGGCAACAGGACGCGCCGGCGGGGAGGATGCTGCGCCTGCCGTGGCAGCGGAGAGGCCGATCCGGCTGCTGCCGCGGCCCGAGCCGCTGGAGGTCGCGGCGGCCGAAGTGCCGGAGGGTCCGCCGGCCAATTTTCGCTGGCGCCGTGCCTTTCACAGGGTTGCACGTGCCGAAGGGCCCGAGCGCATCGCCCCGGAATGGTGGCGTGAGCCGGACGATGCGGCGACGCGCGATTATTTCCGCGTCGAGGACGAGGACGGCCGCCGCTACTGGCTCTTTCGGGAAGGTTTCTACGGAAAGGTGTCTCAGCCGCGCTGGTTCATGCATGGGCTCAGCGCATGAACGTGCCCGCCTATATAGAGTTTGCCACCCAGTCGAACTTCTCGTTTCTGCGCGGCGCGTCGAAGCCGGAAGAGCTGGTTCTGGCGGCCCAAATGCTCGGCCATGCCGGGCTCGGCATCGCCGACCGCAACACGGTGGCCGGGGTGGTGCGCGGCTGGAGCCAGTCGAAGTACATCCGGCTTGCTGACGGCGAGGAAGCGGTGTCCATCCCTTACCACCCCGGGTGCCGGCTGGCTTTCAGCGACGGCACGCCTGACATCCTGGCCTATCCGCGCGACCGGCAAGGCTGGGGGCACCTGTGCCGGCTGCTCACCGAGGCCAATGCCGCCGGTGCGAAAGGCGATCCGGACGTCAGGCTGGAAATGCTGCTCGAATGGGGAGACCGCATGTCGCTGGCCGTCATGCCCAATGCGGCGCTGCCGGTCGCGGACCGGCTTGCCCTGCTGCAGCGGCTGAAACAGCGCTTCGGCAAGGCGGTTCGCGTCGCATCGCACGTTTCCTATGCCGGAAACGACCGGTTCGACCTCGAACAGGATGCGGCGCTGGCGGCGGCTGCCGGCCTGCCGCTGATGGCGGTCGGCGATGTGGTCGCGCACAGTCCGGAGCGGCGGCAGCTTGCCGATGTGCTGACCGCCATCCGCTTGAAGACCACGGTGGCGGAAGCCGGATACGAGCTTTCGCGCAACGCCGAACGCTACCTGAAGCCGCCGGTCGAGATGGCGCGGCTGTTCAAGCGATATCCGCAGGCGCTGACGGAAACGCAGCGCTTTGCCGCGGAGCTCACCTTTTCCCTCTCCGAGCTCAAATATTTCCATCCGCTGGAAACCGCCGAAGGTATTTCGGCGCAGGCGAAGCTGGAGCGGCTGACTTGGGAAGGGGCGGCATGGCGCTATCCGGACGGTGCGCCGGACAAGATCGTCGCCAACATCCGCAACGAGCTCGCGCTTATCGCCGAACTCAAATACGCCGACTATTTTCTCACCGTGCACGACATCATCCGTCATGCACGCAGCCTCGGTATATTGTGCCAGGGGCGGGGCTCGGCCGCGAATTCGACCGTCTGCTACTGCATGGGCATCACCGAGGTCGACCCGATGATATCGGGCCTGCTGTTCGCGCGTTTCCTGTCGCTCGACCGCAACGAGCCGCCGGACATCGATGTCGATTTCGAGCACGAGCAGCGCGACCCGGTGATGGAGTACATCTACCATAAATACAGCGGCAAACGCACGGCGCTCGCCGCCGCCGTCATCAGCTACCGCAGCCGCTCCGCCGTCCGCGAGGTGTCCAAGGCGCTCGGCCTGTCGGAGGATGTGACAGCCGCCTTGTCCGGCACTGTAAAGGGCTGGTGGACGGAGAAGATCACCGGCAGCGAGGCGAGGGATGCGGGGCTGGACGACAGCGAGGCGCTGACCCGAAAGGTCATCGAACTCGCCAACGACATCAGCGGCTTCCCGCGCCATCTCAGCCAGCATGTCGGCGGCTTCGTCATCACCCAGGACCGGCTGGACGAGGTGGTGCCGATCATCAAGACGGCGATGCCAAGCCGAATGATGGTTGAGTGGGACAAGGACGATCTCGACGCCATCGGTCTGCTCAAGGTCGACATTCTTGCGCTGGGCATGCTGTCCTGCCTGAAACGCTGCTTCGGTCTGCTGGAGGCCAACTACAGCGATCACTGGCCGCAGCGCCTGACGGTCGCGACCATCCCGCATGCCGACGACAACGAGGTCTACGAGATGATCCAGCGCGCCGACACGCTCGGCGTGTTCCAGATCGAGAGCCGGGCGCAGATGTCGATGCTGCCCCGGCTCAAGCCGCGGTGCTTCTACGACCTCGTCATCGAGGTGGCGATCGTTCGGCCGGGCCCGATACAGGGTGACATGGTCCACCCTTACCTGCGGCGGCGCGAAGGCAAGGAGGAGGCCGAGTACCAGAAGCCCGAGCTGCAGGACATCCTGGGCAAAACCCTGGGCGTGCCGCTGTTCCAAGAACAGGCCATGCGCATCGCCATCGAGGCTGGCGGGTTCTCGCCGTCCAAGGCCGACAAGCTCCGCCGCGCCATGGCGACGTTCAAGCGTGTCGGCACGATCACCACGCTGAAGAACGAGATGATCGAGGGGATGGTGAAGAACGGCTACGACCGGGCCTTCGCGGAGCGCTGCTTCAGCCAGATCGAGGGTTTCGGCGAATACGGCTTTCCGGAAAGCCACGCCGCCTCCTTCGCGCTGCTCGTCTACGCCTCGTGCTGGTTCAAAGCCTACTATCCGGACGTGTTCTGTGCGGCGATCCTGAATTCGCAGCCGATGGGCTTCTATGCGCCGGCGCAGCTCGTCCGCGACGCGCGCGAGCACGGCGTCGCGGTGCACGAGGCCGACGTCAACCTGTCGGACTGGGACTGCACGCTGGAGGAGGCCGCATTCGATCCGGAGCGCATCGCGTCGAAGCATGCGAGCATGCGCGGCGTGATCCGGTCGCGGCATGCCGTCCGGCTCGGGCTGCGGCAGGTGAAGGGCCTGCACAAGAAGGACATCGAGCGCCTGATGGCGGTGCGGCAGCACGGGTTCGCCTCGGTGCGCGAAGTAAAGCTCCGCTGCGGCTTCTCGATCGAAACCATGGAGCAGCTTGCGCGCGCCGACGCCTTCCGCTCCATCGGCCTCGACCGCCGCGCTGCCCTATGGGAAGTGCGCGCGCTCGACCGCGGCGGTCAGCCAATGCCGCTGTTTGCCGAGCGGGCGGGCGACATCAGCGCCATCGAGCGCAAGACCGAGCTGCCCGCCATGCCCGAAGGCCAGCACGTCATCGAGGACTATCGCTCGCTCGGGCTTTCGCTGAAGGCGCATCCGATGTCCTTCCTGCGCGCCGGCTTCGAGGCCGAGCGGGTCGTGCCCGGCCGAGAGCTCGGCAATCTGCGCAACGGTCGGCGCGTCGCCGTCGCCGGGCTGGTGCTGGTCCGCCAGCGGCCGGGCACGGCCAAGGGGGTCATCTTCATGACCATCGAGGACGAAACCGGCGTCGCCAACATCATCGTCTGGAAGAAGGTCTATGAGCGGTTCCGGCCCATCGTGCTCGGTGCCCGCCTGATCAAGGTGACCGGAAAACTCCAGAAGAGCGAGGCCAAGGGACCGAACGGCGTTTCGGTAACCCACGTCGTTGCCGAGCGCATCGAGGATTTGAGCTGGCGGCTTTCAGAATTGTCCGAAGCAGCCCTCAGCGTCGATTTCCGCGCGCCTACCGACGAAACCAAGCGCCCGGTTCTGAACGACGGTCGGGCGCAGTCCAGGCTGCGTCAGGCCCAACTGCAGACCGTCGCCAGCCGCCATCCGCGCGACCAGGGCGATCTTGTGCGCAGCATCGAGAAGGTCATGCCCGGCGGCAGGAATTTCCACTAGGGGAGGTTGCAGGCGGTTGAAACTATTCAATCACCAATTGGTAAAACTCTGCCACTGACTGGAGGAAGATGCCTCTGCGGGTGCGCAGATGCTATTTGTTCTCCATTGCCGGCATCAGGACCAGAACGGATCCCGCTACGAGGAAAAATTCCGTTTCAAAAACTCCCAGGTCGTGAACCTCAACCTGCAGCCTGGCGACTGGGCCCTCATGCACGCCAAGCCCGCATTCGCGGCCGTTTATCACTATGTTGGAGTTGGACGGCTTGCAGGAGTTCATCCTGACGAAAACGGTTGGAGCACCGCCCATATTTGCGACTATCTGGAATTCCCGGTTCCCGTACCTCCTCGAAGAGGACGCGAGGCATACGAGACACCTGCCCATGGGCCCCGTCGACTTCGAGATCATCATCTCGAACAGATGATCGTGCGGACAATCAGCGAGATTGACTTTGCTCGGATCGTCCGCGATGGCTTCATCCAACCTTACGAGAATCCAGTTGAGACTGGGGTCACGAGGGGACCTGATGGACTCCAAGAACTGGAAACGCCATTTCTATACGACGGCCTGTTGTTCGACGACCGACCAATCGTCGAGCAGTTGGTTCACCGGCCCCTGCGAGACCTGGCGAATCGCCGAATTTGTCTGGCGGTCTATGGGCCACGCTGCGCGCTGACCGGCAACGTTTTCGAGTATAGGCTAGGTGAGACGAAGTGCGACGCTAGCCACATATGGCCTGTCCACCACCGCGGACCGGACTCCATAGTGAATCTCATGATGCTATCGCCCGACGCCCACGCTTCGTGGGATGGAGGCCTCGTTACCCTCGATGACAATTTCCGAATTCTACGCTCACCTCGTTTACGAGCTTCTGAACTGCCGAACGCAGTGCAAGGCTCGATGATCTGGCTGCCGGAGAGCGTTGCCCAACGTCCGTCACGCGAGTACATTCGACGCCATCGTGAGAAAATCTTCCGCAGCACGTGATCGCTGCACTCTGACCGAACGCCCGACGTAAGCTCAAGGCTTCGTGCATAATCGCATCTGGTTGCCGGCGCGCCGGTTCATACGCCACGCAATCATCTCGTTCACTCAACTCACAATTGCAGCGCGCATCGGGTACGGTTGGAAGCAAGTCGCCCATCGCCTATTCGGATCTTCCGAGTACCTCTTGCGCCTGCGCGAGGTGGAGCCGCTCGACCATCCGGCCGTCCACCGAGATCGCGCCCTTTCCGGCATTCTCCGGACGCGCGAACGCGGCGACGATGGCGCGCGCTTCGGCCAGTTCGCTCTCGCGCGGCGAGAACGCGGCGTTCGCGGGCGCTATCTGGGCGGGATGGATCAGCGTCTTGCCGTCGAAGCCCATGTTCCTGGCCTCGTCGCATTCGCGGCCGAAGGCTTCCAGGTTGGAAAAGTCGTTGCTGACGCCGTCAAGCGCGCCGAGGCCGGACGCGCGCGCGGCGAGCACGATCTGCATCAGCCACGGCAGGAAATAGCGGCGGTCCGGCGTCATCGCGACGCCGGTCTCCTTGGCCAGGTCGTTGGTGCCGGCGACAAGGCAGGCGAGGCGGGCGCCCGGGTTGCGGCCGAGTTCGACGATCTCGCGCAGATTGAGAACGGCGCGCGCCGTCTCGACCATGATCCAGATCTTCATCGACGGCTCGGCGTCCATCTCGTCGAGCGCATCGTCGACGTCCTGAAGGCCGCGCGGCCCATCGATCTTCGGCAGCAGGATGGCGTCCGGCCTGCAGGCTCGCGCTGCCAAAAGGTCCTCTGGTCCCCACTCGCTGGTAAGGGCGTTGATGCGGACGATCAGCTCGCGCCCCGCCGGCCGGCTGCTCTCGAAGTACGTGCGCAGCCTCTCGCGCGCAGCCGCCTTCGCCTCCGGCGCCACCGCGTCTTCCAGATCGAAGACCACCGCGTCGCAGTCGAGCGCCCCGGCCTTTGCCATGGCGCGCTCGTTGGAGGCGGGAACGTAGAGTACGGATCGGCGGCGCTTGATCATCGCCACGTCATGCCGCCAGCCGTCGCCGCATGCAAGGCTCGGCGCTTGCGCGGCGAAGCGGATCGGCTATGGCTGAGACGTCCGGAGCCATCCCATGCAGCATTTCGATATCGCCATCATCGGCGGGGCCATCATGGGCTCGTCGCTGGCCTGGTTCCTGCGCGAAGAAGGATATCGCGGCTCCATCGCCCTGATCGAGCGCGACGCATCGTTCTCGCGCTCGGCGACGACGCTCTCCTGCGCGTCGATCAGACAGCAATTCTCGCTGCGTGAGAACATTCGCCTGTCGCGCTTCACGCTCGGCATGTTCCGGGAGCTGCAGATGCGGTTCGGCGCCGGCGCGGATATCGGCTTCCGCGAAAAGGGATACCTGATCCTCGCCGGAGAGGAGGGATTGCCGGCATTGCGCGCTAGCCACGCGGCGCAGTCGCTCGAGACGCAGGACATCGTCCTCGAGGATGCGGCGCAGCTTTCCCGGCGGTTCGGCTGGCTGTCGACGGAAGGCATAGCGGCCGGCACCTACGGGCTGCGCGGCGAGGGCTGGTTCGACGCGCACGCGCTGCTTTCGCTCATCCGCACGGGCTTGCGCGGTCGCGACGTCACGTTCGTGCAGGGTGAGGTGGCGGCTGTCGAATTGTCCAACGGCAGCGTGCGGCTCGGCCTGGCGGACGGCGTCGAGATCGGGGCCGGAGTGGTGGCGAACGCCGCGGGGCCGAACGCCGGTAGGGTTGCCGCGATGGCAGGACTGGAACTGCCGGTCGAGCCGCGCAAGCGCAGTGTCTTCGTGTTCGAGGCCCGCGACCGGTTCGACGACATGCCGCTGCTGGTCGATCCGAGCGGCGTCTACGTGCGGCCCGAAGGGGCCGTCTACATCTGCGGCGGCGCCGAGGACGAGGCCGGCGAAGCGGCCGCCGATGCGCAGGATTTCGAGCCGGACTGGCCGCTGTTCGAAGACACGATCTGGCCGGTGCTGGCGACGCGCATTCCGGCGTTCGAAGCGCTGAAGCTGCAGCGGGCTTGGGCCGGCCATTACGACTACAACACTCTGGACCAGAATGCCGTGGTCGGGCCGCATCCGGACGCGCCACGCTTCATCTTCGCCAACGGCTTTTCGGGACACGGGCTTCAGCAGGCCCCGGCGGTAGGCAAGGCATTGGCGGAGCTGATCGTCCACGGGGCCTACCGCACCGTCGACTGCACAGCCTTCGCATGGGAGCGCGTCCGCGAGAACCGGCCGTTCCGCGAACTTGCGATCATCTAGTCGAAAAAGGAAGAGCTCGCCAAAGACGTAGTTGATTGCGGGCGCCGTTCGAGACCGCTGCCGACGGTTTGCGCGAGGTCGAGCGCATTCGGAAGTGCGTGGGCGAGCGTCGTGTTGTCGAAGATGCACCAGACTTCCGCGCCGCCGCTGCGCACCGAGTCCAGTCGCGCGGCGATCTCGGCGATCTGCGCCGAGTAGTCGGAGCGGTAGATCTCCGGCGAGCCATGAAGGCGGAAATAGGCGAGACCACGCCATCCCGCGGGTCGGTCGTCGCCCGAAAACCGCGACGGGTCCGCGGCAACGCGCGCGACGCGATATTCGCGCAGCATCGGCTCAGCGCTCGCCCAGCTGGGGTGTCGGGGTTCGAGCGCGACCGGCATCTGCGTCATTCCGCGCAGCTGAAGGAAGAACGCTTCCGCCTCGGCGCCGAATGCGAGCTTCGGCGGAAGCTGGACAAGCAGGGCGCCGAGCTTCGGTCCGAGACCGCCCACCGATTCGAGGAAGCTCGCAAGCGGCTCCTGACAGTCGACGAGCCGCCGCTCGTGCGTGATCTCCTTCGGCAGCTTGGCCGAGAAGCGGAAATCGTCGCCAACGGATGCGGCCCAACGCTCATAGGTGGCCCGCCGGTGCGGCTTGTAGAATGACGAATTGATCTCGGCGGCGTTCAGGGCGCGCGCGTAGCGTTCGAGGTGGCTGCCGGGCGGCGGCAGCCGGTCCGCGTGGCGCGAGGCGATGCTCCAGCCGGCGATACCGACCCTAGGCTCTTTGATTTGCGTCATCGAATGTGTAAATCGACCGCGGAACAATCAGGGAAAAGCCCCGGCCATGGAAAAGTTCACCACGCTTACCGGCGTCGCCGCGCCACTGCCGATCGTCAATGTCGACACCGACATGATCATCCCGAAGGACTATCTGAAGACGATCAAGCGCACCGGCCTGGGCAAGGGGCTGTTCGCGGAAATGCGTTTCGACGAGAGCGGCGCGGAAAATCCCGACTTCGTGCTGAACAAGCCGGCCTACCGCAACGCGCAGATCCTGGTCGCGGGCGACAATTTCGGCTGCGGCTCGTCGCGCGAGCATGCGCCCTGGGCGCTGCTCGACTTCGGTATCCGCTGCGTCATCTCGACCAGCTTTGCCGACATCTTCTACAACAACTGCTTCAAGAACGGGATCCTGCCGATCACCGTCAGCCCGGAAGACCTCGACAAGCTCATGGACGACGCGTCGCGCGGCGCCAACGCCACGCTCACCGTCGATCTCGAGAACAATGAGATCCGCGGACCCGACGGCGGCACCGTGAAGTTCGAGATCGACTCGTTCCGTCGTCACTGCCTGCTCAACGGTCTCGACGACATCGGTCTCACGATGGAGAAGTCCTCGGCGATCGGCAGCTTCGAGAAGCGCAACGCCGAAAGCCGGCCGTGGGCGTGAGCGAACTGATGACCCGCCGCCTCATCACCACCGGCTCGCCCTTCGAGAAGCAGTCGGGCTATTCGCGCGCCGTTGCGCAGGGCGACTTCTGCTTCGTCGCGGGCACGACAGGCTACGACTATGCCACGATGGCCATGCCGGAAGGCGTCGAAGCGCAGACGCGCAACATCTTCCGCACCATCGAGACGACGCTCGCGCAGGCCGGCTTTGCGCTCGCCGACGTGGTGCGCGCGAATTACATCATCACCGATCTCGCCCATGGGGACGAGGTGCTCGCGGTCGCAGGCGAGATGTTCCGCGACATTCGCCCGGCGGCCACCATCATTGTCGCCGGACTGATCCGTCCGGAGATGAAGGTCGAGATCGAGGTGACGGCATACAGGCGTCCTTCCACCTGACGAGCTTGCGATTCCCCTGATCGGCGGCTAGCAAGGCGCCGCATCAATCGGAGGGTCCGTCATGGCATCGCGCAAGCTTCTTCTACTACCCGGCGACGGCATCGGCCGCGAGGCGATGGCCGAGGTGAAGAAGCTGATCGCCGTCATGAACGAGGAGTTCGGCGGCGGTTTCGAGACCGAAGAGGGGCTGGTCGGCGGATCGGCCTACGACGCGCACGGCCAGGCCATTTCGGAAGCGGACATGGGCAAGGCGCTCGCTGCCGATGCCGTGCTGTTCGGCGCGGTCGGCGGCCCGAAGTGGGACGGCGTGCCCTACGAAGTGCGTCCCGAGGCGGGACTGCTGCGGCTGCGCAAGGACATGCAACTGTTCGCCAATCTGCGTCCGGCAATCTGCTACCCCGCGCTGGCCGCGTCCTCCTCGCTCAAGCCCGAGGTTGTCGAGGGCCTCGATATCCTGATCGTGCGCGAGCTCACCGGCGGCGTCTACTTCGGCGAGCCGAAGGAGATCATCGACCTCGGCAACGGACAGAAGCGCGGCATCGATACCCAGGTCTACGACACGTTCGAGATCGAGCGGATCTCGGGCGTCGCGTTCGAACTCGCGCGCACCCGCAAGAACAAGGTGTGCTCGATGGAAAAGCACAACGTCATGAAATCCGGCGTCCTGTGGAAGGAGGTCGTAAACCAGACCCACAAGACACGCTTCTCCGACGTCGAGCTCAGCCACATGCTGGCCGACGCGGGCGGCATGCAGCTGGTGCGCTGGCCGAAGCAGTTCGACGTGATCGTCACCGACAATCTCTTCGGAGACATGCTGTCCGACGTTGCGGCCATGCTCACCGGTTCGCTCGGCATGCTGCCGTCGGCTTCGCTCGGCGCGCCCGACGCCAAGACCGGCAAGCGCAAGGCGCTGTACGAGCCTGTGCACGGCTCCGCGCCGGACATTGCAGGCCAGGGTATCGCCAACCCGATCGCCATGATCGCGTCGTTCGCGATGTGCCTGCGCTATTCGTTCAACATGATCGCCGAAGCCGACCGCCTCGAGGCCGCGATCTCGGCGGTACTGGACAGCGGCTATCGCACGAAGGACATCACGTCGGCAGGCATGACGGAAGTCGGTACGACTGCAATGGGAGACGCGGTCATCGCGAAGTTCCGCGCGCTGGCCGCCTGAGGCCGAAATGAAAAAGGGCGCCAGGCTGACCGGCTTGGCGCCCTCGACTTCTCGTCGGCCCTGCCTAGGTGGGCTTGACCAATCCGGCTTCGACCAGCGGGCGGATCGAGTCGATTTCGCGTGACATCGTCGCGCGCATCTCGTCGGGCGTGTTCATCACTGCCGCGACGCCGAGCGCCGTCAACTTTGCCTTCGCCTCGGGGGTTTCGCTCCACTTTTTCAGCGTCTGCTGAATCTTGTCGGCGACACCGGCGGGCATGCCCTTCGGTCCAACCGCGCCGAACCACAGCGTCTGATCGTAACCAGCCATTCCCTGCTCGGCGACAGTTGGCACGTCCGGCACCTCGTTGAGGCGCTTCGCGGAGCTCACGGCGACGCCGATGACCTTGCCGTCCTTGATGTGCGGGAGGTAATTCGCCGGCGCGTCGAAGGCGAAGTCGATATGACCGCCGAGAATGTCAGCGAGCAGCGGCGGCGAGCCCTTGTAGGGGACATGGTTGATCTCCACGCCGGCCATCTGGCTGATGATCGCCGCGCAAATGTGGCCCTTGGTGCCGGCCCCGGGGTTGCCGATGTTGACCTTGCCGGGGTTGGCCTTCGCATAGGCCAGCACTTCCTGGAGAGTCTTCGCAGGCGCCTTGGTGCTGGCGCTGAACAGCGCCGGGCTCTCGGCCACCACAGTGATCGGGTCGAAGTCCGCCTGTGGATCGTAGGCAAGGTTGGTCTGCACGACCTTGTTCGCCGCGAGCGGCGCGCTGCCGCTGACGAGGATCGTGTAGCCGTCCGGCGCCGACCGCGCGAGCTTGCCGCCGGCAAGGGCGCCAGCCGCTCCCGCCAGGTTCTCGATCACGAACTGCTGCTTGAATTCGGCTGTGAGGATGTCGGCGACGAGACGCGCCAGGATGTCGCTGGTGCCGCCGGGCGGATATGCGGAGATGACGGTAACCGGTTTGGTCGGCCACTCGCCGGCTGCAAAGGAGATGCCGGTCGAGGCGAGCAGCCCTGCGGTGCCTCCCAGCACGATGAATTCACGCCTGTTCATTGGTGTTCCTCCTGCCCACTCGTTTGGTCGAGTTCGTAGCGCGTTGCTATGAGGACGGCTTAACCCACCGTAAGCGCATCACGTATCCCCGGGCGACATCGTTCCATCTATCGAAACGGGCTCGCGGTCAGTCTGCACCTGCGAGCCACGCGGCCTCGCCCCGGTGGAAGGCGGCCAGCGCGTCGGGCCGGTCGTCGCCGAGCAACTCCTCGTTCACCTCGATGCCGCGGCTGTGCTGGATATAGCTCAGGAACTTGTAGGACGGACGCATCGTCGCGAGCAGCGGCCAGTCGATCGGCATCGTTTCCGACGGGTTGACCGGCTTCATCACGTCGCGCTCGAACAGCACCTCGAAGCTCGCGATCTTCCAGACGCCGTCGTCGCGAACCGCCCGCGAGAAGAACCGGCAGAAGACGTGGAAATCGACCTCGACCTCGCCAAGCCTGGCCCGGTTGAAGATCATCGCCGGGCTTTCCACCGTGGCGCGCTCGCCGTGCACCTGCGCGAAGGCGGGGAACACCCAGTGCTTGCTGTTCCCGGTGTTGCCCATCCACTTGCGCGTGGCGTCGACATAGGCCTGTCCGCCGCGCCCGTCGTACCAGCTGGTGCGGATGTAGGCGTCGCGGTGGAAGCAGGCGGCCATGACGTCGAAACGCTGCTGGTCGCGCGCGAAGCGCTCGCGCCGCACGAGGTCGAACAGCTCCTCGCGGTCGAGCATCGTTTGCAACCGGCTGTCGGCTGTGATGTTCATCGCGGCTCCCTGGCGACGTTGGACTAGTCGGCTTCCTGCAGGCCTTCGCGCCGCACCTTGCGGAAGCTCGGCGAGACGATCGAGACGAGCAACAGCGCGGCAACGGCCAGCGTTCCGAGGCTGACGGGGCTGGTGAAGAAGATCGTGGCGTCGCCGTGCGAGATCAGCAGGGCGCGGCGCAGATACTCCTCCGCCATCGGCCCGAGGATCAGCGCCAGGATCAGCGGCGCCGGCTCGGCGCCCACCTTGCGGAAGACGTAGCCCAGCACCCCGAACAGCGCCATCATGTAGACGTCGAAGACGCTGTTGCTGATGCTGTAGACGCCGATCGCCGTGAACACGCAGATGATCGGGAACAGGAAGTGATACGGCACCGAGATCAGCTTCGCCCACATGCCGACCAGCGGCAGGTTGAGGAACAGCAGCAGGAGGTTGCCGATCCACATCGACACGACCAGGCCCCAGAACAGCGCCGGCTGCTGCGACAGGATCTCGGGTCCGGGCTGGACGCCCTGCACGACCAGCGCGCCGATCATCAGAGCCATCGTCGCGGTGCCGGGCAGGCCGAGCGTCAGCATCGGGATGAAGCAGGTCTGGGCGGCGGCGTTGTTCGCGGCCTCGGGCGCGGCGACGCCCTCGATGGCGCCGCGGCCGAACTGCTCGGGCGTGCGCGAGATCTTCTTCTCCAGCGCGTAGGCCGAGAACGACGCGAGGAGCACGCCGGCGCCGGGCAGCACGCCGAGCAGCACGCCGAGGCCGGTGCCGCGCACGATCGGCGCGGCCATGCGCTTCCAGTCCTCGCGCGTCGGGAACAGCGAGCTGACCGGAGCGATTCGGGCGGCGCGGCTGCGCTCGTTCTCGAGGTTTGCCAGCACGTCGCCGAGGCCGAAGATGCCGGTGGCGATGACCACGAAGTTCAGGCCGTCGAAGAGGTTGGGCGAGCCGAAGGTGAAGCGCGCCGCGCCCGAGTTGACGTCGGTGCCGATCATGCCGAGCAGCATGCCGAGCAGCGCCATGCCGAAGGCAGTCAGCAGCGAGCCGCTCGCCAGCACCATCGAGGTGATGAGCCCGAGCACGATCAGCGAGAAGTATTCGGTCGGGCCGAAGGTCAGCGCCAGGCCGGCGAGCAGCGGCGCGGAGATCGCGATGAACATGGTCCCGACGGTTCCGGCAAAGAAGCTGCCGATGGCTGCGGCGGCAAGCGCGCGGCCGGCCTTCCCCTGCTTCGCCATCTCGTGGCCGTCGAGCGTGGTGACCACCGACGAAGCCTCACCGGGCAGGTTCATCAGGATCGCCGTCGTCGAGCCGCCGTACTGGGAGCCATAGAAGATGCCGGCGAGCATGATCAGCGATGTGTCCACCGGCAGCCCGAATGTGAACGGCAGCAGCATCGAGATGGTGGCGATCGGGCCGAGGCCCGGCAGCACGCCGACGGCGGTGCCGAGAAGCACGCCGGCGAAGCAATAGGCGAAATTCGTGAGGGTCGTCGCCGTCGAGATACCGAGGAGCAGGCCGTCGAAGATGTCCATGTCGACCTCTCGAACTCAGGAGCCGAAAAGCGGCTGAAGCCAGGTGCCGACGATCGGCAGCGGCAGGCCGAGCAGCCTTACGAAGAGCAATCCGCAAAAGGCCGCGAAGGCGGCTGCCCCGGCAATGGGCTTCCACGCCAGCTCGAACTTGACGCTGGCGAGCGCCGCCACGGCGCAGAGCAGGAACACCGCCGCGGGAAGTCCGAGCCGCTCGATCATCAGGCCGAACAGCACGATTGCGGCCGAGACGACGACGACCGGAAGCCAGCGCGCCACCGTGATCGGCTCCGACGCTCCCATCCGCGCGCGAAGGAGAATTCCCAGTCCCACGACCGTCAGCAGGGTGGCGACGATCACCGGGAAATAGCCCGGGCCCATGCGGCCCGCCGAACCGATCGGATAGTCGAGCGCGATGATCAGCGCAGTTGCGCCGACGGCGACGAAGAGGCTGCCCAGCAGCGCGTCCTGAGTGATCTTCATCGGCCTCTCCTCCCGAGCAGGCGACGGCTAGCCCGGGAAACCGAGCAGCGCCTTCACTTCCAGATATTCCCTGAAGCCGAACAGGCCGAACTCCCGGCCGTTGCCGGATTGCTTGTAGCCGCCGAACGGCAGGCTGCGGTCGAACGGCGCGCCGTTGTAGTAGACCCGGCCGGCGCGGAGGCGGTTGGCGACCTTGCGCGCGCGCTCGAGGTCCTTCGACTGGACGAAGCCCGCAAGCCCGAAAGGCGTGTCGTTGGCGATCTCGATTGCTTCGTCCTCGTCCTCGTAGTTGAGGATCGACAGCACCGGCCCGAAGATTTCCTCGCGCGAGATCCGCATGCCGCGGGTGACGTCGCCGAACACGGTCGGACGGACGTAGTAGCCGCGGTTGAGCTCCGCCGGGCGGCCCGGCCCGCCGGCGACGAGGGTTGCGCCCTCGTCGAGGCCCGACTGGATCAGCGCCTGCACCTTGTCGAACTGGTTGCGGCTGACCAGCGGGCCCATCGTGGTCGCCGGGTCGAGCGGATCGCCGAGCCTGATCGCGGCGACCGCCGCCTTCGCGGCCTCGAGCGCCTCGTCGCGTTGCGAGGCATGCACGAGCATGCGCGTCGGCGACTGGCAATTCTGGCCGGCGTTGGTGTAGCAGGCGTGCACGCCCGCGATCACGGCCGAACGCAGGTCGGCGTCGCGAAGGATGATGTTGGCCGATTTGCCGCCGAGTTCCTGGGCGACGCGTTTCACGGTGTCGGCGGCAAGCTTGGCCACCTTGATGCCAGCCCCGGTCGAGCCCGTGAACGACACCATGTCGATCTCGGGATGCGCGGCGATGGCTTCGCCGACCGTCGGGCCATCGCCGTTGACGAGGTTGAACACACCGGCCGGAAGCCCGGATTCGTGAATGATCTCCGCGAGCAGCATGGCGCTCAGCGGCGCGACCTCGCTCGGCTTCAGAACGACCGTGCAGCCGGTGGCTATGGCAGGTGCGACCTTGGAAGCGACCTGGTTGAGGGGCCAGTTCCACGGCGTGATCAGGCCGCAGACGCCGATCGGCTCGTGGCGCACGACACCGGCTCCCATCCGCTCCTCGAACTCGAAATTCTCGAGGACCCGTATCGCCTCCTCGAAGTGGAACAGGGCTACTGTCGCCTGGCGCTCGGTGGCGAAGGTGATCGGCGAGCCCATCTCCAGCGTCATCGTGCGCGCCAGTTCCGGCAGGCGGGCGCGGAAGCCCTCGACGATGCGCGTCAGGTAGCCCAGTCGTTCCTGCTTGCTCGTCTCGCCGTAGGCGGCAAAGGCGCGGCGCGCGGCCTTGGCGGCGCGGTCTACGTCCTTCGGCGATCCGAGGCTTATCCGGGCGAAATCCTCCTCGGTGGCAGGGTTCGCGACGGCGAGCGTGGCAGGAAACGCCGGGTCGACCCAGGCGCCGTCGATATAGAACTTCAGTTTGTCCATGATGGCTGCCAGTTCATCCGCGCGACTGCGTCATCCGGTTTGTAAGGCTTCCTGCTAACGCCGCAACAGCTGCGGCGCTCCCGTTCCGCCAGGCGACTTCTAGAGATGCCTGCCCTCATCGACGGGCACGACGATTCCGGTCGAACTGGTCAGGTTCACGATGCATGCAATCGCCGCCCGCGCGACATCGTCCGCCGAGGTCACGTGACCGAGCGGGAACTTCTCTGCCGTCTTCTGGAGCTGCTCGCGCGTGCGGCCGGGTACGAAATCGGTGTCGACGCCGGCTGGCGAAACCGAGAACACGCGGATTTTCGGCGCCAGGACCTTGGCCAGCGCGACGGTCAGCGCGTCGACGCCGGCCTTGGCTGCGACATAGGCGAGGCTGCTGCCGATGCCCGTACGCGCGGCGATCGACGATACGTTGACGATCACGGCGTTCTCGCTCGCCTCGAGCAGCGGGCGGAAAGCGCGGATTACCGCGAACGGGCCGCGCAGGTTCACGCCTACCGTGCGGTCGAATATCTCGTCGGTGAGCGCTTCGAGGTTGGCTGCCGCCACCGGAGTGGTTGCGCCGCCGGAATTCACCAGCGCATCGAGCCGACCGAACTGGCGCTCGATCGCGCCAGCGGCTTCAGCGACCGAGGCGGAATCGTCGACCGCGATACGGATGGCCGTATGGCCGCTCCCCTGCAGGCCGCCGACGACTTCGTGGGCAAGCGCGTCGCGGCTGTTGTAGCCGACGACGACGGTGGTTCCGAGCGCAGCGAGGCGCGCGGCGGTTGCGCGGCCGATGCCGCTGCTGCCGCCGGTCACCAGTGCCACCTTGGGCACCGCCAGTTCGGGTATCTCGATCAGCGGCATTCCGTCTTCCTCAGCCTTTGAAGTCGCGCAGGGCGGCGCTTGCAGCGGTGCGAATGAAGCCATGGTCGCTCGAGACCATGAACGCGCTCGCGCCAAGGCCAGCCACGAACTCGAAGTCGGCCTTGCTGGTTGGCAGCATCATCAGCGGAGTGTTGGCGTCGGTGGCTGCGGAAGCAACCCGCCGCGCAATGTCGGCCACCTTTTTCGCCGCATCGGGATCGTCCCCGAACGACGCGGTCAGGTCGCCGCGACCGACGAACAGCGCATCGATGCCATCGACCCGCGCAATGTCCCCGGCAAGCTCGACCGCGCTCTGGTCCTCGATCATCGCAACGACGGCGATTTCGGCATCCTGCGTCTTCATGTGTTCCACGCCGCCACCGACGGCGCCCCAGCGGCCCGCCCGCGACATGCCGACGAAGCCGCGGCTGCCGCCCCTGTAGCGCGCGGCCCGGGCGATGGCGGTGGCTTTCTCCACGGAGGTCACGTGCGGAACCATGATGCCCATCGCCCCACAATCGAGAACGGAGAGTATCGCAGCGTCGGTGAACTCGGACACGCGCACCAGCGGCGCGATCCCCGACGCGCGGGCCGCGAGGATCATGTAATCGGTCATGGCGCGGTCGAGCGGCGCATGCTCCTGATCTATGATCACGAAATCGTAGCCGATCGGGCCGAGCATCTCGATGACCTGCGTCGTCGGCAGCTTCAGGAAAGTCCCGAACATGCGGTCACGCGCCAGCAGGCGCTTGCGGAACGTCGAAAACTTGTTGGGGCTCACTGACATGAGCACGTTCTAGCAGCACGCGTTCTCCCTGCGCGCAGTCAGCCTGTGCGTTCCGCAATGCGAAACGCCTTACGCGTTTCTGACTGCGAAACGGTGTTCCAATCCGATTGCCGCGCGGCGACCGCCGATGCCAGCGATGCCGGCCAACAGGAGCGCTCGCTTGGCCGAACCGACCATCATCAGCTGTGCCGTTACCGGCAACATCACCACGCTCGAACAGACCCCGTACCTGCCGGTTACGCCCGAACAGATCGCGGATGCAGGGATTCAGGCGGTGCGGGCGGGCGCCGCGATCGTCCACGTGCATGTCCGTCACCCGGACGGCAGGCCAAGCATGGAACTCGGCCACTATCGTGAAGTGGTCGAGCGTCTGCGCGCGGCGGACGAGGATGTCGTCATCAACCTGACGACGGGTCCCGGCCAGCGCTTCGTGCCGAGCGACGCCGATCCGAAGATGGCCGCTCCCGGCACGACGCTGATGCGGCCGGAGCGTCGCGTAGAGCACATCACCGCGCTCCGCCCGGAACTCTGCAGCCTCGACTTGAACACGATGTATTCCGGCTCGTCGGTGGTCATCAACACGCCGGCCAATCTCGCGATCATGGCTGCCGCCATCCGTGACGCAGGCGTCGTGCCGGAGCTGGAGGTGTTCGACTCCGGCGACATCCAGCTCGCCAATCACCTCATCCAGGACGGCAATCTCGACATGCCGGCCTTCTTCCAGATCGTGCTCGGTGTCCGGTACGGCGCAATCGCGACGCCCGAAACGCTCATGTACCTCAAGAGCCTGCTGCCGCAGGCGGCGCGCTGGAGCGCGTTCGGCGTCGGTCGCTGGGAGTTTCCGATGCTGACCCAGAGCTGGCTGCTCGGGGGCCACGTCCGCGTCGGGCTCGAAGACAACATCTACGTCGAGAAGGGCGTGCTGGCGCACAGCAACGCCGTGCTCGTCGAGAAGGCCGTGCGCATCCTGCGCGAACTCGGCGGCAGCGTCGCGACGCCGGCGCAGGCGCGGGAGATTCTCGGCCTCAGGAAGCAGAACCCGCTGCCGGCGTAACCCGGCTTCCCCATTGGGAGGAGGAGACATGTACGTCCAGAACGACCCACGCTCGACGCTGGCCGGGAATGCCAAGCCGGCCGCGAAAGCGCACGAGAGCTTCTTCGGCTCGCAGCTCGCGCTGTTCTACGGGACCGAGCCGCAGATTTCCGACCGCAACGGCGAAACGTGGATCAGCCGGGGGCAGAATTTCGTCGTGGCCTACAGCAAGGGCAATGCGGGCGGCGTGTTCGCACGGGCCAGGCAGCGCGACGAGTACGCGGTCATCATTCCCGACAAGGAGACCGAGGTCGAGATCACGACCAGGGACGGGACGCAGATCGTTCCGGGCTACAGCGTCGCCTTCGTGCCGCCTGGCGAAAGTTCGATCAGGATGCGCAAGCCGGGTACGGTCGTGCGCCTGCTGACGCCGAAATCCACCGATATGGCCGACGCCGCGTCGAACGCCGCCGAGTTCGGTGGGCAGCATCCGAACGTGCCGCCGTTCCAGCCATGGCCCGAGCCGCCTGGCGGCCTCAAGCTCAGATGGTACACGCTGGACGTCCCTGAAGACCCCTCGCGCTTCGGACGCATCTACCGGTGCACCACCTTCATGGTGAACTACCTGACGCCGCGCGTCGGCCCGCGGGCGCGCGACCAGGTCTCGCCGCATCACCACGACGATTTCGAACAGTGCTCGCTGGCGCTCAGCGGCGCATTCACCCACCATCTGCGCTGGCCGTGGACCACGAACATGAACGTCTGGCGCGAAGACGAGCACCTGTTCTGCGAGTCGCCGTCGGTTTGCGTCATTCCTCCGCCGTCGATCCACACCACGACGGCGGAAGGGCAGGGCGTCAATCAGCTCGTCGACATCTTCTCGCCGCCGCGCATGGATTTTTCGGCGAAGCCCGGCTGGGTGCTCAACGCCGATGACTACCCGATGCCGGGTCAGTAGCGGCAAGCTGCGGGTCGACGATCAGGACGACCTTGCCGATCTGCTCGTTGGCGTCGAGGATTGCGTGCGCGCTGCGCACGTCCTTCAGCGGCAAGGTTGCGTGAATGCGCGTGACGATGCGGCCGTCCTCGAGCAGAGGCCATACGCGCTCCACGAGTTCCCGCGCCAACCGGCCCTTGTAGCTCGCCGGACGCGGCCGAAGGGTGGTTCCCGACACGGTCAGGCGTCGCCGCACCAGCTGGCGGATGTTGATTTCGGCCATTTCGCCCTGATGGCTGGCCATGAATGCCAGCCTGCCGTCAGGCATGAGCAGGTCGAGCTGCCGTTGCGTCGCCGGCCCGGCCTGCGCGTCGAGAATGACGTCGACGCCTTCGCCTCCGGTTGCAGCGCGAACCGCGTCGTCCCAAGCGCCGCGGTAGTCGAACGCCGCCGTGGCGCCGATGTCTGTGCAGACCTTGCGCTTCGCCTCGCTGCCGGCCGTGGCGAACACGGTGGCGCCGAACAGCTGTCGCGCGATCTGGATCGCCGCCATGCCGACGCCGCTGGTGCCGCCGTGGATCAGCACCGTCTCGCCCTCGGCCAGCCGTGCCAACAAGACGATGGTGTTCCAGGCCGTGAAGAACACCTCCGGTAAAGAAGCGGCCCGGACGAAATTCAGCCCCTTCGGTACCGGCATGCACTGGACGGCCGGCACGGTGCAATAGTCGGCATAGCCGCCGCCATTGACGAGGGCACAGACCGGGTCGCCGACGGCCAGGCCGGCGACGTCGGTCGCCTCCACCACGCCCGCAACATCCAGTCCGGGAATGTCGGACGCTCCGGGCGGCGGCGGGTAAAGGCCGCGGCGCTGCTGAACGTCCGGGCGGTTGACCGCCGCAGCCGCGACGCGGATCAGGACGTCACCAGCCCCGGGCACGGGGCTAGGGCGCTCGACGATGCGTAGAACCTCCGGCCCGCCGGGCCGAGCGATCTCAACGACCCGCACCTGGCGGCTAGCTCAGGCCGAGGAGCCTCGTGGGGTTATCGAGGACCATCGTCTTGACGTCGGCTTCGCTGAAGCCGACGGCGAGGCACAGCTTCACCGCCTGGCGCATGCCCTCGACCGGCGTCGGCGCGTTGACCTGCCCGAGGTCCGAGCCGATCGACGAGTTTGCGACGCCGGCAGCCTCGATGTGTTCCTTGAAATCCTGGGGGGTGAACACGTTGAAGCGGCCATCGATGTAGAGGCCGGCCGACTGCTCGACGATCGCACCGAGGCGGGCAAGCTCGCGGACATCGTCGTGGCTGAAGTGAAGGCCATACATCGGGTGGTTGATCAGCAGTCGCTTCACGCCGCGGCTGCGGGCCTCTTCGAAGAGCTTGAAGATCTCCCAGACATGCAGGTGGCCCGACGACAGGATCGCGTCGAAGGCGGCGATGGAATCGAGGATCTGCTTGACCTCGTCGATGACGTTCCCGAGAGCGTCGATCGGCGACAGAAGCGGCGAGTTCTTGAGCTGGACGTTCGAGGCAAGCCGCACCTTGCCGTGCGCGGAGCGGACGTGATTTCCGGCCTGGGCCGTCGGCATCCAGATCAGCTTGGCGCCCATGTTGAGCTGGGCGTCGACGACGTAGGGGTTGAACCCGCCGGTCGAGTTGTTGAGCACGAGGCCGCTGAACATGCGGAAGCCGGGCTTGTTCAGGACGCGCTCCATGAGCGGGATGAACGGCGCCACCGAGTAATGGTGATCCTTGAAGAGCAGGCCGCGCATCCCGATTGCCGCGGCTTCCTCTGCCGCCTGCAGATGGTCGAGCGCGCGGGGCATCGTCGACGGGCCGGAATGGACGTGGAGGTCCAGCGCCCCGTGCAGCAGCCGGTTGGCCGTCGCGTCGTCGATCGTTGCCATCAGACGGCGGGCTTCTTCGCGATTCTTGGTGACCTGATCTGCTGCCGCTGCCATGGCCTGCTCCTGTGCCGGTGCAGGCCGGGGTAGAGATTGACAGCTCGACCTCTCAACTTATAGTCCCCCACGTTTCGCGGGCCGAAATGCGCCTCGCGCGGAGGACTTGCCGATGGGCATTCGCGCAGTCGAGCGCGCCATGAACGTGCTACAGGAGCTCAACCTGCAGCCGATCAACACAATCGCCCAGCTCCATGCGCGGACGCGGCTGCCGAAACCCACGCTGGTCCGCATCCTGAAGACGCTGGAGGAAGCCGGATACGTCGAGAATGACGCGCGACAGGGCGGGTACCAGGTCAGCGCGCTCGTCACCTCGCTGAGCTCCGGCTATCACAAGGGTCCGCTGGTGGTCGAAGCTGGCAGGGCCTGGGCGCTGGCGATCACCCGCAAGTACAAGTGGCCCGTGGCCATCGCGCTGCCGGACTATGACGGCATGATCGTGCGCTTCAGCACCGTTCCCGACAGCCCGATCTCGCCGTTCCACAGCACTGTGAACCGCCGGCTGCACCTGCTGACGCGCGCGATGGGCCTCGCCTACGTGGCATTCCTCGAAAAGGAGGAGTTCGATCTCATCGTCGAGGTGCTGCGGCGCTCGACTGAGCCCGAAGATGCGCTTGCCCACCATCCCGACGATCTGCGCCGGCTGGTCGCGCAGATCCGCGAAGCCGGCTACGCGACGCGATCCTCGATGGTCGAACCGCGCAACTCGAACACTGTCGCAGTGCCCATCATCGCCCATGACCAGCGTGTGCTGGGTACGCTCGGTATCACCTACTTCAAGTCTGCGTTCGACTCCGAGCAGGAGGCCTTTGCGCGTTTCGCTCCCATCCTTGCGTCGGCTGCGTCGGAGATCGCCGACGATCTTGCGCGCCTCTCGAAAAACATCGCGGTGGACGTCGTCAGCTCTGCCAGCTGAAGAGTGGCATCGAGCGGCGCTATGCGCGAAGCGCCGCTTGCGCGTTGGCGGTCAGAAGATCGATGAGCGCGCCCGCAGCCGCTTCGGCGCCGACATCGTCTCCATTCGAAATGGCCCGTATGAGGCCGACATGCGCGAGCGCGGCTGCGGCCAGACCGCCGTCGTTCTGGTAGCGAAACCAGAAGCGCCTCGAATGCGTCTGCAGCGGCGCGACGAGCCGCGATGCGAACGGGTTGTCGGCGGCGGCGGCGATGGCCTCGTCCAGCGCCTTGTCCGCATCGAGAAACGCGGTGACGCTGCCGGTGATGACAGACTTCTGCATGTCGCTCGCGGCCTCCTGGAAACGGGCTGCCGCTTGGTCAGTGACCAGACGCGCCGCCGAGCGTGCCAGAATCATTTCGGCCCCGCGCCGCGCCTCGAGAACGCGACGCCAGTCGCTGACATGAAGTGGCGCGATGGCAATCCCCGCGCGTGGGCGAACCTCTACCAGCCCCTCCCAGCTCAGCCGCTGGATCGCCTCGCGCACCGGAGTCCGTCCCAGACCGATGCGATCGACGAGGGCGCCCTCGGTCATGACGGCCGCAGGAGGCAGCTCAAGCGTCACGATCATCCGCTCGAGATGACGGTAGGCCTGCATGGTGGCGCTTGCCGACAGTTCCATGGACGTCCTTTTCTGATATGCGAAAGATATATCAGATCCGGAACCGTTTGACAGGGCCACTTCTCACAGATATATCTCTCATATATCAGTAATGGAGGCAGTCATGTGGGCAGGCGTCTTTCCGGCGGTGACGACGAAGTTCACGGCCGATGACGGTCTCGATCACGCCGAGATGGAGCGCTGCTATGCGGTCCAGATCGATGCGGGGTGCGACGGCATCATCGTCTGCGGGTCACTCGGCGAAGGTCCGATGCTGTCGCATGACGAGAAGCTGGAAGTGTTCGACACCGCCCGCAAGGTCGCCGGCAGACGTCCGGTGCTGATGACCGTGAACGAGCCGGCGACGCGAGATGCTGCATCGCTGGCGAAGCGCGCCGCAAAAGCCGGCGCCGACGGGCTCATGGTCGTCCCGTCACCGATCTACCATACCAATCCGGATGAGACCGTCGCCACGCTCCGGGCCGTCGCCGCAGCCGGCGGGCTGCCGGTGATGATCTATTCCAACCGCCTTGCCTATCGTGTCGACGTGACCGTCGACGTCATGGCCAAGCTCGCTGCCGACGATTTGTTCGTCGCGGTCAAGGAGTCTTCGGACGACATTCGCCGGTCGACGGAGATCATCAACGCCTTCGGCGACCGCTTCGACCTGTTCACCGGCGTCGACAATCTCGCCTTCGAGGCGCTGTCGGTCGGCGCAATCGGCTGGGTCGCCGGGCTCGTCACGGCATTCCCGAAGGAAACCGTTGCGATATACCGGCTTCTGAAGGCGGGGCGCCGCGACGAGGCGCTAACGATCTACCGCTGGTTCCGGCCGCTGCTCGACCTCGACGTGTCGACATACCTCGTCCAGAACATCAAGCTCGCGGAAGCTCACGCCATCGGTACCAACGAGCGCGTGCGCATGCCGCGCCAGCCGCTCGCCGGCCTGCGGCGCGCAGCGGTCGAGACGATCATCAGGGACGCTCTGTCGACGCGGCCGGTGCTGCCGCAGGTCTGAGCGCATCATGACCCGCGCCACGGTCATCGTCCTCGGTGCCGGTATCGTCGGCGTGTGCGCGGCGGCGCACCTCGCCGAGGCCGGCCATGACGTGACCGTGATCGACCGCAGCGGCGCCATCGAGGAAACGAGCGCCGGGAATGCCGCGGCGCTTGCCTTTTCCGATGTCCTGCCCCTCGCGCAGAAAGGCATGGTCCGCAATCTGCCGCGCTGGCTTGCAGATCCGCTCGGGCCGCTCGCCATACCAGCCGCCTATTTGCCGAAGCTGGCGCCATGGCTATGGCGGTTCTGGCGCGCCGGCGCGGCGCGAAACCGCGAGACCAGCCTCGCCGCGCAGGCCGCGCTGATGCGGCTTGCGGAAGCCGAATGGTTGTCGCTCATGGACCGCACCGGCACGCGGACGATGCTGCGCGAGGACGGCTCTCTGGAGCTGTACGAGAGCGAGGCCGAGTTCACGGCGTCGCTGCCGGGCTGGTCGGCGCGCGACCGCTTCGGCATCGCGTTCCGGCACGTCGACGGCGCCGGGCTCGCCGCGCTGCAGCCTGGACTGTCGCCCCGCTTCGTCAGAGGCACGTTCGTGCCGGGCTGGAAGACGGTCGACGATCCGAAGGTGCTCGGCAAGGCGGTATGGGCATATGCCGAGCGGCTCGGCGCGACGTTGCGCATCGCCACCGCCGAGCGCTTGCAGGACGGTGCCGTATCGCTCGCCGGCGGCGAGCGGCTGCGCGCCGATGCGATCGTCGTGGCCGCCGGAGCCTGGTCGCACCGTCTGGCAGCGCAGCTCGGCGACCGCATTCCGCTCGAAACCGAGCGCGGCTACAACACGACGCTGCCGGCAGGCGCTTTCGACGTGAAGCGCCAACTCATCTTTTCGGGGCATGGCTTCGTGGTCACGCCGCTCTCGACCGGGCTGCGCGTCGGCGGAGCGGTGGAGCTTGGCGGGCTCGATCGCCCGCCGAACTTCGCGCGCGCCAAGGCGATGCTGAGCAAGGCGGCGCTTTTCCTGCCCGGGCTCGAAACGCGAGGCGGCCGCGAATGGATGGGGTATCGCCCGTCGCTGCCCGATTCGCTGCCGGTCATATCGGCGTCGAAGACGGCGCCGCGTGTCGTCTACGCCTTTGGCCATGGCCACCTGGGTCTGACCCAGGCAGCCGCCACCGGCCGTCTTGTGCGCGCGCTGATTTCGCGCGAGGAACTGCCTATCGACATTACCCCCTTTGCCGCTGACAGGTTCTGATGCGCCACACCTTCTCCTGCATCGACGGACACACTTGCGGCAATCCGGTGCGCCTCGTCGCCGGCGGCGCCCCGCGCCTCGACGGGGCGACGATGCTGGAGAAGCGCGCTCACTTCGAGCGCGAGTACGACTGGATTCGCACCGGGCTGATGTTCGAGCCGCGCGGCCATGACATGATGTCCGGCTCGTTCCTGTATCCGCCGACGACCGACGACGGCGACGTGTCGATCCTGTTCATCGAGACATCCGGCTGCCTGGCCATGTGCGGTCACGGCACCATCGGTACGATCACCTTCGCAGTCGAGAACGGGCTGGTGCGGCCGAGGACCGAAGGCAGGCTGAACCTGGACGTTCCCGCCGGGCGCGTCGTCGCCGAATACAGGAAGGACGGCGAGTACGTCGAAGAGGTGCGCATTACCAACGTGCCCTCCTATCTCCATGCCGAGGGCCTCGAGGTCGATTGTCCGCGGCTCGGCCCGATCACGGTCGACGTCGCCTATGGCGGCAATTTCTACGCGATCGTCGAGCCGCAGAAGAACTATCGCGACATGGCAGACTATTCGGCGGGAGAGCTCGTAAGCATGAGCCCCGAGCTGCGGCGCAGGCTCAACGAGCGGTACGAGTTCATCCATCCGGAGAAGCCGGCGATCCGCGGACTGTCGCACATATTGTGGACGGGTGCGCCGACTGTCGCGGGTGCGCAAGCGCGAAATGCCGTCTTCTACGGCGACAAGGCGATCGACCGCTCGCCCTGCGGCACCGGCACTTCGGCGCGCATGGCGCAGCTCTTCGCCAAGGGCAAGCTCAAGGTTGGCGACCCGTTCGTGCACGAGTCCATCATCGGTTCGCTGTTCAAGGGCAAGGTCGAGCGCGAAGCGACGGTCGGCGACCGGCGCGGCATGGTCCCGTCGATCGGAGGCTGGGCGCGGCTCACAGGCTACAACACCATCATGATTGACGACCGCGACCCGTTCGCGCACGGCTTCGTGGTCAGGTGACGGCTTGCCTTGCACGGCGCACTTTGCAAAGTGTGCGGTGCAATAGCCGGCGCGGCGCTGCATGTGTCGCGGATAGGTAAAGACAAGTCGCGGGGCTGCTGCTAGCTTCGCGCGATCGGGTCTTGCAGGGCCATGTGCGGTGCACCGGACATTCCGGGCAGACATCGCCAGCCACTGCCGGACCGAAGGGGAACTGGGGTATAGCGGACAGGCCGCCAGCGGCGCGGCTTGTCTCAGGGGAGCCGTCCGCACCATGGAATATTTCATCCAGCAGCTCATCAACGGGCTGACGCTCGGATCGATCTACGGACTGATCGCGATCGGCTACACGATGGTCTACGGCATCATCGGCATGATCAACTTCGCCCATGGCGACATCTTCATGATGGGCGCGTTCATCGCGATGATCGTGTTCCTCATTCTGGTGTCGCTGTTCGCGACGGTGCACGTGGTCTTCTTCCTCCTGGTGATGATGCTCGTCGCCATGCTGATGACCAGCCTGTGGAACTGGACGATAGAACGCGTCGCCTATCGGCCGTTGCGCGGATCGTTCCGGCTGGCGCCGCTGATCACCGCAATCGGCATGTCGATTTTCCTGTCGAACTTCGTGCAGGTGACGCAGGGCCCGCGCAACAAGCCGATCCCGCCGATGATCTCGCAGAACTACGATGTCTTCGGCATCAGCATCTCGCTGAAGCAGATCGTCATCGCCACGGTGACGGTGCTGCTGCTCGCGATCTTCTGGTACATCGTCAACAAGACGCCGCTCGGCCGTGCGCAGCGCGCCTGCGAGCAGGACCGCAAGATGGCGGCGCTGCTCGGCGTCGACGTCGACCGCACCATCTCGATCACCTTCATCATGGGCGCAGCGCTCGCCGCCGTCGCCGGCACGCTGTTCCTAATGTATTACGGTGTCGTGTCGTTCAGCGACGGTTTCGTGCCCGGCGTCAAGGCGTTCACGGCCGCCGTCCTCGGCGGCATCGGGTCACTGCCGGGCGCGGTGATGGGCGGCCTGCTGATCGGCATTATCGAGTCGCTGTGGTCGGCCTACTTCTCGATCGACTACAAGGACGTTGCCGCGTTCTCGATCCTCGCCATCGTGCTGATCTTCCTGCCGTCAGGCCTGATGGGCAGGCCGGAAGTGGAGAAGGTTTGACATGGCGAGCGCTGCGAACCTGACGCAGGCCGGCCCCGACGCCGCCCTGCGCGACGGCAACATTGCCAACGCGCTGCGCGAGGCGTTCATCTCCGGCGTATTGGCGCTGGGGCTGTTCCTGCTGATGATCGGCATGCGGACCGACCAGAACATCCGCAACGAGCTGATCCTGGTTCCGCGATGGAGCCTGCTTGCGACCATCATCATCATCGTCATGGTCGGCCGCTTCGCGTTCGCGGCCTTCATCTGGCCCGAACTCGACCGCCGTCGCGCATCGCGCGCCGCGCGGCCGACCGTCGTTCGCGAGCGCGGCTTCCTCGGCAAGTACTGGGTGCGCTTCGCCATTGCCGGGCTGTTCGTGTTTCCGGTCGTGGTGATCTCCGTCACCGGGGTGCAGGGCTCGCTGAAGTGGGTCGACAATTTCGGCATCCAGGTGCTGATCTACGTCATGCTGGCGTGGGGCCTGAACATCGTGATCGGCCTCGCCGGCCTGCTCGACCTCGGCTACGTCGCCTTCTACGCCGTGGGCGCCTACACCTATGCCCTGCTCGGCAAGGAGTTCGGGCTATCGTTCTGGATCCTGCTGCCGGCTGCGGGCGCGATGGCCGCACTATGGGGGGTTCTGCTCGGATTTCCGGTCCTGCGTCTGCGCGGCGACTATCTCGCGATCGTCACGCTCGCGTTCGGGGAGATCATCCGCCTGGTGCTGATAAACTGGCGCGAGGTGACCAACGGCTCGGCCGGCATCGCGTCGATCCCGAAGATCACTTTCTTCGGCTTCTTCAATTTCGACGTGTCGTCGCCGCTCTACATCGGCAAGGTGTTCGATCTGCCGACCTCCGGCGTCTACTACAAGATATTTCTGTACTACCTGATCCTGCTGCTTGCGCTGCTCACCGCCTACGTCACCATAAGGTTGCGCAGAATGCCGGTCGGCCGTGCCTGGGAGGCGCTGCGCGAGGACGAGATCGCCTGCCGTTCGCTGGGGATCAACACGACGAACACCAAGCTTACCGCCTTCGCCATCGGCGCTATGTTCGGCGGCTTCGCCGGCTCGTTCTTCGCTGCGCGGCAGGGCTTCATCAACCCGGAGTCTTTCGTCTTCCTCCAGTCGGCGATCATCCTGGCCATCGTCGTGCTCGGCGGCATGGGCTCGCTCGTCGGCATCGCGGTCGCGGCGCTCGTGATGATCGGCGGCATGGAAATCCTGCGCGAAATGCAGTTCCTCAAGCTCGCCTTCGGTCAGGACTTCACGCCGGAACTCTACCGCATGCTGCTGTTCGGCTCGGCCATGGTGGTGATCATGGTGTGGAAGCCGCGCGGCTTCGTCGGCAGCCGCGAGCCGACCGCGTATCTCCGCGAGAGCAAGTCCGTATCGAGTTCGTTCACCCGCGAGGGCCACGGCTGATGAGCGTCGCAGCAAGCGAGCCGATCCTCAAGGTCGAACATCTATCGATGAAGTTCGGCGGACTTGTCGCCGTCGGCGACCTGTCGTTCGAAGCCCGGCGCGGCGAGATCACCGCATTGATCGGTCCGAACGGCGCCGGCAAGACCACCGTGTTCAACTGCATCACCGGCTTCTACAAGCCGTCCGAAGGCATGATCGCGATGACCCGGCGCGACGGTACGCGCCTTCTGCTGGAGCGCCTGCCTGACTTCCAGATACCGGCCAAGGCGAAGGTCGCGCGGACCTTCCAGAACATTCGCCTGTTCTCCGGCATGACCGTGTTCGAGAATTTGCTGGTCGCGCAGCACAACAAGCTCATGAAGGCATCGGGCTTCACCGTGCTCGGTCTGGTCGGGATCGGCGGTTATGCCAAGGCGTCGGCGGAGTCGCGGGACTTCGCCGCGCACTGGCTGGAGAAGGCGGGGCTGATCGACCGCGCCGACGACCCCGCCGGCGACCTGCCGTACGGTGCCCAGCGCCGGCTCGAGATCGCCCGCGCGATGTGCACGGGACCGGAACTCCTGTGCCTCGACGAACCGGCCGCCGGCCTCAACCCGCGGGAGTCGCTGGCGCTGAACGTGCTGCTGAACGACATCAAGGACAACACCGGCACATCGATCCTGCTGATCGAGCATGACATGTCGGTGGTGATGCAGATCTCCGACCACGTCGTCGTCCTCGAATACGGACGCAAGATTTCCGATGGCGACCCGGCGTTCGTGAAGAACGATCCGCGCGTTATCGCCGCCTACCTTGGGGTGGACGATCAGGAGGTCGAGAAGGTTCTTGTCGAAGTCGGCGACGAGCATGTCATCGAGCAACTCGACGGCACGCCGGATCCGGCACATGGCCCCGCCGCTTCGTCTTCGATGATGGCGGGACCCATATCCGACACGATCGAGCACGCAGCCGACAACGAAGGTCTCGTGACGATCGATCCCGGCGCCGGCAACGCCGCCCGCGTCCTCGACATGCCCATGCCCGCGCCACGCGCCGAGACGGAGAAGGCCACGGAACCGCGTTCGCGCGCAACGCCCACCGGTCAACGCGGGACCACAACGTCGAACGCGCTGGCAGCGCCTCGCAATGGCGTCGCCGACGATCTCAAGCTGATCAAGGGTATTGGTCCGATCAACGAGCGCAAGCTCAACGACCACGGCATTTTCCATTTCGATCAGATCGCCGCCTGGAAAAAGGCGGACATCGCGGCGGCCGAAGCCTATCTCGAATTCGATGGCCGCATCGCCCGCGAGAACTGGATCGAGCAGGCGCGCGCGCTGGCGTCAGGCAAGGCTCGGAGGGAGACCAAGTGATGGCCGCTGCCTCCGCAACTTCGCCCGCCCTGCTGCAGGTCGAGAACGTCGAGACCTTCTACGGCAACATTCGCGCCCTCAACGGCGTAACCATGGAAGTGCGCCAGGGCGAGATCGTCGCGCTGATCGGCGCCAACGGCGCCGGCAAGTCGACCTTGATGATGACGATTTTCGGTAGTCCGCGCGCGCGCAGCGGGCGCATCGTCTTCAATGGCGAGGACATTACCCTGTTGCCGACGCACCATATCGCGCGGCGCCGAATTGCCCAGTCGCCGGAAGGGCGCCGGATATTCCCGCGCATGACCGTTCTGGAGAACCTCCAGATGGGCGCCGGCCTCGACAACCTGCAGCATTTCGCGGAGGATTCCGAAAAGGTCTTCGCGCTTTTCCCGCGGCTGAAGGAGCGTATCGCGCAGCGCGGCGGAACGCTCTCGGGCGGCGAGCAGCAGATGCTCTCGATCGGCCGCGCGTTGATGGCTCGGCCGAAGCTCCTGCTTCTCGACGAGCCGTCGCTTGGCCTTGCGCCGCTGATCGTCAAGCAGATCTTCGACGCGATCCGCGTGCTCAACGAGACGGAAGGGCTCAGCGTCTTCCTGGTGGAACAGAACGCATTCGGCGCCTTGCGGCTTGCAGCGCGGGGATATGTGATGGTCAACGGCAACATCACGATGAGCGGCACGGGCAAGGAACTTCTCGCCAACACCGAGGTGCGCGCGGCCTACCTCGAGGGCGGTCGTCACTGAGAGGCAATCGATGCAGGGCATCATCTACGAAGAAGCCAACATCTGGCAGTTCTTCTTCATCACGCTGCTTCTGGGCGGCGGTGCCGCCTGGATGACCGGCCGCGCCTGCGCACAGACCTGGCGCAGCGGCGTTGCGCTCGGCCTTTATTTGCTGTTGCTGGGCGTTGCCGTGCGGTTCATCCATCACGCGCTGTTCGACGGCACAATGTTTTCGCTGCAGTACTACTGCGTCGACACCATAATCCTGCTGGGAATCGGGTATCTCGGCTTCCGCTACACGCGCACGAAGCAGATGGTGACGCAGTATCACTGGGTTTACGAGCGGACATGGCTGCTCGGGTGGAAGGAGCGCGCCAGTGTTCACCAATAGCTGATTCACCGCGGCGGGCGGCGCGAAACGGCGTGACAAGTCCCGGAAAATGGGCACAATCCACGTTCTGCGATAGGGGGTGGGCATCGCGTGAACGGAACATCTCCGCCCACCTGTTCAATGGGAGCGTCTCAATGAAGAAAACACTCATGTCCGCGGTCGCCTTGTCCGCCTTGCTGGCGTTCGGCGGCGCGGCCTGGGCCGACATCCTCGTCGGTGTCGGCGGCCCGATCACCGGCCCGAACGCTGCGTTCGGAGCACAGTTGCAGAAGGGCGCCGAGCAGGCTGCCGCCGACATCAACGCAGCCGGCGGCATCAATGGCGAAATGATCAAGATTGTCATCGGCGATGACGTATCCGACCCGACGCAAGGCGTTTCGGTTGCCAACAAGTTCGTCGCTGACGGCGTCAAGTTCGTCGTCGGCCACTTCAACTCGGGCGTGTCGATCCCGGCTTCGGAAGTCTACGCCGAAAACGGCATTCTGGAGATCACCCCGGCCGCAACCAACCCGGTCTTCACCGAGCGCGGCCTGTGGAACACGTTCCGCGTCTGCGGCCGCGACGACCAGCAGGGCCAGGTTGCCGGCGCATACATCGCCGAGAAGTTCAAGGATGCCAAGGTTGCGGTCATCCACGACAAGACCCCGTACGGCCAGGGTCTCGCCGACGAAACGAAGAAGGCGCTGAACGCCGCGGGCGTGACGGAAGTCATGTACGAGGGCGTCAACACCGGCGACAAGGACTTCTCCGCCCTCATCTCCAAGATGAAGCAGGCCGGCGTCACGCTCATCTACTGGGGCGGCCTGCACACCGAGGCGGGTCTCATCATCCGCCAGACAGCAGACCAGGGCCTGAAGGCGCCACTCTTCTCGGGTGACGGCATCGTGTCGAACGAGCTGGCGTCGATCGCCGGCGACGCGGTCGAGGGCACCTACAACACCTTCGGCCCGGACCCGCGCAACAACCCGGCTGCCAAGGAAGCGGTCGAGAAGTTCCGCGCCGCGGGCTTCGAGCCCGAGGCCTACACCCTCTACTCCTACGCCGCGACGCAGGTGCTTGCACAGGCTGCTGCAGCCGCGGGCTCGAACGACCCCGAGGAGGTGGCCAAGGCGATCAAGTCCAAGGGTCCGTTCAAGACCGTGCTGGGCGAACTCTCCTTCAACGAGAAGGGCGACCGCACCGACGCCGACTATGTCGTCTACCAGTGGAAGAAGGGCGACGACGGGAAGTTCGGCTACTTCCAGCTCTAGGCCTTCAAGGCTCCACTACAGGAAGCCCGGCGCTCGCGCCGGGCTTTTCTATTTGCGGACGCCGCTCCAGCGTCTGTTTGCAGTGCAGCATTTTCGCGCTAGTCTCCTGCCAGCCTCGCACCGGACCGTCCCATGAAAATCAGCAAGATCCTCGTTGCCAACCGCTCCGAGATTGCCATTCGCGTGTTCCGCGCGGCGAACGAACTTGGCATCAAGACTGTGGCGATCTGGGCTGAGGAGGACAAGTACGCGCTGCATCGCTTCAAGGCCGACGAAAGCTATCAGGTCGGGCGAGGGCCGCATCTGGAGCGGGATCTGGGTCCTATCGAAAGCTACCTTTCGATCGATGAGGTGATCCGCGTCGCGAAGCTCTCCGGCGCCGACGCGATACATCCAGGTTACGGCCTCCTGTCGGAAAGCCCCGAGTTTGCGGAAGCGTGCGCCGCCGCCGACGTCACCTTCATCGGCCCGAAGCCGCAGACGATGCGCGACCTCGGAAACAAGGTCGCGGCTCGCAACCTCGCCGTGCGCATCGGCGTGCCCGTGGTGCCGGCGACCGATCCGCTTCCGGACGATGTGGAGCAGGTGAAGAAGCTTGCGGCCGAGATTGGCTACCCGGTGATGCTCAAGGCCTCCTGGGGCGGCGGCGGGCGCGGCATGCGCGCAATCCGCGACGAGGCCGACCTCGTGAAGGAGGTCATGGAAGGCAAGCGCGAGGCGCGCGCCGCGTTCGGCAAGGATGAGGTCTACCTCGAGAAGCTGATCGAGCGCGCCCGCCACGTCGAGGTGCAGATCCTCGGCGACACGCACGGCAACGCCGTCCACCTGTTCGAGCGCGACTGCTCGATCCAGCGCCGCAACCAAAAGGTCGTCGAGCGCGCGCCTGCGCCTTACCTGTCATCGGAGCTTCGCCAGGAGTTGTGCGGATATGCGCTGAAGATCGCCGACGACACCAACTATGTCGGCGCCGGCACGGTCGAGTTTCTGCAGGACGCCGACACCGGCAAGTTCTACTTCATCGAGGTCAATCCGCGCATCCAGGTCGAGCACACGGTCACCGAGCAGGTCACCGGCATCGACATCGTCAAGGCACAGATCCACATCCTCGAAGGCGAGGCGATCGGCACGCCGGCAAGTGGAGTCCCGGCGCAGAAGGATATTCGTCTCAACGGCCACGCGATGCAGTGCCGCATCACGACCGAGGATCCAGAACAGAACTTCATCCCCGACTATGGCCGCATCACCGCCTATCGCGGCGCGACCGGCTTCGGGATCCGCCTCGACGGGGGCACCGCATACTCCGGCGCGGTCATCACGCGGTACTACGACCCGTTGCTCGAGAAGGTCACCGCCTGGGCGCCAACTGCCGAGGAAGCGCGCATGCGGATGGATCGCGCGCTGCGGGAGTTCCGCATTCGCGGCGTGGCGACCAATCTCACCTTCCTCGAAGCGATCATCAACCACCCCAGCTTCAAGGACAATTCCTACACCACGCGGTTCATCGACACGACGCCGGAGCTGTTCACCGCAGTGAAGCGGCAGGACCGCGCCACCAAGCTTCTGAACTACCTCGCTGACGTATCGGTGAACGGTCACCCCGAGGCGCGTGGCCGGCCAATGCCCAAGGCAGACGCTGCGAAGCCTGTCGTCCCGTTCGTCGCCGGCGAGCCGCAGGAAGGCACAAAGCAGCTTCTCGACAAGCTCGGCCCCGAAATGTTCGCCATGTGGATGCGCGACGAGAGCCGCGTCCTCGTGACCGACACGACGATGCGCGACGGGCACCAGTCGCTGCTTGCGACGCGGATTCGCACCTACGACATCGCCGCGATCGCTGGCACCTACGCGAAGGCTCTGCCTAGCCTGCTGTCCCTCGAATGCTGGGGCGGCGCGACCTTCGACGTCGCGATGCGCTTCCTCACCGAGGATCCATGGGAGCGGCTGGCCAAAGTGCGCGAGGCCGCGCCGAACATCCTGCTGCAGATGCTCCTGCGCGGCGCCAACGGCGTCGGCTACACGAACTACCCCGACAATGTCGTGAAGCACTTCGTGCGCCAGGCCGCGGCCGGCGGCATAGACCTTTTTCGCGTGTTCGACTGCCTTAACTGGGTCGAGAACATGCGCGTATCGATGGACGCCGTGCGCGAGGAGAACCGGCTCTGCGAGGCGGCCATCTGCTACACCGGCGACATCCTCGACCCGAACCGGGCGAAGTACAGCCTGAACTACTACACCTCGCTCGCCCGCGAACTCGAAGCGGCGGGCGCGCACATCATCGCGCTGAAGGACATGGCCGGGCTGCTGAAGCCGGCAGCGGCGAAAGCGCTGTTCAAGGCGCTGCGCGAGGCGACCGGACTGCCAATCCACTTCCATACGCACGATACGTCGGGCATTGCCGCCGCGACCGTGCTTGCGGCGGTCGACGCCGGTGTGGATGCCATAGACGCTGCGATGGATGCGCTGTCCGGCAACACGTCCCAACCCTGCCTCGGCTCGATCGTCGAGGCGCTAAAGGGCGGCGATCGCGACACCGGTCTCGACACCGAATGGATCCGCCGCATTTCGTTCTACTGGGAGGCCGTGCGCAACCAGTACGCCGCCTTCGAGAGCGACCTGAAGGGACCTGCATCGGAGGTTTACCTGCATGAGATGCCGGGTGGGCAATTCACCAATCTCAAGGAGCAGGCGCGGTCGCTCGGGCTGGAGACGCGCTGGCACGAGGTGGCGCAGGCTTATCACGACGTGAACCTGATGTTCGGCGACATCGTCAAGGTGACGCCGTCATCCAAGGTGGTCGGCGACATGGCGCTGATGATGGTGAGCCAGGACCTGTCGGTCGCGGATGTCGAGAGCCCCGCCAAGGACATCGCCTTCCCGGACTCGGTCGTGTCCATGCTGCGCGGAGACCTCGGGCAGCCGCCATCCAGCTGGCCGGAGGGGATCCAGAAGAAGGCGCTGAAGGGCGAGAAGCCGATCACCGTGCGGCCGGGCTCTTTGCTGAAGCCGGCGGACCTCGACGCCAAACGCCGCGAGCTGGAAGAAAAGCTCGGCAGGAAGCCCGGAGAGTTCGAGTTTGCGTCTTCGCTGATGTACCCGAAGGTGCATGCCGATTTCTGCTCGGCCCAAGAGGAGTATGGTCCTGTCAGCGTCCTGCCGACGCCGACCTACTTCTACGGGATGAAGGCCGAGGACGAGATCTTCGTCGACATCGAGCAGGGAAAGACGCTGGTCTTCCGCTGCCTGGCCATCGGCGACACCGACGAGAAGGGCATGGTCACCGTGTTCTTCGAACTCAACGGCCAGCCGCGCCGCATCAAGGTGCCCAACCGCAACAAGGCTGGCGGCGCTCAGCTCCGCCGCAAGGCCGAGAACGGCAACGACGCGCAGCTTGGCGCGCCCATGCCCGGCGTCGTCTCTTCGGTGGGCGTGCAGCCCGGCCAGACGGTCAAGTCCGGCGACGTCCTGCTGTCGATCGAAGCGATGAAGATGGAGACCGTGCTCCACGCCGAGCGAGACGGCACCGTTGCCGAAGTCCTGGTGCGTCCCGGCGACCAGATCGACGCGAAGGATTTGCTGATCGTCTACGGCTAGCGGATGCGGCAGTTCACCAGCGCGTCTTCTCACCGGGCGCTGCCGGCTCGATGGCCAGCGCATGGACGCCGGCCGCGATCTCTTCCTTCAACAATTCGTTGACGGTCCGGTGGCGCTCGATACGGCTCATGCCGTCGAAACGCTGGGAAACCACGCGGACGCGGAAATGCGTCTCGCCGGAGCCGTCAAAGGCGCCATGGTGGCCGGACCCGGAATGATAATGCCCGGCGTGCAGATGGCTCTCGTTGATGACGACGAGCCGCTCAGGATGGAGCGCCTCCGCCAGCTTGGATTTGATCGACGATTCGATGGACATAACGACCTCCGCACCCATATAGGGATCACGAATTCCCCTCGCCTCAACGAAGCAGTCGCGCCGGTTAGGTCCATGGCCGGGCGAATGTCAATTCTTGTATCGAGGTTTGATCGGCCCATAATCCTCGGACTGATTTGCGTACGGACAGAATGAAGGCTTACCCGCGCTACTTCGATAAGATCCGCGTCCGCCCCGATCCCGAGGCGGAGGTGAAGTCGCGTTCGCCGCGCTGCCAGTGGGACGGATGCGAGGAGGCCGGGACATACAAGGCGCCGGTCGGCCGAATGCGCGAAGGCGAGTATTTCCGCTTCTGCTTCGACCATGTGCGAGAATACAACAAGGGTTTCAATTACTTCTCGGGGCTGAAGGACACCGACATCGCGCGCTTCCAGAAGGAAGCGCTGACCGGCCATCGCCCAACCTGGAAGATGGGCGCCAATGCCGGCGCGAAGTACGCGCCCGATTTCGCGCAGGCCCGCTCCGGCAGCGCCCATTCCTACAGCCGCGTGCGCGACCCGTATGGCTTCTTCCACCAGCGCAAGACCGATACCCCGCGCGAGCGCAAGCTCAAGTCGCTGGAAGCGAAGGCGATGGAAACGCTCGGCCTCGACGCCAAGGCGACTGGCGCCGACATCAAGGCGCGCTATAAGGAACTGGTAAAGCGCCACCATCCCGACGCGAATGGCGGCGACAGGAGTTCGGAAGAACGTTTTCGCGACGTGCTCCAGGCCTATCGCGTGCTCAAGCAGGCCGGCCTGTGCTGATCGACGAGCGGTTGTGGCTGCCTTGCCGCGTCACGCCGGTCTGGTAGATACGCCTCCGAACATGCGTGAATTGCGCGCGGAACGCCCGGTTCCGCCGGTGGAGACATGATGAATAAGGTCGACCGCGACTTGATCAACCTGCCCGACACGACCGTGTCGGTGCGCGAGAAATTCGGCTTCGACTCGGACATGGTCGTGCCGGCCTATTCCATCGCCGACAGCCACGTACCTGATATCGATCCGGACTATCTGTTCGACCGCCAGACCACGATGGCGATCCTTGCCGGCTTTACCTACAACCGCCGCGTCATGGTGTCCGGCTATCACGGCACCGGCAAGTCGACCCACATCGAGCAGGTCGCGGCGCGGCTCAATTGGCCCTGCGTCCGCGTCAACCTCGACAGCCACGTCAGCCGCATCGACCTCGTCGGCAAGGATGCGATTGTCGTCAAGGAAGGCATGCAGGTCACGGAGTTCCGCGACGGCATCCTGCCCTGGGCCTACCAGCATAATGTAGCGCTCGTCTTCGACGAGTACGATGCGGGCCGCCCCGACGTCATGTTCGTCATTCAGCGCGTGCTGGAATCGTCAGGCCGCCTGACGCTGCTCGACCAGAGCCGGGTGATCCGCCCGCATCCGGCATTCCGCCTGTTCGCCACCGCCAACACCGTCGGCCTCGGCGACACGACCGGCCTCTACCACGGCACGCAGCAGATCAACCAGGCGCAGATGGACCGCTGGTCGATCGTCACCACGCTCAACTACCTGCCGCACGACAAGGAAGCGGCGATCGTCCAGGCGAAGGCAAAGCACTATCGCAACGAAAAGGGCCGCGAGATCGTCAACAAGATGGTCCGCGTCGCGGACATGACCCGTTCGGCCTTCATCAATGGCGACCTGTCGACCGTCATGAGCCCGCGCACCGTGATCATGTGGGCCGAAAACGCTGAGATCTTCGGCAATGTCGGCTTCGCCTTCAGGCTGACCTTCCTGAACAAGTGCGACGAACTCGAGCGCTCGGTCGTCGCCGAGTTCTATCAGCGCGCCTTCGGCGAAGAATTGCCCGAAAGCGCCGCCAACGTCGTGCTCTCGTAACGGGGGGTCATGCTAGTGAATTTCGCGCGCCGCACTCTGCTCGTGCTCCTTGCGAGCGCCGCTTTGGCCCTTCCCGCCAATGCTGCAGCGCTGAAGCGGGTCAGCGGCGAACTTAAATACAAGAACTTCGCTGGCTTCGCCGAACTTCTCAGGCAGACCGCCAAGAGTGACGTCGTGCTGGACCTCACCGTCCCGCTCGACAATGACGAGGCCGACGGCCACCTCACCACCTTCGTGCTCGATGGTCAGTTCGAGATCGCCTACCTGGCGGGGAAGGCAACCACGAAGATCTACGTCGATGTCGGCTTCGATTTCATCGACGAGAAGTACTACACGCTCGACGGCACCTTCAGGGTCATCGCCAACGGCGTGGAAGACGGCGTTCGCTATTACGCACTGGAGCTTGTCGATCCAGCGAACGGCGGTTTCATCGACGTCAAGATTGACGAGCTGAAAGCCGGCAAATGACGCGGCGCTTTCTCCTCGCTCTGGTGCTGCTCGCCGTCCCGACGCTCGCCCAGGCGCAGCAAAAGGAGGTCGTGCGCATCAGCGGAGAGGTCACGGCCCAGAATTACCGGGCATTCGCCGGCTTCCTGCTCGACGCGACGGATAGGGTCGTGGGCCTCAAAGTCGCGTTTCCCGGCAACGAAGCGCACGCGACCGGCAAGATGACCGCCATGAAGGACGGCGATCTCTTCATCGCCTATGTCGCAGGTCCCGACAGCGACAGCCAGATCGCCGCCAAGGAGGGCTATTCCTTCCAGCACGGCGCCTACGTTTTCGACGGATATTTCGTCGTCAAGTACGGTGGCATGAACCAGGGCATCGTCGGCATATATCTCGACAAGGCCGACGAAGCGTTGGTTACACTTTCGGGACGCCCGATCGAGGATGTCGACATCGGCAGCCTCAAGGCGCCGGCCAACTAGGACGAACATGGCCGGACAGGGCGACAATACGCGAGCCAAGCCGAAGAACGGCACCGAGGCAGACGCCTTCAAGCGGGCTTTGTCGGTAAGCGTTCGCGCGATTTCCGGAGACCGCGAGATGGAAGTCTCGTTCTCCAAGGAGAAGCCGGCGCTGATGGGCAGCCGCGTGCGTCTGCCGGACCTGCCGAAGAAGCCGACGGCGACCGACATCGCAGTGACCCGCGGCCTCGGGGACTCCATGGCGCTGCGGCGTGCCTGTCACGACATGCGCCTGCACTCGAAACTCGCGCCGGAAGGCAAGCAGGCGCGCGCCATATTCGACGCGGTCGAGCAGGCGCGCGTCGAGGCGATCGGCGCCAATGCGATGCGCGGCGTCTCCGACAATCTCGCGCAGATGCTGGAAGACAAGTACCAGCGCGCCAGCCTCGACAATGTGAGCCAGCAATCCGAGGCTCCTCTGGAAGAGGCCGTTGCGCTGATGGTGAGGGAGCGGCTTACAGGCCGTGCCGTGCCGAAAAGCGGCGAGCGGCTGGTCTCGTTCTGGCGCGCCTTCATAGAGGAGAAGGCTGGCTCCGATCTCGACGGCTTGCTCGGCAAGCTCGACGACCAGGACGCGTTCGCGCGGCTGGTGCGCGACATGCTGGCGTCGATGGACATGGCCGAGGAGCTTGGCGAAGACCAGACCGACGAGGAAACCGAGGACAACGACGAGGACCAGCCGGAGGGCGAGGAGCAATCCGAGGACGGCGGCGAGTCCGACACCGGCGACCAGGATGCCGAGGCCGAGGAAACCGATGCGCCTGCCGAGGACCAGGATGTCGGCGAGACGGAGGCGACGGACGCCAGCGCCGACGACATGGCCGACGACGAGGATCTGGACGCGGAAACGCCGGGCGAGACGCGCCGTCAGCAGGATCCTTTCTCCAACCTTCCGCAGCAGCTCGACTACAAGGTCTATGCGGCTGCCTTCGACGAAACAGTGGGCGCCGAAGAACTCTGCGACGAGGAGGAACTCGACCGGCTGCGCGCCTTCCTGGACAAGCAGCTGTCGAACCTGCAGGGCGTGGTCGGCCGGCTGGCCAACCGTCTGCAGCGCCGCCTCATGGCCCAGCAGAACCGCTCCTGGGATTTCGACCTCGAGGAAGGCACGCTCGACCCGGCGCGGCTCGTGCGCGTCGTCATAGACCCGATGCAGCCGCTCTCCTTCAAGCAGGAGCGCGACACCAATTTTCGCGACACGGTTGTCACGCTGCTGCTCGACAATTCCGGGTCGATGCGCGGCCGGCCGATCACCGTCGCGGCAACTTGCGCCGATATCCTGGCGCGCACGCTCGAACGGTGCGGCGTCTCCGTCGAGATTCTCGGCTTCACCACCCGCGCCTGGAAGGGCGGCCAGTCGCGCGAGCAGTGGCTGAAACAGGGTAAGCCGGCCAATCCCGGCCGCCTCAACGATCTGCGCCACATCATATACAAGAGCGCCGACGCGCCGTGGCGTCGCGCCCGCCGCAACCTTGGCCTGATGATGCGCGAAGGCCTGCTAAAGGAAAATATCGACGGCGAGGCGCTGCTATGGGCGCATCAGCGCCTTATCGGCCGGCCCGAGCAGCGCAAGATCCTGATGATGATCTCGGACGGTGCGCCGGTCGACGATTCGACACTGTCGGTGAACCCGGGCAACTATCTCGAACGCCATCTCCGCGGCGTCATCGAGCTGATCGAGACGCGTTCGCCGGTGGAACTTCTCGCCATCGGCATCGGGCACGACGTGACCCGCTACTACAGACGCGCCGTCACCATCGTCGATGCCGAAGAGCTGGCAGGCGCGATGACCGAGCAGCTCGCGGCGCTGTTCGGCGACGATAGCAGCCGAGGCCAGCGGCGCGCGGCGGGCGGACGCCGGTGAGGGCATCGGCACTCGTTGCCGGGCTTCTTGCGGCCTTCGCAACGGGCCACGCTGCGGCGGAGCCTGCGTCCTTCATCCCGATGCAGATTCGCACGACGCCGATCAACGAGTTCCGTATCGGCAGCGCCGAGACCCGCTTCGGCCCATTCGAGTTCGTCGGCGGGCTCAGCATGACCTCCAGCGGGCGCGATTTCGGCGCCCTGTCATCGATCGCCTTCACCGATCCAGGCGGCGCTTTCGTCGGCGTGGCCGACACCGGCTTCTGGTTCTTCGGTCGCGTCGAGCGGGATGCATCGGGCAAACCATCCGGCATCGCCGATTTCCGCATGCAGCCGATGGTCGATGCAGAAGGCAAGCCGATCGAGGGCAAGTACGACAGCGACGGGGAGGGGCTCGCCTTGCGCGGCACAACCGTCACCGCGAGTTTCGAGCGTGCCCATCGGATCGTCGAGTTTGACCTGACGCCGCAAGGCATCGGCGAGCCCGGCCGCCAGATCGATTACCTGATACCGCGCGCCGAGCTCCGCCAGAACCGTGGCTTCGAGACCGTCGCCTATGCGCCCCAGGATGGCGCGCTTGCCGGCGCGCGCGTCGTGGTCTCCGAAATGAGTCTCGACGCGAACGGCGACATCTTCGCGGCCATCCTCGAGGGCCCCCAGAAGGGCATTTTCAAGGTGGCGCGCTCGGGCGATTTCGACATCACCGACGGCGCTTTCCTGCCCGACGGCGACCTGCTTCTGCTGGAGCGCAAATTCTCCATGGCCATCGGCGTCGCGATGCGGCTTCGACGCATCGAGGCGGCATCGATCAGGCGGGGCGGCCGCGCCGACGGTCCCGTGCTGCTGGAGGCGGGGATGGCCTACCAGATCGACAACATGGAAGGGCTCGACATCTGGCGCCGCAGCGACGGAGCGCTGATGGTGTCGCTCGTGTCCGACGACAACCACTCGATCCTGCAGCGGAACCTTTACCTCGAGTTTCGGCTGCTCGACGAGTGAGCCTCAGCCGCCGGTACCGAAGTTGACCTTCGGCACCTCGATCTTGTCTTCCGGTACGGTGAATGTCGCGAACGGCCGGGCGTCCGTGTACCAGAGCCAGGTCCAGACGATCGTCGGGAATGTCCTGAGCGACGTGTTGTAGCGCCGCACCGCGTCGATGTAATCGCGCCGCGCCACCGCAATGCGGTTTTCGGTGCCTTCGAGCTGCGCCTGCAGCGCCAGGAAGTTCTGGCTCGCCTTCAGGTCGGGGTAATTTTCGACGACCGCAAGGAGCCGCGACAGCGCGCCGGTCAATCCGGCCTGTGCGTCCTGGAACGCCTTGATTACGGCCGGATCGGTCAGCGTTTCCGGGTCGATCCTGACCTGTGTCGCCGCGGCGCGGGCTGCCACGACGGCCTCCAGGGTCTCTCGCTCGTGCGCGGCGTAGGCCTTCACCGTCTCGACCAGATTGGGGATCAGGTCGGCGCGGCGCTGGTACTGGTTCAGCACTTCGCTCCACGCTGCCTTCGCCTGTTCCTCCTCGGTCGGGATCGTGTTGAAGCCGCAGGCCGACAGGAGCGGCAGCAGGAGGAGTAGCACCCCGGCGCGCAGATCGGGCCATGTGCGGCGCCGGATGGAAACCTCAGTCATCGTCGTCAGCCTCGTTCACGAGATGCCACGATAGCGCGGCGGCAGGCGGAATTGAAGTCGCAGACGGGCAGGACAAATTCCCTTGTGCGCGAAAGCGGCAGTCGCTATGGAGTGCCCGCGCCGAAAGGCCGACCACGCCTCGCGGAGAGGTGGCAGAGTGGTTGAATGCACCGCACTCGAAATGCGGCATGGGTGCAAGCCCATCGGGGGTTCGAATCCCCCCCTCTCCGCCATCAGTTCCCCATAGCACATGTCGTTGAACGAATTTCGAGCTGACGACAACCGGCATGAGAAGATGTTCGACGTGCTGCGCTAGAGAGCAGCGATCATCGTCTTTCCGCGGTCTACCGCGCGCCGCCGGTAGCGTGTTCTACTTGCGGTTCTTCTCCAGCCAAGCCTTCATCTTGGCGATCTCGCGTTCCTGCGCTGCGATGATCGCCTCGGCCATCGCCTTCGTGTCCGGGTCGACGCCGTATTCGAGCGCCACCTTCGCCATGTCGATTGCGCCCTGGTGATGCGGGATCATCTTGAGGCGGAAATCGACGTCGGCGTCGCCCGTATACTCGACCGCCATTGCCTGCATCATGTCCATATCGGCCTGCTTGTAGGCTTTGGTGGACGCGGTGTCGCCATCGGCCGGCATCATCGTTTCCATCATGGACTGCATCTGGTCCATGTTCATCATCATGCCGTGGCCGCCGTCGTGACTGCCGTGGTTCATCTGCGCCGACGCGACTGCGCCCACAGTGCTCAGCGCGGCTGCCGCCGCGATCGTCTTGATCATCTTCATGGACACTCTCCTTCAATTTCAAGCCGTCTCGTCGCTCGGGCGGGGCCGGACACGGTCCGGGACGGCATGGAGAGCGTCGTCCTTCCAGCAGGTGGAAGGTCAAGTGCGAGATAAGGCTTGACCTTCCAGTCACTGGAAGTGCGAACCTTTGTCGACCCAAGATGGAGGCGAGCCCGATGTCCTCTCACGAACAACATCATCACCAGAGCTCGGAACGGCCAGCCGGAGGCGAGATCGTTCGCGATCCCGTGTGCGGGATGACCGTCGATCCGACGGCAGGCAAGCCCAGCGCCGAGCACGCCGGACGAATTTTTCATTTCTGCAGCCCGGGTTGCCACGCGAAGTTCGTCGCCGGGCCGGAAGCCTACCTGACTGCCACAGATCCGGTCTGCGGCATGGACGTGGATCGCGCCTCCGCAAAGCACTTCCACCGCCACGGCGGGGACAAATTCTATTTCTGCTCCGCTGGCTGCAAAAGCAAGTTCGAGGCTGGGCCGGGGCAGTATCTCGATGACCGGCCCGCCCCGGCGCCGATGCCCAAAGGCACCCAGTATACCTGCCCGATGCATCCAGAGATCGTACGCGACAAGCCTGGCTCATGCCCGATCTGCGGCATGGCGCTCGAGCCGATGGGTGTGCCGACGGGAGACGAAGGCCCGAACCCGGAACTTGTCGACTTCAAGCGCAGGTTCTGGGTTTCCGCCATCCTGTCGCTCCCGTTGCTGGTCATCGCCATGGGGCCGATGGTAGGCCTTCCCGTGCGCGACTGGATCGGCGAGCGCCTGGCAGCCTGGCTGGAACTGGCCCTTGCCACACCGGTCGTTCTGTGGGCCGCGGCTCCCGTCTTCCACCGTGCCTACGAATCCTTCGTCAACCGCAGCCCCAACATGTGGACGCTGATCTCGATCGGCGTCGGCACGGCGTACATCTACAGCGTCGTCGCCACCTTCTTTCCTGACCTCTTCCCGCACCAGTTCCGCGGCCATGGCGGCTCGGTTCCGGTCTATTTCGAGGCGGCGGCCGTCATCGTGGCCCTCGTGTTCCTGGGCCAGGTGCTGGAACTCCGGGCGCGCGAGCGGACCGGGTCGGCGATCCGCGCCCTGCTCGACTTGGCGCCAAAGACGGCGCGCCGGGTCGCAGCAGACGGGTCCGAGGCCGACGTGCCGCTGGACGAGGTGAAGCAGGGAGACCGGCTGCGCGTGCGGCCCGGGGACAGCGTGCCGGTCGACGGCACCGTCTTGGAGGGCCGGACCTCCATCGACGAGTCCATGATCACGGGCGAGCCTGTGCCCGTGGAGAAGACGCCGGGCGATGCCGTCACGGGCGGAACGCTGAACCGCAACGGTACGCTCGTCATCACCGCCGAGCGGGTCGGATCCGAGACCATGCTGTCGCGCATCGTTGAGATGGTCGCGAAGGCGCAGCGATCGCGCGCGCCGATCCAGGGGCTGGCCGACCGCGTCTCCTACTATTTCGTGCCGGCCGTGGTGCTGGTCGCGATCATCGCCTTCGTGGTCTGGGGTCTCTTCGGACCCGAACCCAGCATGGTGTACGCCATAGTATCGGCGGTGTCGGTCCTGATCATCGCCTGCCCCTGCGCGCTCGGGCTGGCCACCCCGATGTCGATCATGACCGCAACCGGGCGCGGCGCCCAGGCGGGCGTCCTCATCAAGGACGCCGAAGCACTGGAACGTTTCGCCAGCGTCGACACGCTCATCGTCGACAAGACGGGCACGCTGACGGAGGGCCGCCCGAAGCTGACGGATGTCGTTGCGGCAGAAGGCTTCGATGCCGTGCAGATCCTTTCGCTTGCCGCCTCGCTGGAGCGCGGCTCGGAGCATCCTCTCGCGGAGGCGATCGTCGAGGGCGCGGCGGAGCGCGGCGCGGCACTGCAGGCCGCGTCCGATTTCGAGGCGGTCACCGGCAAGGGCGTGAGCGGGTCCGTCGACGGCCGGAAAGTGGCGCTTGGGAATGCCGCCATGATGGCGGATCTCGGCGTCGGCATCGACCGCCTTGGCGCACGGGCAGACGCCATGAGAGCAGAAGGCAAGACGGCCATGTTCGTCGCGGTCGACGGCGCAGCCGCGGGATTCGTGACCGTGGCCGATCCTGTAAAGGCCACTACCGTCGAGGCGATCCGCGCCCTGCGCGACAAGGGCCTTCACATCATCATGGCCACAGGCGACAACGAGCGCACCGCCAGCGCGGTGGCGACGAAGCTCGGCATCGACGAGGTGCGCGCCGACATGCTTCCAGACAGCAAGCAGAAGCTCATCGAGGAGTTGCGGGCCAGGGGAGCGAGGGTCGCAATGGCGGGGGACGGCGTGAACGACGCGCCCGCACTCGCCGCCGCGGATGTGGGCATCGCCATGGGTACGGGTGCGGACGTTGCGCTCGAAAGCGCGGGTATCACTCTGGTGAAGGGCGATCTCAACGGCATCGTGCGGGCGCGCACGCTCGCACAGGCGACGATCCGCAACATCAGGGAGAACCTGTTCTTCGCCTTCGTTTGCAACGCGCTCGGCGTGCCCGTGGCCGCAGGGGCGCTCTATCCCGTCTTCGGCACCCTCCTCTCACCGATGATCGCGGCGGCCGCGATGAGCCTGTCGTCCGTCTCCGTCATCGCCAACGCGCTCAGGCTGCGAACGGTGCGGCTCGGCTGAATCCATCCAGGAGCAATCGCCATGAACATCGGTACCGTATCGGAAAAGTCGGGCCTCGCCGCGAAGACGATCCGCTACTATGAGGATATCGGGCTGATCAGGCCGGACCGCCGCGACAACGGCTACCGCGACTATTCGATGGAGGACGTTCATCGGCTGCGCTTTCTTCAACGCTCGCGCAGCTTGGGCTTCTCCGTCGAGGAATGCCGCCAGCTTCTGTCGCTTTACGGCGACCGGGAGCGCGAGAGCGCTGAAGTGAAGGCGATCGCCACGACAAAGCTCGGCGAGATCGAACGCAAGATCGTGGAACTGCAGGGGCTCCACGAGATGCTCAGTCACCTCGTCGCCACCTGCCACGGCGACCACCGCCCCGAATGCCCGATCATCGATGGTCTGTCCGGAAAGGTTCCCATTCACTGATGAGTGGGAGTCGTCGCGGAATGAGCGTTGCCGTCACACGACTGCATTCGATATTCTGAGGGCCTGCGCGGCTCAAGTCTCCGCCAGGGAGAGAGGCGCGACCCGTGACAGCCATGCGAGGTGGCACAATGGCCGAACAAACCGTCAGCGTCAGATATATGGTCGACGACGTCCAGGCGTCTGTCGACTGGTATGTGAAGCACCTCGGCTTCGAGGTGATCTCCAACTTCGCGCCTCCCTTCGCGGATGTACGACGAGGATCGCTTCGGCTCCTCCTGAGCGGACCGGCGAGCTCCGCCGGCCGTCCGATGGCAGACGGGGAGCAGCCGCGCCCGGGCGGGTGGAACCGCATCCACCTTCTGGTCCAGAACCTGGCGTCGGAGGTGGAGCGGCTGAAGAAGGAGGGAGCCCGGTTTCGGAACGACATCGTGTCCGGTCCGGGAGGTTCACAAGTTCTCCTCGTGGACCCGTCGGGCAATCTCGTCGAACTTTTCGAACCCGCGCAGCGCTGATCGCGCGAGCCCCCAGGCGCGTCGGGAACCCCGCATGAATGATGGCGGTGTCGCGACGGCACTTGTTGCTCTGCCCATGGGGCGTTGGCGCTCGGCGCCGAGATCGGTACGGGATGGGTTCAAGGACTGAAGGCGGCCGCCGTCGCGGTGGTGGCGCTACGTGTCGTCACATCCGCCGCGGGATTTTGCGGCGATAGGCCTGTCGGGGGATGCTCGCCGAGGAATGCGCGGCCTGACGCATGCTGTCCGTGCTCGTTGCGGCGCGACGGTCTCCAGGCCCTGCCAACAGGCGAAGGCCGTTGAGGACGACCAGCACCGTGCCGCCCTCGTGGCCGATTACGGCGAGCGGCAGTGGCAATTCGAAGAACAGGCCGCCGATAACCAGCACCGCCATCGCGACGAGCGCAAAGGCAAGGTTCTGCCGGATGATGCTGGCGGTGCGCTTCGCAAGCTGCTGCGCGTCGGCGAGCTGGCGCATGTCTTCCGACAGGAGCGCGACGTCGGCGGCCTGAAGCGCAACATCCGATCCGGCCGCGCCCATGGCGATGCCGACATCGGCCCGGGCAAGGGCTGCCGCATCGTTCACGCCGTCGCCGACGAAGGCGACCTTGCCGGTAGAGGCAAGCTCTCCGACCATGCGCACCTTGTCCTCGGGCAGCATGTCGGCGTGGATCTCCTCGACGCGGAGCCCCAATTGCGATCCGATCCTTTCTGCAACAGGGCGACGGTCCCCGGTCATCATCACGATCCGGCGAACGCCGCCATCCCGCAGGGCTTGTAGCGCGGCAGGTGACGTAGCTCGCGCCTCGTCTGCCACCGTCAGGGCGCCGAGCACGGTCGAATCCCTGCCGAGGTAGATGACGGTCTGCGAGTCCTGCGCCAGCGCGGCCAGTGCCGGGTTGTCGATGGACGCGCCCATCTGCGCAGCCAGGCGCGGGTTTCCGGCCCAGAGCCGCGTCCCGCCTTGTTCGCCGACGATTCCGGCGCTCGGGCGGGTCGCGACATTTTCCACACGGGCGGGCACAATCGAGCGTCGCCTCGCCTCCTGCCTGATCGCAGCGGCACTATGGTGTTCGGAATGGGCCTCCAGGCCCGATAGGAGCCGCAGCAGTTCGTCCTCGTCGCCATCAAGCGCGACGACGCGGTTTACCACGGCCTTGCCCGTCGTCAGCGTGCCGGTTTTGTCGAAGGCGAAGGTATCAATGGCCGCAAGGGTTTCCAGCGCCGCGCCGCCCTTGAAGAGCACGCCGCGCCGCGCGGCGGCTGACAGCGCCGAGAGTATCGCCGCCGGCACCGAAATCACGATGGCGCAGGGGCTGGCGGCGACGAGAAGCGTCGCTGCGCGATAGAGCGCGTCATGCCAGTCGCCGCCGAGCCAGTAGAAGGCGGCGAAGGCGAGCGCGGCACCGGCCATGACGGCCATCGTGTAGCGCTGCCCGAACCATGCACTGAACTGTTCCGAGGGCGCCTTGGCGGCCTGCGCCTCGGTGACGAGCTGGATCATCCGGGCGACGGTGCTTTCGGCGACAGGCTTGGTAACCGTCACCTCCAGCACGCCGTCCAGATTGACCGTGGCCTCGAAGACCTGCGCGCCTGGCTCCTTGCTCACGGGAATGGACTCACCAGTGATGCTGGCCTCGTCCAGCGAACCGTGGCCCCCGGCGATCACGCCGTCCGCCGGAACGCGAGCGCCGGGCCGCAGGACGACGACATCGCCGATGGCGAGCTCAGCCGCAGGGACTTCCCGCACCGAACCGTCCGGGTTCCTCCGGAATGCCGTCTCCGGCCTCAGCGCCATCAGGGATTCGACGGCGCGGCGGGCGCGGCCGAGCGCGCGGTCTTCCAGCGTCGTCGAAACGCTGAAGAGGGTGAGCAGCACCGCGCCCTCGAACGGAGCGCCGACAGCAGCCGCCGCGACCGCCGCCACGACCATCAAGAGGTCGATGTCGAGGATATGCTCCTGGAACAGTGCCCGCAGCGCGCGCCAGGCGGCCGGAATGCCGCCCGCGGCGTAGACCACTCCGAGGCCGACGAGCGTCAGGGTGTCCGCGAGGCCGCCCTCGCGCATGAAAAGCGCCGCCGCCGATGCCAGCATTCCAGCAACTGCTGACCCGGTGAGAAGCATCGCGGCGTCGAGTTTCGTGGGCGTCTGCATGGTCGTGTTCCCGGATCAGCCGGATGCATATCGTATTAACTGCGAGATTACTATTGCGATTTATCGCAATCGTATGTAGCTATCGATCATCGACCGAATGGCATGAGGGTAGACACGGATGAAACAGGTTTCGGACAGGCTTTATGTCGCAGGACAGCCGACGCCGGCTAACATCGATCACGCCCGCTCGCTTGGCATCGTCGGCATCATCAACAATCGCCCCTACGGCGAAGAACCTGCCCAGCCCGACGTCGCCGGGAGCCGCGCGGCAGCGGAAGCCCTTGGCCTGAAGTACTGGCATATCCCCGTCGTGCCGGGCCAGATCACCATGGAGCAGGTCCGCGCCTTACGGGAGGTGTCGGCGTCAGCGGACGGGCCGGTGTTGGCCCACTGCAAGTCCGGCACCCGCTCGGCCAGCCTCTACGCGATCGGCGAGGTGCTGGACGGTGGCATGCGCAAGGACGAGGTGGTTTCGTTCGGCCGCACTCTCGGCCTCGATCTCTCCGGCGCGGCGCGGTGGCTCGACGCCAACGCTGCTGCGTGACCCCTACACTACCGGACTCCAAGCATGAGCGCTGCCAGACCAATCGTGAAGGGCTTCTTCGAAGGCCGCACATCGTCGATCCAGTATGTCGTCGCAGATCCCGAGATGCGCAAATGCGCGATCATCGATCCGGTTCTCGACTTCGACGAGAAGTCAGGCGTGGCGGCAACGAAGAGCGCCGACGAGATCCTGGCCTATGTCGCCGCGCAGGCTTTCGAGGTGGAGTGGATCCTCGACACGCACCCGCACGCTGATCATTTTTCGGCGGCGCAATATTTGAAAAGCCGCACCGGCGCGCCAACCGCGATCGGCGCGAAGGTGGTCGAGGTGCAGAAGCTCTGGAAGGTCGTCTACAACTGGCCGGATTTCAGGGCGGACGGATCTCAGTGGGACCGGCTGTTCGCGGAAGGCGATACATTCACGGTCGGCAACATTCCGGCCCGTGTCCTATTCTCGCCGGGCCACACGCTGGCCTCGATCACCTATGTGATCGGCGACGCCGCCTTCGTGCACGACACGCTCTTCATGCCTGACTCCGGCACGGCGCGCGCGGACTTTCCGGGCGGCAGCGCAAGCCGTCTCTACAGGTCGATCATGGAGATCCTGTCGCTGCCCGGCGAGACGCGCGTCTTTACCGGGCATGACTACCAGCCGGGCGGGCGCGAGCCGCTATGGGAGTCGACGGTCGCCGAGCAGAAGGCGAAGAACACGCACATGTCGACATGCAAGACGGAAGCGGAGTTCGTGGCGGTGCGCCAGGCTCGTGACAGGACGCTCGCCATGCCGAAGCTGATCCTGCACGCGCTGCAGGTGAACATGAACGGTGGCCGGCTACCCGAGCCCGAATCCAACGGCAAGCGCTATCTCAAGTTTCCACTGGATGCGCTGGCCAACGTCACATGGGACGACAAATGAAGCTCGAGCTCGGACCCGACACGGCCGAACTGGTGAGCAACGCCACGGAGGCGGCGGATTTCCTCAAGAAGTTCGCCCACCCCTCGCGGCTGATGATCGTTTGCGCGCTGATTGAGGGTGAGCGCTCGGTGCGCGACCTGGAAGATACGCTCGGCATCCGCCAGCCCGGCCTGTCCCAGCAGATCGCTGAGCTGCGCGATGCCGGGCTGATCGTCGGCCGCAAGGAATCGAAGAACATGTTCTATCGCCTTGCCGACGGGCGGGTGAGCGAATTCATCGATCTGATGTTCCGGATGTTCTGCAAACCCGCAGGACGCTGACAGGACCAACACATGACTGACCCGGTACGCATCGCTCATCGGCGGTGCGACGATCGGCTGTCGCGCTCTCCACTTCGTCCGCCTGAAGGTCAAACCGCTATTCGGTGTCTCCGTGTCATCTCTGACACGCCGCCGTCTGGCGCGCGCAGGCAAACGGTGAATCGGCGGCGGTGATCCTCGCGGTTTGCGCCGACGCCGGGCGTCTCGTCACGTCGCAAAATTTCGCTGGAACATTTGCGCGTGGCGCCTGTTCACACCGCATCAGGAGGATCCACATGAACGGCGTCATCTACCTCATCGGTCTCGTCGTGGTCGTGCTGGCGGTCCTTTCCATCCTCGGCATGGCATAGGAGAGGGCAATGCAGAATACGACCGGCGGGACGTCCGCAAACCCCATGCAAGACCTGCAGCAGACTGCAGCTGACCAGTTCCGCGGAGCGCAGGACGTCGCGAAGGACGCGTCTGCGGACCTTTCGCAGAAGGCGAATGAGCTGGCCGGCGACGCGAAGGATATGCTCCTGGAGCGCGCCGACGATATCAAGAAGGGGTTCGGCGGCAACCTCGCCGCGCTCGGCGGCGCTATACAAGCAGCGCGCGAATACCTGGACGAACACGACCAGAAGACTGCGTCGCGGCTGGTGGGCGACGCGGGCGACGGGCTCGGCCGCATGGCCGCCTCGCTCAATGACAAGTCGCTCAGCGAATTCCTGGACGACCTGCGCGAAACCGGACGACGCAACGCCGGGGGGCTGTTCGCAGGCTCCGTACTCGCCGGGCTGGCGCTTGGCAGACTGCTGCGCGCATCCGAAGGCGGCTCGTCGACATCCGCCGGCGATGCCGCGCCCGGCCGGGAGAAACGCGACGGCAACGAGCAGCGCTCCGACGGTGCGTCGCGCCAGCCGGACACCGGCAGTGCGGGGTCCTCGCTATGAACGACGACCGCAGCCTGACCACTCTCGTTGCTGACCTCGCGGCACAAGGCGGAACGCTGGTCCGCACGGAAGCGAAGCTCCTGCGCGCAGAGCTCACCGAGAAGCTCGGGAAAGTCGGCACATCCGCTGTCGAGATCCTTGGCGGCGCGATCTGCCTGCTCGCCGCGCTGATGGTGCTGCTCCAGGCGCTCGTCATCGCACTTGCGAACCTCGGTCTCGGCGGGGGTTGGGCATCGTTGCTCGTCGGCGTCGCTGTCGCAGCCTTGGGGCTCGTGCTCATTCGCGCCGGCAGGGCCAGCCTCGAACTCGAGGAAATCCAGCCGGAGAAGACAATGAACCAGGTCCAGCAGGACGCGCGGGTGCTCAGGGAGCAGGTTAAATGAACGAGACAAGCACGACCGAACTCGAGCGCGAAGCGGAGGCCGCCCGCGAGCGCGTCGCCGATACGGCAGAGACGATCCGAAAGAAGCTGACCACGGGCCAGCTGATCGACGAGTTCACCGGCATGCTCACCGGCGGCGACATGGCTGGCACATTGAACAATCTGAAGTCGCAGATTCGCGACAATCCGATACCTGCCGTACTCGTCGGCGCCGGCCTCGCATGGCTGGCTTTCGGCAAAGGTATCGCTGCGAGCACATCCAGCGGCATGACAACGCCGCAGCCCGCGCGCGGGTCTGGCGGGTCTCAGGGCGGCGCCGGCCACTCATTGGTGGACGAGGCATCGAGCGCCGTCGGCTCCGCCGCCGGGTCGGTGGCCGACAGGGCGAGGTCGGCTGCGTCCTCGGTCTCGCATGCCGTCAGCGACATGGCCGGAAGCCTCTCGGATACTGCCGACCGGCTGCGCCAAAGCATGCTCACCGGCTCCAGCGATAGCGGTCCGCACATGTCGCGATCGGTCTCGAATCTCACCACTCACGAGCCGCTCCTGATCGCCGTTGCAGGCCTTGCGGTCGGTGCAGCGATAGGTGCGTTGCTGCCGGCGAGCGACTTGGAAAAGGAGCAGCTCGGACCGGAGGCAAGGCGCTTGCGCGAGCAGGCTGCGGACCTCGTCGAGAAGGGCAAGGACAGCGCAACCCGAGTAGCTACTAAGGCCTACGACGCTCTGAAGGACGAGGCGGACCGCCAAGGTCTTTCGCCCAGCGAAGGCTCGTCGCTGGGGCAGAAGGTCGGAGACGTGGTGCGCTCCGCAGCTGAAGCCACCCAGGATGCAGCTCGCCATGAAATGGGCGTCGATCACGCCGGCAGCACGCAGCGTCGCTAGTCGAGCAGGACGAGCTCAAGCTCGTCGCAAGCCAAGGAGAATCCGATGCGCGCACTTGTGTGGCACGGCAAGGAAGACATTCGCTGCGACCAGGTGTCGGATCCCGAGATCGAGGACCCGCGCGACGCGATCATCAAGGTCACGAGCTGCGCCATCTGCGGTTCCGACCTGCACCTCTATCACAACTTTATCCCCGCCATGCTGCCCGGCGACATCATGGGGCACGAGACCATGGGCGAGGTCGTAGAGGTCGGCTCCGGCGTGAACGGCAAGCTCAAGAAGGGCGACCGCATCGTCGTTCCGTTCACGATCTTCTGCGGCGAGTGCAGCCAGTGCCAGCGGCGCAACTACTCGCTGTGCCAAAGGACGAATCGCAACAAGTCGCTTGCCGACAAGGTGTACGGTCACGGCGGCGCCGGCCTGTTCGGCTATTCGCATCTCACCGGCGGGTATGCCGGCGGCCAGGCGGAGTATCTGCGCGTGCCGTTCGCCGACACAACGCACATCAAGGTGCCGGAAGGTATTCCGGATGAAACGCTGCTTTTCCTTAGCGATATCCTCCCGACGGGGTGGCAGGCGGCGGTTCAATGCGACATCGAGCCGACCGACACCGTTGCGATCTGGGGCTGCGGCCCCGTCGGCCAGATGGCCATCCGCAGTGCGATCCTGCTCGGCGCGCGGCAGGTCATCGCCATCGACATGCTGCCGGAACGCCTCTCGATGGCGGCGGCCGGCGGCGCCATCACCATCGACTTCTCGCGCGAAAGCGTGATCGAGCGTCTCGACGACCTCACCGGTGGCAATGGTCCCGAGAAATGCATCGACGCTGTCGGCATGGAGTCGCATGTCGGCTTCGGGCAGCCCGACACGATCCTCGATCGCGTCAAACAGATGGGGATGCTGGAAAGCGACCGCCCGCATGTTCTGCGCGAGATGATCTATGTCTGCCAGGGCGGCGGCATTCTCTCCATCCCCGGCGTGTACAGCGGCCTCGTCGACAAGATCCCATTCGGGCTGATCATGAACAAGGGCCTGACGATTCGCACCGGCCAGACGCACGTCAACAGGTGGACGGACGACCTGCTGAGGCTGATCGAGGACAAGAAGATCGATCCCTCCTTCGTCATCACCCACAAGGCAGACCTTGCCGAAGGCCCGGACCTGTACCGCATTTTCCGCGACAAGCAGGACAGCTGCATCAAGGTCGTGCTCACCCCCTGAAAGGCCATCCGATGAGTATCCTCACACAACTTGCGGACCGGGCTCGGAGCTCGGGCAATCCAAAGGTGATCAAGTCGGGTCCAAGCGTCAGGCCGGTCGCCGACGACATGGCGCGCGCGCTCGGCTGGTTCAGCATGGCACTCGGTGTCGCCGAACTGGTCGCCCCGCATGCCATAACCCGGATGCTGGGCATGCAGGGCAAGGAAGGTCTGGTTCGTGCCTTCGGCGTGCGCGAGATCGCGGCCGGCATGAGCTCGCTGTCGACAGAGAAGTCGCTCGGCCTATGGAGCCGTGTCGCAGGCGACGTCATCGACCTCGGCACGCTGTTCGCCGCCTACCGCAGCGACAATCCGAAAAAGCAGAATGTCGGTCTCGCGCTTGCGGCCGTCGCCGCGATCACGCTCGTCGACCTGGCGAGCGCGAAGGGCAACACCGCGACCCATGCGCGGCCGCGCGGTCCGGGGAAGGATTTCAGCGACCGCAGCGGCTTCCCGCAGGGCGTCGAGGCCGCACGGGGCGACGCGATCCGACCCGCCGTCTGATCTGCATGACCGTCTAGGTGCCCGGCGCGAACGAGGCGACGAGCGAGTGCCGCTTGCCGGGATAGATGAAACGCGCATGCGTCACCTGCGCCTCCTGGTTCCACGTCCGCCGCTCCACGACGAGACACGCAGTCCCCGTCGCAATTTGAAGCGTATCGGCCGTCGCCGGATCAGCGTCTTCCGCGTAGATGCGATGCTCGGCGGTTAGCCACGGCACACGTGCGAGAAGCCAGGGTCCGGGGGCGGTGCCGCTGAAGTCCGCTGTCTCCGCCTCGGGCACTGCCGTGAGGTTGATCAGGCGATCCTCGACGCAAAACGGGGCCGCCCCGGCGTGGTGTAAGCAGGCCAACGCCAGCACCTTGCCGCCGCTTCCGATGTCGAGGCGTCTCCTGTCTTCGGCGGCCGCGTGCCGGGCGGCGGCGCTTACCAGGCGGTAGGTATAGGGCAGGCCCGTTTGGCCGACCTCTTCCGCAATGTCATGAATCTCAAGGATCGCGGCTTGCGCGCGCGGCTGCGACACGAAGGTGCCGCCCTTCCGCCGCCGCTCCACCAACCCGGACTTGGCGAGCTCGGTCATCACCTTGTTCACCGTCATGCGGGAACAACCATACTCCCGCGCCAGATCCACCTCGAACGGCAGTCGATGGCCCGGCGGCCAGGCGCCGGTGACGATGCGGGCCTGGATGTACGAGAGAATGCGCTGGTGGAGGGTCGTTTCAGTGCTCGCTACCATCGCCTCAGCCGCGCTCCCGAATGCCGCCGAACCCGTCGACTATGGCGATTCGACAGCCAATGTTGCACGCCGGTCAGGCCGCCAGAAGCGAGCGCATGACGCTGCCGAACCGCGCGGCGATCGCCTCGCGATGAATGTGGCGACCATCCTCGACCACGCGGCTGCCGCGCGCCCAAACGACCTTCGGCCTGACGCCTCCGGCAAAGATCCAGTGGTCGAGCGCCTGCGCCGCATCGAGGTAAGGCACAGCGGAAGTATCTAGCGAAACGAGATCGGCTGGATCGCCAGCCCGCAGGCCGGCGGTATGGCCCAGCGCCTGTGATCCGCCGGCGAGGGCGCCGGCGAACAGCGCTGCGCCGGTTGAGCCCCCTGGTGTTGCGGCGACGTTGCGGGCGCGGTGTACCAGCCGCTGCGAATATTCCAGCGTTCTCAGCTCATCTGCGACCGAGACGAGCACGTTGGAATCGGTGCCTACGCCAAACCGGCCCCCGGCCCGCATGAAACTCGGCAGTTTGAAGATGCCATCGCCGAGATTGGACTCGGTGATCGGGCAAAGTCCGGCGACGGCGCCGGTGCGCGCCATCCGCGCCGTTTCGCGCGCGGTCATTTGCGTGGCGTGCACGAGGCACCAGCACGTATCGACCGGGGCATTGTCGAGCAGCCACTCGACCGGACGCGCACCCGACCAGGCGATGCAGTCGTCCACTTCCCTGACCTGCTCGGCGATATGAATGTGAACTGGCCCTTCGCCCGAAAGGTCCACCACCTTTGCCAGTTGAGGCGGCGTCGCCGCACGCAGGCTGTGGGGTGCGACGCCCACGACGGCGCCCGGGATGCTGGCGACGATCTCGCGACACCGCTCTGTCAGCCTCGCAAAGGTATCGAGCGTATTGACGAACCGGCGCTGGCCTTCGGTCGGCGCCGCGCCTCCGAAGCCGGAATGGGCGTAGAAAACCGGAAGCAAGGTGAGGGAGATGCCGGCCTGTCCGGCCGCAGCGGCGATACGGACGGCCATCTCGGCCACGTCGGAGTACGGCGTGCCGTCGCGATCGTGATGCAGGTAGTGGAACTCGCCGACGCGGCCGAAGCCGGCCTCGAGCATTTCCATGTAGACCTGGGCCGCCACGGCCTCGACCTGCTCCGGCGTCATCGACAGAGCGAAGCGGTACATCGTCGTGCGCCATGACCAGAAACTGTCGTCACGAGGGCCACGGACCTCCGCCAGTCCCGCCATGGCGCGCTGAAAGGCGTGGCTGTGGAGATTCGGCATTGCTGGGACAACAAGATCGTGGCGGTCGTCCCCCGGTTCCGGCTGTACGTCGGTCTCGACCGAAACGATCAGGCCGCGATGAAGCGTCAGCCTGACAGATGACGCCCATCCGCCGGCGATCCACGCGGACCGCGCAAAAATCCGCTGCACCATCTGCCTCTCCATCGGAGCGATTGTGTCATGGCCGGGTGGGCCGCAACATGCCCTTGTCATCGGTTGTAATATGTCTATACATGTTTGTCGACGGGAGGCGCGGGATGGATAGGAGCGGCTCGACCTCGGTGAGGACGATCTGGGTGAATGCTCGGCTTGCCACGCTCGCGCACGCGCCGTCCGGGCTGGGCATGGTGGAGCGCGGCGCGATCGCTGCCGAAGCCGGCCGCATCGTCTATGCCGGCGCCCAAGCCGACATGCCCGACGTACTCCGCAGCAACGCCGAAATCACCGACCTGCAGGGCCGTCTCGTCACGCCGGCGCTGATCGACTGTCACACCCACCTCGTCCATGGCGGCAACCGGGCGCGCGAGTTCGAGATGCGTCTGCAGGGCGCCACCTACGAAGAGATCGCGCGGGCCGGTGGCGGCATCGTCTCGACCGTCGCGGCGACGCGCCGCCTGTCTGAGAACGAACTGGTCAACCAGGCGCTGCCGCGGCTCGACGCGCTGATTGCCGAAGGCGTGGCCACGGTCGAGATCAAGTCCGGCTACGGGCTGAACGTCGAGGACGAGCTGAAGATGCTGCGCGCGGCACGGCGTCTCGCCGGCTTGCGGCCGGTTCGGGTGCGTACCAGCTATCTTGCCGCGCATGCGGTGCCCGTGGAGTACAAAGGGCGTGCCGACGCTTACCTGGCCGAAGTCGTGCTGCCTGGCATGGAGGCCGGCAAGGAAGAAGGGCTGATCGACGCCGTCGACGGGTTCTGCGAGGGCATTGCCTTCTCGGTCGAGCAGATGCGACGCGTGTTCGAGCATGCGCGCAAGCTCGGCCTGCCGGTGAAGCTGCATGCCGAGCAGCTTTCCGCTATCGGCGGAGCGAAACTGGCGGCATCCTTCGGCGCCCTGTCGGCCGACCACCTCGAATATCTCGACGACGATGGTGCGCGGGCCCTTGCCGCGGCCGGCAGCGTCGCGGTGCTGCTCCCCGGCGCGTTCTATTTCCTGAGGGAGAAGCAGATGCCGCCGGTCCAAGCCCTGCGCCTGGCGGGTGCGCGCATCGCCATCGCCACGGACTGCAATCCCGGATCCTCGCCCATGACGTCGCTTCTTCTTGCGATGAATATGGCGTGCACTCTGTTCCGCCTGACGCCTGACGACGCGCTGGCCGGGGTCACGCGTAACGCCGCCGCGGCGATGGGGCTCGGCGATGTCGGCACGATCGAGGCCGGCAAGCGCGCCGAGCTCGCGGTGTGGGACGTCGGCGAGCCGGCCGAACTCGCCTACCGCATCGGCTTCAACCCGCTCTACCGCCGCATCGCCGGAGACCTTTCATGAGCCTCACGCTTCGCCCAGGCTCCGTAACGCTAGCCGAGCTCGAGGCCATCTACCGCGACGGCGACGTGGCCAGGCTGGACGACGATTTTCGCGCCGGGATCGCCGCGTCCGCGGCTCGGATCGCCGAGATCGCCGGCGGCGGCGCCGCGGTCTACGGCATCAACACCGGCTTCGGAAAGCTCGCTTCCGTCCGCATCCCCCCTGAAGATGTCGAGACGCTGCAGCGCAACCTCATCCTGTCGCATTGCTGCGGCATCGGTGCGCCGCTCGCGCCGGAGATCGTGCGCCTCGTCATGGTGCTGAAGCTGATCTCGCTTGGCCGCGGTGCGTCCGGCGTACGGGCCCCGACCGTCGAGCTCATCGAAGCGATGCTGGAGCGCGGGGTGGTTCCGGTCATCCCGGAGAAAGGCTCGGTCGGCGCGTCGGGCGACCTTGCGCCGCTGGCGCATATGACCGCCGTCATGATCGGCGAGGGCGAGGCCTGGTTCGCGGGCGAGCGGATGCCGGCGCGCGCGGCGCTGTCGAAAGCGGGGCTCGACCCGATCCGCCTGGCGGCCAAGGAGGGTCTGGCCCTCATCAACGGCACGCAGGTCTCGACTGCGCTGGCGCTCGCCGGGCTTTTCCGCACCCACCGGGCCGCCAATGCGGCGCTGATCACCGGCGCGCTCTCGACTGACGCGGCGATGGGTTCCTCGGCGCCATTCCATCCGGAAATTCACCGCCTGCGCGGCCACCGCGGCCAGATCGACACGGCCGCGGCACTCTGGCGTTTGCTCGACGGTTCCGAAATCCGCAACTCGCATATCGAGGGCGACGAGCGTGTGCAGGACCCCTACTGCATCCGATGCCAGCCACAAGTCGATGGCGCCTGCCTCGATATCCTGCGCATGGCGGCGCAGACGCTCACCATCGAGGCCAACGCCGTCACCGACAACCCGCTGGTGCTATCGGACGGGGCAGTCGTCTCCGGCGGCAATTTCCACGCCGAGCCGGTCGCCTTCGCCGCTGACCAGATCGCGCTCGCCGTCTGCGAGATCGGAGCCATCGCCCAGCGCCGCATCGCACTGCTGGTCGATCCGGCGCTGTCGTTCGGGCTGCCCGCGTTCCTCGCCAAGAAACCCGGCCTCAACTCCGGAATGATGATTGCCGAGGTCACATCCGCCGCTCTGATGAGCGAGAACAAGCAGATGGCGCATCCGGCATCGGTCGATTCGACGCCCACCTCTGCCAACCAGGAGGATCACGTCTCCATGGCCTGCCATGGCGCGCGCCGGCTGCTGCAGATGACCGACAATCTGGCCGGCATCATCGGCATCGAAGCGCTTACCGCCGCGCAAGGGGTAGAGATGCGCGCGCCGCTAGAGACCTCCCGCGAGTTGCAGTCCGCGCTGGCCACCATCCGGGAAAGGGTGCCGACGCTGGAGGTCGACCGCTACATGGCCGACGATCTCGCAGCGGCAGCAGAGCTGGTGTCTTCGGGCGCGCTGAATGCGAGCGTTGGCGAGGGCGTGCTGGCGGGGTTGGCGGCATGAACCCCGTCCTCGTCACGCAGGGCACTTCGCCCGTCATCCTCGTCTTTCCCCACGTCGGGACCTACGTGCCGGAGGACATCGCGGCACGGCTCAACCACGAAGGCCGCAAGCTGCGCGACACGGACTGGCATGTCGACCGCCTCTATGACGGGCTGCTTGCCGGCGCGACGACGGTGCGCGCCACGTTCCACCGATACGCCATCGACGCGAACCGCGATCCCTCCGGCGCAAGCCTCTATCCCGGCCAAAACACCACCGGTCTCGTCCCGCTCACCGACTTCGACGATCAGCCGATCTGGGAAAGTGCGCCGGACGCAGCGGAGGTCGCGCGGCGGCGGGAGCTTTTTCATGCACCGTATCACGCCGCACTGCGGGCCGAGGTGGATAGGGTGAAGGCGCTGCATGGGATCGCCGTCGTCTACGACTGCCATTCGATCCGCTCGGTCTGCCCGTTCCTGTTCGATGGCGTGTTGCCGGATTTCAACGTCGGCACCGACAACGGCGCGACCTGCGACCCGGCGATCGAAGCGGTCGTCACGGGCACGGCGAAGCATGCCGCCCAGTATTCGTCCGTGCTCAACGGCCGATTCCGCGGCGGCTGGACGACGCGGCACTATGGGCGCCCGCAGCAGGGCGTCCACGCCATCCAGATGGAATTGGCGCAGAGCACCTACCTCGAAAGCGAGGACGCTCCCTTCGCCTATGACGAACGAAAGGCGGCACGGCTGCGCGCGGTGCTGACGGCAATCCTCGAGCGCGTCGAGAGCGCCGCGCTCGCACTCGGAGGTAAGCGATGACTGATCCGATTCATGGCCCGAGGCACAACGTCCGGACTGTTCGCGCTGCGCATGGCCCGGAACTCAGCGCGAGATCGTGGGCGACCGAGGCTCCGATGCGCATGCTGATGAACAATCTCGACCCCGAGGTGGCGGAGAACCCCAACGAACTCGTCGTCTATGGCGGCATCGGTCGCGCGGCACGCACGTGGGACGATTTCGACCGCATCGTCGCGACCCTGAAGACGCTGGGCGAGGACGAGACGCTGCTCGTCCAGTCCGGAAAGCCGGTCGGCGTGTTCCGCACGCACGAGAACGCGCCACGCGTGCTCATCGCCAACTCCAACCTCGTGCCGCACTGGGCCGACTGGGCGCATTTCAACGAGCTCGATCGCAAGGGTCTCATGATGTACGGCCAGATGACGGCCGGCTCGTGGAGCTACATCGGCACGCAGGGCATCGTGCAGGGCACCTACGAAACCTTCGTGGAGGCCGGCCGCCAGCACTATGGCGGCAACCTCAAGGGCAAGTGGATCCTGACGGCAGGGCTCGGCGGCATGGGCGGCGCGCAGCCGCTGGCGGCGGTGATGGCCGGCGCCTGCTGCCTCGCGATCGAGTGCAATCCGGATTCGATCGATTTTCGCCTGCGCACCCGCTATCTCGACGACAGGGCCGCGACCATCGACGAGGCGCTGGAGAAGATCGAACGCTGGACGAAGGCCGGCGAGGCGAAGTCGGTCGGCCTGCTCGGCAACGCCGCCGAGATCCTGCCCGATCTGCTGAAGCGCGGCGTGCGGCCGGACATGCTGACCGACCAGACCTCGGCCCACGACCCGCTCAACGGCTACCTGCCCAAGGGCTGGACGATCGCCGAGTGGAAGGCTGCGCGGGAAAGCGATCCGAAGGGGGTCGAGCAGGCCGCCCGCGCCTCCATGCGCGAGCATGTCGAGGCGATGGTCGCTTACTGGAAAATGGGCGTGCCGACGCTCGACTACGGCAACAACATCCGCCAGGTGGCATTGGACGAGGGCTTCGCCGACGCGTTCGCCTTCCCCGGCTTCGTCCCGGCCTATATCCGCCCGCTGTTCTGCCGCGGAGTCGGCCCCTTCCGCTGGGCTGCGCTGTCCGGCAACCCGGAAGATATCTACCGCACCGACGCCAAGGTGAAGGAGCTGACGCCCGGCAACACGCATCTGCACCGCTGGCTCGACATGGCGCGCGAGCGCATTGCCTTCCAGGGCCTCCCGGCCCGCATCTGCTGGGTGGGGCTTGGCGACCGCCACCGGCTCGGCCTCGCCTTCAACGAAATGGTTGCGAAGGGCGACCTCGAGGCGCCTGTCGTCATCGGCCGCGATCACCTGGATTCAGGCTCCGTTGCCTCGCCCAACCGCGAGACCGAGGCGATGAAGGACGGCTCCGACGCCGTTTCAGACTGGCCGCTGCTCAACGCGCTCCTCAACACCGCGTCGGGTGCGACGTGGGTGTCTCTGCATCACGGCGGCGGCGTCGGCATGGGTTTTTCGCAGCATGCCGGCATGGTGATCGTCGCCGACGGCACGGCGGCTGCCGCGAAGCGGCTGGAGCGCGTGCTGTGGAACGACCCGGCCACAGGCGTTATGCGCCACGCCGACGCCGGCTACGACATCGCGCTCGACTGTGCCAGGGAGAAGGGTCTCAGACTGCCGGCAATCCTCGGCAACTGAACAGGAACCGAGGTCTCATGCGCTTTGTGCCTTCGTCCGAGTTTCACGCGATGCCTTGGCGGAACGGGCTCGGAACTACGCGGGAAGTGGCACGGAGTGGCGCAGGCGAGGCGTTCGACTGGCGCATCTCGATTGCTACCGTAACCGGGTCGGGACCGTTCTCGGGCTTCCCCGGAATCGATCGGACAATCGCGGTTCTACAGGGCGACGGAATGCTGCTCGATATCGACGACCACAGCCATGAGCTCCTCGGTTCCAGCCCGCCGCTTTCATTTGCGGGAGACGCCGTGGCCTATGCGCGATGCATCGGCGACGAGACGACCGATCTCAATGTCATGACGCGCCGCGGAGCATATCGTCATGAGCTCACCCGTGTGTCGACCGAGCGCCGGCTCACAGTCCACGGAACTCCCGGGATCTCCACATTGGTGTTGAATGGGCCCTTTCTCGTTTTCGTGAATGGCTGCGCACATAAGGCGCGACCGCTGGACGCGGTTTGCGACATTGCCGAAGGCAATCGCGTGGTTCTTGAGCCTGACGGCGAGGCCGTACTATTCCGCGTGACAGTTCGGAGCGTTGCGGACTGCTGATGCGGCTGCGCAGCGATAGGCTCGGCCGCAGAGCCTCGCTCGCCTAGTTCAATTTGCTCGCGACATCGCCGATGACCTCGCGCAGCCATTTCTGCGAAGGATCTTCGTGGCTCCGGGGGTGCCAACCCATGGAGGTATCGTAGTCGCCGATCGTGACCGGAAGGGGCTGAACCAGAACGTCGACCGAGCGCTGGAAGATCTTCGCCAAGCGTGTCGGTATCACCGCGATCAGGTCGGTTTCGGCGACCACGGCCGGAATGGTGCTGAAATGATCGACGGACAGGGCGATGTCCCGCGTCAGCCCATGCGCATTCAGGAGACTGTCGAGATGTGAAAGGGTCAGCGGCCGGACCGTATTCATGACGACGTGTCGCAGTTCGCAGAAGCTCTCCGCCGTCAGCCCTGCGCGAAATCGTGCGTTCGACGCAGCCCCCATTACCACGAATCCTTCGTTGATGAGCGTGCGGCGATACCAATGGGCCGGTAGCGAGCGCAGCCAGCCGATGCGCAAGTCGTAGCGCTGCGCCTCGAGTTCGTTGAGATCGGTGGGCACGACGGCAGTCATGATCGTAACGCGCGGCGCTGACTCCCTGACGCGCTTCACGATCGCGGGCATCAACACGAAGGACGCGTAGTCGCTCGTTGCGACGCGGAAAATCTCGCGCGAGAGCTGAGGGTCGAAGCTGTCCGGCACAAGGAGAGCGTCGAGATCGGCGTTGAGACGACGGACCTGTTCGAGGATCTTTTCGGCGCGCGGCGTGAGAATCAAGCCGCCTGGCCCATACACAAGCAGCGGATCGGAGAAGTAGCGCCGCAGACGCGCGAGCGTGTTGCTCATCGCTGGCTGCGAAAGTCCAACTCTCTTGGCGGCCTTCGAGATGTTGCGCTCGCTCAGAAGCAGCTCCAGCCCCGTCAACATCCGCGTGTCGAGCCGTATATTATTCACGCATCAGATACCTGCTATCGAAGTCGTGCATTTGGCACGGCGCTGAAGCTTCTGTCTATTGGCGTGGAGAGTGCGGGCCGACGATCTGTGGTGGAGGCGACATGAGTACGGATGACGCTTCCCGCGGACCTGAGAGGCAGCTCGTCACTGTCCTGGACTACGAGGCGCGGGCTCGCGAGGTCCTGCCCGCGAATGGCTTCGCGACGCTCTTCGGAGCAGACGGCGCCCGGACCTGGCAAACCAACACCAACAATCTTGCCGCGCTCGAGGCCGTGAAGCTTAGGCCGCGCGTGCTTGCCGGACATGGCACGCGCGATCTTGCCGTAGAGGTGCTCGGCTCGAAGATCGCGTTCCCGGTGATCCTCGCGCCTTCCGGTTCGCACCAGCGTGTCCATGCAGACGGAGAGCTGGCGACGGCGAAGGCAGCCGCACGCGCCGGCACCATCATGACCTTGAGCACGGTGTCGAACTTCAGCATCGAGGAGGTTTCTGAGGCCGCTGCCGGCCCGCTGTGGTTTCAGCTCTACGTGCTCAAGGACCGCGGTCTGACCGCCTCGCTGATCCAGCGCGCGGCCGCGGCCGGCTACCGGGCCATCGTCCTGACGGTCGACAACATCTCAGGCCGGCTCAGCAACAAGGAGCGTCTGAGCCTGTACAATTACTCTTGGGACAGCGAGGTCAGCCACTCTCGCACGCTTGAACCAGGCAGGGTGCTGCGGAATTTCAGCGATGTTCCCTTGGAGCGCCGGTTCGAGCGCGGTTCCTTGATCGATGCGTTCGACCCCACCCTTTCGTGGCGGGATCTGGCATGGATCCGATCCCAGACGACTCTCCCGATCGTCGTCAAGGGCATTCAAACAGCTGAAGATGCGAGGCTTTGCATCGACAATGGCGTCGATGGGCTGGTGGTCTCGAACCACGGCGGCACGTCGGTCGAGCTCGAGGGCCTGCCAGGAACGATGACCGTGCTGCCCGAGGTCGTCGATGCTGCCGACGGTAAGGTTGAGGTTCTGGTCGATGGCGGAATCCGGCGAGGCCGCGATGTCTTCAAGGCGCTCGCTCTCGGTGCCCGCGCCGTACTTATCGGTCGTGCCGTGCAGTGGGGTCTGGCGGTATCCGGCGAAGATGGCGTGTTCGGGGTCTTGGAGATCCTGCGCCGGGAACTGGACAGCGTCATGGGCGGCTGCGGTGTCGCCAGCGCATCTGCCGCCCCGCGCAGCGCCGTAACTCAGCCTGGAGAACGAGGAGCCGGCCTTGTCGCCGACCTTCAGGCGCTCTCGCTTCTTGCAGACTCGGGCCACCTTGAGCCCGCAGAGTTCGCTGCAGCGAAGAGGAGGCTGCTCGAACATTCGCATTGATCGTGGAATCCGCGCCGCATCGGCCCGGATCAAGTGGAGGAGGAAGACTGGCATGGGTGCTTTGAAAATGTCGCGCGGCATGTGCGCGGCCGCGATCCTGATGGCGTCGGCGTCGGCTGCGCTCGCACAGGACGTCGCCGTCGATGCCGCGATCCAGGCCAAGGTGCCGCAGGCCGTGTCCGCGACTGGAAAGGTCGTGAATGCTGCATTTCCGAACGTGCCCTACACCATTCCGCAGGAATCGGGCGTGACCGGCGCCGGCGTCGAGCTGGCGGCGGCGATCGGACAGGTTCTCGGCCTGCCGACAGAGCAGTCGGTAATCGCCAATACTGCTGCCGCCCGTGTCGGCGTGCAGAGCGGCCGCTACAATTTCGCGATGGGCCCGATCATCGACACCGCGGAGGTCGAAAAGGAACTCGACGTCATCCCGTGGACCAAGACCTCCCCGGGCTTTCTCTATCGCGCCGAAGAAACCCGCAACGACGTCCTGGAATTCTGCGGCGTGAAGTTCGGCATCGTGTCCGGAAGCATTCCCGCCGAACGCAACATGGAAGCGCTCACCAAGGCCTGCGCTGCCGCTGGCAAACCGGAACAGGAAGTGGCGGGTTACAGCGACCAGAATGCCATGATCCTCGCGCTTGAGGCCGGGCGCGCCGATGCGGTGCTGATGACATCGGCGGCAGCGGCCTACGCCGCCAGCGTCCGCGGCGATCGCCTGAAGGCGTTCATGGCGGAATCCGACATATTCGGTGTCGGCCAGTTCTCCGGGGTGGTGCTGAAGAAGGGCGAGCCTCTTTCTGAAGTCGTACTGGAGGCGATGCAGAAGCTCCAGGCTGACGGCGTCTACGACCGCATCATGGAGAAATACAATCTCACCGGGTTGAGGGTCGAGAAGATGCAGCTGAACCCCATGACGAAGGCCAACTAGGAACTTTCGCTTTGCCGCAAGCGACCGAAAACCTGCAGCGGGTGCGACATCGTCATCCGCTGCTGCGCAACTTGGTGTCCGTCTTCGTGGCGGTCGCGGGGCTTTCCGTCGTCTATCTGGCGGCAACCAATCCCCGATTCGAGTGGGAGGTCGTGGCAAGCTACATGACCGCCCGCTCGATTCTGCGCGGTCTCGGCACGACGCTGGCCCTCACTGCCGTGGTCATGCTCGTCGGTTCGGTACTCGGAGCCATCGTGGCCGTGGGGCGCCTCAGCTCCTTCCCCCTGCTTTCAGGGGCCTCGTGGCTGTTCACCTACGTGTTTCGCGCGGTACCGGCTCTGGTTCAGCTGATCTTCTGGTTCAACCTGGCCTACATCATCCCGCGAATGTCCCTCAGCATTCCGTTCGGGCCCGTACTCTTCGACGTCGACACCAACGCGCTCATCACCACCTGGACTGCCGCCGTTCTGGGGCTTGGCCTCTGCGAGGCTGCTTACATGGCGGAGATCATCCGCGCCGGCATTCTCTCCGTCGACCGCGGCCAGACCGAAGCCGCAAAGGCGATAGGGCTGCGCAACGATCAGGTCTTCTTCCGCATCGTCCTGCCGCAATCGATGCGGTTCATCATTCCTCCGCTCGGCAGCCAGACCATCGCGGCGCTGAAGGCCACATCGCTGGTCAGCGTCATCGCGATGACCGACCTGCTGCATTCCGCGCAAGCCATTTACAGCCGGACGATGCAGGTCGTTCCGCTGCTCCTTGTCGCGACGATCTGGTACCTCATTCTCGTCAGCCTCCTGAGCGTCGGTCAATACTGGCTCGAGCGGTACTACAACCGGGGCCACAGGCCCTCCACGATCGCGGCGGAACCGGCGTGAGTTCCGCGCTGCTCTCCATCCGCAATGTGACCAAGCGCTTCGGCAGCCTGGTGGCGCTCGACGACGTGAGTCTGGAGGTTGCGGAGGGCGAGGTCATCGCCGTTCTCGGACCGTCCGGTTCTGGAAAATCGACGCTGATACGCTGCGTCCACCAGCTCGAGGCGGTGGACAGCGGAACGATCTCGCTCCGCGGCGAGCTCTTGGGCGTGGAGAAGCGGGCCGACAGGCTGGTACCGCTTCCCGAACGACGAATTGCCCGTCAGCGATCGCGCATCGGCATGGTGTTTCAGCAGTTCAACCTGTTTCAGCATTTCACCGTGCTGGAAAACATCGTCGAGGGGCCGATCCGCGTCAAAGGTGCATCTCCGGCAGCGGCGAGGGCAAAGGCGCTCGAACTGCTCCAGCGCGTGAAGCTGTCGGATAAGGTTTCCGCCTACCCGCGCCAGCTCTCGGGAGGCCAGCAGCAGCGCGCCGCCATCGCGCGCGCCCTCGCCAATGAGCCGGAAATCATCCTGTTCGACGAGCCGACGAGCGCGCTCGATCCCGAATTGGTCGGCGAGGTTCTGGAGGTGATCCGTCAGGTCGCCGCAACCGGCACGACGATGGTCATCGTAACCCACGAGGTCTCGTTCGCGCGCGAAGTCGCCTCGCGGATCGTCTTCATGGAGAACGGCAAGGTGGTCCTCGAAGGTCCTACCCGGGAGGTGTTCAGCGCTTCCCCGAGCACCCGCATGGGCTCGTTCCTGGCGCGCTCTCTACGTTCCGCACCCAATTAGAAAAGGCAATTCGATGGAATACGCGACCTTCTCTGACGGCGGCAAGGTTTCCAAGCTGTCGCTCGGTTCCTGGCATATTTTCCCGCGGTTGTCCTTCGACGACAGCGTAGCGTTGATCAAGCGTGCTCTCGACCTGGGCATCAGCTTCTTCGACGTTGGAGACTACTGGGACCACGATATCAGCAACGAAGAGCGGTTCGGTGCAGTGATGCGGCATCTCGGCGTGCGCAGGGATGCCTACCAGGTAGCCATCAAGGTATTCACGAACTCGGCCGAGAGGCGCGATGTCCTCCTGAAGGAGTCGCTTTCCCGCCTGGGCATCACCTACACCGATTTCGTCATCTGCGCGCGACCGCCAGCGGCCGAAACCATGTCCGAGGCAGCGGAATCCATGGCGGATCTCGTAAGCTCCGGTCTGGCGAAGCGGCTCGGCTTCCACAACTGGACGCCAGATCTGCTGGATCAGGTTATCGCGGGCCTGAAGGCGTGCAACGGACCGATGCCGCAGATGCTTCAGCTGCAGTACAGCGTCTCGCGTCGCGGCGTCGTGGAATCGCAGGAGTTCGCCGACATGTTCGCGCGGACCGGCATCAAGCTGCAGGCGGCAAACACGCTTGAAGGCGGTATCCTTGCCGGGCATGTCGTGCGCGAGCGTTTCCACGAGTCGGACCGCGCGAAGGGAACATGGTTTACCGATCGCAACATCTGCCGCGATTCAGGCGGCATACGGCCGCAGATTCGCGAGAAGGCGCAATTGCTCGCCGAGGCAGCGCGGAAGATCGGCGCAACGCCGACCCAATTGGCGATGGCCTTCTGTTTGCTCAATCCAAACCTCGCCACTGTGCTGTTCGGCGCCACTCGGCCCGAACAACTTGACGAGAACGTGGGTGCACTCAGGCTTGCCGCGGAGCGGCCCGACGAAGTGCTGGCGGCGACGGCCTCACTCTTCGTCGACGGCACCAAGGCACCCCCGCCATTCGACCACGTCGCAGGGGTGCATTGACCGATTCGGGCGCTGTTTCGGTTTCCGGGGCCCGCGCTAGGCGTCGACGCCGATGATCATCTTCTGGCTGTCCCAGCCCTCGCCGGATGCGACCAGGCAGGAGTTTCCATCGGTGCCGGTCGCGAGGATCGTCCACGTGCCGGTATGCGAGACGAACACCTCGATGACTGCTTCCTTGTCAACGATGCCCATAGCCTGCGGCTCTTCGCGGAACTGCTCGTGAAGCGCCTTCACCATGTCGTTGCGAACGCCGCAAACGGTTCCGGGCGCTGCCGTAGTGGCGGGCCCCTGCATTGCAGTTTCAGCAGTAGCCACAAGAGCCCCGCCACCGAGCGAAGCGAATGCGGCAAGCACCATAACGATCTTCTTCATCGCCGTCTCCTTTGGCCGCGACACAGCGTGCGCGGCCTCTGGCCCCGCCTCAGTGCTGCTGCTCGATCCTTTGAGGGTCCAAGAACTGTTCCCTTGACTGTCGGGGAATGAAGGATTTCCGGGCTTTCGACGTTCCATCACGTTTCTTTGACGCTTTGAAACAGGCGCCTGTGGAACGAAAAAGGCCGGCGTCGCCGCCGGCCTCTCAACAGCAAGATCGCGTTCTTCTCAATTCATCGTCGGTATGACGAATTCGGCACCGTCCTTGATGCCGGATGGCCAGCGCGAGGTGACCGTCTTGGTCTTGGTGTAGAACCGGAACGCGTCGGCGCCGTGCTGGTTGAGGTCGCCGAAACCCGAGCCTTTCCAGCCGCCAAACGTGTAGTACGCGATCGGGACCGGGATCGGCACGTTGACGCCGACCATGCCGACCTGCACGCGGGCGGCGAAGTCGCGAGCTGCATCGCCGTCGCGCGTGAAGATGGCGACGCCGTTGCCGTATTCGTGCTCGTTCGGCAGGCGCAGGGCCTCCTCGTAGTTGGCGGCTCGCACGACCGACAGCACCGGCCCGAAGATCTCTTCCTTGTAGATCTTCATATCCGGCTTCACGTCGTCGAACAGGCAGCCGCCCATGTAGTAGCCGTCCTCGTAGCCCTGCATCTTGAAGCCGCGGCCGTCGACGACGAGCTTGGCGCCTTCGTTCACGCCGGTGTCGACATAGCCCTTCACCCGCTCCAGCGCAGCCTTGGTCACCAGCGGGCCGAAGTCGGCGCCGCTGTCGGTCGAGGGCCCGACCTTCAGGCTCTCGACGCGCGGGACCAGCCGCTCGATGAGGCGGTCGGCGGTTTCCTTGCCGACGGGGACCGCGACCGATACCGCCATGCAGCGCTCGCCGGCGGATCCGTACCCGGCGCCGATCAGCGCATCCACGGTCTGGTCCATGTCGGCGTCCGGCATGATGATCATGTGGTTCTTGGCGCCGCCGAAGCACTGGGCGCGTTTGCCGTTGGCCGTGGCGCGGCTGTAGATGTACTGCGCGATCGGCGTCGAACCGACAAAGCCCACTGCCTTGATGTCCGGATCGTCGAGGATGGCATCGACCGCCTCCTTGTCGCCATTGACGACGTTGAGCACGCCGGCGGGAAGCCCCGCCTCGAGGAACAGCTCGGCGATGCGCATCGGCACGGATGGGTCGCGCTCGGACGGCTTCAGGATGAAGGCGTTGCCGCAGGCAAGAGCAGGCCCGATCTTCCACAGCGGGATCATGGCCGGGAAGTTGAACGGCGTGATGCCCGCGACCACGCCGAGCGGCTGACGCATTGAATAGACGTCGATGCCGGGGCCGGCGGCATCGGTGAATTCGCCCTTCATCATGTGCGGCGCGCCGATGCACACCTCGATGACCTCGAGGCCGCGCTGGATGTCGCCCTTGGCGTCGGCGATGGTCTTGCCGTGCTCGCGCGCCAGCGTTTCGGCGAGTTCGTCATATTCCCTGGCGACGAGTTCGAGGAACTTCATCAGCACGCGAACGCGGCGCTGCGGATTCGTCGCCCCCCACGCTGGCTGCGCTGCCTTGGCGTTCTCGACCGCCGCGCGAAGCTCGGCCTTCGATGCCAGCGCGACCTTGCCACGCACGCTGCCATCCATAGGCTGGAAGATCTCGGCCGTGCGGCCGCTTTTGCCGGCGACGCGCTTGCCGCCGATGAAATGCCCAACCTCGATCATCGTCTTGCTCCCTGAAGTCTCGTCAGGCATCTTCGTGCGCGCGCTCCCGCTTGGCAATCGGGCCTGGCGCGGTGCCTGGCCACTGTGCCTAGAGGGTCGCCCTAGAGGTGTCCATTGTGCCAGGCGGCTCGAATCCGGTAGCTGTGTGCCTTTATCGCCACGCAGCAAGGCCGGTAATCCGCGTTGTTCCTGTGAACCGCAACCTTCGCGCATCTTTGCAGTTGTGGGCCGCCTGGGCTATCTCTCGAAGGTCGGGTCGCGTTGTGGGTGGGGCAGCAGTCGGTAGGGGATGGCTTCGTCTTACGGCATCGGAAGGTTCGGCCATGCGGTCGCCATGGTCAGGGGCCGGGGACTCGTCGTGAGGCGCGTCGCCGCTGCGCTGACCTTGCTCGTCCTATCGGGCTGCACGCATAGCCTCGACGTCCTCAACTCTTGCGCGGACACGGGCGGCGACTTCTCCTGCGTCACCGAGGAGCGCACCGCGAGCGGATACGCGCCGGCCGCTGATGCGGGCGGGATGGACGCGGTTGGTCGCGAATATGAGCGCCAGTTCATCGCGCTGCTCGCCCATAGCCGCCTCAACGCCATGGAGCAGGCGGTGGGGATCGGCATCCGCGGCAAGACTCACAACGACGTCCTCAATCTCGGCTTTCAGCAGGACTACCGCGCGGTCGACGCGCTCGCCGGCCAGCTGGCGAAGCCGCTGCCGGCACTGCCCGCTTCGGCAGGTGGCAGGGGCGACATTCGACACTTTACAAGACCATGGCGCACGGCTCGCCACACGCTCTACCTCGGCAAGGGGAGCGCGGATCCGTCGCCGCGGACATTCTACTTCTCCGGGCTTCAGGCGTTGAAAGTTCTCATCGACCTTGAAGCGGTGGAGAAAATGCCGGCGACCCTGGCCGGCACATGCAACGGCACGCTGCGAGTCAGCCAGCCGAGCAGCGGCGACTACGCCGCCGGCAGCACCATCGCGGTCGCCGTCGGCGGCTCCCGCGGCAAGGTGACGATCGAGCCGGATGTGGCGCTGACGCGCTGCGACTTCGTCTACAAGACCGACGCCGGCAGTTTCTCCACGCGACTGACGATGCTGCGGGAAGAAACCTCGGATCCCGCCCTGGCGGAGATCGACAGCCGCTTCGAGATATGCGGCGAGCCCGAATTGTCGCGCGCCACCGCGCTCGAGCGCGCCTTCTGGCGCAGCCGCTGGCTGTCGCAGACCTGCGCGATGAACGTCGGCAGCCCCGTGCTCCTCGACGACGAGCGGGCTGGCTTCAACGCCAAGGTGAAGGCGCTGATGGGCAAGGAGCTGCCGCGCGCCGCATTCGACCAGGCAAACCCCGAATGGCCGCTCGACTTTTCCAACGCGCCGAAGCTGTCGCTGATCTACGTCTCCTACCTCGACCTGAAGGCGGACTTCTCCGGCAGGGTCATGGAACGCCTGCTGCGCTGGCACGCGGCGCGCGGCACGAAAATCCGCATGGTCACCACCGCGATCCTGGCGCGTCCGAAGGACAAGGCGCTGATGGAGCAGCTGGTCGCCGACTATCCGAACATTTCGCTGCAGCAGTTCGAGTGGACGCCGCCGGCGGGAGCGCGTCCGGAACAGCGGCTCTACAATCTGTACCGCACCCATCACGTTAAGATGCTCGGCGCCCTGTCGCCGACGCCGGGCCGTTCGACCGCCATCATCGGCGGCCGCAACATCCACGACGGGTTCCTGTTCGACAAGCCGGTCGACCTGACGGGCTACAAGGGCCTCTATCAGTACGAGCCGGGCAAGGCCGGCCTGAGCCTGCACTACTATTCGAGCTACAACGACTTCGAGATGGCCTTCCACGACGACCGCGTCGTGCGCGAGATGATGGCGCAACTATCGACCCTGTGGCACCGTGATACCGAGACCAGCGTCTCACGGCCCTACACCCTGACCGAGAAGGGTTACTCCGGTCCGCTGACCGGCCGCATGCGCCATTTCATCTCCATACCCTACTCGGACGGGCGCGCGCTGGAACGCCAGTATGTCGAGCTGCTGGATGCGGCACGCACCACCATCGAGTTCGTCAATCCCTACCTCAATCTGACGCCGGACATTGCCGCCGCACTGGAGCGTGCGATCGACCGCGGCGTGAAGATCACCATCGTCGGGCGCATCGACCTCAAGGGCGACCTCGGCGGCACGTTCCTGACCGAGCTGAACGAGCAGTTCGTGCAGAAATATGCGGATCGCATCGCGGTCTACGAATTCAAGGTGCCCGACCTGCTGCTTCACGCGAAGCTCCTGCTGATCGACGGCGAGTTCGTGTCGGTGTCGTCGGTGAACTTCAACAATCGCAGTTTCATCCACGACAGCGAGAACGGGATGATCGCGCTCGACCGCGGTCTGTATCGCAAGCTGAAGGCGGTGTTCGAGAGCTACCGGGCGCAGGCCGTGCGGCTCACCTCGGACGTCGAGATCCCGTGGATCTACCGTACGATCTTCCGTTCCAAGCTGGTCCGCGAGGCGCTCTAGCTCAGGCTTCGTTCGCCTCGGCCTTCGCCCGGTCGCGAAAGATGCGGCGGATGACCTTGCCCGTCGTGGTCAGCGGCATCGACCCGACGAATTCCACTTCGCGCGGATATTCGTGAGCCGACAGACGGGTACGGACCCAGTCGCGTATTTCCGCCGACAGCGCGTCGCTGCCCTCGTAGCCTTCGCGCAGCACGACATAGGCCTTGACGATTTCAGTGCGCAGCGAATCCGGCTTGCCGACGGCTGCGGCAAGCGAAACGGCGGGATGTCCGGTCAGGCAATCCTCGATCTCGCCCGGGCCTATGCGATAGCCCGACGACGTGATGACGTCGTCGTCGCGGCCGAAAAAGAAGACGTAGCCGTCGTCGTCGGCCGTGCCCTGGTCGCCTGTGGTCATCCAGTCGCCGACGAACTTCTTCTTAGTCGCTTCCGGGTTGTTCCAGTATTGAAGGAACATCACCGGGTCGGGGCGGGCGATCGCGATCTGGCCGGTCTCGCCGGCAGGCAGCTCGCGGCCGGCGTCGTCGATCACCGCGACGCGATGACCGGGCACCGGGAGGCCGATCGCGCCGGCACGGCTGACGCCGAGCGCCGCGCAGGAGGCGAGCACAAGGTTGCACTCGGTCTGCCCGTAAAACTCGTTGATGGTGAGGCCCAGTTCCGCGGTACCCCACTCCAGCGTCTCGCGACCGAGGGCTTCGCCACCCGACCCCACGGTGCGCAGATCGAGACGGAACCTGTCACGAATGCCGGCGACCGCGCGCAACATCCGCAGGGCGGTCGGCGGGATGAAGGCATTGCGCACGCCGTGGCGCTCGACGATGCCGAGCGCGGCCTCGGGATCGAACTTCTCGCCGGCGCTGGCTACGACCGGAACGCCGAGCAGGAGTCCGGGCAGCAGCACGTTGAGAAGGCCGCCGGCCCACGCCCAGTCCGCGGGCGTCCAAAGGATGTCGCCGGGCAGCGGCAGGAACTCGTGCGGCATCTGCACGCCCGGCACGTGTCCGATCAGAACGCGATGGCCATGCAGGGCGCCCTTCGGAGGACCGGTGGTGCCAGAAGTGAAGATCATCAGCGCGGGATCGTCGGTCAGCGTGTCGGCCGGCGCAAAGTCGGGGTCGGGCCGCGACGACAATTCGCCAAAGGCGAGGGCACCTGCGTCGGCGCCGTCGGTGCAGACGATTGCTTCGAGTTCCGGCAGCCGCGCTTCGATGCGCTTCAGCTTTTCCAAACCCGACGCATTCGTCACCACGGCACGAACGCCGGCGGCGTGCAGCCGGTATTCGAGCGCCTCGACGCCGAACAGCAGCGCCAGGGGGACCGCGATCGCGCCGAGCTTGTAGATCGCCGCATGGGCGATTGCCACCTCGAAGCCCTGCGGCAGGAGCAGTGCGACGCGGTCTCCACGGCGGACGCCGTTGCGCGCGAGGCCGGATGCGAAGGCGCTGGAGCGACGCGCGAACTCGCCGTAGCTGAGCGACAGCGGCTCTCCCTCCGACCGGTGCAGGATGAGCGCCGTACGGTCTGGCTCGCGCGATGCCCAGGCGTCGGAGATCGCCGTGCCGATGTTGAACCGCTGCGGTACGCGCCAGCGAAAGTCGCGATAGAGATCGGCGTAGGTATCGCCACGCGGCAGCAGCAATGTCGCGCCTCCGGAAGGACGATGGTGCCCCGTGCCGAAAACGCACGATCACCGAGGTCACAGACTTACAAGACGATGGTGCAAGCCTGCCAGTCTTTTGCGCCTTGTCCCGCAGCCTCGCACGACCTGCCAACTACCGGAAAAGGGCAAGAAGATCGACAGCGCCCTGGCGCGAATTTCAGAGGCCCGGGCAAACTAGGACTTTAGCCCTAGGACAATGGCATTGGCCCGTACAGCGGAACACAAGCACTAGCTCCAATATTCTCACCCGGTGCGCCGCGGCGAGATTGGAGACCAAACGTGGAGCTTCCCTCGGTAGAAATAGCAGAGATGGAAGCGCTGATTCCCGAATTGCGGGAACTAGCGCGAGGCGAGTTCCAGCTTTCCGAGCAAGACGCGGACGATGTCGTCGAGATGACCCTGCTTCGTGCTGCCAGTGTAAAAGTCCAGCGTCCGGAAAATATCGGATTGAGCGAATGGCTCCGAGCGATCGTGCGAGAGGAAGCCACGCTACATCTCGAGACCTTAACGCACTGAAGACCGAACGCGGCCAGGCTTCGCTAGGCCTTAAGCCCCTATTGCCGGGTCGCGGTAGCGCCCGCAAAGAGGGCGCCGACGGCCAGTTTCGGTCGCACCGCAAGACTGGCCGGATGCGGCCTTACCTCAACCCCGCCGCGTCTCCGGAATCCTGAACAGGGCACCCCTCAGTGCGAAGACCTTGCCCATCCTGCGGGAAGAGCATCACGGCGGAGGCTGCGCGTTGCCCCCATTGTGGGTGGGCTTTGCCGAAGCGTATCGAGCACAACAGAACGCCGGGCATGCTGATGCTGACCTTGGTGCTCGCCGCTGCCATCGTCACCTGGATCATAGTCAGCGCGATCAATCTCTCGCGGGCGCTCGACTGAAGGCATGCCGGTCGTGCAGCAGTTTACCTCGGCGCCCGAAGGCTCTTTTCGATCCTCGTTACGACGGGATCGAATTCGGCTTTTCGGCTCCGTGGGTAACTTATCTCGATCGCTGAGTAGCGTGTCCGCTCAGCGTTCAGCATCGCTTTGAAGTAGAAGATCGTCGGATCGGCATCTTCCCGGTCGCGAAGGTAGTGGCCGGATAGGACGAACCAACTGTTTCCTCCCGCCCGATAGGTTATGTTCCGGATCCAGTCGGCCGACGCCACCAACTCCTCAATCTTCGCCAGCCCGGTCCCAACTGGGATTTCTCCTTGATAGGCAGCGATGCGCGCGTCGCCTGACACGTCCTCGAAAATCAACCGCCCATCTTCGTTGCTCACTTCCTGGAACTGATCGCCGGGAATTTGGAAGCTGTGACCGTATTCTGGGTCGACATACTCCTCCCAGCTCTGAGCGGCCGCTATGCCTGCGCACATCAGAACGACGAGGCCTGCGGCCAGGAGCGATCGCCAGGCAGCTTTGAGCCGGCCATCGGCACTCGGCTCATCCAGTTCGTACCGACACATGACCATTAGACTTCCTCCTTGTCGGGCGGCACGCTGTTGCGGCAATCGGCGGCGAGAAGATTGGTTCCGGCATAGCCAGGTGCGGCAACGCCGCTGCCGTCCTGGAATTCGAGCCAGCGCTACGGCGAAAAGCCGGTCGTCATCAGCCGCATGCCATGGCGGTGATAGAGAACGGAGAAGCTGTGTGTCTTTAGCCGGGGCGAGGATGTTCCACCGGATCACCGGAAAACGCTTCCGGAAAGCGCGACAGAACCTGCGCAATTGATCAATGAATTCACTGGCCGCGGAGGCCGATGGTGCCCCATGCCGGGATCGAACCAGCACTCCTTGCGGAACTCGATTTTGAGTCGAGCGCGTCTACCAATTCCGCCAATGGGGCCAGCCGGAGACCGGCGGACACAAGCGGGTTACAGGAACGCGCCGGGTCGCGTCAACGGTGGTCGCGGATCGCGCAGAAATGAACGGCTGCGGCGGCACGCCCACTTCCGGCCATCGTCGCGGTCCTCTAGAGCGCGTCGCAGATCGGGGCTTTCCGCATGACTCTCTCCGCACCGGCAGGTCGCATCCAGCTCTGGACCGCACTTGCTCTTGTCGCCGGCATGGCGATCACCGTCGGCACGGCGCTGGGCTTCCAGCACATCGGCGGCTACATTCCCTGCAAGCTGTGCCTCGGCCAGCGCACGCCCTACTATTTCGGCGTGCCGTTGATGGCGCTCGCCGCTGTCTCGGCGGCTCTGCGGCTTCCCGGCGTCGTGACGCGTGGGCTTCTCGCGGCGGGAGGTCTCCTCATGCTCTACGGCGCATGGCTCGGCGGTTTTCATTCGGGCGTCGAATGGGCCTGGTGGGCGGGACCGACCGACTGCGGTGTCGTCGACGCGCCGCCGGCAAGCGGCGGAAGCGGGGGCATCCTCGACCAGATAAACTCGGTCATCCCGCCATCCTGCAACGAGGCGGCCGGGCGGTTTCTCGGTCTGTCCTTTGCCGGCTGGAACTTCATCGCCAGTCTTGGGCTCGCAGCCGTCGCCTTCTTCGGTGCCTTCCGCCGCGCCGACTGATTCGTCCGCGGCACATGAAAAAGGCGGCGCTCCCGTGGGAGGCCGCCCGTTTCCAATTCAACCAGGGCTGCGCTCCGCGCCGCCTCGATGAGCCTGCCTAATGGCGTGTGGGCTCCTTCAACTTCGACATTTCGTCCTTAAGGGCCAGCTTCCGCCGCTTTAGCGTCACGATCGTCAGATCGTCCACGGACGGATGGGTCATGGCTTCGTTGAGTTCGCGTTCAATCTCGCCGTGCTTGCGCTGCAGTTCCGCAAGGTGAGATGCAAGAGACATGCGTAAACTCCCTTCCTGTTTCCTCGTTAGGCTACAAGGAGGCGTGTTCCCGCCCGAACTGCCTCCTGTGACAGCCAGATGACAGTGTGCCATCACTTTCCCCGCTTGTCGAATTTGGCGTGGTAGCATTTCTCGAACAGTTGAAATGTGGTATGCGCTCGCCGCCGGCGGCAAGCGCCCGCGGCAACGTCGCAGCCGCGCGTCAGCGCCAGCCAGTAAGAGAACGGCCGAACGTGATCTCTGAACAGGAACAGGCCGACGTCCGCCTGGAATTCGCCCGCCTCAAGCAGGAACATGCCGACTTCGATACCGCTATCAACGCGATGATCGCGACCGGCTGCGATCCTCTCGCCGTGCAGCGCATGAAGAAGAAGAAGCTGGCGTTGAAGGACAAGATCGCCCAGCTGGAAGACCGGATTATCCCCGACATCATCGCATGAGCGCATCGGTCGCCATCATCATGGGCAGCCAGTCGGACTGGGCTACGATGCGCCACGCGGCGGAGACGCTCGAGGCGCTGGGCGTTGCCCACGACGAGCTCATCGTGTCCGCGCACCGGACGCCTGAGCGGCTCTACCGGTTCGCCAGGGGCGCCCGCGCCAAAGGCCACAAGGTGATCATCGCGGGCGCGGGCGGCGCGGCGCATCTGCCTGGCATGACGGCGGCGCTGACCCCGCTGCCCGTCTTCGGCGTGCCGGTCGAGTCGAAGGCCCTCTCGGGCGTCGATTCGCTGCATTCCATCGTCCAGATGCCGGCCGGAATTCCGGTAGGAACGCTTGCCATCGGCAAGGCCGGCGCGATCAACGCGGCGTTGCTCGCCGCGGCGGTGCTGGCGCTGTCCGATTCGGCACTTGCCGAAAGGCTCGACGCCTGGCGCGCGAAGCAGAGCGAAGCCGTAGCCGAAGTGCCAGACCGCGACGCATGACGGCGCTGCCGGCCAACTCGACGATCGGCATCATCGGTGGCGGCCAGCTCGGCCGCATGCTGGCCATGGCTGCCGCCCGGCTGTCCTACCGCGTCGTCATCCTGGAGCCGCAGCAAGGCTGCCCGGCTGCGCAGGTGGCCAACCGGCACATCGCGGCGCCTTACGACGATGCGCATGCGCTGGCCGAACTCGCCGCCGCCTGCGACGTCGTCACCTACGAATTCGAGAACGTGCCGGTCGATGCCGCGCAGCGTCTGCAGCACGACGTGTCCGTCTACCCGCCGCCTCGCGCTCTCGCGGTGAGCCAGGATCGCATCGTCGAAAAGCGCTTCCTCAATTCCATCGGCCTGCCGACGGCGCCGTTCAGGGAAGTCGATTCCGACCGCGACCTCGTCGCCGCGCTGGCGGAGTTCGGCGGCAACGGCATCCTGAAGACCAGGCGCATGGGCTACGACGGCAAGGGCCAGCGCCTTTTCCGCGACGCCGCGCCGGAGGCTGCGTTCGGCGCGTATGAAGAGATGGGCGGCGTCCCGCTTGTGCTGGAAGGCTTCGTGCGGTTCGAGCGCGAGATCTCGGTCATCGCCGCACGTGACCGCGCCGGCAACTGCACCTGTTACGACCCCGCCGAAAACGTCCACGAAGACGGCATCCTTCGCCGGTCGAGCGTGCCTGCCTCGATATCGAGCGATACGGCGATTGCCGCGCAGGCGTACGCGACCACGATACTGCAAGAGCTCGACTATGTCGGCGTGCTGGGCGTCGAGCTTTTCGATGCGCGAGATGGGCTGGTGGTCAACGAGATAGCCCCGCGCGTGCACAATTCCGGTCACTGGACCGAGGCCGCCTGTGCAGTATCGCAGTTCGACATGCACATCCGCGCGGTGGCCGGTCTGCCGCTCGGCAGCGCGCGCCGCCATACCGACTGCGTCATGGAAAACCTGATCGGCGAGGAGGTGCTGAAAGCGCCTTCGCTGGCCGCTGAACCCGACCTCATGCTCCACCTCTACGGCAAGGCGGAGGCGCGGCCCGGCCGCAAGATGGGCCACTTCACCTGGCTCCGCGGTTGACAGGCGCGACGTCCTTCGTCTAAGAGCCCGCATCCTTTTCGAGCGCGCCTTCGGGCGCGTTTCTTGTGTCCGGCAGAGCCGGTCCAAAGTCGGACGAGAACAATGAAGATCAAGAACTCGCTCAAGTCGCTCAAGGGCCGTCATCGCGACAACCGCATGGTTCGCCGCAAGGGCCGCATCTACATCATCAACAAGACCGCCCCGCGCTACAAGGCGCGCCAGGGCTGACGCCCGCGTAGCCCTCACGGGAATGTCAGTTTGACGGCTTCGCTGGCGGGACTAGTTTCCACGCCATGCGGAGCCTTTCGGCATTTGCCTTCCTGATTCTCGCCGCCGGTTCGGCGCATGCGCAGACCACCGGCCTTGCGGCCCCTGTGCCCGCGGCAGCCGACGCGGAATCGCGCCCGCTCGATGCGAAGGCACGGCTCGACAAGCTCTTTTCCGACCTGAAGCGCGAGCGCAATCCACGCGGCGCCGAGCGGATCGCGAATTTCATTCGCGAGGAGTGGGGCAAGTCGGGCAGCGCCTCGATCGACCTGCTGATGCAATGGTCGGCGAAGGCTATCGCCGAGAAGAAGTTCGACGCTGCGCTCGATTTTCTCGACCAGGTGACGACGCTTGCCCCGCATTATGCGGAAGGCTGGAACCGCCGCGCTACCGTTCACTACATGATGAACAGCTACGGCAAGTCGATGACCGATATCGAGCGCACGCTGCGGCTCGAACCACGGCACTTCGGCGCGCTTTCAGGCATGGCCGAGATCATGAAGGCCTATGGCCGCAAGGAAGCGGCGCTCGATGCATTCGAGCGAGTCCTCGCCGTCTATCCGATGCTGCGCAACGCCCAGGAGGAAGTGGCGACGCTTGCCGACGAACTTGCCGGCGAGGGCATCTGACGGCATCCTCGGCGCAACTCCGCGCCACGGTCTCCGTATATCACGCATGAACATCGTCACGACCGTCGCAGCCCTGGTGCTCGGGCTGCTCGTCCTCCTCTTCGTTGGCACGCGCATCGGCGCGTGGATCATCGAGCGGCGCAATCCGCCCGCCGGCGAATTCATCGAGGTGCTGGGGACCCGGCTCCACTACGTCCACGTACCGGCAGGCGCGGACCAAGATCTGCCGCCCGTCGTGTTCGTCCATGGCGCGAGCGCCAATCTGCTCGACCAGATGCTGCCGATGCGCCCGCTGCTCGAAGGCCGCGCCGAACTGCTCTTCTTCGATCGTCCCGGGCATGGCTGGTCGGAGCGCGGCGAGATGAACGAGACGCCCAACGGCCAGGCGCGCACCATCGCCGCGCTGCTGGACAGGGTCGGCATCGCGCGGGCGATCGTCGTCGGCCATTCCTTCGGGGGTGGCATCGCCGCCGCCTTCGCGCTCGCCTATCCGGAGCGGGTGTCCGGACTGGTCTTCCTGTCGTCGGCTACGCATCCGTGGGATGGCGGCGAGACTTCATGGTACTACCCGATTGCCGCGCATCCGATCTTCGGCCCGGTTTTCACAGCCTTGCTGACGCTGCCGGCGGGCTTTCAGCGCATCGGCACGGCCACCGAAAGCGTGTTCGAGCCTAATCCCGTTCCGCCGACCTATCTGCGCGACGCCGGCATCGTGCTGGTTCTTCGTCCCGGCGCCTTCCGCGCGAATGCTACCGATGTCGAGAATTTGCATGCGCACGTCACCGCGGCGGCGCCGCGCTACGGCGAAATCAAGGTGCCGACGGTGGTCATCTCGGGCGACAGCGACACGGTAGTGTACGAGGAACTGCATTCGCTCGGTCTGAAGCGCGACCTTCCCGATGCCGAGCTCGTGTGGATCTGCGGTCTGGGCCACAAGCCCGACTGGGTGGCGCCCGATCTGGTCGTCGCATCGATCGAGAAGGTCGCCGGACAGGCGCGCGATCTCCAGACCATGGCGCGACAGGTCGAAGCGCGCATCGTCAAAGAGATCGGCCCTCGCAACTGCGTCTCGCCGGAAGAGGCCGCGAAGCGGCGGCGCTAGTCCGGCAAGCGGGCGCGCCGTATCTCGTGCAGCAGTTCGATCATGCCGGCGACCTGCCGCTCGGCGAGGATACGACCCTTCTCCGAACTCGCCGCGGCGGCGTTGCCGACCGCGCCCGCAGGGTTTAGGTCGCTGGCGATCCAGGCATAGGCGTGTGTGCCGGTCGGGCGGAGATGCACGAAGTCGTCCTCGTCCTCGGCGGCTCGCGAGACGAAGTCAGCGGCCCTGGCCATGTCGACTAGGTCCGGCCGGAAATGCAGCATCAGCGAGGTTTCGATGTCGCCGCCATGGATTCCATGCCGCCGCTCGCGCTCGGTGACCAGCCCATCGGCAGGCGGAAAGCGTGTCCATCCGGTCTTCACGACGAGCATGTCCGCCCGCACGCGCAGTTCGCGCGCGACGATGCCCATCACCTCTTCGTTGCCGCCGTGCGAGTTGATCATGACCAGCTTGCGGATCCCGGCGCGCGCCACCGACATGCCTAAGTCGGTCCATGCTGCGATCAGCGTCGGTGCGTCGTGCGTCACGGTGCCCGCAGCCCATAGATGCTCGTTCGACTTGCCGACCTGCTGTATCGGCAGGATGCGCAGGTCGAAGCTCGGCGGCAGCTCTCTGGCAAGCTGATCCAGGCAGCTCAAGTTGAGGATCGCGTCGGTGCCGACCGGGAGATGCGGCCCGTGCTGTTCGATGGCCGCGATCGGCAGCATCGCAACGGTGAGCATCGGATCCACCCCGGCGAAGTCGGGCGCGGAGAAGTCGCTCCACCAGATCTTGCGCGTCATCGTCACGCCTTCGCTGCGACGGCTTCGATCTCGACGACGAATTCGGGACGCGCGAAGCCCGAAACGATGACCAGCGTGGATGCGGGGAAGGGCGCAGGAAACAGCGCATTGCGGACTTCCATGTACTCCGGCAGGTGCTCGCGCCCTGTCACGAATGCATTGATGCGGATGATGTCCGAAAGATCCATGTCGGCCTCGCGAAGCGTCGCGCGAACATTTTCGAAGCAGAGCCGAGCCTGCGCGGCGCAGTCGCTCGGAATGTGGCCCTTCGCATCGATACCGAGCTGGCCGGAGCAGAACACGATGCGCTGGTTGGGCGGGATTTCGACGCCATGGCTATAAGCGGAGAAGGGCGGATGGATCGCGTTCGGAGCGAGAATTCTGGTCATGGGCCTTTCCGGCTCGGGGCTGCGATGAAGGCGCAGACTAAACCGGGGATGCGTCTTCGCAAGCGACTTCGCAAGAATTTCGCTTTACGCCGCGCCGCATTGCGGTAAGATTTTGTGCAGCGCAACCATCTGCCTGAACAAGAGGCAGACGTGCCGAAATTCCCGTCAAACTGGAGCGGAATCATGCGTAATCTCATGGGGCTCGCAGGGGCGTTCGTCGTCGCTGCGTCGGTGGTGTCCAGCGCCTCGGCGCAGGAACTGACCAAGGTTTCGTTCGGTACGAACTGGCTCGCGCAAGGGGAGCACGGCGGTTACTACCAGGCGGTCGCCGACGGCACCTACAAGACGTATGGCCTCGACGTGACGATCCGCCAGGGCGGTCCGCAAGGCGCCAACCGCTCGTTGTTGCTCGGCGGACAGATCGACTTCTACATGGCTGGCGCGGCAAGCGCGATCGATGCGGTCAAGGAAGGTCTGCCGACAGTCACCCTGGCGGCAATCTTCCAGAAGGATCCTCAGGTCCTGATGGCTCACCCTGACCAGGGCTACGACAAGTTCGCGGACCTCGCGAAGGCGAGCAAGATCATCATGGGGAAAGAGGGTTTCATCACCTATTTCGAGTGGATGAAGGCCAATTTCGAGGGCTTCAAGGACGAGCAGTATCAGCCCTACACTTTCAACCCGGCGCCGTTCATCGCGGACAAGAAGTCCGCGCAGCAGGGCTACCTGACGTCCGAGCCTTTCGAGGTGGAACGGCAGGCTGGATTCAAGCCCGTCGTGTTCCTGCTGGCCGATGAAGGCTACGATCCGTACTCGACGACCATCGAGGGGATGCAGGCCTATGTCGCCGCCAACCCGGACACTGCGAAGCGCTTTGTCGAGGCGTCGATCGTGGGCTGGTACAATTACCTCTATGGCGACAACAAAGCCGCCAACGACCTTATCAAGAAAGACAATCCCGAGATGACCGACGAGCAGCTCGCCTACTCGCTGGCCAAAATGAAGGAATACGGCATCCTCGTCTCGGGCGATGCGGAGACGCAGGGCATCGGGTGCATGACCGACGCGCGGTGGGCCGATTTCTACAAGAAGATGTCGGCGGTCGGTCGCTTCCCTGAAGGCCTCGACGTGACCAAGGCGTATACCACAGAGTACGTATGCAAGGGGCTCGGCAAGGAACTGGTGAAGTAGCCGCCCGCAGCCGTAGCGAACGAACGAGGCCGGCTTGGTCCTGACTTACGACAGCGCGCAGAACGGCGCGGCGGCCTCGGCCGCCCGCCGGCGGCTGGTCGTGTCGATGAAGAACGTGTCGAAGACGTTCTCCAACGGCACCGTCGCTCTTTCGGACATGAGCCTCGACGTCGCCGCCGGAGAATTCGTCAGCCTCCTTGGGCCCTCGGGCTGCGGCAAGTCGACGGCGCTGCGCATCATTGCCGGGCTGGGCCGGCAGACGTCTGGCTCCATGGACTGGCCATCCTCCAAGATCGACACCCGCGGACTGCCGGAAGGCGACATCGGATTCGTCTTCCAGGAGCCGACGCTGATGCCGTGGAAGACGGTGTTGGGCAACGTCTACCTGCCGCTCCGGCTGCGCGGCGCGCCCAGATCGGCGGTGCGTGCCCAGATCATGGACATGCTCGGCCTCGTCGGCCTTGCCGACTTCGCCGACGCCTACCCGCGCGAGTTGTCGGGCGGTATGAAGATGCGCGTGTCGATTGCGCGTGCACTGGTCACCCGGCCGAAGCTGCTGCTGATGGACGAGCCCTTCGCCGCGCTCGACGAGATCACCCGGCAGAAGCTGAACGACGACGTGCTCCGGCTCTGGAAGCAAGCCGGCGTCACCGTCATCTTCGTGACCCACTCGGTCTTTGAATCCGCCTACCTGTCGAGCCGGGTCGTGGTGATGAAGGCGCGCCCCGGTCAGGTGTTCGCCGACATTGCGCTCGATCCGCCGGCCGAGCGCGGCCAGGGCTACCGGACGTCCGAGCAGTATCGAATCACCAGCGCACGAGTTTCTGCCAGCCTGCAGGAAGCGATTCATCGCGGGGGAGGCGACCATGTCTGAGGCGCCCCCGCCCGCCGCGCCGGGTACTGGCGTACTCGAGCGCGCGCTGCGCATCTGCGTGCCGGTTGGGATGTTCCTGCTCGCCGTGCTGGCATGGCATCTTTACGTCGCCGTCAACGAGGTGCCGCAATACATCCTGCCCGGGCCGATTGTTGTCGCACGCGCTCTCTGGAACGACTGGTCGACGCTATTTCCGGCGTTGCTGGTCACGCTGCGCATTACATTCACCGCGCTCGCCCTGGCGCTCGTCGGCGGCGTCGGCCTCGCAGTCATCCTCGTCCAGTCACGCTGGATCGAACTCGCTCTGTTCCCGTTCGCGGTGATCCTGCAGGTCACGCCGATCGTCGCCGTCGCGCCGCTGCTGCTCATCTATGCACCGGACACGCACACCGCATTGCTGATCTGCGCCTTTCTCGTCGCCTTCTTCCCGATCCTGTCCAACATGGTGCAGGGGCTGAAGAGCGTCGATCACAACCTGCTCAACCTGTTCGATCTGTACGGTGCTAGTCGCTGGCAGCAGCTCGTCTATCTCAAGCTGCCGGCTTCCCTGCCATATTTCATGGCCGGCCTTCGCATCGGCGGCGGCCTGGCGCTGATCGCCGCAGTGGTGGCCGAATTTGCAGCGGGCTCGGCCGGCGTCGGCTCCGGTCTTGCCTTTCGCCTGCTCGAAAGCCAATACCGGCTGAACATACCGCGCATGTTCGCCGCGCTGGTGCTGCTGACCGGAACCGGCATCGCGATCTTCGGCCTGACATCGCTCATCGCCTGGCTTTCGCTGCGGCGCTGGCACGAAAGCGCGCTGAAGCGGGAGAACTGACTTGACAGCCGCCTTTTCCGCCGAACGCTATGTCCTCCGAAACGCCCGCCTCCCGGCCGCGGTGCTCGACGGTCCGCTGTCGGGCGCACTGGTGCGCCGCGACATCGTCTTGTCCGACGGCAAGGTCGAGGCCGTCCTGCAACCCGGCGAGGCCGCCGCGGGGCTGCCGGCGCACGATTGCGACGGCGGACTGGTCCTGCCGGCGTTCGTCGACGTCCACACGCATCTCGACAAGGGCCATATCTGGCCGCGTCGACCCAATCCCGACGGCACGTGGATGAACGCCCTGCTCTCCGTCGCTGCGGACCGCGAGGCCAACTGGTCCGCGTCCGACGTCGAAAGGCGCATGGATTTCGCGCTGCGCTGCGCCTACGCGCATGGCACGGCCGCGATCCGCACGCATCTCGACAGCATCCCGCCGCAGCACGAGATCACCTGGGAGGTGTTCGAGGCGGTTCGCGAGCGGTGGGCCGGCCGGATCGAGCTGCAGGGCGTCTCTCTGCTCGGCCCGGACGATCTGCTCGACCGCGCCGTGCTGACGACCGTCGCGCGGCGCGCCAAGGCGGCCGGCGGCGTGCTCGGCGGCGCCATCGCCGACCATCCGGCAGCGCGCCAGGCGATGCTGAGCGTCGTCGAGACCGCCGGCGAGCTCGGGCTCGACGTCGACCTCCACTGCGACGAAACCGCCGCTCCCGCCTCGGACGCCCTGTTCTGGCTTGCCGACGCGGTGATCCAGACCGGCTTTGCCGGCAAGGTCAACGCCGGACATTGCTGTGCGCTCGCCACGCAGGACGACACCACGCGTGTCGCGACCATCGAGCGCGTGGCGGAGGCCGGCGTCGCGGTCACGTCGCTGCCCATGTGCAACATGTATCTCCAGGACCGCCTGAACGCCGGTGGGGTGACGACCCCGCGCTGGCGGGGCGTCACGCCGCTCAACGAGCTCAAGGCGGCGGGCGTGCCTGTCGCGATATCATCCGACAACACGCGCGACCCTTTCCACGCCTATGGCGACCTCGACTGTTTCGAGGTGCTTCGGGAGGGTGCCCGCATCCTCCATTTCGACCATCCGGCAGGAGAGGCCTGGCTGTGGGCGCGTGCGGTCGGGGCGGACGCCGCCGCGATTGCCGGCTTCGGATATTCGGCGCTGATCGGCGCGGGGAGACCGGCAGATTTCGTGCTGTTCCGCGCACGCGACTGGACCGAGCTGATGTCACGTCCGCAATCGGACCGCGTCGTGGTGCGCGCCGGCAAGGCGATCGACACGACGCTGCCGGACTACCGCGAACTCGACGATCTCATGGGAGTGCGGTGATGGATCTGGGCGCCTTCCGCGCCGCCATCGGCGATATTCCGGTCGAGGATAACCCGCGCCTCGTCCAGCAGAAGAGCCGCGACCACTATTGGTATTCGCCGCTGTTGAAGAGCCAGCTCGATCACGTCACGGCGGCTCTCGTCGTCGCGCCGCGCAGCACCGACGAGGTGGTGCGCGTGCTGGCCGCCGCCTTCGCGCACGACGTCCCGGTGACGCCGCGCGGCGCCGGTACCGGCAATTACGGCCAGGCCATGCCGCTCTCGGGCGGAGTCGTGCTCGACCTCAAGAACATGGACAAGGTGCTCGACATCAGGCCCGACCGCGTTCGCGCCCAGGCCGGCGCGATCATGTCCAGGATCGACGGGCAGGCGAAGGCAGCGGTCGGCGGAGAGCTGCGCTTCCACCCGTCGACCTACCGCATGGCGACCATCGGGGGCTTCATCGCCGGCGGCTCCGGCGGCGTCGGCTCGATCCGCTGGGGCGGCCTGCGCAACCTCGGCAACATACTCGGGCTGCGCATCGTCACATGCGAAGCCGCGCCGCGCGTGCTCGACCTCAAGGGCGCCGACATCCTCAAGGTCGCCCATGCCTACGGCACCAACGGCATCGTGGTCGAATGCGAGATGCCGCTCGCCACGGCGCAGGACTGGATCGAGGTCGCCGCCGGCTTCGACGACTTTATCGAATCCTGCCGCTTCGCCGAGGCGCTGGCCCGGCAGGACGGGCTGCTCGTCAAGGAGATCTCGCCGGTCGCGGCGCCGATCGGCTACGACTATTTCGGCCGCTACCGCGACTTCATGCGGCCGGAGCAGTCGCTGGTGCTGATCATGGCGGCCGCGAACGGCGTCGAGGCGCTGGAACTGTTCATGGCGCACCACGGCGCCGAGCTCCTGCACCGCAGCGATTTGCACACCGAGCGGCGGCTGCCGCCGATCTACGAGTTCACCTGGAACCACACGACGCTGCGCGGACTGAAGGTCGATCCGTCCATCACCTACCTGCAGACGCAATATCCGAGCCTCGCCCATGTCGAGAAGATCGTCGGCATGTTCGGCGACGAGCTGCCGATGCATATCGAGATGACACGCTTCGACGGCCGCGTGGTGTTTTCCGGCCTGCCCATCGTGCGCTTCACCAGCGAACAGAGGCTCGACGAGATCATCCGCATCCACGAGGCGAATGACTGCCTGGTCTTCAATCCGCACCGCTTCACGCTGGAGGAGGGCGGCATGAAGCGCACCGACCGCGGCCAGCTCGACTTCAAGCGCGAGGCGGATCCGAAAGGCCTGCTCAACCCCGGCAAGATGATCGCCTGGGACGACCCCGATTTCGACTTCGAGTCCGGGCGCGTCTGGCTGTTCTCCAGCCTCGCCGAGCGGGGCGCGGCCTGATGCGGGTGCATGTCGTCCACGCCCATCCGGTCGAGACGAGCTACAACCGAACGCTCTATAATCTCGTCTGCGAGACGCTGGCCGAGGCGGGCCATGAGGTCGACGGGCTCAGCCTCTACGACGATGGCTTCAACGCGGTGCTGTCGCGCGAGGAGCGGCTCGGCTACCACGATGCCGAAACGAACGTCACCGACGGCATCAGGCCCTATGTCGAGCGCTTGCGCGCGGCCGATGCGCTGGTCTTCGTCCATCCCGTGTGGAACTACGGCTATCCGGCGATCCTCAAGGGCTATTTCGACCGCATCTTCCTGCCTGGCGTCACCTTCACCATGTCGGGCGGCGGCGACCGCGGCAAGCTCGAGCCGAACCTGCGCAACATCCGCAAGGTGGCGTTCGTCGCCACCTATGGCGGCACGCGCTGGCGCAGCCTGGTCATGGGCGATCCGCCGCGGCGGCTGGCGCGCCGCTTCGCGTGGGCGGTGTTCCGCGGGCCGCGGCCGCCGCGCTACCTGGCGCTCTACGACATGAACAACAACGAAGCGCCGCAACTCTCGGCCTTCATGGAGCGGCTGCGCACAGAGATGGCGCGGTTCTGAGAGCGCCACCCATCGACATCAGACGCACCGGTCCCGAGTCCGCGCTCCTATCACAAAGGCAACGGCACGCATCGATTCTAGCCCCTGGTGGCGTCGGGGATGAGCCGCCCGGGCCGTCCTTGAGGCGTTGAGACTAGGGGCCCCGCAGATGAAACTGTACTTCAGCCGCAATCCTAATCCGCGCCTGGCCGTGGCTGTCGCCAAGTACCTCGCGTCGGACGTCGAATTCGAGTTTGCCGCGCCGCGGGAACCGGGACGTGCCGAAGAGTATCGGCATCTGAACCCGAACCTGCTCGTGCCGATCCTCGAAACGGCTCCGAGGCCGCTCTGGGAAGCCGATGCGATCGCCTGCTGCCTGTCCCGACTTGCCGGTTCCGAGTTCTGGCGTACGGATGCGGAGGAACCCGATATGATCCGCTGGATCAGCTGGGGGAAAGACAATTTCGTCAAGGCCTGCGACGCAGTGCACTGGGAGCGCGGCACGAAGCTGCGTTACGGTATCGGACCCTGCGATCAAGAGGCGGTGGACGAGGCCCTGCGGCAATTCCATCTGGCCGCCCGGCTGCTCGAGCCAGAACTCGCCAGTCGTCAATGGCTCGTGGGCGATACGATCTCCTACGCCGACTTCCGGATGGCGACCTTCCTGCCCTTCAACGACGCCGCCAGGCTTCCGATCGCCGACTATCCCGCGATCGAACGGTGGTACAAAAACATCGAGGCGATCGACGCGTGGCGCGATCCGTTTGCCGGAATTCAGGCGCCCGAGCTGCCGGCATTGCCGTCGGCCGGGATGGGCGACGGCTCTGACATCGCTTAGGGGGTCGCGTCTCATGGGGGGTCTCAGGGGGAAGCAGGACAGCCCGCCGGAGCGCGGGGGGCAACTCCGGCGGGCATTGGCACGGGAAGGGACGTTGCCGTGCCAATAGGTGATCATTGTCAGCCTGCGAAGATGGCGACCAGCATCATGCCGACTGCGACTCCGAAAGGCGGCCATAGCAGCCACCGGGCCTGACGGACGCTGTCTTCCATGACGGTCTCCTCTCGTTGTCGGCGGCGCTGCGCCGTGTTTCGTTGAGCGTGGAAAGCATCGCGGCGGCGTTACGTTCCGGCACCTATCGCCGTCTCAGACCATTGCGCACGCGGATCGGACCAAAGGCCTACGCGCCGAGGCGTCTCACGATGCAAGCGCTGGTCCGTAGCGCGAAAATCAAACAAAATTGGAACGCACGCGGCCGTTAGCCTCTTGTAAGATCGAGGCCTGTGATGACGACAACCAGCACCATAGTCCTGCGGATTCTAGCAGCGTCGCTGATCGCGGCGACGATGTCGGCCGCCCCGTCGCTCGCCAACAATGGCAACGGCAACGGGGCAGACAACGGCAATTCCGGCGGCAACGGCGCCGATAACGGCAATGCCGGCGGCAATGGCAATGCGGGCGGCAATGGCGCCGGGAATGGCAATGGCGCCGGGAATGGCAATGGCAACGGTGCCGGACGAGGCGGCGGTGCCGGCGGCAGGCCGGGCGCATCTCCCGGCGCCGCGCAGCGCGCCTTCTCGAACGGCATGTCGGAGACGATCCGCAACGGACGCTACGAAATGCGCGACGCCGCTGGGCGCACGATCGTCCGCCGCGACGCGACCATCCTCGACTATCTGCGCATGCGACGCTCGGGGGACTAGACCACCGGCTGCTGGCCCGGCGCCTGGCGCGTGTAGAACAGCGCCGCCTCGGTGCGGTTTGCGACCTTCAGCTTGGCCAGAATCCGCGAGACGTGGTGCTTCACCGTCTTCTCGTGCAGGTCGAGCTTGCGGGCAATCAGCTTGTTGCTCATCCCCTGGGCGACGAAGCCGAGCACCTGCAGCTCGCGCGCACTGAGTGCGCCGATGCTGCCAGGCTCGTGTCCGTCGCGCTTAGGTTCCGACAGGCGCGACAGGAGATTGGCGGCAAGACTGGGCGTAACGTAGCTTTCGCCCGCCGCGACGCTCGCCAGCACGTCGGCCAGAGCGCGCGAGCCGATGCCCTTCAGGACGAAGCCGCGCACGCCCTCGTTGAGGGCGGCGACGACGTGGTCGGGCGCCTCGTCGACGGTCAGCACCACGATCTTCTGGCCAGGGCTCGCCGCCATGATCGGCGCGATGGCGCTCAGGCCGCCGCCGGGCATCGACAGGTCGATGAGGATGATGTCCGGGCGGTGCTCCGCGGCGATACGCACCGCGTCGTCGTGGCAGCTGCCCTCGGCGGCAATCTCGAAGCGCCCGGTCTCGCCCAGGCTGCGCACGACGCCCTCGCGGAACAGCGGATGATCGTCGACGACGGCGATGGATATCGGACGGTTCATGGCCGGGCGAGGTACTCCAGCGGGAGGGCCGCACTCAAGGTGGTGCCGGCGGATGTGCTGTGCAGGGTAAACTGTCCGCCAAGACTTTCGACGCGATCGCGCAATCCGGCGAGGCCGATGCTGTGGGGCGGGATAGCGTCCGGCTCGAAGCCCGGCCCGTCGTCGGAGACGGAGAGCGCCAGAACGCCGCCATTTATCGCCGCAGTCACGGTCAGCCGGCCTTTGGGCGAGTGGCGGTGGCCGTTGCTCAGCGCTTCCTGCAGGAAGCGGTAGATGCAGATGCGCTCGGCGGCGGTGAGTTCGGGCGAGGCGTCGGCGACCTGACGGGCCACGACCTTGCCGGTGCGGCGCTCGAAGGCTTCTATCGGGTGGGCGACGAGTTCCGGCAGCGTCGCGCTCTCGATGTGCGGAAGCACGAGCCCGTGGCTGATGGCGCGGATCTCGCCGAGCGCGTCGTCGAGGCAGGCCCTGATCGAGCGGACCTCGTCGGCGCGGCGATCGGCGGAGGTGTCCTCGCCGACGACGGCCTGGCCATCGAGCTTCAGAGACGCCAGCGCGATCAGCTGCGCCGGCCCATCGTGAAGGTCGGCGCCTATGCGCCTGAGATGGCTCTCGTTGAGGGTGGCGACGCGCTTTGCGGCCGTCTGCACGCGCGAATGCAGCGCCTGGTTCTGGTCCAGCAGCTGCGTGAGCTCGGCGACCTGACGTTTCAGGGCGATGGCCTGGCTGTCGATGGTGCGGCTGCCGCGCAGCACGATGGCGCTCAGCGTCATGAAGAAGATGGCGATCACGCCGGCGACCGCGGCCCAGCTGCGCCAGCGCGCGCTGCCGAGCGCGGCGGCGAACTCGTCCGCGTGCTCGTGGAACTCGATGACGGCGACGACCTCGCCCGACCACGGCTGCAGGATCGGATTGTAGATCTCGAGGTGCGCGTGATCGTCATCGGCGGTGTCGCCGGCCTCGGGGCCGTGGTACCTCACGACCATCTGGCCCGTGAATGCCCGGGCGACCGCTTCGGGCTGGTCCAGGCGGCGTCCGACCAGCGACGACTGCGTCGAATAGAGAACGGTCCCGTCGCGGCCCCATAGCCGCATCTCGGCGATGCGGCCACCGAGTGCGCCCTGGCCGAGCGTCTCGTCGAGCGCGCGCTGGACCCCCTCGTTCAGGCGCCGGCTGCTCTGCATGTCCGGCAGCAGCGGCGCGATGATGCTGTCCACGTAAAGCGCGGTGGTGGCGCCGGCGTTGCGGGTGACCGCACGCTCGATCAGCGAGGTGACGGCGGCGCCGACGAGAAGCAGGGCGAACACGGAGACGACGCTGCCCACGAGGAGGAACTGGCGCGCGAGCGACTGCCGCGACAACCAGGCCGCGAGGCGGCCGGAGCGGTCACGAAGCCGTCGATCTATCCTGTGCGCCGGAACGGCCACGGTTGCGATGGTGACCACTCCTCTCTGTTGCTCGAACGGAACCCCTAGCGTCGTCAACGAGCCAGGACGGACCGGGTTCCGTGACATAAGCCCTGACATCCGTGGACACACGGCAATGGCGCCGCGCGGCATGGCCGAGCGGCGCCAGCGGCACCTGGAGGTCTGCCTTTGCCTAGTTGCGCACGATGTAGGTGATGCGTCCCGTGCCGCTCTCGACCAGCACGTACTGCCCGTTCACATTCGCATAGGACAGTTCGCGCCCGCCGTTCGAGGCGGGGATGGTGCGCAGCTGCACCGTGTTCGGGACCTGTGCACCGACCACGACTTCGCCATCGAGGTAGACCGGGTCCACCGGGTTGGCGACGATATACTGGCGCTGGCTCGAGTCGATGGCGACGTCGGCACCGGCGCCGATGGCACCGCCGGCGATGCCTCCGACAGCCGCACCGATCGGGCCGCCGATCAGCGCGCCGGCGATTGCGCCGGTCGCGGCGCCGGTGGCGGCACCGGCGTTAGAAGGCTTGTCGATGACGGCAACGGTGCTGGCGCGCTCCGTCAGCACCACGTCGCGGCCCTCGAACGAGCCGACCAGATAGTCCGAGTAGGCCCAGCCCGAGCCGCCGGCGAATGCCACGCGGCACCATTTGGAGCCCTGCACGCAGCCTTCGACCGAAGCCTGCTGATCCGCGCCGATGACGCCGACGACCGGATAGTTGGGTCCCGGGCCGGAGCGGACATTGAGATCGGTGGAAGCGACAACGGTCTGCTGCGCCAGGGCTGCGGTCGCGGACAGAAGGATGGTGGCGAGAGCGATCGAGGTTCTCTTCATGAGTTCTTCCTTTCGAGGGTTGCCGCTTCCGTGGAAGCTGCCCCGCAACGACCCATGCTCGACGCGGTTCCTGCCGTTGGGTATCCTGGCCGGCGGCTCCGACCTCTGGCCCTTCGCCGGTAGGACTTTGGTCCGAGCCGGCGGGCGTGCATCACCTCCGCGTGAGCGCCGCAATTCGGCCACGGGGTCCCTTACATTCGGCAAACCTATACCTATATGAGCTTCGGCGCGGTGCGCCTTGGCGGTCGCGCGAAATCGGATCCGCCTGTCAGGGGATCCCGAACAAAGAGGGGGTGCTTTCATGGCCCAGTCACTACCCAGTATCGTTTCCGGCGAGGGCGGACTCTCCCGCTACCTCGAGGAAATTCGCCGTTTTCCCATGCTGCAGCCGCAGGAAGAGTACATGCTCGCCAAGCGGTATGCCGAGCATGAAGACCCTAAGGCTGCGCACAAGCTGGTCACCAGCCACCTGCGGCTCGTCGCCAAGATCGCAATGGGCTATCGCGGCTACGGCCTGCCGATCGGCGAGGTAATCTCGGAAGGTAATGTCGGCCTCATGCAGGCGGTCAAGAAGTTCGAACCGGAGCGCGGTTTCCGCCTCGCGACCTATGCGATGTGGTGGATCAAGGCCTCGATCCAGGAATACATCCTGCGCTCGTGGAGCCTCGTGAAGATGGGGACGACCGCCAACCAGAAGCGGCTGTTCTTCAACCTGCGCAAGCTCAAGGGCAAGATCCAGGCGCTCGACGAGGGGGATCTCAAGCCGCATCAGGTGTCGGAGATCGCGACGAAGCTGAACGTCTCGGAGGCCGAGGTCATATCGATGAACCGCCGCCTTTCCGGAGACGCCTCGCTGAACGCGCCGATCCGCGCGTCGGAAGGCGAGTCCGGCGAGTGGCAGGACTGGCTAGTCGACGACCACGAGAGCGCCGAGGCCGTGCTGGTAGAGCAGGACGAGCTCGACAACCGCCGGCGCATGCTGTCGGGCGCCATGTCGGTGCTCAACGAGCGCGAGCGCCGCATCTTCGAGGCGCGCCGTCTCTCAGAGGACCCGATCACGCTCGAGGAGCTTTCGACGGAGTTCGACATCAGCCGCGAGCGCGTGCGCCAGATCGAGGTGCGCGCCTTCGAGAAGGTGCAGGAGGCGGTGATCGCCGCCGCCGCCAAGCAGCAGAAGGCGCTGCGCACCATCGAGGCCGAGCCGGCGTAGGCTCGAGGCTGCAGCTCAAGCAAAAAGGCCGCCCACGAGGCGGCCTTTTTCGTTTCCGGCAATGCGGCGGCGTCAGCCGCTCGAACTGGCCTGCCAGGCGCGGATCGCCTCCTGGAATACCTTGTCGCCGGGCACGCCCTTTTCCATGGTGATCAGGGCACGGCGGCCGGAGCGGTAGGTAATGGGCACATCGACCCAGCTCTGGCGCGCCAGCAGCTGTTCGTTGAGCTTGCTCTCGGCGTCGTTGTTCGACAACGCGACAAGGAAATAGCCGTCGGCGATGCGCGCCGGAATGCCGATCAGCGGGCTGCCGGGATCGGCCTCGGAGCTCTTCAGCGCAATGCGAAGCACATTGTCTATGCCGCCGCCCTCGAAGGTGCCGGAGGTGATGAAGATCATCTCGACGATATGGCTGGCAGGCAGAGACGGATCCGCGTTGCGGCGGATGGTCATGCGCATGGTCAGGTCGCGCGACGGGACCGTCACCTCGCCGCGAATGGCGGGCTCGGGCGGGCGGTCGCCGCCGGGCGACTCCTGGACGAGGGTCCAGACAGTCGCGCCATCCTCGGCGGTGCCCTCGGCGCGTGTTGTCCGCTCCTCGTAGAAGATCGCCTTCTGGCCGACCGGAAGAGTGGCGGTGGGGGTCGCGTCGGACGCGGTGGCAGGCGCCGCCGCTGCGCCCGGCTGCGTCGCAGGCGGTTCGGTCACAGCCGCGAGCGAGGTACCTTCGCCGACCTTGGGCTCGCCACCGGCCGGGCCGGCGTCGATCTCGGTGCCGTCGGCGTTAAGCCGTTGGGTGAATTTCTGTACCGCCGGCACGGAGGCCGGCACCGCCCGTTCGGG
>JAEWLS010000014.1 GCA_023457435.1 Pseudomonadota bacterium
TCCTTGATCAGTTCGCGGGTCACGTCGCCTGACGTGACGATGCGGTCATAGGCGTCTTCGGGTACGCCGAGCGCGCCCAGTTGGGCCTTGACGCTCGGCCAGGGCCTGGGCGCGTTGGTGATGAGAACAACGACCTTGCCCGCGGCGCGCGCGCGCCGCAGCGCCGCCGTCGCCTCGGCGAAAGAGCTCACACCGTTGTGGACGACGCCCCAGACATCGCTCAGAAGAACGCTGTAGGCAGCCGAGACATCCTCGAGCGCAGAAATAAGCTTCGGCCCCTTGGGCATCGATCCTCCATGACGGCAGATGGTCGAACCGGGAACGGGACAGCCGCCGCAGAGCGTCTAGCCGAAGCGCCCTGCGCTGTCATCCCGTCTCGCCGCCTTGGCGCCGGGCAAGATGGTTAACAGCGCGCCAACTGGAGCATGAAATTGCCACCGTTAACTCAAACCAGAGTTTAGCGGCTTTCTGGCATGTTCAGACATGGACAAGAACACATGGCCAAGGAAGCCCGCTGTCATGTTGCGCAAATTCATCAGGGACCGTCGCGGAAATTATGCGATGATGACGTCTATCCTGGCGGTGCCGCTTCTCGGCGCACTCGGTCTGGCCGTCGACTATGCCGAGATGTCACGCCAGCGGCAGGCAACCCTTGATGCGCTTGACGCTGCGGGCATCGCAACCGCGCGCCGCATTGCCCAGGGCGTGCCGGATACGGAAGCCAAGCAATTCGCCGACGACTTCTTCCGCGCCAATCTCGGCCACGGCGTCGATCCCGAGAACGCCCAGCTTTCCATCGTTCTGCCCAAGAACAATGTCGGCGGCGGCACGCTGCTGATGACCGCGCATCTGAAGTACAAGACCTACTTCTTCGGCGCCTTCCAGCAACTCGCGTATGGCGAGTCTACGGTGGCGGAAACGAAGATGGATTTCAGCGCGACGTCCGAGATCCGCCTGAAGAACACGCTCGAGGTCGCTCTCGTGCTCGACAATTCCGGTTCCATGGACTCTCTCGGCTCCGGCTCGGGCGAGAAGCGCATCGACCTCTTGAAGAAGGCGGCCAAGGAGCTGGTTGATACGCTCGCCAAGGGCGCCGAGCAGATGAAGCAGGTGCAGAAGCCGGTCCAGTTTGGACTGGTTCCGTTCGCAGCGTCTGTGAATGTCGGGCCGTCCAACGCGAATGCGACGTGGATGGACAGGGACGGCATCTCCCCCATCCATCACGAGAATTTCGACTGGACCGCCATGGCCACGGCCTATGGCAACAACAAGAAGGTCGAGAATGTCGGCGGCGTCTTCTACAAGAAGGGTAGTGGCTGGGGTACGCAGCAGAACCAGAAGATGACGCGCTTCACGCTCTATGACGACATGCAGTATGTGTCTGCCACGAACTGGGAGCAGACAGGTACCAAGACCGAGGAGCAGTGCACAGGCTCGGGAAAAAATCGTGTCTGCCGTAACGTTACGGTACCAGTCTATGGCTGGGTCGACGTGTACAGCCACTACGCTGCCTGGCAGGGCTGTGTCGAGGCACGACCGCATCCCTACAATGTCAACGACACGGCGCCTTCGAGCTCGACGCCCGCGACGCTTTTCGTGCCGATGTTCGCGCCGGACGAAACCGACCTGGCCGATGGCACCAAATACGCCAACAACATGTGGTCTACCGACAAGTTGACCGGTTCGAGCAATTCGGCGGCGCGGCAGCGCTACACGGCCAAATACTACGATCCTGCAATGCTCAATTCCGCTGCCCGGATATCTGGCGGGGGTCCGAACCTGGGCTGCACGACCAAGCCGATCACGCCCCTCACGGACGTCACGACGGCGGCCGGGAAAACGGCGATCAACAACGCCATTGATGCCATGGTACCGGACGGCGGCACCAACGTCCCGGAGGGGTTGGCGTGGGGTTGGCGAGTGGTATCGTCGGCCGAGCCCTTTACCCAGGGCCGGGCGGAAAGCGAACGCGGCAACGACAAGGTCGTGATCGTGCTTACCGACGGTGAAAACACCTACTATACGCCGGGCTCGGTCCGTTCTGCCGGCTACAGCACCAACTCGACGCTTGGCGGCAACGACCTTGCCAACAACAAGTCGACCTATTCGGCTTACGGCTATGCACGCCTTTTCAACGGCACCGCCGGCAGGATTTTCGGCGGGACGAGCGTGTCGAAGACGGACTTCTCGAACGGCAACTATACGAAGGCCATGAATGAGCACATGGCAACGCTTTGCACCAACGCCAAGGCCTCTGGTGCGATCGTCATGACTGTTGCGCTCGACCTCGACAAGAAGGATGCCGCCCAGAAGGCGCAGATCGACGCGCTGACGGCCTGCGCATCGGAATCCCGCTTCACCAAGAAGAAGCTGTTCTGGAACGCGACCGGCAAGTCACTGGCCGAGGATTTCAAGAAGATTGGCGACGAGCTTTCCAACCTGCGCATCGTAGGCTAGACAGACCGCAGGTCTGAAGGAGGCCCCGGCTGCCCGGGGCCTCCTCACATTTGCTGGCCACCCGGCGCGGTGCCGGCGCGCTGTGCCAGCGACAGAGGTCTTTCGGGCCCCGTATTCCGCCATTCCGCTTGACAGCGGCCTTTCTCCAAACTATCTGGACGACGCGTTAGCACTCTCCATTGGCGAGTGCTAACAGCCCAATTCAGGGACCGACAGTTTTCATCCGTTCAAGGATAGACAGACATGGCTAAATCGAAGTTCCGCCCGCTCCATGACCGCGTGGTCGTCCGTCGGGTCGAATCCGAAGAGAAGACCAAGGGCGGGATCATCATCCCCGACACCGCCAAGGAAAAGCCGCAGGAAGGCGAAGTCATCGCCGTCGGTTCCGGCGCCCGCGACGAGGCCGGCAAGCTCGTTCCGCTGGACGTCAAGGCAGGCGATCGCGTGCTCTTCGGCAAGTGGTCGGGCACCGAAGTCAAGCTCAATGGCGAAGACCTTCTGATCATGAAGGAATCCGACATCATGGGCATCATCGGCTGATCTGGTCTCCCAGACCTTCGAACTGAATTCCGGCTGCTCTTTCGGGCGCCCACCGACACAGGAAGCAAAACATGGCTGCCAAAGACGTAAAATTCTCCCGTGATGCCCGCGAGCGCATGCTGCGCGGCGTCAACATCCTCGCCGACGCGGTGAAGGTCACCCTCGGTCCGAAGGGCCGCAACGTTGTCATCGACAAGTCGTTCGGCGCACCGCGCATCACCAAGGACGGCGTCACCGTCGCCAAGGAGATCGAGCTCGAGGACAAGTTCGAGAACATGGGCGCCCAGATGGTGCGCGAAGTGGCATCGAAGGCCAACGACATCGCCGGTGACGGCACCACGACCGCCACGGTTCTGGCCCAGGCGATCGTACAGGAAGGCCACAAGGCCGTTGCCGCCGGCATGAACC
>JAEWLS010000015.1 GCA_023457435.1 Pseudomonadota bacterium
GCCGGGTGCCCCAGGTATTGCCGCCCCACCAGCTGCAGATCTCGCTCAGTAAGCCCATGTCGGCGCCTTTGCGTGCCTGCGTGAATGACATAAGCCGCATACCCCACCCCCTGCCATGTGTCCAGTCTGGGCGAGAAAGCGGCAGATCCGCCACACCTCTTAGGTTTGGAATCGGCTTAGCCTTCGGAGGTAAAGGAAGCGCGTCTAGCTGTGGATCAATTTATCCCGGACGAGACATTTCGCGCATTAACCGCCACTTTGCGGGGCTTCGGAGCTAGGCTCCGCATCGGCAACTCGACAAGTACACCGGGCTTATCCCCCCTTCATCCACAGCATCCCCACATCTAGTATGAATTGCATCTGCGCCCCACTAGATCGTGACGAAGATGACGAATCGTTCTAGGTTGAGGTCATCGCATCGAGTGCTGAGTTTCCTGGTCGCGAGAATGGCGATGAGGAGGCTCAGAGGTCCGCTCCGGGGGGATTGAGGAGAGCGGGCTTTTTTTGTGGCGAACGCGCCGGCTCCTGCCTTTTCGCAGGTGGAGCGGTGTCGTGCAGCGGATGCGTTCCCGCCCCACTTCAGTAGCGTACCGCGTCATTCATCATCTGTGCCGAAAGCGTGGGTCCGGAATCTGGCAATTCCGGCCGAGAGCAGGTGTGTGCCTTTTATCGGGGCTCGCGCCTTTCGAAGACCATCATGCAAGTGGCGCGGGTCCAGCGGGGATCATGAGCGCGCCGCTAAAGAACGCGGGGGCTACCAATGAAGATCACGCGGCGGTTCACAGAGGCCGGCAAGTCGCCTTACGAGTCCATTCCGTTCCGCCGTGCGACCAGCGAAATCAAGAATCCGGACGGTTCGATCGTCTTCCGTCTCGAAGGCCTCATGGTGCCCGAGCACTGGAGCCAGGTGGCGGCTGACATTCTCGCTCAGAAGTACTTCCGCAAGGCTGGCGTCCCCGCGCGGCTGAAGCGTTTTGAAGAAACTCAGGTTCCCTCCTGGCTGTGGCGCTCGGTCCCCGATGAGACTGCGCTCGCCGATCTCTCCCCCGGCGAACGCATCGTTGGTGAGACCGACGCCCGCCAGGTGTTCGACCGCCTCGCCGGTACCTGGACCTACTGGGGCTGGAAGGGTGGCTATTTCTCGACCGAAGATGATGCCCGCGCCTTCTTCGACGAGCACCGCTACATGCTGGCCATGCAGATGGCGGCCCCCAACAGCCCGCAGTGGTTCAACACCGGCCTGCACTGGGCCTATGGCATCGATGGCCCGAGCCAGGGCCACTATTACGTCGACCCGTTCACCCACAAGCTGGTGAAGTCGAAGTCGTCCTACGAGCACCCGCAGCCGCATGCCTGCTTCATCCAGGGCGTGCAGGACGACCTCGTCAACGAGGGCGGCATCATGGATCTGTGGGTGCGCGAGGCGCGCCTGTTCAAGTACGGCTCGGGCACCGGCTCGAACTTCTCCATGCTGCGCGGCGAAGGCGAGAAGCTTTCGGGCGGCGGCAAGTCGTCGGGCCTGATGTCGTTCCTCAAGATCGGCGACCGCGCAGCCGGCGCGATCAAGTCGGGCGGCACGACGCGCCGTGCCGCCAAGATGGTCATCGTCGACGCCGACCACCCGGACATCGAGGAGTTCATCGACTGGAAGGTCAAGGAAGAGCAGAAGGTCGCCGCCCTCGTCACCGGCTCGAAGGTCGTGCAGCGCCACCTGACCGCCATCATGAAGGCGTGCGTCAACTGCGAAGGTCATGACGATGACTGCTTCGACCCGGCGATCAACACCGCGCTGAAGCGCGAGATCAAGGCCGCCAAGAAGGCGTTCGTGCCGGAAAACTACGTCCAGCGCGTCATCCAGTTCGCCCGCCAGGGCTATACGTCGATCGACTTCAAGACCTACGACACCGATTGGGATTCGGAGGCCTACCTCACCGTATCGGGCCAGAACTCCAACAATTCGATCTCGCTCAAGGACGACTTCCTCCGCGCCGTCGAAGCCGACGGCGACTGGAAGCTCACCCGCCGTCTCGACGGCAAGACCTACAAGACGCTCAAGGCGCGCGACCTGTGGGAGAAGATCGGCTACGCCGCCTGGGCTTCTGCCGATCCGGGCCTGCACTACAACACGACGATGAACGACTGGCACACCTGCGTGTCGGCCGGCGCCATCCGCGCGTCGAACCCGTGCTCGGAGTACATGTTCCTGGACGACACGGCCTGCAACCTCGCCTCGATCAACCTGCTGCAGTACCGGCAGGCAGGTGGGCAATCGTCAGTTGGCAGTCGCCAATCGGAAGGCAATCGACTGCCGACTGGCGACCTGCCGACTGCCTTTTCCTTCGACATCGCCCGCTACGAGCACACCGTCCGCCTGTGGACCATCGTGCTCGAGATCTCGGTGATGATGGCGCAGTTCCCGTCGAAAGAGATCGCGCGGCTGTCCTACGAGTACCGCACGCTCGGCCTCGGCTACGCCAATATCGGCGGCCTGCTGATGACCTCCGGCATCCCCTACGATTCGAAGGAAGGCCGCGCCATCTGCGGCGCGCTGACCGCGGTGATGACCGGCGTCGCCTATGCGACATCGGCCGAGATGGCAGCCGAACTCGGCGCCTTCCCCGACTACCAGCGCAACGCCGAGCACATGCTGCGCGTCATGCGCAACCATCGCCGCGCCGCCCACGGCATGTCCGACGGCTACGAGAAGCTGTCGGTCAATCCGGTGCCGCTGGTCGAGGCCGACTGTCCGCATCCGGAGCTGATGCAGCATGCGCGCGACGCCTGGGACAATGCCCTCGCGCTCGGCGAGAAGCACGGCTACCGCAACGCCCAGGCGACCGTCATTGCGCCGACCGGCACGATCGGCCTGGTCATGGATTGCGACACCACCGGTATCGAGCCCGATTTCGCGCTGGTGAAGTTCAAGAAGCTCGCCGGCGGCGGCTACTTCAAGATCATCAACGCAGCGGTGCCGGAGGCGCTGCGCACGCTCGGCTACTCGGAGGCGCAGATCGCCGAGATCGACGCCTACGCGGTCGGCCACGGCAACCTCAACCAGGCGCCGGGCGTCAACCCGTCGACGCTGCGCGCCAAGGGCTTCACCGACGAGAAGATCGCGGCGGTCAACGCCGCGCTGAAGTCGGCCTTCGACATCAAGTTCGTGTTCAACAAGTGGACGCTCGGCGAGGATTTCTGCCGCGACACCCTCAAGCTCACCGACGAGCAGCTCAACGACTTCTCGTTCGAGATGCTTCCGGCGCTGGGCTTCTCCCGCAAGGAGATCGAGGCGGCCAACATCCACGTCTGCGGGGCGATGACGCTCGAGGGCGCGCCGTTCCTCAAGGTCGAGCACTATCCGGTGTTCGACTGCGCCAATCCGTGCGGCAAGATCGGCAAGCGCTACCTCTCGGTCGAGAGCCACATCCGCATGATGGCGGCGGCGCAGCCCTTCATCTCGGGCGCCATCTCCAAGACCATCAACATGCCGAACGACGCCACGGTCGAGGACTGCAAGAACGCCTACATGCTGTCGTGGAAGCTGGCGCTGAAGGCCAACGCGCTCTACCGCGACGGCTCGAAGCTAAGCCAGCCGCTCAACGCCTCGCTGATCGCCGACAATGACGACGAGGACGAGATCGAGGCGATCGCCGCGATGCCGGCCGCGGCGCAGGCGGCGGCTGTTTCGGAGAAGATCATCGAGCGCATCATCGAGCGGCAGGTCCACTTCCGCGAGAAGCTGCCGAACCGGCGCAAGGGCTACACCCAGAAGGCCGTGGTCGGCGGCCACAAGGTGTATCTGCGCACCGGCGAGTTCGACGACGGCCGCCTCGGCGAGATCTTCATCGACATGCACAAGGAAGGCGCCGCCTTCCGCGCGATGATGAACAACTTCGCCATCGCGATCTCGCTCGGCCTGCAGTACGGCGTGCCGCTCGAGGAATATGTCGAGGCCTTCACCTTCACCAAGTTCGAGCCGGCCGGCATGGTCCAGGGCAACGACGCCATCAAGAACGCCACGTCGATCCTCGACTACGTGTTCCGCGAGCTGGCCGTGTCCTACCTGTCGCGGCACGACCTCGCCCATGTCGACCAGTCGGACTTTGCCTCGACCGCGCTCGGCAAGGGCATCAACGAGGGCAAGGCGACGCCGTTCTCCAAGGGCCTGACGCGCGGCGCCTCGCCGCTCAAGGTGGTCGGCGGCTCGATCGGCGAAGGCCCGAAGGGCTTCGCCGGCGGCAATCCGGGCGGCTCCCCTGCCCGCGCCGCGCCCAGCGCCACGGGCGGCTCATCGGTCCGCGCCGTCGCATCGGGCGCCACCGTCACCGCGCTGAAGCCGGCCTATGCCGGGCTGCAGGAAGAAGCCGTCGCCTTCAAGCGCGACTACGAGGAGCGCGCGCGCGAACTGGCCGGGGACGCCGAGGACGACGCCTTCTCGCCGGGCGAGCCGGAGACCACCGCGCTGTTCTCCGACAAGGCCGCGGCGGACGCAGCGGCTGCCAAGGCGCAGGCTTCGGAACGCCGGGCGCAGGCGCTGATGCAGGGCTACACCGGCGACATGTGCTCAAATTGCAATTCGACGCGCATGAAGATCTCCGGCCACTGCCAGGTTTGCGAGGACTGCGGCACAACGACGGGGTGTAGTTGAGAGCAATACCAGAAATCCCTCAAACTTTGGCAGGCGCAAACGCGTGCTCTAGTACCGCTTTCGTTGCTACTGCGATTGACTTCTAACTGGCACTTGCTTGAACATATCAGGCACCAGGGGGGCGCAAGCTATGAAGAAGACTGAGCCAAATCCGACAGCAGCTGGTTCTACAAACACCAAGAAGGATCGCGTAGTCGTAAGTCAGAGCGTGATACCCAACCATTCGCTCAAGAAGGCGCTGTCCATTGCACAGGGGCTTTGGGACAATTTGGCTGGCAAGGGAGATCCAAACGATCTGGCCATTGCACTAGACTATAGCTTGGCTAGCAGTGGATGGCGCACGATTACCGGGTCTGCCGTTGCATATGGGCTAACGACCGGCGCATACAACGCTAAGGAAGTTGCGTTGACGGATTTGGGACGTCGAATCGTAGCGCCGACGGAGGAGGGTGACGATCATGCCGCTAAGGTGCAGGCCGCACTGAAGCCAACGCTTCTAAACCAGTTTTTTACAAAGTACGACGGAGCCAAGTTTCCGAAAGACGAAGTTGCGAAAAACGTGCTCATATCCTTCGGGTTACCGAAGGAGCGGGCAGAAGCTACACTGGATATAGTAAAAGACAACGGTTATTTCGCAGGGCTGATAAGAGATACTAAGACAGGTCCTTTTGTGTTCGCTAAAGGCAGAGCGACCTTTGGCTCAGCACATTCAGCGTCCAGTACACCGGATACAGCTGATTCTGAAACCGAGCTTCTCCACGCGCCTCCGCCAGCTGCGCCCCCGATAGCGGCCTCGGCTGCGAAAGTTACGCAGAGAGTGTTTCTCACGCATGGAAAAAGCACGAAAATCCTTGATCAAGTGAAGGAGATTGTTCGATACGGAAAATTTGAGCCCGTTGTGTCGGTGGAGCATGAGACGGTTTCAAAACCTGTGCCCGATAAAGTACTTGATGATATGCGTACGTGCCATGCCGCGATAATACATGTGGCACAGGAGGGTGTATTAGCTGACGCTGATGGAAACCTGGTTCCGCAACTGAACGGAAATGTGTTGATAGAGATTGGTGCTGCTATGGCGCTCTACAAGCGCAAGTTCATTTTGCTCGTGGAGAATGGTGTACAACTACCATCAAATCTCCAAGGACTCTATGAATGTCGCTACACCGGCGATACTCTTGATGGCTTTGCAACAATGAAGCTTCTGAAGGCCTTCAACGACTTTACTAACTCATGAACCATAAGCATAAACACCGACACCTAGTTGCAGCACGACCTCACCTCACCGTCCCACAACAGCGATTTTGCCTGCTCCCTCTAGGATGACGAAGCGGAGGGGGTGCTGGTAGGCAAGGCGCCCTCGCACCCGCAAGGGGAGAGGTAAGACCTCACTGCCTCCCCGCCGCTGCAAGAATATGCCGGCACACGGCATCGCAGTCACGCTCGACCTCGTCGTTCCAGAAGCGTAACGTGCGGAAGCCTTGTGCTTCGAAATGCCGGTCGCGCACGCTGTCTCGCGTGGACTCCGAGTGCTGTCCGCCATCGATCTCGACGATCAGCTTGGTCTCGAAACAGACGAAGTCGAGGATGTAGCCGTCTAGCGGCACCTGCCGGCGGAATTTCATGCCTTCCAGTTTGCCGCCACGAAGCGCCTGCCACAGCATGTTCTCGGCCTTGGTGGCATCGGCCCGCATGGAGCGGGCGAACTGCCGATGGGCGGGCGGTGCGGGACGATGGATCAAGAATGCCCCTCACTTGGATTTTCTATCACTTAGCCTCGCGACGCCCTGTCGGGCTGCTCGCTAAGGTGATGAAAATCCTTTCTCTCCCGCAAGGGGAGAGATAACCGCTACCGTGATCTCAGCACTGAACCTGCAACTTCAGTGCAAAGCGCGGCGTGGACAATATAGCGAGCCGCCAATGCAGCGCTCTATCTCTCCCCTTGCGGGAGAGAAAGCGATTTCAAGGCTTTAGCCGAGCAGCCCGCAGGGCGTCGGGAGGCTAAACCTTAGAAATCGCAAGTGAGGGGGTAAGGACTGGTCCGCGGAGCGGACGAGAAGCCCCCGAATGGGCTTCGAGAAGTACGAACGCCCGGAGCCATAGCGAAGGGCAACTATCCACGCTCTCTCCACCTCCCCCATACTCCTCCCCGCCTTCGCACGGGAGACGGGTGCGCACCGGGTAGTCGGGCGAAGGCCGGTGCCGGATGGGTCGTGCAATCGGTAGCGCGGCTGGGCCTTGAGCCCTGACGTCCGGGCCTTGCGGATCAACACGCTGCCCGGCTTGCCCGGGGCGTGCCGCAGGGCAGAACACCGGACGGGCGGCCGCAAGGCCGCATAAAAACTATTCTACGAGCGACCGACCGGCCGCCCGTCCTCCCACTTCGCGTGGGGCGATCTTTCTCAATGGCCAGGCGCGAAAGCGAGTGTGGCGACGACGAAGCGCGACCAACTCCGCTACTCCCGCGCCCTCGCCTCGCCCGGCAGGCCGGGCAGCCAGGGCAGCGCCGAATCGCACCAGAGCTGCCTCGCCGGCGGGAGGTCGCGCCGTTCGGCGAGCGTGCCGATGCGCACCCCGATGATCCTGTTTCCCGGCGGCTCGTCGGAGGTGGCGTAGAGATTCGAGCCGCAATCGCCGCAAAAGGCCTGCAGTCGCCTGTTGCCGCTGTCGGCCACCTTCACATAGATGCGCGGCTCGCCGGCGACGATCGCGAAGTCGCGCTCCGGGCAGCCGACGGTGAGGCGGAACGCCGTGCCGGTCAGCTGCTGGCAGTCGGTGCAGTGGCAGACGGTGACGCGGCCGGGATCGATGTCGGCCTCGAGGCGGATGGCGCCGCAGTGGCAGGAACCGTGAACCTTCATCTATTCCCCCGCATCGTGCTCACGTTACGATAGGGCGGACGGCATGGGCTGCAAGCCCGGTGGAGTGATGCATGGCCCCCGTGAAGGTCGATCCCGACAAGGTGCGCACGTTCGAGAGCGCCGACGCCTTCTACGACTGGCTGTCGAAACACCACGACACGGCCGACGAGCTGTGGATCAAGATCCACAAGAAGGGCTCCGGCCTGCGGTCGATCACCGACAAGGAGGCGATCGACGTGGTGCTGTGCTGGGGCTGGATCGACGCGATCCGCAAGGGCTTCGACGACAAGAGCTTCCTGCAGCGCTACGTGCCGCGCGGGCCGAAAAGCATCTGGAGCAAGATCAACGTCGACAACGTCGCCCGGCTGATCGCCGAGGGGCGGATGACCGAGCACGGGCTGCGCCATGTCGATGCCGCCAGGAAGGACGGCCGCTGGGACCGCGCCTATGGCAGCGGCGAGGCGATGGCGATTCCGACAGACATGATGGAGGCGATCGCGGCCGAGCCGGCGGCGCAGGCGATGCTGCCGACGCTCAGCGCACAGAACCGATTCGCGCTGGCCTTCCGCGTCCACAACATGAAGACGCCGGCCGGCCGCGCCAAAAAGATCGCCGATCTCGTCGCCATGCTGGCGCGCGGCGAGACGCCTCATCCGCAGAGCGGCAGGGCGAAGGAGAAAATGCCGGCGAAAGCCTCGGCGAAGCCGACGGCGCGCAGGGGCGTTGCCGCCCCGAAGTCGCCGCGCTAGACCCGCATCCATGAGCACACAAGCGCCGAACACAATCCGCATCGCCGTCGCCCAGCTCAATCCGGTGGTCGGCGACGTCGCCGGCAACCTCGCCAAGGCGCGCGCGGCGCGCGCCCAGGCGGCGCGGCACGGCGCCGACCTCGTGCTCTACACCGAGCTCTTCATCTCCGGTTACCCGCCGGAGGATCTGGTGCTCAAGCCGGCCTTCGTCGCGGCCTGCGAGAGCGCGGCGCAGGCGCTCGCCGCCGACACGGCGGACGGCGGGCCCGGCATCATCCTCGGCACGCCGCTGCGCCGGCCCTCCGGGCTGCACAATGCGGTGATCGTCGCCGATGGCGGCAAGGTCGTCGGCGAGCGCTACAAGATCGACCTGCCGAACTATGGCGAGTTCGACGAGAAGCGCGTGTTCCAGCCCGGCCCGGTCATGCCGGGCCCGGTGAACTATCGCGGCATCCGCATCGGCGTCCCGATCTGCGAGGACATCTGGGGCGAGCTCGACGTCTGCGAGACGCTGGCCGAGAGCGGCTCCGAGATGCTGCTCGTGCCGAACGGCTCGCCCTACTATCGCGGCAAGATGGATGTGCGGCAGCAGATCGTCATCGCGCAGGTCATCCACACCGGCCTGCCCATGCTCTACGCCAACCAGCTCGGCGGCCAGGACGACCTCGTCTTCGACGGCGCCTCCTTCGCCATCAACGCCGACAAGTCCCTCGCCTTCCAGATGAGCCAGTTCGAGGAGACGATCGTCGTCACCACCTGGAAGCGTCGCGGCGAAAAGTGGGAGTGCGTCGACGGCCCGATGTCGAAGATCCCCGCGCCGCTCGAGGCCGACTATCGCGCCTGCATGCTCGGCCTGCGCGACTATGTGAACAAGAACGGCTTCAAGGACGTGGTGCTCGGCATGTCCGGGGGAATCGATTCGGCGCTGTGCGCCGCACTCGCCGTCGACGCGCTCGGCGAGGAGCGGCTGCGCGCGGTGATGATGCCCTACCGTTACACGTCGAAGGACTCGTTCGCCGACGCGGAAGCCTGCGCGCGCGCGCTCGGCTGCCGCTACGACATCATCCCGATCTTCGAGCCGGTCGACGGCTTCATGAAGGCGCTCGCCGACACGTTCGAGGGCACCAGGCCAGGCATCACCGAGGAAAATCTGCAGTCGCGCGTGCGCGGCACCCTGCTGATGGCGCTGTCGAACAAGTTCGGCTCGATGGTCGTCACCACCGGCAACAAGAGCGAGATGTCGGTCGGTTACGCGACGATCTACGGCGACATGAACGGCGGCTACAATCCGATCAAGGACGTCTACAAGATGCAGATCTACGCCATGGCGGCGTGGCGCAACGACAACGTGCCGCCGGGCGCGCTCGGACCGTCGGGCGAAGTCATCCCGAGGAACATCATCGCCAAGGCGCCGTCGGCGGAGTTGCGCGAGAACCAGACCGACCAGGACTCGCTGCCGCCCTACCCGGTTCTCGACGACATTCTCGAAAACCTCGTCGAACACGACCGCAGCGTCGACGAAATTGCGGCAAAGGGGCACGAGCGTGCGTTGGTCGAGCGGATCGAGCACCTGCTCTACGTCGCCGAATACAAGCGCCGTCAGGCGGCGCCGGGCGTGAAGATCACGCGCAAGAATTTCGGCCGCGACAGGCGCTACCCGATCACGAACAAGTTTCGCGATCGGGATTAGCGGCTGGGATCAGGCGTTGCGGGATCAGGCGTTGACTACGCGCTTCTGAGCCGGGTTCTGCGCCTTCTTCAGCAGCTCGGCCGTGAGGAAGGCGAGTTCCAGCGCCTGCTCCGCGTTGAGGCGTGGGTCGCAATGCGTGTGGTAGCGGTCCTGCAACTCGTCGTCGCGGATGGCGCGCGCGCCGCCGGTGCACTCGGTGACGTTCTTGCCCGTCATCTCGACATGGATGCCGCCCGGATGCGAGCCTTCCGCGCGATGCACCTCGAAGAAGGTGTGCACCTCCTTGAGGATGCGGTCGAACGGCCGGGTCTTGTAGCCGGCGGCGGTTATCGTGTTGCCGTGCATCGGGTCGCACGACCACACCACCTTGCGGCCTTCCTTCTGCACGGCGCGCAACAGCTTGGGCAGATGTTCGGCCACCTTGTCGGAGCCGAAACGGGCGATCAGCGTCAGCCTTCCCGCCTCGTTCTCCGGGTTCAGCTGGTCGATCAACCTGAGCAGCCCGTCCGCCGTCAGCGACGGACCGCACTTCAGTCCGAGCGGGTTCTTGATGCCGCGGCAGTATTCGACATGAGCGTGGTCCGGCTGGCGCGTACGGTCGCCGATCCAGATCATGTGGCCGGAGGTCGCGTACCAGTCGCCGGAGGTGGAATCGACGCGGGTCAGCGCCTCCTCGTAGCCGAGCAGCAGCGCCTCGTGGCTCGTGTAGAAATCCGTCTCGCGCAGCGAGTAGTTCGTCTCCGACGTGATGCCGACGGCGCGCATGAAGTCCATCGTCTCGGAGATGCGGTTGGCCAGCGCCTCGTAGCGCTCCGACTGCGGGCTGTCGGCGACGAACCCGAGCATCCAGCGATGCACGTTTTCAAGCGACGCATAGCCACCCTGGGCGAAGGCGCGCAACAGGTTGAGCGTGGCCGCCGACTGGCGATAGGCCATCTCCTGCCGCGCGGGATCGGGGATGCGCGACTTCTCGTCGAAGTCGATGCCGTTGATGATGTCGCCACGATAGGACGGCAGGGTCACGTCGCCCTTCGTCTCGTTGTCGGACGAGCGCGGTTTCGCAAACTGCCCGGCGATGCGCCCGACCTTCACGACCGGCTGCGAACCGGCGAAAGTGAGCACCACGGCCATTTGCAGGAACACGCGGAAGAAGTCGCGAATGTTGTCGGCACCATGCTCGGCGAAGCTCTCGGCGCAGTCGCCGCCCTGCAGCAGGAAGGCTTGACCCTCGGCGACCTGGGCCAGCTGCTTCTTCAGCTTGCGCGCTTCACCCGCAAAAACGAGCGGCGGATACGATGCGAGCTGCTTCTCCGTAAAGGCAAGCGCGGCCGGGTCCGGATATGCCGGAACCTGGCTGATCGGCTTGTTGCGCCAAGAGTTCGGAGACCACTTCGTCATGTCAGCACCCAAGGGAATGAGCCTGCGCGGGACAGCAGCCCGTCGCAGGATGCGGGTCTATACAGGAAGCGGCAGCCCCGTGCCAGCCCCGACGCGGGGGCCTAGATGCGCTCGCCGTCGCGGACCCGATAGCTCGGCGCATACATGGTGACGAGTTCCTCGGCGGCGCTCGGATGTACCGCCATGGTCGCGTCGAAGTCGTCCTTGGTCAAACCCGCCTTCACGGAGATGCCGAGAAGCTGGGCCATCTCGCCGGCATCCGGCCCGAGAATATGTGCACCGACGACCTTGCGCGAGGTGGCGTCCACAACGAGCTTCATCAGCATGCGCTCCTGGCGCCCCGACAGCGTGTGCCGCATCGGCCTGAACCGCGCCATGTAGATCTCGAGTTCGGCGAAGCGCTTCGCGGCATTCTCCTCCGACAGCCCCACCGTGCCGATCTCGGGCTGCGAGAACACCGCAGTCGGTACGACCTCGTGGTCGGGCCTCGTCGGCTTGCCGCGATACACCGTGTCGACGAAGCACATCGCCTCGTGAATGGCGACGGGCGTCAGCTGCACGCGGTTGGTGACGTCACCGATGGCGTAGATGTTGTCGACGCTGGTGCGCGAATAGTCGTCGACGACGATCTCGCCCACCTTGCCGAGCTTCACGCCGATCTGTTCCAGCCCCATGCCGTCGCTGTTCGGCGAGCGTCCGATCGCCAGCATGAACTCGCCGACGCCGAGCGTTTCGCCATTCGACAGATACACGTCGAGCTGCCCGTCAGTTCGCTTATCGACGCCGAGAGCCACGGCTTGGCAGATGATGCGGATGCCCTTGTTTTCCATTTCCTCGCGAAGCGTCTTTCGCAGGTCCATGTCGAACCCTCCGAGGATTTCGTGGCCGCGATAGACCAGCGTCGTCTGGACGCCGAGGCCGTGAAAGATGTTGGCGAACTCGACCGCGATATATCCGCCGCCAGCGATCGCGATCGCTCCTGGCAGGCGTTCGAGGTTGAAGGCCTCGCTCGAGGTGATGCAATGCTCGCTGCCTGGAAGCGCGGGGTGGCGGTTCGAGTGTCCGCCGGTCGCGACAAGGATTGTCTCCGCGGTGACCGTCCGCCCGTCTGCGCTCAGCCGGACCGTGTGGGCGTCGTCGAGCACTGCGCGGCTTTCGAAGATCTCGGCGCCGTTCTTTTCGAGGCCCGACCGGTAGATCGCCTCGAGGCGCGAGATCTCGCGATCCTTGTTGGCGACCAGTGTCGGCCAGTCGAAGCTCGACTCTCCCACCGTCCAGCCGTAGCCGGCAGCATCCTCGAAATGCTCGGCGAACTGCGAGGCGTAGACGAAGAGCTTCTTCGGCACGCAGCCGCGGATGACGCAGGTGCCGCCGAAGCGGAACTCCTCGGCGATGCCGACGCGCTTTCCGAGCGACGCGGCTACGCGGCCCGCGCGCACCCCGCCCGACCCGCCGCCGATGACAAAGAGGTCGTAGTCATAGCGCGCCATCGGCAGTCTCCCTGGGATGCCTGCACTTAGTGCCTGTTCGTCCGCAGCGGAAGACCATGGCAACTAGACGATGGTCCTGGCACATACAAAAAGGCCCGGCATCGCCGGGCCTTTTTTTGAGGAAATCGCAGTGTTCCTAAGGCGTCGCCTGCACGGGGGTGCTCGGAGCAACGATCGTGCTGCCTGCCAATGGAGCCTGTGGTTGCGAGGCGATTGTCGCCTTCAGCTTTTCATTGACGGAAGCCGCGATGTCGCGAGCGACACCTCTCTGCCAGATGTCCGCTGCCTCGAGCGTCTGACGACCGACGATCTCGCCATCGGACATCAGCTTCTTGCCGGTTTCGGTGTTGTAGAACGCGCTGATCTCGTTGAGCTGCTGTTCCGTGAATACGCGGGCATAGATAGTCGCAGCCTCGCGTTCCAGATCGGAGCGCCGCGGCGCGTGCTCGAGCACGACCTCGTCCACCGTCTTGCTGATAACCGCCACCAGGTCGGGGTTGCGCTGCGTGAGCTGCGCCTTGAGCTGTGCGCCCGCAGAAGGCAGGAATGCGTCGAACTCGGCAGTCGCGTTAAGCGCGCTGACGGCAGCCCGCGCAGCCTTGAGATGACTTTCGGAAATGTCCTGCGCAAGAGCCGGAGTCGCGGCAAGCGCCACGACAGTCGCGATCGATGCGCCCGCGCGACGGATACGGCTAGCAAAATTCATTCGTTCTAGACTCCCTCATTGCGGATGGCCGTGAGCGTTTCGATCCCGGCTTCGGAAGCCACGACCGCCAAGTCCGCCAACCCCAGAAACAGACCGTGCTCGACAACCCCCGGAATGGCGCACAAAGCACTTGCAAGCGCTCTTGGATCGGGAATGCGGCCAAAAGATGCGTCGAGGATCAAATGCCCGCCGTCTGTAACAAACGCCTCGGTCCCCGTCATCCGCAAAGTCAGCGGGCCCTCAAGGCCTAGCGACTTGGCGGTACTGGCGATGGCGAGACGCGTCGCAGCCAGCCCGAAGCGATTGACTTCGATGGGCAATGGAAAGCGACCGAGCATCTCCACCACCTTGCTGCGATCGGCGATGACGAGCATGCGCGCCGAGGCGGCCGCGACAATTTTCTCGCGCAACAGCGCGCCGCCGCCGCCCTTCACCAGCGCAAGGTCGGGCCCGATCTCGTCGGCGCCGTCAACAGTCAGATCGAGCTCCGGCATGTCCTCGAGGGTGGACAGCGCGACGCCGAGTTCGCGGCAGAGCGCGGCGGTGCGCTCCGACGTGGGCACGCCCAGGACCCGCAGCCCGTCTCGTACCTTTTCAGCAAGCAGGCGAACGAACTCTTCGGCCGTCGAGCCGGTACCGATACCGAGCCGCATGCCGTCCTCGACGTGGGACAGCGCGGTGCGTGCCGCCTCGATCTTCAGTGCTCTTGCGTCCATGTCCCCTCACAAGCTCCGCGGGCGCTCTAGCATCAAATGCGCGATTGCCAAACCGCGATGCTTGTCGTTTGCCGGTTCAACGCGGTAGGGAAAACCATGACCAAGCCCATAATCGTCTTCGATCTCGACGGCACGCTGGTAGAGACGGCGCCCGACCTTCTCGACAGCCTGAACCACTGTCTGGCCATCGCGAAAATGAACGCTGTCGATGAAGTGGCGCTGCGGCGCTATGTCGGCATGGGCGGTCAGGTCATGATCGAGCGCGCATTCGCGGCTCAGAACGCGCGCCTGGCAGAAGAGGTTCTGGCCGAGCTGCTGGTCGAGTTCCTCGATCATTACACGGCGAACATTCCGGGGCGATCGCTACTTTTCCCGGGTGTCGAAGAAGCCATGTCCCGCTTCGAAAACGCCGGCTTTGCATTGGCGGTGTGCACGAACAAGTTCGAGTCGCTGTCGCGCCGGCTGCTCGAAGGGCTGGGCGTGGCCCACCGGTTCGCGGCCATCTGTGGAGCCGATACCTTCGATCATCGAAAGCCGGATCCGCGCCATCTCGTCGAGACCATTGAGATGGCCGGCGCCGACCGATCACGCGCGCTCATGGTCGGAGATTCCAATACCGATATCGAGACCGCGAAGCGCGCCGGCATCCCGGTCGTCGCCGTCGACTTCGGCTACACCGAGGAGCACGTAAGCACCTACGAACCGTCGAAGGTGATTTCGCACTATGACGAGCTAACGGTAGAACTAGCGGAAAGGCTGATAGCGGCGGCACAGTGATGGTGGGCGATGTAGGGATTGAACCTACGACCCCACCCGTGTGAAGGGTGTGCTCTCCCGCTGAGCTAATCGCCCGATCCGCCGCGTCGGCCGATCATGGCGCCCTATAGAGCGGGCGAGTCGCCGGCGTCAAGCTCTTGCAACGTAAGAAAGCCGCCGCTCCGAAGAGCAGCGGCCTTCCTGTCAGATCGACGAATTACATCGAGCGGATCGAAGCGCAGAAATCTGCGCCCATGCCATCTGCGGGCGCAGAGCCGTCCATGCACGCGTCACGCAGCTGCTGCTGGCGCTCGGCCGACAGAGACTGGAACTGCGCGGCGAAACGCTCCTGCGGAGCTATCGTCGTGCGCCCTTCGTCAGCAAAGAAGCCATTGGCATCGCTGTCGAACGATTGCAGGGCCATGCCCAGCCGCGAATTGGCGCCGATCGACGCCGTGGCAGAGTTGTCGACGTTCGTCTGCGTGTTCGTGCCGTCGCGGTTGCCCGCTGCGGCAACGCCTGCACCGCCGGTCGCGTTAAGCTTGGTGTCGGTGCCGTCGTTGGTACCGGAGCCGACCGCGCCGGTGCCGGCTGAAGCGTCAGCGTTCAGGCCGACCCCCACATTAGCGGCAGCACCACCGCCTGCGCCGCCAGAGTCACCTGTGCCGGAAACCCCGATAGAGGTCCCGCCGCCGATGTTGACGCCGCCATTAGTCTGCGCGAACGCAGCCGTACCCGAAATCAGTGCGAGCGAAAGCGCTGACACGACAAGTGTCTTCTTCATGGTCGTTCTCCCAGGTTTTTGTTTGTCCGGCTCAGAAACCGGCTGCAGCAAGAACCGACCCAGGCCGATAAGGTTCCGAGAGAACGTTGAGAATCAATCACATAGTAGCTTATGCGACGACGTGCCCTAGACGCTGGGCGCTCGCACCGCACCTGTACGCGACATCGCCTTCATCACGTAGGAATCGCGGTTATAGACGTCCGGACTGTAAGTGACCGTGCCGTCGGCCTTCGGCCATGCCGTGAAGTAGACGACGTAGACGGGCACCTTCACGGAAAGATCGACCTGCCCGTGCTCTCCCTTCACGCGCTGGTCGACCTGCTCGCGAGACCAGCCGAGCACGGCGGCAGCCATGGCCCGAGGGTCCTTCAGTCGCACGCAGCCGTTGGAATACGCTCGGCTGTCACGGTCGAAGAGCTCTTTCTCCGGAGTGTCGTGCATATAGATCGCATGCTTGTTCGGGAACATGATCTTCATCTCCCCGAGCGAGTTCTTCGGCCCCGGAGGCTGGCGCACGTCGAACGGAATATTAGCGCCGTAGCTCGTCCAGTTGACGGACGAGGAGGAGACCTTTCGGCCGCGCCCATCGGTCACTTCATAGCCAATACGGTCGAGATAGGACGGATCTTCGTAAAGCTTGGGGAGGTACTTGTTCACGAGGATCGAGCGCGGGATGCCCCAGTATGGATGGAACTCCACGTATTCGATCTCGTCCTGGAAGAAGAACGTCTGCGTCGCGACCTTGCCGACCACGGTTCGCATGCTGAGTTTTTCGGTCCCGTCTTCCACGTAGCTGGCGCGGAACTCCGGCACATTGATCATGACATGGCGCGGGCTGAATTGCTGAGGGAGCCAGCGCATCTGCTCCATCGCCACTTCGACTTTCGTGACACGATCGGCCTTGGAGTCACCGGCGATCTCGGCAACGGTGCGTGGCCCGATTATCCCGTCGGGCTTCAGGCCCCCTGCCTTCTGCGCGGCTTTCACGATCGGAACCACCGTGTCGCTGTAAACCTCCGAGGCTTTGGCCGACGCGAGCGCAGCCCCATGCTCGGCGAGAAATGCCGCGTCGGCGTTGCGCTCGATCAGCGTCAGGATCTTCGGCAGCTCCGCGCTCGACTGGCCGGGGCGAAGCACGAGCTTCGGATCGACGACGATGGCGTTTTCCTGACTCTGACGAAGCGCTGCGAGTTCCTTCACCAGGCTCGCATACTCGGCGGTCTTGGGATGGAAGGACTCCATATAGGTGCGGACCGCGAAGGTGTCGCGAAGCACCTCGAGCGCATGGCCGTAGTCAACGCTCTTCAGCGCAAAGTCGTGATAGCCGGAAAGCCGGTTGGGATCGATGCGGCCGCGATAGGAATCGCGAATGTAACGGAGGACGCGCGCCGACACCTCCATCTCGAAGCGGGCCGCGTCCGCAGGATCGGTCGTCAGGGCGGCGACTTCATAGTCGCGTGCGGACAGGCCGTGGCTCGGCGCATCGGACAGTACGGCGAGTGCGGCTTCGGCGCGATGGCTCGGTCTGCCATCGACGACCCAGATGAATGAGGGGTCCGCGCGGTAGTGGGTGACGAGCGCGTCGGCGACGTCCTTTTCGGCAAGGAGCTCGGTACCGGCAAGACCTGCGACTGCTGCGGCGAACGCCTCGCGCTGCGGATCGGGCGCCATGATGTCGGTGAGCGTGGCTGGTGCGCCCGGGGCGGGCGTGGCGCTGGCGAGCGTCGAGCCGGTCGTCGTCGCGGCGCGGTCCTTGTCGGCGGGCACCGCGGCCATGGCGCGGAAGTCGACCTTCACCAGGGCATCGACCTTGTAGGTGTAGTATTGCGGGGCCGCGACCTTCGGCGCGGGTGGCGGCGCCGGCGGAGCAACCGGCTCGATCCGCTGCTCTTCCCTATAGGGTCGTTCCCGGAAGAGGCGGTCGAAGAGATATTGTGCAGAGGCATGCTCGATTGGCAGGATGGCGAACCCGGTCAACGCCAGGAGAGGAAGTGCCGCGACACGTCGTGAAATTGCGTTCATCACCCACCTTCATCACGTGAGACGCGCTGTCTCACTTCCCCGCAAGCTGCTGTCCGATGCCTGCCGCGCCGATCACGACGCAACGAGCCCGATCTTATGCGCCAACATGGCGCAAGTTAAGCAAGATGCGTACTCGATGGCCATTCGGGGTTGGTATTGGCGCCAATGCGTGGCGCATCGGCACCAGGTTGCGGGCGGGTTCGTTAATGTGCCGTAACCATATGGCCGCTCACGGGCTTTTGACGTTGACAGCAGCGGCGATTGACAATCTCATCCGGTCATCTGCAGGGGGATCGACATCATGAGAAAGAGTCTCGTCTTTGCCGCAGCGCTTGTCGTTGCAGGCGGTTGGGTCGGATCGGCGGTTGCCCAGGCGCCCGTGTACACGCCTGAGAACGCGCACCTTTACGGCAGCGGCCCAGCCGTCTACCGAAACGCGCCGGGCATGGGTTCGCGTTCGAACGCCTCGCCAATTCCGAGGCAGACCGTCCGTTTCGAGGGCAACCACGCGCCGGGGACGATCATCGTGCGCACCGCCGAGCGTCGGCTTTACTACACGCTGGGAAACGGCAAGGCGATCAAGTACGCGGTCGGCGTTGGGCGACAGGGCTTCACCTGGGCCGGGTCGAACAGGATATCGCGGAAGGCCGAATGGCCCGGCTGGACGCCGCCCGCGCAGATGCGCGCCCGCGAGCGCGCCAAGGGCCGTATCCTGCCGGCCTTCCAGAAGGGCGGACCTGACAACCCGCTCGGTGCTCGCGCCATGTATATCGGTTCGACCCTTTATCGGATCCACGGCACCAACCAGCCATCGACTATCGGTCAGGCCATGTCGTCGGGCTGCATCCGCATGGCGAACGACGACGTCATTCATCTGTTCAACCAGGTGAAGGTCGGCGCCCGCGTCATCGTCCAGCATTGACGGCCGGCCGGTGAAGAAGGGCTACAAGGCGCTTGTAGAAGAGGCAAACGCCGAGATCGAGACAATCAGCGCGACTGAAGCAGCCGCGCTGATGGGGCGCGAAGACGTCGTCCTCGTGGATATTCGCGACCCGCGCGAGCTCGAGCGCGACGGCAAGGTTCCAGGGTCGTTCCATGCTACCCGAGGCATGCTCGAGTTCTGGATCGACCCGGAGAGCCCTTACCACAAGCCGGTATTCGCTAGTGGCAAGCGCTTCGTCTTCTATTGCGCTGGCGGGCTGCGTTCCGCACTGGCAACCAAGACGGCGCAGGACATGGGTCTGACGCCGGTGGCGCACATCGAAGGCGGGTTCGGCGCCTGGAAGCAGGCCGGGCTGCCAGTCGAACCGGTCACACAGAAGGTGAAGAAGGACTGAGCCGCGCCGTCTTCCCAGAAGCAGCAACAGGCGTCGCGACAAATTCGACGATGCGCCGTGCCACAGCGGGGTCGGCCAGGATGCGCCTGTGACCGAGGCCCGGGGTCCACTCCAGTTTCACGTGCTCCCCGGCGCCGCTGAGCGCCACCGCCTCCCGCGATGGAATTTCCTTGTCGTCGGGCGCATGCAAGACCAGCACCGGAAGCGCCTTGCCCACGAGCTGCTCGGCAACGACGAACTCCTCCAGCGGGCGGCCGGTAAGGTCCTGCACCCTGTGGTCCAAGGCGGTCTGCGTGCGCGCGCCGAGGTTGAGGAACTTGCCGAAATCCTTGAACAGCGTCGGCATGGAACTCGGCGCCGAGACCATGACAAGCCGTTGCGTCGGAACCGCTGGCGTCCCTCTGATCGATCCCACGGCGGCGTTTGCCGCAACCGCCCCGCCGAAGGAGTGTCCAACGATCGCGACGAAAGGGCCGAACCATTGCGCCACCGTAGCGACCGCGGCCACGGCGGTCGCCATATTGAGCTTGCTGCCCGAGGACGCCCCATGGCCCGGGAGGTCGATGGCGATGACGCGGAAGCCGGCCGTATCGAGCGCCTCGATGTACTCAGTCATGTGCGCGGCGCGCGATCCCCAGCCATGGAGCACCAGAACCGTCGGTGCGCTCGAGCGGCCATGGCAGGTGGCAAAATCATATGCGATCACGAATCCGGCTGGCGTTTCGATGCGATGCTTGCGCCCCTCCCGCATGTACGGCTCGGCCCGCGAGGCTGCTTCCGCTTCCCGCGCGGAGCCGCTTCTGCGCGGCGGCGTTCGGCTGAACAGGTCGAAGGCAATCCTGCCGCCGAAGCCGGGTGCCAGATGTTCCGCTGCGGCAAAGAGGCCGCGGATGACCATGAAGCCGAAAGATGGCATAGTGCGAACCCTCGAATTCGTTCAACGGTGAACATATTAGTTCAAGCATGAACAAACTGCAATCGCTGCCGTGGGACAATCCACGATTTCGCAATTGGATCGCCGTCGTGCGTGCCGAGAAGGCGATCGTGCGCGAACTCTCCAAAGCCCTTGCGCCGCTGGACCTGAAGCTGGTGCAGCTCGATCTCCTGATGAATCTCTACCGCCACCCAGGCACGTCGCAGCACGATCTGGCTCGGCGGCTTCTCGTCGGGCGCTCGAACGTCACGATGCTCCTGCCGCAGCTGGAGGCCCAGGGTTTCCTGCGCCGCGAGCCGGACGCAAAGGACAGGCGCGTCATGCGCATCTTCATGACGCCGGAAGGCGAAAAGGTGCTGTTGCGCGCGCTCGATGTCTACACGTCGCTCATCGACCGCGTGATGGCGCATTCCACAGCCGCGCAGTGCGACGCCATGGGCGACGTAATGAGGCGGATTGCCGAATCGTTGAAGGACGAGGCGGAGGCCTGAGCGGCTACCACATCGTCTTCGCGGCGCGACCGGGCCACTCGCCGTCGTAGACCTTGCCGTCGATATCTCCGGCGCTGGTTCGCGCCAGTATCTCGCCGGGGGTGGGAAGGCTGGCGGGGTCTACCTTGGCTGCCTCTTCCCAGAGACGCGATCGCTTGATGGCCCGAGCGCACTGGAAGTAGACCGACTGAATGGCGATCACCGTCACCGTCCTCGGCAGCGCACCCTCCATGGCGAACGCGGCGCGCAGCTCCGTGTCGGCCGATACGTAGGCCGTACCATTGACGCGGAGCGTGGTGCCCGAGCCGGGTATCACGAACAGCAGACCGACACGGCCGTCGCGGACGATGTTCTTCAGCGAGTCGGCGCGGTTGTTTCCGCGGCGGTCCGGCATGAGTAGCGTTCGATCGTCGAGAATCCGCACGAAGCCCGGAAGATCGCCGCGCGGCGAACAGTCGAGGCCCTCTGGCCCGGCGGTGGCGAGAGCAACGAACGGCGCGGCCTCGATCAGCGCGCGATATTCAGGAATCAGCCGGTCGAGTTCCTTGACCAGCGAGGCCTGCCCCGGCTCCCCGTAAATCGCCTCGAGTTCTTCCACCGTGTCGATTCTAGCCATCGCAGCGCCCTCGCCCGTCATCGGTCACGACTCAATCCCTTGGCCGCAAGCTCGTCCAGATAGGCGCGGAATCGCTGCTCGCCGTCATGTCCCAATTCGTGAAGGTAGTGCCAGGTGAAGATGCCGCTGTCATGGCCGTCCGAGAAGGCGATCCGCACCGCGTAGTTGCCGATCGGGTCGACGCGGGTGATCGTCACGTCGCGCTTGCCCGGCACGGTCACGCGCTGCTCGGGCGAATGGCCCTGAACCTCGGCCGAAGGTGACGTCACGCGCAGCAGCTCGGCCGACAATTCTATCGGCGCATGCGATGGAAAGACTACCGTCAACAGGCGGCGATCCTTGGAGACGCGCAGTTCGCGAGGTGGGGTCATTGTCGACTCGGTAGGTCCTTCATTGGCTCTGCCTATCGATGCATGCGGCAGGTGCGCTTGAAAAGAGCGTCATTTTCCACGAAATATAACGCTTCGTCGCGCGCGGCGCGATATCGGATGAGCGCATGATCGACCCCTTCGGCAGAACCATCAGCTATCTCCGCGTATCGGTCACCGACAGGTGCGATTTCCGCTGCACGTACTGCATGGCGGAAGACATGGCCTTCCTTCCCAAGAAGGACCTCCTGTCCCTCGAGGAACTCGACCGGCTGTGCACTGTCTTCGTCGAAAAGGGCGTGCGCAAGCTGCGTTTGACCGGTGGCGAGCCATTGGTTCGCAAGAACGTCATGCACCTGGTGCGGCAGCTTTCTCGGCACCTTGTCAGCGGCGCGCTCGACGAACTCACCTTGACGACGAACGGTTCGCAGCTGGCGAAGCATGCTGCGGAACTCGCTGATTGCGGCGTCCGGCGGATCAACGTCTCCGTCGACACGCTCGACCCGGACAAGTTCAGGCAGATCACCCGGTGGGGCGACCTCGCGAAGGTGCTCGACGGAATCGAGGCCGCACAGGCCGCGGGGCTGAAGGTCAAGCTCAACGCTGTCGCGCTCAAGGATTTCAACGAGGCCGAGATCCCGTCGCTGATGCGCTGGGCGCATGGGCGCGGCATCGACCTCACGCTCATCGAAACCATGCCCCTCGGCGAGATCGAAGTCGACCGCACCGACCAGTACCTGCCGCTGTCGAAGGTGAGGCGCGACCTCGAGCAGCAGTTCACGCTGAGCGACATCGCCTACAAGACGGGCGGGCCGGCCCGCTACGTCGAGGTTGCGGAAACCGGCGGCCGGCTGGGCTTCATCACGCCGCTCACCCATAATTTCTGCGAAAGCTGCAATCGCGTCCGCCTTACCTGCACCGGCACTCTATACATGTGTCTCGGGCAGGAGGACGCTGCCGACCTGCGCGCACCGCTGCGTGCTTCCGAAGGCAACGAGCTGCTATCCGATGCAATCGATCGCGCCATTGGCCGCAAGCCCAAGGGCCATGACTTCGTCATAGAGCGGCGCGCTGCCAAGCCGGCAGTGTCGCGCCATATGAGCGTGACCGGCGGCTGACGATGCGCGTGGCCGCGGTCGCTGTGCTGTCCACCTTGCTTGCTTCAGGCGCAGCCTATGCAGAGCCGTATGTGAATGCGCGGTATGGCACCGCCCTCGATGTGCCGACACAGGTTTTCAGCAGACGGCTGCCGCCGCCGGACAATGGTGACGGCCAGAGCTGGCAGGCTTCGGACGGCGCCAAGCTTTTCGTCTTCGGCAGCTACAACGCGCTCGACGACACGCCGGCGTCGTTCTTCCAGGAATTGGTGACGACCCGCAGGGCGTCTACCGAACTCACCTATTCGCACCAGGCCGGCAAGGTTGCCGTCGTTTCCGGGTTCGCTGGCTCCACAGTGTACTACGAGAAGTATCTGTTCGGCGCACGGAACGAGATCGTCCACGGTTTCATCCTGAGCTATCCGAAGTCGGCCAAGGCCAAGTACGACCCGCTCGTTGGACCAATTGCCAAGAGCCTGACCGGTCCATAAAGCTCGGGCCATAATAACAAGAACGACCCACCCGGGACCTGATGGCCATTTCACCGAACTTGCGCGCGGCTGCGTTCATGTCGATCTCGATGTTCGGCTTCACCATCAACGACGCGCTGACGAAGAGCCTGACGGACGAGCTGAACGCGGGGCAGATCATGCTGGTCCGCGGGGCGTTTGCGACGCTGTTCGTGGCCTTGCTCGCGTGGCAGCAGGGCGCCTTGGCGAACTGGCGCTCAGCCACGCACCCCATGGTCCTGACCAGGGCATTCTGCGAGCTTTTCGCGACGATCGCGTTTCTCACCGCGCTTGCGCACATGCCGCTCGCAAACGTTTCTGCGGTGCTGCAGTCGCTTCCGCTGGCGGTGACGATGGGCGCGGCCCTCGTGTTCGGCGAACCCGTGGGCTGGCGCCGCTGGATTGCGATCGCAATCGGCTTCCTCGGAGTCATGATCATCGTGCGGCCGGGTTTTACAGGCTTCAGCGTCTACTCGCTGCTGGCGCTGCTTTGCGTCGTCCTTTGCGCTGTGCGCGACCTCGCCACGCGGCAGATACCGCACGATATACCGACCCTGATTCCCTCGGTGGTCACCGCGGGCTCGGTGGCAGCGTTCGGGGGTCTCCTTGTCTGGCCGCTCGGCGGCTGGACCCCGATGGACACGGGCGAAACCTTCCGGCTGTTTCTCGCCGCCATGATGCTGATACCTGGCTACGTGTTCATCATCCTTGCAATGCGAACCGGTGAAGTTTCGTTCGTGGCGCCCTTCCGCTACACCGCGCTGCTGTGGGCGATCCTGATCGGCATCTTCGCACTCGGCGAATTTCCCGATGCCTTCATGCTGGCGGGAAGTCTGCTAGTCGTCGGATCGGGCCTTTTCACGCTCTATCGCGAAAGCGTCCGCGGCAAGCGTGGCCCCATCCGCGATACTGCAAGCGACTCGCCCGCGCCCGACGGAGCGTGACGATCGGGTAGTGTCTCAGTTTGAAATTGGTCGAGGGCAAGCCCGTCATGGCGCATGTCAGCACGTCGCATATCCAGCGCGCCAACCTCACCATGCGCATGAGCAACCGCCGCTTCACACGCGTGAGCAGCGCGTTCTCAAGGAAGTCGAGAACCACATGCACATGGTCGCAATCTACACGGTTTGGTACAACTTCATCCGCATTCACAAGACGCTGAAAATGTCGCCGGCAATGGCCGCTGGCGTTTCGCAGACACTTTGGTCAATGACCGATCTGGTCGCAATGATGGACGAAGTTTCGCCGAAGCCGGGGCCGCGCGGGTCGTACAAGAAGCGTAGCGCGTAGCGCACGACAGCGTGCGACGTTTACCCTAGTACGTAGCGGCATACTCATATTGCGTTCAGCGTTGGAACCTACTATGTGTCTCCAACGTAGATACAGCGCTACAGATGCTGTAGGAGACGCATCCAATGATCGCCGCCGTTGCAAAATGGGGGAACAGCTTGGCGCTGAGAATCCCAACCGCTTTTGCGCGCGAAATTGCCGTCCGCGAAGGCACTTCTGTCGAGATTTCTGTGACAAACGGTGCACTTCTGGTGCGACCCGTTGATGAATCGATCGCTTATGACCTAGACGAACTTCTGTGCCAAATCACGGATGAAAATCGTCATGGCGAGATTGCCACTGGTCGGCCGGTCGGCAACGAGTTCTAAAGAGCCTTACTGCCCTGAACAGTACGACGTAATTATAATCAGCTTCGATCCTCAGATGGGCCGCGAGCAAGCCGCGAGGCGCCCGGCCCTTGTGCTGTCGGCTTCGCGCTATAATTCAATCGCACGACTTTGCGTGCTCTGCCCAATCACGAACCAACCCAAGGGCTATCCCTTCGAGGTCGCCGTACCGGCGGGGCAAAAGACGACCGGCGTTGTGCTGGCGGATCAAGTCAAGAGCTTTGACTGGGATGCTCGCAACGCTGAATTTGTCGAGTCCCGTCCCGATCTGGCTCCTGACGTGCTCGCGAAGGCTCGCGCGATTCTCAGCCTCTGATCTCCAATTGAGACGCTACCGACGATCGGCCTGACTTGCAAACGCCGCGCGAAGGTCTATGCGATAGTTCACATGTTAACCAGCACAGCGATCGGGCGCTGAAGATGGCTGCGACAGCCCCTGCCCCGCGCATTATCACCCTGTTCGTCATTGCCGCAAGCGGTGCCGCGGCGACCAATCTATGCCTGCCGTCGCTGCCCAACATCGCGCAGCATTTCCAGGCGGACTACAGCCTCGTCCAGCTGCTTGTGCCGGGATACCTGATCTCGACGGCGATCCTGCAGCTCGTTGTGGGCCCGCTTTCGGACCGGTACGGCCGGCGACCGCTTGTGCTCGGCTGCATGACGCTCTTCGTCATCGCTTCCATCGCTTCCGTCTTCGCGCCGTCCATCGAAGTCCTGCTCATGCTGCGCGTCGTGCAGGGCGCAGCCGCCGGGGGGATGGTTCTGGCCCGGGCAATCGTGCGGGACACCGTCATTTCCGCGAACGACGCGGCCAGCCGCATCGGATACGTCACGATGGGAATGGCGATCATGCCGATGATCGGCCCCGCGATCGGCGGTCTGCTCGACGAGGCTTTCGGATGGGAGTCGACGTTTCTGCTGATGGCGGCCTTCGGACTGTTCGCCTTCACCGTTGCCTGGTTCGACGTCGCGGAGACGAACCATAGCCGTTCGACGAGCATTCTTGCGCAGGTTCGAACCTACCCCCAGCTCGTGCGCAACATCAGGTTCTGGGGTTACTCGATGACGGCGGGTCTGAGCTCCGGCGCATTTTTCGCTTTCCTCGGCGGGGGACCTTACGTCGCCACGGAGATGCTGGGCTTTCGTCCGTCGGAATACGGCATCAACTTCGCGCTGATCTCCGGCGGTTACATGCTCGGCAATTTCATCTCCGGCCGCTTCTCGCGGCGCATCGGGCTGGACCGGATGGTCCTGATCGGCAACGTCATCGGGATCCTTGGAATGCTCGCCGGTACCGTCCTGACGCTGACCGGACACTTTTCGGCGATCGTGCTTTTTGCCGCGGCCGCCGCGACAGCATTCGGGAACGGCCTTACCCTCCCGAACGCCAATGCGGGTATGGTCAGCGTCAACCCGCATCTGGCCGGCTCCGCTTCCGGGCTTGGCGGCGCGCTTCAGGTCACAGTCGGTGCAGGCATGGCCCTACTCGCCGGCGCGGTGATAGCCGGAGCATCGACCCCGCTACCGCTGTTCTATGTCATGCTCGCGTCGGTCGTGCTTGGCCTGGTCGCGAACTTGCTGCTCATCGGCAAGCCCGCAGCGGGGCGCAGCTGAGCGTTGCGAACCGTCGGTCTCATCCTCGCAGGCGGGCGATCGCGGCGGATGGGCGGCGGCGACAAGTTTCTAGTCGACCTCTGCGGCCGGCCGCTGATCGAGCATGTCATCGAGCGGCTACGCCCGCAGGTCGACGCGCTGGCGATCAGCGCCAACGGCGATCCGTCCCGTATTCCCTCGGAATTCCCCATCGTGCCTGACACGGCGCCGTCGCGGGGGCCGCTATCGGGGCTGCGCGCCGGGCTTCTGTGGGCGCGAGACGTTCGGGGCACCACGCACCTCGTTACAAGTGCGGCCGATACTCCGTTCTTGCCCAAGGATCTGGTTGCAAGGCTGCACGCGGCAGGTGCCGATCGCGTCGCGCTGGCTTGCTCGGGTGGAAGAAGGCATCCCACCTTTGGACTTTGGCGCGTCGACGTTATCGACGAACTGGAGGCCTTCCTGGTGGCGCAATCGCAGGACCGTGTCTCGGACTTCGCGGCCCGGTGCGGCGCCGTTGACGTCGATTTCGATGACGACGATGCGTTCTTCAACATCAACACGCCCCAGGACCTTGCGGCAGCGCGGGCGAGACTCCTCGGCAAAAGCTGACGGCAAGCAGCGTAAGGCGCCGGATACGTGTTGCGTTGTGCCGTGCAACAATGAAAATATCATCCCTTATGGGGGCCGGCTCCCACCGGCCCGGAACTGAGCTGCCTTGATGCAGCCTTTCAGAGAGGACACACGTATGTACATCACGAAGCGCACCGTTCTCGCCGCCGCGGTTGCGGTCATGGCGTTCGGCGTAGGTTCGGCTGCCGCGCAGACGAAGCTGCGCATCGGTACCGAAGGCGCATACCCTCCGTTCAACAGCCTGACTGCCGACGGCAAGCTGGAAGGGTTCGACATCGATATCGCCAAGGCGCTTTGCGAAGAGATGAAGGTCGAGTGCGAATTCATCACGCAGGACTGGGATGGGATCATTCCGGCGCTGCAGGCCGGCAAGTTCGACGCCATCATCGCTTCCATGTCGATCACCGACGAGCGCAAGAAGCAGGTCGATTTCACCCACAAGTACTACAACACGCCGCCGGCGATCGCTGTACCGAAGGACAGCGACATCAAGGGCGTCACCAAGGCTGACCTGGCTGGCAAGACGATCGGCGTGCAGGGCTCGACGAGCCACTCCAACTATGCGGAAGCGACCTATACCGACAGCGAGATCCGGGGGTACCCGACCGCCGACGAGTACAAGCTCGATCTGGTCAATGGCCGCATCGATGCCGTCAATGACGACATCGTCGTCTTGTCGGACTGGCTGGCAACCCCGGACGGTGCGTGTTGCCGGATCGCCGGGACGATCACGCCGGTGATCGAGTTCCACGGGGAAGGCGCGGGCATCGCCATTCGCAAGGGCGAGACCGAACTCGCCGCGAAGTTCAACGCGGCGATCGACGCGATCCGCGCAAACGGAAAATACAAGGAAATCAACGACAAGTACTTCTCGTTCGACGCTTATGGCGGCTGATCGGCCGAACTGAGACGCGCTGCGGGCGGCCTGTCGCCCGCAGCATAATCCGCAGCTCGAAACTGACGGCCGCATGGACAGTACGCTCGGACTGCTCAGTTTCGGCGCCGCCGGGTGGGGCGATGAAATCGCCTCCGGCGTTTTGGTGACAGTGTCGCTGGCACTGGCAACGGTACCGTTCGGCCTTGCTGCCGGCTTCCTCATCGCGCTGGGCAAGAAGTCCGAAGAGCCGTCGCTGCGCATCGCAGCGAACATCTACACCACGATCTTCCGCGGCCTGCCCGAACTCCTCACGCTGTTCATCATCTACTACGGCGGACAAATCGCTCTCCAGCATGCGGTGCGGCTGTTCGATCCGTCGGCGAGCATGGAGATCAACAGCTTCGTCGCCGGCATGATTGCCGTGGGCGTCGTCTTCTCGTCCTACGCCAGCGAGGTCTTCCTCTCGGCTTTCCGGGTCATCCCTCGCGGCCAGTACGAAGGCGGTTACGCCGTCGGCCTGACCAACTGGCAGACAATGCGCCTCGTGATCCTGCCGCAGCTGATCCGCATCGCGCTTCCGGGGCTGTCGAACCTCTGGCTCATTCTGGTGAAGGACACCGCGCTCGTTTCCGTCGTCGGACTCGCGGACATCGTGCGCCAGACCGGAATTGCGGCAAGGGTCACGAAGGAAGCGTTCCTCTTCTACGGCGTCGCGTGCCTGATCTACCTGCTGCTGGCGGTCCTCTCGTCGATCGCCTTCGCAGCGATCGAGCGGCGCGTCGGCAGCGAGGTGCCGGCCCGATGAGTGCGGCCGACGACACGATGCGGCCGCCTCCAGCGCTCCGTCGGTGGAACCGGCAGCGAATCGCTGGCCATATCCTCGTCGCCGTGTGGGTGCTTCTCGGTGTCGCGCTCGTCGCCTATCTCTTCCTTGGCTGGAACGGTGAGCTGGTCGCGCGCTATGCGCCGGCCTATCTGTCGGGCCTCGGCGTGACCGTAACGCTGGTCGGCATTTCGGTGGCTCTCGGAGCCGTGCTTTCGGCGCCCATCGCCTACGCGCGCAACTCGCGCAATCCGCTGGTCGCGGCGCCGGCCTTCGCCTACGTCTATTTCTTTCGCGGCACGCCGCTCCTGGCTCAGACCTTCCTCGTCTACTACGGGATCGGCTCGTTCAGGCCGCAGCTCGAAGCAATCGGCCTCTGGGTGTTCTTTCGCGAGGCCTGGTACTGCGCCATCCTCGCCTTCACCCTGAACACGGCGGCCTACCAGGCCGAGATCCTGCGCGGTGCCGTCGCGAGCGTGCCTCGCGGCCAATGGGAAGGCGCAGCTTCGCTCGGACTTCACAAGGCCCTGACGTTTCGCAAGGTCATCCTGCCGCAGGCGATGATCGTGGCGCTTCGCCCGTACGGCAACGAGATCATCCTGATGATCAAGGGGTCCGCGATCGTCGCGATCATCACCGTCTACGACCTGATGGGCGAGACGCGCCGCGCCTTCTCGCGGAGCTTCGATTTCCAGACTTACATCTGGGCCGCAATCATCTACCTGGTGATTGTCGAGACGCTGCGCATCGGCGTCGATCGCATCGAAAAAATCCTCACACGCCACCTGCGCCGCTGAGCTATTCAACCGGCGCAACAAACAGAAGGGAGGCCCGCATGGCCAAAGTCGCATTTATCGGTCTCGGGGTCATGGGCTATCCGATGGCCGGCCACCTGAAGGCCAAGGGCGGTCACGACGTGACCGTCTACAACCGCACGAGGGACAAAGCCGAGAAGTGGGTGGCGCAGTATGGCGGCGCGCTCGCGGCGACGCCCGCGGAGGCAGCGAAGGACTGCGACTTCGTGTTTGCCTGTGTCGGCGCCGACAAGGATCTGCGCGAAGTGACGACCGGCCCGAACGGCGCCTTCTCGACCATGAGGCGCGACGCGGTCTTCGTCGACAACACGACCGCTTCGGCGGAGGTCGCACGCGAACTCGCGGAGGAGGCGAAGAAGCGCGGCTTCCACTTCCTCGACGCGCCCGTTTCCGGCGGTCAGGCGGGTGCCGAGAACGGCGTCCTCACGGTGATGGTCGGCGGCGAGCCGGAGGTCCTGGATCGCGCCAGGCCGGTGATCGAGTCCTACGCGCGCATGGTCGGGCTGATGGGCGGCGCCGGCGCGGGCCAGCTCGCCAAGATGGTCAACCAGATTTGCATCGCCGGCCTCGTGCAGGGTCTTTCCGAAGGCATCCACTTCGGCAAGAAGGCCGGCCTCGACCTCGAGAAGGTGTTCGCGGTAATCTCCAAGGGCGCCGCCGGCTCGTGGCAGATGGAGAACCGCCACAAATCCATGCTCGCCGCCGACTACAGCTTCGGCTTCGCGGTGAACTGGCTGCGCAAGGATCTCGGACTCTGCCTGTCGGAGGCGAACCGCAACGGCTCGTCGCTGCCCGTCACCGCGCTGATCGACCAGTTCTACAAGGAGATCCAGGGCATGGGCGGCGGCCGCTGGGATTCCTCGTCCTTGCTGGCGCGCCTGGAGCGCTAGTCGCGCCGTGCTTTCGGCATCGTCCAGCGCGGCCGATGTCGTCGAACACCTTCGCGCGATGACCTCCGAGGAGAACCGCGCCGGCATGGCGCGGTTCGGCATCAACGCCGGCCGCGCCTTCGGGGTCTCCAATGCCGAGCTGCGGCCGCTGGCGCGGGCACTCGGCAGGAACAACGCTCGCGCCACGGAGCTTTGGCAAAGCGGCTGGCGCGAGGCGCGGCTCGTCGCCGCCTTCAGCGCGGATCCCAGGCAGTTTTCGGCCGCGGAGGCGCGGCGCTGGGCGGCGGACTTCGATTCGTGGGAGATCGTCGACAGCGTCTCGGCGCTGTTCGTCGATGCCGGCCTCCTCGACCTCATCCCCGACTTTGCCGCCGACGAACGGGAGTTCGTGCGCCGGTCCGCATTCGCAATGATCGCGTGGGCCGCCGTCCACCTGAAGCGGGAGCCGGATGCGACGTTCGCGGCCTATCTGCCGATCATCCGCCGTTACGCGACCGACCCGCGCAACTTCGTCAGGAAGGCCGTGAACTGGGCGTTGCGGCAGGTCGGGAAGCGCTCGGCCGGTCTTCACGCGCCCGCGCTGGCGCTGGCCCGAGAACTTGCCGCTTCGGATGACGGCACGGCGCGCTGGATCGGCAAGGACGCCGTGCGCGAACTGAGCGATCCCCGGCAGCTGGAGAGATTGGCGAAGAAGGCCGGCAAGCGGCGCTAGGCCCCGCGGTCGTTGTCCTTGTCCAGCACCAGGTAGTCGAGCGGTAGCTCCGTCGTGTACTTGATCTGCTCCATGGCGAAGCTCGACGAGACGTCACGGATCTCGATCTTCTGGATCAGCTTCTTGTAGAAGGCGTCGTAGGCGGCGATATCCGGCACCACGACACGCAGCAGATAGTCGACGTCGCCGCTCATCCGGTAGAATTCGACGACCTCCGGAAACTCCTGCACGACCTCGGAGAACCGGCGGAGCCATTCGACGCTGTGAGACGACGTGCGGATCGAGACGAAAACGGTGACGCGCGCGTTGATCTTGACGGGGTCGAGCACCGCGACCCGGCGCCTGATGACGCCATCCTCCTCGAGCTTCTGGATGCGCCTCCAGCAGGGCGTCGTCGAAAGCCCGACCTTCTTGGCGACGTCGGCCACGGCCAGCGTCGCGTCCTCCTGCAACAGGCGCAGTATCTTGCGGTCCAGGCGGTCCATTGCGGTCTCCGGAGAATGCTGTGCCATGTAGGCAAGGCTCATACCGAGACGCAAGAATGAAATGACGGCCTATGGCACCATTCTGGGTACAATTTTCTAACGGCGCCCAGTTAGGCGTCGGCGCTGGGCCGCGTCCGCAGCCCATCGTACCAGCGCCGCACGTTCCGGAGGTGTTCAGGCACGGCGATGCGCGCAGGCTTCATGAAGTCCATCGCCACAAGACCCGTGATGTCGGCGATAGAGAATTCGTCGCCAGCCACGAACTCGCGGTCGGTCAGCTCCTCGTCGAGCAGGCTGAGGAATTCCAGCGCCTTCGGCTTGTTCGATTCTCCGAACTCCGGAAACTGCGGCACTTCCCACTCTTTCATCGCCGGATGGATGTGGCGGAACGCGTTGGCGACGTGCGCCATGAAAACGAGTTCCATGCGCCGCTGCCACATCTCGACCTTCGCCTTGCCCAGAGCGCCGCGGCCGAAGAGCGCCGGCTCTGGATGCAACTCCTCGAAGTAGCGCGAGATCGCCACCGTTTCGGTCAGCACGGTGCCGTCGTCGAGCACCAGCACGGGCAGGCGACGAAGCGGATTGAGACTCGCGACTTCTTGCGATCGATGGCCCATCGCCCCCATGTCGACTGGTACGGTCGGAACCTCGATGCCCTTTTCGGCGAGGAAGATGCGTACGCGGCGCGGGTTCGGAGCGCGGCCGCCATCGTAGAGCTTCATCGAACGCTTCCTCCTCTACCTGCCGGCAACAAGCTGCCGCACGAGATCGATGACATACTGGAGCCAGCCATGCGGCCGGTCGAGTGCTTCGCCCCTGCCCGCGCGCCAGTCGGCGGGAGATGCGAACTCGCCTTGCCAGGCGCCGCGCTTTGCACGGCGCGCCGCATTTTCTTCGCGTTCGAAATCTCCATAGGCGATTGCCCAGCCGGTCGACACGAGCGACGCATTCAGTTCGCCGCAAACCGCAACGAGGCGCCGATAGCGGTCGAAGGTGCGGCCGCGGCATTCCGCGGTTCGGCCGGACATCAGCTTCACCAGAGCGGCACGCGCTTCCGCGCCGCAGTCGTATTCTTTGCCCTGCCGGCGGCACGATTGGCCGAGCTCGAAAGCATCTATCCCGCGCAGTCGAATGCGCTGACGGGCGACCTCGATAGTGTCTCCGTCAATCACTGTCGGAACGCCGCTCACCGTGCGCACAGAAACCGCTTCGAGACGCACGACGAGTAGCGCGCACAGACCGAACAGCAGGGCAACGAGCGCCCAGTCGATGACGCTGCGAGGCCGCGAGCGGCGGACGAACGCAGCTTGCTTTCGGGTGCCGGCGCGGCCGCTAGCAGACCGCAACGACACGGCTCGCAGAAGGGACCATTAACCATTCCGATCTACCCTCCGCGAGGGCAATTTCGCGCGAAAAAACCGGCAGATGGCGTTGCAGCGCTCGCACTCGGCGGACAAGATCATTGTGGACCGCACCAAGGCGCATCGCAACAGCGACGTGGCCAAGGCCGTGCGCCGCACGCGCGATCGTCTGTCGCAGCGCGAGGGCATACCGGACTTCGACCGCGAACTGTTGAAGCTCCACGCCAGGGCAATCATCAACAGCGCGGTGGCCATCCCCGCTCTGGTGGTGCTGATCGGCGCTATCGGCCTGCTTGCGGGCATGAGCGGCGACATCCTGCTGTGGGCGCTCATCACGGTCACCTGCTATGCCGGACTGGCCTACATCGCCAAGCGTGCGAACGAAGCCGACACGGCCGAAATCGACCCGGCGGCGCTGCGAAAGAAGTTTCTGGTCGGGCATTTCATCAGCGGTCTCGGCTGGGCCTACTTCGCGATCATCGATTGCCAGACATGCGGTGTCGATCATCTCGGAGTCATCAAGGCAGTCGTGGTGCTTCTTGCCATCGCGGCAACGGCGCTCATCGCTTCCGCGTTGCGGGGCGCGCTGATCGTCACGTTCACGCTTCCCGTCGCCGTGTTCGCCGGATGGGCGGTCAGGACCTGGGAGCCGGCCGAGGCGATCATGGCGGCTCTCCTGGTCGCGTCGCTGCCATTCTTCACCTACGTCGCCGGGCACCTGCACCAGTCGGCGCTGATGCTGCTCTCGTTTCGCACCGAGAAGGATGCGCTGATAGCCGAACTCGAAACGGCGAAGTCGATGTCCGACGAAGCGCGGCGGCGCGCGGAAGAGGCGAACCTTGCCAAGTCGCGCTTCCTTGCATCGATGAGCCATGAGCTTCGCACCCCGCTCAACGCGATCCTTGGCTTCTCGGAGGTCATGGGCAACGAGGTGCTCGGGCCGATGGAGAACCTGACCTACCGCGAATATGCGCAGGACATCCATGCGTCGGGCCAGCATCTGCTCAATCTGATCAACGAGATTCTCGACCTCTCTCGCATCGAAGCGGGCCGATACCAGCTCAACGAGGAGCCGCTGCACCTCGGCGATGTCGTCGAGGAATGCTGCCGCCTGATGGAGTTGCGCGCCCGCAAGAAGGACATACGCATCATCCAGCAGTTCGAGCCGCGCATGCCGCGCCTGTTCTCCGACGAACGGTCGCTACGCCAGATCGCGCTCAACCTCATGTCGAACGCGATCAAGTTCGCTCCGACGGGCGGCGAGGTCCGCATTCGCGTGGGCTGGACGGCGGGCGGCGGCCAGTACATCTCGGTGCGCGACAACGGACCGGGCATTCCCGAAGAAGAAATTCCGATTGTCTTGTCCGCCTTCGGCCAGGGATCGATCGCCATCAAGAACGCCGAGCAGGGCACCGGGCTCGGTCTGCCGATCGTTCAGGGGCTGGTCGAGCTGCACGGCGGCGAGTTCCGCCTGATCTCCAAGCTGCGCGAGGGGACCGAGGCGGTCGCGATGTTCCCCCGCTCCCGGGTCATGGAAGCGCTGCCGGCCATGCCGACCGAACAGCGCGGCGCGGCCTAGACCGCTTACAGGCCCGAACTTATACGGCTTGGCGGCGTGACTTCAGAAACTCGGCTGCCCCGGCGTGCAGCAGGGCTGCTGCCTTGACGATGCCTGCGGCGACGGCGCCCCCGCTTCCATCGCTGCCCGACAGCCCCAGATGCATCAACGGCGCGAGGCCGAGCGCCTCGGCGGCGCGGTCAGTCCCATCGTCCGCACCGGCGTCACCCACCATGCAATGCGAAAGGCCGTCCGGCGCCAGCGCCTGGACCACGCTCGCCGCGGCAAGCGCGGCAGCGCCATCGAGGATCACCGGTACGCGCTCCATGCGGGCCGCCACGATCGCGCCCACCAGCGCCGCCGTCTCGCGACCGCCGAGGCGACGCAGGATCTCAAGCGGATCCGACACATGGCCGCGATGGACTTCCAAGACGCTTGCCGTCGCCAGCGAGACGTTCCGGCCGAGCTCGGGACGAAGCGCGGCGGATACTGCTTCCGCGGAGATGCGCCCCGCCTCCCCGCCAAATCCTGAAAGAACGAGCAGGTCGATGCCGCCCGCCACCGCCTCCATGCCGAACGCCACGGTCGCCGCGCAGCCCTTCTCGTCGAACGCCGGCTCGACGCTGATATCCTCCGTCGGAACGTCGAGTGCGAGGTCGAAGATCTTCAGGCCGAGGTCGCCCGCGATGCAGGCCTGGTTGACCGCGCTGCCACCGGCTGCGCAGCGGTCAACGAAAGCCTGCACTTCGGCCGTCGCGCCCGCACCGCCCAGCCCGTGCGTGCCGGCGAACAGGGCAACGACCGGGCGGAGAACGCGTGGCGGCCGGCCTGTGGTCCCAGCCAGCCACTCGGCCACGCCGGCGAGCTTGCCGATGCTCCCTGCGGCCTTCGCGTAATCCTCGGATATCTCGGCCGCCCGGCGCGCCGCCGCGGCGTCGCGTGCCGGAAGCTGACGCGCGAGGCTGCGCAGATCGTCGAAAGGCAGGCCGGAAACCATGTATGCTCCATACTTGGAGCCGTGGCATAAAGCGCTGCGGCGCCAGCGACAACCGCCTGCTTGCATTCGGCGGCGCGGCGCGCCATCTCAGACGCGAACAGGGTCCCCGATGATCGAATCCCCCTGCATCCTCGTCTGCTCCATCGACCTCAAGACCGGATACTGCTTCGGCTGCGGTCGCACGCGTGACGAAATCTCCGACTGGATCGCCATGTCGCCTCAGCGGCGGCGGGACATCATGTCCGAGCTGCCCTCACGTCTCGAGACGGTCGAGCGCAAACCGCGTCGGGAGACGCGGCGCGCCCGGATGGCACGAGAGCGTTCCCTGGGCTCATGAACCGGGCGCTTCCGATCGTAGCGGTGCTGCTCGCCGCGCTCGTGGCGACGGCATATTTGCTCGGCGACGGCGGCCTGGATGGCGACCGGATCGCCAGGCTTGTCTATCTGGGCGCCATCCTTACCGTCGTCGCGGCCGGCGTTTTCGGCTCGGGCATCGGCCTCAGCCAGGGATTGCGCAACGCTGCCATCTGGCTGGCGATCGTCCTGATCCTTGCCGCTGCCTACCAGTATCGCGACGCGTTGGGCTTTGGCGGTATCGGCTAGCCCCAGACCAGGCTGAGTGTGAATCGGGCGGCGACGAAAAGGCAGAAAAGCCCGAACCAGACTTCGAGCTGCCGCTTCGACAGTGAGTGCGCCAGGCGCACGCCGAACGGCGTCATGAAGATCGCGATGGGGATCACGAGCGCCACTGCGATCCAGTTGATGTAGCCGGTCGACAGCACCGGCAGCCTCTCATCGCCCCATCCTGCCCAGATGTAGCCGATCGTGCCCGGTATCGAGATGATCACGCCGACCCCCGAAGAGGTGGCCACCGCCTGGTGGATCGGACGTCCGTAGAGCGTCATGAAGGTGTTGTTGAGGATGCCGCCGCCGATCCCCATGAGGGTGGAGAGGTATCCGATCAGCGTGCCTACTGCGAAGCGCGCCGGGTTTCCCGGTACATCGTCGCCGAGCCGCCAGCTCTGGCGGTTGAACAGCATGCGCAGGCCGAAAAGCAGGATCACCCCGGCGAAGACGGCGCGCAGGCCGAAGCTGGTGATCGACGCCGCCGTCAGCGACGCGAGGATCACTCCTAGCGTCAGCGAGGGGACGAAGGTTCTGAGCAGCGCGACATCGACCACTCCGCGCGCATAGTGGCTGCGGAACGAACTGATCGATGTCGGGATGATGATGGCGAGCGAGCTGCCGACGGAAACGTGCATCCGCACCGCCTCGTCGACGCCGAGGATCCCGAATATCTGGTAGAAGACCGGCACCAGGACGGCGCCGCCGCCGATGCCGAGCATGCCCGCGAGCAGCCCGGAAACCACGCCCGCGCCTGCGATCGCCAGCGCGAAGACGGCTAATTCCGAAAGCGGGAGGTCGGCGATCTGCATCCGTCTACGCAGCGTTGCGCCGAGCGACTTCGGCGAAGGCCCGGGCGATGACCTCCGGCCCTGCTCCGGGCCGCGTCGCTTCCGTCGACAGGATCTGCCGGTAGCGGCGGGCCCCAACAAGACGATGGTGCAACCCCACCATATGCCGCGTCACCTGCCCCAGGCGGCCGCCGGCCGCGATGTGGCGCGCGGCATAGTCCTGCATGGCTTGCGACACTGTATCCCAGTCGATGGTGAGGCTTTCACCGAACACTGCTGCATCGACCTCGGCGAGGATAGACGGGTTATGGTAGGCCGCGCGCCCGAGCATCACGCCATCGACATGGTTCAGGTGCTCGCGCGTCGCCTCGACGGTCGCGATGCCGCCGTTGATGCCGATGAACCGGCCGGGCAATCGCTGCTTGAGCCGGTAAACGCGACCATAGTCGAGCGGCGGAATCTCGCGGTTCTCCTTAGGGCTGAGCCCCTCGAGCCAGGCCTTGCGCGCGTGGACCCAGAGCGCATCGGCGTCGGCGGCGAATACTGCATCGGCAACGGCGTCGAGCGCGGTCTCGATGTCCTGTTCGTCGACGCCAAGCCGGCATTTGACTGTCACCGGGATGTCAACCGCTGCCTTCATCGCTGCAACGCAATCGGCAACCAGCGCCGGGGTTCGCATCAGACACGCACCGAAGGTGCCGGACTGAACCCGATCGGACGGGCAGCCGACGTTGAGATTGATTTCGTCGTAACCGTAGCTGGCGCCGATCCGCGCAGCCTCGGCAAGCTTTGTCGGTTCGGATCCTCCAAGTTGCAGCGCCACGGGATGTTCGACCGGATCGAATCCGAGCAACCGGTCCCGCGGACCATGGATGACGGCGTCGGCGACGACCATCTCGGTATAGAGCAACGCGTGGGGCGTGAGCAGCCGGTGGAGATAACGGCAGTGGCGATCCGTCCAGTCCATCATCGGCGCTACGGCGACGACCGGAGCCGCGAAATAGCGGCCGGGTCGTGCGTGCTGGTCTTGTGCAGGTGGGTTCACCGGCCGTCTCTAGCGGCGGTGCGCTAGCGAGGCAAGTTCGCGGGTCAGACGCCCCAGCGAAGGGCCGCGGTGTGCACCGGCGCGTCCCAAAGCGCGGCACTATCGTCGTCGAGCTTCGTCAGCGTGATCGATGCACCGGCCATGTCGAGCGAGGTGCAGTAATTGCCGACAAGCGAGCGGACGATCTCCAGTCCGCGCCTCTCGGCGGCACGGCGCGCAGCATTATACATGAGGTAGAGCTCCAGCATGGGAGTGCCGCCCATGCCGCTGACCAGCAACAGATGCCTGTCGCCTTTTGACGGCGCTATGGAATCGCAGATCGCGGCGACGATAGTTTCGGCGATCTCGTCGGCAGGCGCCAGCGGCACACGGCGTCGGCCCGGCTCGCCGTGGATGCCGACGCCGAGCTCCATCTCTCCCTCGCCGATATCGAAAGTCGGCCGCCCGGCGGCCGGTACGGTGCACGACGTTAGTGCCACGCCCATCGTGCCTGACGCGGCGTTGACGCGTTCTGCGAGGGCGTGACACGCTTCGAGCGTAGCGCCGCGCTCCGCCGCGGCTCCGACGATCTTCTCGACGATTACGGTGGCCGCGACGCCGCGCCGACCCTGCGAATGGAGCGAGCTTTCGACCGCCACATCGTCGTTGGTCAGCGCGGTCATCGAGCGCCCGCCATACATCTCGGCTGCCATCTCGAAGTTCATGATGTCGCCGGCGTAGTTCTTGACCAGCCACAGCACGCCCGCGCCGGTGTCCACGGCCTCCGCAGCCGCCAACATCTGATCAGGCGTCGGCGAAGTGAATACCTGGCCGGGACAGGCCGCGTCGAGCATGCCAGTGCCGACGAAGCCGGCGTGCATCGGCTCGTGGCCGGAACCACCGCCCGAGATCAGTGCAACCTTGCCGGGCCCACCCTTGCTGCGCCGAGCGACGAATTTCGGATCGAACGAAACCGTCACGAGGTCAGCGTGGGCGGCCGCGAAGCCTGCGAGACTTTCGTCGAGCACGTCTCCGACGCGATTGATGAGTTTCTTCACAGCGTGCCTCCCTCGCTGCCCAGCGCCGCGCAGATTGCGGCGATCATCACGAAGCACGACATCGCGCCTGGGTCTATGTGGCCGACCGCACGCTCGCCCAGAAACGCGGCGCGCCCCTTGGCGGCACGCATGTCGCGAGTTGAGAGCATGCCTTGCTCGGCGGCGGCGGCGACACGCGCCAGCGTCTCGGCACGGTCCGCGCCAGCCGCGGCACACTCAGAGAGGGTGCGGGAGACCGGAATGAGCACGTCGACCATCGTCTTGTCGCCGAGCCCGGCGCCGCCGCGCTTGACGATCGCTGCGACGCCGTCCGCGACGAGCGCGGCGACGACCTGCGGCGTCCATTCGTCGTCGACGCCCGGCGTTCGCGACGCAGCGAGGAAGAAACTCGACGTCAACGGGCCGGACGCGCCGCCGATCGTGGTCATCAGCTTCATGGCGATGGCCTTCAGGGCGACGCTCGCCGGCGCGTCGGCGACGTCTGCGGCCAGCGCCAGAACCGTCTCGGCGCCGCGTTTCATGTTGTGGAAATGGTCGCCGTCGCCGATGGCGCGATCGAGACCCTCGATGCGGTCTTCGGCGGCAATGAGCGCCGCCGCCGCGACGCGCGCCGAAGCGATCAATCGTGCCGTCGACATCGGAGACCTCCCTTCCCCGGGGCCGTCGCCTGCGATCAGGCAGCCTGCATCGCCGCCTTGACCGCCGCGATAGCGGCGTCACCCTTGCTGGCATCGGGGCCGCCGGCCTGCGCCATATCCGGCCGGCCGCCGCCGCCTTGGCCGCCGAGCGCGGCGGACGCGACGCGTACGAGGTCGACCGCGCTGAAACGGCCGATCTGGTCTTCGGTCACCGCGACGACAACGCTCGCCTTGCCGTCTTCGGCCGCGCCGACGAACACCACCACTCCAGAGCCAAGCGTCTTCTTGCCCTCGTCGGCGAGCGGCTTCAGATCCTTCGGCGAAACGCCGCTGACGACGCGGCCCACGAAGCCGGTACCGGCCACCGTCTCGCTGGCCTGCGCGGCAGGTCCCGAGCCGCCGAGCGCCAGTTTCTTGCGGGCATCGGCAAGTTCCTTCTCGAGCCGACGGCGCTCCTCGACCAGCGCTTCGACGCGGGCCGGGACGTCCCCCGGCGCAACCTTCAGCGCCGAAGCTGCCTGCTTCAGCCGGCGGTCCTGCTCGTCCAGATAGCGGCGCGCGGCGTCGCCCGTCAGCGCCTCGAGCCGGCGCACGCCGGATGCGACCGCCCCCTCCGACACGACGCGAACGAGGCCGATGTCGCCCGTCGCAGAAACGTGGGTGCCGCCGCACAATTCGATCGAATAGGTCTTGCCCGCCTTGGCGCCGTGCGCGGCGGTGCCCATCGAGACGACGCGAACCTCATCGCCGTACTTCTCGCCGAACAGCGCCATCGCGCCCTCGGCGATGGCATCGTCGACAGCCATCAACCTCGTCGAGACAGGCGCGTTCTGTAGCACGACCTCGTTGGCGATGCGCTCGACGCGGTCGAGCTCCTCATGCGCGATCGGCTTGGGATGGGAAAAGTCGAACCGCAGACGTTCCGGCGCGACCATAGAGCCCTTCTGCGCGACATGGCTGCCCAGCACCTCGCGCAGAGCCTCATGCAGCAGATGGGTCGCCGAATGATTGGAGCGGATGAGCCGTCGGCGCGCGTGGTCTACTTCGAGCTCGACTGCCGCGCCCTTGCGCAGCGTGCCGCTTTCGACCGTGCCGAAATGCACGAAGACACCGTCGCCCTTCTTCTGTGTGTCGGTGACCGCGACCGAAAATCCCTCGCCTGAAATTGTGCCGGCGTCACCGACCTGACCGCCGGACTCGCCGTAGAACGGCGTCTGGTTGACGACGATCGCGACCTCGTCGCCCGACGACGCGGCGTCGATCTCCGCCCCGTCGCGCACAATGGCGCCGACGACGCCTTCCGCCTTCTCGGTGGAATAGCCGAGGAACTCGGTCGCCCCGAGCCGCTCGCGCAACTGGAACCAGATCGCCTCGGTCGCGGCCTCGCCGGAGCCCGCCCAGCTTGCGCGGGCCTCGGCCTTCTGGCGCTCCATGGCGGTGGCGAAGCCCTCCGTATCGACGCCGATACCGCGCTGGCGCAGCGCGTCCTGCGTCAGGTCGAGCGGAAAACCATAGGTGTCGTAGAGTTTGAAGGCGGTCTCGCCGTCGAGGCGGTCGCCCTCGCGCAGCGCGCCGGTGGCATCCTCGAGCAGACCGAGGCCGCGCGCCAGCGTCTTGCGGAAACGTGTCTCCTCGAGCTTCAGCGTCTCGGTGATCAGTGCTTCGCCGCGGGCGAGTTCGGGATAGGCCTGACCCATTTCGCGGACCAGCGCGGGGACGAGCTTCCACATCAGCGGATCGGCGGCACCGAGAAGCTGCGCATGGCGCATGGCGCGGCGCATGATCCTGCGCAGCACGTAGCCGCGGCCCTCGTTCGAGGGCAGCACGCCGTCGGCGACGAGGAACGATGACGAGCGGAGGTGGTCGGCGATCACGCGGAACGAAGCGACCGTCTCGGCATCGGGGCCGCGTCCGATCGCCGATGCGGCGGCATCTATCAGATGGCGGAAGAGATCGGTCTCGAAGACGCTGTCTACCCCTTGCAGGATCGCCGCCATCCGTTCGAGGCCCATGCCGGTGTCGATGGACGGGCGCGGCAACGGCACGCGCTCCTCCTTCGTCACCTGCTCGAACTGCATGAAGACCAGGTTCCAGAACTCGAGGAACCGGTCCCCGTCCTCGTCCTTGCTGCCCGGAGGACCGCCGAAAATGTGCTCGCCGCGATCGATGAAGATCTCCGAGCAAGGACCGCACGGACCGGTGTCGCCCATCGCCCAGAAATTGTCGGACGTCGGGATCCGGATGATACGGTCGTCCGAGAAACCGGCGATCTTCTTCCACAGATCGGCGGCCTGGTCGTCGGTGTGGTAGACGGTGACCAGCAGCTTGTCCTTGCCGAGCCCGAACTCCCTGGTGATCAGGTTCCAGGCGAACTCGATGGCGCGTTCCTTGAAGTAGTCGCCGAACGAGAAATTGCCGAGCATCTCGAAGAAGGTGAGATGGCGTGCGGTGTAGCCGACATTGTCGAGGTCGTTGTGCTTGCCGCCGGCGCGCACGCTCTTCTGGGCGGTCGCTGCACGGACATAAGGCCGCGTCTCCAGGCCGGTAAAGACGTTCTTGAACTGCACCATGCCGGCGTTGGTGAACATCAGCGTCGGATCGTTGCGCGGCACCAGCGGGCTCGAGGCAACGATCTCGTGCCCGTTGCGCTTGAAGTAGTCGAGGAAAGTCGACCTGATCTCGTTGACGCCGCTCATATTCCGCCTTCCGCCACCGCGCGGCCGCCGCCCGGCAACATACGTATCGTGCTGCTGAATACCCGTGAAAACGGGCATGGAAAACGGCTTGTAGCGGCGGGCCGTGCACCTGTCCAGAAACGCAAAGACCGCCGGGGGAAGCCGGCGGTCTTTGAAATCAGAAGCGATGCGGCAGCTACATGCCGGCGGCGTCGTCGAGGTCCCCCGGGCCGCCATCGTCGAGGAACTTCTCGGCGATCAGCCCGGCATTCTGGCGCAGCGACGTCTCGATCTCGCGGGCAAGCTCCGGATTGTCGCGGAGGAACGCCTTGGAATTCTCGCGTCCCTGGCCGAGGCGCTGCGAATTGTACGAGAACCACGCACCCGATTTCTCGACCACACCCGCCTTGACGCCAAGATCGATGAGCTCGCCGGTCTTGGACACGCCTTCGCCGTACATGATGTCGAACTCAACCTGCTTGAACGGCGGCGCGAGCTTGTTCTTCACGACCTTGACGCGAGTCTGGTTGCCGACAACCTCGTCGCGATCCTTCACCGCGCCGATGCGGCGGATGTCGAGGCGAACCGACGCGTAGAACTTGAGCGCGTTGCCGCCCGTCGTCGTTTCCGGCGAACCGTACATGACGCCGATCTTCATGCGGATCTGATTGATGAAGATGACCATGCAGTTGGAGCGGGAAATGGAGGCGGTCAGCTTGCGCAGCGCCTGGCTCATCAAGCGAGCCTGAAGGCCGGGCAGCGACTCGCCCATCTCGCCCTCGATCTCGGCGCGCGGAACCAGTGCTGCGACGGAGTCGACAACCAGCACGTCGATCGCACCGGAACGCACCAGCGTGTCGCAGATTTCGAGCGCCTGCTCGCCGGTGTCCGGCTGCGAGATCAGGAGGTTCTCAAGATCGACGCCGAGTTTGCGCGCGTAGACCGGATCAAGCGCGTGCTCCGCGTCAACGAAGGCACAGATGCCGCCCTTCTTCTGAGCTTCGGCGACCGTGTGCAGAGCGAGGGTCGTCTTGCCCGAGCTTTCCGGACCGTAGATCTCGACGATGCGGCCTTTCGGCAACCCGCCGACGCCAAGAGCGATGTCCAGGCCGAGAGACCCGGTCGACACCGTCTCTATCTCGATCACCTGCTCGTTCTTGCCGAGCCGCATGATCGAGCCCTTGCCGAACGCGCGCTCGATCTGGGAGAGCGCGGCGTCCAGCGCCTTGGACTTGTCCACCGATCCATCCTCTACAAGACGCAATGAGTTCTGAGCCATGACATCACACCCCTTGGTCGTCAACGCGCCGGGATTCTCCAGCGACTGGAGCGTTTTGTATCCTTTTTGTTCTATTTTTGTCAACAGTTCTAAGTAATTGAAACTGCTGGTCTCTGTCGATCTGTTCTTTTTTTGTACGCGCGTGGCCGCCTCCGTGTTCACTACAGGCCTCTACAAGCGCGGCGTCGCGAATCGCCCCGGTCGCGAATTGACTTTTACGTAAGCGCCATGCCAGTTAGCGGCTGCGGAACGCGGAGCAGCGCGATTGCGGGAATACTATTCGATCACCGAGTTGACGCGAGAGTTCGAAATCTCGACGCGGACGCTGCGCTTCTATGAGGACGAAGGGCTGATACAGCCGGTCCGCCGCGGACGCACGCGGCTCTTCCGCCCGTCGGACCGCCACCTCGTGCGTCAGATCATGCGCGGCCGGCGCCTCGGCTTCTCGATCAACGAGATCCGGGAGATCATCCAGATGTATCGCGAGCCGCCCGGCGAGGTCGGCCAGCTGAACCTGATGATGAAGCGCATTCAGGAGAAGCGCGAGATGCTGCGGCAGCGTCGCCGCGATCTCGAGGAGACGCTGGCCGAACTCGACAGCGCCGAGGAAGCCTGCGTCGAGCGGCTGGCCGAGCTCGGCGTGAATACCTGACGCTCAGATCCAGCGACGAACCGATTTCTGGTAGTCGCGGTATCGCTTGCCGAAACGCTGCGCCAAGTGCCGTTCCTCGGGGACGATCGACAGGCGCGTGATGGCCAGGCCGGCGAGAAGCCCCGTTGCCAGGAACCAGACGATCCCCGACAGAAGGCCTGCGGCCATCGCCAGCAACACCATGCCGAGATAGATCGGATTGCGGGTGATCCGATAGACGCCCGCCGTCGCAAGGTGTTCGCTCCGGCGCATCGGGGCGACGGTCGTGCCGGCCGAGCGCAGCGACGTCACCCCGCCATAGATCAGCCAGATGCCGGCCAGAGCGGCAAGGATTCCGAAGGCAAGCAGCAGGTCTGCCAGCGGCGAGCCGAACCACGGCAACGGCCAGAGCTGCTGCAAGAGGACGGCGACAGCGGCCGCCACGACCACCGCCAACGGCGCCCACGGCATACTTGCAGCACGTTCCTCGGTCATTGCCCCTCCTCCGGCGCGGTTTCGGCCAGTGCCGTGCACTGGCCGGCGAGTTCGCCCACCCAGCGCCGCGTCTCGGTATTCTGACTGCGGTCGAACACCTCGTCCAGCCTGTCGGCGACGACGATCTCGTTGAGCATGCAGCCGCAATAGCGCTCGCAGAAAGGCGCCCCGCGCGTATCGCTGCAGACGCGGGAACACTCCGACAGGAATGTCTCGGGTGAGCGGTCGACGGCGGGAGGCCAGACCAGATTGAAGAGCGCCAGGGCGCCGAGAAGAACCGGCTGATGCACGAGATAGACGAGGAGACTGTGTCGTCCCGCAAGATCGAGCGGCCACGCCCAGCGAGGGGTTGCGATCGCCGCGAGCTTCGGGAGGATGCCGTATGAGCGCGCGGCACGTCCCGCCGCGATTCCCGCCAGCACGGCCGCAAACCATGGAAACACCGGCACGAAATCCATCGAGCGCGGCAGAAACGTCGACAGACCGACCCACCACAGGCGGGGCGTGTCGAAGACGACCGAACTGAACACCAGGGGCAGCGTGAAAACGGCCGCGGCGACTGTCAGCGTCAGCAGCGGCGGGACCCGCAGGAAGGCGAGACCGAGAATGCTCGCCAACGCGATCTCGTGCAGGATCCCGAAGAAGACGAAGCTGTCGTTGATGGCAAACCAGGTCGCGACGGTCACCAGGGCGGCGCCGCCCGCGACGGTCGCCCAGCGCTTCCAGAAGGACCACCAGCGGATGCCGCGTCCATGCGCCAGGACGAGGCTGAAGCCCACGAGGAACAGGAAACTCGACGCTATCAGCCGCGCGAAGAGGCGCCAGCCGCCCTCGTTGGGCATGCCTGCGGGGACATAGCCGAAGAACTCGAGGTCCCAGGTGAAGTGATAGACGGCCATGGCGACGAGCGCGACGCCGCGCGCGACGTCGACCAAGGCAATGCGCGCGCCCGCGTGGCTGCGTTCGTTCGACTGCATCTGCACTCCCGCGGCGTGAATCGCCAACGTCCGGCGCCGGCGACAATGCCCGTATGCGCCGCGGGTGCCAACTGGCCGACACCCCGTAACAGCCGTTTACGGAGCGTTAGCTCTGGGGCGCTAGGTTGACGTGCGGTGCAGTGCGCCCGGACGATCCTTTGCCTCGTAAACGGGGATCGCCGCAGGGGGCCGCCGGCGCAGCGCTCATGGCGCGGCCCCGGCCGAGGGGATGGGGAACACATGCAGGCTTCCAGAGCCGTTGCAGAAAGTGCGGCAGACGCTGCCCATCTCGTCGTCGACACGATGCGGCGCATGGGGGTCGCCGGACTGCCCAGGAACTACGAAATCTTCTACGAGGCGTGCGCCGGCGCAAATGACGCGCTCAGGGTTGCGCTGGCCGATCTCGGCGACCGTCCCAGCCAGGCAGCGCTGGACAAGATCGCGCGCGACTTCTTCGCCGCAAACAACCGGGATTCCATCGTCGAGACCGCGCACCAATCGATCGTCTCTAAGATTGAGGAGGTGATGGATCTCCTGCACCGCGAGCGCAACTCGCTGGAGAAGTACGGCGTCATTCTCGACAAGACCTCGGCCGGCCTCGACGGCAAGCAGAACCTGACGACCGACCTTCTGCGCAAGATCGTCGGCATCATGGCGATCGCGACCGACACGACCATTGAGCAGGGCCGGCAGATCGTCAGCTCCATTGCAGACACCTCGGCCGAACTCGCCGAGGTGAAGGGCATGCTGCTCGAGTACAAGACGCTCGCCGATACCGATCCCCTTACCCAGATCTGGAACCGCCGCGCCTTCGATCGCGCCATGGGGGCGATCTACGAGAACAACAAAGGCATTCTCTTCAGCGCCCTGATCCTCGCCGACATCGACAAGTTCAAGGACATCAACGACCGCTACGGGCACCCGTTCGGCGACCGCGTGCTGCAGCATGTCGCGCAGGTCATCAAGGCCAACGTCAACGGCACGACGACGGTCGCGCGCACCGGCGGCGAGGAGTTCGCGATCATCGTCGAGGGCTTGACGGAGGACGCGACCGTGAGCCTCGCCGACATGTTGCGCTCGGTCATCGAGCGCACACCCTTCCTGATAACCGATGCGAAGGGCGCGCGCGACAACCTCACTGTGTCGATGGGCGTGTGCATGGCTACCGAAGCCACCGGTCCTCAGGACCTTTACGAAAAGGCGGACCAGGCGCTCTACACGTCCAAGCTCAATGGACGGAACAAGGTCACCAAATATCCGGTCGCCGGCCCTGCCATGCAGCGCAAGAGCTGGCTGCTCTACCGCACCGACTAGAGCCGAAGCGCTCGCCGGGCTTCCCATCGCCCAGTTTTTTCATGCTAGGTTCGCTCCGGGCGGGATGACCTCGCATTTGCAGGCGGCGGGTGAGGAGCTGCGATCGATGAAGAAGCTGATCTTGTCGGTGGCCATGGTGACGCTCGTTGCGGCCTGCACGACCGACCCGTTCACCAACGAATCGAAACTCTCGAACTCGGCAGGCGGCGCGCTCATCGGTGCCGGCGTCGGCGCGGTTGCAGGCCTCGCCGTCGGAGGGACGGGCGTCGCCCAGCGCAACGCCGCGCTCATCGGTGCAGGCGTGGGCGCGCTGGCCGGCGCGGGCATCGGCGCCTATATGGACCAGCAGGAATCCGAACTGCGCGCGCAGCTCCAGGGCAGCGGCGTCAGCGTCACCCGCAACGGCGACTATATCGTCCTGAACATGCCTTCGGCGATCACCTTCGCGACCGACCAGGACGCGGTGACGACGCGCTTCTATCCGACACTCAACGCGGTCGCGGCCGTGCTTCAGAAGTTCAACAAGACGCTTATCGACGTGAACGGGCACACGGATTCGACCGGCGACGACCGCTACAACGTCGAACTGTCGCAATCGCGCGCGTTGTCCGTGGCGCAGTATCTGAGTGCCCAGGGCGTCGACCAGCGGCGTTTCTCGGTAGTCGGCTACGGCAAGTCGCGTCCGATCGCGAGCAACTCGACCGCCGACGGGCGCGCTGCGAACCGGCGCGTCGAGATCTATTTGATGCCGCTCACCTGAGCATCTCGAGCAGCACGCGTACCGCGTGCTCCGCGACGGAGCCTCCAGGCAGCAGCGTCGCCTCGGCACCGTTGAGTCGATAAGACACCGCCTGATTCACGGCCAAGAGCGGACACGCGATCTGGCGCTCCTGCAAAGCACCTCGCAATGCCCCGAGGCTGCCCCGCGGCCGAACATCGAGGACTTGTCTTGCGGTCGCTTCGGCGAAGACGAGTGCCGCAAAGCGGTTTGCGTGCATCAAGAGACGCACAGGGTCGCCCACGCCGGTTTCGACGCCGATGACCGGCGCCTGCGTTGCATCGAGTGCGCGCGAGAAAGCCGCCTCCGGCAGGCTACAGTCTACCACAACAGCGGCGGCGCGCGCCGCCGCGTCGCGAAACGAGCGGCGCCTCAGCTGTTTCGGCAGCGCGAACTCGAACAGCCCGAAGGCGGGGTCGCGGTTGCCGTCATCGTTCTCAACCGGCGTCGCGCGGTCGAGGAAGGTCGATGAGAGATCGTCTATTCGCGCGGTTGTCAGATGCTGCGCGAGGGTCGCCCCGGCTTCATCGCCGCCGCGAACTGAGAAAAGTCCGCTGCGAAACCCTACGGATTCCACACTTCCAAGGATCTCGGGAACTGTCCCGCGGACTGTGAGCGTCGCGCCTTCCCGCGCCAGCCAGGCCGCCCCGACGCCTAGAATGTAACGCTCAGCGGACACCGAACCACCACGCGGCGAGCCCGAGGAAGGCGAAGAAGCCGACGACATCGGTGACTGCGGTGACGAAGACCGACGACGCTACGGCAGGGTCGGCGCCGAACCTGTCGAGGAGCAGCGGTATGAGGATGCCCGCCAGCGCCGCGACGAACATGTTCACGACCATTGCGGCGCCAATGATTCCGCCAATCTCCGGGCTCGAGAACCAGAGGCCGGCGACCAGGCCAATCAACAGCGCGAATATCAGCCCGTTGAGGAGGCCGACGCCCATCTCGCGGCGAATGATGCGGCCCGCATTGTAGATGTCGATGTCCTTTGTCGCCAGGGCGCGGACCGTCACGGTCATGGTCTGCGAACCGGCATTTCCGCCCATGCCGGCCACGATCGGCATCAGCACCGCCAGCGCCACGATCTGCTCGATCGTCGCGTCGAAAAGGCCGATGACCGACGCGGCGATGAACGCCGTGACCAGATTGACCATCAGCCACGGCACGCGGGAGCGCGAGGTCGCGAACACGGTGTCCGAAAGCTCCTCGTCGCCGACGCCGCCCATGCGCAGCAGGTCTTCTTCCGCCTCCTGTTGGATGACGTCGACCACATCGTCGATGGTGAGCACGCCGACGAGACGCTCGTTCTCATCGACCACGGCCGCCGACAGAAGGTCGTACTGTTCGAAGATCTGCGCGGCCTCTTCCTGATCCATGAGCGCAGGCACGGCATGGCGCGTCTCGTGCATGATCTCCTCGATCTTGACCGCGCGCTGCGTGCGCAGCAGTCGGTCGAGATCGACGGCGCCAAGCAAGCGGAAGCTCGGATCGATGACGAAGATCTGCGTGAAGCTGTCCGGCAGGTTCCGGTCCTCGCGCATGTAGTCGATGGTCTGGCCGACGGTCCAGAAGGGCGGCACCGCTGCGAACTCGGTCTGCATTCGGCGGCCGGCGGTCTCTTCCGGATATGCCAGAGAACGACGCAGCCTGATGCGCTCGGTGAATGGCAGCTGCGCCAGGATCTCGTCCTGGTCGGCTACGTCCAGATCCTCGAGGATGTAGACCGCATCGTCGGAATCGAGTTCCTGCACCGCCTGCGCGATCTGCGCGTTCGGCAGCGCATCGACGATCTCGGCGCGGATGGCGTCATCGACCTCGGTCAGCGCGGTAAAGTCGAAGTCGGATCCCATCAGCTCGATGAGCGCGCGGCGCTGCTCGGGCATCAGCGCCTCGATCAGGTCGCCGACTTCCGACTGGTGCAGGTGGCCGACGTCCTTGCGCAGCGTGAGCGTGTCGCGATCCGAGATCGCGGCGCCGATATGCGCCAGGAAATCCGCGCGCACTGCGCCGTCGTCGCCATAGATGTCGGCATGCGGCTGCTCGGCCGCCTGCCCTTCCGGCTGATGCTGTTCAGTGCTGTCCACGGATGCCTCGCCGGAGAATGTCGCAAGGATGCCAATGGTCTAGACTGCCCGGCTTTGCGACGCCACGAAAAAGCGGTCGGCAAGCGCGATTGACGCGACCGGCGGCGTGAGGTGTCGTAAGGTCACGCCGGTGAATGTCGGCCACAAATATGGGCGAAGCATTGCACCTTCCGCGGGGATCTGGATGATCGAGATCGTACAGGCAACGACGCCACGGCACCTCGATGATGCGCGCGCCCTGTTTCGTGCCTTTGTTGAGTGGGCGCGCGTAAGGCTGGTCGACGACGTCGCGCGGGTGAACAAGTATTTTCACCCAAGCCTGTTCGAACCCGAGCTTGCTCAGCTGCCGGGGCGCTATGCACCTCCCAGGGGCAGTCTGCTCATCGCCTACGACGCAGAGACGGCCATAGGCTGCGTCGCCATGCGCGATCTTGGGAACGGCGTCTGCGAGATGAAGCGTATGTTCGTCACCGCCGAGGCGCGGGGCAAAGGCGTCGCCGCCAGGCTTGTCGAGCAGCTGCTCGACGACGCCCGGGCATCCGGACATTCAATCATGCGTCTCGATACGAGCATGCACCAGCACGAGGCCATGGCGCTCTACGAACGGTTCGGCTTCGTCCGAATCGATCCGTACTACGAAGTGCCGGGCGATCTGCGGGACTGGCTCCGCTACTATGAACGCAGGCTCTGACGGCGTTCGAAAGCCGCGCAGATTCAGGCTCCCGAACGGTCCGCGCGCACTTGTTTCGCAAATGCCTATTTGCTACATGCCGCAGGCTGGTTCGGCCGGCCCTCTACCACGTGCGGTCGTGGCGGAATTGGTAGACGCGCAGCGTTGAGGTCGCTGTGGGGCAACCCGTGGAAGTTCGAGTCTTCTCGACCGCACCATTCTCCCCCATATCTTAGGTATGGACGCCAGAGTTTTCCCGGGCAGCGGGTCCGGCCTTTTCCACCCATCCATCCCGTCTGATCCAGTCGAATGGCGGGTCGAACCGGGCCTTACCGACTATCGGACGGCGCTTGCGACGATGGAGGCGCGCGTAGAGGCAATCCGCGCCGGCAATGCAGGCGAACTTGTATGGCTGGTCGAGCATCCGCCGCTCTATACGGCCGGCACCAGCGCAGACCCGCATGACCTTCTGGAACCGGACAGGTTTCCGGTGTTCGACGCCGGCCGCGGCGGCGAGTACACCTATCATGGCCCTGGCCAGCGGGTCGCCTACGTCATGCTCGACCTGAAGCGACGCCGCGAGGATGTCCGCGCTTTCGTCGCGGCGCTGGAGGATTGGCTGATCGGTGCACTCGACCGCGTCAATGTGCGCGGGGAGCGACGCAACGATCGCGTCGGCGTGTGGGTCGCACGGCCGGAGCGCCCGCCCCTGCCCGACGGCTCAACGGCCGAGGACAAGATCGCGGCCATCGGCGTCCGGCTGCGCCGCTGGGTGTCCTTTCACGGCATCGCCATCAATGTTGAACCGGAGCTGAGCCACTTCTCCGGCATCGTGCCCTGCGGCATCCAGGGCTACGGCGTGACCAGCCTTCAAGACCTCGGTCTACCGATCACACTCGAGGAGTTCGACGTAGCCCTGAAGGCCGCGTTTGCGACAACCTTCGGCCCGGTCGACTGATCAGAGCGCGCCGATCCAGACTGCGGCAACGATGAGGAACCCGCTCATTGCCATCAGCGACATGACGTCCTGCACGAACTTGTTCATCGGTGCCTCCGCGTTCCGTTAGTGTTTTAATTATGTTCTATCTTTGTTCCATCGTCAAGGCGCATTGAACCTGCCCAGATGGCAGACTTAACGAAATGTGAAACGGCGGCGCGGAGCTTAGAAGTCGACGATCTTGGCGTTAGCGAGCGTTACGCGGCGATCCATACGCTGGGCCAAATCATGATTGTGGGTGGCTATAAGCGCCGCGAGACCCGACTGCCGCACGAGTGCGGCAAGCGCGTCGAACACGTAGCCGGCCGTCGTCGGGTCCAGATTGCCGGTCGGTTCATCCGCCAGCAGCAGCATCGGCGCGTTGGCGACGGCACGTGCGATGGCCACGCGCTGCTGCTCGCCGCCGGACAGTTCCGACGGCCTGTGGTCGGCGCGCTGGCCGATCTTCATATAGTCGAGCAACTGCATGGCGCGCTCGCGCGCCTGCGGCTTCGGCAGGCCGCGCACCAGCTGAGGCACCATGACGTTTTCCAGCGCGGTGAACTCGGGCAGCAGATGGTGGAACTGGTAGACGAAGCCGATCTCGTTGCGGCGGATCTGCGTGCGGGCATCGTCCGACAGGCCGCCGGCGGACCGGCCTGACAGGATCACCTCTCCGGCGTCCGGCATCTCGAGCAATCCGGCGAGATGCAGCAGCGTCGACTTGCCGGCGCCGGACGGTGCGACCAGCGCCACCATCTCGCCGGGACGCAGCGCGATCGACGCCTTGTCGAGGATCGTCAGCCGTCGCTCCCCCTGAACATAGTGGCGCTCGACATCGACCAGCGAAAGGACGGGCGCTGCGGTGTTCATTCGTATCGCAGCGCCTCGACGGGATCGAGCCGCGCCGCGCGCCACGCCGGGAACAGCGTCGCGAAGAAGGACAGGAACAGCGCCATCAGCACGACGGATATCGTCTCGCCGGTATCCATGCGCGCCGGCAGCTGGCTCAGGTAATACAGCTCGGGGTTGAACAGCATCGTGCCCGAGAGCCACGAAAAGAACTGGCGAATGGATTCGACGTTCAGGCAGATCAGGATGCCGAGCGCCACGCCGGCCAGCGTCCCCAGCACGCCGATCGCCGCGCCCGTCATCAGGAATATCCGCATGACCGCGCCGCGCGTCGCGCCCATGGTGCGCAGGATGGCGATGTCGTGGCCCTTGTCCTTCACCAGCATGATCAGGCCGGAAATGATATTGAGCGCCGCGACGAGCACGATCATCGTCAGGATCATGAACATGACGTTACGCTCGACCTGAAGCGCGCTGAAGAAGGTACGATTGCGGGCGCGCCAATCGACCGAGAAGACCTGACGCGCGGCGGCCTCCTCGATCAGCGGCCGCATCCGGTCGATGTCGTCCGGATCGTCGACGAAGACCTCGACAGACTGCGCGATGCCCTCCTGGTTGAAATAAAGCTGCGCTTCCTGGATCGGCATGAAGACGATGGTGGCATCGAACTCCGACATGCCGATCTCGAAGATCGCCGTGACCGGATAGGTTTTCACCCGCGGGGTGGTGCCGAAGGGCGTAACGTCACCGTCAGGCGAGATCAGCGTAAGCCCGTCGCCGAGGGACAGGCCTAGGTTCTGGGCCATGCGCTGGCCGATGGCGACCCCCTCGCCCGCGGCGAAGCCGGTGATCGAACCCTGGCGCATGTTTCCTGCGACAAGCTCGATCTTGGCCAGGTCGTCCGCACTGATGCCGCGCACGAGCGCACCAGTACCGGCCCCGACATTGCCCGAGGCGAGCACCTGGCCCTCGACCAGCGAGATCGCGAACTTCACGCCGTCCACGCCCTCTATGCGCTTGACCACGTCATTGTAGTCGTCGAGCGGCCGGTCCATGGGCTGCAGGATGAGATGCCCGCCTATGCCGAGGATTCGGTTCAGCAGCTCGGTGCGGAAGCCGTTCATCACCGCCATGACGACGATCAGGGTCGCGACGCCCAGCATGATGCCGATGAAGGAAATCAGCGCGATGACCGAGATCACCGTCTCCTTGCGGCGCGAACGCAGATAGCGCCAGGCGACCATCCGCTCGAACGCCGAGAACGCGCCCGCGCCGCCGGCCCGCGTAGCAGCGGGCTGGGCTGGCGTGTCGGCGAGCGTCGAAGCCACGCTCATGCTTCCTTGCCGATCATGGCGAGGAGTTCGTCGATCTTCTTGACGTCGCGTTCGCCGGTGGCGCGGCGCTTGACCTCGACCGTTCCCTCGGCGACGCCGCGCGGACCGACGATGACCTGCCAGGGAATGCCAATGAGATCGGCGGTGGCAAACTTGCCACCGGCGCGCTGGTCGGTGTCGTCAAGCAGGACTTCGCGTCCGGCGGCCTCATAGGCTTTCACCAGCTTGTCGCAGGCCGCATCGCAGCCTGCGTCGCCTGGCTTCATGTTGATGACGACCACGTGGAACGGCGCCACCGAATAGGGCCAGATGATGCCGGCGTCGTCATGGCTCGCCTCGATGATCGCCGCGATCAGACGCGACGGGCCTATCCCGTACGAGCCCATCGACACGAAATGCTCCTTGCCGTCGGGGCCGGTGACGCTCGCGCCCATCGGCTTCGAGTACTTCTCGCCGAAGTGGAAGATGTGTCCGACCTCGATGCCGCGCGCCGCGACCCGGTCGCCCTCGGGCACCTGGCTCCATGCCGCCTCGTCGTGCATCTCGTCGGTCGCCGCATAGGGCGTGGTGAAATCCCTGACGATGCCGGCGATCGCCGCATCGTCGGCGTAGTTCACGTCCTCGCCCGGAACCTTCAGGTTCAGGAAGTCGCGGTGGCAGAACACGGCGCTCTCGCCGGTGTCGGCCAGGATGATGAACTCGTGGCTCAGATCGCCGCCGATCGGCCCCGTGTCGGCGCGCATCGGGATGGACTTCAGCCCGACACGCTCGAAGGTGCGCAGGTAGGAGACGAACATGCGGTTATAAGCCGCTCTCGCGCCTTCATAGTTGAGGTCGAAGGAATAGGCGTCCTTCATCAGGAATTCGCGCGAACGCATGACGCCGAAGCGAGGGCGGACCTCGTCGCGGAACTTCCACTGGATGTGGTAGAGGTTGAGCGGCAGATCCTTATACGACTTTACGTAGGAGCGGAATATCTCCGTCACCATCTCCTCGTTGGTCGGTCCGAACAGCATGTCGCGCTCGTGCCGGTCCTTGATGCGCAGCATCTCCTTGCCATAGTCGTCGTAGCGGCCGCTCTCGCGCCACAGCTCGGCGGACTGTATCGTCGGCATCAGTATTTCGAGCGCGCCGGCGCGGTCCTGCTCCTCGCGCACGATCTTGCACACCTTATCGAGCACACGCTTGCCGAGCGGCAGCCACGAAAACGAGCCGGCAGCCTGCTGCCTGATCATTCCGGCGCGTAGCATCAGCCGGTGCGAGACGATATCCGCCTCGCGTGGATTCTCTTTGAGGATGGGTAGGAAATAGCGCGATAGCCGCATGAAATATCCGTGTGAGGGCCGCGGGCGGAATCGACCATCGGCGGTCAGAAGTGCCGGCGCTTCATAGCTATTTCGAGGCGTGTTGGGAACCCGATGGGCAGCGCGGGCCCACTGGCGAGAAAGGAGGCAGGACTGGCATCCGATTGTGCAACGCAGCACACGAAATGAGCCAGCTTTGAGACATTTTCCGTGACATTGCTTTCAAGATCAGTCTAATGTGCCGCGCATAAACGAGCGGGCGGAATACAAATCCACCCCCTTACGCGGTCAAAGTCTTGGGAGGATGCGATCTGGGCGCGGTTCGCCGCTGCCGCCGGTAACGGAATGAAGATCGGACGCGTTCAATTGCAAGGCTTCGGCCTTGCATTTTTTTTGTGCACCGAAAAAACTCTGAGCTTTGGTTCGTTGCTTGGTCGCAGCTCGCGCCCCCAGCGCTTTAGGGAGCGATGCGTGGCAGATCGTCGAAGCTGAACCCAAAATACAGCGTCAGCACATAATAAAGCCCGACGACGATGGCGGTGACCACCGTAGTGCGTAGCACCGCGCGCATCATGTGGGGACCGCGCGGTGCGCTCGCCGTCGTTCCCAGGGTCACCTCCCCTTCATCGTCCTGCGTTCGCAAGCTAAATGGCAGGATCGCGAACAGCACGAGCCACCAGACGATGAAGACGACCGCGAACAGAGAGATCCAGGTCAACGTCACACCTGCTCGAGTTCGATGAGCGTGCCGTCGAAATCCTTCGGATGAAGGAAAAGGACCGGTTTGCCATGGGCGCCGGTCTTTGGCGAGCCGTCGCCAAGCACGCGCGCTCCTGCCGACGTGAGCCGGGCTGCGGCTGCCCCGATGTCTTCCACCTCGTAGCAGACGTGATGCATGCCGCCGGACGGGTTCTTCGCGATGAAGCCGGCTATGGTCGAACCGTCGCCCAGCGGCTCGAGCAGTTCGACCTTCGTGTTGCCCAGGTCGATGAAGACGACAGTGACACCATGCTCGGGCAGCGCGATCGGCTCCGATACTTTCGCGCCCAACATATCCCGGTACTTATGCGCGGCCGCCGCGAGGTCCGGCACTGCGATGGCCACGTGATTCAGCCGTCCGATCATCGTTTGAGGTTCCGCTGGAGAATCCGCCAACTGAGGCAAGCCATTGACGGGGAATCGCTTTCAGCTATCGCGTGACGAACACGGTGACGACGGGCTTTTTGCCCCAGGCCTTGTCCGCCGCCGACCGCACCGCCCGGCGCACCGCTTCCTGGACCAGGTCGAGGTCCTTTCGCCGCTGGCGCGGGATCGAATCCACCGCCCCCATCGCGGCATCGACCATCAGATCTTCGAGCGCCTCGCCCTGGCGATCTTTCTGGGCCACCCCGATGGCTACGAGGTCCGGCTCGCCGGCCATCTCGTAGCGGTCGTCGAGCACGACGTTCACTGCCACATGTCCAGCGAACGAAAGCTTTCGGCGATCGCGAATGCCCACCGCTTCCTCGGAGCCGATCAGCCATCCATCCTTGTAGATCCGGCCGAACGGAACCTGGTCGACGATCTCGGGGTCTCCCGGTGCAAGGCGCAGCATGTCGCCGTTCCTGACCTGCGCGACATGGGGAATTCCTGACATCGCGGCGAGCGAGCCCTGCGCGACGAGGTGCGCAGCCTCTCCGTGCACCGGCACAAGAATGCGCGGTCGCACCCATTCATACATGCGCTTCAGCTCGCCGCGGCGCGGGTGGCCGGAGACGTGCACCAGCGCGTCGTGGTCCTCGATGATGAGGAGCCCCTGCTCGATCAGCAGGTTCTTCACGGCGATAATGGCCTTCTCGTTGCCGGGAATGACGCGCGACGAGAAGATGACGGTATCGCCGGGAGCGAGCGAAACCGAGCGCATCTCGTCGCGCGACAGCTTAGCGAGCGCCGCCTGCGGCTCTCCCTGACTGCCCGTGCAGAGGACGACCACGTTTTCGCGCGGCATGAACTGGTAGTCTTCTTCCGCGAGGAAGGGCGGCAGACCGTCGAGGTAGCCGAGTTCGGAGGCGACATCGACGACGCGCTTCATCGACCGGCCAAGCAGCACCACCTGCCGGCCGGCGTCGCGTGAAGCCTCCGCGATTGAGCGAATCCGCCCGACATTCGAGGAGAAGGTGGTGATGGCCACACGCCCCGGTGCCTTTTCGATCAGGGCCCTCAGGCTCTGGCTCACAGCCTGCTCGGTCGGGGACTCGCCGTCGCGCATCGCGTTGGTCGAATCGCACATCATGGCGACGACGCCAGCGTCGCCCAGGGCGCGGAAACGCGCTTCGTCGGTCAGTGGCCCGATCTCTGGGGCAGCGTCGATCTTCCAGTCGCCGGTGTGGATGACGGTTCCGAGCGGCGTCGTGATCGCGAGGGAGACCGGTTCGGGGATCGAGTGCGCGACCGGTATCGCCTCGATCGAGAATGGCCCGACCGTGAACTTCTCGCCGGCGCGGTAGATCGTCACCGGCACCTCGGGGGCACCGCGTTCGGACTGCCGCTTGGCCTCCAGCAGACCGGCCGTGAACGGCGTCATCCAGCATTGCGCCTTGAGGCGCGGCCAGAGATCGAGCAGCGCGCCATAGTGATCCTCATGCGCGTGCGTGATCACGATGCCGCGCAGCCGGGGAAGCTCGTCCTCGATAAAGCGGGTATCCGGCAGAACGAGATCGACGCCGGGGAGCGAAGCGTCCGGAAACGTCACGCCGACATCGACGATGATCCATTCGCGCAGTTCGGCGGGCCCGTAGCCGTAGAGCGCGAGGTTCATGCCGATTTCGCCGACGCCTCCGAGCGGGCAGAAGACGAGTTCGGCGCCGTCAGACCTAGCCATGATCCCTCCTAGACCGCAGACGCCGACGCGACTGCACCGAAATGAACGTCGCCGGCAGCAATGGCATGTGCCACGCCGTCCGCGGTGCGGACCACGAACCGACACTCGTCGTCGATGGTCTCGAATATGCCTCGAAGCACCTGTCCGTCCAGCCGGACTGCGACTTCGGCGCCGATGCCTGCGGCGCGGGCGAGCCAGCGCTCGCGGATGGCCGCCAGTCCGCTGCCGCCGTTCCACAAGGCAAAATAGTCGGCCCACGCGTCGGACAGGGCGGAGAACAGCCCTTCGGCGTCCACCTTCGCACCAAGTTCCTGCAGCGAGGTGGCCGGATAAGGCACGCCGGTGGGGTATGCGACGACGTTCACGCCGATCCCGATCGCAACCGCAAAGCCGCCCGCCGGCATGCTCTGCGACTCGAGCAGGATGCCGGCCAGCTTCGCACCGCGCGCCAGCACGTCGTTCGGCCATTTGAGCTCGAAGCGTCCGCCATTGCCGGTGTCGGCGCCGTCCGGCGCGATGGACAGCTTGCTCGCCGGCACCAGCGATTCCAGCGCGTCGCCGAGCGAGAGCCCAGCCACGAAGCCAAGCGTCGCTGCGCCGCTCAAGTCTCGCAGGTCGGACAGGAGAAGTGTGGCCGCGAGGTTGCCCTCGTGCGTTTCCCAGGCGCGACCGCGGCGGCCCCGCCCGGATTCCTGGCGCTTGGAGACAAGCCATAGTTTTCCGGGATCGCCGGTCCGCGCGCGCTCCAGAGCGGTGGCGTTCGTCGAACCGACGCTGTCGAACGCCTCGAGACGATAGCCGTCAGATAGTGCAGTCGGCGCGAGGCGGAAAGCCATCCCGTCAGAAATACGCGCCGGCGGCCGCCTGCGCGATGCGGCCGATCGGCCCGCCTATCAGTACGTAGAACAAGACGAAGGCGCCGGAAACGCCGAGCACGAGGCGCAGTTCACCGGCCATCGGCAGGAACGCGCCTGCAGGCTCATCGAACCACATGATCTTGATGATGCGCAGGTAGTAGTAGGCGCCCACGACCGACGCGAGAACGCCGATGACGGCCAGCGAGTAGAGGTTCGCGTCGATGGCAGCCAGGAAGACGTACCATTTCGCCCAGAACCCGGCGAGCGGCGGAATGCCGGCAAGCGAAAACATGAGTATGGTCAGTACCGTCGCCATCAGCGGGTTCGTTGCAGACAGGCCCGACAGATCGGCGATGTTCTCGACGTTGCCGTCGCGGCGGCGCATCGCCAGGATGAACGCGAAGGTGCCGAGCGTCATCACCAGATAGATGAGCATGTAGATGGCGACGCCGCGCACGCCGGCCTCGCTGTTGGCCGCGAGGCCCACCAGCACGTAGCCCATGTGACCGATGGACGAGTACGCCATCAGGCGCTTGATGTTGGTCTGGCCGATTGCGGCGAACGAGCCCAGAACCATCGAGGCGATCGAAAGGAATATGATGATCTGCTGCCAGTCGGCCGCGACGGGCTGGAAGGCGTCGACCGTCAGGCGCACGAGCAGCGCCATCGCGGCCATTTTCGGCGCGGCGGCCATGAACGCGGTCACGGGCGTCGGCGCGCCCTCGTAGACGTCCGGCGTCCACATGTGGAACGGAACCAGCGAGAGCTTGAAGGCTACGCCTGCCAATACGAACACAAGGCCGAAGACGAAGCCGACCTGGCGTTCGTTCTCGCCGAGAGCCGCAGCGATTGTGAGGAAGTCGACGGACCCGATGTAACCGTAGACCAGCGTGATGCCGTAGAGCAGCATGCCGGACGACAACGCACCAAGGACGAAATATTTCAGGCCGGCCTCGGTGGCGCGCGCGCTGTCGCGATTGATCGCCGCCAGCACGTAGATCGCAAGCGACTGCAGTTCGAGCCCAAGATACAGCGCCAGCATGTCGTTGGCCGAGATCATCAGCATCATGCCGAGCGTGCAGAGCACGACGAGAACCGGAAACTCGAAGCGGTCGAAGCGTTCGGCGCGGGCGAAACCGACGGACATGATGAGCGTGATCGCCGAACCGGCGAGCGCCAGCACCTTCATGAAGCGGCTGAACGAGTCGCTGACGAACGAACCGCCGAAGCCGAGGCCTTCCTGCGGGAACAGCAGCCCCCAGGCCGCGACCGCCACGAGGAGCGCAACCGCGAGACCAGTGACCGTGGTGTTGGCGCGTTCGCCGGAGAACACTCCGATCATGAGAAGGACCATCGCGCCGACCGCAAGCGCGATCTCCGGCGTGGCGAGTGTCAGGCTGGCGAGGAGGTCGGGCGTCATTGCGATGTCCTAGTGCCCGGCTGCTGGGGCCGGGGCCGGCGTGTTGGCGGCTGCCGCCTCGATGGTCAGCTGAACCCGGTTGACCAGCGCGTCCACCGACGCGGCCATCGGATCGAGCAGCGCCGACGGATAGACGCCGAAGAAGATCGTCAGCACCACCAACGGATAGATGATGGCGCGCTCGCGTCCGCTGAGATCCAGCAGACCTTTAAGGCTCTCCTTGGACAGCACGCCGAAGATGACGCGGCGATAGAGCCACAGCGCGTAGGCGGCCGACAGGATGATGCCGAGCGTCGCGAACGCCGCGACCCAGGTATTGACCTTGAACACGGCGAGCAGCGTCAGGAACTCGCCGACGAAGCCGCTGGTGCCCGGCAGGCCGACATTGGCCATAGTGAAGATCAGGAACACCACGGCGTACTTCGGCATGTTGTTGACCAGGCCGCCATAGGCCGCGATCTCGCGGGTATGCATGCGGTCGTAGATGACGCCGACGCAGAGGAACAGCGCACCCGACACGAGGCCGTGCGAAAGCATCTGGAAGATCGCGCCCTGAACGCCCTCGACGTTCATCGCGAAGATGCCCATCGTCACGTAGCCCATATGCGCCACGGACGAGTAGGCGATCAGCTTCTTCATGTCCTCCTGCATCAGCGCCACCAGCGAGGTGTAGACGATCGCCACCACGGACAGCGTGAACACGAAGGGCTGGAACCACAGCGACGCTTCGGGGAACATCGGCAGGGAGAAGCGCAGGAAGCCGTAGCCGCCCATTTTCAGGAGGATGCCGGCCAGGATCACGGATCCGGCCGTCGGCGCCTCGACGTGGGCATCGGGCAGCCATGTGTGGACCGGCCACATCGGCATCTTCACCGCGAACGACGCGAAGAAGGCGAGCCACAGCCACGTCTGCATCTGCGACGGGAAATCGTGCGCCAGCAGCGTCGGGATGTCGGTCGTCCCGGCCTGCCAGAACATCGCCATGATGGCGAGCAGCATCAGCACCGAGCCGAGCAGGGTGTAGAGGAAGAACTTGAACGAGGCATAGATGCGCCGCTTGCCGCCCCACACGCCGATGATGATGAACATCGGGATCAGGCCGGCTTCGAAGAAGACGTAGAACAGAACGATGTCCAGCGCGCAGAAGACGCCGATCATCAGCGTCTCGAGCAGCAGGAAGGCGATCATGTACTCCTTCACGCGCTTCTCGATCGCCTGCCACGAGGCGAGGATGCAGAGCGGCATCAGGAAGGTCGTCAGGATGACGAACAGCATCGAGATGCCGTCGACGCCCATGCTGTACGAGATGCCGGAGTCGAGCCACTCGACCTTCTCGACCATCTGGAAACCAGGGTCGTTCGGGTTGAAGCCGATCCAGATGAACAGCGACAGCAGGAAGGTGAAGACGGTGGTGAGCAGCGCGACGTTGCGGATGTTGCGCAGCGCTGCGCGGCCGTCGTCCCTGATCAGCAGGATCAGGAACGCGCCGACCAGCGGCAGGAACGTAACCGTCGAGAGGATGGGCCAGTCGGTCATGGTCTAGAAAGAGCTCCCGACCATCATCCAGGTCACGAGGGCGGCGACGCCGATCAGCATCACAAAGGCGTAGTGGTATAGGTAGCCGGTCTGCAGCCGCACCACGCCGCGCGTAATGTCGACGACCCGCGCCGAGATGCCGTCCGGACCGAGACCGTCGATGACCTTGCCATCGCCGGTCTTCCACAGGAAACGGCCGATCCGCATGGCGGGACGCACGAACAGGAAGTCGTAGAGCTCGTCGAAGTACCACTTGTTGAGCAGGAACTGGTACAGGCCGCGATGCTGCTCCGCCAAGCGCTTCGGCGTCTGCGGCGAGCGGATGTAGAACTGCCATGCGGTCAGGAAGCCGATCAGCATCGCCACGAAAGGCGACAGCTTCACCCACATCGGCACCTCGTGGAAGTCGTGTACGATGTGGTTGTCCGGCAGCGTGAACAGCGCGCCCTTCCAGAAGTGCTCGTAGTGGTGGCCGATGAACCACTCGTGGAAGACGAAGCCCGCAAACAGCGCTCCGATCGCCAGGATGAACAGCGGGACCAGCATCACAGGCGGGGATTCGTGCACGTGATGCATGACGTCCGCCGAAGCGCGGGGCTTGCCGTGGAACGTCAGGAAGATCAGACGCCACGAATAGAAGCTGGTGAACATCGCCGCCACGACGAGCACGATGAAGGCGAAGCCGGCCAGCGCGTTGTGCCCGACGAATGCGCCCTCGATGATCGCGTCCTTCGAGAAGAAGCCGGCAGTGCCGATCACAGTGGCGGGAATGCCTACGCCGGTCAGCGCCAGCGTGCCGATCACCATCATCCAGTAGGTGGTCGGGATATGGCGCATCAGGCCGCCCATCTTGCGCATGTCCTGTTCGTCGGACACGGCGTGGATGACCGAGCCGGAGCCAAGGAAAAGCAGCGCCTTGAAGAAGGCGTGGGTGAACAGGTGGAAGATCGCGGCCGAGTAGAAGCCGAGGCCGATCGCCACGAACATGTAGCCGAGCTGCGAACAGGTCGAATAGGCGATGACGCGCTTGATGTCGTTCTGGACGAGCCCGACGGTCGCCGCGAAGAACGCGGTGATCGCGCCGATCAGCGTCACGACCAGGAGCGCGGTATGCGACAGTTCGAAGATCGGCGACAGGCGGGCCAGCATGAAGACGCCCGCGGTGACCATGGTGGCCGCATGGATCAGCGCCGAAACCGGGGTCGGGCCTTCCATGGCGTCCGGCAGCCAGGTGTGCAGCGGCACCTGGGCCGACTTGCCCATCGCACCCATGAACAGCAGCAGGCACACCGCGGTGATCGCGCCGTGGCGGTCGAGCTGCCAGCCTAGGAAATCCAGGACCGGCGCACCGTGTTCGGCGCCTTCCGCCGGCAAATAGCTCGCGGCATTGGCGAAGATCGTGCCGAAATCGACCGAGCCGAACAGCACGAACACGCCGAAGATGCCGAGCGCGAAGCCGAAATCGCCGACGCGGTTGACGACGAACGCCTTGATGGCCGCGGCATTGGCCGAGGGCTTCTTGTACCAGAAGCCGATCAGCAGGTACGAGGCGAGACCGACGCCCTCCCAGCCGAAGAACATCTGCACCAGGTTGTCGCTGGTCACCAGCATCAGCATGGCGAAGGTAAACAGCGAGAGATACGCAAAGAACCGCGGGCGTTGCGGATCGTGGTGCATGTATCCGATCGAATAGACGTGCACGAGCGACGACACGGTGTTGACCACGACCAGCATGACGACCGTCAGCGTGTCGATGCGAAGCGCCCACTCTGCCTGCAGCGCCCCGACCGTGAGGAAGCGCAGCACAGGAACGGTGAACGGCTCGACCTCGCGCAGCGCCACCGAGAAGAACGCGACCCAGGACAGCACCGCCGAAACGATCAGGAGGCCGGTGGTTACGTATTCGGATGCGCGCGCGCCGATCGAGCGGCCGAACAGACCGGCAATCAGGAAGCCGACGAGTGGGAGGAAGACGATGGCCTGGTACATGCTGCCTCAGCTCAGCCCTTCATCATGTTCACGTCTTCGACCGCGATCGATCCGCGGTTTCGGTAGAAGACGACGAGGATAGCAAGGCCGATCGCGGCCTCCGCGGCTGCGACGGTGAGCACGAACAGCGCGAACACCTGCCCGACGAGATCGCCGAGCGTGGCCGAGAAGGCGACGAAGTTGATGTTGACCGCAAGCAGGATCAGCTCGATCGACATCAGGATGACGATGACGTTCTTGCGGTTCAGGAAGATGCCGAACACGCCGAGCGTGAACAGGATCGCCGAAAGGGTCAGGTAGTGGCCGATACCGACGGTCATCTCAGATGCCCTTTCCAGTCTCGACCTTGCGCACCTCGATCTCGCCGCGTCCGCGGGCGACCTGGACGGCGATGGACTGACGCTTGACGCCTTCCTTGTGCCGCAAGGTCAGCACGATGGCACCGATCATCGCGACCAGCAGCACCATGCCCGCGATCTGGAAGAAGAAGATGTAGTTCGTGTAGAGCACATCGCCGAGCGCGGCCGTGTTCTGCCGCTCCGCAGCGGCCGGGATCGGCATCGCAATCTCGGTTGCGAGTTCGGGCGACAACACGTAGCCGCCGACTACGACGACGAGTTCCGCGGCAAGGATGATGCCGATCAGCGCGCCGATCGGTGCGTATTGGAGCGAGCCGCTCTTTAGAGCCGCGAAATCGACGTCGAGCATCATCACGACGAATAGGAACAGAACGGCCACGGCGCCGACGTAGACGACGAGCAGGATCATCGCCAGGAACTCTGCGCCGGTCAGGAGGAACAGGGCTGCCGCATTGAAGAAGGTGAGGATGAGGTAAAGGACCGAATGCACGGGGTTGCGCGCCGCGATGACCATGAAGGCCGACGCGACCGCCACGAAGGCGAAGAGATAGAAGAAGATCGCCTCAAGGCCGTTGAGCATGGGTTCCCCGTTGCAGTCAGGAAGGTTGCCCTCCCCCGGCCCGGTAGCGCCTCCGCCCCGTGGCCGCGTGTTCCTTAGACGAGCCGTTCCGGACCGTCCACGTATGATTTGCCGCGCCGCGAAGGCTTAGCGGTACGGTGCGTCGATCGCGATGTTGCGCGCGACCTCACGCTCCCAGCGGTCGCCGTTGGCGAGCAACTTTTCCTTGTCGTAGTACAGTTCCTCGCGCGTCTCCGTCGCGAACTCGAAGTTCGGCCCCTCGACGATAGCGTCGACCGGGCAAGCTTCCTGGCAGAAGCCGCAATAGATGCACTTCACCATGTCGATGTCGTAGCGCACGGTGCGGCGCGTGCCGTCGTTGCGCCGCGGGCCGGCCTCGATGGTGATCGCCTGAGCAGGGCAGATCGCCTCGCAGAGCTTGCACGCGATGCAGCGCTCCTCGCCGTTCGGATAGCGCCGCAACGCATGCTCGCCGCGAAAGCGCGGGCTGATCGGGCCCTTTTCGAACGGGTAGTTGATCGTATGCTTCGGCGCGAAGAACTGCCGCATCGAAAGGAAGAACGCGCCGACGAATTCCCTCAGGAGAAGCGCCTTGGCGGCGTTTGCGAGAGCCGACATCACGCGAACTCCATGAACTTCAGGACCGCCGCGGTGACCACCACCATGACCAGCGAGATCGGCAGGAATACCTTCCAGCCGAGGCGCATCAGCTGGTCGTAGCGGTAACGCGGCACGAAGGCCTTCACCATGGCGAACATGAAGAAGACCATGCACAGCTTCAGTACGAACCAGATGACGCCGGGCACCCAGTTGAACGGTGCGATGTCCAGCGGCGGCAGCCAGCCGCCCAGGAAGAGGATGGTCGTCAGCGCGCACATCAGCACAATAGCGACGTACTCGCCGAGGAAGAACAGCAGGAACGGCGTCGAGGAGTATTCGATCATGTGGCCGGCGACGAGCTCCGACTCGGCTTCGACCAGATCGAAGGGCGGGCGATTCGTCTCCGCGAGCGCTGAGATGAAGAAGATGATGAACATCGGGAACAGCGCCAGCCAATGCCAGTCGAGCAGGCTGCTCGGCAGGCCCAGCCGGGTTCCGAGGCCGTCGTTCTGCGACAGCACGATGTCGGTAAGGTTCAGCGATCCGACGCAAAGCAGGACGGTGATGATGACGAAGCCGATCGAGACCTCGTAGCTCACCATCTGGGCGGCCGAGCGGAGCGCGCCGAGAAACGGATACTTCGAGTTGGAAGCCCATCCGCCCATGATCACGCCGTAGACCTCCAGCGAGGCGATGGCGAAGATGAACAGGATGCCGACATTGATGTCGGCGATGGCCCAGCCGGCGTTGACAGGAATCACCGCCCATGTGGCGATTGCCAGCGTCGCGGACACCACCGGCGCCAGCAGGAACACGCCCTTGTTCGCGCCGGACGGTATCACCGGCTCCTTGAAGACGAACTTCAGAAGGTCGGCGAAGGCCTGCAGCAGGCCCCACGGTCCCACGACGTTCGGGCCGCGGCGCAGCTGCACCGCCGCCCAGATCTTGCGGTCGGCGTAGAGGATGTAGGCGACCCCGATCAGCAGGACGACGATCAGCAGCACGGACTGGCCGAGGATGATCAGCGCCGGCAGGATCCAGGTCGAGAAGACGTCTTCGTTCATTCCGCAGCCTGCCTGAAGCCTGCCTTCGCCAGGGCGGAACACTCGGCCATGACGGCCGAGGCGCGGGCGATCGGGTTGGTGAGATAGAAATCCTTGACCGGGCTGACGAACGGCGCCTTGGTCACCTTGCCGCCGCGGGCCGCAAGCTTGCCGATCGACGCGATGTCGCCTGCGGCAATGCCGTCTATGCCGGCCAGATGCGGGAACTCGGCATAGAGCTTCTGGCGAAGCTGCGCGAGTGAATCGAACGGCAGGCGCTTGCCGAGCACGTCGGACAGGGCCCGGAGGATGGCCCAGTCTTCCCTCGCCTCGCCGGGCGCAAACCCCGCGCGATTCGCCAGCTGAACGCGGCCTTCCGTGTTGACGTAGGTCCCCGACTTCTCGGTGTAGGCCGCGCCCGGCAGGATCACGTCGGCGCGATGCGCCCCGGCATCGCCATGCGTGCCGATGTAAACGGTGAACGCCGGGCCAATGGCGCTCATGTCGAACTCGTCGGCGCCGAGCAGGAACAATACGTCGAGCGCGCCCATCATGCCGGCGACGTTCTTGCCGCCCGCGCCCGGCACGAAGCCGATGTCGAGGCCGCCCACCCGAGAAGCCGCATTTTGCAGGACCGCGAAGCCGTTCCAGCCTTCGGCCATCGCGCCGACCGTATCCGCAAGCTTCGCCGCGGTGGCGAGGACCGCGCTGCCGTCACCGCGCGAAATCGCGCCCTGGCCCACGATGATCATCGGCCGCTGGGCGTTCTTCAGCACGTCGAGGAAGCCGATGTCGCCCGAAGCCAGCTTCGCCAGCGTGTCGGGACCAGCGCCTAGCGGCTGGTAGTCGTAGCGCAGGTCGCCCACGTCGCCGATCACGCCGATCGGGAAGTCGCCCTGGCGCCAGCGCTTTCGGATGCGCGCGTTGAGCACCGATGCCTCGAAGCGCGGGTTGGCGCCGACGATCAGCAGCGCATCGGCCTGTTCGATGCCGTCGATGGTCGGATTGAAGATATAGCTCGCGCGCCCGAGCGAAGGGTCGAGCGCCGCGCCGTCCTGCCGGCAGTCGATGTTCTGGGAGCCGAGCGACTGCATCAGCAGCTTCAGCGCATACATCTCCTCGACCGTGGCGAGGTCGCCGGCGATGGCGCCAATGCGGTCACTTTTGGTCTTCGCGACCGCGTCCCTAATGGCGGCGAAGGCCTCGGTCCAGGAAGCCGGCGCCAGCTTGCCGTTGCGCCGGACGTACGGCCGGTCGAGGCGCTGCGTGCGCAAGCCGTCCCATACGAAGCGCGTCTTGTCGGAAATCCATTCCTCGTTCACCGCGTCGTTGACGCGCGGCAGGATGCGCATCACCTCGCGGCCGCGTGCATCAACGCGGATCGCCGAGCCAACGGCGTCCATGACGTCGATGGATTCGGTCTTCGACAGCTCCCACGGCCGCGCCTGGAACGCGTAGGGACGCGACGTCAGCGCGCCGACAGGGCAAAGGTCGATCACGTTGCCCTGCAGCTCGGAGGTCATCGCCTGCTCGAGGTAGGTCGTGATCTCGGCATCCTCGCCGCGGCCGATCAGGCCGAGCTCGGAGATGCCCGCAACCTCGGTGGTGAACCTGACGCACCGCGTGCAGTGGATGCAGCGGTTCATGATCGTCTTGACGAGCGGGCCGATGTATTTGTCCTCGACGGCGCGCTTGTTCTCGCGGTAGCGCGAGGAATCGACGCCGAACGCCATGGCCTGGTCCTGCAAGTCGCATTCGCCGCCCTGGTCGCAGATCGGGCAGTCGAGCGGATGGTTGATCAGCAGGAACTCCATCACGCCCTCGCGGGCCTTCTTGACCATCGGCGAGTTCGTGAACATCTCCGGCAGCTCGCCGTTCGGTCCCGGGCGCAGGTCGCGCACGCCCATGGCGCAGCTGGCCTGCGGTTTGGGCGGCCCGCCCTTCACCTCGACCAGGCACATGCGGCAGTTGCCGGCGATCGACAGCCGTTCGTGAAAACAGAATCGCGGCACCTCGGCGCCCGCCTCCTCCGCCGCCTGCAGCAGCGTGTAGTGGTCGGGTACCTCGATCTCTTTCCCGTCGACCTTGAGCTTCGCCATTCGCCCGTCACTCCGGCGGCCCTGCCGCCATTACCTCTTGCCGGTTGCCCGGCTTCAAATCACTTGCGGCGCGGTCGCGCCAGTTCCGCCGCCCTGGCAACCCAGCCGTCGCGCGCGACGCGGCCGGAAAGCCCGAGCTGATCCTCGATCCACGCGACGTCCTTGTCGCTCCAGCCCGCAATGTGGCTGTACTTCGAGACCCCAAGTCCGTTCAGCATCTGCTCGAGCTTCGGTCCGATGCCAGGCAGCCGTTTCAGGTCGTCCGGTCGCGCCGCCTTCGTCCGTGGTGCCGGTGACGCTTTCGGTTCGACCTCGTCCTCCGGGACGGCGGCAACTTCGCGCGCCAGCGATTGGGCGTCGGCCATAATGGTCTCGGCAGCTGCGCGCGCGCGGACTGCAGCAGCCGGATCCGTCACGGCAGCGGACCGATCAGCCGTCTTCAGGCTTCGCCCGGCGTGTTCCATGGCACCTGCAACCATTCCGAACCAGGCGCCCCATACCTGCGTGGCGATGCCCATGCCGACGGCGGACGCCGCCGCCCAGCCGGCAAGCGGATGCGCGAGCAGGTTCATCGCCCGCGTGACGTCCTCGCTCATCTGGCTGGGGCGGTCAGTCATCAATAAGCCCGCTCGGTTCGGTCCATACGCTGCTCGCGCATTTCACGAGGCATTCTCAAGGTGCGATTGTCAGGTTGTTGGGCCATACTCGCACTCATTCCGCGGCGATCAGCACCGGCTCGGCGCGATGGGCGTTGCGGGAGAACTCGTCGATGCGGCGCTCGATTTCCGGCCGGAAGTTGCGGATCAGGCCCTGGATCGGCCAGGCGGCGGCGTCCCCGAGCGCGCAGATCGTGTGACCTTCGACCTGCTTCGTCACGTCGAGAAGCATGTCGATCTCGCGCTTCTGCGCTTCGCCGCGGACCAGGCGCTCCATCACGCGCCACATCCACCCGGTGCCTTCGCGGCAAGGCGTGCACTGGCCACAGCTCTCGTGCTTGAAGAAATACGAAAGGCGCGCGATCGCCTTCACGATGTCGGTAGACTTGTCCATGACGATGACCGCGGCGGTGCCGAACGATGACTTGCGCTCGCGCAGCCCGTCGAAATCCATAGGGCAGTCGATGATGTCCTCGGCCTTGACGACGGGACACGACGCGCCGCCCGGAATCACCGCGAGGAGGTTGTCCCAGCCGCCGCGGATGCCGCCGCCGTGGCGCTCCACCAGCTCGCGGAAGGTGATTCCCATCTCCTCTTCGACCGTGCACGGCGTGTTGACGTGCCCGACCAGCATGAACAGCTTCGTGCCCACGTTGTTCGGCCGCCCGATGGACGAGAACCACCCAGCGCCGCGGCGCAGGATCGTCGGGGCGACGGCGATCGATTCGACGTTGTTGACCGTCGTCGGGCAGCCGTAGAGGCCGACGTTCGCCGGGAACGGCGGCTTCAGCCGCGGCTGGCCCTTCTTGCCCTCAAGGCTTTCGAGCAATGCGGTTTCCTCGCCGCAGATGTAGGCACCGGCGCCGTGGTGGACGATGATGTCGAAGTCCCAGCCGTTGATGTTGTTCTTGCCGATCAGGCGGGCATCGTAGGCTTCGTCCACGGCCCGCTGCAGCGCCTCGCGCTCGCGGATGAACTCGCCGCGCACATAGATGTAGGCCGCGTGGGCACCCATCGCGAAGCTCGCGATCAGGCAGCCCTCGACCAGCGTGTGCGGATCGTGGCGAAGGATGTCACGGTCCTTGCAGGTACCGGGCTCGGATTCGTCGGCGTTGACGACAAGGTAGCAGGGCCGGTCGGACTGCTTCGGCATGAACGACCATTTCAGACCGGTAGGGAAGCCGGCGCCGCCGCGGCCGCGAAGCCCGGACGCCTTCATCTCGTTGATGATCCAGTCGCGTCCCTTGGCGATGATTCCGGCGGTGCCGTCCCAGTGGCCGCGTGCCATCGCGCCCTTCAGAGAGCGGTCGAAGCGGCCGTAGATATTGTTGAATATGCGGTCCTGATCCTGCAGCATCGCCCTGCCCTACCGCGGCTTCTTGCCGAATACGCGGAAATATTCCGCTTCGCCGCCGCGCGCCAGCGCGTCGGCCTGCTTGACCCAATCCTCGCGCTCGATGCGGCCGTTGAATCGCAGATAACTGTCGACCCAACGACGCTCGGAGGCACTCCAGGCGGCGACTTGCCGGTAGGTAAAGATGCCGAGCGAGTGAAGAATGGCCTCGTTACGCGGGCCCACCCCGGAAATGAGCTGTAGATTGTCCACGCTTGCAGGACGCTCGATGCCCGCCGGACGGTCGGGACTGTCCAGTGCAGGCTGCGGCTGCGTGGGCGCCTTGCCTGCGCGATCGGTTCCCGCCGACATGACGCCGACGGGAGCGATCGGCTCGCCTTCGTCACGCTTGCCGTCGGGTCCCAGCGCTTCGCCCTTCAGCAGCTCCGGCGCCTTCTCGTCGCGGACTGTCTTGCGCGTCGACGGACCGGACCGCTGCTTGGACGTATCTTCGACCTGCGGCGCAGCCTTGTTAGCGGCCGCTTCGCCATGTGCCGGCGAGCTGACGCTCGCAGCCTTCTCCTCGGCCGGGCTGGTTTTCACCGGCGACGGCGACTTGACGGCGGGATTGGTCTCGATCGCGTCCGTCTTCGGACGACCGGCGTTGGACGGCTCCACGGGAGCAGCCGCGGCCGCAGCGGCCTGCTTCTCCGCCCGCTCCCTGACGCCCTGAAGCACGATAGCCTCATCGGCGAGCGCGGTGCCGCCGCCGACCGGAGCGGAGTACTCCCGATCGATCTGCGGACCCGGACGGATCGTTGCGCCGTTGCCGGCTTCGAAGGCATCGATGATTTCGGCCAGGCGCTCGGGCGTCAGGTCCTCATAGGTATCCTTGAAGACCATGACCATCGGCGCGTTGACGCAAGCGCCGAGGCACTCGACCTCTTCCCACGACAGCGTGCCGGAAGCGTTGGTGTGGAACTGTTCGGGATGAATCTTCGAGCGGCAGACGTCCATCAGCGCCTCGGAGCCGCGCAGCATGCAGGGCGTGGTGCCGCACACCTGGACGTGGGCCTTCGTGCCGACGGGCTTCAGCTGGTACTGCGTATAGAAGGTCGCGACCTCGAGCACGCGGATCTGCGGCATGTCGAGCATGGCGGCGACGTATTCGATTGCCGCCTTCGAAACCCAACCCTCCTGCTCCTGCGCACGCATCAGGAGCGGGATGACCGCCGACTGCTGACGTCCCTCGGGGTATTTGGCGATCGTCGCCTTCGCCCACTCTGCGTTCGCTCCGTCAAAGGCGAAGGTAGCTGGCTGGACGCTGGCTTCTGCAAGACGGCGAACTGACATCAGCGATCGACCTCACCGAAGACGATATCGAGCGAACCGAGGATGGCGGTCACATCGGCGAGCATGTGGTTGCGGCAGAGGAAATCCATCGCCTGAAGATGCGCGAAGCCGGGCGCGCGCAGCTTGCAGCGATACGGCTTGTTGGTCCCATCCGAGACGAGATAGACGCCGAACTCGCCCTTGGGTGCCTCGACAGCCGCGTAAACCTCGCCCTCGGGAACGCGATATCCCTCGGTATAGAGCTTGAAATGGTGGATGAGCGCTTCCATCGAGCGCTTCATCGCGGCCCGCTTCGGCGGCACGATCTTGCCGTCCATGTTGGACACGGGCCCGATCTTCTGCGCGCCCATGAGACGATCGACGCATTGGCGCATGATCTTCGCCGACTGGCGCATCTCTTCCATGCGGATCAGGTAACGGTCGTAGCAGTCGCCGTTGCGGCCGACCGGCACGTCGAAATCCATCTCTGCATAGCACTCGTAGGGCTGCGACTTGCGCAGGTCCCACGCCGCGCCGGAGCCGCGCACCATGACGCCCGAAAAGCCCCACGCCCACGCGTCTTCGAGGCTGATCACACCGATGTCGGCATTGCGCTGCTTGAAGATGCGGTTGTCCGTCATCAGGCTGTCGAGGTCCTCGACCAGCTTCAGGAACGGGTCGATCCATTCGCCGATGTCGGCGACCAGCTTCTCGGGAAGATCCTGATGCACGCCGCCGGGCCGGAAATAAGCCGCATGCATGCGCGAGCCCGAAGCCCGCTCGTAGAACACCATCAACTCTTCGCGCGCCGTGAAGCCCCATAGCGGCGGCGTCAACGCGCCAATGTCGAGCGCCTGCGTCGTGATGTTGAGCAGGTGACTCATCAGGCGCGAAATCTCGGCGTAGAGCACGCGAATGAGCTGGCCGCGCTTGGGCACCTCGATGCCGAGTAGCTTCTCCACCGCGAGGCAGTAGGCGTGCTCCTGGCTCATCGGCGCGCAGTAGTCGAGGCGGTCGAGATAGGGCAGAGCCTGGAGATAGGTCTTGTGCTCCATCAGCTTCTCGGTGCCGCGATGCAGCAAGCCGATATGCGGATCGACGCGGTCGATAATCTCGCCGTCCAGCTCGAGCACCAGGCGCAGCACGCCGTGCGCGGCCGGATGCTGCGGACCGAAGTTGATGTTGAAGTTGCGGACTGCTGTCTCGGCCATCACTGCTTCGCCTTCTCGTCGCCCGGCAGAACGTAGTCCGTGCCTTCCCAGGGCGAGAGGAAATCGAAATTGCGGAATTCCTGCTTGAGCTCGACCGGCTCGTACACCACGCGCTTCAACTCGTCGTCGTAACGCACCTCGACATAGCCCGTCAGCGGGAAGTCCTTGCGGAGCGGGTGGCCCTCGAAGCCGTAGTCCGTGAGGATGCGGCGCAGGTCGGGATGCCCGGTGAACAGGATGCCGTAGAGGTCATAGGCCTCGCGCTCGTACCAGTCGGCACCGACGAAGATGGGGGTCGCCGAGGGCACGGGTGTGTCCTCGTCGGTCAGCACCTTGACGCGTATCCGCTGGTTCTGGCGCGGCGACAGCAGGTGGTAGACCACGTCGAAGCGCTTCGGACGGGCCGGGTGGTCGACGCCGCAGATGTCGATGATCGACACGAACTGGCACTGCACGTCGTTCTTCAGGAACGTGAGCACGTCGACGATATCGGCGACCGCCACGGTGACGGTCAGCTCACCGAACAGGACTTCGGAGGTCCCGGCCTTGGCGCCCAGTTTTTCGGCCAGGTAGCCGGCAAGATCGTGAAGAGCTTCGCTCATGTCTCTTACCGCTCGATCGTGCCGGTGCGGCGGATCTTCTTCTGCAGGAGCAGGATGCCGTAGAGCAGCGCTTCCGCAGTGGGCGGGCAGCCCGGCACGTAGATGTCGACCGGGACGATCCGGTCGCAGCCGCGTACGACGGAATAGGAGTAGTGGTAGTACCCGCCGCCATTGGCGCAGGAGCCCATCGAGATGACGTAGCGCGGCTCGGGCATCTGGTCGTAGACCTTGCGCAGCGCGGGCGCCATCTTGTTGGTCAGCGTGCCGGCGACGATCATGATGTCCGACTGGCGCGGCGAGGCGCGCGGGGCGACGCCGAAGCGCTCGCTGTCATAGCGCGGCATCGAGGTGTGGATCATCTCGACGGCGCAGCACGCCAGGCCGAAAGTCATGAACATCAGCGAACCGGTGCGCGCCCAGGTGATCAGCGCCTCGGACGAGGTGACGATGAAGCCCTTGTCGGCCAGTTCGGCGTTGATCTCGCCGAAGAAGCGGTCATCGGACCCGACAGGCTGGCCTGTGCGCGGGTCGAGAACGCCGGTCGGGCGCGGAGCGACGAGCGTGCCGCCGCCCTGCATGGCCATGTCGTTGATGTGGGTACGGGCTGGACTCAATCCCATTCCAGCGCTCCCTTCTTCCATTCGTAGATGAAGCCGATGGTGAGCACGCCGAGGAAGATCATCATCGACCAGAAGCCGAGCATGCCGACCGTGCCGAACGACACCGCCCACGGGAACAGGAAGGCGACCTCGAGGTCGAAGATGATGAACAGGATCGCCACCAGGTAGAAGCGGATGTCGAACTTCATCCGCGCATCGTCGAACGCGTTGAAGCCGCATTCGTAGGCGGACAGCTTCTCGGGATCGGGATTGCGGTACGCCACGATGAACGGCGCGGCAACCAGCGCCAGCGTCACGATCAGCGCGACACCCATGAAGATCACGATCGGAAGGTAGGAACTGAGGAGCTCGTTCATTGGCTGCTTTTCCGGATACCAGCGCCGCACTTTACCACTGCGGAGCTCCACGGCGAGATGCCCGGGCGGGCACAGAACCAGACCATGGTGCAACGCGGCGAGGGTTACTCCAGCCCCAACGGGGACGCAAGCCAAAGCTGCGCCTGCGCGACGGTTCCGCAGCGTCTGCCGCGCGTCCAGCGCACCCGCCGACGGCTGGAAAAGCAGAAGGTTCCGAGGGCTTGTGAATGCAAAGAATGGCGCGAGTGACGGGGCTCGAACCCGCGACCTCCGGCGTGACAGGCCGGCACTCTAACCGACTGAGCTACACCCGCGCACCGCCCGAAGACCGTTGGTCCGGTGGGCGTGGCGGTGCATTAAGCGGTTCGAATCCGCGAGTCAAGCACTCCTGCCGGCCGAACCGAATGCGACGTCCATACCCTGGCCAGTCGCGTCATTTTCGGTTGCGTGCGCGACGCCCAACGCCTAAATCGGCGCTGTCGAAGGGCGATTAGCTCAGTTGGTAGAGCGCCTCGTTTACACCGAGGATGTCGGGAGTTCGAGTCTCTCATCGCCCACCAAGCCCTCCCCCGTCAGATAGTCGAGTAGCGCGGTATAGCGCGCCGTGGCCGGCACGCCGGCGGGGCGCATCAGCCCGACCACTGCAGGCGGGACACCGGTATCCAGATCGAGGATCGCTAGCCGCCGCCCGTCATAGGTGACCGGGACCGCCGGCCGTTGGAACAGCACCGCGTAGCCCAATCCGCGTCCCGCCAGGCAGCGAACGAGTTCGAAATTGATGGTTCGGTGCGCGACACGCGGCCGAACGCCGGCCGCGGCGAACAGTTGCTCGGTATTGAGGCGTGTCGGATCGACGTCGAGCAGGATGAGCGGTTCCTCCGCGAGCTGCGACAGTTCAACGCTGCCGCTTTCGGCCATTGGATGATTCTCCGCGACCATGACGTACGGACGAACCTGACGCACCGCGTCGAAGGTGAACTGTGCCGATACGTCGATACTGTACAGAAGCGCAGCATCTATGCGGCCCTGCAGCAGCATGTCGCCAAGTTGCGGTGCCGGCGCCTCGATGAGCTCGAGTTCGAGCTCGCGGTGGCCGCGCTGGAAGTCGCCGAGTATCGCGGGAACGAAGAACGGGCCGAGCGTCGGGAAACAGCCGATGGCAAATCGGCCGGTCAGGCTCTTCGATGCCTGCGAAGCATCCGTGGCGAGCGCCTCTGCCTCCGAGAGCACGCGGCGCGCGTGTGACAACAGACGGCTCCCCGCGACGGTCAGCGTGACGCCCCTGCCCTTGCGGCGAACGAAAAGCTGCAGCGCCAGATGATGCTCGAGTTCGTCGAGGGCAAGCGCGAGCGCCGACGGCGTGACGTGACAGCGCTGCGCGGCCGCGGCGATGGAGCCCTCGCTGGCGACGGCGTCAAAATACTCGAGTTGCCGCATCGTAAAGGCCGGCATGTGAGTTTTCCTGGGGAGCGTCTTCTCTAAAACATGTTTTACACGAAAGGCGCTTCGCGCGACACTGCTTGCGACGGCAAGTGTGCCGAATTGCGTTCTGGAGGACGAGAATGGTCAAGAATCTCGAAGAAGCGATCAAGAAGGCGGGTAGCCCCGTACAGCTCCTGTGGGAGTCGCAGCAGCCCCCGTCAGTGGTGCCGCGCGTCGTCGCGGAGTTCCGCAACTGGCGCGACGAGCAGCTCGCCTGGCGCCGCACTGCAGTGCTTTACGATCAGAGCCATCACATGGCCGACCTCAACATCAAGGGGCCGGATGCGCTGAAGCTGATCAGCAAGCTTGCGATCAACAGCGTCGCGAACTTCCCGGTCGACATGGCCAAGCAGTTCGTGGCGGTGAACCACGACGGCTACGTCATCGGCGACAACATCCTGTTCCACCTCGAGGAGGACGAGTATCAGGCGGTCGGCATCCCGACATCGATCAACTGGATGCACTTCCACGCCGAGACCGGCGGCTATGATGTGCGCGTCTGGCGCGACGATTCGTCGGCCGTGCGCAAGGGCGACCCGGTGAACTATCGCTACCAGATCCAGGGTCCGGGCGCGATGGATATCATCCGTGAGGCGACTGGCCAGGAGCCGCCGAAGCTCAAGTTCTTCTACATGACTCACTTCACCATCGCCGGTAAGCACGTGCGCGCGTTGCGCCATGGCATGGCCGGCGAGCCGGGCTTCGAGATCTGGGGCCCGTGGGCGGACAACGACGCCGTGCATTCGGCGCTGCTGGAAGCCGGTGCGAAGCACGGCATGGTTCAGGTGGGCGCACGCGCCTATCACACCAACGCCCTCGAGTCGGGCTGGCTGCCGCGTCCGTTGCCGGCCATCTACACAGGCGAGAAGATGAAGGCCTACCGCGAGTGGCTCGGCGCGAACGCGTACGAAACCACCGCTCCTCTCGGCGGCAGCTATCACTCGGATAACATCGAGGACTACTACTTCACGCCGTTCGAACTCGACTACGGGCGCCTCATTGGCTTCGATCACGACTTCATCGGCCGCGAGGCACTCGAGAAGATGAAGGCGGACGGCACTGCCGAGCGCAAGAAGAAGGTCACGCTGGTCTGGAACGGCGACGACGTGGGCAAGGCGTACGCCTCGATGTTCCAGCCCGGAGTCGGCGCGAAGTTTATCAACCTGCCGATGTCGCTTTACGACACCTTCCATGCCGACCGGGTCGAGGCCAACGGCAAGATGGTGGGCATCTCGACATGGTGCGGCTACTCCGCCAACGAGCGTGCGCTGCTTTCACTGGCGACGATCGATGCGGAGTTCGCGAAGCCGGGCACCGAGGTGACGCTGGTCTGGGGCGAGGACAAGCCGTCGTCCAAGGTTCAGGTTGAAGACCACAAGCAGGTGAAACTGCGCGCCACCGTCCAGGCGGCTCCGATCTTCGCCAAGGCAGCAACCGACTATCGTTCGAATTCCGGCTTGAAGTAACGCTTTGTCATAGCCTTTTCTCTAAAGCTACGCGCCGGAACTCATCCGGCGCGTAGGCATTTCGCTCCCAAGAGAACATGAGGCTTGACGACCATGAGCGGCCTGGGAGCTTTGATACGAACTTTACTAACCGTCTGTGCGATCGCCGGCGGTATGGTCTTCGCGATTTCCGCTTCGGAGGGGCCGCGGCTGGCAGCCGTCCAAGTCGGCACGAACAGTCCCGGTTAAAACGCCGCAATCGAATGCGTAACACCGCGTAACATACCGTTTTTGCAGCGATCTTGTACGGCGCTGCAACAAAATGTATGACCGGCGATGTGGGACGGCGCAACCAAAAGCGCTTCAACCGATTTAGCGTTGAAGTGCAATGAAGCGCTCCTTACGCTATCGACGGATCATCCCTCATGAACATTCGAACCGAGCCGGTTCGACTGCCTGCTCACGGTGTGGCGTTCGCTGGCCTTGAGCCGCCTATCCGTTCCGCATTCTTGCGAGAAGACGAGCTCGGCAAACTTGGTCGCGCCCTGGCGCAGCGACGGGCCGATCTCGTCGCCTCCGTGCCCGAGTTCGACGTTCGCCGACGCGCCACGCAAAACGGCTCGACGATTGCCGCAGTTGTGCGCTCCAGCGAAAAGGCTCGCCAGAAAGGCGAGTCGATCACGCCGGCCACGGCTTGGATCATCGACAACCACTATGTGATCGAAGATGCGACGCTGCAGATAAGGCGCGATCTTCCGCGCAAGTTCTGGCGGCAACTGCCGCTGTTGATGCCCGACTCGCCGCTCGCGGTGCCTCGCGTTCTGGCTATCGCCTGGAACTACGTCGCCCACTCCGACAGTCAGGTGACCGAGGCCGGATTCGAGGCGATTGTCGAAGGCTATCAATCCGTCGAACCGCTGACGATCGGCGAGTTGTGGGCGCTGCCGTCGGTGCTGCGCTTCGTGCTGGTCGAGAACCTTCGCCGCCTCGCCCTGCGCATCGCGCGGGCGCGCGAAATGCGCCGTAGTGCGAACGACATCGCCGACCTCGTCCACAAGTCGCCTTCGGAGGAAGAAGAGCTTCGCATTCTCACGCGGCACAGCGCCAAAGCGGCGGATATGACGTTCGCCACGCAGCTCCTGTTTCGCCTCAGGGACGGGTCTCGCAGCGAGCAGCGTGCCCTCGCCTGGCTCGAGAGCGAACTCGAGAAGGCCGGTAGCAATGCGGATCGGATAACGACCGCCGAACATGCGCGGCTTTCTTCGGGCAACGTCACGACAGGCAACATTGTCCGCAGCCTCAAGCGCATCAACGACATCGACTGGACGTTGTGGTTCGAGCGCATCAGCAAGATCGACGCGTTGCTGCGCGAGAAGACCGACTTCGAGGAACTCGATTTCGCCTCGCGCAACCAGTACCGGGATGAGATCGAGGAGCTCGCCAAGAGATCCGAGAAGGGCGAGTTCGAGGTCGCGGCGGCGGCGATCGAAAAGTGCAGGCGCGAAAGCGCGGTGGCGGATTCCGGCAACGTCGACATTGGCAAAGTCGATGTCGGCTCTGTACTCGTGGGCCCAAAACGGCGCGAGTTCGAACGCGAGATCGGATATCTCGCCCCGTTCAGTCTGTCCTTTAAGCGCGTCTATTCGTCTACAGGCTGGCTTGGCATCGCCGCGCCCGTCGCGATGCTGACCGCGATGTTGATGGCCATTGCCGGCTTCGCGCTGGAGTGGGCTGGCGAAGAAGCCAGGAACATCGTCTTGCTGCTGGGGCTGTTCCTGCTGCCGGCGAGCGAGGCGGCGGTGGGCGTCTTCAACACGTTGGCGACGCTGGTGACCAAGCCGTCGCGCCTCGTCGGCTACGACTACAAGTCCGGGATACCGGCAGAAGCCCGCACGCTGTTCGCGATGCCGACTTTGATCGGCTCGCGCGACGACGTCGAGGATGCCATCCACAACCTCGAGGTCCACTATCTTGCGAATGCCGGCGGCGAGCTGTGGTTCGCGCTGGTTACGGACTGGCTGGACAGCAATGTCGAGCAGTCCGAGGCCGACATGGAGCTGCTCGAGCTGGCACGCAAACGCATCGCTGCCTTGAACCAGCGCTATCCGGCAGAGCCTTACGCCCGGTTCCACATCCTGCACCGCAGGCGGCTGTTCAATCCGAACGAAGGCGTCTGGATGGGCTGGGAACGCAAGCGCGGCAAGTTGCTCGAGCTGAACGCATTGCTGCGCGGTGATCTTGACACGACCTTCTTCGCGCACGTCGATCCGCTTCCCGAGGGCATCCGTTACGTGATGACGGTCGACGCGGATACGCGCACGACGCGAGACGCAGTTCGGCGCCTCGTCGGGAAGATGCAGCATCCGCTCAACCGGGCCGTCGTCGATCCGGTTCGGCGCCTCGTGACTGCCGGCTACGGCATCCTGCAGCCGCGCGTCACCTCGTCCCTGACGAGCGGAGACGAGGCGTCGTTCTTCCAACGGGTGTTTTCGGCCAACCGCGGCATGGACCCATATGTTTTCGCGGTGTCGGACGTCTATCAGGATGTGTTCGGCTCGGGAACATTCACCGGCAAGGGCCTTTACGACATCGATGCCCTTGATGCCTCGCTTGACGGGCGCATCCCGGAAAACGCCGTTCTCAGCCACGATCTTCTTGAAGGCGCGTTCGCAAGCGCGGGCCTGGCAAGCGACGTTGAACTCGTTGAGGACTATCCGACGCGATATTCCGTGGACGCGTCGCGCCACCATCGCTGGGCGCGTGGCGATTGGCAGCTGCTGCCCTTCATTCTCAACCCGCTATCGGCGGTCCCGGGGTTGTCCCGGTGGAAGATGATCGACAATTTGCGCCGCTCGCTGACGCCGATCTTCTGGGTCATGGCCGCTGCGACGGGCTGGACAGTGCTTCCCCTTCCTCAGGCCGCGCTCTGGCAGCTCTGCCTGATCGTCTGCCTGGTATTCCCGGCAACTTTCGACATCGTGCAGTCTCTGCTGCAGCGGCAGAAGGAGACGTCGCTCCGGAGTCATCTGACCGCGTTCGCACGCGACTTCTTCTTCGCGACCCTGCAGGTTGCCGTTCGGATGGTGCTGATCGCGCACTCCGCCTGGCTGATGGGCGACGCGATCGTGCGCACGCTGTTCCGGTTGCTGGTCAGCAGAAAGCACATGCTGGAGTGGCGCGCGGCCTCGCAGGCGGCGAAGGCCCGCGATTTTGGTCTTATAGCTTCCTACAGGTCGATGTACGGCGCGGTTGTCGTAGCCGTCTTCGCGCTGGTCCTGCCGCTGGCAGCAGGTTCGACCGGTGCGTGGATCGGCAGCGTCTTTGCTGCAATGTGGCTGCTATCGCCCGCGATCGCCTGGCTCGCCAGCAGGCCGGCGGAAACCGAGGAACATCTCGAAATCAAGGGCGAGGACGCGACAGTGCTGCGTACGGCGGCTCGACGTACCTGGCACTATTTCGAGACTTTCGTCACTGCCGACCACCACGATCTTCCCCCGGACAACTTCCAGGAAAAGCCGACCCACATCGTTGCGCCCCGCACGTCGCCGACGAACATCGGCGCCTATCTGCTCTCGACCGTCTCGGCACGTGATTTCGGCTGGATCGGCCTGAGCGAGTCCGTCGACCGGATCGAGCGGACCCTGAGCACCATGGAGCGCATGGACCGCTATCGCGGCCATCTTTTCAACTGGTACACCACCAACGATCTGGCGCCGATGCGCCCGCGCTACATCTCCGCCGTCGACAGCGGAAATCTTGCCGGGCACCTCATCGCGGTTTCGGCGGCGTGCCGCCAGTGGGCACAAGCTCCGGCGGTTCACCTCCAGGGCGACTTCACCGGCATCCTGGACGTCAATGTCATCGTCGAGGAGACGCTCCAGTCTCTGCCGGACGACCGCCGCTCTCTGCGCCCGCTGCGTCAACGCCTCTTCGATCGCCTGAAGGGCATGCAGCGCGCGGTGGACACCATTCGCGGCGAACCCGAAACCGCGGCGATCCGCACGATCAATCTGTCGATCGTGGCAACGGATATCCGCAAGCTTGCCGTCGCCCTCGACGAGGAGATCGGATCGGAGATCAGCCGCGAGCTCGCAATCTGGGCGGGCCTGCTGGAACGGACATGCAAAGCCCATATCGACGATGCGCACACCGGCGAAAGCGGCGTGACGACGCTTCGCTCCCGTCTGCTGGATCTGTCGACGCGTGCGCGCAAGTTCGCATTCGAGATGGATTTCTCGTTCCTGCTTCGCAAGGATCGCAACCTGCTGTCGATCGGCTGGCGGGTCGAGGAAGAGCAGCTGGACGAGGCGTGCTACGACCTTCTGGCGTCGGAGGCGCGCCTTACAAGCCTGTTCGGTATCGCAAAGGGCGACCTGCCCACGGACCACTGGTTCCGTCTTGGACGGCCGGTGACGGAGATCGGCTTCCGGGGGGCGCTGGTTTCCTGGTCGGGCTCGATGTTCGAGTACCTGATGCCGCCGCTGGTGATGAAGGAGCCGCTCGGCGGAATTCTCAACCAGACCAGCAATCTGATCATCCGCAAGCAGATTTCCTACGCACGCGGCAGAGGCGTGCCGTGGGGAATCTCCGAGGCCGCGTACAACGCGCGCGACCGCGAGATGACCTATCAGTACACGAATTTCGGCGTGCCGGGGCTTGGCCTCAAGCGCGGACTCGCGCAGAACCTGGTCATCGCGCCCTATGCAACTCTGCTCGCGGCACAGTTCAAGCCGAAGGAAGCGATCGCGAACCTTCGCCGCCTGCGCGCGGCGGGAGCGCTCGGGCGCTACGGCTACCACGATGCCGTTGACTATACGCCGGAGCGGGTGCCCGACGGGCAGATCTGCGCCGTCGTCAAGAACTACTACGCACACCACCAAGGCATGTCGATCGTCGCGGTCGCAAACGCGATCTTCGAGGGCCGGATGCGTGATCGCTTTCATTCCGACCAGGTCATCGAATCGGCCGAGCTTTTGCTGCAGGAGAAGGCGCCTCGGCAGGTTCTGGCGACGTCGATTGCCGAAGAACTGCCTGGCGGCTCCGTCAGCGACGAGCCAGGAGTCAGCGGCGAGCTGCGCATCATCCGGGATCCGGCGAGCGCGCCGCGCGCGACCAATCTTCTCTCCAACGGTCGCTACAGCGTCATGCTGACCGCGATGGGCACGGGCTACAGCCGTACGGCGGATCTTGCGGTCACGCGCTGGAACGCCGACCCAAGCGAAGATCGCGCCGGGACTTTCATATTCGTGCAGGACGCGGACTCGCGCGAGTGGTGGTCGGCCACGTCGGCCCCCAAGTCGGCACAGGAGGAACAGGCGCAGGCAATATTCGCGGACGACAAGGCGACGTTCCTGAAGTCGGTGGGCACCCTCCGCACCGAAGTTGAATGCATCGTCTCGGCGGAGGCGGAAGGCGAAGCGCGGCGGATCACGATCTTCAACACCGGATTGCAGGCGCGTCGCATCGACATCACCTCCTTTGCCGAAATCGTTCTCGGCGACGATGCCGCCGATGCCGCGCATCCGCTGTTCTCGAAAATGTTCGTCAAGACCGAGATCGGAGCCGACGGTCGCCGTATCGTTGCGCAACGCCGACGCCGCAACCCCGATGAAGCGTCACCTGCCCTGGCCCATTTCGTCGTCGGCGGCGCAGGCGCCGCTCGTGACGCGGAGGCCGAAACCGACCGTCGCGCCTTCATCGGGCGCGGGCGGTCCATCGAGGATGCCGCTGCGTTCGATGCGGATGCGAAACTTTCGGGGACGGCAGGCTACGTGCTCGATCCGATCGCAGCGATCCGTTGCCGCGTTCGCGTGCCCGCGGGCAAGAAGGTGACGCTGACCTTCTGGACGCTAACCGCGCCGACGCGCGAGGAGGTGCTGGAGCTGGCCGAGCGTTTCGACCATCCGGAATCCTTCAACCGTCAGGCCATGCTTGCCTGGACACGCAGCCAGGTGCAGACCCGCCATTGCGGTCTCAGCCTGTCCGAAGCATCCAGGGTGCAGCGTCTCGGCCGCTACCTGCTCTACCCGGAACCGTGGCTTCGCGCGCCGTCCGACACAATAGCAGCGACGCTGGGGCAGCAGTCGTCGCTCTGGCCGCTTGCGATCTCTGGCGACTTCCCGATCTTCGCGTTGCGTATCGGCGATGTCGTCGATCTGGAGATCGTCGCCGATGCGCTGCGCATGCACGAATACCTGCGCACGCGCGGGCTCATGGCCGACTTTGTCGTGATCAACGAGCAAGCCTCCTCCTACGTGCAGGACCTTCAGCAGGCGATCGAGTCGCTCTGCGACAACGCGCGGATGCGAAACAAGGAGCACGGCCCGCGACAGCACATCTTCGCGGTCCGGCGCGATCTCATGAGCGACGAGACCTACCGCACGCTGCTCGCGGCCGCGCGCATCACAATGCATGCGCGAAACGGCATAATCGGCACGCAAATCGACCGCGCCGAGGCCGCTGAAAGCGATGCACGCCGGCAGCAGACAACAGTGTCCCTCCCCGCGCTGCGAACCCCGCCAATGGCGGATGCCGTAGCGCCAGAGCAGGCACCGCTCGAGTTCTGGAACGGATATGGCGGCTTCGAGAATGCCGGCCGCGACTACGTGGTGCGCCTGGAAGGCACGCGGACCACGCCTCAGCCCTGGATCAATGTCATCGCCAACGGCGACTTCGGCTTCCACGTTTCGGCCGAGGGCGCTTCGTATACGTGGAGTCGCAACAGCAGGGACTTCCAGCTGACGCCATGGACGAACGATCCGGTGACCAACCGGCCGGGCGAAGCCTTCTATGTGCATGACATGGGCACCGGAGCGGTGTTCTCGCCGATCGCCGCCGTCGCTCGCAATCCGCAGGCGCACTACGAGGCGAGACACAGCGCGGGAGTATCCCAGTTCGCGGCGACCCACGGCGCTGTGAGATGCGAATTGGTGCAGCTCGTCGACCCGAAAGACGCGGTGAAGGTCTCGGCGCTGACGCTGGTCAACACCGGCGGGTCGCCCGTCAGACTCCGCGTTTACGGCTATGCGGAATGGGTGCTCGGCAACAACCGGACGCGCACGGCGCCATACATCGTGTCGGCTTGCGACGCCGCGGCGGGCATGCTGACGGCGCGCAATCCCTACAGCCTCGACTATTCCGACCGCGTGGCATTCTTCGCCACCGACGGTGGTGAGGCGACGTTCACCGCCGATCGCGGCGAGTTTCTCGGTCGGGGCACCGTACTTGCGCCGGAAGCCGTTCGTGGAGGAAGGGCGCTATCCGGATGGGCTTCGGCCGGACGCGATGCCTGCGCGGCGATCGCGCGCGATGTCGAACTCGCGCCCGGCGCCAGCGTGACGATGACATTCCTGCTCGGCGATGCGGGCTCGCAGGAAGAGGCGGCCGCGCTTGTCGTGCAGCATGCCGGAAAGCCGATCGAGCAGCGGCTGGCCGAGAATGCCTCCGCCTGGGATGCGTTCGCCTCCACGCTGTCGGTGCGTACTGCGGACCCCGCATTCGACCATCTCGTGAATCGCTGGCTGCCGTATCAGGCCTACGCCTGCCGCATCAAGGCACGGTCGGCCTTCTACCAGGCAAGCGGTGCGTTCGGCTTCCGCGACCAGTTGCAGGACACGCTCGCGCTGATGCTGCATGCGCCGGAGCTTGCGCGCGGTCAGATCCTCAACGCCGCCGGTCGTCAGTTCATCGAGGGCGACGTGCAGCACTGGTGGCTGCCCAGGACCGGCGCCGGCGTAAGAACGATCATCGCCGACGATGTCGTCTGGCTTGCCTATGCGGCCAACCGCTATGTCGAGGTGACCGGCGATCGCGCCATCCTCGGCGAGAACATCCCGTTCATCGAGGGCCGCAAACTGGAGGCCCACGAGCACGACGCTTTCTACCAACCCGAGACGTCGAGCGAGGTCGCCAGCCTCTACGAGCACTGCGCGCGCGGGCTCGACCTAGCGATCCGCCGCACCGGCAAGAGCGGGCTGCCGCTGTTCCTCGGCGGCGACTGGAACGACGGGATGAACCGTGTCGGCGAAGGCGGCAAGGGCGAGAGCGTATGGCTCGGCTGGTTCCTGCTGAAGGCGCTGACGGACTTCATTCCCATTGCCGCCGACCAGGGCGACGATGTCAGGGTCGGTCACTGGCGTCGCCATGCCGAGCGCCTGCGCACGGCGCTGGCGACCACCGCCTGGGATGGACAGTGGTTCAAGCGCGGCAGTTTCGACGACGGCACGCCGCTCGGATCGGCGTCGTCCGAAGAATGCCGGATCGATTCGATTGCACAGTCGTGGGCTGTGCTTTCCGGCCAGGCAGACCCATCACGGGCGGCGACGGCTGTTTCGAAGGCGGTCAGCCTGCTCGTCGACGAGCAGATCGGAGTCGCGAAGCTCTTCACGCCGCCGTTCGAGCACACCACCCGCGACCCGGGCTATATCCGCGCCTATCCGCCCGGCGTCCGGGAAAATGGCGGCCAGTACACCCACGCCGCGACCTGGCTCGTATTGGCGCTCGCGGAACTCGACCGGGCGGACGATGCCTATCGCCTGTTCTCAATGCTCAATCCCATCAATCATTCGCTCGATGCGGAGTCGGCCGAGCGCTATCGCGTCGAGCCCTACGTCGTCGCTGCCGATGTCTACGCCGGTCCAGGGCGCGACGGCCGCGGCGGTTGGACATGGTACACCGGCTCGGCCGGCTGGCTCTATCGAGCGGCGGTTGAAGGTATTCTCGGCATCGAGAAGCGCGGCAACACGCTCGCGGTAAACCCTCGCCTTCCCAGCTCGTGGAGCGGCTTCTCCGCGGAACTGCGGCTCGGCAGCGCGGTCTATCGTATCGCTGTCACGCGGGGCGAGGCGCGTCGCGTCTGCCTCGACGGTCAGGTGCTGGACGGCGAGATACCCCTCTCGGACGGCGAGCACGCGCTGGAGATCACGGTTTCCGACGGGGCGGCGACGTGACGCAGCCCAATTTTCGTTTCAGCGCGAAGCTTAACTTCACGGAGCAATTTCGTCCGTTCGCCGTTTTTGTAGCCACACACGCAACAATGCCCACGTTTGGCTGTTGTGCACTGCATCATAAGTCCGATTATGCAATGGGCTTCGGGAACGGGTGATCGCGTGACGTTGGTTGAAGTTTATCTGAGGGCGCTAGGGTACCTCGCCCCCCAGAAGGCCAAGGCTGGCATCATATGCGGCGCGAACGTCGTTCTGGCGTCGGTGGCGATCGTCGAGCCGATCTTGCTCGGCCAGATCATCGAAGCGATCTCGGAGCGCCGCACGCTGTTCGGCACCATGGCCATATGGGCCGGGCTCGGCATCTTCTCCATCATAGCTTACGTCCTCGTGGCGCGCGGAGCAGACCGCCTCGCACACGAGCGGCGTGCCGCGGTTCTCGGCGAGTCGTTCGAACACGTCATCACGATGCCGCTGTCCTGGCATCATCGCTACGGGACCTCGACGGCACTCCATACGCTGCTGCGTGCGACCGACACGCTGTTCGGCCTCTGGCTCGAATTCATGCGTCAGCACCTGGCGACGGTGATCGCGCTGCTGCTCCTGATTCCGACCGCGCTTACCCTCGATCTGCGGATGTCCGCCGTCCTGATCGTCCTCGGCGCCCTCTACGTGATGATCAGCCGCCTGGTCATGAACAAGACCAAGGAGGGCCAGGCGGTCGTCGAGCAGCATTACCACAAGGTATTCTCCCACCTGTCCGACGCGATCAGCAATGTCGCTGTCCTGCAGAGTTATGGCCGCGTCGCCGAAGAGGCGCGGTTGCTGCGCCGCAACGCGGCAAACCTTGTCGCGGCGCAATACCCGGTGCTGGATTGGTGGGCCCTCGCCGCGGCTCTGCAGCGGCTCGCATCGACGCTGTCGATGATCGCGGTAATTCTCATCGGCTCCGTGCTTGTCAGCCGGGGCGAGCTGCGCATCGGCGATGTGATCGCTTTCACCGGCTTTGCGTCGCTGCTGATCGGCCGCCTCGAACAGGTCACGGGCTTTGTCAGCCAAGTGTTCGAGGCGCGCGCCAAGCTGGAGGAGTTCTATCGACTGGAGGACGCAGTGTCGGAGCGGAGCGAGCCGCTTGGGCTCGACGCCTTCGGCCGGGTACGCGGCGACGTCAGGTTCGACGATGTCAGCTTCCGTTTCCCCGACGGGACCGAAGGCATCCGCGGGGTCACGCTCGACGTAAAGGCCGGCCAGACTGTTGCCATCGTCGGTCCGACCGGCGCCGGCAAGACCACGCTGATCAACCTGCTGCAGCGCGTCTACGACCCCTCCTCCGGCACCATAACGATCGACGGCGTCGACACACGTTCGGTGACCCGGACGTCGCTGCGTCATCAGATCGCTACCGTCTTCCAGGATGCCGGTCTGCTGGACCGGACCATCGAAGCGAACATACGTCTCGGCCGCGCTGATGCGCCGAACGACGACGTCCATGCTGCCGCTGCCGCAGCGGCGGCACATGACTTCATTCTCGCGCGCAGCGAAGGCTACGACACGATCGTCGGCGAGCGCGGCGGCAAGCTCTCAGGCGGCGAGCGACAGCGCGTGGCCATCGCGCGAGCCGTCCTGAAGGATGCTCCGATACTGGTCCTCGACGAGGCGACCAGCGCGCTCGACGTCGAAACCGAGGAGAAGGTCAAGCGCGCGATCGACGACCTGCGCGCCGGCCGCACCACCTTTGTTATTGCACACCGGCTGTCGACCGTCCGCGATGCAGACCTAGTGGTAGTGATGGATCACGGGCGGATCGCAGAAGTCGGCAGCTATGCCGATCTTGCAGCCAACAACGGCCGCTTTGCTTCCCTGCTCAAGGCTGGCGGCATCGCCGACTTGCCGGTGCCGGTCGATATGGCGCCTGCCAGCGCGCCGCGCGAGCCAGTCGCCGCGTAAATCGTCAACGGCCAGATCGAAACGGTCTGGCACGCAGCAAAAAGCCGGGCGTTGCCCGGCTTTCGCACATCCACCTCTGGGACGGACCTAGTTCACCGCGTCCTTCAGGCCCTTGCCGGCCGAGAATTTCGGGACCTTGCGGGCTGGAATCTTCACTTCCGCGCCGGTCTGCGGGTTGCGACCGGTCGAGGCTGCGCGCTTCGAGACCGAGAAATTTCCGAAGCCGACGAGGCGCACGTCGCCGCCGGACTTCAGCTCATTCATGATCGTGGAGAAGACGGCGTCCACCGCCGACTGCGCGTCGGCCTTGGAGAGCTTGGCCTCGTCCGCGACTGCGGCAATGAGTTCGTTCTTGTTCATGGATCATCCTTCCCTATGGCGGCCGCACCAGTGACTCGGCCTGCGAGGGCCGGATACTAGTTGCAGATGCTCGGCGCAACAAAGCAAAATTGTAGACGAAAGCCCGGAATTCTGCGGTTTCTTCACAGGGCTTGTTAAATCGTGACGGCCGGGCGCGAGCCCGGCCGTCGTAGATCTTACAGGAGCTCAGTGAGCCAGAGAGGAACTCGGGGCGTCGTCGATCTGGTCGGACTTCACCGGCGGCACCGGCTCTGTCCACTCGATCGGCTCCGGCATGCGCACCAGGGCGTGCCGGAGCACCTCGCCGACCCGGCTGACCGGAACGATCTCGAGCGCGTTCTTCACGTTCTCGGGTATGTCCGCGAGATCCTTGGCATTCTCCTCGGGGATCAGCACCTTCTTGATGCCGCCGCGGAGCGCGGCGAGCAGCTTCTCCTTGAGGCCGCCGATCGGCAAGACGCGCCCGCGCAGCGTGATCTCACCGGTCATGGCCACGTCCTTGCGGACGGGTATGCCGGTAAGCACGGAGACGATCGCCGTCGCCATCGCGGTGCCCGCAGACGGACCGTCCTTCGGGGTCGCCCCCTCCGGAACGTGAACGTGGATGTCACGCCGGTCGAAGAGCGGCGGCTCGACGCCGAAGTCGATCGCACGGCTGCGCACGTACGATGCCGCAGCCGAGATAGACTCCTTCATCACGTCGCGAAGATTGCCCGTTACCGTCATCTTGCCCTTGCCGGGCATCATGACGCCTTCGATCGTCAGCAGCTCGCCGCCGACCTCGGTCCAGGCAAGTCCGGTCACCACGCCGACCTGATCCTCGCCGTCGATCTGGCCGTGCCGGAAGCGCGGCACGCCGAGATACTCCTCGACGTTCTTCGGGGCGATCTTGATCGTCTTCTTCTTCGTGCGGACGATCTCGGTCACTGCCTTGCGGGCGAGCTTCATCAGCTCGCGCTCGAGCGAACGGACACCGGCTTCGCGGGTGTACTCCTGGATGACCTTGCGCAGGGCATCCTCGGACACCGAGAACTCCTTCGGCTGGAGCGCGTGGTCCTTGATCGCCTTCGGCAGCAGGTGCCGCTTGGCGATCTCGACCTTCTCGTCCTCGGTATAACCGGCGATGCGAATGATCTCCATGCGGTCCATGAGCGGCGCAGGGATGTTCAGCGTGTTCGCCGTGGTCACGAACATCACGCTCGACAGGTCGTATTCGACCTCGAGGTAGTGATCCATGAACGAGGAGTTCTGCTCCGGATCCAGCACCTCGAGCAGCGCCGACGACGGGTCGCCACGGAAGTCCTGGCCCATCTTGTCGATCTCGTCGAGCAGGAAGAGCGGATTGGTCTTCTTCGCCTTCTTCATCGACTGGATGACCTTGCCGGGCATCGAGCCGATGTAGGTCCGGCGGTGGCCGCGAATTTCGGCCTCGTCACGGACGCCGCCGAGCGCCATGCGCACGAACTCGCGGCCGGTCGCCTTGGCGATGGACTTGCCGAGAGAGGTCTTGCCGACGCCGGGAGGTCCGACGAGGCACAGGATCGGCCCCTTCAGCTTCTTCTGCCGGCTCTGCACAGCGAGGTACTCGACGATGCGGTCCTTGACCTTGTCCAGGCCGAAGTGATCGGTGTCGAGAACCTCCTGGGCGAGGTCGAGGTCGTACTTGACCTTCGAGTGCTTGCCCCACGGCAGCGAGAGCAGCCAGTCGAGGTAGTTGCGCACCACCGTTGCCTCGGCCGACATCGGAGACATCGTCCGGAGCTTCTTCAGCTCGGCATTGGCCTTCTCACGGGCCTCCTTCGAAAGCCGGGTCTTCTTGATGCGGGCTTCCAGCTCGGCCGCCTCGTCGCGGCCGTCCTCGCCTTCGCCGAGCTCCTTCTGGATCGCCTTCATCTGCTCGTTGAGGTAGTACTCGCGCTGGGTCTTCTCCATCTGGCGCTTGACGCGCGAGCGGATGCGCTTCTCGACCTGGAGCACGGAGATCTCGGCCTCCATGAAGCCCATCGCCTTCTCCAGACGCTCCTTCACGGACAGCGTCGCGAGCATCTCCTGCTTCTCGGGAATCTTGATCGCCAGATGCGAGGCCACGGTGTCGGCGAGCTTGGAATAGTCGTCGATCTGGCCGGCGGCGCCGACGACCTCGGGCGAGATCTTCTTGTTCAGCTTGACGTAATTCTCGAAGTCCGCGACCACGGAGCGCGCGAGAGCCTCGACCTCGACCTCGTCCTCCTCCGGTTCGCGCAGCAGTTCGCCGTGCCCTTCGTGGTACTCGGTGCGGTCGGTGAACGAGGTGATGCGGGCGCGCGAAAGCCCTTCGACGAGGACCTTAACCGTGCCGTCGGGCAGCTTCAGCAGCTGCAGCACGTTTGCGAGCGTGCCGGTATCGTAGATGCCTTCCTGTGCCGGATCGTCCTCGGACGCATTGAGCTGGGTTGCAAGCAGGATCTGCTTGTCCTGCCCCATGACCTCCTCGAGCGCCTTGATCGACTTCTCGCGTCCTACGAAGAGCGGAACGATCATGTGCGGGAAGACGACGATGTCCCTCAAGGGGAGGATCGGGAACACGTCGCCGGAGCGGGCAGTCTTAGTCATGGCATTTGCCTTTCGTATCGCGGCTGCCATTGGCCAACCGCGAATCTCATTCTAGCGGCCGTGGGAGTGTCCGCCCATACTCCCGGCAGGGAGGCTGACGCAGCACGGACCGTGCCCCACGGTCTGACCATCGTTAGTTGGCGTTGCACCGCACAAACATCAAGGGATGAGGCAGCCCTAAGTCCGCAGCCGGCCGTCGGAAAAGGAAAAGGCGGACCGTGCGACACACGCCCCGCCTTATTCATCGACTGCCGATTGCCGACCGCCTATTTCAAGCGCTGACCGGCTTCTTCTCTTCGCGTTCCGAGTAGATGTAGAGCGGGCGGGCCGAACCGGTCACCACCTCCTCCGAGATCACGACTTCCTGAACGCCTTCTAGCGCCGGGAGCTCGAACATCGTGTCGAGCAGGATGGCTTCCATGATCGACCGCAGGCCGCGCGCGCCGGTCTTGCGCTCGATGGCCTTCTTGGCGATCGCCGAAAGCGCACCCTCGTGGAACGTCAGGTCGACGCTCTCCATCTCGAACAGCCGCTGGTACTGCTTGACCAGCGCGTTCTTCGGCTCGGTGAGGATCTGGATCAGCGCCGGCTCGTCCAGGTCTTCGAGCGTGGCCAACACCGGCAGACGGCCGACGAACTCCGGGATCAGTCCGAACTTCAGCAGATCCTCCGGCTCGACCTGGCGCAGCAGATCGCCCGTGCGGCGATCCTCCGGCGAAGAGACGTTGGCACCGAAGCCGATCGAGGTCTTGCGGCCGCGGTCGGAGATGATCCTGTCGAGGCCGGCGAAGGCACCGCCGCAGATGAACAGGATGTTCGAGGTGTCGACCTGCAGGAACTCCTGCTGCGGATGCTTGCGGCCGCCCTGGGGAGGCACCGACGCGACAGTGCCCTCCATGATCTTGAGCAGCGCCTGCTGCACGCCCTCGCCCGACACGTCGCGGGTGATCGACGGATTGTCGGACTTGCGGCTGATCTTGTCGATCTCGTCGATGTAGACGATGCCGCGCTGAGCGCGCTCGACATTGTAGTCTGCCGACTGGAGCAGCTTGAGGATGATGTTCTCGACGTCCTCGCCGACGTAACCTGCCTCGGTCAGTGTCGTCGCATCGGCCATGGTGAACGGCACGTCGATGATGCGCGCGAGCGTCTGCGCCAGCAGCGTCTTGCCGCAGCCGGTCGGGCCGATCAGCAGGATGTTCGACTTCGCCAGCTCGACGTCGTTGTTCTTCTGCGCATGCGCCAGGCGCTTGTAATGGTTGTGCACGGCGACCGACAGCACGCGCTTGGCGTAGCCCTGCCCGATCACATAGTCGTCCAGGACCTTGATGATCTCCTGCGGGGTCGGCACGCCCTCGCGCGACTTCACCATAGAGGATTTGTTCTCCTCGCGGATGATGTCCATGCAGAGTTCGACGCACTCGTCGCAGATGAAGACGGTCGGGCCCGCGATCAGCTTGCGAACCTCATGCTGGCTCTTGCCACAGAACGAGCAGTACAGCGTGTTCTTGGAATCGCCGCCGCCGCCGTTGCTGATCTTGCTCATTTCCAGTTTCCTTTCAGGGCCACGCGCACCGCGGAATCAACGCGACGCGCATCGCTCGGCCCGATCAACGTGCTTTCCGAACGAAATACAAATCAGAAATCACGGCAACGAATCGACATTCCCCAGCTAACGCTAAGCCGTCGAAGATCAACAGGAACTTAACGTAGGCTGGGAGCCCGGATGATGGAACACCCAAACGTGGCCGAATTGACGCAGTGGCGTCAAAAACGCCTCACGAAAACGTGGGAACTCCGCACTCCGCAATAAGGCTCAGGCTTGCGAAGTAGCGGCTTCCATCGCCTCGCGAGAGGTGATCACCTTGTCGATCAGACCGTACTCGCGTGACTCTTCGGCGGTCATGAAGTGATCGCGATCGAGCGTCTTCTCGATGGTCTCGTAGTCGCGACCGGTGTGCTTGACGTAGATCTCGTTCAGGCGCCGCTTGAGCTTGATGATATCGAGAGCGTGGCGCTCGATGTCCGACGCCTGGCCCTGGAAACCGCCCGACGGCTGGTGAACCATGATGCGCGCGTTCGGCGTGGCGAAGCGCATGTCCTTGTGGCCGGCCGTAAGCAGCAGCGAGCCCATCGATGCAGCCTGGCCCGTGCACAGCGTGGCGACCGCGGGCTTGATGAACTGCATCGTGTCGTAGATCGCCAGGCCGGACGTCACCACGCCGCCCGGCGAGTTGATGTAGAGATTGATTTCCTTCTTCGGATTCTCGGCCTCGAGAAACAGCAGCTGGGCGCACACCAGGGTCGCCATGCCGTCCTCGACGGGACCGGTGATGAAGATGATGCGCTCCTTGAGCAGCCGCGAGAAGATATCGTAGGCGCGCTCGCCGCGGTTGGTCTGCTCGACCACCATCGGCACGAGATTCATGTAGGTTGCGACGGGGTCTTTCATCACACTTCCTCGGGTCGGTCGGGATATGGGCGGCCGGAGCGGCAGGCCCTGCAGGATTCGTCACAGCGTAGATAGGATGCCGCCTTCGGCTTGTGCAAGGCTGGCCCAAGAGGTGTTCGGTGCTGACCCGGCGTTAAGGAAAACGCAAGAATTCGCTTCCGTGAGTCGCGGACCGGACTATGCTGCCGCAAAAGCAAGTACTTGCGCGTCAATCCGGAGTTCAGAATGTTCCCGCGTACACTCTCTGCGGCAGTCGCCGCCGCGTCGCTCGCCGCCATGACCACGCAGACCGTTGCGGGCGGCTACGCCCAGTCCTGCTATGAGCAGGTCCGCAGCGCACCGCAATACAAGACAGTCTACGAGACCGTCATGGTCGACCGCGGTTCGTCCTATGTCGAGCACGTCCCGGCAATCTACGGGACGCAGAAGGTCCGCACGGTCATCCGTCCCGAGCAGGTCGGCTACCGCCACGTGCCGGCGGAATACAGCTGGACCAGGGAGCATGTGCTCATCTCGCCCGAGCGCACGGTGGCGCGCGTCGTTCCCGGCATCACCAAGCCGGTGCATCGCAAGGTGCTCGTCTCGGACGGCGGCTACACTTGGGAATACCAGCGGATCAACGGCCGCAAGGTGCTCTGCAAGGTCAAGCGCCCGCCGGTCTACAAGACGGTGACGGAGTACGTGACGGTCAGCCCCGAGCGCGTCGTTCACGAGCGCATTCCGGCGCGGTACGGCGTCGAGAAGCGCCGCGTGCTTATCTCGCCCGAGCGCAAGGAGCGCTACGTGATCCCGGCCGAGTACGGCTGGACGCACGAGAAGGTGCTGATCCGCCCCGCCGAGAAGATCGTCCGCCAGACGCCGCCGCGCTACGACACCGTTGCGCGCCAGGTCATGGTCAGCCCCGGCCACTCCGCCTGGCGCGAAGTGCGCATCAGCGGCCACTGCAGGGGCTAATCTGCTAGGAGTCGGCGCGCAGCCAGCGTTTCAGGCTGGTGTCGTCGCCGTTCTCCACGGCGTCGGCGACGCGCCGCCCGACCGCGGCGCCGAACTTGTAGCCGTGGCCCGAACAGGCGGAAACCACCAATGTCCTGCCGAACGCCGTGCCGAAGAAGCGCTCGTCGGCGGTAAAGGTGTAGGCGCACGTCATCGTGTCCAGCACCCGGTATTCGCTCAGGCGCACGAACGGAGGCGCAAAGAGGTCTCGAACCGCCTCGCCTTCGCCCTCGCGAGGTGCACGGCCAGCGTCGGGATTCGCCCAGCGCTCCTTGTGCAGGCCGGAGCCGAATTTCAGCCCACCTCCTCCCGACGGCGGGATGATGTAGCCGTCGGTGCGTCCGCCGACGTCCAGGATCACCGGAGCGGCCTCCCACGCCGCCATCATGTCTTGCGGCGGCGCCAGGTAGACGACGGCGGTGCGGTAGGTCGTGAGATCGGTCGCGAGTTCGGGAAAGAGCCGCAGCACCCAAGCGCCGGCGGTGACCACGACGCGATCCGCGACAAGCCGCTCCCCGGACGCAAGCGTGACCGCCGCATTGCCTGCATCCACCCGCGCCACCGACGCCCCCTCGCGGACCGTCGCACCAGCCGCGAGCAGCCAATTCGACAGGCCGCGTGCGATCTCGCGGCAGTGCAAAACCCCTCCATCCGCCGACGTGAAGGCGAAGCGGATGCCGGAGCCGTCGACGAACGGGTAGCGGCGGCCCGCCTCTTCGCCATCGAAGCGCTCGACCCCCCACCCGCCATCGATCATTCCGTCATGGTAGCGCTCGCCCTCGTCACCAGGCTCGCGCGACAGGCAGAGGAAGCCGCGCGCGTCATAGTGGCTTGCGCCGATGTCCGCCCACAGCTCGTCCCAGGCGCCGTAGGCCTCGTCGATCGCGCGGGCATATCCGCTGGCCGTGCCGTAGGCGCGACGGATGATGCGGTGGTGGTCGCCAGACGCCGCCAGCGGGTTCGGGATCGTTCCCTGCTCGAGCAGGGTGACGTCGTGGCCGCGCTTGGTCAGCTGCCATGCAGTCGACAGGCCTGCGATACCCGCGCCGACGACGATCACCCGCATCGGATTTCTCCCTCGCTGCTGCGACTAGGACACTGGCGGGCCCGCGACAAGCCGCGCTAGAAAAGCGCGATGCCGCCCGCACGCCCGCACTATCTCGACTTCGACGCTGAAACCCGCTCGCTCCGGCTCGATCCGCACCAGCCGGAGTTCGTGCAGGATCCGTATGCCGCCTACGCCTGGATGCATGAACACGCGCGGGCGTTCTTCTGGCATGAGTTCGGGATCTGGTGCTTCGCGGGCTACGACGACGTCAACGCGCTTCTGCGCGATCGGCGTATAGGCCGGCAACCGCCCGGTCCCTTCGATCACTCCGGCCGCGAGCATCTTGCGAACTTCGACCGGCTCGACGCCAACTCCATGCTCGAGCTCGAGCCGCCGGTGCATACGCGCCTGCGTACGCTGGTCAACCGCGCCTTCGTATCGCGGCAGGTGGAGCGGCTGCGGCCCCGCATCACCGCGCTGGCACACGAGCTGATCGACCGCATCGAGGGCGACGGCGGCGCCGACCTGCTGCCGGCGCTGGCGACGCCGGTGCCGATAACCGTCATCGCCGAGATGCTCGGCGTGCCGCTCGACATGGGTCCGCAACTCCTCGACTGGTCGCACCGGATGGTTGCCATGTACATGCACGGTCGCACGCGGGCCGTCGAGGACGATGCGAACCGCGCCGCGGGCGAGTTCTCGGACTTCGTGCGCCACTACGCCAACGAACGCCGCAGGAAGCCGGGCGACGACCTGCTCAGCCTGCTGATCTCGGCGCATGAGAGCGGCGACAAGCTCACCGAGGATGAGCTCGTCGCGTCGACCATCCTGCTCTTGAACGCCGGGCACGAGGCAACGGTCCACCAGACAGGCAACGCCATCCGCACGATGCTCAAGCTGGACGTCGACCCGCGACCGTTCTTCGCGACCGCAGAAGATGCCGCCGCGACGGTCGAGGAGTGCCTGCGCATCGACGCCCCGCTGCACATGTTTCGCCGCTACGCCTATGCAACGACGGCGCTGCCGCAGGGCGTGACCATCGATGCCGGCGAGGAGGTCGGGCTGCTGCTCGGCGCCGCCAACCACGACGTACGCAGCTTCGTTGATCCGGGCCGGTTCAACCCAGGCCGCGCCGATCAGAAGAACCTTTCGTTCGGCGCCGGCATCCATTTCTGCATCGGTGCCCCGCTGGCGCGCATCGAGATGCAGGAGACCTTACGGGTGCTGTTCGAGCGGCTTCCCCGGCTGCGGCTGGCGAGCGAGCCGGTCTATCGCGACAGCTACCATTTCCACGGCCTGCGGTCGCTCGACGTCGTCTGGTGAGAGTCAGAGCCTGATCACGTACTGCTTGCGAGTCGTTTCAACGACTTCCCACGTCCCGCGAAAGCCGGGCCGCAACACGAAGCTGTCGCCGGCGCGCACCGTGCGCGTTTCCCCGCCATCCTCGGCGATGACCGAAATGCCCGACAGGATGTGACAGAACTCCCATTCGTCGTAGACGATGCGCCACTTTCCCGGCGTCGCCTCCCAGACGCCGGCATAGAGGCCATCGGCCTCCTCGACGTTCCAGGTCCGGAATGCTGGCGTGCCGGAAACGACGCGGTCGGCCGGAGGAGCGCCCTCCTCCGGCTCGACGCCGGAAATATCGACAGTAAGGAACAGTTCGCCCACGCGCGCCGCCAGATTCTTCGAATCGCGGCCGGCATTTGCGCCGGCCGGCTGATCTTTCGATTCAAGCTAGAGCGCGTTCAGCGCGCGATCCAGATCGGCGATGATGTCCTCGACATCCTCGATGCCGACCGACAGCCGGATCACGTCGCTGCCGGCGCCGGCCGCAGTCCGCTGCTCGTCGGTGAGCTGGCGGTGCGTCGTGGACGCGGGGTGGATGATGAGCGACTTGGTGTCGCCGATGTTGGCGAGGTGCGAGAACAGCTCGACGCCCTCGACCAGCTTGACGCCCGCCTCGTAGCCGCCCTTCAGCCCGAACGTGAACACCGCGCCCGATCCCTTCGGCGAGTATTTCTGGGCGAGCGCATTGTTGGCGTCGGTCTTGAGCCCCGGATAGGAAACCCAGGCTACCTTTGGATGGTTCGACAGCCACTCGGCCACTTTCAGGGCATTGTCGCTGTGGCGCTGCATACGCAGCGGCAGCGTCTCGAGCCCGGTCAGGATCAGGAACGCGTTGAACGGCGAGATGGCCGGCCCGAGATCGCGAAGCCCGAGGACGCGGCACGCGATGGCGAAGGCGAAGTTGCCGAATGCCTGGTGAAGGATGACGCCGCCATATTCCTTGCGCGGCTGCGAAAGCGCCGGATAGTTGCCGCTCTTCGACCAGTCGAACGTGCCTGCATCCACGATCACGCCGCCGATGGAGTTGCCGTGGCCGCCGATGAACTTGGTCAGCGAGTGCACGACGATGTCGGCGCCGTGGTCGATCGGCTTGACCAGGTAGGGCGTCGCCATGGTGTTGTCCACGATCAGCGGAATGCCGTGGCGGCGCGCGACGTCCGACACCGCCTCGATGTCGACGAAGGTGCCGCCCGGATTGGCGAGGCTCTCGATGAAGATCGCGCGTGTGCGGCCGTCGATCTGCTGCTCGATCGCCTTGGGATCGAGCGCGTCGGCCCAGCGCACGTGCCAGTCGAAGCTCTCGAAGGCGGTGCCGAACTGGTTGATCGACCCGCCATAGAGACGGCGCGCCGCAACGAAGTTGTCGCCGGGCCGCATGATGGTGTGGAAGACGAGCAGCTGCGCGGCGTGGCCAGAGGCGACGGCAAGGGCTGCCGTACCGCCCTCAAGCGCGGCGATGCGCTCTTCCAGAACCGCCTGCGTGGGGTTCATGATGCGCGTGTAGATGTTGCCGAACGCCTGCAGGCCAAACAGGGAGGCGGCGTGCTCGGCGTCGTTGAAGACGTAGCTCGTGGTCTGGTAGATCGGCGTCGCGCGCGCGCCGGTGGTCGGGTCCGGTTTGGCGCCGGCATGGACGGCCAGAGTGCTGAAGCCCGGCGAGCGATCGGTCATATTTTCCTCCCAGATGATGGTTCAGCCATCATAGAGGGCTACGACGCGGGCGGGCAAAGATTATCGTTCCGCCGAGGCGCTTGCCGCGCGAAATCAAATCCCTTGCAACACGCTGCTACAGGGTGACCGGTTCAGCCGCGCTGGCCGATCAGGCGTGCGAGGCGCGGGATTTCCATCTTGGGACAGCGATTCATGACGACCGAGATTCCGGCGCCCTCGGCTTTCCTGGCGGCCGCGTCGTCGCGGACGCCCAGTTGCGTCCAGATCACTTTAGGCTTCGACGGCAGCGCGATCGCCTCGTCGACGATGCCGTCCAGGGCGTTGCTCGCCCGGAAGACGTCGACCATGTCGATCGCGACCGGTATGTCGGAAAGCCGTGCGTAGACGGTCCGCCCATGGATCTGACCGCCGGCCTGGCCGGGGTTCACTGGAAACACCTCGTAGCCCTTCGCCATCAGGAATTCGGAGACGTAGTTGCTTGGCCGGTCCGGGTTCGGTGACGCGCCGACGACCGCAATCGTCTTCGTATCGCGCAGGATGCCTGCAATGTAGGCGTCGTCGTAGGTGTCGTGGGTCATGACGGCAATGAGATACGTCCTTCGGCGTCGAGCGGGAAGTCCGGATTGTGGGCGACCTCCCAGAGATTGCCTTCCGTGTCCTCGAAATATCCGTACCAGCCGCCCCAGAACGCGCGCTGCGCCGGCTTGACCACGCGGCCGCCGGCGCTCTTCGCCATGTCGATGACCTGCGCCACCTCGTCTTCGCTCCGCGTGTTGTAGGCGAGCGCCGTCCCGCGAAACCCCGAGCCTTCGGCGCTTACGCCGGCATCGGCCGCAAGCTTGTCGCGTGGCCACAGCGCAAGGAGGAGGCCGCCCATCGGAAAGAAGACGACGTCTCCCGGCACCTTCATGCCGGCAACGAGGCCCATCGCCTCATAGAACGCGGTGGCGCGGTCGAGGTCGACTACGCCAACGGTCACGATCGAGATTCGGGGCTCCATCGGCACTCTCCCTGGCGAACAGCGCCTGGCTGAACTGAGGAAAGTAGCATCGCGCGCCTTGAAGGCCACCGCGCTTTCTGCACAAATCGCATTGACGTTTACGCGCACGGAAGGAGGAGCCTTTGCCGGCTATCTCGACGGAGCCGCAGCTCGATGCCGCGGCGATCAACAAGCTGCTCGGCTCGGTCTATCCGCAGCTCAACAACGAGTTTTCCGACTATGTGACGCTCGACGTCTTCCCCGGCGGCTGCACCGTACGCCTCAACGCCAACGAGCGTCACCTGCGCCCCGGCAATACGGTCTCTGGGCCGGCGCTGTTCACGCTGGCTGACATCGGAGGCTACGTCTGCGTGCTATCGCACGCGGGGCCCGACGCCCTCTCGGTGACGACGAACCTGAACATCAACTTCGTGCGCAAGGCCGGTCCGGGTCCTGTCGACGCCCATTGCCGGATTCTCAAGCTCGGTCGCAGCCTGATGGTCTTCGACGTCGACATCGTGCGGCCCGATGGCGAGACGGTAGCCCACGCTACGGGCACCTATTCGATCCCTCCCGCGAAGCCGGGCACTGCGGTAAAATAATACCGCATTCTCAAACCATTGTTTTCGCTCGGTTTATCGTGGCGGGCGCCGATAACGAACGCTTGACGCGCGGCCGCGCTCTCCTCTATAAGCCCCGCAACAACGCAGCGGCCTTTCGGGCCGCCGTTTTGTTATTTGGGCCCAGGTCCAAGCCAAGCAACAAGAAACGTCCGCGCTGCCGCTCCCGGCACCGGATTTCGAACGGAACGAAACAATGAAAACCTTCTCGCAGAAGCCTGCAGAGGTGGTGAAGAAGTGGGTGCTGATCGACGCCGAGGATCTCGTCGTCGGCCGTCTCGCCACCATCGTCGCCAACCGCCTGCGCGGCAAGCACAAGCCGACTTTCACCCCGCATGTCGACGACGGCGACAACGTCATCGTCATCAACGCCGACAAGGTGAAGTTCACCGGCAAGAAGTTCACCGACAAGGTGTATTACTGGCACACCGGCCATCCCGGCGGCATCAAGGAGCGCACCGCGCGCCAGCTGCTCGAGGGCCGTTTCCCGGAGCGCGTTGTCGAGAAGGCCGTGGAGCGCATGATCCCGCGTGGTCCGCTCGGCCGTCGCCAGATGAAGAATCTCCGCGTCTATGCCGGTGCCGAGCACCCGCATGAGGCGCAGCAGCCGGTCGCGCTGGACGTCGCCGGCATGAACGCCAAGAACAAGAGGGCCTGATAGATGGCTGACCTTTCCTCCCTCGCTCAGCTCGGCACGCAGGCTTCGGCCCAGCCGGCCGCTCCGGTGCACGTGCAGAAGCTCGACAAGCAGGGTCGCGCTTACGCCACCGGCAAGCGCAAGGACGCCATTGCCCGCGTCTGGATCAAGCCGGGCTCCGGCAAGATCACCGTGAACGAACGCGAATTCCGCGTGTACTTCGCGCGTCCGGTTCTCCAGATGGTGCTGCAGCAGCCGGTCGTCGCGGCCAACCGCAACGGCCAGTACGATGTCGTCGTCAAGGTCAGCGGCGGCGGCCTCTCCGGCCAGGCCGGCGCGGTTCGCCACGGCATTTCCAAGGCTCTCACCTACTTCGAGCCGGAACTGCGCGGCGTCCTGAAGAAGGGCGGCTTCCTGACCCGCGACAGCCGCACGGTCGAGCGAAAGAAGTACGGCAAGGCGAAGGCCCGCCGCTCGTTCCAGTTCTCCAAGCGCTGATCGAAGCGCTGCAGAACCGAGCAGACGAAAGCGGGCCGCGAGGCCCGCTTTTTTGTTGCTTCCAGCAAGGCAGGTCGACTGAATCCAGCTTAGTCACTATGATTGACCGTGATTGGAGTTGAATATGCAGACGAAGGTTTTGACGGCGCACGTCCCGCTGACCCTTGCCGAGAAGGTGGACGAGATAGCGGGAAGGCTTGAGCGGTCGCGCGGCTGGATCGTCAAGCAGGCACTTGCCGCTTGGGTTGCGCAAGAAGAAGAGCGCCGCCGACTGACGATGGAGGGCATGGCGGATGTGGATGCCGGACGTGTTGTCGATCACGCGGCAGTCCAGGCCTGGGCAGACAGTCTCGAAGCGGAGTCGCCTCTCCCACTGCCGCGATGATGGAGGTCAAATGGACGGAAAAAGCTGTATCCGACCTTGGTAGGCTTTACGACTTCCTGGCCCCTGCCAATCGGCGCGCAGCAGCAGTCGCAGTCAAGGCGCTAGCTGCCTCGCCACGGAGGCTGCTCGATTATCCGCGGATCGGCGAGAAGCTGGAGGAATTCGAGCCGCGAGAGGTGCGTCGCATCCTCGTCGGTCGGTACGAAATGCGGTACGAGATCAAGAGCGAGACGATCTTCGTCCTGCGTCTTTGGCACACAAGAGAAGATCGGTAACACCATGCCGACAAAGACCATCGACAACGCTTTCACCGGCCCGAGCCTCGGGGCCGCGACGGACCCGACCTATGCGGGTGCGCTGTCGTTCATGCGGCGGCGTTTCTCGAAGAAGATCGCGGGGGCGGATGCGGTTGTGTGGGGGATTCCGTTCGATGCGGCCGTGTCGAACCGGCCCGGTGCGAGGTTCGGTCCGCAGGCGATCCGGCGCGCCTCGGCGATCTTTGACAACGATCCGCAATACCCGTTCTCGCGCGACCTGTTCGAAGCCCTGACCGTCGTCGACTACGGCGATTGCCTGCTCGACTACGGCAACCATTGGAAGACGCCGGCGACGATCGAGCGCGAGGCGACGAAGCTGCTCAAGTCAGGTGCCTTCCTGCTGTCGCTCGGCGGCGACCACTTCGTCACATGGCCGCTGCTCAAGGCGCACGCGGCGCTGCATGGTCCCCTCGCCCTGGTCCAGTTCGACGCACACCAGGATACCTGGTTCGACGACGGCAAGCGCATCGACCACGGCTCGTTCGTCGCGCGCGCGGTGCGCGACGGCATCGTCGATCCGGCAAGATCGATCCAGATCGGTATCCGGACGCACGCGCCGGAGGATTTCGGCATCGAGATCGTGCACGGCTACGAGGTCGAGGAGATGAGGGCCGCCGAGATCGCCGAGAGGATCGTCGGGCGGGTCGGCGGCGCGAAATCCTACCTCACCTTCGACATCGACTGCCTCGATCCGGCCTACGCACCCGGCACCGGCACGCCGGTTGCGGGCGGTCCGAGCTCTGCGAAGATACTCTCGGTGCTCCGGCAGCTGGGCGAGCTCGATATCGTCGGCGCCGACGTGGTCGAGGTGGCGCCGGCCTATGACCATGCCGACATCACGGCGATCGCCGGGGCGACGGTGGCGATGCATTACCTCGGACTTCTGGCAGAACGTCAGGCACGACGACGATCGTCCTGAGGACTTGATTCAAGCCCTTGCGGGGGCGATTCCGAAACACGACGTATCTGCCTGTTTTCTCAGGCCTTCGAGGCAAACATGAAACCGAAAATCTTCATCGACGGCGAGCACGGTACGACCGGCCTGCAGATCCGCCAGCGGCTGGCCAGTCGCGACGACCTGGACGTCCTGTCGATCCCTGCGGCCGAGCGGCGCAACAACGCGCTGCGGCTGGACAGGCTGCACGAAGCCGATATCGCGATCCTGTGCCTGCCCGACGAGGGCGCCAGGGAAGCTGTCGCCATGCTGGAGGGCAACAACTCGACGCGCCTGATCGACACGTCGACGGCCAATCGCGTCGATCCCGACTGGACCTACGGCTTTGCCGAGCTCACCGCCGGCCACTCTTCGCAGATCGCGAAGGCGCGCTTCGTCGCCAATCCGGGCTGCTACCCGACCGGCGCCATCGCCCTGGTGCGGCCGCTGACGGAGGCGGGCATCCTGCCGAAGCACTATCCGGTCACGGTGAACGCGGTCTCCGGCTACAGCGGCGGCGGCAAGCAGATGATCGCGCAGATGGAGGACGCGTCGAACCCGGACCACATCTCGGCGCCGCATTTCCTCTACGGGCTCACGCTCGGCCACAAGCACGTGCCGGAGCTGATGAAATACGGTCTCTTGGAGCGGCGGCCGATCTTCTCGCCGAGCGTCGGCCGCTTCGCGCAGGGCATGATCGTGCAGGTGCCGCTGTTCCTCGCCGATCTCGTCGGCGGTCCTTCGCTGGGCGACATCCACGCCGCACTGGCGAGGCATTATGCCGGGCAGGACGTCGTCGAAGTCGTGCCGCTGGAGACGAGCGCCAAGCTGCCGCGCGTCGATCCCACCGAACTCAACGACACCAACCGCATGAAGCTGTTCGTGTTCGGCACCGAGGGCAAGGGCCAGGCGAACCTGGTCGCGCTGCTCGACAATCTCGGCAAGGGCGCGTCGGGCGCGGCCGTGCAGAACATGGATCTGATGCTCGGAAAGGCGGCGTAGGCCGCCTCCCCGTCACGCCGACTGCGCCGACGGCAGCGGATAGGCGCCCTTGGTGCCACGCCAGTGCGCGGCGGCGAAGCCGAGCACGACGATGGCCAGCGCGTGGTGCGTCAGCGCCGCGTGCAGGTTGACCACGCTGAGCAGGGTGGCGATGCCGATGGCGGCCTGCAGCGTGATCAGCGCAAGCAGGATCGCCGCGCGGCGCGCATGAGCGCTGCCCGGTTCGGCGCGGCGCAGCGCGATCGCGTGCCAGATCGCCGCTGCGAGCACCGCGTAGGCGCCGAGGCGGTGCATGAACTGCACGGTCTTCGGGTTCTCGAAGAAGTTGATCCACCACGGCTCCTGCAGCAGCAGGTCGCCGGGTACGAGGCTGCCGTCCATCAGCGGCCAGGTGTTGTAGGTCATGCCGGCATGCAGCCCGGCGACGAGCGCGCCGAGATAGATCTGCGCCAGCACGAGCACGACCATCCAGCCGGCGAAGCGCTGGCTCGTCCTGCCGGCGGCGGGCGCTTGCGGCGCCAGCCCGCGCGCAATGACCATGGTGGCAACGAAGATCAGGCACGCCATGACCATGTGCGTTGCCAGCCGGTACTGGCTGACGCTGACGCGCTCCGACAGTCCCGACGCCACCATCCACCAGCCGATCGCGCCCTGCAGCCCGCCCAGCGCCAGCAGGCCGAGCATCTTCGGCCTGAGGTGCCGCTCGAGCCGCCCGGTGAGCCAGAAGAAGGCGAGCGGGATGGCGACGACGAAGCCGACGCCGCGGGCGAGCATCCGGTGCGCCCACTCCCACCAGAAGATCGACTTGAACTCGCCGAGCGTCATGCCCTTGTTGATCTGCTCGTACTGCGGAATCGCGCGGTACTTCGCGAATTCCTCCTGCCACTCCGCCTCGCTCAACGGCGGGATCACCCCGTGGATCGGCTTCCACTCCGTGATCGACAGGCCGGAGCCGGTCAGGCGCGTTGCCCCGCCGACGAGGAAGATGGCGAACAGCACGACCAGCACGGCGTAGAGCCACCAGCGCACCGCGCGGCGCGGGTCGCGCTCGGCGGAAGCTCCAGGTTCAATTATCGCTGCCGTAGCCATGACCGGCGAGCAGTGGACCACGCCCACGGCGCTGGCAAGGCGGGTGCGCGCGACACGCGGTCGCGCGAGGCGCGTTTGCGGCTGGCGGGCCGAAGGCCTATGAAGCGGCGGAAAGCGAGGTTTCCATGCTGCCGGTCCGCCTGCGCAAGCTCATCGGGATGCTGCTGCTCATCGCGCTGGTGGTGCTCTACGCGCTGGTGGCGTCGGCCGTCGCGGTGACGCAGCTCGCCGAGTCGAGCGCGTGGGTGCATCTCGCCTTCTTCGCGGCGTCCGGCCTCGTCTGGGTACTGCCCGCGATGCTGATCATCTGGTGGATGGCGCGGCCCGGGCGCAACCAGCCCGAGTAGCGGTCACACAGTGACCAGCGCCTTGCCCTGGTTGGCGAGCGCCGACGTCACGCCCGACAGCATCGTGCGCAGATGCGCTACCTTCTGGTACCGCCCGTTCACCGAAATGCGCGGCAGCGCGTGCGGATGGTTTGCGTGGGCGGGCAAAATGACGCCGTGCCGCGTCGTCACCGCCGATGCGTATCCGGCCTCGGCGACCAGCGCGACCTCGCGCTCGCCAACTGCGCTTTCGTAACCGTACGGGTAGGCGAAGTGGCGCGGCTTTCGCCCCGTCTCCAGTTCTATGATCCGGGCCGCGTCGGTGATCTCGCTCCACGCCTTTTCGGCCGTGAGCCGCTTGAGATTGTAATGGTTCACCGTATGCGCGCCGATGGTGAGCAGCGGATGCGCGGCAGCGCTGCGCACCTCGTCCCAGTCCATCAGCGTATCGTCCGACGGCCGCTGCGGGTCGACACGCGCGAGCGCCGCGATCCCGCGAAGCACCGATTGCCGCTCCTCCTCCGCCATCTCCGTGGTCAGGTAGTCGTGCACCAGGCGGTTCGCCTCGATCTTCTTGGCCGGCGTCGTGCAGTCGAGGGTGACGCGCCCGTCGGGCGTGGTGAGGTAGATCTCCTCGCGCGCGGTGACGATGTCTTCGAGAAGGTCCCACCACAAGTCGGTGGCGCGACCGGTCAGAGCCGGCGCCACGTAGATCGTCATCGGGGCGCCGTGCTTTTCCAGGACCGGCAGCGCCTCGAGCAGATTGTCCCGATATGCGTCGTCGGCGGTAATCGTCGCAAAGCGGCCGGCGCGCGGCGAGCGCATGCGCTCGAGCGCCTCGTCCATCGACACGAAGTCGTAGCCCATCCGCTTCATCTCGCCGATGGCGGCATCCAGGAACGTTGGCGCGACGTTGAGATGGCGGTTGATGCCGAGCGGCTTGGCCGAGGCCATCGTGACCCGGTGCACCATGAGTATGGCGCCGATCCCGCCCAATCGCCCGCCGAGCAGGCGGGTCAATCCGCTGAAACGCGCCGCGTTCAACACCAGCTTCCGCGCCAACTCGCCCCTGTCGAGCATTCCTTCACCTTTGTTGGCTAGCTTCCGGTGCCGACCCGACGCGCTGCGAACATCGATAATCGGCCAGAAGGATTGAGGTATGGTTGACGCGCTGCAAATCGAACGCTCACATGTTCGTGCCGTCGCGTCCGATCTTCACGCGCATGTCGAGCCGCTATCCTCCAGCGGTTACGCCGAGTTCTGCGCGAGGGCATCGCATGCGCCGCATCAATCGCCACGCTTCCTGGGCGCCTGGGCCGATGCGACGGGCAGTAAGATTTTCGTCGTGTCGGTTGCACGTGACGGACGGGACATCCTGAAGCTTCCGCTCGAGATCGTCACCAAAGGTCCGTTCAGGCAGGCCCGCTTCCCCGGCGGGCAGCATGCCAACGGCAACCAGGCTCCCTCCTTGCCTGCCGAATACACGGCAGCCGACCTTTCCGCGTCCATCGTCGCGGCGATCCGCTCGGCCATTCCGGGCGCGGACCTCCTCGCCCTCGAGCGTCTTGCTCCCGCAGTCGGCGGCACGCCGAACCCGCTTGCCGCCATGACGACCGGCACAAGCCCCAATGTCGCGCTGTCGGTTCACCTCGACGGCGGCTTCGAAGCCTTGCTCGACCGTTCGAGCGGCAAGCGGAAGCGAAAGAAGCATCGTTCGCAGCTGCGCAAGTTCGAGGCGGCGGGCGGTTTCCGGCTGATCCGGCCGGATCGGCCCGGAGACACCGACTTGCTGCTGGATGCGTTCTTCACAATGAAGGCGGAGCGCTTCGCGCAGATGGGTATCCCCAACGTTTTCGCGGAGCCGGGTTGCGTGGCGTTCATGCGCAATCTTTACCGCGAGGGGCGCCCGGACTTCATCCTGCATGGCCTTGAGATCGGCGGGAAGTTGCGCGCGGTGACCGGTTCCAGTCTCTGCGGCGACCGCATGATCTGCGACATCAGCGCCATCGCCAGCGACGAACTCACCGGCACCAGCCCCGGCGACTTCCTGTTCCACGAGATGATCAGGGAAGCGTGCGAGCGCGGGCTTGCGGTCTTCGACTTCAGTGTCGGCGACGAGCACTACAAGCGGCTGTGGTGCGACACCGAAACCTGGCAGTCCGACGTTTTCATGCCGCTGACGGCACGCGGCGCGGCGGCGGTTACGGTCGCGCGCAGCATCGCGGCCATGAAGAGGGCGATCAAGTCGAACCCGCTGGTCTGGTCGCTCGCCAAGCGCCAGCGCAAGAACGTCGCCGGGCGCGACAGCGTCGCGCCCGCGGAAGATCAGGACTAAGCGAACTCAGGCAACGCTGCGATCGGGCGTCGGCGGCGTAAGCCGGCTCACCGGCGAAACAATGGTCGGTTTGGCGAACCCGCCTGCAACGAGCCCCGCCGCCGCCTTCTCCACCTCGTCGCTCGGTTCGATTGCCGAAACGAGAAGCTCGGTATTCGGCGCAACCAGCCGGCGAATCCCGTTGGCGTCCGTTGGGCCGCACTCGATCACCACCAGGTCGTAGGCGGTGCTGAGCGACTGCACGATCATCGGCAAGCGCTCCGCCGCACGCATGGCGCGGGCAGCATTCGCGGTTCCCACCGGAATGACGCTGCACGACGAATAGAGATCGGCGTGAATCACTTCCGAGAACTGGTTCTCGGACACGAGGAGGTTCGTTATCCCCGGGAAGTTTCCGCTCTCCAGCATCGGCCGCGAGGCGGCTCCAGACGCCGTCAGGTCTATCAGCATCACGCGCAGTCCCGCGTCTGCGATCTCGCGGGCAACCAGCACGCTTGCCGCCGCCCCTTCGTCGCCTTCGGGCGAGACGAACAGGGCACGGGTCGCTCCACCGGCGATAAGGGACTCGGCTGCTTTCTCGACATCGACCTCGCCGAGGGCACGGCGCGGCTTGCGCGGGGCAAGTGCCGCTGCGGCCGCAGCCGCCGCGCGCATGGCCGGCGGTTGTGGAATGCCGAGTACCTTGCGTTCCTCCGTCCGCTCCTCGGCGGGCGTTTCCGCGAGAGGCGCCGGGACCGGGGCCATGGCGACCGGAACGGCCTCCGCCGCCTCGTCTTCACGTTCGACATAGCGCGGAGCCGCGACCGCCGCCACCATTGCGCGGCCGCTGAAGAGCTCGCGAAGCAGCGTGACGATCGCCATCACGAGCAGCGATGCCGCGAATGCCGAGATGACGATGGGCAGGATCTTGGGGAAATACGGCTCCGCCGGGACGGTCGCGCGCGAGAAGATGCGGGCATCGGCCGGCAGGTAGTTGCGGTCGCCGCGCGACGAAGCTTCGCGGTAGCGGGTGAGGTACGATTCGAGCAGCTCGCGCTGCGCCGTCGCCTCGCGCTCCAGGGCGCGGAGATCGACCAGATCGACGTCCGCTCGCGCCGATTCGGCCTTGAGGCGATTGAGGTCGGCGACGAGGCTCTGTTCACGAGCCTTCGCGGCCCGCGCCTCCGCCTCGACGCCGGCGAGAACCTTCTGTCCCTCGGCGCGAATCTGCGCGCTGATATCGGCAAGTTGCGAGTTCAGCGAGCGGATGCGCGGATGGCCGGGCAACAGCGTCGTCGTCAGGTCGGCGATCTCGCCGCGCAATTCGCCTTCCCGCTCGCGCAGGCGCTGGATCAGGCTCGACTGCAGCACTTCCGGCATCGAATCGAGCGCCGCGCCGTTACGCAGCGCCGCTCGGATCTGAGTGGCGTTCGCTTCCGCGGCCGAACGGCTGGCACGCACGCGCGATAGTTCGGTGGAGAGTTCGGACAGCTGCTGCGTCGCAAGCACCGAATTGTTCTGCCCGACGAGAAGGTCGGACTTTCCGCGGAATTCTGCCACGCGCGCCTCGGCCTGCTTAACCTTGGCGCTGAGGTCGGCGATTTCGGGCTCGAGCCACTGTGTGGCGTCGGAATTCGATTGCAGTTTCGCTTGCTGCTGGACTGCGAGGTACGCGTCGGCCATTGCGTTCGGCACGGCGGCGGCAAGCTCCCGGTCCGCAGACGAGAACTCGATGACGATGACGCGCGACCGTTCGACCCGGTACACGTCGAGCCGCTCGCGGAATGCCTTGAGCGTGCGCTCCTCGGGCGGGAGGGAAGACGGGTCGCGAGCCAATCCCACGAGGGCCAGCGCGCGGCCGATTGCCGAGGGCTGCGGATCGAATTCTTCTCGCGATGCCAGATTCAGGTCCTTGGCAACCTTGGTCAGTATCTCGCTCGACGTGATGACTTCGACCTGGCTGGTAACCCCCTCCTCGTCGAGGATCGGAGCCGCGCCGGCTCCGTTGGGATCGATGCGCGTCAGCGCCGATTCCCGGGTTTCGATCAGTATTCGCGTCTCGCCCATGTATCTTGGGGTTAGAAGAGACGCGACGACAAAGGCCGCCGCAGTAGCGAGCACCGCGACGACGAGTATCCGCCGCCAATCCCGGGCAAGGCTGGCGAAGAGCCTGCCGAGATCGATGTCGACGTCCCTGACCGCTGACTGGTTGGCGGACATGCGCTCACTCCGGATGCGAATTCTCAAGCGACCGTAAAGCCGCATGGTAACTGCGCGGTTAAGAGCGCTCGGATTGCGTTTGGTCGCGGCGTCACCCGTTTTACCGGCCATTAACCCTAACAGGCGGATAACGTCGTCCGAGCCAGCCGGCCGAGCCGGCGCTGATACAGGGTCAGTCATGCCGCGCAGCGTCCTATCCGCCATCGCCATCACCGCGCTCGCCGCGGTCGCGGGCTGTTCCGGCTACCGCCCGGCGCCGCCGGCATTTCATCAGGCGACCACCCGCCCCTACATGCTCGACGCAGGAGACCGCGTCCGCATTACGGTGTTCGAGCAGGAGGGCCTGACCAACACCTATGCAGTCGACCAGTCGGGCTACATCTCTTTCCCGCTCGTCGGCGCCGTTCCGGCGCGGGGTCGCACCATTGCCCAGCTGGAGGCGTCGATCGCGGCGAGCCTGCGCAACGGCTACATCCGTGACCCGGACGTTTCGGTCGAGGTCGAGCGCTATCGCGCGATCTTCGTCATGGGCGAAGTTGGCGCGGCCGGGCAGTACTCCTATGTGCCGGGCATGACGATCCAGAAGGCGATCGCCGCGGCGGGCGGATTCTCCGCGCGCGCACAGCAGATCGATGTCGACGTTACGCGCACAGTGAACGGCGAGGTGCTGACCGGCCGCGTCCTGATCTCCGATCCCCTGCTTCCCGGCGATACGGTTTACGTGCGCGAGAGGCTTTTCTGACGCCCGTTGGTCACTGGTGACGCCATGGGCGACCCCGATCCCGCTCGACACGAGAGGCGCAAGCTGCGCATCGTGCACTGCTTCCGGTCCCCGGTCGGAGGAATCTTCCGCCATGTCCGCGACCTCGCTGAGGCGCAGGTTGCGGCCGGACATGAGGTCGGCATCGTCTGCGATTCCTCGACGGGCGGCGCGTTCGAGGAAGAGCTCTTCGCCCGGATGGAACCGATGCTGCCGCTCGGCATCCGGCGCACGCCGATGCAGCGGCATATCGGCCTCGGCGATGCCGCTGCCGCATGGCGAACTTATTCGTTGATCAAGGAATTGCGGCCGGATGTGCTGCATGGGCACGGCGCCAAGGGCGGTGTCTATGCGCGTGCGTTCGGCTCACTCTTCCGGGCATCCAGGTCTCGCGTAGCCCGGGTCTATTCTCCGCACGGCGGAAGCCTTCATTACGACGAAGGCACACTTACCGGGCGTGCCTTCTTCGCGCTGGAAAACGCGATGGGCCGCCTCACCGACCATCTGCTCTTCGTCTCGGAGCACGAGTACCGGACCTATCTGCGCAAGGTCGGGACCCCGCACTGCCCGTACAAGGTCGTCTACAACGGCCTGGCCGATCACGAGTTCGCGCCCGTGTCCGATGCGCCCGACGCGACGGACTTCCTCTACATCGGCATGATGCGCGACCTGAAGGGGCCCGACCTGTTCATCGACGCGCTGGCGCGGGTTGCTTCGGTGAGCGGGCGCAAGGTTTCTGCGACGATGGTCGGCGACGGCGCGGATCTGCCGCGCTACCGCGCGCAGGCGTCCAACTGCGCAGATATATCAGTAATTTTCCGCGATGCGATGCCGGCGCGACAGGCTTTCGCGCTGGGCAGGATCATGGTCGTGCCGTCCCGGGCCGAGGCGATGCCCTACATCGTCATCGAGGCAGCAGCGGCCGGGAAGCTGCTGATCGCCACCGCCGTCGGCGGCATCCCGGAGATTTTGGGCAGCGATTCCAGCGCGTTAGCCGATCCGACCGTCGAGAGCCTCGCGGCGCGCATGGCCTCCGCCCTTGCCGATCCCGCAGCGCTGCGCGCCGCCCTCCCCGACATCGAGCGCATGCGCACCCGCTTCAGCAACAAGACGATGGTCCAGGAGGTGGAAACCGCCTACCTCCCCCCCATGCGTTGAAGGGGTCCGGCAAGGGTTTCTTAGCAGCTCACGGCTAACTTGCGGTCGCCGCGCGAAGTGCGCGGACAGTCGAGTTGCGCGTCATGAGCAAACCCCAGCCTGCCCATCCTTATTCGCCGCAAGCGGTCCGCACCTTCGCCGAGGGCGCGGATGCCGGCGAGCGTGACGACTTGAACCCTGTCGCACGTCATGTTGCGTCGCAGTATCGGCGCGACACCCGGTCGCCGGTGATGGTCAGCGGCTATCTGCGCCTCGTCGAACTGGCACTCTTCGCGCTGACGGGCCTTGCCGTCTACCTCTACTACGTCGACACGCACCTGACCTGGGAATACCCCGCACTCATCGCCGGCGGATCGATCCTCGCTGTCCTGCTGCTGGAGGTGGCCGACACATATCAAATCGCGACTTTGCGCGAGCCGATGCGACGTATCGGCTCCTTGGTACTCGTCTGGGCCGGCACCTTTGCCCTGATGGCGCTGGCCGGCTTCTTTCTCAAGATGGCAGACGACTTCTCGCGCGTCTGGTTCATCGGATGGTTCATCGCCGGTCTCGCGGCTTTCGTCTTTATGCGCCTCATCGTCGCGAGGCTGGTGCGTCGATGGGCGCGCAATGGCGCGATGGAGCGACGCGCGGTCATTGTCGGCGGTGGCGGGAACGCTGAGGCGTTGATCCGTTCCATCGAGATGCAGCCCTACAACGACATCCGGATATGCGGAATCTTCGACGATCGGGACGACCGTCGCTCGCCTCCGATCGTTGCGGGATACCCCAAGCTTGGGACGATTGCCGAACTCACCGCGTTTGCGCGTATTGCGAGGATCGACATGCTGATCGTCTCTCTGCCGATCACCGCAGAGAAGCGCGTCCTGTCGATGCTCAAGAAGCTGTGGGTGCTGCCTGTCGACATTCGGCTGTCGGCCCACTCGCACGAACTGCAGTTCCGTCCGCGCGCCTACTCCTATATCGGATCGGTGCCGCTGCTCGACATCTTCGACAAGCCGATCACCGAATGGGACTCGGTGGCCAAGCGCGCTTTCGACATCGTGTTCAGCATCGCCGGGATCGTGCTTCTGTCCCCAGTGATGATTGCAACCGCAATCGCCATCAAGCTCGACAGCAAGGGGCCGGTCTTCTTCAAGCAGAAACGCCATGGCTTCAACAATGAGGTCATCGAGGTTTTCAAGTTTCGCTCGATGTATGCCGACAAGTCGGACCCGACGGCGAAGAAGGCGGTGACGAAGAACGATCCACGTGTCACGCGCGTCGGGCGTTTCATCCGCAAGACGTCGATCGACGAACTGCCCCAGTTCTTCAACACGCTGATGGGCTCGCTTTCCCTCGTCGGCCCCCGACCTCACGCCGTGGCAGCACAGTCGCACAACCTGCTCTACACGGAGGTCGTCGACGGCTACTTCGCGCGCCACAAGGTGAAACCGGGCGTCACCGGTTGGGCGCAGATCAACGGCTGGCGCGGCGAGATGGACACGGATGAGAAGATCCGCAAGCGCACCGAATTCGATCTCTACTACATCGAGAACTGGTCACTCTGGTTCGACCTGAAAATTTTGCTGCTCACACCGGTTCGTCTCCTGAATACGGAGAACGCGTATTGAGCGCGAGCATCGCCGGCGAGCTGCCGAGGGCCGCAATCAACGCGCGTCTCGTCGCGCTCATAACAGCGGTCGCTATCGGGTTCGCCGTGTTCCTGACCGGCTTCGTGATCCGCGAACCGGCCCCCTACGAGCTCTTTCTCGCGGGGCTAATGCCGGTGTGGGCACTGTTCGGTCTGCGCATCTCGCGCACGGTGGCCCCGCTTGCCGGCCTACTCGTGCTCTTCGTCATCGGGGGGCTGATCTCGATGACACAGCTCGAAGAGCTTGGCGACATCCCGCTCTACATAACGGTCACGCTATTTCTTTCCCTGACCGCGGTCTTCTTTGCCGCGGTGTTCGAGGGCCGACCAGACCTCTACGATCTGGTCTTCTGGGCTTGGACCATCTCTGCTCTGGTCACCACGTGCCTGGGCATTGCCGGCTATTTCGGACTGACGCCCGGCGAAATGTTCACGCTCTACGGACGAGCGGCCGGGGCATTCAAGGACCCAAACGTGTTCGGTCCGTTCCTGGTGCTCCCCGCCATGTTCATGTTGCAGCGTATCCTGACCGGACGCGGTGAAAGCCTGCCGTTAAACGTGGCAATTCTCGGTGTCCTCTCTGCCGGCGTGTTTTTTTCATTCTCGCGCGGCGCGTGGGGCGTGTTTGCCTTCAGCGCTTTGCTGCTAACCGGCGCGCTGTTCCTGCGCAGTCAAAGCAACCTCTTCCGCCTCCGCATCATCGTCATGGGAACGATCGCGATAGGGATTCTTGCCCTCCTCCTCGTCGTCGTGCTGCAGCTCCCTGGCGTCGCTGAAATCTTCACCACACGGGCGCAACTTGTACAGGACTACGACGGGGCGCGGCTCGGCCGGTTTGCGCGCTTCGTCATCGGCTACCAGATGGCGATGGAGCATCCATTCGGCATCGGGCCGTTAGAATTCGGAAAAATGCTTGGCGAGGACACTCACCATATTTGGCTCAAGGCCCTGCTCGACTATTCATGGCTGGGCTTCGCAACATACCTGATGCTAATTCTGCTCACGCTCGGCGGTGGCTTCCGAATCCTGTTTCGTGAGCGGCCGTGGCAGCCTTACCTCCTGGTCGCATATATCGTCTTCGTCGGACACGTATTCCTGGGCTCGGTCATCGACACCAATCACTGGCGGCATTTCTGGCTGCTTGTGGCCATGATCTGGGGCGCCATGGGGCTCGAGGCGCGACATCAGAACGCGTTCGCGATGCGTCGTTACGGGTGACAAGCGGCGACCACTGAACTACAAACTTGTTCCGACAGGCGATGGGAAGCGTCGCATGTGTGCACGCCGTTGCCGCACATGCAGTCTTGGGTCGCAATGTTGACGTCGCCGGCGAGAAGCAGATTGGAAAAGTCGATCCCCGCCGCTGCGCTGACCGAGCTGATGGAGCTCGCTTCGCGCTCGATGCATTCGCTAGGCTACGCGAACGGCCTTTACCCTGCGCAGTGGACTGCGCTCCGCTATTTTGCCCGCGCCGATGTCGGCCTTCGCACCGCAAGCGAACTCGCGAGGTTCCAAGGGCTCGCGACCGGTCCTGTCAGCCGCACTGTACGAACCCTTCTCCAGAAGAAGCTCGTTCGAAAGGCCGACCGCCAACCCGTCGGGCGCGCCGAACATCTCGAGATCACCCCAGAGGGCCGAGCCATTCTCGCGGACGACCCCATCAAGGGCGTCGCGGAGGCGCTCGAGCAACTTTCCGCCATGGAACGCGAGGCGCTGGCCTCGGCACTGGAAGCCGTCATCCGCGCGGCTTCCGAGGCCTGGCCTGCCCAGGGTCGCTATCAACAGAGCGACGCCAAGAACAATGCAGCGAATACCGCTTCTATCCGCGTGACCGCTTGATCGCACCGATCAGGTCGGCGACGTCAAACGGTTTTACAAAAAGCTGCGTGGCTCCCCATACCTCCGCGAGCGACTTGGCGGACGCCAGGGACAAGCCGGGCCCGCCACCTGAAATCGCGAAGACGCAAACTTCGGGATGGGTGCTCCTGAGAGACTTGATGGCGCTGATGCCGTCCCCATCGGGCATCCAGATATCAGTCACGACGATGTCGTAAGTGTTGCGTCCGAGTTTCTGGTGCATTTCGCCAAACGATGCGGCCTCGTCGACAATCCAGCCTTCGTCGGCCATGTCCAGGACGATGGTGTAGCGCACTGCCTCCACGTCGTCGGCGACGAGGATGCGTAATGGTTGACTCTCGCTTGCCAGAGGGACCTCATTGCTCATCGATGCGATCTCCTTTGAGAATGCGCACAATCACTGAAGTGCCTTTGCCCTCAAGGGACCGAATCTCGACCGATCCACCCCATCCGGCAACAATGGATGCCACTGATGAAAGGCCCAAGCCGGTACCATCGGCTCGCGAAGTCACAAAGGGCTCAAACGCCGTCCGACGCACATCTTCGCTCATGCCTGCGCCATCGTCTTTGACGGTCAGCACGGCGCTGTCACCTTCCGCGGCAAGCGATACGACGACTTCGCCTTGGTCGACGATGGCCTGCCGGGCGTTCTGAACGAGGTTTCCAACGACCTGCAACATCTCGCCGAATGGCAGCGGCGGGTGCGCAAGCGGCTCAATTTCGCTGGAGAAGCGAATAGCGGGCGGCAAGAGCGCGACAGAGGCCGCAACCGCGCGCTCGACCGCTATCGACAGCGGCAGAATGGGGCCGCGCCGGCGTGTTGAGCTCACAGAGTCGAGCACGCCCTCGACGACCTCGCCCGCACGCTTGCCGCTGTCGATTACGATCTCCAGCAGTCGACGGCCCTCCCGGTCATCGACGTGGTTGTCGCGTACCCGCCGCGCGAGATTTATCACCGGGTGAAGCAAGTTGTTGACCTCGTGAGCGATGCCGCCGGCCAGCTGGCCCATCGCAGCAAGCTTGCCTTGCTGCGCAACGCGAGCACGCCTTTCCACCCGCGTCGTGGCATCTTCGATCGTTCCGCGGATGCCGGCCAATGTCCCGTCTTCGTCGCGCCACGGCTCCATGTTGAACGAGTACCACCTCTGCCGGCCTGCATCGTCGCGGGAGAAGAATTCGGCCTCGCGTACCCCTCGTCCCGACGCCATGACCTCGTCGGCGAATTGCAGGAGGCTGCGCCCGCCAGATTCAAGCCTTCCGTCTAGCACGCCGAGCGTGCTGCCGGCGACGATCCCAAGCTCCTCGGCAAGAGGCCCCGTCGTGCTCGTGAGAGTTCGATCAGGCGCCAGTTCGAAAAACGAATGCGACGCAATTTCCGAAAATTCCCGAAGACGTTGTTCGTTCGCCTCCGCGCGAAGTCGCAGCGCTCGCTCGCGCGCCTGGCTGTCGAGGACGAGCACGGCAGATAGTGCGATCATCGACACGACGACGTCGGCCAAAGGGTCATAGTTCAGGAAGTTGGGCGGGAAGACGCCCGGAAAGGCGATGACGACGCTGCGCACGATGACGCCGAGAACCAGCGGCAGCCAGCAAAGTAAGGCGAGCCGCGCCCGGCGGCTGCCGCGCCAGGCGAAGACTGCGAGCGTGCCAAGCCCTGCGGCGAAGCCTAGAATGGACGGTCCGCTGGAAGTTATCGCCAACGGCGTGTCGATGTCGAGGCCGACCTTGAGTGCCGCAAGCGACGCCTGGAACGGAACCAGCAAGGCGATGGCGGAGAGCAGCACGAACACCCACGGCGCTCTCGTGCGCAGTTGAAGGTAGACCGCGACGAACATCAGCCAGGCGCTGAGAACGAGCGGTCTCGGCATGTAGGCCAGAAAGTCCGCAAGCGATGGCCGAGCGGGCAGCAGGTACGCATGAAAGAGCCCTGCTCCTCCGACAATCACGCAGAACAGCGCAAAGGACATGACGCTCGCCCACAGCTGCGCGGGATCGCGGCTGAAGGCGCCGCCGACCAGGAGATAAAGGCCGATGGAAACGAGCGCGCCCCCCAAGAGCGCGGGCATGACCGACTGGCTCAACTCCCAGGCCGCGTAGGCCCGTCGCGTCTCGAAGAAGACCGCGCCGCGCTGCACGCTCAGCGAGGTGAAGCCTATATGAACCTCCTGTCCCTCCATCTCGCCTGCTGCGAAATGGAAGGAAGGCGTGCGCGACCCGAAGCCCGAGAGCCGTTCGGGGCCGTCGAAGCTCCAGCTGCGCATTTCAATTCGACCGCCTTCGCGCCATACTAGCCATGCGCGCCGCACACGCGGGTCGCTGATACGGATCGTCCGTTCGAGGTCGTCGGCGGCGATCGTCGGAACGGTGAAGCGCAGCCAAAGAGCGCCATCGGTGAAATACTGCATGCCTGTTATCGGCAGCGTGCCAGCGGCTGTCACGAAGCGCGCCTGAACTGCAGGCTCGTACAGTCCGTCAGGAATTGCGATGGTGCCGTGGTCCACGAGCCAGTCGGAAGTGGGGCCGACAGCGATGCTCTCGGCTGATCGTGCAGGTCGTGCGCGAGCCGCATCGAACAGAACGGCGCTTATCAGGAAGAAAGCGGAAGAAAGCAGGTAAAGGCCGAGCACGCCAAATGCTGCGAGACGCGCCAGGTCGCGTGGTGCGCCTGATGCCCCCGTCACCCCCGCGGCGTCAGACGGCGCGCCAGCCACGACTGCTCCTTACGGAGGCACATGCCCCGCGCTCAACACTAGCTCTGTGAGCTGATAGCATGCAGAACTGAGCCATTCCAGCCTGTCGTCCGCATCAAGGCCTATGCATCTGTTGCAGCGACGCAACAGGTGGTTAACGCCGCGTTAACCCAGCGGGAACCCCGTTGACTCGCGGCGCGGGGTGACCCCATCTTGCTCACTGAGCAACATTAGTGGAGAGGGGTTTGCAATGGACATGTTGAAGGACCACCGACTCGTACTTCTAGGGCTGGCGGCTGTCGCCGTCCCGCTCGCGGCGGGATGCTCGGGCGATCTGCCGGGGCTGACCGTACCGGCTCTGAGCGGGGATTCGACCATGAATAATTCCCGTACGGCGTATCTCGTGACGGATGGCGGTAACAACACGAAGGCTGTCACGGTTGGGCGGGCGAAGGCCAACTTCACCGCGAACGGGCTCTCGTCGAACTATACGGTCGCGACGAACGACATTCACGACATGACCGGGATGGTTGGCGCGCTCAATACATACTCGAATGCTAGCGGCCAGGCGGTCGTAATCCCGCAGCCAGACGTGGACGGCAACGGCACTGCCACCGACAACTTCCTCGTCATGACGAGAAACAATCCGGTGAACCCCAACCGCACTGAGCGCAGCCTTGCCTATCAGGGGCCGATTTCAAACAAGAGCGTCATTGAGGGCCACCGGAAGAACCAGAAGGTGGCCACGTACACCGGTATCGCCGGCGTCACCGGCCAGGTCGGCGGCAACAGCGTCTCCGCGAGCGGCACGGTTTCGATGACAGCGGATTTCTACAAGGCGTCGGTCCAAGGAAACCTGAACAACCTCATCGGTGCCACCCAGTTCGACGGTGCGAACTTCAAGGGCACTCTGACGAACGATCTCAGCGACTTCGAGATCACCGAGGCGACGCTGACGAAAGGCGGCGGCGATGTCACGGACAAGGCCGCGTCGGGCGTCGGGTCGTTCATGGGCGCTAACGGTCAGGGCGTGATGGGCGTTTTCGGTAAATCGTCATTGATCAACGGCACGGGAGACTTTGCTAATGTCTTCGGCCACTTCGCAGGCTCCGCTGACAGCCTGAAGTAGACCTCGTGAGAACGCCCGGCGACTGGTGCCGGGCGTTTGCTCTCCCATTAACGATGCATCGGATTGTAACGATATCGGCAGCGCTGCATCGTTGACTGGCGGACGATCGGGCATGAATATGCTCACTGTGCAGTCCGCAGCGTTCCCCGCATTCTCGATGTGAGACCCATTGGCAACATGATCGGTCTCCAACGCCAAGGCGACAGCCGCGCCCGGTTTCACGCTCCCGGCTTTTCCGACATTGTGGGACGCCTATTCGGACGGGTGATTCTTGGCGACGACCACTGCATGAAGCGATCTCGAAATCTGCTTGCGCTGCTGATGTTGGCTGCTGCGATTCTGGCAGGCGCGACGGTGCCAGCATCGTCCCAGCAGGTGTCTGTGCCGCAGCAGGCGACGCAGGCGGTGGATCCGGTCACCTATGTTCGCGATCTGATCGAAGCGCAGCAATTCGCGGAGGCGCGCGCCTTCATCCGCGCCTATCGCCCCAACGACGACACCTACCGCTATCGGGTCGAGTATGTTGAAGGGCTCATCCTCAAGAAGCAGGGCAACTATCCTGCGGCAGTCGCGGTATTCCGAAGCATTCTGGCGCAGCGCCCGGAGTTTAGCTTCGTCCGTATCGATCTCGCTGACACGCTCTATCTCTCGGGCGATGACGATGCGGCGCGTCACAATGCTGACTTGCTGATCGCCGCCGGCGTAGACGATCAGATCGGCGGCGCGATGCGCGCGCTCGTTGGTGCCATCGACGACCGCCGTCCGGTCCGCTTCAGCGGATTTGCCTCGATCGTGCCATCGACGAACATCAACGGCGGCACTGACAATCAGAACATTCTCATCGGCGGCCTGCCCTTCGTCATCGATCCAAGTTCGCGCCGCCAGTCGGGCATCGGTGTTCTGCTCGGCGGCGAGGTGCTCTTCCGTCAGACGTTCAGCAAGAATCTCGCTTTCGTCGGGTCGCTTGGCGCGATCGGCCGCTACTATCCCGCCGTCGGCCGCATCGACCTGTTCCTAGATGGCAGCGCGGGAATCGAAAAGAAGACACGGAGCGGTATTGTTACCGCCTCTTTGGTCGCTCGTCAGGACTACACGAACTTCAACGCCGCCTTCCGAGAGCTTGGCGTGCAGGTCGAAGGCAGCGGGTTCGTCCCGACCGGTCGTCTCTACGGTCGCGCCCGCGTCACCTATCGTGACTTCTTCGGCGACGTTCTGCGCAACGGCGTGCGACTCGACGTCAACGGCTTCTACGACCGGTTCATCGGCCCGCAGCGCTTCGTGCGCAGCATCGTCGGCGCGACCACCGAGCGGCCACAGTCGCCGTTCCTATGGTTCGACGAGATCCAGGCCGGCGCCGGCTACAATACCGAGCTCCCGCATGGCTTTACCATCTATGGCCAGGCGACCTATGCGTATCGCCGCTATTTCTTCCCGCAACCGTTCTTCGGCCGTCGCGAGGATCATCGCATCGATGCCCAGGTGACCGTTACCAAGCGCAACTTGAACCTCTTCGGCCTCGCGCCGCAGGTGACCTATGCGTTCAGCCGTAACTTCTCGAACAGCGCGTTCGATGACACGACTGCGCACAGCGTCGACATCAAATTCGTCAGAGCGTTCTGATTGCCAGCTTTGCGCTTGCGTCGCTGTTGGGCAAAAGCTAAGGCTCACTCGTTCGGAGCGTAGCGCAGCCCGGTAGCGCACTTGACTGGGGGTCAAGGGGTCGTGGGTTCGAATCCCGCCGCTCCGACCAATGCCGACCGGCTACCGCGGTTCCGGCACATGGTTCGCGTCAGCGCACCTGATCGAGCAGCCGCTTGCACTCGAGAAGATCGAAAAGCGCTTCCTGAAGCAGCGCGCGGTTGTCGCGCGAGAGCTTCCCGCCCCCGGCCTGAACCGGGCCCTCCTCGTCAGTGCGCCCGAGGCCGAAGAACCTTCTGTTTGGCTTGGCGGTCGCCTGCCCGACCAGTTGTTCGTCCTCGCCAGCCGCCGACCGGCGCAACGCGGGTGCCGATGCGGCGTCCGCTTCAGCCTGGCGGCGTTGCGCGATAGCCTCGACCGCCGCAAGGTCGCCGGCGCCAATCGCCACGACGAACTGGCTGCCGTTGTCCTTGAGCAGCTTTTGCACGCCCTTGATGGTGTAGCCCTGGTCGTAGAGCATGAAGCGGATGCCCTTGATCAGCTCCACATCCTGGGGACGATAGTAGCGGCGGCCACCGCCACGCTTCATCGGTTTGATCTGCGTGAACCGCGTTTCCCAGAAGCGCAGGACGTGTTGCGGGATAGTCAGGTCTTCCGCAACCTCGCTGATGGTGCGGAATGCATCCGGGCTCTTATCCACGCGCTCACCTAGTTTGCTCAACGGACGATTCGCTGCGCATTCCAGCCTCTTAGGCCGAAACATTCAAGGGAAGCTGAAAGAAAAATTGCCGTTACGGCAAGTTACTTCTTCGCGGCCTTGCGAGCGTCCTGATGAGCGCCAAGGATGCGGTCCTTGAGGACATTCGACGCCTTGAACGTCATGACCCGACGCGGCAGTATGGGCACTTCCTCGCCAGTCTTCGGATTGCGTCCCACACGCTCGTTCTTGTTGCGCACCTGGAACGTCGCGAAAGACGACAGCTTCACCGACTCGCCGCGGACGATCGCTTCGCAGATCTCGTCGATCACCATCTCCACCAACTGCGCGGACTCGGTCCGCGACAGTCCGACCTTGCGGTAGACTGCCTCAGCCAGATCGGCGCGCGTCAGTGTCTTTCCCCCCATAACGCCGGTCCAACGCTCTCAAAATACTTTGGTGGATAGAAACGCCCAAACGTTAGGAAATTGGGCAGAGCGGGTCAAGGCGCGAAGTCGCCCGCCCGTCAACGCGAAGTTACCAGCGCAGCAGCACGGCGCCCCAGGTGAAGCCTCCGCCCATCGCCTCCAGCAAAACCAGATCGCCCTGCTTGATCCGTCCGTCCCCGACCGCTTGCGCCAGCGCCAGCGGTACCGACGCTGCCGACGTATTGCCATGACGGTCGACCGTTATGACGACCTTCTCGTCGGCGATGCCGAGCTTCTTGGCGGAAGCGTCGATGATGCGCTTATTGGCCTGATGCGGAACGAACCAGTCGAGTTCGTCAGCAGTGATGCTCCCTTGCCGGAACGCATCCACAACGACATCGGTGATCATTGCGACGGCATGCTTGAAGACCTCGCGGCCCTCCATCCGCAGATGCCCCACGGTCCCTGTCGTGGACGGCCCACCGTCGACATAGAGCTTGTCCTTGTGCGAGCCGTCGGAGCGCAGGCTGCAGGCGAGGATGCCGCGATCGGCCATTGTCCCCTCACCTTCCTGCCCTTCAAGCACCACTGCTCCCGCACCGTCGCCGAACAGCACGCAGGTAGTGCGGTCGTTCCAGTCTAGAATGCGCGAGAACGTCTCGGACCCTATGACGAGGGCGCGCTTCGCCAGGCCGCCGCGAATATACAGGTCGGCCGTGGTGATGGCGTAGACGAAGCCCGAACAAACCGCCTGCATGTCAAAGGCAAAGCCGTGGCGCATGCCGAGCCGCTCCTGGATCTCGACGGCAGTCGCCGGGAACGTGTTGTTGGGCGTCGACGTCGCGAGGACGATCAGATCGATCTCGGCGACATCCATCCCCGCGTGCTCGAGCGCCGCGCGCGCTGCGGCCTCGCCCAACGAGGCCGTGGTCTCGCCTTCACCGGCGATATGACGCTCGCGTATGCCGGTGCGCTGCTGGATCCACTCGTCCGAGGTTTCGATCACGCCGGTGAAGTCGGTATTCTTCATAACGCGGGCGGGCAACGCGGTCCCAACGCCGCGTACGACTGAGCGGATCATGCTGTTCCTCGCTATTCGCCGCCGACAACAAGCGGCAGTGCCGCAGCCGGAGGGGCCATCCGCGCGTGATACTGGTCCAGTTCTCTGCGGATCGTCTCCATGAGCTTGCGTCGCGCCATGTCGTAGCCCAGTTCGACCGCTGCGGCGAAGCCTTCGTCGTCCGTTCCGCCGTGGCTTTTGACGACAAGTCCATTGAGACCCAGAAAGACGCCGCCGTTGGAACGGCGCACGTCGAGTTTTTCGCGCAACCGCTGGAATGCACTGCGGGCAAGAACGTAGCCGATGCGGGCCATCAGAGTTCGGTTCATTGCCTCGCGCAGATATTCCGCGATGAGACGCGCCGAACCCTCCGCCGTCTTGAGCGCGATGTTGCCGGAGAAGCCCTCGGTGACAACGACGTCGGTCGTACCCTTCGCAATGTCGTCGCCCTCGACGAAGCCGGCATAGTTCATCGAGTCGAGTGACGCATCGCGCAGCATCCGACCCGCTTCCTTCACCTGCTCCTGGCCCTTCACCTCCTCGACACCGACATTGAGAAGCCCCACCGATGGGCGCTCGATCTGGAAGACCGCACGGGCCATGGCGCTGCCCAGGATGGCGAAATCCACCAGCTGCTTCGCGTCTCCGCCGATCGTGGCGCCGACGTCGAGAACGATCGACTCGCTGCGCTTCGTCGGCCAAACCGCCGCGATTGCAGGCCTGTCGATGGACGGCATCGGCCGCAAGCAGAACTTCGCCATGGCCATCAGCGCACCGGTGTTCCCGGCCGAAATGCATGCGTCGGCGCGCCCCTCCTTCACAGCCTCGATCGCACGCCACATCGACGACTTGTAGCGACCCTTGCGCAGCGCCTGGCTCGGCTTGTCGTCCATCCGCACCGCGACCTCGCAGTGCTCGAACGTGCTGACCGCCTTGAGGCGTGGCAAAGTCTCGAGGACAGGCTGCACCTCGTCGGCAAGGCCAAATATCAAAAAGGTGACGTCCGAGCGTCGTTCCACCACGCGCATGAGACCTGGAAGCGTTACCTTGGGTCCATGGTCTCCGCCCATGGCGTCGATCGAAATGCGAATCAAGCGGGCATCACCTGTTGGAGTGCGGGACATGCCCGCGCCGGGAACGGGGCGAAAATAGCGCTTTTGACTCCACGCACAATCGAAATCGGTCCCCGTACGCAGACGAGTTCACGACTTGCCCGTGAGCTTGCGCAACTCGTCGGCGAGCGCCGAATTGCGCGGTTCGGCGCGGCCAGCGGATGGGAGTTTGGCGCCAGGCGCGCGCGGATACGGGTCGATGGCGAGCTCGAAATATTGCTCTGCGAGCTCCCCGACATCGACGATGTCGCCGGAAAACGTCTCCGGTGCGTCGTCTCCCTCTGCATCGACCACGACCTCCCCGCTCGCGGCCCAATCGGGACGAGCCAGGCGCGAGTTCTCCGGCACCAGCAGCGCCTCGAATTCCGTCGCGACTACATTCGCAACCGGCTCCAAGGACACGACGCACGCCTGCACGATGGATGCCTTTATGGTGGCCTCGACCCTGACGCCGCCGCGCTTCCATGTAGTGACCTCGGCGTCGAGGCGAAACGACTCCACGCCAAGCAGACCATGCGCCTCGGCAAGCGCCGCGCGTTGCGCTTCGTCGGCCTCCAGCCACAAGGGCAGCCCACCCTTGGCGAGCTTCGACACGTTCACCGGAAAGCTGATCGGACTTGCCGAGACATGCTGCCTCATGCTGCGTGTGCCTTGCCCGGTTGAGTGTCCACGAAGCTCACGCGACCGGCTGCGATGTCGGCGCTCGACTGCGCCGCGAGCGCGTCGCGCGTGCGCACCGTATAGGCAGCGAGGTCCGCTGCATGCGGCCAGACCATGGTGTCCGGGCGCACGTTGCGCGCGAGCGCCGAAGCGAGGGCATCCATGTCGCCGGCATCGAGCGCCGCGTCGTATGACGCCACGCGGCCGTAGAACATGCGCGCCAGCTTCTTCATGCGCTTCGGTACGCCCGCGTCGCCGATACCCAATTCACGGATGGAATGCTCGACGTCCCGGAAGAACTCGTCGGTGAGTTCCTGGGCGGCCGCCTTTTGGGGGCCATCCTCGCCGCGCAGCCGGTGGAGGAGCAGGAACAGGTGCAGGGCCATCATCTCGTAGCGGCCGAGCGGTGTGTCGGGAACGGCCCATTCGGCATAGAGGCGCGGCTGGCGCGCGCTCGCCACGATTTCACCGTAGAGCGCGTCCACGACGTGCTTATTGCCGGAGCTGAATCTGCCAAACAGGCGACTAAACATGGGCGGTTCCGGACGATTGTTGTTGGCCGCGTGCGCCGCAGGCTGCGGTTGCGTCGTCGGCGAAGCTGGTCTACCGCTTTTCGCCCCGCCTGCAAACGGCGCAGGGCGGCCGCCGAGGGGGTAATGGGCAAGGTGAATGTGTTGATTTCCGCACGCGATTTCAAGAACGGGCGGCAGGTCTCAGCCGTGGCGCTGCTTTCTGCGCTGCTGCTCGCCGGCTGCAATTCGAACGATACGCTGAGCACCGCCTCGCGCGGCCCAGGCGAGACGTTCAACCAGGGCCACATCATCGACGAGCAGACGCTGTCGCAGGTACCTGTCGGCTCGAGCCGCGAGCAGGTGCTCCTCGCGCTCGGCTCGCCCTCGACCACCGCCACGTTCGACAACGAAGTGTTTTACTACATTTCACAGACTCGGCGTCGCTCCGTGGCGTTCGCGACCAAGAAGCTTGTCGATCAGCGTGTCCTGGCCGTCTATTTCGGAGACGACGGACGGGTACAGAACATCGCCAACTATGGCAGGCAGGACGGCAAGGTGTTCGACTTCATCTCTCGCACTACGCCGACTGGCGGCAAGGATCTGACGTTCCTGTCGCAGCTGATCAGCGGTGTCGGTCGCGGAACCGCCGGGGTCCCCGGGAACGCCGGATCCCGCATCCCCTGATCTCTTGGCCGATTGAAGATGCAAAAAAAGCCCGCCGGATCGCTCCGGCGGGCTTTTTCAGTTCTTGAGCCACTCAGCTTAGTGCGCAAGCACCGCGAGAAGCAGCAACGCGACGATATTGGTGATCTTGATCGCCGGGTTCACGGCAGGGCCAGCGGTGTCCTTGTAGGGATCGCCAACGGTGTCGCCGGTGACGGAAGCCTTGTGGGCCTCCGAACCCTTGAGGTGCTTCACGCCGTCCTTGTCGACGAAGCCGTCTTCGAACGACTTCTTGGCGTTGTCCCACGCACCGCCGCCCGAGGTCATCGAGATGGCGACGAAAAGGCCGTTGACGATCACGCCCAGCAGCGATGCGCCGAGCGCCGCAAATGCCGATGCCTTCGACCCGGAGATGAGCAGCACGCCGAAATACACGACGAGCGGCGCCAACACCGGCAGCAGCGAGGGGATGATCATCTCCTTGATTGCGGCGCGGGTCAAAATATCGACCGCGCGTGCATAGTCCGGCTTGGCAGTGCCTGCCATGATGCCCGCGTTCTCGCGGAACTGCTTGCGCACTTCCTCGACGATCGAGCCGGCAGCGCGGCCCACGGCGGTCATCGCGATGCCGCCGAAGAGGTACGGGATCAGGCCACCGAAGATCAGGCCCGCGACCACGTACGGGTTCGACAGGTCGAACGAAACCGTGCCGATGTCCGCGAAGTAGGGGTACTGCGCCGCGTTGTTGGCAAAGTACTGCAGGTCGTAGCTATACGCCGCGAAGAGGACCAGCGCGCCGAGACCGGCCGAGCCGATCGCGTAGCCCTTGGTAACCGCCTTCGTGGTGTTGCCCACCGCGTCGAGCGCGTCGGTAGAGTGACGCACTTCCTTCGGAAGACCGGACATTTCGGCGATGCCGCCGGCATTGTCCGTAACCGGGCCAAACGCGTCGAGCGCGACGATCATGCCGGCGAGACCGAGCATGGTGGTCACGGCGATCGCGGTGCCGAACAGGCCGGCGAGCTGGAACGTCGACAGGATGCCGCCGACGATGACGATCGCCGGAAGCGCGGTCGACTCGAGCGAGACGGCAAGACCCTGGATAACGTTGGTGCCGTGGCCGGTCACCGATGCCTGGGCGATCGACACCACCGGACGCTTGCCGGTGCCGGTGTAGTACTCGGTGATAACGACAATCAGTGCCGTCACGACGAGGCCGATGAGTCCGCAGATGAACAGGTTCGACCCGGTGATGCCGTTGCCGATGTCACCCCAGCCGATGGTCAGCGAGGTGGCTCCGCCGACGCCGATGATCGTCAGCAAGCCTGTGACGATGAGGCCCTTGTAGAGAGCGCCCATGATCGAACCGTTCGAGCCGAGACGGACAAAGAACGTGCCGATGATGGAGGTGATGATGCACGCGCCGCAGATGGCCAGCGGATAGAGCATCACGGAGTTGAGCACTTCCGTGCCGGCGAAGAAGATGGCGCCGAGGACCATGGTGGCGACGACGGTCACCGCATAGGTCTCGAATAGGTCGGCAGCCATGCCGGCGCAGTCGCCGACGTTGTCGCCGACGTTGTCCGCGATGGTGGCCGGGTTGCGCGGGTCATCCTCGGGGATACCAGCTTCGACCTTGCCGACCAGATCGCCACCGACGTCCGCACCCTTCGTGAAGATGCCGCCGCCGAGACGGGCGAAGATCGAAATGAGCGACGCGCCGAAGCCGAGGGCGACCAGAGCGTCGATGACGGTGCGGTCAGCACCCGAGTAGCCGAGCGGACCGACCAGAACCCAGTAGTAAACCGCGACGCCCAGCAGAGCGAGGCCGGCTACCAGCATGCCAGTGATGGCGCCTGCCTTGAAGGCGATGTCCAGGCCAGCAGCGAGGCTGCCCGAGGCCGCCTGAGCGGTGCGGACGTTCGCGCGGACTGATACGTGCATCCCGATGAAGCCGGCTGCGCCCGAAAGCACTGCACCGATGAGGAAGCCGATCGCGGCAATGCCGGACAGCAGCCACCACGCCAGAAGGAACACGACAGCGCCGACGATAGCGATGGTCGTGTACTGACGAGCGAGATAGGCCTGCGCACCCTCGCGGATGGCGGCGGCGATTTCCTGCATGCGTGCGTTGCCCTGATCGGCCGCGAGGACCGACTGCGTCGCCCAGACGGCGTAGAGGACAGAGAGCAGGCCGCAGGCAATGACGACGTAGAGCATTGTCATGCCAGATTATTCCCTTGGGTTTGGTCCGAAAGAACCCCTCCGCCGGACCGGTTCGCGCGAGGGATCGCGCGGCATGCCGCGTCCTCCCCGTCGTCGCGGCTTATGCGAAAGCGTCATGATAACGTCAAGCTACGGCTTGAAATTTGCCCTGCTTTCGAGGGCGACGAATGCGCTCAAACCGATTGAAGCATAAGACCTATGCCGCCAGCGGACGTTGCCGCAGCGCGAGCACGGCGAGAGCCGCCAGACAGACGGCCGTGACCGGCAACACGATCCAGTTCAGCATGTCCCAACCCCAGAGATTGTAGACCTGGCCCGACATGAGGGACGCAAACGCCACGAAGCCGAACAGCACGAAATCGTGGAAGCCCTGGACCTTGCCCTTCTCGGACGGGCGATAGCTCTCGGCGACCATCGCCGTTGCACCTATGAAGCCGAAGTTCCAGCCGATCCCAAGCAGGATGAGCGCCGTCCAGAACTGCCAGAGCTGGATGCCGGACAGCGCCACCAGCGCGCACCCGACCAAAAGCAGCAAGCCAGCGGCCACGACCCGCTCCTTTCCGAAGCGGGCGATCAGAGGGCCGGTGATGAAGCTCGGGGCGAACATGGCCATGACATGCCAGGAGATGCCGAGCGTCGCCTCGTCGGGAGTAAATCCGCAGCCGACCATCGCAAGCGGCGCGCCGGTCATGACGAAGCTCATCAGCGCGTAGCTGCCAACGGCACATAGCAGTCCGACTGCGAAGACCGGCTGCCGCACGATCTCTTTGAGTGCACGCTGAGGGCGCTGATCGGCCGTGCTACCACCTTGTCCTGCAGAGAGGCGCGGGAGAAACGCGAGTATGAGTGCGCCCGCAGCTGCCAGAGCGATGATGGAAGCGAACGAACCGGCGAACATGACCGGTGCAAAGGCTTCGCGGGTGAAGATGACGATCTGCGGACCGAGTACGGCGGTCACCACGCCGCCCGCAAGAATCCAGGAAATGGCGCGCGCCTTGAACTCCGGCGGAGCGTTGTCTGCTGCCGCGAACCTGAACTGCTGTACGAATGCTCCCCCTGCGCCGACGATCAGCAGACCGAAGCACAACAGCCAGAAGTTCGGCACGAAGAAAGCCGCAGTAGCTATGGCGCCGCCCAGCGCCGTCACGCAGGTGCCGAGCATGAAGCCCGGACGCTGGCCTAGGCTTCGGATGATTGCGGCGGCGGGAATCGCGCCGAGAGCCACACCGAGCGTGAAGGATGTGACAGGCGCAGTGGCCAGCGACTTGTCGGCGTCGAGCAGATAGTGGCCGGCGAGACCGCCGATGGACATGGAGATCGGCGCGGCGGACCCGATGACCGCCTGCGCAAGAGTGAGGACGACCGCGGTACGCCGGGCGTTTGCCGCGTCCGTCATCTGCCTTTGCCTTCTCCGCGCTGCTGGCGCGCCACGCGGTCGAGCACGGCGTTCACCACCTTGGGTTCGTCCTCCACGTAGAAAGCCTTGGCGATGTCGACATACTCGGAGACGATGACAGCGACAGGCACGTCCTTGCGGTCCATCAGCTCGTAAACGCCGGCGCGCAGGATCGCACGCAGCGTCGTGTCGAGACGCGACAGCGGCCAGTCGTCGAGCAGCGCCGCGCGGATGATCGGGTCGATCGTCTTCTGGTTGCCTACGACACCGGCCAGGATGGCGCGAAACCACTGCGCGTCGGCCTCACGATACTGTTGTCCGTCGACCTCCTTGCCGAGCCGGAACGTCTCGTACTCAGCCGCTGTTTCGAGGACGCCGACGCCGGCCAGATCCATCTGGTACAGTGCCTGAACCGCTGCGAGCCGCGCGGCTCCGCGCTTGTTTGCGCCCCGGGCTGCCTTGCCGTCGCCGGCGCCTTCGACCGTCACGACAGCTTCTCGCGCAGTTCGATCATGGTGAGAGCGGCGCGCGCAGCGAAACCGCCCTTGTCGCCCTCCGACTTTCGCGCCCGCGCCCATGCTTGCGCGTCGTCCTCGGTGGTCAGGATGCCGTTGCCGATCGCCAGTCCGCGGGCGATGGTCAGGTCCATGATGGCGCGCGCCGATTCGTTGGCGACGATGTCGAAGTGATAGGTTTCCCCGCGGATGACACAGCCAAGCGCGACGAAGCCGTCATAGATCGTCTTGCTCGACGCGAAGCCGAGTTGCTTGCGCGAAGCGCCGAACATGATCGCAGCGGGTATTTCCAGCGCGCCCGGCACAGTGACCACGTCATAGGTCGCGCCCGCCGCGTCGAGCGCGGCCTTGGCGCCTTCCAGCAATGCGTCGGCCAGGTCGTCGTAGAAGCGGGCTTCCACGATGAGGAGATGAGGCATGGGGATGTCCGGTGCGAATGTCTTGCGGGTGGATTAGGCCGATCCGCGCCGCACGGCAAGCGCCGGTGCCTAAAGCCCCTGCTCCCGGGCATCGGCGAGGCGTGCGGCGTAGCGAGCCATGGTGTCGATCTCGATGTTGACGCGGTCGCCGACCTCGCGTTCGCCCCATGTCGTGACGCTGAGCGAATGATGGATCAGCAGGACGTCGAACCGAGTGCGGTCGACCTTGTTGACCGTCAGCGACGTTCCGTCGAGGCAGACCGAGCCCTTCGGCGCTATGAATCTCGCAAACTCCGCCGGCGCCTCCAGCGTGAAGCGCACCGCGTCGCCTTCGTCCTCGCGCGCGACGATCTGCGCCATGCCATCGACATGGCCCGAAACGATGTGGCCGCCGAGTTCGTCGCCGATCTTCAACGCGCGCTCGAGGTTGATACGCGTACCGTCCCGCCACGTCGCGGCAGTGGTCAGCCGCAGGGCTTCTTCCCACGCCTCGACCTCGAACCAGCGCGCGTTCGATCGCTCTGCGGGAAGCGCGACGACGGTAAGGCACACGCCGGCGCACGCGATCGACGCGCCGATGTCGATGGTCGACGGATCATAGGCGGTCTCGATGCGCAGCCTGACCCCTTCAGGCAGCGGCGTGGCCGCGGTTACGCGGCCGACATCGGTGACGATTCCGGTGAACATCAGAGGTCCCTCACCCACTCTTCGTAGCGATCCGGCCCCAAGCTGCCCGACGCCACCAGGCGAAATCCCTGCGGCGGAGCCGTGACGGGCGCCGGTATGCCTTGCGCGCCGACAACGCCCTCGCCGAAGAACAGCACAAGACGATCGACTACCCCCTCTTCGAGGAAGCGCCTCCCGGTGACGGCGCCCCCCTCTACCATCACGGTCGTGATACCGCGCGAGGCAAGATCCTCGAGCAGCTCCGGCAGCGCGATCTGACCGTCGACAGTCTCGACGGCCAGGAACTCGACGCCCGCCGCCGTCAGTGCCTCGCGCTTGCGCCGGTCCGCCCCCGCTTCGGATGCGACCAGCACCGGCACGCGGCGCGCCGACGCGGCGAGCTTCGACGCGGCGGCTAGCCGCGCCTCGCGATCGAGCACGATGCGGACCGGCGAACGCGCCTCCAGGCCCGGCAGCCGGCAGGTCAGCTCGGGATCGTCGGCGATCGCGGTACCGATGCCGATCAGAATAGCGTCGCTCTCGGCGCGGAGCGCATGGGCCTGCGCCCGTGCCAGCGGGCCGGTAATCGCAACCTGTCCCTCGCCGCGGCGCCCGATCATGCCGTCGGCGGAAACCGCAAGCTTCAGAGTCACTTCCGGACGTTTGCGCACGGATCGAATCAGGTAGCCGGCCATGAGTTCGGCGGCCTCGGCGGCGAGCACGCCCTCGACCACCTCGATTCCAGCGGCGCGCAACATTGCGTAGCCTCGACCGGCAACGCGAGAATCTGGGTCGCTCGCAGCACCGACGACGCGGGCGATGCCCGCCGCCACAAGCGCCTCTGCACATGGTGGCGTCCGCCCATGATGGGCGCATGGCTCCAGCGTGACGTAGGCAGTGGCGCCGCGGGCGAAGTCGCCCGCCTCGGCGAGCGCTTGCGTTTCGGCATGCGGTCTCCCGCCGATCGCGGTCACGCCGCGGCCAACGATGATGCCGTCCTTGACGATCAGGGTGCCGACCGACGGGTTTGTGGCGGTCAAGCCGAGATGCTTGCGCGACAGCCGGATCGCGGCGGCCATGAAGCGGCGGTCCTGATTAGCGGCGGGCATGTCAGCCCTGCCCTTCCTCGCCCTTCAGCGTGCCGAGCAGCTCCTGGAAATCCCGCGCCTCTCTGAAGTTGCGGTACACGGAGGCAAAGCGGACGTAGGCGACGTCGTCGAGCGACTTCAGCGCTTCCATCACCAGCTCGCCGATCTGGTCGGACGAGATATCGCTTTCCCCTGTCGATTCGAGCTGGCGCACGATCCCTGATACGGCACGCTCGATCCGCTCCGGTTCGACATTGCGCTTTCTCAAGGCAATGTCGAACGAGCGGGCAAGCTTGTCGCGGTCGAACGGCACCTTGCGGCCACTCTTCTTGACCACCATCAGGTCGCGAAGCTGCACCCGCTCAAAGGTCGTGAAGCGCCCGCCGCAATCGGGACAGACGCGGCGGCGACGGATCGCGGCGCCGTCCTCGGCCGGGCGCGAATCCTTCACCTGGGTGTCCATCGACTGGCAGTACGGGCAGCGCATGGTTCAGCCCATATAGGGATAGAGCGGGAAGCGTGCCGTCAATGCTTCGACCTTGTGCTTGACCGCTGCCTCGACGCCGGCGTTGCCTTCATCCGAGTTCGCGACCTTCAGCCCGTCGAGCACCTCGGAGATGAGCATGCCGATCTCGCGGAACTCGGCTCGACCGAAGCCGCGCGTCGTGCCCGCCGGCGTGCCGAGGCGAACACCGGACGTCACGAATGGCTTCTCCGGATCGAACGGAATGCCGTTCTTGTTGCAGGTGATGTTGGCGCGGCCAAGCGCCGCCTCTGCGCGCTTGCCCGTCGCATTCTTGGGGCGGAGATCGACGAGCATCAGGTGGTTGTCCGTTCCGCCAGAAACGATGTCGAGCCCGGTCCCCTGAAGGCTGGAAGCAAGCGCCTTGGCATTGGCGACGATGTCAGCCGCGTAAGACTTGAAGGAGGGGCGCAGCGCCTCGCCGAACGCGACTGCCTTGGCAGCGATGACATGCATCAGCGGACCGCCCTGCAGGCCTGGAAACACGGCCGAGTTGACCTTCTTGGCGATGTCCTCGTCGTTCGTGAGGATCATGCCGCCGCGCGGGCCGCGCAGCGACTTGTGCGTGGTCGTGGTTACGACATGCGCATGCGGCAGCGGCGAAGGATGCTGGCCACCGGCGACGAGGCCGGCGATGTGAGCCATGTCTACCATCAGGTAGGCGCCGACGGCGTCGGCGATTTCGCGGAAGCGCTTCCAGTCCCAGATACGGGAATAGGCGGTGCCCCCGGCGAGAATAAGCTTCGGCTTCTTTTCGTGTGCAAGCCGCTCGACTTCGTCCATGTCGAGCAGGTGGTCGTCGCGTCGTACGCCATACGACACGACGTTGAACCACTTTCCGGACATGTTGACGGGTGAGCCATGCGTCAGGTGGCCACCGGAGTTAAGGTCGAGCCCCATGAAGGTGTCGCCCGGCTGCAGCAGCGCGAGAAACACGGCCTGGTTCATCTGGCTGCCGGAGTTCGGCTGCACGTTCGCGAATTTGGAGTCGAACAGCCTCTTGGCACGGTCGATCGCAAGTTCCTCGGCTACGTCGACGAACTTGCAGCCGCCGTAATAGCGCTTGCCCGGATACCCCTCGGCATATTTGTTGGTCATCACCGAGCCCTGCGCTTCAAGTACGGCGCGACTGACGATGTTTTCCGAGGCGATGAGCTCGATCTCATGCCGTTGGCGACCAAGCTCGTTCCGGATCGCGCCGAAAATCTCGGCGTCCACCTCCTCCAACGGCGCATTGAAGAATCGCTCGGCATCGGCCGGCATGGCGGTGGCAACGGACATGGCGAACCCCTGATCTCGACGTACTTGGGAAGACGGGCGCGCTTAACACGGTTGATCGGCCGGCGTCACGTCCGCCGCCGCTATCGCGCAATAAGATTGCGACATCACTGAAACAGAAAAGGCTGCCAAGCGGCAGCCCATTCTCCGATGGTGCGCGGCAATCAGATGTTGCTGGAGATCTGAAGCTCTTCGGCGCCGTCCTTGCCGTAGATGTCGTCGCGCAGATGCACCACGCCGTCGTCCGAAGACCAGGCCGAGATGTAGGTGAAGTGCACGCCCGGCGGGTTCCCGATCTTGACCGGTAGATTCTCGCCGGTCTGAATTGCCTGTTCGAAGCGCTGGCGGTTCCAGCCATCCGTCCCCTGCAGGATCCAGTTCACGAGATCGCGAACATTCTGGACGCGCACGCAGCCGGACGAATGGAAGCGTTCCTGTTCGGTGAACAGGCTCTGTTGCGGCGTGTCGTGCATGTACACGGCATGCGGGTTCGGGAAGTTGATCTTAACCGCCGACATGGCGTTGATCTTGCCGGGATCCTGGCGGAAACGCAGCTTTGCCGCCTCCTCGGTCGACCAGTCGATCGTCATCGGATCGACCTCCTGACCTTTCGAGTCGAGAATGCGGATGAAGTTCTTGGTGAGGTACTGCGGGTCCTTGCGCATCAGCGGAATGATGTCCTTGCGAACGATCGACTCCGGCGCATTCCAGTAAGGGTTGAAGATAACCTCGTTGATCTTCGAATAAAGGATCGGGCTCTGGCGGTCGACCTTGCCGACTACAGCCGTGTTGCGCAGCGCGACGCGCCCATTCTCGACCGCTTCGATGGATGCGGCGGGAATGTTGACCATGACGTAGCGCTCTTTAACCGCGTCCTGCATGGTCTTGAGGCGCACCAGATTGGTTTGGAGCTGGGCAAGCCGGATGTTGGCGGGCACGTTCATCGCAGCGTAGGTGTAGCGTCCGGTCGTGCCGTCGGCCGGCAGGCCGTGACGGGCCTGGAAGCGCTTCAGCGCCGCGTCGACATACGAATCGAACGAGTCGCTCATGCCGGCGCTGGCCGACAAGTCACCGGAAACCATGAGGCGGCGACGAAGCGTCTGAACGTGCGGGTCGATAACCCCCAGCTTCAGCTTCTTCTCGGCCGGAACGGCCGGCCAGCCCCCCTGCGCGACGATGTTCTGATAGGCCATGATGGCCTGCTCGACGTAGCCGGAGGTCTGCGGCGCGAAGATCGGCAGGTTCGACTGAACGCGACCGCCGCCAGCGCTGGCCTTCGCATCGAACTGATCGTTCCAGGCGCCGCGCTTCGCGCGCATGAAGTCGTCGAACACTGTCTGTGCTAACGCCGGCGCAGCAAGTGCGGTCGCGGCAACCGCACCCGCGCCAGTCAGGAAACTGCGACGCTTGATGGACATTGCGACCTCCGAATCCAAACCGCCCGACGCGCTCTTAGCCGGGCTGTTTTCCAGATCAACGTTAACAAGCGCCAAACTCATGGTGGCGCTCGCGTCGACGCGGCGCGGATTTCGCGCAAGGCAAATCGGCAAGGCTGCCCCCGGCGACATCGTCGCCCGCCGTTCTGGAAGGCCATTTGAATATGGCGGCAACGTGACCGTATGCGACACGCGGCCCTGAATTAGGCCGGTTCTCGCCCGGTTAGTACGGAAAGAAGCCGGCCGGCATCACGTGCTGGCCGGCTCCGCCGGAATCCGCCGTCCCATCCAGTCTCACGCGGGCGGCGCTGCCGCGGCGAAATCGATGCCGACGTCAGGCGCGGTATTGCCGCGCCATTTCTTACATGCGGTAGGCGATGGTGTCGTTCCAGAAGCGGTCGAGACGCTGCAGCGCCCTGTTCATCTGGTGGAACTCTTCGCGGTTGATGCCGCCGACCTGCTCGATCGAGCCGACATGACGCTCGTAGAGCTTGGCAACGATGTCGGCGATCTCTTGCCCCGCCGGTGTCAGGCTCACGCGCACCGAGCGGCGGTCGACGCGTGACCGCTGGTGGTTGATGAAGCCGAGTTCGACGAGCTTCTTGAGGTTGTAGGACACGTTCGAGCCCAAATAGTAACCGCGCGTGCGCAGTTCGCCCGCGGTGAGTTCGGAATTTCCGATGTTGAACAGCAGCAGTGCCTGGATCGCGTTGATGTCGTTCCGGCCGTTACGCTCGAACTCATCCTTGATGACATCGAGCAAACGACGGTGCAGTCGCTCGACCAGCTGCAGCGATTCCATGTAGAGCGAGCGAATAGCGCTGCGCGGATCTTCATTCCCCTGGGCAGCATTCGCCGCCGGCTGACGCGAAGTCATCATGACAATTCTCTCTCGTTTGACGCCGGTGATTTTGTTTTTGTCTCACCTTGGTCACGACCTTAGCGAATGCCTCTAAAATTCGACTTAAACCTCAGCCTTAACGGCAGGTTATGACGCCCCGCACCCAAAAGAAGATGAATCTTTCGTAAACTGCGGTCTTAACGCCTGCGGCGCTCAGCGGTCGTCGCCGCGTCGACGCGCCTCGACGAACAGCGCGAGGCGGAACGCTGCGAAAACCGCCAGCGTCAGTGCATGCGAGACGACGACGCCGGTTCGATGCCCGAATATGTCGGGAAAGCCGAGATACATCGTCGCCTCCGTGGCCGCGCAGATGAACCATATGACAGGTCCCCAGGAGGCGACCATCCAGAGGCCGGACGCGGCGAAAGGAAACAGCACGGCAAGGACAAGCGAGGCGACCTGCCACGGCGCGGGCATAAGGTCGAAACGCCACAGCGGCCCTTCGTAATAGCCGACGAGCCGAACCCAATAGGTAAGCCCGAAGAGGAGACAGTATGCCCCCAGCAGCCTGTGGAACCAGGCATAGGCCTGCTCGGTGAGCGAAATCCTTGCAAGGGGGCGGCCCGCCGTCTCGTCGCTCACAGATCGAGCTCCCCGTCGGGCAGCGGCGCGAAATACGCAGAGACGTCGGTTTCGGATACTTCTCCCAGCGTCGGGGGGCTCCAGGCGGGCCGGCGATCCTTGTGGATGACGGCAGCGCGTATCCCCTCGTAGAAGTCGGTACCGGCCAGCATCCGATTGAGGATGCGGAATTCCATTCGCATGCACTCGTCGATGTCCAAGGCCGCGCCGGCGGCAATCTGATCGAAGGCCACAAGCATGCTCGTCGGCGACTTCTCACGCAGCAGTCCGAGGGTCTCGCGGGCGAAGCTGTCGGCTGCCTCGTCGGCCTGCAGGGAGCGCACGACATCGGCGAGACTGCCAAGCGAAAAGTGCTTGTTTATGGCGTGGATCCTGGCTTCGTGCGTCTCCCGCTCTCGGGGACGAGACCGCGCCTTCAGAAGTTTGCCGATGTCGTCGGCCTCGCACAGTTCGTCGAAGAGCGAAGGAAGCGCCGAGGACTCCATCATGTGCGTCGCAAGGCCGCTCCAGCACTGGTCGCCGGAGCCTACGCGCACGCCAGTCAGCCCGATGTACATGCCGTACGCGCCCTTGAGCCTTGGCAGGATGAAGCTGCCTCCGACATCCGGGAAGAAGCCGATGCCGCATTCGGGCATGGCGAAGACCGCGTTCTCGGTCACCACGCGGTGGCTGCCGTGATAGGAGATGCCGACGCCGCCACCCATCGCGATGCCGTCGATCAACGCGACATACGGCTTGGGATAGCACCTGATCGCGGCGTTGAGCCGGTACTCGTCGGCAAAGAAAGCGACCGGCGGCCTCCCGGCCTTCCCGGCTTTGTAGATGTCGACGATGTCGCCGCCGGCCGAGAATGCGCGGCCCTCGGCCTTGATCACGACCAGCGCCACCGAATCGTCCGCCTTCCAGGCGTCCAGGGCACGCTGCAACGACAAGACCATGGCGTGGGTAACGGCGTTCAGCGCCCCCCCCCGGGTCAGCGTGACGACTCCTGCGCGGCCCCGCCGCTCGAAAAGAATGTCGCCGCCGCCTCCAAACTCCTCGATCACAGCGCGCTCCAGCCCAATTCCTGCGCCGCAGTTAGGCCCGCGCAGGAGTAGGCGTCAACGCGGCCGACATGCTATCCAGCCGGTCAAGGAGAATGTCATGAACAGACCTGACCGTCCCCGAGCCCCCGCGCGCGGCGTCGACGATATAACCGCCAGCAGACGCCTGCGCCGCATGCGCAAGGCGGACTGGTCCCGGCGACTGGTCCAGGAAAACCGGCTCACGGTGGATGACCTGATTTGGCCGATCTTCCTGATCGAGGGAACCGACCGCAAGGAAGAAGTCGCAGCCATGCCCGGCGTGTTCCGACTGTCGGTGGACCTCGCAGTAAGGGAGGCGGAGCGGGCCGCGAAGCTCGGCATCCCGGCGCTTGCTACGTTTCCCAACGTTTCGATGTCGCTGCGAGACCAGACCGGTTCCGAGATCCTCAACGCGGACAATCTGATCAATCAGGCGACCCGCGCCATCAAGGACGCAGTGCCGGAAATCGGGATAATCACCGATGTGGCGCTCGACCCGTTCACCAGCCACGGCCACGACGGAATTTTGCGCGACGGCATTATCGTGAATGACGAGACGGTGGCACAGATCGCCGAGGCCGCCGTGCTGCAGGCAGCCGCAGGCGCCGACATCATCGCGCCGTCCGACATGATGGACGGGCGCATCGGTGCGATCCGCGACGCGCTGGACGGCGCCGGCTACCAGGAAGTCGCGATCATGTCTTACGCCACGAAATTCGCTTCGGCCTTCTATGGGCCTTATCGTGAAGCGATAGGCACGCAGGGTCTGCTCAAGGGTGACAAGAAGACATACTACCTCGACCACGCCAACAGCGACGAGGCGATGCGAGAGATCGAGCAGGATCTCGCGGAGGGCGCTGACATGATCATGGTCAAGCCCGGCCTGCCCTATCTCGACATCATCCGCCGCGCCAAGGACGAGTTTGCAATGCCGACGTTCGCGTACCAGGTGTCCGGCGAATACGCGATGATCGTGTCGGCCGCGCGCAACGGCTGGATCGACGGCGACAAGGCGATGCTCGAATCTCTCATCGCCTTCAAGAGGGCAGGCTGCGACGGGATCCTGACCTACTTCGCGCCGACGGTCGCCGCCATGCTCAGAGGCTAGGGACCTACTTCTTCTTCTCCTTGCCGCGCGCTATCGTCGCCGGCTCGGGCAGCTTGATCGGCGAAGCGGAGGGTTTCGCGGCGGCGGCCTTGTCCTTCTTGGGCTTGCGGGCTTCCTTGGTACTGCGCATCTGGCCTTTGGCCATGTCGAATCCTCCGTTTTAGATGGCCAATCCTGCCGCAGCGCCGAAAAAAGGCAATGGGATGATGCGTCTCAGCGCAACTTGCTTGCGCCCCCCGCATAGGTCACACCTCGATCATGTATCGCTTCATGGCAATTGCAGGCGCCCTCTTCGGCGCTGCCGGCGTCGCACTCTCCGCGGCAGCGGCGCATGCAGGCGGCGGCAACGTCCAGACCGCCGCCACCATGCTTCTGGCGCACGCGCCGGTGCTACTCGCGGTCGGCCTGCATGTGCCGGCAAGACCCGCGCTTGGTTGGGCTGCGGCGCTGTTGCTTGGCGGCGTCGTGCTCTTCACAGGCGACCTGCTCGCCCGCCACTACTACGGCGGTCGTCTATTTACGTTCGCCGCGCCTGCGGGCGGCATCGGCATGATCGCCGGTTGGCTCGCAATTGCGATTGCGATTCTGTTGGCTAGACCCCGGAAGGGTCAGACGTAGCTGCGCCAGTCGTGCTGTTCGCGAAAGCCGAGAACTTCGCGCGCTTTGCGGTTGCCTAGCGGTGCCTCGCGGTCGCCCATCATTCGCGTCAGCGGCGTGGCTGGGGCCCATTTCTTCAGGAACGTGCCTGTCGGCTCGTCCGCGGTAATCGTGTCGTTGACTGCGTTGAACACCTGAAAGCCGAGACCGTCCTTTTCCAGGCATAGATGGACGATCTGCGCCAGGTCACGGGCGTCGACATAGCTCCAGGCGTTGCGCTTGCGGCTCATCGGATTCGCCAGAAACTTCGAGAACATTCCATATTCGTGCGGCTCGATGACGTTGCCGATCCGCAGCGCGTAAATGTCGGCGCCAAAGCGCATGGCAAAGGCGCGCGCCGTCTTCTCGTTGACGACTTTGGACAATCCGTACGAGTCCATCGGATCGACGTCGTAGTCTTCCTCGAGCGGGAACTTATGGTAGTCCCTGTCGCCCTCGGCGAAGCAGACCCCATAGGTGGTTTCGCTGGAGGCGATCACGACCTTGCGTATGCCGAGCTTCATTGCAGCCTCGATGACATTGTACGTGCTCGTCACGTTGGCGCGAAAGGTTTCGTTGTCGGGATTTATCAGGATGCGCGGCACTGCCGCAAAGTGAACGACAGCGTCGACCGGCGCCGGTCCTTTCCCGGTGGCAAGCCCGTCGAAGTCGAAGTGCATCGAGAGCGCGTTGAACGCCTGGCCGCTGTCGGTCAGGTCCGCCGAGATGGTATTGACGCCGGGACAATCGAGCGGCTTCAGGTCGACGTTAAGAACGTCGTGCCCCTTTGCCGTCAGCCAAGGAACGACATGCTTGCCGGCCTTGCCCGAGCCGCCGGTGAAGACAATGCGCATACTCACCTCCAAACCGATCGCAGGTTACCCATTAGGACAGCCGGGCTCAGGTGCCAATCGCGCGAGGCAGTCGCACGACAGAGACCGAGCATGATGCCTCGGCGACAACCTTTGTCGAAACGCTGCCCAGATGCCGGCGCACGGCCGACGAGCCGCGCGCACCGATCACGATGTGGCTGACCCCGTTGTGTTCTGCATAGGCCAGGACCGCGTCTGCGGCGCTAACCGCCTCGACAACGTGATAGCTAATGCGGTGGTCCGGCAACTCCAGAGGGCGCGCCCAATCCTTTAGCGCAACAAGACGATCGACATAGGCCGAGCGCGTCGGCTGCCCCGTGTCGCCGAGCAAATCCGTCTTCAGCACCGTCAAACAACTCAGCCGAGAATCCCGGCGAGACGCGAGCACGCGTGCCGTCGCAGCCAGCACCTCTTCCGCGAGAGGGTCGACACCTAACGCCAGGTCGACCGCGACAAGGACGATCGCGGGTGCGCCGGCGCCGAGCTGACCGCGCGGCTTTCCGACAAGGTCGAAATCGGATCGCTTCGCGAACGCCTTGCCGAGCCGCGTCAAAAGCCCGGGGCGGGTGTTCTTGGCAATTCGAACGCTGACCTGATCCGGATGGCGAAGGTCGAAGGCCACCTGCGCAGCGTCGGAGTATCTCCGTGCCCGATCAACCTCCATGCAGCGCGCTATGACCGCATCGATCCATCGCGGCAGCTCCGGGCGTCGCGCGAGCACCCGGTCTGGCGCGTGAAACAGACGACGCCTCATCCCAGCCACCGTCTTCGGCCAGCCGAAAGGCTCTTCGCCCGTCGAGAGTTCGTACAGGATGCAGCCGAGCGCGAAGATGTCGCTGCCAGGATCCGAGCGCTCGCCCAGGACCTGCTCGGGGGCAATATAGGCGGCGCTGCCCATGGGCACGCTGCTCTCCTCGCCAAGAAAGTCAGGCAGATCGGCATGGCGCGCGAGGCCGAAGTCGAGCAGCACCGCGCCGCGGCCTGGCGCGAGGATGACGTTCTGCGGCTTCAGGTCGAGATGCACCACCTTCTGCGCGTGGAGCGACGCCAGAGCGGTAGCAAGTTCGATGCCGATGCGGGCTATCTCGTCCGCCGCGAGCGGTGCGTCTTCAGCGATCTTTGCAAGGCTCGTCCCCTCGACAAATTCCATCGCCAGGTAGGGTATCCGTCCGAGATCGCCGGCGCCGATGAACCGCGGTACATGCGGCCCGGACAAGCGCTTGAGAATGAGTTCTTCGACCTCGTAGCCGACGATGACGGAGACGTCCTCGCCTGGATCCAGCACCGGAATCTTGAGCACCACCGGTGCCGCGTCATCCGGCCGGCGCGCGCGCCACAGCGACGCCATGCCGCCGGAAGGCAGCTTTTCAATCAGTTCGAAGCCGTCGATACGATCTCCCGCGTTCAGTTTCGACATCAACTTAGCGTCCGATCTTGAGCCTGATGCCGAGCCAGTCGGGGAGACCGGCTCGGGCGATCTTCGCGCGCGTAACGTCGTAGTCGTAAGGTGCACGCAGCATCGTCACACTCGACTCCCTGGTATCGATGACACCGATACAGGCGGCCGGGTTGCCGTCACGCGGCTGTCCGACGGAGCCGCAGACCACAACATGACGGCGCATTGCCATGATCGGCGCCGCAACGCCTGGAGCAGGCGTGTGCTGGACGGGGCCACGGCCCGGCAGCGCATAGTGGATCGCAGGCACGTGGGTGTGCCCGCAGGCGACGATCCGCTCGTCGCAGGCGGCAAGACACCTGACCGCAGCGTCGGCGCTGTTCAGATAGATCCATCTCTCCGGACGCTCGGCGCTCGCGTGCACATAGCGAACGCCTTCGACGACCGCCTCCATCGGAAGGCCGTCGAGCAGGGCGCGATGGGAATCCGACAGCTGCACCATCGTCCAGTTGGCGGCGATACGGGCATTCTCCGACATGCCCTTCGGTCCCGTGACCGCGGCTTCGTCATGATTGCCCTTGAGGCAGACGGCGCCGTCGTCGCGGAGCCGCGCAACCGTGTCGATCGCGAACTCCGGGTCAGGTCCGTATCCGACGATGTCGCCAAGCACCACGATCAGATCCGGCGAGACGCTTCGCACGCACTGGAGCGCCGCCTCAAGGGCCTCGCGGTTCGCGTGAATGTCGGCAAGCAGCGCGATGCGCATGTATCGATCCGGCCGGTGCGGCAACAGGCGCCACGGCTAGCATGGATCCTAACCGCGACCCATCCGATTCCAGGCGTCGAGGCCGGCAATCTTGTAGGCTTCCGCAAGCGTCGGATAGTTGAAGGTATTGTCGACGAAGAAGTCGACCGTACCGCCGAGATTGATGACGGCCTGCCCGATGTGGATCAGCTCGGTAGCTCCCTCGCCGACAATGTGCGCCCCGAGAAGCCGGCGCGTACCCAGCGCGAAGATCAGCTTAAGAAAGCCGGAGTCGACGCCCATGATGTGACCGCGCGACGTTTCGCGGAATCGAGCCACGCCAACTTCGTAGGCGATGCCGCTCTGGCGAACCTGTTCCTCCGACTGACCAACGGTCGAGATTTCCGGAACGGCATAAATGCCGAAGGGGAAGGTCTCGGGCGGTGGAGGCAACGGCACTCCGAACGCGTGGCACGCAGCCACCCTTCCCTGCTCCATCGAGGTGGAGGCGAGACTGGGGAAGCCAATGACATCGCCGGCGGCATAGATGGTCGGGACAGACGTCTGAAACGACTTCGGATCGACCGACACGCGACCGCGATTGTCCGTGACGATGCCGACGGCGTCGAGACCCAGCCCCGCGACGTTTCCGGTACGGCCGGCCGCATAGAGGACGATCTCGGACCGGATCGTGCGCCCGTCGGCCAGTGTGACCTCGCAGCCGCTGTCGCCGGTCTTCACCTCGTTGATGGCGCTTCCCAACCGCACCTGCATGCCGCGGTCCCGCAACTGATGCACGAAGTCGTCCACGATCTCCTTGTCGACGAAATCGAGAATCGAAGCGCGTTGCTCCACCAGCGTCACGGGCACGTCGAGCGCCGAGAAGATCGTCGCGTATTCGACGCCGATGACGCCGCCGCCGACCACCGTAAGGTTGCGCGGGAGCCGCTGCAGATCGAGAATCTCGTCGCTGTCGAAGACGCGCTTTCCGTCGAACGGGATGTTGTCGGGCCGGTGAGGACGCGTGCCGACCGCCAGAAGCGCCTTGTCGAAGGCGACTTCGTAATGCTCGCCGACGTCCGTGGTGATCTCGGCGCGATGCGCGTCCAGAAGGCGCGCCGCGGCGTGAACGCTCTTTACGCCGTTTCGCATGAACTGGTGCTGAAGGACCTCGACCTCGTGATCCAGCGTCTTGCGAAGCCGGTCGACGATATCGGCGATCGAAATGTCCTGTTTCACTCGGTAGCCGCGGCCGTAGAAGCCGCGCTCGCGGAATCCGGAGAGGTTGAGAACGGTTTCGCGGATCGTCTTCGACGGGATCGTGCCGGTGTGAACAGAAACGCCGCCCAGGCGCCGGCCCTTGTCGACGACGAGAACGCTCTTTCCAAGCTTCGCCGACTGCACCGCCGCGCGCCGCCCGGACGGCCCGCTGCCGATGACCAGCATGTCGTAGGTCTGCATGAAACGTCCCCTCGGGCTTTCCGCGAATCCCTCGCCGGAAACCTCCCTTTGGGAGCTAGCGTGACCGATGCGCCCTCGGCAACCCGCTCGGCATCGTTCGCTTGAATTTGCACCGACAGCACCCATGTCTGTGTAACGGCGGGCCCGGTGGCACCGCGACGAAAGGCGGCCATGAACACGCGTATCCTCGACGGCGAAATCCTTTCCGACAGGCTGGACGATGTGCGCCTGTACGAAGGTGTCCGCACGCGGCGCATATTCGCATTCCTGATCGACTATTTCTTCGTCGGGCTGTTGATGATTCCGTTTGCCATCGTCGTTCTGCTGCTTGGCGTCATCACGCTCGGCCTCGGCTGGATGCTGTTCGGCGCCCTCTTCCCGATCGTCGCAATCGTCTATGTGTGGACGACGCTCGGCAGCGAGAAGCAAGCAACTCCGGGTATGTCGATGATGGGCATTCGACTCGAGCGGCTCGACGGGCGCAGGATCGACGGACTGTTCGCGGTGGTCCATTCCGTGCTGTTCTGGGCGGGCAACGCGCTGCTGACGCCGCTCATCCTGCTCGCGACGCTGGTCACCGACCGCAAGCGCACACTGCATGACCTGCTACTCGGCACGGTGGTGGTGAGAACCGACCGCTGACCACCGCTGACGACGCGGAAGCTGTCGGTTGAGATTTCTTGAATTGACTTTTTCCCACGCGAGCCAACGATGCGCGGTGATTTCACGCGTGCATCCATGACGCATCATCCGACACAGTCGCCGCAGTTCTTTCTCACCGCGCCGTCGCCCTGTCCGTACATCGACGGGCATTTCGAGCGGAAGGTCTTTACCCATCTGGTGGGTCAGAAGGCGCCGGAGCTAAACGACCTGCTCACGCAGGGCGGCTTCCGCCGCTCGCAGAACATCGCCTACCGCCCGGCCTGCGAAGGCTGCCGCGCATGCGTATCGGTGCGCATCCTCGCCGACGAGTTCAAGCCGACCCGCAACATGCGGCGCGTCAAAGAGCTGAACTCGGACCTGATCGGCACGCAGTTCGACGCCGAGCCCACTACCGAGCAGTTCTCGCTATTCCGCACATATCTCGACAGCCGGCACCGCAAGGGCGGCATGTCGGACATGACCGTGCTCGACTATGCGATGATGGTGGAGGACACGCATGTCGACACCAAGGTGGTCGAATACCGGCGGCGCGGGCCTGACTCGTTCATCACCGGCCGCGGCCAGGGAGAGCTGATCGCCATGGCGCTGACCGACCGGATGTCGGACGGGCTGTCCATGGTCTACTCATTCTTCGATCCCGCCCACGAGCACCGCTCGCTCGGGACCTACATGATCCTCGACCACATCGAGCGCACACGCTCCCTCGGATTGCCGCATGTCTACCTGGGCTATTGGGTCGCGAACTCGCGCAAGATGGCCTACAAGAGCCGCTTCCAACCCCAGGAGCACCTCGGCGGACGCGGCTGGGAACGGCAGGCCCCGGAACCTGTGGCTGCCGGCTGAAGGTTGAAGCCGCAATCCAACCACGCGAAGGGGCTAGCGCTCACGGCCGTCGGCGGCATGGCGCTGACGTTCGATGTGCCGCTGATCAAGCTTGCTTCAGGCGACGCCTGGTCGGTCCTGATGCTGCGCTGCGCCGCCACCTTCGTCGCCGCGCTTTCGGTGTGGTGGGTGTGGAAGCGCTTCGACCCGAAGCTGCCGCCGCTGGTGCCGGGCTGGCCGGGGGCCGCGGTGGCGCTGCTCTACGGCGTGTCGTCGATCAGCTTCATCTCGGCGATCTATCTGACGTCGACTGCGAACGTCGTCTTCATCCTCGCCTTCAACACCATGTTTGCGGCGCTGCTTTCGTGGGTATTCCTTCGTGAAACCCCGAAGACGTCGACCCTGATCGCCATGGGCGTGATGGTCGTCGGCGTCGGAATCATCGTCTCGGACTCGCTCGGCACGGGTAACCTTGCCGGCGACCTGCTGGCGGCGTGCTCCGCCTTCCTCATCGCGTCCGCCATCACAATCACGCGCGCGACCGGGCGCGACATGGGCTTCACCTCGCTCGTTGCCGTGGCGCTGCCATTCGTGGTCGCGGCGGCAATCGTGCTCCAGCAGGGTTTCCGCATCGAGGCGCCGGGCTGGATCCTGCTCAACGGGGCAGTGGTGATGCCGCTTGCCTTCTTCTGCCTTGCGACGGGGCCCAAATACATCTCGGGGCCGGAGGTGGCGATGTTCTACCTGCTCGAGTCGGTCCTCGCGCCGATATGGGTGTGGTTGCTGTTCCAAGAGGAGCCATCGCGAAACAGCCTGATCGGTGGCGCGCTGCTGCTCGCCGCCATGGTCGCACACTCACTATGGCAGCTGACGCAGGCCCAGCGCGCCGCCCGCGCAATGCGGCACCCGGTGTAGGCCAACCGCCGGGATTGCGGCAAATCCCTGATGTTGCTACTAGGGAAGCAGGTGGGGGCCTCAGGATTGTTATATTTGGCCCAGCCGACTTCTTCCCATTCCGACACGCTGACCTTGAACCGCATACGCGCCGCCACCGGCGAAGCGCATGCACGCCTCGAGGCGCGGTTCGATGCGATAGAGCGACTTGCCGATCCGGCGCAGCGTGACGACACGATCCGCGTCTACGGCGACCTCTACCTTGCCGCCAACGAGGCACTCGGACCGACAGCCGTCGCATTGGGTCTCGGCAGCGCGAGGCGCGCCGACGCTTTCGCCGGCCGCCTCCCGACGGCGACACACGCGCCGTTTCCCGATCCCGCGACGGCGGCCGAAGCACTCGGCATGCTGTACGTGATCGAGGGCTCGACGCTCGGCGGGCGCATCATCCTGCGCCAACTGGCAGCGCGCGGCATCGACGATCCCCGGCTGGCGTTCCTCGACCCGTACGGCGCGGACACGGGGCGACACTGGCGCGACTTTCTCGCAATCCTCGAGCGCGAGACATCGGATGATGCGGCGAACGCCGCGGAAGCGGTGCAAGGTGCGATCCGCGGTTTCCGCTTCGCGGAAGCGACGCTGTGCGGAGGACCGCGACCATGAACGTTCAAGCGCGCGACCTGATCTCATGCGATCGCGAGCCGATCCACATCCCCGGATCGATCCAGCCGCATGGCATCCTGCTGGTGGTCGACGCCGCCACGATGACGGTGACGAAGGCCGCCGGCGACGTCGAAGGCCGGCTGGGCGTCGCGGCCTGGGCGGGCGCCCCGCTGGCGCGGCTGCTCGGCGAGGTAACCGTCGGCATCCTCAGCGAGGGGACACGGCCGCTGCGGGGCATCATGCCGCCGCTGGCGGAGGAGAGCTTCGATGTCGCCGTGCACCGTAGCGAAGGCGAGATCCTCGTCGAACTCGAGCCGGCCGGATGGAGCGAGATCACGGCGACGCTGATGCCGCGGCTCGAGGCGGCGGCCGCAGCCTTCGAGCGCGCGCCGAGCATCGCGAGCCTTGCCGAGTGCGCGGCGCAGCAGTTTCGCAGGCTCACCGGCTACGACCGGGTGATGGTATACCGCTTCCTGGAGGACGACGCCGGCAAGGTCATCGCCGACGACCTCGCGCCGGGGCAGCACTCGTTCCTGAACCACCATTTCCCGGCTACCGACATCCCGGCGCAGGCGCGGGCGCTGTATGTGCGCAATCTGGTGCGCGTCATCCCGGACGCCGGATACGTGCCGGCGCCGCTGCGCGCCGCCGACGACGACGGCGAGCCGCTCGACATGAGCGACTGCGGCCTGCGCAGCGTCTCGCCGGTGCACCTGCAGTATCTCAGGAACATGGGCGTCGGCGCGTCGGCTTCGATGTCGATCGTCAAGGACGGCGAGCTGTGGGGGCTGATCGCCTGCCATCACGCCACGCCGCGCATGATCCCGCTCGACGTGCGCGCCGCCTGCCGCGCGCTTGCTTCCGGGCTGTCGCGCCAGATCAAGGCGCGTGAGGACACCGACACCTACCGCGAACGGGTGCGCCTGCGCAGCTTCGAGGACCGCATCATCGAGCTCCTGCTGCGCGGCGGGGCGCTCGACGCCAGCATATCGCGCCACCTCGAAGAGATCGGGCTCATGCTCGACGGCGACGGCGTCGCCGTCATCCGCAGCCGCGAGATCGCCAAGTGGGGCCGCACGCCGCCCGACGCCGACATCCGCCCGATAGCCGACTGGGTCGCCGGCAGCGGCAGCGGCGAGGTCTACACGACGCGCGCCCTGCCCGGCGAAGCGCCGGTCTCGCCGGAAGGGCGGCCGCTCGCCACCGGCATGCTTGCTATGACGCTGTCCCGCTCCGAGCCCTGGATGGTGATCTGGTTCCGCGCCGAGGAGTCCGAAGTCGTGCGCTGGGCCGGCAATCCGCACGAGGCGAAGCAGAGCGGGGCGAACGGCGCGCTGACGCCGCGGGCGAGCTTCGAGGCCTGGAGTGAGACGGTCCGCGGCCGCGCCCGGCGCTGGACCGTGCCGGAGGTGGAGGCGGCCGAGCGGCTTGCCGGGACGGTCAAGAATCTGTGGCAGACGCGGCGTATCCAGGACCTCAACAAGGAGCTGATGATCCTTGTCGAGCAGAAGGAGGCGCTGGCGCAGCAGCGCGAGTACCTGCTGGGCGAGGTCAACCATCGCGTCCAGAACTCGCTGCAGCTGGTCTCGAGCTTCCTCGGCCTGCAGGCGCGCGAGGCAGTGGACGACGCAGCCAAACAGGCGATCGAGGAGGCGCGGCGGCGCATCGCGGCGGTGTCGCTGGTGCACCGGCGGCTCTACACGTCGGACCAGATCCGCACCGTCGATGCGGCGCGCTACATCGACGAGCTGCTCGACGAGATGGCGGCATCGATGGGACCGGAATGGAGCTCGCAGATGACGCGCGACCTCGATCCCGTCCTCGTCAGCAACGACCGCGCGATCTCGCTCGGCCTGGTGCTGACCGAGCTGGTGATCAACGCCAACAAATACGCCTATGACGGCAGGCCCGGCCCCGTGCATGTGGCGCTGTCGGAGCATGCGAGCGGGCTGAGGCTCACCGTATCCGACAACGGCAAGGGCCGCGACAATGCCCGCAAGGGCTTTGGCTCGCGCATGCTCGACGCGCTGGTGAACCAGCTCGGCGGCCAGCTCGAATACCGCGACAACCGGCCCGGAACGCGGGCGACACTGTCGGTGCCGAACGCGCCCAAGCGCTGAGCCCGGCGGCGGCCAGTGTGGCGGGCCCGCACCCGATCGGCGCCACGCCCGCCGCAGCGTCTGGCCATTGAGAAAGATCGCCCACGAAGAGTGGGAGGACGGGCGGCCGGTCGGTCGCTCGTAAGTTAGTGTATGTGCGGCCTTGCGGCCGCCCGTCCGGTGTTTTGCCCCGCGGCACGCCCCGGCAGGCCGGGCAGCGTGTGGTTCCGCAAGGCCCGGACGTCAGGGCTCAAGGCCCAGCCACGCTACCGATTGCGCAGCCCATCCGGCACCGGCCTTCGCCCGGATACCCGGTGCGCACCCGCCTCCCGTGCGAAGGCGGGGAGGATGATGCAGCAGGTCGGGAGGGTGTGGATAGAATCTCGCGAAAATCTTGCCGCTCCACGTCGTGCGTGGCTGGAACACTGCAGATCGTGCGATGCTTTGCGGCCGACCGCTCCTCCCCCTCACTTGCGATTTCTAGCACTTAGCGTCGCTGCGCTTTGGCTAAGATGCTGAAATCGCTTTCTC